>NZ_JAAGOA010000012.1 GCF_010550675.1 Phytoactinopolyspora halotolerans | reverse complement strand
GCAAGAGGTCCTCGTGAAGCTTGAGGACGAGTCTCATCAGGATTCAATGTAGCGGCTACATGGCGCGCGGTACGCACAACGACGAAACGCACGGACGTCCCCCGCTCGGCGGGGGCGTAAGCTTCCTCGCTTCCGTGTGACCCGACATCGCGCTGAGCGCAGACGCCCGTGCGTTGCGGGCGTCCGCGCCGGCATGCTCGCAGGCCCTGTGACAGGGCACCGCCGGACCGTCGACCGGCCCACCTCACACGGCGGACCGCACGGTCGGGTGGCGACCGGGTTCTTTTCACACGGCGCTGCCCACAACCGCGTCGTGTGGGCGGCTGTGTGCACTCCGTCCGTTCCAGGCCCGGTCGTGAGAGCTGCCGTGTGAATGAAAGCCGCTCAGAGCCGTGTGTGAGGAGTCGTGTACCTGGTCGTGCGCGTCCTGCCCGCTGCCGGCGGTCGAAACATGCACGACCCGGTACACGACCCACCTAAACCGGCGAAACTCTCACGGCTCATCACACAGCACCGTACGGCGAGGTCGAATAGCTCGAAGAACCGAGGCGGTCACCACGTCGCATGGTCCACGCAGGCCCAGCGGCCGGTAGCCAGAACAGGCGACGAGGCACATCGTCGGATTTCGACAGCGCACAGCGTTCCCAACGCGGCCAACTGGGCGTAGCTTTGAAGCATCGTCGTTGGCAGAAACGACGATGTCGGTGTGGAACAACCTCGCGGGGGGTGAGGATGATGCCCACGTACATCAGCTTGATCAACTGGACGGATCAGGGTGTCCGGAACACCAAGGAGACCGTCGAGCGCGCACAGGCAGCCACCGATCTTGCCGAGCGCATGGGTGGCACCCTGAGGGACGTCTACTGGACCGTCGGCGAGTACGACATCGTGTCGATCGCCGAGTTTCCGGACGACGAAACCGGGACCGCTTTCCTGTTGGCCCTCGGTTCCCAGGGCAACATCCGGACCTCCACGCTTCGGGCTTTCAACGCGGAGCAGATGACCGGGATTCTGGGCAAGCTCGGCTGACCGAGCCCTCGAGGTCACAGCCCGCAGCTGGTCGGACGTCGACGACGCAGGATGATTGCTCGCTCGCGTTGACGCCGGCCGCGCGGGACGTCGCCAGGTGCCGACCGTGCCTACAGCGGGATGTTGCCGTGCTTGCCGCGGCGGGCCGGGGCGTCGGCGATGGCGCGGGCCAGGGCGGAGCGGGTCACGGCAGGCTCGACGACCTCGTCGACGACGCCGATCTCCCGCGCGCGGTCCAGACCACCGGCGATGCGCTCGTGCTCCTCGGCGAGTCCGGCCTCGACCTGGGGGCGCACCTCCGGGTCGACCTCGGCGAGCTTGCGCCGGTGCAGGATCCGCACGGCGGCCACGGCGCCCATCACGGCCACCTCGGCCGTCGGCCAGGCGAACACCCGGGTGGCGCCGAGCGCCCGCGAGTTCATCGCGATGTACGCCCCGCCGTACGCCTTGCGCGTCACCAGCGTCACCCGCGGGACGGTCGCCTCGGCGAACGCGTGCAGCAACTTCGCACCGCGGCGAACGACGCCGTCCCACTCCTGCCCCACGCCCGGCAGGTAGCCCGGAACGTCCACGATGACGACGAGAGGCACCCCCAGGGAGTCGCACATGCGGACGAACCGGGCCGCCTTCTCCGCCGACGTGGAATCGAGGCAGCCGCCCAGACGCAGCGGATTGTTGGCGATGACGCCGACGGTCCGCCCACCCAGGCGGCCCAGCGTCGTGGTGATGTTCGGCGCCCAGCGCGGATGCAACTCCAGCGCCGTCTCGTCGTCGAGTAGATCGTCGACGATGGGGTGCACGTCGTAGGCGCGCTTGGCGGACTCCGGCAGGTGCGCGCCGAGGTCGACGTCGCGCATCTGGTCAACCGCGGTCTCACCCTGGTTGCCCAGCAGCGACGCGAGGTGTCGCGCGCGGTCCAGCGCCTCTCGCTCGGTGCTGCTGACGACGTGTACGACGCCCGAGCGGCGACCGTGCGGCTCCGGTCCACCGAGGCGCAGCATGTCGACGTCCTCGCCGGTGACGGACTTCACCACGTCCGGGCCGGTGACGAAGACCCGGCCCTCCGGCCCGAGAATGACCAGGTCGGTCAGAGCCGGGCCGTAGGCGGCACCGCCGGCGGCCGGACCGAGCACGACCGAGATCTGCGGGATCACACCGGAGGCGCGGGTCATGACCTCGAAGATCTGCCCCACCGCATGCAACGACAGCACGCCCTCGGGCAACCGGGCACCACCCGAGTGCCACAGTCCGATGATCGGCACACCGTCGGCCAGCGCCCGCTCGTAGGCGTCCACCACTACCCGGCAGCCGTCGTGTCCCATCGCGCCGCCCATGACGGTCGCGTCCGAACAGAACGCCACCACGGGGGTGCCGTGGACGGTGCCCACGGCCGCCAGCATGCCGCTGCGGTCGTCCGGGCTGATCAGCTCGAGTGAGCCCGCGTCGAGCAGCGCCGCGAGCCGATGGTTCGGGTTGCGCGGATCCTCGTCCCGGGATGGCTTCTCCGGTCTGCCCGTGGCCTGCGCGGGAACCGGCCGGCTGGCGACGGCGGTCATCTAGTGCCTCCTGAAGGCGAGAACGACGTTGTGGCCGCCGAAACCGAACGCGTTGTTCAGTGCGGCGGGCCGGTCGTCGTCGAGTTTCCGCGGTGCGTCGCGGACGACGTCGAGCTCGATCTCTTCGTCGAGGTTGTCGACGTTGATGGTCGGCGGAACCAGGCCGTGGTGCAGCGACAGCACCGTCGTCATCGCTTCGACGGCTCCGGCGCCGCCCAGCAGGTGACCGATCATGGACTTCGGTGCGGTGACCGGGATGTTCGCCACCGCGTCGCCGAAGACCTTGCGCAGCGCCACCGACTCGGCGGCGTCACCGACCGGCGTCGACGTGGCGTGGCAGTTCACGTGGCCGACGTCCTCGACACCCAGGTCGGCGTCGGTGAGCGCCTTGCGGGTCGCGGCGATGATGCCCTGTCCACCGGGCTCCGACTGCGCGATGTGGTGCGCGTCGGCGCTCATGCCGGCACCCGCCAGCTCGGCGTAGACCCGGGCGCCGCGCGCCGCGGCGTGCTCGGCGGACTCCAGGACGAACAGCGCGCCGCCCTCACCGAGGACGAAGCCGTCGCGGTCCCGGTCGAACGGGCGGCTGGCGCGTTCGGGCTCGTCATTCCGCTTCGACAGCGCCATCATGTTGCCGAACGCGGCGATCGGCAGCGGGTGGATCACCGCTTCGCTGCCGCCGGCCACGACGATGTCGGCCCGGCCGGACCGGATCATGTCCAGCCCGTAGGCGAGCGCCTCGGCGCTGGACGAGCACGCGCTCACCGGTGCGTGCGCGCCGGCGCGTGCCTGCAGCTCGAGGCTGACGTTGGCGGCCGGGCTGTTCGGCATCAGCATCGGGATCGCCAGCGGCGACACCTTGCGGTGCCCCTGCTGCACGAGCAGGTCGTAGTTGCCGAGCAGGGTGTGCAGGCCGCCGATGCCGGACGCGCAGACCACGGCGACGCGGTCCGGGTCGAGGCCGGCGTCCGACGCCTTGCCCTCGAACCCTGCGTCGGCCCAGGCCTGCTGTGCCGCGACGACGGCGAACTGCGCGGACCGGTCGAGGCGGCGCGCCTTGACCCGGGGGAGTACCTCCGCCGGATCGACGGCTGCCGGTGCGCCGAAGCGCACCGGCATGTCGAGCTCCGTGACCCAGTCCTCGGTCAGCGACCGCGCACCGGAACGGCCGGCGAGGAGCGAATCCCAGGTCGACGCGACATCGCCTCCGACAGGCGTGCTCGCGCCGAGCCCGGTGACGACGACGGAAACCTGGGAACGTGCCATGGTGTTCAGGCCTGACCCTTCTCGATGTAGGAGACGGCGTCACCGACGGTGGCGAGGTTCTTGACCTCGTCCTCGGGGATCTTGACCCCGAACTTCTCCTCGGCCGCGACGACCACCTCGATCATGGACAGCGAGTCGATGTCGAGGTCGTCGGTGAACGACTTCTCGAGCTGGACGTCGTCCGCGGGAACGCCGGTGATCTCGTTGACGATCTCGGCGAGTCCGCTGCGGATCTCTTCTGTACTGGCCATCGGGTCTGTCTCTCCTTCAATGGGTTGATGCTGTTCGGGCTTCCCGAGCGATTCCGCACCTCGTCGTGGCGACCGTCGAGAGGCCGTGAGGCGACCTTTAGGGTATGCGTATCACCTGGCCGGCATAGACCAGGCCCGCGCCGAAACCGATGATGAGAGCAAGGTCACCGCTGGTGGCCTCTCCGGTTTCCAGCATCCGCTCCAGTGCGAGCGGGATGGACGCGGCGGATGTGTTGCCCTGCTGGGCGATGTCGCGCGCGATCGCGACCTTCTCGGGAAGCTTGAGCGAGCGGGCCATCGCATCGGTGATGCGCATGTTCGCCTGATGCGGAACGAACAGGTCGAGTTCATCGATGGTGATCCCCGCGGCGTCGACCGCCTGCTGGGCCACCTTCGCCATCTCGTACGACGCCCACCGGAAGACCGGGTTGCCATCCATGACCAGGTGCGGCATCCGGGGTCCGCCCTCCCCGAAAAGCGCCTCGCGCCACTCCTCGCGCTGCCTGATCAGGTCCAGGTGCTCGCCGTCGGAGCCCCAGACGACCGGGCCGATGCCCTGCTCGTCGTCGTTGTCGCCGGCCCCGACGACGGCGGCCCCGGCGCCGTCGGCGAAGATGAAGGCAGTCGACCGGTCATGGATGTCGGTCAGGTCGGACAGCCGTTCCACGCCGATGACCAGTACGTGTTCGGCCGTCCCCGCGCGCACCATGTCCGAGGCGAGCGACAGTCCGTAACAGAAGCCGGCACAGGCCGCGGAGATGTCGAATGCGGCCGCGGTGCCGGCTCCGAGCTTGTGTGCGATCTGCACGGCCGCGGCCGGCGTCTGATACAGGTGCGTGACCGTGGCGACGATGACGCAGCCCACCTGTTCGGGCTGGACTCCCGCGTCGGCGAGCGCCTTCTGGGCTGCCGAGACGCTCATCGAGATGACCGTCTCGTCGTCGGTGGCCCACCGCCGGCTTTCGATCCCGGACCGGGTCCGGATCCACTCGTCCGACGAGTCGATGTTCTTGATGATCTCCTCGTTGCTGATCACCCGGGACGGACGATACGCACCGATGCCGAGAACCCTGGTGGGTCTGGACGAAGCCGGTACGGTGATCGAGCCACTCATCATTCCACCGCCTCGGGGTGCAACCGGATCAACGGTTGGCCCGGTGCCACCGGGTCACCGTCCTCTACCAGCCATTCCAGCACGGTTCCTCCGTGTGTGGCACGTACCTCAAGCGAATCGCGCAGCGATGACACCCGGCCGACGACGTCGCCCTTGGCGAGCCGCGCGCCGGTGTCGATCCGCTCGGCGCTGAACGAACCCTTGATCGGCGCCACGACCAGCCGCCAGCTGGGGCTGTCCGTGATCGGGCTCGGTTCCCCGTGCTCCTGGACGAACCGGCGCGCGTCGTCCAGCTGGTCCGGGGTCTTCAGGGCGAACGTCTGCACGCCTGGAATGGCGCGACGGGCGAGGCCGGCGAGCGTGCCGGCGGGCGGTACCTCGAGAACGCCGGTGACGCCGAGGTCGGCCATGGTGGACTGGCACAGGTCCCAGCGCACCGGGCTGGCGACCTGATCGACGATCCGGCTGAGCACCTCGCGGCCGTCGTGCACCACGTGGCCGTCCTTGTTGGACAACAGCCGGGTGCGCGGGTCATGAGTGCTGATCGCCCCGGCGTACCTGCGTAGACGCTCCACGGCCGAGGCCATGTGCTGGGTATGGAACGCGCCGGCCACGGAGAGCGGGCGGAGGCGCGCGCCTTCCGGTGGGTTGTCGTTGAGCGCGTCCAACTGCTCATAGGTGCCCGCGGCCACCACCTGGCCGGCGCCGTTGATGTTCGCCGGGGTCAGCCCGTGCTTCTCCAGCACCGCGAGCACGTCGTCCGGGTCTCCGCCGAGTACGGCGGTCATCCCCGTCGGCACCGTCGCGGATGCTTCGGCCATGCCACGGCCACGTTCCCGGACGAACACCATCGCCTGCTCGGCGGTGATGACGCGTGCGCCGGCGGCCGCGGTGATCTCGCCGACGCTGTGCCCGGCCACGGCGGCGACCGAGGCGTAGGCATCCGCCGGGTGCGGGAACAGTTCCAGAGCGGCGAGCAGACCGGAGGCTACCAACAGCGGTTGGGCGACGGCGGTGTCGCGAATGGTCTCGGCGTCCGCCTCGGTTCCGTAGTGCGCCAGGTTCAAGCCGGCGACGGCCGAGAGCCACTCCAGCCGGTTCGCGAACGTCGGCAGCTCGAGCCACGGCTCGAGGAAGCCTGGGGACTGGGAACCCTGACCGGGCGCGACGATGACCAACACCCTTCCACCTTCCTGCCTACCGGTCCGTAGGAGGGGTCGGGGCGGTTAACAAGGTCTTCCAAGTATGTTTGGGTGGTTCCTACAAAGCCGCACCGCACGGCGCCGTGACGGCCACCTGTTGGCCGGCTGGGGCGTGCGCGGGGTCAGGCCTGGCCGGGTCTGGGCGTGTATCCCAGGCGTGCGGACAGGTCGCGTGCGCCCTCGGCGACGTGATGGGTGAGCTCGTCGTCGAGCCGGTGGTCAGCGCGATGCACGGGGACCGAGATGCTGATCCCGGCCACCACCGCACCGCTGAGGTCGCGGACGGCAGCGGCGACGCACTTGACGTCCGGGTTCGACTCGCAGTCGTCGTACGCCAGCCCGCGGCCGCGCACCGTGTGCAGCTGGTCGAGGAGTTCGTCGAACGTGGTGATGGTCTTCGGCGTCATCGCCGGCCAATCGGTCACGTCCCGATACAGCTCGGCGAGCTCGTCGTCGGAGAGGTCGGCGAGCATGGCCTTGCCGACGGCGGTGCAGTGCGCCGGCAGGCGGCGCCCGACCCCGGACACCATCCGCACGGCGTGCGGGCTGTCGGCCTTGACCAGGTAGATGACGTCACGTCCGTCCCGGGTGGCGATGTGGACGGTTTCGTTGCACCGGGCCATGATGGTGTCGGCGACGACGCGTCCCTGCTCGGCAAGGTCGATCCCGGCCGAGAAGGTGCTGCCGAGCTCGAGCAGCCGGATACCGAGGTCGAAGCGGTTGCCGTAACCGTCGACGGCGCGCAGGTAATTGTTGGCGACGAGCGTCTGCACCAGCTCGTACGTCGTGCTGCGGGGAAGGTCTACATGCGCCGTGATCTCCGGCACCGTGCGCGGCCCCTGACCGTCGAGGAACACGTTGAGGATCTTCACCGCGCGATCCACTGCCGGCACGGTCCGCCCCTGCGCCATCACGTCACCTCCCACTCTCGGCCAGGAAGTCTGAAATATCAGACGATGATCGACATCCCGGATACAGCCTATCGACGTGTCTGTACTGCCTGCAAAGCGATTTAGCCGGGCGATCAGTCGTACGACGGCGGATTGAGACGTCCCAGGCTGAGGGCGATGCGCAGCGTGTACGAGTCGCGAGGATCAGTGGGCATCAGGCCGGCGACGTCGGCGACCCGCCGCAGCCGGTACCGCACGGTGTTCGGATGCACGAACAGCAGCCGAGCCGCGGCCTCGACCGACGCGCCGGTCTCCAGGTAGGCGGCGAGGGTCTCCAGAACCACGGGGCCGGCCTCCGAGACGGGGAGGAAGACCTCGTTGATGAGTTCCCGCACCGCCTCCTCGTCTCCGGAGAGTGCACGCTCGGGCAGCAACGCCGAGGACGACACCGGTCGGGGCGCATCCGGCCAGCCGCCCGCGGCCAGAAACGCCGAGACGGCGGCCCGGGCGGAGATATTGGCGGACACGAGGTCAGGCACCAGCGGGCCGACGATGACCGGGCCGTCGCCGAAATGAGTCACCAGGCAGTCGGCCGCCTTGACCGGGTCCTCGACGTGTCCGAGGACGGCGACCAGCCGGTCGCCCTGAACTCCGGTGAGGACGTCGTAGCCGGCCTTGCGCGCGCTGCGCCGTATCGCGTCGACCGTGCCGTCGCTCGCCGATGGCGGCCGGCCGATCAGCACGGCGACCCCGTTCTGGTCGGTCCAGCCAAGTGCCGATGCCCGCGAGCGCACATCCTCGTCCACCTCGCCGCGGAGCAGCGAGTCGACGACGGTCGCCTCCAGCCGGGCGTCCCAGGAGCCGCGTGCTTCCGCGTACCGGGCGTAGACGTGCGCCGCGGAGAACGCCACCTCGCGGGAGTACCGCAGCACACCCTCGAGCACGGCGGGAGCGTCCTCCTCGCCGACCACATCGGCGACGTTGTCCTCGACGACCTCGATCGCGACCCGGACGACCTCGACCGCCTGTTGCAGGCTGATCGAGCGGATGAGCTCGCGGGGGGCGGTGCCGAAGACGTCGGCGGTAGGCGTCGGGCGTGCGTCGCCCGGGTTCCGGTACCAGTCGACGAATGCGGCGATGCCCGCCTGGATCACCAGCCCCACCCACGAGCGCTGCTCCGGGGGCATGCTCCGGTACCAGGCGAGCCGTTCCTCCATCGTGCTGATGGCGGCCGTCGCCAGGGTGCCCGTCGCATGCTCCAGGAGATGCACGGTCCGCTCATGGCGATCGGAGTCGCGTACCGGAGACATATCCGGCAGGGTACGCGGTCGCGCAGCCCGGTGGGTGAGACTGGGGGTGTGACAAACATCGTGATCAGACGCGCTTCTGACCGCTTCACCAGTTCAGAGCCGGGTGTGACGTCTCGGCACTCGTTCTCGTTCGGGCGCCATTACGACCCGGAGAACGTCGGTTTCGGTCTGCTGATCATGAACAACGACGACGTCGTGGAGCCGGGGCACGGATACCCGACACACCCCCACCGGGATGTGGAGATCGTGACCTGGGTGCTGGACGGGGCGCTCGTCCATCGCGACACGACCGGAGCGGGCGGTGTGATCCATCCGGGTCTGGCACAGCGGTTGAGCGCGGGCCGCGGGGTGCGGCACTCGGAGTTCAACGATCACCGGCCGTCGCCGTTGCGATTCGTCCAGATGTGGGTGCCTCCGGACAGCGCTGGTGCGGACCCGTCGTACGGCTGTCAGGACGTCTCCGAAGACCTGGATTCCGGTGGCCTGGTCACCGTGGCCAGCGGCATGCCCCGATATTCGGGCTCCACGGCCATCACCCTCGGTCAACGCGCCGCCGCCATGCACGTCGCCCGGCTGAGCCGTCAACCGGCGCCGGTGGAACGGGGCGGCGGTGATGCTCGGGCGCACTCGGTGACTCTGCCCACGGCGCCGTTCCTCCACCTTTACGTTGCGCGGGGGACCGCGGATGTCGAGGGGGTGGGGCGCCTTGGCGAGGGCGACGCCGTGCGCATCATCGATGAAGGCGGCCGTCGGGTCACCGCAGCGCCATCGGATTCGGACGCTGCCGAGCCGGGACCGGCTGCCGGGTTTGCGGAGATCATCTCCTGGGAGATGCACGCCGACCTGCGCCCCGCGTGAGCCTTTGCAATGCACACACATACGCAACGGTCGGCGTGGAGACGTGCCGATGCGCATATGTGTGCATTGCAAGGGGAGGGAGGGCGAGGAAGGGCGTGGGTCGAGGGATCGATCGTGCTGACTCTGACCGGATTCAACCAAGCGGTGTGCTCGGTCGTGTTGATTCTGGCCGCAGGCGGGCGCCCTTGTGGCGAGCTGTGTAGATTCCGGCGGCCAGCATCGAGGTTGTGCACTCAGTCGTGTTGATTCTGGCCGTAGTGCTGGGGTCGTGCGCTGAGTCGTGTTGATTCTGGCCGCGTATGGCGGCGATTCCTCCCACGACAGCTCCCACGGGCGCTCGATGGGGCGATTTTGCGGCCGGGGCTCACACGACCACCGGCACGACACGCGGCATGCGGCTCTCAGTCACCCGACTGGTGTCACGACAGGGTACGAAGCGGTTGGCGTTCACACGATGACTCCCACGACACCATCAACCGGCGAGTTTCACACAACAATCCGCACGACCTACTCCTGGCGGCCAGGATTCACACGGCTGGCCCCATGCCAGGCCGAGAACCAGGATTCCTTACGTGGTGAAGCGTGGTCGGCGGCAGCCAAAGATGCGGCGTCGCGAAGGACCGAGGTGGCTGGCGCTGCTCCCAGGCGAGGCAGGGGAGAGTCGGTCCCTGCTCGGCAACGGTCAGCCGGGCAGAAGGACGACTTACGTGATGCATGGCCCGGGGCGGATACGTTTCGTGCGTTGACCACGACCGAGTGGGTTCGGAACCTGCTGGATCGCAAACCCGCTTGGTCACGAGTCCGCTGGACGAAACCCGCTCGGTTCGGAACCCAGTGGATGGGATGTCCGCTGAGTTCCGAACCTGCTGGGTCGAAACCGCCCGCTCAGGACTCGCCGCCGGCCTCTTCGGCGGTGGTGGCGTTGACGTCGTCGAGCCGGTACTGCTCGTGCGCCTTGCGGACGAGATCCCAGGAGACCTCGCCGCGCCGGGCGAGCAAGGTGAGCACATTGACGACGATCGACTGCGCGTCCACCTTGAAGTGGCGGCGCAGGGCGGCCCGGGTGTCGGACAGGCCGAACCCGTCCGTGCCAAGGGAGGCCCAGTCGCCGGGTACGTACGGCGCGATCTGGTCCTGAACGGCGCGCATGTAATCGCTGACCGCGACCACGGGCCCCTGGGTCTCCTGGAGGCGTCCGGTGACATACGGCACCTGCGGCTCCGAGTCCGGATGCATGAGGTTCCATTCGTCGGTCGCCACCGCCTCGCGGCGCAGTTCGTTCCACGAGGTCACCGACCATACGTCCGCGGCGACCTCCCACTCGTCGGCCAGCCGCTGCTGGGCTTCCAGCGCCCAGTTCATGGCGACGCCGGAGGCGAGGATCTGGGCGTGCGGAACCTTGTCGCCCGGCGCCACCTCCATCGGCTTGTACAGGTACATGCCCTTGAGCAGGCCATCCACGTCCAGGTTCTCCGGCTCGGCCGGCTGCACGTACGGTTCGTTGTACACCGTCAGGTAGTAGAAGATGTTCTCCGCGTTCTCGCCGTACATGCGGCGCAGACCGTCCTTGACGATGTGTCCCACCTCGAACGCCCACGCCGGGTCGTAGTGCACGACCGCCGGGTTAGTCGAGGCCAGCAGCACCGAGTGTCCGTCCTCATGCTGCAGACCTTCACCGTTCAGCGTGGTCCGCCCGGCCGTGGCGCCGAGGACGAAGCCGCGAGCCATCTGGTCGCCGGCCGCCCACAGGCCGTCGCCGGTGCGCTGGAAGCCGAACATCGAGTAGAAGATGTAGATCGGGATCATCGGCTCGGCATGCGTCGCATACGACGTGGCGACGGCCGTCCACGACGCCACCGAACCGGCCTCGTTGATCCCCTCGTGCAGGATCTGGCCGTCAGTGGCCTCCTTGTACGACAGGAACAGCTCGCGGTCCACCGACGTGTAGTTCTGCCCGTGCGGCGAGTAGATCTTCAGCGTCGGGAAAAGCGAATCCATGCCGAACGTGCGAGCTTCATCCGGGATGATCGGCACGATCCGGTGGCCGACCTCGGAGTCCTTGAGCAGGTCCTTGACCAGCCGGACGAACGCCATCGTGGTGGCGACCGGCTGCTTTCCGGAGCCGCGCTTGGCGACCTCGTAGACCTTGTCCCCGGGCAGGACCAGCGGCTTCGCCGCCGTCCGCCGCTCTGGGAGGAAACCGCCCAGCTTCGAGCGGCGCTCCATCATGTAGGCGTGCTCGTCCGAGTCCTTGCCCGGATGGAAGTACGGCGGATTGTAGACATCCTCCAACGCCGAGTCCGGGATCTCCATGTACAGCCGGTCCCGGAACTGCTTGAGGTCATCCCCGGTCAGCTTCTTCATCTGGTGTGTGGCGTTGCGCGCCTCGAAGTGCGAGCCGAGTGTCCAGCCCTTGATCGTCTTCGCCAGGATGACGGTGGGCTGTCCGGTGTGCTCGGTGGCGGCCCGGTACGCGGCATACAGCTTCTGGTAGTCGTGGCCGCCGCGCTTGAGGCCCCAGATCTCGTCGTCGCTGAGATGCTCCACCATCTTGGCGGTGCGCGGGTCCCGTCCGAAGAAGTGTTCGCGCACGTAGGCTCCGGACTCGGCCTTGTACGTCTGGTAATCCCCGTCCGGCGTCGCGTTCATCAGGTTGACCAGCGCGCCGTCGGTGTCCGCGGCCAGCAGCGGATCCCACTCGCGGCCCCAGATGACCTTGATCACGTTCCAGCCGGCGCCGCGGAACAGCGCCTCCATCTCCTGGATGATCTTGCCGTTGCCGCGTACCGGGCCGTCCAGGCGCTGCAGGTTGCAGTTGACGACGAAGGTGAGGTTGTCCAGCTCCTCGCGGGCGGCGACACCGATCGCGCCGATGGTCTCCGGCTCGTCCATCTCACCGTCGCCGAGGAACGCCCAGACATGCTGCTGCGACGTGTCCCGGATGCCGCGGTTCTGCAGGTAGCGGTTGAACCGGGCCTGGTAGATCGCGTTGATCGGCCCGAGACCCATGGAGACGGTCGGGAACTCCCAGAAGTCCGGCATCAGGCGCGGGTGCGGATAGGACGGCAGCCCGCCGCCGAACCCGTTGTGCGAGAGCTCCTGGCGGAAACCATCCAGCTGATGATCGCTCAGGCGGCCCTCGAGATACGCACGCGCGTACATGCCGGGCGAGGCGTGTCCCTGGAAGTAGATCTGGTCGCCGCCACCCGGGTGGTCCTTGCCGCGGAAGAAGTGGTTGAAGCCGACTTCGTAGAGGCTCGCCGACGACGCATAGGTGGAGATGTGCCCGCCGACGCCGACGCCGGGACGTTGCGCCCGCTGCACCATCATGGCCGCATTCCAGCGGATGTAGGCCCGGATCCGGCGCTCGACGTACTCGTCGCCCGGGAAGGCCGGCTCGGACTCGGGTGGGATGCTGTTGATGTAGTCGGTGTTGCGCAGGCTCGGGACTCCGACTTGCCGTTCCTGAGCCCGTTCCAGCATCCGCAGCATGAGATATCGGGCCCGGTGCTTTCCGCCGTGCTCGATCGCGGCGTCCAGCGATTCAAGCCACTCCTGGGTCTCCTCAGCGTCAGCATCGGGAAGCTGGCTGGGGAGCCCGTTGATGATGATCGGGGAGCGGTCTGCAGCCACGACGATCCCTTCGTGGTCGGTGGGCACCGGCATTGGTGTTGGTCCGGTCCCCAGGAGGTTCCAGGGTCACTGTGTCACCTCCTATCCTCCTCGCTCTGTGCTTTTTCGTCATCATGGGGGTCCGATTTCTCAGCGACCGGGGTATCCGAGCGGGCATCCGCCGTGCCACCCTGTATCCGTCCCCTCAGTCACCTGCCTCATCCGCCGGCGACGGAACTTATCCGGCGGGTTCACTTGCGTAATCTCGCGTGGTTGGGTGGACTACGGGCGGTAGGTGGTTCGCAATGGGCGGATCACGGGAAGCAAGGAGGACAATCGGTGGGCCAGACCGCGGGCCACTCGGCAGCAGACGATGGGCCGGCCATGAAGCTTGGATTCCGTCCGGGACAAGTGGTTCAAGAGCTCGGGTGGGACGAGGACTGCGACGATGATCTGCGGATCGACATCGAGGACACCACGGGTAACGAGCTCATCGACCAGGGCAGTGGGGAGGTTGCGGACGTTGTCCTGCAGTGGTGGAGAGACGATGACGGCGATCTGACCGACGCGTTGGTCGACGCGATCACCGAACTCGCTCCCGGCGGAGTGGTGTGGTTGCTCACACCCAAGGTGGGGCGTGAAGGCCAGGTCGATCCGAGTGACATCGCGGACGCGGCGCTGACCGCCGGCCTGTCCACCACGACCACGGTGTCGGTGGCCGAGGACTGGTCGGGCACGAAACTTGTCGCACCAAGGAGTTAGTGTTTCCTCGATGGACTTGATCGGCACGCCGGCTCCGGACTTCGAGCTCTCCGACCACCACGGGGTGGCCTGGCGGCTGTCCGCGCTGCGTGGGCAGAACGTCATGGTGGTGTTCTATCCGTACGCCTTCACCGGCGTGTGCACCGGCGAGCTGTGCGCGATCCGTGACGAGCTGGCGCCGTCGTTGCCGGCGGAGACGCAGTTGCTGGCGATCTCGTGTGACACGAAGTTCGCTCTGCGCGTCTTCGCCGAGCAGCAAGGGCTGAACATACCCCTGCTGTCGGACTTCTGGCCGCACGGCGAGGTGGCGTCGGCCTACGGCGTCTTCGATCCTGAACGCGGCTGTGCGATCCGGGGGACGTTCCTCATCGATCGCGACGGCGTGGTGCGGTGGAGTGTGGTCAACGCGATTCCGCACGCGCGTGACATCTCGGACTACCGGCGGGCTCTGGGCGAGCTCGTAGCCGGGTGACGGCGGCGGGAAGGTAGAGACATGCCGTGCTATCGATGTGGCGCCCGGGAAGCGGACCCTGCCCGCGGCTCGCGCTTGTGGGTGCGGGCGGTGCAGGCCGACAGCCAGGTGCTGGTGTGTCCCGAGTGCCAGCAGAGCAGCGATTGGTCCGCTGAGGTGGACCACTGCCCGACCTGCGGTGGAACGAATCTGGTGCGCCGGCTCGGGCAGACCGTCTGCCGCACCTGCGAGTCGTCGGCGACGGCGGAGTTCCTCGCCGTGGAGAGCACCACAGACCGCGGCATCGCCGTCAACCTGGGCGGCCGCCACCGCCGTCCTGACGATGGCCGGGATCTGACCAATGAGGTGGCCAGCGCCATCGACCGGGTGCTCGGCAAACATGCCCGCCGGCCCTCCGATGACGGTGATACAGGCCACGCGAGCGGTGGGACCGTTGGGACCGGTGGTTCCGCCGCAGGTGAGGCATCCGTACCGGGAACTCACGACCCGCCGCACTCAGACGGCGCGTCAGGACCGGAGACAGCTGGCGATCACCACCGCCCGGGCCGAGCCGGCCGGTTCGGACGCGGTCGACGCCGCTAGACGCTCGGTCGCGGGCTCCGTCGTACGGTCGCCCGAACGCATGAATGTCCTCCGTGCCGATTGGGCATTCCTGATGTGCTCTGGGTAACCTAGACCGGCTGTATGGTTGGCTCAGCTGCGTGCGGGCGCATAGCTCAGGGGTAGAGCGCCGGTCTTACAAACCGGAGGTCGTTGGTTCGAAACCAACTGCGCCCACTGTCCGAACACGCTGGTCATGGTTTCGCGCCTGCTTCGGACGGCGGTTCGTCGTCGCCTGTATCGCGGATTTGGCCACGTTCTGGCCACACGGTGGCCGCGATCTCACCGAGTCGATCCGCCCATTGGTCCATCTCGTCGGGGTACAGATGGCCGTACAGGTCGAGCGTGATTGTGATCGACGCATGCCCCAGAATCCGCTGGACGACCTTCGGTGGCGTCCCAGCTGCGATGTACAGCGATGCGGCCGTGTGGCGCAGCTCGTGCGGTGTCAAACCGTCCAGGCCCGCAGCACGGACCGCCGGATACCACACACGATGCCGGAAGTTGCTCTTACGTAGTGGCCCGCCGCCTGGTGCAGTGAAGACCAGGGCATCACGATCCCGTCCCTCCACGTACGGAGCGAGCTCCGAACACAGCCAACGGTGCAGCGGCACCGTCCGGGACTGATGCGACTTCGGTGATCCCTCGATCATCCGGCCGCGCACATCAGTGAACGCGCGCACCACATCAAGCCGACGCCGAACGAGGTCGATGTCGCCGACCCGCAGCGCAGCGGCCTCGCCCCAGCGTAGGCCCGTATAGGCGAGCAACCGGATCAACGACGCATACGTCCCGGCAGCCGCCGCAAGCTTGGCCACCTCGTCGTGCGTGAGAAACCGGCGTTCGCGCTCGGAACGCAGCCGAGGCAGTCGCACGTCGGCCATGGGGTTGCGAGTCAGGCGTGCAGTACGGATCGCGTACTTGCAGACCGACGACAACACGTACGCGGCCTGGTGAACCTGCGACGCCGAGAGGCCGGATTCCACGAGTGCCGTGACCCACTGAACGAGCCCGTCATGAGTGATCTTCGACAGCGGTACCCTCGCCCAAGTCGGGAGCACCCGCCGCCGCAACACGAACTCGTAGCTGTAGCGGGTGGTCGGCTTAAGATGATGGATCGTCGCCAGCCACTCATCAGCGACAACACCGAACGGCGTCCGGGACACGGATGGATCGACCCACTCGCCACGGTTAATGCGGGATTGCTGCTCGTGCTGCCAGCGCTGAGCATCGATCTTGCGCCCGAACGACTTGTTCCGCTCGCGACCGTCCGGCCCTCGGTATCGTGCGCGCCACGAGGTACCCCGTTTCTCGATGCTCATACGACCGGTTCCTGCTGTTCGTGCAGCCATGCACGGACGTCCTCTGGCAGATAGCGCAGGTGACGCCCGACGCGAGCTGCCCTCGGACCGTAGCCGATGTACCGCCACCGATACAGGGTCGAGATGGGCACGCCGAGGTATTCGGCCACGTCTTCCGGCGTCCACGTTCGGTTTTCACGATTCGACATGCTGCTCTCCTCCAACGATCAGATCCGAACCTGTACATGGACGCGTCATCGTGTGCGGGCCTGGACGGCTGAGTGGATGGCGAGGGCGGCGCTGGGGTTGTCGAGGTAGCCGCGTCCGGCGTAGGTCCATTCGCTGAGCACGATGACGGTGTGGGCGTGGGTGAGATCGTTGATGTCGGCGTCGAGGACCTCGCGCACGGGTGCGTCCGGGTCGAGGGCGGGGCGCTCGTGTCGCCATTCACGCCGGGCGGAGCGCAGCGAGCCGAAGGTGACGGAGTAGGCGCGGCTTTTGGTGATGGGATGGCCCCGGTAGCCGAGAGTGGCCAGTCGGCGCAGGATAGGCCGGTAGTCCTCGTGTGTGGCTGCGAGACGGGCGGCGGTGTCGATGATGCGCACCACGTGCGGGGTGGCTCCGGCAGCGGCGGCTGATGCGGCGGAGCGCACGCGGACGGGCAGGCCGAAGTCCTCAGTGGATTTCGTGAGGTACTTGGCCAGGTATGCGGCGACTTGCTCGGGGTGCGCCGGTCCGGTGCGGGTGTCGCGTCCGGCGCCGGTGGTGATGGTGCGGGTGTCGACTTGTTCGCCCCAGCGCAGCCGCAACGCGTGCCCGTCGAGGCTGGGCACGTCGAGGGTGACGTGGCCGGCGGCGGCATGCACGGCGTGTTCGAGGTCGCTGGCGTCCAGCAACGCGGCGGGTGGACTGTCTGGGCCGGTGGGTCCGTCCAGGCGGATCACGGCGTGGATGTGAATGGCGCCGCGTGCCTGGAACTCGACCACCTTGGTGTAGGAGACGCGGGCGAGCTGGGTCAGCGTCTTGACGGTGATCCCGACGCGGCGAGCGAGGTTGCGGCGTAGCGCGATAGTGAACCGCCGCCAGAGTTCGGGAGCGTGCCACTGCCAGAGCACATGGGCGGGGTAGTCGTAGCACTGCCCGCATAGGGGTTGTCCGACCTGGGGGTCGTCGGCGTCGTGACGACGCGGGCATGACAGAGGGCGCCCGTGCGGGCAGACAGGCCGGTCGCGACGGGCACGGCAGGCGGGGGTGCGCCCGCCGGGGCGGGGCGGGGTGTAGCGGTGTACGGGACCGAACGACGGCGCGGTGAGGGTGACGAACGTGGCAGGATGCTCGGTCACGGTGCCCGGCACGCCCTTGCCGCCGGAGAGACCGCACATGAGCAGATGCCACGCGTCTCCCTTGTACTCGTGCGAGCAGGAAGGGCACACGGCAGCGCGGCGGTCCCCGCAGCGGGCGTAGGTGTAGCCGTCGCGTTCGTCGGCCGAGGAGTAGGTGTGCACGACCTGCCCGGTGGCCGCGTCCACGTGGATGCTCGTGCCGCGAAGCCGGATCGGGTTGGAGCAGCCCCGGGCGCGGTTCTCCGCATCGGTGACGGCGAGGCTGCCGAGCATGGTGAGCAGTTCGGCACGGCTCGGCGCGGGCGTGGTGTTCACAGCTGGTCCGGGTCGGTGATGCGGACCAGAGCGTCGGGGCCGTCGAGCCCGAGTTCAGCGGCGAACGCGTCGATGCTCTCCCAGCGCCGATCGGTGCAGTCGAGCCCACCGGCATCAACGATGCTGGTGACGATCTCGGCAAGCGTCATCGCGGTGATGGCGTGGTTGCGGTCGAGCAGCTGGCCCGGCAGCCAGGAGATTTCCCACACGCCGCGCCCGATCGGCAGCCGCCGCGCGGTGTGGCGGGTCTCGTCGCTGGTGATCGTGTCGGCGGTGATCGTCAGTGTCACGGCAAGACCTCACCTTCGACCATCGAGGCGCCCAGACCGGTGGCGGGGGCAGGGTAGGTGCGGCAAGTGGCGGCGATGTCGTCGTCGGAGACGTAGGCCGCACGCACCCGTACCGGTTCGCGCTGCCCGTCGATGAGCACGTAACCGGTGCCCGGCATCGACGCCGGGATCTGGTCACAGCGCGCGCCCCGGTCACGGGCACCGTCGCCGAGGACCATGCCGACCTGGGATGCCTCAGTCAGCCGCAGCGCGATCCGGACCGGAAAGAGATCCCGCATGGCCACGATGTCCTTGCGCGGGTCCTGCACCGCCGCCAGCACCGAAACCCCCACGGCGCGGCCCTGCGAGAGCACCACCGACAGCGCCGAGGCGAGGCGTTTGGACAGGTCACGCTCCGGCAGGTACGCGGTCAGGTAGGCCAGCTCGTCCACGACCAGCAGCACAAACGGCTCTACTGGAGTGGGGGTGTGTTGCCGGGCGATGCCGCGCAGCCGATTCGCCCGCTCGGTGACCAGCTCTGCGGCCTGCTCGACCAGGGCCACCATTGGCTCGGGTTCGTGGGTGAACCGGCTGAACAGCGCCCGGCCCGGGGCCAGTTCCATGCCGCCCTTGGGATCAGCGACCCAAGCTTGGACGTACCCGTCGCGGATCGCCGGAGCCACCCCGCGCAGCACCGACCAGACCACTGAACCCTTCCCGGCCCCGGTCTCCCCGGCCACCAGGACATGCGTGCTCTGCAGACCCACGCTCCAGGGCTGGCCATCGTCACGAGTACCGACAGCGACGCCGGTGAGGTCTACGCTCGCGGCCGGTTCCAGCGCCGGTACCACGTCGACCAAGGGGTCGCGGCGGGTGAAGACCAGCCACACCACCCCCGGCTTGTCGACCTGGACCCGGCAGCCGAGCGCGCCGAAGGTGGAGGCCAGGGCCTCGGTCTTACCGTCCAGGTCGGACGGGCACTGCCCCGGTAGGAGTTTGACCCGCACCCGGTCGGCAAACGCATCGCAGCGGACCCGGATCACGTGCGGGGCGTATCGCTCGGCACCCCAGCCCTTGGACAGCTCACACAGGTGCATCGCCGAACGCCAACGGCGCCGATACACCCACGCGCCGCGCACCCTCGAGCGGAACGGATTAGCAACGAACCGGGTGAACGAGGACCGGTGCCAGAACGACCACGCGGCCAGCGCGATCGTCAGCGCCGCATACGCCGCCAGCAGCGCGGCGAGCCCGTGCGAGGCCCACAGCCATACCGTGGCGACCAGTACGACCGTGGTGCCGGGGTGACGCAGCCCGTACCAGGGGACGAGCAGCAACAGCAGGCCCAGGCCCTTCCCCAAGGACACGACGAGCGAGTCGTCATCGCCGGGACGGCGGGGAACGTCGTACTCGTCTCCGGCCACCTGATCAGCAGCCCATTTGACCCGCATCAGGCTGCACCCCCGCTCTTGGAGCGCGCCGAGATCGGCTTGCGGCGCACCGGGCGGCGGGACGTCACAGGGGAACGGCAGTCCTCGCACACCGCGCCGGGCTCGTCGACGACCAGGTGGTTGCACATGCCGCAGCGAAACCGCAGTGCGGCCACGACACCGCGTGCACGGACGCCGCCCTCGAACAGCGGCTCGGTCTCCAACGGCGAGTGATCACTACTAGAGTTGGACATGCTGAGCCCTCCTAACAGTGGGTTTGGAAGGCGCGGGGATCAAAGGTTGGTAGCCGGTCCGATCCCCGCGCCGGTCTATCTGTCAGGCCGCATCCTTCGTCTGCGACCCGCTGCCGTTGTTGCCTGCCTTGCCGCCGGACGGCTTGCGCATCTCCGTCGCGCGCAGCGAATAAGCCTGCTTCGGTCGCGCCCCGTTGGTGTCCACATACGGCGTCACGCTCAACCCGGTGAACTCCACCGGCCGAAACGGCGTGCCCGCGAGTTGTTCCGGAGGCACGGGCTGCACCTCTGCCGCGATCTTCACCGTCAGTTCCCGCTGCCCCTTTCGCGCGTCCGGGTCCGCGTCCATCACCGGGACCTGCCACACCGGCAACCCAGTGGTCTTGTCCTTCTTCTGGACCCGGTTCTCTCGTGTGGACTGCTCGAAATCCGCTTCCGGCGTGACCTCACCGATCACATACGCACCGTGCGGAAATACCGCATCGAACTCCACCGGGATCGCTCCGTTGATGGCCATGTTCGCCTCCGTAGGTAGTGGCCGGGTTGCCTAGAACTGAGCTAGGTTACCGTGGATATCTAGACTGTACTAGTAAGGCTTAGTACAGTCAATATTGTTCTGATGTGTGCTAGGGCGCGCTAGTATGGATGAATGGTCGAGATCACCACTGATGACCCGCGACCGCCGTACGTTCAGATCGCTGACGACATCCGTGCCCAGATAGACGCGGGAGCGCTGAAAGCGGGGGAGAAGCTGCCTTCCGGGCGTGAGCTTTCGACGCGGTACGGCGTCGCGAGTATGACCGTCCAGCGTGCGATGCAGCTGCTGCGCTCCGAAGGCCGGGTGGTGAGCTGGCAGGGTCGCGGCAACTTCATTGCCGACGCCGGCCCGGAAGACTCCACCGATACAGCGGCGCGGATCGCGTGGCTAGAACAGGCAGTGCGAGGACTCACCGAGCGAGTGGACTCCCTGGATGCGAGACTCGGCAAAGCCGACCGCGGTTGAGTGCTGATTGACAATTGCGACAGCTCCCTTGTGTGATCGGGGACGGTGACATGACCAGAGAACTACCGGCGCGACAGGTTCACCCGGACAAACTGTCCGGGTCTGTAATCGATCTCGTTGCGTATCGTTGACGCATGCGTGGAGCAGACGAGCATCTGAGCATCGGGGAACGCATCGCGTTCTACCGCGTACGGCGCGGCCTGACGCAAGCTGTCCTCGCGAATCTCGTGGGCCGCTCAGAAGACTGGCTGAGCAAGATTGAGCGTGGTGAACGCCAGATATGGCGGCTCGACGTTCTCGCCGAGGTTGCTCGCGCACTTCGTGTAACCCTGGGTGATCTCATCGGCCAGCCCGTGCTGGTCGAGGACGAACAGAACAACGACGACGTACCAGCCGTGCGCGATGCTCTGATGAATCCGCAACGGCTGTCCCGCGTGCTGTTCTCGCGTGACGAGTCGCACTTGCCTGAGGTGAGTCAGGTCGAGCAGCTGACGAGTACGGCATGGAGCAATTACCAGGACGGACAGTTGGGCAAGGCTATCGCCGTCCTGCCGCAGCTCATCAAGGCGGCGCAAGCGCTGGAGAACGAGCGTGTCCGCGACGGATGGCGCGTGTCGGCGCGGGTGCACCACCTGGCGGCGACAGCGTTGAGCAAGGTCGGCGAAGCCGATCTGGCATGGATCGCCGCCGAGCGAGCCATGGGCGCGGCCGATCAATCTGACGACCCGCTGGTACTGGCGTCGGCGGCACGTGCCGGCACACACGCTCTGCTCTCAGTGGGACGCTACGACGATGCATTGAGCCTTGGCGAGACGGCGCGTTCCTGGCTCGCAAGCCGACTCCGAGAAGGCGACGCCGAAGCGTTGAGCTTGCTGGGCATGCTCGATCTCCGCATGGCCATCGCGGCGGCACGTCGACAAGATCGGCCTACCGCGACGCGACTTCTGCACCGGGCCGAATCAGCCGCCGGACAGCTCGGCGAAGACGCCAACCACTGGCAGACGGCCTTCGGCCCGACCAACGTCGCCTTGCACCAGATCTCCGCTGCGCTCGATCTCGGAGACTCAACGTACGTAGCCGAACACGGCCCCCGCGTCGATCCCGCGCCACTACCCGTCGAGCGGCAGATATGCCACCACATCAACGTCGCACGGGCATACAGTGACCTCGCCCAGGACGAAGCCGCCATAGAAACCCTGCTCGACGCGGAACAACGAGCACCGCAATTCGTCCGACACAGCGTCATGGTCCGCGAAACCGTGCGCGCCATTCACCGCCGCTCGCCCGTCACCATGGGCGGACGCAACTCCGACGTCATGCAGCTTGCGGAACGGTGCCGGGCAGTATGACCCGAGTACTCGGCCTCGTCGGCTGCGCAGCGGGCGGCCTCGAAGACATCAGGACGCAGCTCATCGAGCCCATGCAGAGCGACGGTTGGACCGTTGCCGTCACGGTAACGCCAACGGCCGCGACCTGGCTGCGAGCATCGGGGGAGTACGACAAGATCGAAGCAGTCACCGGCCTTCCTGTGCGCGTCGAGCCTCGGCTACCAACCGAGACCAGCCCACATCCACCAGTCGACTGCTACGCCGTCGTGCCAGCTACCGCGAGCACCGTCGCCAAGCTCGCACTAGGCATCGCCGACAATCAGGCGCTCACATCCGTGTGCGAAGCACTCGGCAACCGTCGGCCACCTGTAGTGATCTTCCCGCGCATCAACGCCGCCCATGCCGGACAACCAGCCTGGCTCGACCATATCGACGCGCTCCGCAGGGCTGGGGCACATCTGATCTACGGCGACGATGTGTGGCCACTCCATACGCCCCGGAGCGCACCCGGCCGAGCGCTGCCATGGAACGCAATTCGAAGGGCAATTGACACCACTACCCGCGCGCACGACAACTAAGCCGTCGATTGCTATTCCCATTGCCCTGACGGAATGATCGTGCGCTAGGTTACGTTCAGCGCGGACTGGCCTCCGCGTGAGACATCTCGGTTGGTTACGCGAACCTGGCGAAAAGCCTGCCCACGTCCGCGGCGGCAACCTCCAGTGTCTGTGAGCCCGACCGCGTATAGAACGAGTTGGACACGGCCACCGGTTCACCGACGTCCACTACCTTAAGGATGAGAACCGTTCGCTCTGCGATTCGCGCAACTCGCATGTCACGGAGCACCTGTGCCTCTAAGCGACTATCTACGAGGCAGGACTTGTACTTCTCAGTGAACCAAAGGAGCACGTCATCTATGCTCCCAAGCTGGTCTACGTCAATCTCAATTCCCGTAACGTACCTGCCCTCGATCTCGGGACAATCCCTTCCCGAGAGTTTCGTTACGCGGGACGCGTCAGCGGACTTATCTGCTATTCCAACAAGTATGTATCCTTCGAACCCTTTTCCGCCATTGGCGATCGCGCCGGACGTGCGGGCAACTTCGTTAACAATATCGCCGCTCAACGATGGAGTTCCCGAAAGAATCGAGAAGCCCTGCTTGAGTTCCAATGTTGACGTTTCTACCAATGATGCCTTGAGTAATCGCTCGACCACGAGAGCGTTTTTCGTCTCGAAGGGACCGGTAGAGACGCTGCCGGCAATAGCGTTACGGCGAAGGATGCCAGCGACGACGTCGATGTTCTGTTTCTTGGAGTTCGCTGTCCACCGGCCGCCGCCTCCGGGTATGTCTATGTGTTTCGATCCAAAATCCTTCAAATCTGCGCGAATCGCGTCGTAATCAAGAACGCTCAATCCCTCCTTGTGGAGGATTGTGTCAAGCGCCAGGAAAACTACTTCGAAATATCGGGGGACTCGTTGCCGAGGAGCCGAGAAAAAGTGCGTAGAGAAAACGTGACCACGATCGAAGACAGTATTGAATGCGGCAATCGTGTCGTCGAAGCGACTCTGGACTTCCTCGGGAGAGTACCTGAGAATTGCGGTCTCGATCTTGTCCGCACGAGATTCTGTACTAGGCGTTAATCCATAGAATTCGTCGAGGACTCGCGAATCGTATGGAGGGGTTGGTTCCGAGAGCATCGTAACAAGCAGATCGGCGACGATCTCCTCGTCCCGAGAGGTACGGACTTGCTCTCTATCCAGAATGCGGTGCCGAACCCAGAAGATCTCGTCAACGAAAACGCCTGGTCGTTCAGGGCTTGATGAGATGCTGATTGCGGGCATTGCCTTCAGGTCGAGCATATCTGACACGGAATAGTCGCCGCGGATTGCGGCCGAGATCTTTCTCACGGTGTCCGCATATATCGAGAGGCATCCTGCCTGACGAATCTCCTGTCGACTCAGGTGGCGACCATTCGAATTGATTCGTCTAAATACCTCATCGACTTTTTCGTTCGAGCTTGTTCGGTAGGCTGAGACTGGAAGAGTGTAGCCAGCAATATCGACGCATAGCGACCGGTCCAAGACCGGTGAATTCTGAATGAGGGCGCCCTCGTCTAGAAGTTGCTTCGTCTCTGCCAATGAGTTCAGGTCGAAATAGCCGTTAATGATGCCGTATTCATTCTCCATAAAGCTAAACACCGCGTTTAGCCGCTGGAGTCCATCGATTACTTCTAGGCGCTCTTGACCGTCCTCAACGACCTCGGCAACGAGGATAAGCGGAACAGGCATGTCTTGGACCAAGGAGTCGATAAAGGCCTTCTTCTCGTCCTCTGTCCACACTAGCTTGCGCTGATATCGCCGGTTGACTGCGAGGCGCCCACTCCTGAACTGCGTGTAGAGCGACTGGACTGATTCGCCGCGAACGATGAGACTGGTGCTGAACTCCGCCATGACACCTCGAATAGTCGCTACCTGTCTCGGTCGATCCCAGACTGGCCGTCTCTGTCGCTTCGTCGGTGATCATCCCCGAAGAAGCCAACCACAACTGTACTGGCAGCACCGACTCGCGGCGAATCAAGTCCGTAGAGCCCGGCTCCTTGGGTGGAGTCACCCCTCGCCGGGCGGTGAGAACTTTCTGTACTCCGTCAAGGCGGCTCGCTGCGCTCGCCGCACGCCGCAGCGCCCGGCGATGCCGGGCGTGCGGCCTGGGGGCCGTTCCGGGCTCGCCGGGCGCTGCGAGGCGACGATCTACGCGTGCTGCCGGGGGACGTCTACTCACTTACCGACGCCACCCTCATAGGCCAGTCTCCGGCCTCCACTGCGCGCATCAACGGCGCTCGCAAGCTCGCGTCACTACGTGATCGGCTCCGCCGACCGTTGACCCGCTCCGCTCCAGCCTACGAACGGGCAGCTATGAGGATGACGTCTCAGAATGGCGCGCCGGACACCGGTGGCCACAGTCTGGCCACACGAAGTGCCGAGTACCTGCGCGTCAACGCGAAACGATGAGTGCTATTTGCCCAGGTGAACGCCAACCTCCCAGGGCCGATCATGGTCGGCGCGTTCCTTACAAACCGGAGGTCGTTGGTTCGAAACCAACTGCGCCCACGGATGAGATGAGTGGCCTGTCCCCGGGAAGGCTCGGGAGACACGCAGGGGTATCAGCCGAGCATGCACGAGCGCCGCGCCTCGTGGCAGCCGCGACGGGTTCCTGCGACGGTTCCCGCTACGGGCGGTTCCGCATGGAGGCGGGTCCTCGCCAGCGGGTCAGCATGTCGAGTCGGTGGAGGAACCGCCGGCTGCGGTAGACGAAATCGGCCAGATCGTCGCTGAGAGCGTCGTCGTGGATGGCGACGCGGGTACGGGTGGCGATCCGGTCCCGGATCATCTCGAGTTCCGCTCGGGCATCGTCGTCAGGTCCTGCCTCGAGCTCGTCCCTGGCGGACTTGTTCAGGTGCTGCCCGGAGACGTCCATAATGAGCCGATGAGAGGCGCGGTGCAGGGAGCGCGCGGCGGGCGCCAGCCGGCCGTAGGGCGCGCCCGTTGATACGAGTCTGGCGGCGACGGCAGCCTCGAACGCGGCTTCGAACGCCGGTTCCGGGTCTCGTCGCGGGTCGGCGAAGCGGTAACACAGAGCCACCATGGGCAGCCGGTGGAGACGATCGTCGATATCGCGGATCATGTCGCCGAGCTCCTCGAGCCTCCTCCGGGTGTCCACGATGCCTTCTTCGGTCAAGGCGTTGAGAATCAGCTCGGTGCCGTCAGCGGAGCCGCCGGTGTCGTCGTCGAGCCGCAAGGCGAGATGCACCCGCTCGTTGAGCGCCGTGACCACCTGAATGACGTAGGTGACGATGCCGGTCAGCAGGACGAAACCGGTCGCCGACGCGGCGAAGGTCGCGAGCTGCAGGGGCCAGGTGACGGGCGTGATGTCACCGTATCCGAGGACGGTGACCGTGACGCCGCTGTAGTACAACGCCTGCAGGAAACCGAGATCGGAGAGCTCCGGCTCGGCACGGTAGGCGTCGTCGATGAAGGGATACACCACGAGGGCGAAGCCGAGGATGAAGGCGAAGACCCACATGATGAACGTCGCCGCGATCATGGCTGGACCGGCGAGCGCCTGCACTCGCCGGCGCATGGCGCCGGCCGGGACACGAACGGCGACGGCCCAGACGCCTCGCTGGGTCTGCTTGGCCAACACCCCTTCAAGGTCCGGATGGATCGCGGTCAGGGCCACATCGATCAGCACCATGATCATCAGTGCGGTGCCGGCCGCGGCGATGGCGACGTGCCAGATCTCCATTCGGCTCCTCGGGGTCGACGACGCCTTGACGATGTACCCACCTTGCGGGCGGGGCAACGTCGGCGGTCGGATTTCACCGGGTGATCACCAGGCTGTTCGGTCCGGCTGTGCCTCTCGCGCCGACCGGCGCGAGAGGCACAGCGCGAATGCCACAGCGCGAGTGCCACAGCCAAGAAGCACGGCACCATGAGCACGCCGCGACGGTGTGCTACCGGCTCGCCGCCAGAGAGAGCAGGAAGTCTCGCAGGCCGGGCAGGTCGTCGGTGTTGAGGTGGTCGACACCCGCCGCCACCAGCTCCGACCAGATCGCCTCACGCTGTGCAGACGGCTGGTCGGGCGTGGCCCAGAACCGGACCCGGTAGCCGGCGGAGTGCGCCCGTTCGACGATGGACTGCAGTCGCGCTCGCTCCGCCGCGGGCATCGTCCCCGTGCCATCCCAAGTGAAATGCCGCGTCCAGTTGTCGCTGACCAGCGGCATGAAGTCAGCCGGGAGGCCGCCGTCCAGGTCGGACAGCCGCCCGTCGTATCCGGCGAACCTGACGCGCTGGGACAGCATCGTCTGGAGCGGACGGTCACCGCTGATCACCGCGGTCACGGCGCCTTCGCGAGCGTGACCCGGCGTAATCCGGGTCATGATGTCGGCGTACCGGCGCAGCGTGTTGTGGATCTCGGCGTACGTGGCCTCCCCGGTGTTCTTGATGTCGATCAGTAGCTGCAGCGAGCCGTCCCATTCCGGGTACACCGAACCGCCGTTGGCGTGGACGATGTCGCGCAGCGGGTCGAGGTAGAGCGATTCCAGTGTCCGTTCCGGATCGAGTTCCCAGCTGTCGTGTGCGACGAGCAGTTCGCCGTCGACCAGCCATACGTCGGCCTCGACGCTGGTGAACCCGTGGTCGAGCGCATCGAGCAGCGGGCGGTCGTGCTCGTAGTCGTTGTGGGCGTGGGCGTGGTCCAGGGGCTCGACGCCGGTCGCGTCGGCTGTGACGGTGGTGTCGGCCGTGACGGTGGCGTCGGCTGTGACGGTAGCGGTGACGGCGATGGCGGCCGCGACGGGCAGCGCCGCGGCGATGCGGCCGGTACGAGCGGCCAAGCTGAGTGTGGTCATGGCGACACGATCACGGTGCGATCCAACGACGCCGTGTCGTGCCGGGGAAAGATCGACGTCCGGCAAACGAATGCCAGTCATGACTATCCGCGCAGGTCAACGCCGCGTTGCAGAGATCCGTCGGGCCTGCGGCGAGTGCGTGAAATGTGTGGACGTCCGGCGGGGCCACGTGTTCGGCCGCTGATCGCACACGACGGGTGCGCCTAAGGCCGGACCGCCTCGGACGTGTCGGCGTCGGCGTCGGACGCGTCCGCGGTACGCGGTGCCGGCCCGGCTTCTCTGCTGTGGGCAGATTGTCTTGGCCGGTCAGACCGGCGACGTTCATGGTTGATCGTGTGGCCCGGGATTCCGGGTCGATCGATCACCACAGGGAGAGAAGACGATGGCGACGTCTGCCGCAGCGCCCGCGACGACCGCGGGCACCCTCGACGACCAACTGGCAACACGGCTGCTGCACCAGCGGATCGTCGTCCTCGGTAGCGAGGTCGACGACGCGGTGGCCAACCGGTTGTGCGCGGAACTGCTGCTGTTGTCCGCGGAGGATCCGCGCGGCGACATCAGCCTCTACATCAACTCGCCGGGCGGCTCGGTCAGCGCCGGCCTGGCGATCTACGACACGATGCGGATGATCCCCAACGATGTCAGCACGCTGGCGATGGGCTTCGCCGCCAGCATGGGCCAGTTCCTGCTCTGCGCCGGGACGGCGGGCAAGCGGTTCAGCCTTCCGCATGCCCAGGTGCTGATGCATCAGGGATCGGCCGGCTTCGGCGGTACGGCCGCCGACGTCGAGATCTACGCCGAGCAGCTGGAGCGCACCGGAGCACTGATGACGAAGCTGACCGCGCAGCACACCGGTCAGCCCGAAGAGGTCATCGAGCGGGACAGCCAGCGTGACCGCTGGTTCAACGCCGAGGAGGCGCTCGCCTACGGATTCATCGACCACATCGTGGAGCGCGTCGACGACGTCCGCCCCGCCTCCGCGCGGCACCGGATGGGGGTGTGACGACGATGAGCCAGTACACGATCCCGACCGTGGTGGAGAAGACCGCCGGCGGCGAGCGCGTCTCCGATATCTTCTCCCGGCTGCTCTCCGAGCGCATCGTCTTCATCGGCACCGAGATCGACGACGGCGTCGCCAACGTGGTGATGGCACAGCTGCTCCACTTGGAGTCGGCCAGCCCGGACGTGGAGATCGGCCTGTATATCAACTCGCCCGGTGGTTCGTTCAGTGCGCTGACGGCGATCTACGACACGATGCAGTTCATCCAGCCGGACGTCGCCACCTTCTGCATGGGCCAGGCGTCGTCGGCTGCGGCCGTGCTGCTGGCTGCCGGGGCGCCGGGCAAGCGTTCGGTGCTGCGCCACGCCAAGGTGCAACTGCATCAGCCGTCGAGCCAGGCCAGGGGCACACTGCCGGACCTGGCCGTGGAGGCCAAAGAGGTCATCAAGGTGCGCGCGGAGATGAACGAGATCCTCAGCCGCCACACGGGCCATCCGGCGGAGAAGATCACGGCGGACACGGACCGGAACAAGACCTTCACCGCCGCCGAGGCGGTGGACTACGGTCTCGCCGACCAGGTCATCACCAGCCGGCCCGTGCCTGTCGCACGCGCCGCCGCTGCCTGGTGACGGCGACCCCGTGTCGGTATGGCGGCGGCATGGTGGCGACGGCGTGGTGGCGACGACAACGGCTGGTGATGACGGCCGAAGCGGGGTGGTCAAGCGGCGGCGAGCATCGTGACGTCACCGGAGGACGGACGCTGCGGCCGCGCCTGAGCCTGCCGGGCACGGAAGGACTCCAGCTGCAGTACCTGGGCCCGGCGGGGGCGCGCCGCCTCCAGGTCGCTGCGGACCTGGGCGAGCACGTCGGGCAGCTCGATCCGGAGAGAATCACAGACGGCCGCCAGCACCTCGGACGAGGCCTCCTTGCGACCGCGCTCGATCTCGGAGAGGTACGGCATCGACACCTGGGCCGCGCGCGCCACATCGGCGAGCGTCCTGCCCTGCTTCAGCCGGGCGCGGCGCAGGACCTGGCCGAGGCTGGTACGCAGCAGCGGCCGGGGCCGTCGGCCGCGTTCGTCCTGATCACGTCCGCGCTGATCATGTCCGCGCTGGCTATGCTCGGGCCGGCCACGTCCGAGCTGTTCACGTTCGGGCTGATCGCGCTCGCGCTGGCCGCGTCGGCCCTCGCCACGTCCCTCGGGGTCGATGACAGGCACATCCGACATCGCCGACAACCTCCGCACTGGTGATCATCACCTACCGAACACCGGTGGCTTCAACCTATCGGCCTGCCGCGCGCCATACACACAGATTTCGCTGCGGGCTGACGCGTGATGAGACGGATCTCGCTGCGGCCTGAGCCGGGTGGTGCGAAGCGAGCGGGCCCTTCGCATCACGGGGTACGGCGCCGCAGCGTCGCCGCGCCCAAAGCCAACGCGACCACCACGACGCCCACGACGATGCCCAGATCGCGCCACATGGTGCCGGTGGGATCCGGGTTCGCGCCGACCTCCATCAACGCCTCGACAGAGTACGTCAGCGGCAGAACGTTGCTGATGCCCTCCAGCCACCCGGCCATCTGTTCCCGCGGCACGAACAGGCCGCAGAGCAGGATCTGCGGGGTCGCCACCAGCGGCAGAAACTGCACCGCCTGGAACTCGGTCCGCGCGAAAGCGCTGCACAGCAGGCCGAGCGATACCCCGAGCACGGCGTTGGCCACGGCGATGAGGATGACCCAGACCATGGTGCCCGCGGTGTCCAGGCCGAGCACCCAGAAGGCGACCCCGGTGGCCACCACACCCTGAACGGTAGCGGCCAGCCCGAAGGCGAGTCCGTAGCCGAACAACAGGTCGAGTTTGCCCACGGGTGTGGTGAACAGCCGTTCCAGGGTGCCGGATCTCCGCTCGCGCAGCATCGCGATACTGGTGATCAGAAACATGATGATGAAGGGGAATATGCCCAGCATGATCAGCGCGACGCGGTGGAACGTCTGCTCCTGGTGCTCGAACATGTAGTAGATCAGGGTCAGCAGGAGGACCGGCATCAGCAGCACCAGGGCCACGGTGGGCCGGTCGTGGCGGAGCTGGCGGAGGATGCGCCCGGTGGTGCTGGCCAGAATCGTCCCCGACATCACGCCGCCTCCCCCTCGTCGCGCTCCCGGACCAGTGTGAGGAATGCCTGGTCGAGGTCGTTGGTGCCGGCGGCCTCCTTGACCGCGGCCGGCGTGTCGTCGGCGATGATCCGCCCGTCCCGGATCAGGAGCAGCCGGTCGCACCGGTTGGCCTCGTCCATGACGTGGCTGGACACCATCAGGGTGACCCCCTCGTCCGCGAACTTGCGGAACCGTCGCCAAAGGTCGTCGCGGAGCACCGGGTCCTGACCGACCGTCGGCTCGTCGAGGATCAGCACCTCTGGCCTTCCCACTAGCGCACACGCCAGCGACGCGCGGCTGCTCTGGCCGCCGGAGAGGTCGCGGGCCAGCTGGCCCGACTGCTCGCCGAGCCCCACGTCGCTGATCGTCTGCTCGGCCTCCTCGTCACCCAGGCCGTACAGCGAGGCGAAGTGCCGGACGTTCTCCCACACGGTCAGATCCTGATAGATGCTCGGCGATTGGGTGAGATAACCCACCGACTGCCGCAACGACGCCGAGCCCGCCGGTCGGCCCAAGACGGTGACGGAGCCGGCTTTGACCAGCTGCACGCCGACGATGGCACGCATCAGCGTGGTCTTTCCGCTGCCGCTCGGCCCGAGGAGTCCGGTGATGACGCCTCGATCGACCTCGGTGCTGATCTCGTGCAGCACTTCCTTCTTGCCACGGTCGACGGTGAGGCCGGTGATGGTGATGGCGGCTTCCATAGCGCCTCCATATTTCAACTCTCGTTGAAATCAACGCTAGGTCAAGCGCACGCCATAGGGCAAGACCCTGGTCGCCCGCGTGGTGGTGTCGACGACGACGGCTCGCCCCATCCCTGCGCAGCTGTCACAGGCTTGGGGCGCAACGTCATCGCACGGTGACGGTGACGCCGTCCGGGCGGCGCGGCACCAGCTCTCCGATCACCGGATGGCCCGGCACCTCCCCGGCCACGAGCAAGCCGCCGGAGGTCTGCGCGTCGGCCAGGAGCAGGAGTTCGGCGTCGTCGGCACGACCCGGGTCCAGATGCGGTGTGACCCACGCCAGGTTCCGCCTGGTGCCGCCGCTGACATAGCCGTCGGCGAGCGCCTCCCGGGCGCCGTCCAGATACGGGACCCGGCCCGCGTCCACCACAGCGCCGACGCCGCTCGCGCGGGCGAGCTTGTGCAGGTGCCCGAGCAGCCCGAATCCGGTCACGTCGGTGGCGCAGCGCACGCCGAGTTCCACCGCCGTCCGGGCCGGTTCCCGGTTCAGCTCCGTCATGGTGTCGACGGCGTGCGGGAACACCTCACCGGTGGCCTTGTGCCGGTTGTTGAGCACCCCGATGCCGAGCGGCTTGGTCAGCGTCAGCGGTACGCCGGGCCGCCCCGCGTCGTTGCGCAGCAGCCGGTCCGGATCGGCCACCCCGGTGACGGCCATGCCGTACTTCGGCTCCGGATCGTCCACGCTGTGCCCGCCCGCCACATGGCAGCCCGCGCGGTGGGCCACGTCGATGCCGCCGCGGAGCACCTCGGCGGCGATGTCGAAGGCCAGCTCGGTGCGCGGCCAGCCGAGCAGGTTCAGCGCGACCAGCGGAGAACCGCCCATCGCGTAGATGTCGGACAGCGCGTTGGCGGCGGCGATGCGACCCCAGTCGTAGGCGTCGTCGACGACGGGGGAGAAGAAGTCGGTGGTGGCCAGGACGGCGGTCCCGTCCTGTAGCCGCACGGCGGCCGCGTCGTCGCCGGTGTCGAGGCCGACCATCAGCTCGCCCGGTGCGCCGGACGGCTCGCCGCCGATCAGCCCGGCCACCGCCGTCTCGAGCTCGCCCGGCGGGATCTTGCACGCGCACCCGCCGCCGCGGGCGTACTGGGTGAGTCGTACCGCCGACGTCGCAGGAGCCGCAAAGGTGGTCATGTCCTCACCTTGTGCCCAAAGCGCACCGTTTAACACGGTGGTACGAGGTTATCGGTACCGGACGGAGGCGTTCAGGTGACTGGTGTCCCTCCCGGTCTTCAAAACCGGTGTGGCCCGGCAGCCGGGTCAGGCGGGTTCGATTCCCGTCCGCCTCCGCCAGGTACGACGACAACATCTGAGCGGGTGGGAGGTGCGGACCATGCGGCTCCGTGAATCAGGGGACCAGCGTCGGCAGGTACCTCGGACCGACACCGTGTTGACCGACGCCCGGCTGGCGTCGGCCTCGTCGTCGCTGGGGCGAGAGACCGTGAAAGAAGCCGTCGCACAGGCGCAGGAGCGCGCGAGGCGAGGTGAGCTGTCCCCGGACGCGGTCGCCGACGCGGCGGCGGAGTCGTTGCCCCGCCGCGCCGCCGCGCTCCGTCCCGTCATCAACGCCACCGGTGTGGTGCTGCACACCAACCTCGGCCGTGCGCCGCTATCGGACGCGGCGGTAGAGGCGGTGCTGGCGGCGGCGGGCCACACCGACGTGGAGTTCGACATCGAGACCGGCAACCGGACCCGGCGCGGCCAGGGTGCCGCCGAGGCCCTGCTGCGTGCCGTTCCCGCCGCCGAGGCCGCACACGTGGTGAACAACGGCGCCGCGGCGCTCGTGCTGGTCGCGACGGCGCTGGCCGCCGGGCGTGAGATCGTCGTCAGCAGGGGAGAACTGGTCGAGATCGGCGACGGCTTCCGGCTGCCCGACCTGCTCGAGTCGACGGGGGCGGCGATCCGGGAGGTCGGCACCACCAACCGCACCACGGTGTCGGATTACGAGGCGGTGATCGGTCCGGACACGGCGTTCATCCTCAAGGTGCATCCGTCGAACTTCACCATGCAGGGGTTCGTCTCCTCGGTCGCCCTCGAGGACCTGGCCGGCCTCGGCCTGCCGGTGGTGATGGATCTCGGCTCCGGCATGCTCGCGCCGGACCCGTTGCTACCGGACGAGCCGGACGCCAGCACCTCGCTGGCGGCAGGCGCGGACCTGGTCACGGCCAGTGGCGACAAGCTGCTCGGCGGGCCGCAGTCCGGGCTGCTGCTGGGCCGTGCGGACATCGTCGAGCGGCTGCGCAGCCACCCGCTGGCGCGTGCGCTCCGGGTGGACAAACTCACCTTGGCCGCGTTGGAGGCGACCGTGCGCGCGTCGATGACGCCGACCTGGGACGCGCTGCGGCGCAGCGCCTCCGAACTGCACGCGCGTGCCGAGGGCATCCGGGATGCGCTGCGACAGGCCGGAGTGGCGGCCGACGTGGCGGAGACGGTCAGCGTGGTGGGCGGTGGCGGCGCCCCCGGAGTCGAGCTTTCCTCGTGGGCCGTCGCGCTCGACGCCGACCTGGCGGCTCCGCTGCGCCGGCAGGACCCCGCCGTCGTCGGCCGGGTGGAACGCGACCGGCTCCTGCTCGACCTGCGCTGCGTACCTGAGGATCTGGACGACGCGCTGCGCTCGGCCGTCGTCGCGGCCGCGACCGGGCATCCAGGCGCCTGATGCATGTGCTCGCCACCGCCGGTCACGTCGACCACGGCAAGTCCACTCTGGTCAAAGCGCTGACCGGGATGGAACCCGACCGGTGGGCGGAGGAGCGCCGGCGCGGGCTCACCATCGACCTGGGATTCGCATGGACGACGTTGCCGTCCGGGGCCACCGCCGCGTTCGTGGACGTGCCCGGCCATGAGCGGTTCGTGCCGAACATGCTCGCCGGCGTCGGGCCGGTGCCGGCCGCGCTGTTCGTCGTAGCGGCCGACGAGGGATGGATGCCGCAGTCGGCCGAACACCTCGACGCGCTGCACGCGCTGGGCGTCCAGCATGCCGTGGTCGCCGTCACCCGGAGCGACCTGGCGGATCCGGGCCCGGCCGCGCAGCGGGCACGCGAGGAGATGGAGTCGACGTCGCTGGGCGACGTCGATGTGGTGTCGGTGAGCGGTATCGACGGTACGGGCCTGGAAGCTCTGCGCCGGTCACTGGACCGGCTGGTGGCGACGTTGCCCGCGCCGGACACCGACGACGCGGTGCGGCTCTGGGTGGACCGGTCCTTCTCCATCACCGGCAGCGGCACCGTGGTGACCGGGACGCTGCCGGCGGGGCGGCTGCGCGTCGGGGACGAGCTGGAGATCGCCGCGCTCGGCCGCACGGCGCGTGTCCGCGGACTGCACTGCCTCGCCGAGCCGGTGGCCGAGGCGACGGCGGTGGCCCGGGTGGCGCTGAACCTGCGCGGCGTCTCCACCGACGACGTGCGCCGCGGCGACGCCCTGCTGACGCCCGGACGGTTCCGGCCGACGGACATGGTGGACGTGCGGGTGCACGGGGACGAGGTGACGTCGTTGCCGCGGCAGGTGATGATGCACACCGGCTCCGCGGCGATTCCGGCGCGGGTACGGCCGCTCGGTGCCGATACCGCCCGGCTGACCCTGGCGCGGCCGGTGCCGCTGCGGATCGGTGACCACGGGCTCCTGCGTGACCCCGGATCGCACCGGATCGCCGGCGGGTTGACCGTCCTGGATGTCGCGCCGCCGGCGTTGCGGCGGCGCGGCGCCGCGGCCGCCCGGGCGAAGGCGCTGACCGACCTGGACGGCCGCCCTGACGAGGGTTCAGAGCTGCGCAGGCGCGGGTTCGCCCGGCGCGAGGACCTGGAGCGAATGGGTGTGCAGGTGACGGGCACTCCGGTCGGCGCCGGGTGGCTCGTCGATGATGACCTCTGGGGGAGGCTGCGCACCCGGCTGCGGGAGACGGTCGCGGAGGCCCGCCGCCGGAATCCGCTGGAACCCGGCCCACCGATCGAGGTGGTCCGCCGGGCGCTCGGTCTGCCCGATCGGGCGCTGGTGCATGCACTGGTGGCTGCGCCGCTCGAGGTGCGATCAGGGCGCGTGGTCACCGCCGAAGACGACGGCGCCGCCGGGCAGCTGCCTACGAGGTTGATCGAGGCGATCGAGACGCTGCGCGCGGATCTCGCCGACCAGCCGTTCGCCGCCCCGGACGCTTCCCGGCTGGCTGAGCTCGGTCTGGGACGCCGGGAGCTGGCCGCCGCCGAACGCGCTGGGGCGGTGGTCCGCCTCGCCGACGGCGTGGTGCTGCTTCCGGGCTGTGTCAGGGAGGCGACCCGTCGGCTGCGCGCACTTCCGCAGCCGTTCACGGTGAGCGAGGCGCGGAAGACGCTGGGCACGACGCGCCGGGTCGCGGTGCCGTTGCTCGAATACCTCGATCGGCAGGCGGTGACGCGCCGGCTCCCGGACGATCGTCGGACCGTGCGCATGTCCTCTGCAGACGTCGGCATGGCACGCTGAGTGACCGTAGACATGGGCGATATGTTCCATGTGTGGAGGCGCCCGGCGTGCCATGCCTGAGTGGGCGGACAGGCTTTCAGGTCGATGTTGTACCGGCCGGTTACTGCCCGACCTTGACGCCCGGCTCTCCATGCTCGAACTGGATCACCTCGCGCGGAGGCTGCCCGGGCTTGTTCGCGCCGGAGAGCCGGCCCAGCGGGAGAATGACCCGCTTGTACGTGGCCTCCAGCAGCATCGAGCTCGCCGTGTAGAACGCGAGTGCCGCCGATGCCAGGAAGACCCAGCCGGCAGTCGTCTCCACGGTGGAGTTGCCTCCGATGAACGCGATCGCCGCGAGAGTCGCGCCGGCAGCCAGCGCGCCCAGTGTGAGGAAGAGCGAGATGTTCTCCGCCAGCGCCGCGATGGCGCCGACCCACGTGATCGCGGCTAACGCGATGAACCAGTAGCCGAGCTCCACGAACGTCGCGGGCTCGGTCAGCACACCGGTGGCCACCAACGTGTACAGGATGCCGTAACCGATCCAGAACGATCCCCACGTCCCGTGCATTGCGGTGGCAAGGGCATCACGTGCCCGGTATGACCACATTCCCGCGAGAAGCTGGGCTACCCCGCCGAACATGGCGGCGAAGGGGAAGAGGAACTGCGGACTTGTGCTGTCCCCGTACCACCCGGCCATGTGCGCGGTGACGATGAAGGTCGCACCGGCGAAAGCGAACAGCCCCAGGATGGACGGGGCCGCGACGGGCTGCAGCGCAACCTGCGTATGATCTCGCCAGTACTGGAGGTCGCCGTTGCCCGACGGTCGCCGGGATGTCTCTGCCGTGCTCACTTGAAGATCACCTCCTTATCGATCTTCCTTCCTCGCTACCCACGTGCACGGGCCCGATTCAGCCGACGGCAGGGTCGGGCGGGATGAATTCATCAACTGATGGCCGCCGGTAACCCGGCCGCAACGATGCCCGCGAACGCCACCCCGCCGGCCGTCGTCACGGTCACCCGCCAGCTCAGGGCTCGGCCCACCATCAGTCAAGCCACCAGCACGCTGACCCCGACGACCAGCACGACGCCGGCGGCCACCTGGGTCGCGGCCCATTGCCACGGCGCGACCATGATCAGGAACACCAGCACGGCCGGGTTGATCGCCGGGTTGCCCAGCCAGTACGCGACCGTCGCCGCCGCGGAGGCGCCCTGGCCGCGCGGTGTGCGGGTGATCCGTGCGGTGCAGCATGTGCACATCATGCTGGGCATCGCCATTGCGCCTCCGGCCAGCGCGCTACCCGTCCGGGAGGATCGATCCAGTGGGCGGCGCAGTGTGGAGCCGGGCAGCAGCGCGCTGACCGCCGCCGAGACGATCAGCGCTGCCACCAGCGCCACCCACACGGCCTGGAAGTAAGTCCACGGTGAACGTCCAGCCGTTGCGCAGACTCGGCCGTGTGCCGCCGGATTTCGAAGGGTCGACAATGGCCGCGCCCGTCCAGGCGCTTCCTTCCCACAGATCCGCGACCTTATGCGCATACGGGCTCCACTTAGCCCACGTCAGCATCGCCACTGCAAGCGCCGCGACGATAAGCATCCGCACGATTCCATGATCATGAACACTTTCCGTGCTATGTGAACGGTTAGTGTTCATGATCATGGGAGTGGCGCTGTGGTACGACCGTGTACTTCGGATCCTTCGCGGAGACCATGCCAGCGTCGAACACTCCAAAGCGCGTACAGAGCGCGCCCGCCAGCAGCGCCGCGCCGGACGCCACGGAGGCGACGCGACTGCGCCGTGCGGCCAGCGTGCCGAGCGCCCCGGCGGCGGTGAGCAGTTTCCCGGCGCGCATCCAGCGGCCGCTCCGGCCCCGGTGGTAGGGCTCGGCCACCATCCCCAGCCGGGAGCTCATCCGTTGCTCGGCGACGAGCTCCAAACCGGCCCCGGCCACGGCCATCGCCCGCGCCGGGCCGCTGTCCTTCGGCGGCGCGCACACCATGCCGAGGCCACCGCCACTGGTCAGCGAGCCGCCGGCGAAGACGAACGGCAGCTCGCGGTGGCCGTCGTGCCAGATCGGCACCGCCGTGTCCGCCACCAGCACGGCGGTGTACGTCATCATCACGGGACTGAGCACGGCGGCCCCGGCGCGTGCGGCGGTGCCGGCGCGCGGCAGCAGCCCGGTCACCGTGGAGGCGGCCGCCGCTCCGGAGAGCGTGCCGAACGACGCCAGCAGCCACGATCCCATGCTCAGCGGCGACGTTGGCTTGAACACCCGCAGCATGTTGAGGAAGCGCTCTGGCCGGCCGAGATCATGGATGAGTGCGGCCGTGCCCCCGGCTGCGCCCAGTCCCGCCGCCAGCGTCCCGATACGGACCAGCCGGGGACGGCCGCCGATCTCCGCCAACGTGGCCATCGCCGACGACGCTCCGGCCAAGCCGCCGAGAAAGAAGTAGGCGGGGACGTCCGGCGTCTTCCATGTCGGGGGCTTGATCACCGGACGGCCGTAGTAGGACTGGAACTCGGCCCGCGGCACCATCGACTGCTCGCCGCCGCGCCGGGTCGGCTTGGCTGGCACGCGCGTCTCCCTTCGATCTGCCCTGTCGCCCCTTGGCTACCGCCTTGTACCCACAAACGCCGCGATCACTGCCGCAGCCGCCGTCGCTCCTGCGGCTGCTGCGTGTTTCCACATGGACGGCAGATCGCGGGTGGTGACGACCGGATCCGGCGGCAGCCCGTACACCTCGGGCTCGTCGAGCAGCAGGAAGAACGCGCCGTCACCGCCGACGCCGTCGTTCGGATCCTCGCCGTACAGCCGGGCCTCCTCGACACCGGCCTCATGCAGTTCCCGCACGCGCTGCGCGCCGCGTTCGCGGAGTTCGTCCAGCGGGCCGAACTGGATCGAATCGGTCGGGCAGGCCTTGGCACAGGCCGGTTCCATCCCATCGGAAAGCCGGTCGTAGCAGAGCGTGCACTTCCACACCCGCCCGTCTTCCGGGCGCACATCGAGGACTCCGTACGGGCACGCCGGCACGCAGTAGCCGCAGCCGTTGCAGATGTCCTCCTGCACCACCACGGTGCCGAACTCGGTGCGGAACAGCGACCCGGTGGGGCACACGTCCAGGCAGGCCGCGTGGGTGCAGTGCTTGCAGACATCGGACATCATCAACCAGCGCACGTCCCGGTCGGACTGCTCGGTCTGCTGACCGCCGGGTGGTGCGTCCGGCAGGCCTTCGGCGACGTGCCCGGGCGGGCCCTTGCCGGGCATCCCGAGGTCGACCAGCTCCCGGCGTGGCGCCGCCTGCTCGATGAAGGCGACGTGCCGCCAGGTGTTGGCGCCGAGGTCGCCGGTGTTGTCGTACGACGAGCCGAGCAGGTCCATGCCGTCCTCGGGGACCAGGTTCCACTCCTTGCACGCGACCTCGCACGCCTTGCAGCCGATACAGACGCTGGTGTCGGTGAGGAATCCGACACGTGGCGGGTGATCGTCGGCGTGGCCGGCCTGCGCCGCCACATCGTCGACCGGGCCGTACAGCTGGTTCGTCATGCGCCCGTCCTCCTGTTCATCACCGCGCCGTCCGTCGTCGTGCTGTCCGTCGTCGCGCCGTTCGTCGCCGTGTCCGTACTCCCGCTCATCCCCGCGCGTGTCCGGTAATCGGCGACGAGCCGCTGCAGGTCCGGTCCTCTAGGCCGGCGCCCGGGGACGACGTCGCACGTCGACGCCTTGGACTCCTGGATGTTGACGTTCGGATCCAGCACCGCGGGCAGCAGCTCGTTCCCGGCGTCGCCGGTGGAGATGCCGTTCGGTCCCCAGTGGTACGGCACTCCGACCTGGTGCACGACGCGGTCCTGCACCCGCAGCGGCCGCATCCGTTCCGTGACCAGCACCCGGGCCTCGACCGCCGTCCGTGCGGTGACGATCGTCGCCCAGCCGCCGTGCTCCAGGTCGCGCTCGGCCGCCAACTCGGGCGAGACCTCGCAGAAGAACTCCGGCTGCAGCTCGGACAGGTAGGGCAGGAACCTGCTCATCCCGCCGGCCGTGTGGTGCTCGGTGAGCCGGTAGGTGGTGAACACGTACGGGAACGTGTCGCCGCCGCGGGGCTGGTAGGGGTTGGCCGGGTGCCGGTAGAGCCGCCGGGCCGGGTTGGCACGCTGGCCGTAGAGGAGGTTGTCCACCGGTGATTCCTCCGGCTCGTAGTGCGTCGGCAACGGGCCGTCCAGCAGCCCGGTGGGCACGTACAGCCATGCCTTGCCGTCGGTCTGCATGATGAACGCGTCGGTGCCGGCCAGCGCGTGCTGTGCGTGCGCGCCGGGCTCCGGTTCGAAATCGGGCGGCTTGGTGGCCTCGAAATCCGGTGTGTCGTGCCCGGTCCACCGTCCTTGCTCCCGATCCCACCAGACGTAGGCCTTCCGCTCACTCCACGGCCGCCCGTCCGGATCGGCGGATGCCCGGTTGTAGATGATGCGGCGATTGTCCGGCCAGGCCCACGCCCACTCCGGCGCCACCCAGGATTGCTCGCTCCCGGGCTTGCGGCGCGCCGTCTGGTTCACCCCGTCGGCGTAGCAGCCGCAGTAGATCCAGCATCCGCAGGCCGTCGAGCCGTCATCGCTGAGCTGGGTGTAGCCGGGCAGCGGGTTGCCGTCCGCGTCGACGCCGCTGATCTCGCGGAGCACCGCGTCCGCGCTCGGCTCATCGTGGTCGCCCTCCGTCGGGTACTGCCAGGTCAGTTCCAGCACCGGCCGGTCGCGCGGATCGGTGGAGGTGGCCAGCTTCTGCCGGATGCGCCGGCCGAGGTGGTAGTAGAACCACAGGTCGCTGCGGCGGTCTCCGGCCGGCTCGACCGCCTTGTGGTGCCACTGCAGCAGCCGCTGGGTGTTGGTGAACGTCCCGTCCTTCTCGGTGTGCGACGCGGCCGGCAGGAAGAACACCTCGGTGCCGATCCGCTCCGTCTCCAGCTCGCCGGTCTCCAGCTCTGGGGCGTTCTGCCAGAATGTCGCGGTCTCGATCATCTGCAGGTCACGGACGACGAGCCACTCCAGGTTGGCCAATCCGAGCCGCTGCAGCTTGGCGTTCGACGACCCGACGGCGGGATTCTCGCCGATCACGAAGTACCCCTGCACCTTGCCGGCGATCTGGTCGAGCACGGTGCGGTACGTGCCGTGGTCGCCGGTGAGCCGGGGCAGGTATCCGAAGCAGTAGTCGTTGTCCTCCGTGGCGTGCGGTCCCCACCAGGCCTTGAGCAGGCTGACCGCGTACGCGCGCATGTTGCCCCAGAATCCGGTGCTGCCGGCGTCGGACTCGACGAACTCCTCCAGCGTCTCGTCGTGGTGCGCGTGCGGCATCGGGATGTAGCCGGGGAGCAGATTGAACAGCGTCGGGATGTCGGTGGACCCCTGGATCGACGCGTGGCCGCGCAGGGCCAGGATCCCGCCACCGGGCCGGCCGATGTTCCCCAGCAGCAGCTGAAGAATGGCCGCGGTGCGGATGTACTGGACGCCGACGGTGTGCTGGGTCCAGCCGACGGAGTACACCCACGCCGTCGTCTTGTCCCGCCCGGAGCTGCGCGTCACCGCATGCGCGACCTGCAGGAACTGATCCTTGGGCACGCCGCAGATCTGCTCGACGACGTCCGGCGTATAGCGCGAGAAGTGCCGCTTGAGGATCTGGTAGACGCACCGCGGGTGCTGCAGGGTCGGGTCGCGCTCGGGCTTGCCGGGAACGGGAGGTCCCCCCGAGCCCGCTTCCTCGCCGGCGCCGGCACCGGCTTCCTCCTCCGCCGCCGCAGCGCCCGCCTCCGGTTTGGGCATGTCCCGGTGCCCCGCCGCCGCGGTGGCGCGTGCGCCTTCATAGGCCCAGCTCAGCGGGTTGTACGTCATGCTCTCCTGGTCGAACCCGGAGAACAACCCGTCCAGGTCCTCGGTGTCCTGGAACTCTTGGTCGACGATCGCCGCGGCGTTGGTGTACTCGACCACGTACTCGCGGAAGTCCAGCTCATTGGTGAGGACGTAGTTGATCAGGCCGCCGAGGAACGCGATGTCGGAGCCGGCGCGCAGCGGCACATGCGCGTCGGCGAGGGCGCTGGTGCGGGTGAACCGGGGATCGACATGGATCACCGTGGCGCCGCGCCGCTTCGCCTCCATCACCCACTGGAACCCGACCGGGTGGCACTCGGCCATGTTCGAGCCCTGGATGACGATGCAGTCAGAGTTCTGCAGGTCCTGCTGGAAGGTGGTGGCGCCGCCGCGCCCGAACGAGGTCCCCAGACCGGGGACGGTGGAGGAGTGTCAAATGCGCGCCTGATTCTCGATCTGGATCGCCCCGAGCGCCGTGTAGAGCTTCTTGATGAGGTAGTTCTCCTCGTTGTCCAGCGTCGCGCCGCCCAGGTGCGAGATGCCCATCGTCCGGTTGAGATACCGGCCGTGCTCGTCGGTGTCCTGCCAGGTCCGCCGACGGGTCTGGATCACCCGGTCCGCGATCATGTCGAGCGCGGTGTCCAGATCCAGGTCTTCCCACTCGGTGCCGTACGGCCGGCGGTAGCGGACCTTGGTCTCCCGCGTCGGGGAGTTCACCAGCTGCTCACTGGCCGCGCCCTTGGGACAGAGCCGTCCACGGGAGATGGGGCTGTCCGGGTCGCCCTCGATCTGGGTGACCGTGCCGTCGTCGACGTAGACGTTCTGCCCGCAGCCGACGGCGCAGTACGGACAGACGGACTTGACCACGCGTTCGGCGGTGGCTGTGCGCGGAGTCAGCTCGGCCCTGCGCCGGGACTTGCTGGCGGCTCCGCGGCCCAGCGGATCCGTCCCGGTGAGCTGGCGATACACGGGCCAATGATCCAGCCACGTTTTGAGGCCCACGGCATGTCACCTCCGCGTGCGATCGTGCGTCGAGACCGGTTCCGGCTTCGTGCTCGGTGCCGTACCCCGCACCGCGCGTTCTATACGTCTTTCTCTGTTCGCCGGGCTGGCCGCCCCCGCGTCGCCGCGCCAATCTTCCTCGAACCCGCGTCGTCGTGGCACCGAGCCTCCGTGTGGTCGCAACAGCAACACCGAGCTTCCTTGGAGCGTCAGCGTTGCTGAAGCACCAAGGTTCCACGTGGTCGCCGTGGCGGAAATGAGCTTCCTTGGGGCAACGGCCGAGGTGCACCACGCTGACTCGGAACCATGACGAGAGCGTCGGCGGGAGGGATCAGCGGTGACTCTGTGGGCGGATCACGGTCCTGCGTCTTTGCTTTGCTAACCGACTGTGGTGGCGAGCCACAGACCGGACAGCACGCCCAGCACGACAGAGCCGGCCGCCGTAACGTGCACGACGGCGGCGGGAGCGCTCTGGGCTGGGGTGACGTTGGCGGGGGTGACGTCGGCGGGGGTGACGTCGGCTGCGCTGCTCGCCGCCGACGCCGTGTGCTGGGTGAACGCGGGCGCGATCCAGCGCAGGTAGTAGAACAGGCTCGCCACCGTGTTGACGGCTGCCAGCACGACGAGCCAGCCGAATCCGCCGTCGCCTGCGGCAGTGAAGACGGCCAGCTTTCCGACGAAGACGCCGGTCGGCGGCGTGCCCACCAGGCTGAGCAGGCACACCGTCAGGCTCAGCACCAGCCATCGGCTGCGGGCGGCGGACGCGGCCCACTCGGAGATGGTGCGGGCCCGCGGCGCGACGGCGGCAGCGGCGAACGCACCTACGTTGGCGACGGCGTAGGCGGCCAGGTAGACCGCCAGCCCTGCGTCGGCCAGATCACTGCGGGCCGCGACCGCCACCGCCATCAGCACGTATCCGACCTGGCTGATGCTGGAGTAGGCGAGCAGCCGCAGCACCTCGGTCTGCCCGAAGGCGGCGAGATTCCCGAGCGTCATGCTGGCCGCCGCGATCGCCGCGACGAGCACCGGCACGTTCGCGTCCACATCTGCGAACGGCATGTCCACCAGGCGGAAGGCGGCGGCGAGCGCACCGACCTTGGGCACGGTGGTGATCACCGCGGCTGCGGCCGGACTGGCGCCCGCGGCGGCGTCCGGCAGCCAGAAGTGCATCGGCACCGCGCCCGCCTTGAACGCCATGCCGGCGAGCACGGCGAGGGCGCCGAGAGCGACCACGCCGGTCGGCGCCTGCGGCAGGCTCGCCTCGAGGGTGTCGTAGCGGGTCTGTCCGGCGGCCAGCATCAGCGTCGCCGCACCCAGCAGCATCAGTACTCCGACCAGTGCGCTCATCAGGTAGTACTTCAGGGTCGCTTCGACGCCGCGTGCATCCTTGGCGAAGCCCACCAGCGCATACAGCGGGATGCTGGCGAGCAGATAGGACGCGAGCAGCACGAGAAGGTCGGCGCTGGCGCTGAGCGCGATGGCGCCGATGCCGGCCAGCAGGACCAGCACGTACGCCTCAGTCTCGCGGTCATGGTGGGCGAACGCGGACCGGCAGAGGACGACCGCCGCGATCAGGGCGGCCGCGACGACGAGGCGGGTGACGCCCGTGGTGCCGTCGACGATCCACGTGTGGTGGAACGCCGTCTCGGTGCCACCCGGCAACGCTCCCGCCGTCGCGACGGCGCTGGCGACGCACGCGACGACGGCGATGACGGCGGCGCGCCGCTGCCGGTCACGCGGTGTCCACAGGCCCAGGAGCAATGCGGCCAGGGCGCCGGCCAGCAGCAGGAACTCCGGCAGAAGAACCAACGGGTCGACCATGCTGCCGCTCACCCGCCGAACACTGATGCCAGCGTCGTGGCCGCCGGCTCGACCACGTTCAGCAGCGCCCGCGGCGCCACCCCGATCAGCACGGACAGCGCGAGTAGCGGGACGACGGCGCCGACCTCCCAGCGGCTCAAGTCCGGCATGGGGCCGGTTCTGTTCTCGCTGCGGCCACGGTCCTCGCCGCCATCGTCGCCGTCGCCGTCATCGAACCGTCGTGCTCCGGCTCCGGCGCGAACCGGAACTCGCGCCGGTATCGCGGTGTCTCCGGTGAGCAGGCGTTGCAGCGCGAGCAGGAACAGACCGGCGGTGATCACGATGCCGCTGACGGCGATGATCGCGGGCACCGGCGCGGCCTGGATGGCTCCCGCGAAGATCTGGAACTCAGCGATGAAACCGGACAGTCCGGGCAGCCCGAGTGCCCCGAACGCGGCGACGGCCAGGCACGCGGCGAAGACGGGCGCGGGCCGGGCGAGACCGCCCCACTGGCTGAACTCGTGCGTGCGCCCGCGCGTCCACAGCACCCCGGAGAGCAGGAAGAGCGCGCCGGTGAGCAAGCCGTGGCTGACCATCTGGACGATCGCGCCGACGGCTGCGACCGCACCCGCGTCGGTGTCGGCCTGCCCGGCCAACCCGACGGCACCGAGAGCGAGCAGCACATATCCCATGTGGTTGACCGACGTGTAGGCGATCATCCGCTTCGCGTCGGTCTGCGCAAGTGCCACCAGCGCACCCCAGATGGCGCTGACCACGCCGACGATCACCACCACCATGGCCCATCGCTCCCACGCCTCCGGCAGCATCGGCATCGCGATCCGCGCGAACCCGTACGTGCCGAGCTTCAGCAGCACGCCGGCGAGGATCGCCGATCCGGGCGCGGGAGCGTCCGTGTGCGCGTCGGGCAGCCAGGTATGGAACGGGAACACGGGGGTCTTGATCGCCAGCCCCAGGCCGATCGCCAGCAGCACCAGGCCGGCGGCCAGCGGCGAGTCCCGCAGCGGCGGGTCGGCGGCGAGCGCCACCATGTCGAACGTCCGCTCGTCGGCGCCCAGGAAGAGACCGATGAAACCGACCAGCAACGCGAGCGAACCCAGGAAGGTGTAGAGGAAGAATTTCAGCGCGCTGCGCCGCCGGTCGCCGTGGCCCCAGCCGGCGATGACGAAGTACATCGCGACGATGCTCAGATCGAAGAAGACGAAGAACAGGATCAGGTCGAGTGCGGCGAACGCGCCCAGGCAGACGGTCTGCAGGAAGAGGAAGAGCGCCGCGTAGGTGCGGGGCCGCTGCCGTTCACGTACCGACCAGACGGCACAGGCGAGGAAGAGCACGGCGGACATCGCGATCAGCGGCAGCGAGACCCCGTCCACGCCGACGTGGTAACCCGCCTCCACCGTGGGGATCCAGTCGAGTCTGGCCTCGAACGCGATACCTCCGCCGGCTTCCTCGTCGGCGTAGCGCCACCAGAGCCAGCCGACGAGGACGACGTCGAGCGCCGCCGCCGCCACCCAGACGTGCGGGCACAGCCGGTCCGGGATCCGGGGTATCGCCAGCAGCAGAACCGCCACCGCGGCGGGCAGGAAGACGACGACCGTCAGCATCCGTGTTCACCTCATCGCCATGGATGACATCGCTCAACGCACCACGAGCAGCAGCAGGAACAAGGCCCCGAGACCGGCGGCGGCCGTGGCGTAGTACTGGTGCAGCAGCCCGCTCTGTGGTCGGCGCGCGGACTCGCCGATGGCTCGCAACGTCGACGCCACACCGCGGACGACGCGGTCGACCCTGGTGACGTCGCCGGTCGCCGCGGTGGTGGCGGCCAGCTGGACACTTCCGGCCACGTCGTGCACCAGCCGGTCGGCTGCCCCGTCGGCGGCGCCGATGCGTCCGGCGAGCCGTCGGACGCCGGCCCCCACACGCCGTGCGGCGCGATCGATGCCGTGGTCGTCGACCGCGGCGGCGAACCGCGCCACCGCCGCGACCGGCCGGGCGGAGAGCAGCCGGGGGAGCGCGGCCCAACGTGCCAGTACGGTCCGATCGAGCTCGGTGATCCTCCGTGGACGGGCCAGCGTCGCCGTGAGCGCGCCGACGGCGAGGGCGCCGGACAGCACCATCATCGACGCCGACGGGGCCGGCTCACCCGGCGCATCGAGGAGGTCCTTGACGGCGTCTGCGACGGCCGGAACGGCCACCACGCCCAGTCCTCCCGCCCCGACGATCAGGCCGGTCGCGACGGCGACGGCGCCACCCGGTACCCGGAGCGTCCCCGGCTCCTCCGTGTGCAGCGCTCCGGCGGGCGACGGCGGGCCGAGCACCGTCGCCAGAATCCGGCCGGCGTACACGGCGGCCAGCACGCCGGCGGCGAGTGCGGTGATGTGCAACGCCGCGCCGTCCACGCCGGCCAGCACCTCGTCTTTGGTGGCCCAGAGACCCAGCGGCGGCACACCGGCCAGGACCGCGCAGCCGAGCGCAGCGGCCGTGCCCATGGCGGGGTAGCGCCGGCCGGCCCCGCGCTGCCCGGCTGAGCCGCTGGTGCCGAGGGCGGTCAGCCAGGCGCCGACCGCCACGAACAGTCCCGCCTTGACGCCGGCATGGGCGAGCAGGTGTCCGAGGCCGCCGGCGCTCGCGCCTGCCCCGGCGGCCAGGACGACGAAACCGATCTGGGCGGCGGTGCTTGCCGCCAGCGCCTGTTTCAGATCGGACTGCGCGCAGGCCACGGCACCGAGGACCAGTGCGGTGACCGCTCCTACCCAGGCCGTGGTGGTCGCCGCCCAGGCGGTGATCTCCAGCAGCGGCAGGGCCCGCAACAGGAGATAACCTCCCGCGGCCACCATGGTGGCCGAGTGCAGCAGCGCGCTGACCGGGCTGGGACCCTGCATCGCGGCGGACAGCCACCCCGAGAACGGCAGCTGCGCGGACTTGCCGAAGGCGGCCACCAGGATGCCGGCGGCCGCGACGTGCCGCCATCCGTTGTCCATGCCGGACAGGGCGTCGAGACCGAGGGTGCCGGAACCGGCCAGCACGGCGCCGGCCGCGATGTACAGTCCGGTGTCGGCGCTGCGCGTGGTGACGAACGCGGTCGTCCCGGCCCGCACCGTGCCGGGCGTCCGCCAGTGGAAGCCGATGAGCGCGTAGGACATGGCGCCCATCACCTCCCACCCCAGCAGTAGTGCCGGGAGGGTCGTCGCGGTCACCGTGACCGACATCGCGGCGACGAACAGCAGCAGGAAACCGAAGAAGCGTGCGCGAGCGGCGTCCGCCGGAAGGTCGACGGTGCCGAACGCGACGACAGCCAGGCTGGTCAACCCGAGCATCACCAGCATCGCCGCGGAAAGGCCGTCGACTGCCAGGGCGAACGCACCCGAATCGACCGTCCGCACGAACGGAGCGGACACCGCCGGGCGGATGTCCGCCGCGACGACGGCGAGCCCGGTGACGGTGATCGTGGCGGCGGCCGCGACCGACCCGGCCGCCCGGTCGGCATGCCGGCCGGCCACCAGGAGCGCAGTGCCGGCCGCCGCGGGGAGCAGCACCAGCATCGCCAGCACGGACGATTCAGCGGCGGGCATGGTGCGGCCTCATCCGCGCAGGTCCTTGGCGTCGTCGACGGTGTCGACCTGCCGTGCCCGGTAGATCGCCACCGTCGCGGCGAACCCCATCGCCATCTCCACCGCCATCACGACCAGCGCGAGAACGACGAGCACCTGAGCGTCCGGCGCCGCCGGGGTGAGGAAATACCATGCCGAGGCGGCCGCCACGATCACGCCGTTCACCGCGAGTTCGAGACCCATCATGATCATGACGATGGACTGCTGGGACAAGGCGCCGAACAGGCCGACACCGATCAAGGCGGCGGCGAACGTCAGCAGGATCTCGAGCATCATCGCGGCAGCCCTCCGGGGATGGGATCGCGCGGCGGACGTGCGTCGAGGTTCGGGCCGAACCGGTCGTAGCGGCCGCGGTGCGTGGCCAGCACGGTTCCGGCGATGATGGTGGCGAACAGTGCGGCTGCGACCACCACCATCACCAGCATGTGGCTACCCATGAGCGCCTCGGCCAGCTGATGCGTGCTGTCCCGGCTGGGACGGCCTCGGGCGTCGGGCCAGTCGATGGTCCAGATGCCGGTGGTGAGCAGGGCGAAGACCGCGACGCCGACGGCGGCCGCGCCCCGGGTGTTGTGCATCATGGTCATCGGCATCAGCCCGCCCGGGTTCATCATGAACATGACCATGAACACGCCCATGATGGCCATCTCCATCGTCATCATCAGCGCCGTGACGACGGCCAGATAGGTGAGGTCGAGCGTCAGGACGATCCCGGCCACCGCCAGAAACGAGGCAAGCAGCGCATACGTGGCGCGCGCCATCGAGTCGACGGTGAACACGGCTCCGCCCGCCGCGACGGCGAGCACGCCCAGGACCGCCAGGGTGACGTCGGTCAGCATCGGGCCTCCTCCCGTGTCAGCCGTAGTACCCGGAGATAACGAGTAGAGCCACCGCCAGCGCCTGCACCAGCGTCGCCGGTATCAGCACGATCCAGGCCACGTCCATGAACCTCTCGGGCCGCACCACCGGCATCCGCCGGCCGGCCAGTATCATCGCGCCGATCACCAGCAGTGTCTTGATGAGCAGCCATGCCGTGCCGGGTAGCCAGGGCCCGTGTCCGCCACCGAGGAACAGCGTCGCCGCCATGGCCGCCGCCGAACCCAGGAACACGGCCCGGCCGGCCTCCACCGACAGCCGGTCCACGCCGGACAGTTCCGACATCACCCCGCCGGCGATGTCGGCGCCGGCCGGCGCGGAGAGCGGGCCCCAGAACGCGAACCCGGCGGCACCCAGCAGGAACGCGGCGAACGCCACCGGCATGGTGACGACGAACCACATGCCGTCCTGCGCCGCGACCACGGATTCGGCATTCAGCGAGCCGGCGCCGAGACCGGCGGTGATGATGGCGAACATCAGCGGCAGTTCGTAGGCCAGGCCCTGGGCGAGGAACCGATAGCCGCCGGTGAGCGCATGCACGGCGTTCGGGCCCCAGCCGGCCAGCCACACGGCGCCCCAGAGCAGCACCTCCATCGTGTTGAACCAGACCAGATCCGCGGTGGTGGAGAGCAGGCTGGACCCGGTGATCGGCACGACCGCGAGCGAACCGAACGCCAGCAGCGGCACTGCTACGCAGCCGATGCGCCACAGCAGCCGATCCGGTGCCAGAGTGGTGCGGCGCTGGGTGAGTAGCAGGCGCGTGGCACGCCGGATGGGGACACCGATCCCGTGCGCGTCCGCTGTGAGCACCGCGTGGTCGGTGGCGGCGAACACAGCGCCGAGGCCGAGCCCGACGAGCAGGACGAGCGCTGCCTCACCCATATGCCTCACTCATCTGCCCCGCCCATCTGTGTCTGGCCGGCGGTGGATGGTGTCGGCTGGGTCGATGCGCCGGACCCGCCGTCGGTGTCGATCTCGAGGCTGGCCACGATCAGTCGGATCGCCGCCAGGTCTTGCCCGTCGACGAGTGCTTCGACGTCGGTCCACGTGCGCGGGGAACCTGCCGCGCCGCCGGGAGGGCCCGCCGCGTCGCCTTCAGAGCCAGTCGTGCCGCGAGAGTTCGCGACACCGTCCAGGACGTGGTCGCACCACTGGTGCACCCGGTCCAGCACAGCGTCGATGCCGCCGACGGACCACCGCAACGTGGCGGAACGCCGGATCCGGCGGACAGTACGCCGAGCGGAGCCGTCTGCACGTGCGTCGTTGACGGTGCCGCCACGGAGCACGTCATGACGGACGCGCCGGGTCCGTGTGGCGGCGGCGGGCCAGCCTGCGACGTCGAGGAACCGGGCCAGTCGGTCCAGCCAGTCCAGCAGCGTCACGTCCTCCGCGCTTAGGTCGCTCCAGGCACCCAAGCCGCTCACGCCGCCTGGGTCGCTCAAGCCGCTCACGCCGGCCGGGTCGCTCAAGCCGCTCGCGCCGCCCGCGTCGCGCAAGCCGCTCGCGCCGCCCGCGTCGCGCAAGCCGCTCAAGCCTCCCGGATCGTCAGGGTCGCCCGGGTCTCCCGGTCTGCGCGGAGCGGGCCGATCGATCCACGATGCGTGCACGCCGGTGAGCACGTCGCCCTGCATGCGCCCCTCGATCACCAGACCGGTCGGCCAAGACGGCAGGACAGGTCCGAGGCGCACGTGCAGCGAGTCCAGCTCGAGCCCGTCTCGATCCGGCGCGGTGCCGGCCATCGGCAGGCCCGCCGCGTCGTGTCCGCCGTGTTCATGGCCCTGCTGATCGTGATGGTGGCCGTCGCCACCGTCGTCGTGATCGCCGTCGTTGCCGCCGTCGTCATGATCGTCGTCGTGGTGGTGCTCGTCGTGGGAACGGTTCTGTGGCAGGAACTCACCGGGGTCGTCGGTGCGGGGCTCCGGCTGCCGCGCCATGTCGAGAAGCGCGGCGTGCGAGCGGTCGAGCGCCGTACTGATGTCTGCACCAGGCTGGATGTCCCATCGCTGCCGCGGCGCCGGCACCTGCGACCACACCACATCCAAGGCGGCCTGCAGATTCGGCCCCGGCTCACCGAGCACCAGCAGGAGGTCGGCGTCGGCAGGAGAGCGGGCGATCGGCCATCGACGCCGGTCGAGCTCCGCCTCCAGCTGCCAGCGCAACACGGTGGTCCCGGGGGAGTCGGCGACGAGGACCGTCGGCCGTGCGAACGCCCAGCCGACGACGCGCCGGGCCAGGTGGTCGAGCCGACCCCTCAGCTCCATCGCAGGGCACCCTCACGCCACGCGTAGACCACCCCGACCATCAGCACCGCCAGAAACCCGAACATCTCGACGACGGCGGAGCCACCCTTCTCGGCCACGATGACCGCCCACGGATACATGAAGACCATCTCCATGTCGAAGGCGAGGAACACGACGGTCACCGCGTACCAGCGTGCGTGGTACCGGGACAGTGCATGCTGCTGGGGAACGGCGCCGGACTCATACGGCAGGGCATGCAGCGGACGGCGGGCCGCCCGCAGCGCCAGCGACGTTCCGTAGAGAGCCAGCACAACGGTGCCGGCCAGCACCAACAGCCACACGGTCTGCACGAACCCTCCTCTCGTCCGGCCACGTCTGTCGCCGTGCCGTCGTCGCCATCGTCGTCGCCGTCGCGTCTGCCGGCTGCCGTGGCCGTCGTGGCTGTCGTCGCTAGCGGCGCATCACCGACCGGGTGGCCGCCGCGGCGCCGGCGGCTGCCAAGGCCGTGGCCGCCAGGCCGGTCAGGGCAGCTCGGTGCCGGGACAGCCACATCCGGGTGCTCCTTCCGCGGGCGTCCGCGGAGAACGGCCCATGCACCCCGTAATCGGTACCGCCGACGCCGTCGGCGGGTTTCCAGAGGTTCCCCGGCCGGGGCGCGCGCACCGGAGTGTCGGTCTGCTGCGCGCCGAACCCGGTGCGCGCCAGATACCGGTCGAGCAGACCTGGAGCGAGCTTGTTGGCGGCGATCGTGGCGGCGGCGTTGAACGACGCGTCGTACTCACGCCGTCGCGGATGATCGGCCGCGTACAGAATGGCCCGAGCGGCGACGCTGGGCTGGAAGATCGGCGGCACGGGTTGCGGCTGTCGGTCCAGCCGGGACAAGGCCCACTCGAACTGCGGTGTGTTGACGGCCGGCAGCTGCACCATGGTGATGTGCACGTCGCTGCCGTCGTGCAGAAGCTCGCTGCGCAGCGCCTCGGTGAAACCCTGAATGGCGTGCTTCGCTCCGCAGTATGCCGTCTGCAGGGGGATGCCTCGGTAGGCGAGAGCGGAACCGACCTGGACGATGGTGCCGTGATCGCGGGGGAGCATCCGATCCAGCGCGGCGCGGGTGCCGTGCACGAACCCGTGATACGTGACATCGGTGACGCGCCGGTACTCGGCCGGCTCGATCTCGGTGAACGGCGCGAAGATGGTCGTGAACGCATTGTTGACCCAGATGTCGATCGGGCCCAGCGCCGACTCGACGCGCTGTGCGGCGAGTTCCACCTGATCGTAGTCGGCCACGTCGGCCTCGACCGGCATGGCGCTGCCGCCTGCCCGTGTGACCTCGTCCGCGGCGTTGCTCAGGCCTTCCGCGCCGCGTGCCAGCAGACCCACCCGGTCGCCTCGGGAACCGAACAGGATGGCGGCGGCCCGGCCGATCCCGGCGCTGGCCCCGGTCACCACCACGGTCTTCGGCCGGCGCGCATCCCCGGACAACCTCCGTCGCAGCGCCGCCGAGGCGCGTTCGCGGATCTCAGCCATGTTCCACCGAGTACCCCGTGCAGCGGACGAGATTCGCCCGCCGTACGTCGCCGCCTCACCGCATGCTCTCCTCAGCACACCACGTCAGCGCACCACGTCGCTCCACGTCAGTGCCTCACGTCAGCACACCACGTCAGCGCACCACGTCGCTCCACGTCAGTGCCTCACGTCAGCGCACCACGTCGCTCCACCACGTCGCCTCACGATGTCATCCCACCCAGTACTGGTCGTGGATGCGCCGGTTCAGGGCCAGGCCGTGCCCGGGCTCCGACCTGGAAGGTCGCACACTCCCGCCGCGCGGATCCAACACCTCTTCGAACAGCATCGACTCGATCCGGTGATGATCGGAGAACCACTCGATGTGCCGGAAGTTCTGTGTGGCGACGGCGGCGTGTGCGGAGACGTTGGGGGCGGAGTGCGCGGAGATCTCCAGGCCGTGTGCAGCGGCAAGAGCCGCGATCCGCAGCCACTCGGTGTAGCCGCCGCACCGGGTCACGTCTACCTGCACACAGTCCAACGCACGCGCGTCGATCATCCGGGTGAAGTACTGCAGGTGATAGCCGTACTCGCCGGCCGTGACGTCGGCCGCCACCGCCCCCCGGACGCGCCGCAGCCCGTCCAGGTCATCGCTGGAGACAGGCTCCTCGAACCACGTGACGCCGTGCTCAGCCAACCGCTGGCCGACACGGACGGCTTGGCCGACGGTATAGCCGCCGTTCGCGTCGACGTAGAGCTCGGCGTCCGGTCCGGCCACCCGGCGGGCAAGAGCCACCCGGGTCAGGTCACGAGCGACGTTGCCGCCCCAGGCTTCGGCGATCTTGAGCTTGAACCTCGGAACCGCCCGCTCGTGCACCCACTGCTCCAGTTCCTCGGTGAGCCGGGCGTCGTCGTAGGTGGTGAAGCCTCCGCTCGCATACACCGGTACCCGGTTGTGGACGCGGCCGAGCAACCGGCTGACCGGGACCCCGACGGTCTTCGCGGCAGCGTCCCACAGCGCGATGTCCACGGCGGACATCGCGCAGGAGACCAGTCCCGGCCGGCCGTCGTTGCGGATCCGGTGCTGCATGGCCAGCCAACAGCCCGGCACGTCCAGCAGCGGCCGTCCCAGCACCACGTCGGCCAGCGAGCCGTGGATGATCGGCACGCATGCACGGTCCGCGTAGGTGTACCCGAGCCCGGTCACGTCGCCTGCCCGCACGTGCACCATGATCACGGTGGTGCTGTCCCATTCCAGGGTTCCGTCGGCCTCCGGCACCGGCGTCGGTATCAGCAGCACCGTGGCGTCGAGCCCGTCGATGGCCGGGTCGGGCATCTCAGCGGCCGGGCATGGCTTCCTGGAGCTTGGTCTTCGCCCCCTGCACCATGATCCGCCAGGCGTTCGGATCTCCCTTCAACAGCGCCTCAGTAGTGGATTTGATCTGGTCGAACGTGGCATGCGGCGGGATCGGCGGGATCTCCGGGTCGCAGACGACGTCCAGCACCACAGGACGGTCGGCCGCCAACGCGCGATCCCATGCCGCGCCGAGCTCGTCCGGAGACTCGACCCTGATCCCTTCCAGGCCGGCCATCCGCGCCATCTCGGCATAGGAGAAGTCCGGGATGGTCTGCGACTCCTCGAACTTCGGCGCGCCGCCCATGGCCCGCAGCTCCCAGGTGACCTGGTTGAGATCGTTGTTGTGGAAGACACAGACGACGAGCCGCCGGTCCTCCCAGAGATCCTGGTACCTGGCGATGGTGAGCAGCTCGGCCATGCCGTTCATCTGCATCGAGCCGTCACCCTCGAGCGCGATGACCGGCCGCTCCGGATGGGCGAACTTGGCGCCGATCGCGTACGGGACGCCAGGACCCATGGTGGCGAGAGTGCCGGAGAGCGACCCGCGCATCCGGCCGCGGAACTTCAGGTTGCGCGCGTACCAGTTGGTGGAGGAACCCGAGTCCGCGGTGACGATCGCGTCGTCGGGGATCCGCGCCGAGAGCTCGTGCACCACCCGGATCGGGTTGACCAGGTGTGCCTCGACCATCGCTTGCTGCTCCATCGTCTCCCACCAGGAGGCGACGTTGCTCTCGATCGTCTCGCGCCAGCTCCGGTCCGCCTTCGGCTCCAGCTGCGACAGCATCGCGCGCAGCGTCGCCTTGGCCTCACCCACGAGGTTCACCTCGGTGGGGTAGCGCATCCCGATCAAGGTGCCGTCGAGGTCGATCTGGACGGCGCGGGCCTGGCCGAACTCGGGGAGGAACTGCGCGTACGGCAGGTTGGAACCGACGATCAGCAGCGTGTCGCAGTCGCGCATCATCTCGTAGCTCGGGCGGGTGCCGAGCAGTCCGATCGCCCCGGTCACGTATGAGAGGTCGTCCGGCAGCACGTCCTTGCCGAGCAATGCCTTCGCCACGCCGGCGCCCGTCGCTTCGGCCACCTGACGTACCTCCTCGGCGGCGTTGCGAGCGCCCTGGCCGATGAGGATGGCCACCTTCTCGCCGGCGTTGAGGACCTCGGCGGCCGCGGCGATCTCGTCGTCGGGTGGGATCACCACCGAATGCGAGACGCTCGGCGGGCTGGACGGCACCTGCTTGAACTCGTGCTCGGGCGGCTCATACTCCTGCTCTTGCAGGTCCGACGGGATGATCACCGCGGTAGGGGACCGCCGGGCCTCGGCGGTTCGGATCGCTCGGTCCAGCGCGTTCGGAAGTTGCGTGGAGACGTTCACCTCGACGATGTAGTCGGACGCGACATCCTTGAACAGCGACTGCAGGTCGACCTCCTGCTGGTAGTGCCCGCCCATCGCGCTGCGCGCGGTCTGGCCGACGATGGCGACGACGGGGACATGGTCCAGCTTGGCGTCGTAGAGGCCGTTGAGCAGGTGGATCGCTCCCGGACCGGAGGTGGCCATGCAGACGCCCACTTTGCCGCTGAACTTGGCGTAACCGACCGCCTGGAAGGCCGACATCTCCTCGTGCCTGGACTGAACGAACCGTGGCTCGTTATCGGCCCGTCCGAACGCCGCGAGGATGCCGTTGATACCGTCACCGGGGTAGCCGAACACGTGGTCGACGTCCCATTCACGAAGTCGTTGCAAGACGTAATCGCCGATGGTCTTGGCCATGTTTCCTCCTCGCTTACCGGGGCACCTCGAGGAGGTACCCGATGGCTACCGGATCAACCGCCGTAGCAGGGAGCGGGGCGGGCTCACCGTGCTGCGATCGCCGGAGGCGGCGTTCGGCACGGCGGTGCTGGCGGCGCGCGCGTTCAGCCGGGGTCGATGAGCGTCAGCCCCGTGGTCTCGTCGTAGCGGCGGGCGAGTTCGGCGGGAGACTCGGTGACCATCACCTCGAGCGTCGGACGGGTGACGGCGTGCAACAGGTGTCCGCCGCGCGTGGTCCCGTCTCGTCGGCCGACCACCACGTGTGCGTGGATCCGTCGGTCCTCCCCGGAGCCCACCATGTCGCCGGCCATCGTCAGCACCTCGACTTGTTCCTCGACCGGGATCTCCAGGTAGCGGGTCTGATCCAGGTCGAAGTAGCCGAGGGTGACCGACTCGAAGGCCCCGATGGCGGTGAAATGTGACGTGCTGATGCCCTCAGCCGAGGCGAACTCGCGCAGTTTGTCCAGCACGGGCTCGCCTGTGTCGAGCACCACCGCGTATGTCTGTGGAGTGCTCACGCCCAGCTTCTTGCTACGCATCAGCTGTGCTGCCGCTTTCCTGCCCGGGTGCGTTCCGGATCGGGCGCGCTCTCCTTAGGGAACCGCCGTAGAAACTCGGCCTCGAGCGCCAACATGCGCTCGGTGTGCGCGTGTAGCGCGGACTCGGTGCCGCCGAGCAACGTATCGTGCCGGGTCTGGTGCAGATGTGCGATCTCGCGCCGCAGATCGTCGTCGGACAGATTCGCGGGCGGGATGCCATGAGGTCGAAGTGCCATGGTGCGTCATTACCCGTCAAGCGTCGCGACTGATGAGATCGATGACAGTCTTTCCGTTCTGCGGCATCGTGCCTCCCAGACAGTGTTGAGATGGATGAATGGCGACAGACGATCGCCGATGTCCGATGGACTACCCCGCTGCACGATCGGAAAACCGCCTGTGGATGGTGGACGCCACGGGAGGGGGACGGGCTGGCCGGGATGCCTGAAGATGGTTGAAATGCCTCTGGTCTGGGCGGCGCGGACGATCGCAGTCCGCGGGGACCGGTGACATCAGCGATCCGCCTTGCGTTCGTATGTGTGTTCGATATAGAGTGTGTTTATCAGTGTTGGAGCGGTGCTGTTTCTGATTTCCGCTCGGTGTGTTTGAGTTCTGTGGTGGTTGGTGTGGGTTCGGCGGGTGCGGCCGGCCCGGTCCGTTGACCGTTGTGCCTTTTGGAGGCCGGCCGCCATGTCCGTTCAACCCCATCCCAGCGACGACGACGCCGTGCCCCGCGGTAGCGGCGACGAGCGTGCCCACCACGACACGCGCCGCGGCGACAGTCAGCGCCGCGACGGCGACGGCGAGCCCCGCCGTAGTAATGGCGACGGCGGGGAGCGCCGCAACGACGATGACGGCGCCGACGAGCGTCCCCACACCGATGACGAGGGCCTCAGCGACGGTCAGCACCGCGATAACGACCGCGACGTGCCGGTGCGGCGTGGTGGTGATGCCGCGTCCCGCCGCCGCGCCGACCAGCCCGGCCACGCTAGCCACGGCGTCGGCGGTGGCGGCGAGGACTCTGGCGGTGGTGGTGGTGGGCCGTGGCCGGTTCCGCAGGGCCTGGATGCGGTGCCGGCGGGTGCGGAGTTGGTGGCGATGTTGGAGGACATCCCGATCGCGGGAGTGTCCGGTCGTGACACGGTCGAGGTGATGAAGGCGGCCTACCGGCAGGCCACCCGGGATCGGGCGTTGTTCTTGTTGTGTCTGCTGGAGACCGGGATGCGGGTACCCGGTTCGGCGGACACGCTGCAGCGGGTACAGGTGCCGGGGGAGTTTGCCCCGGAGGAGGCCCGCGCGGCGTTGGTGTGGTCGCGTTCACGCGCCGGGCGGGTGTTCGGTTTCGCCTACGACATCCATCATCGGCTGCCGATGCTGGGTCAGGCGATGCTGGCCGGGGTGTTGGACGAGCCCCGCGCGCAGGCGTTCGTGTCTTGGACCGACGGCCTCGATGATGATCAGGCCGGTTACATCTGCGCCTTCCTGCTCCCGGATGCGCCGGGGTTGACGGTGGCGGAGTTGATCGATGCGATCAAGAAAGCCGCGATCGCGATCGATCCGGAGTTCGCGGAGAAGAAGTACCGCAAAGCGATCCGGGGTCGGCGGGTGGTGGGTTCGCGTAACCCTGACGGCAGCGCGAACGTGGCCGGTTACGATCTGCCCATCGATCGTGCCGCTGCTGCGTGTGAGCGTATCGATGTGTTGGCGCGGGCGTGTAAGAAGGCCGGTGATACCCGCAAGATCGACCACATCCGGGTCGATCTGTTCCTGGGCATGCTCGACGGGAGTCTGGAAGATCTCGACGAAGACCAGATCATCACCCACATCCTCAACCACCCCTTCACCGACGACACCACCACCAACACCAGCGGCGGAACCGGCCGTCCCAGCGGCGATGGCACCGCCACCAGCAACGGCAACGACTGCCCCAGCAACGACCCCGACAACGGCACCGACGACGACCACAGCCACGGTGACGACCCCGACGATAATGACGGTCCCGACGACAGCCCCGGTGGTTCCGACGACCAGGGCAACGGCAGCGACCCCGACGGCGACGACGACGGCGGCGACGGTCCTGGTGGTTCCGACGACCAGGGCGACGGCAGCGACCCTGACGGTTCGGGCGGTTCCGACGACGGTAGCGACCCTGACGGTTCGGGCGGTTCCGACGACGACGGCGGTCCTGGTGACCGCTCCGGCGGTTCCGACGCTCCGGGTGGCGGTAGCGGGCCTGACGCTCCCGACGACGACAGCCCCGGTGACGACGGCTCCGGTGACGATGGCTCCGGTGACGACGGCGCCGGCGACGGTGGCCCTGGCTCTGGCGGCGGCCCGGCGAGCCGTGACTCCGGCCAGCGCGGCGACAAGGGTGGCCCCTCCAGCACTCCTCCGACCAGCACGAACATGTCCGGTCCTCACGATGACGCGGGCACGACTGGCCCTGCCGGCGACAACACAGCCTCGGCTGATGCGGCTGGTGCTGCGGGTGCGTCATCGTCGCGCCCTGGTGTGGGTGGTTGGTCGGTGCCGGAGTTGCGTATCGGGTTGGCGAGCCTGCTCGGTGTGGACGAGCACCCCGGTGAGATACCCGCCTGGGACTTCGTTCCCGCCGCCGTGGCCCGCCAGATCGCCGCACGAATGCACTCCGCGCAGTGGCGGTTCGCCATCTGCAACGACGACGGGCAGTTGATCCAGACCGGGATCACCACTGCCCGGCCCCGCTCACCGGATGGGCAAGTGGTGCGTCGGGATGCCCGCCGTGGCGGGATCCTCGAGCTGCATGTCACCATCTCGATGCTGGCCCGCCTGGCCACCCTCGTCCACACGGACGCGAACGTGGACGCGGACGCCCGGGTGGCGGACGAGCCTGCCCACGCCCAGATACCGGTGCAGGAGTGTGCCCGCTGGGCCGCGGCCATCACCGACTGGGCGGCGGTCATCACCGACCTCGCCCACCAACACACCACCGCCACCGCCGGCGAGACCACCACCGGCACCGGCACCGAGATGGGCTCCGGCGCGGGGGCGGGTTCACGCTCCGGGTCCGGCGCGGGGACAGGCTCGGATGACGACGCGGACGCGGGCGTGCGTCGGCGTCGCGCCGGGGCGGGGCTGCGCCGGCACATCCAGATCCGGGACCGCTGCTGCACACACCCGACGTGTCGCATGCCCGCCGTACGCACCGACCAAGACCACGAACACGAATTCTGCCTCGGCGGGCTCACCGTCGCGGGCAACCTGGCCTGCCTATGCCGCCACGACCACCGCCTACGCCACGACGGCGGCTGGAAAGCCCACCGCCCCGACACCGGCACCACCATCTGGCACAGCCCGCTCGGACACCGCTACACCAACCGCGCCCCAGCGATCATCCCCACCCTGCCCAACCCCCACCCCGCAACCACCAGGAACGACCACCACACCAACGACGACAGTGACGATGCCGGCGACGGCGGGCACGGCAGTAAGGCGCGTGTGGCCGAGAAACTACGCCGCATCCGCCACGCCACCACCTCCGCGGCCGCGGACCAGCGTGATCGCCACACCCACAGCGGCGATCACACGGGAGAGACGACGGAGCCCGGCAACAGCACAGGACCCGATGACATGAGGTGTGGCACCGCAGAGGAGAACACGACGACAAGTCCCAGCGAACAACGACTCAGCGTCCGTCCCGAAGACGACGAAATCCCGCCCTTCTGACGGCAGACCGGTAGCGGAGACCGGGTAGCCACGGCTGAGTCACCGTCGATTCGGGGTGCGCCGCAGGCTGCTACACCGCTGGAGAAGCCTGTGTTGCCGGCGTCGCCTTACATCGCGGCCTGATTCAGCACGGCGAGCAGATCTTCACCGAGGCCTTCCAGACCGCTGCGGCCACGTTTCGCGGACCGGTCGGCGGCGGCTCTGGATGATGGTCTGAGGCATTCGTCGAGCAACCTGTGGAACTCCTCGTCGGTGAGCTGATCGACCGTCGATGCCAGCGGCCAGTCCAGCACGGATACCTGTCGGATCACCTTGCCACCGCCGGAGACGGGATCGATGGCCACGGCCGGCACGCCGTGGCGCAGCGCCAGGACGAGCCCGTGCAACCGGGTAGTCACCACGGCGTCTGCCCGGGCCAGAACGGCTTCGACGTGAGTGGTGTCGCGGTTGACGAGCTCTCTTGGGTCGACGCGCGTATCCAGCGGAACGACCGCCACGTCTCGCTGGGCGAGCAAGCCCTCGATCCGGTTGTGGACGTCATCGGGCCGCGCCGTCGGGTACTCGGGCTGGGCGTGTGCGCGCACCAATGCCACCACTGGCGGAAGGTGACGTTCCGGGGCGCCGAGGGCGAGATCAGGAGTCACGGTCTCGTCGTCGTCACGGGGGAGGACGGTGTCGAACGCCTCGGCCGTACCGTCGACGACCGAGACCCCCACCGCGATCTTGGCGCAATGGCTGAACCGCGTCAGCAGGTCCTCGATCTGCCGACCCGCTGCCGGGCCACAGACGAAGACGACGTGGCTGTAATCACCCGGATCGACAGCGTCAAGGTGTATCTCCGGGTTGAACGCCGACGAGTAGGCGATGTCGTGTGCGACGTCGGCCCTATCCAGCCACTCGTGTACCCATTCCGCTGCCGCCAGGTCACCAGCGGTCGCCTCACCGTGCTCGAACGAGAACCATCCCGTCACCATGATTCGCATGCCGTGCGATTACCCGAGGTTGTGCGCGGTCATTCGAGCGCAGCGGACTCCGTACTGCCGTACTGCCGTACTGCCGCGCTGCCGCGCGGCCGTCGGTTGTGCAGAGTGGTGGTGGCGCCGGGCCGCGACGGCCACCACCGCCAGCGCCCCCAATGCCCCCAATGCACTCAGCATGCAGCCGAACGTCAGCCACCGGCGCCGCCGCCGTGCCGTGAGATCGTCGATCGACACGTCCGGGTAGGCGGTACCCGCAGCTGCCCGCGCCTCCTCACGGCTGGCGAACGCGGTGTGGCTGAGCAGCCGGGTGTCACCTACGCCATCCTGGCCGGATAGGGCGTATTGCCACCGCCAGTATCCGTCCGGCTGTCGCCACAGGTAAACGCGGTCCTCCTGATCGGTCATTCGGTGCTCCTGCGTACGGACGCCGACGCGTGTCGGCGACGTCGCCGGGGCAGCCCGGCGCCGAGGTGTTGCCAGCGCATAGTGGTGAGCCTGTGTTCCGGATGTGCGCGCAATGCGCGGGCGAGCACGTACGCGATGAAGGCGGCCAGCAGCGGAAGGATCAGCACCGCCACCTGCAGTAGCCGGACGAGGTCGAAGACAGGTATCCGCAGTTCCGCGGCGATAATGTCGTCGGCGGCGGCGATCAGGAGCAGACCGTAGAACCACAGCGCCCAGACACCGACGGCGATGCGGAACGGGTGCTCACGCGGCCGGTCGAGCTGATGGTGATGGACGGCGTCCTTGGTGAACCGTCGCTCCAGCCAGGGCCAGCAATAGATCACCAGGAAGGTCACAGCCGGAATCAGCACACCTGGAATGAACGGCGCCGGCACCAGATGCCCGAAGACGGTGAACTCCACCGGTGGGAACAGCCGGAGCGCTCCTTCCACCCAGCCGACGTACCAGTCCGGCTGGGCCGGCGTCGTCACGTGGCTGGGTTCGAACGGTCCCCACAACCACACCGGATTGATCTGGGCGAACCCTCCCAGCCCGAAGACGACGGCCGCCACCGCGCACAGCAGCGCGATGGATCGGAAGGCGTAATCCGGCCACATCCGCGATCCCACGACGTTGCGCTCACCGCGGCCGGGGCCGCGGAACTGGCTGTGTTTCTGCCGGATGAGGATCGTCAGGTGGACGCCGATCAGCAGCGCGATCGCCCCGGGCACCAGCAGGATATGTGCAGCGTAGAGCCGCTCGATGACGTCGTTGCCGGGGAACTCGCCGCCGAAGAGGACGAACTGCATCCAGCTACCGATCACCGGTACGGACAGCACGATCGCCGAAGCAATACGTAGCCCGCTCCCGGACAGCAAGTCGTCCGGAAGCGAGTAACCGGCGAAACCGTTGAAGACGGCGAGCAGGAGCAAGGTGGTGCCGACCACCCAGTTGATGTCGCGCGGCTTGCGGAACGCGCCGGTGAAGAAGATACGGGACAGATGGGCGACGATGGCGGCGACGAAGATCAGCGCGGCCCAATGGTGCGCCTGCCGCATCAGCAACCCGCCGCGTACATCCCAGCTCAGCTCCACTGTGGAGGCGAAGGCCGCGGATAGCATCTCCCCGTTGAGCGGTTCGAAGCTTCCGGTGTACAGCCGCTCGCCGGTGCTGGGCTCGAAGAAGAGCGACAGATACACGCCGGTGAGGACGAGGACCAGGAAGCTGTAGAGCGCGATCTCGCCGAGCATGAACGACCAGTGGTCTGGGAAGACCTTGGCCATCCCCTTGCGGACGATCTGCGCGAGACGTAGTCGCTCGTCGGCGAACCGTACGACGCGACGGCCGATCATGTCGTCGTCCAGTAGCCCGGGCCCACCGGCTCGGAGAACCCGTCCAGAGCGATGAGCATCCCCGCGTCGTCGACGCCGATCGGAAGCTGGGGAAGCGGACGCGCGGCCGGGCCGGCCACCGGAACGGCGCCGTCCGGCACGTCGAACAGGGACTGGTGGCACGGGCACATCAGCTGTGCGGTGGTCGGGACGAACTGCCCGACCGGGCAGCCGGCGTGCGTGCACAGCTTGGAGTACGCCACCACGCCGTTCACGGTCCCGGCGAGTGCGGCGGCATCCAGGGCGAGCTGCTCCGGGCGCAACCGCACCAGTGCGACAGCGGTGTCGCCGGCATGGGTGTAGCCCTCCGGGTACACCGTCAGCATCGAGTCGACATCGAGGTCCCCGGGGCGGACCGGGCTGCCGTCCTCGCGCACCACGAGGGCTCCGGCGCGCCAGGGGGTCGAACTGAGCGAGCTGTTCGGCTCTGGCCCGGTGAACATCGACCGGATAGGGAAGAGCAGCGCGGCACCCAGGGTGCCGAGCCCGGTCAAGAGCATGCGCCGGGGCCACGGCGTGGTGATCAGCGGCGCGTGCGCGCGGTCGACGGCGGAGTACAACGCGCGACGTTCGTCCGGAGAGGACACCGTCACCGGGTGTTCCTCCACGAACATCCCTTCCGGCATGTGCCGGCGGGACCAGAGGCCGAACCCGATCGCAAGGCTGCCGAAGGCCACCAGCAGGGTGAGTCCCTGCAGCCGCACGCCTGCATCGAGCGCGTAGACGACGGCGAACCCCGCGCCAGCCAGTGCGGTGATGCCGAACGCGGCGGTGATGGCGCCGTATCCCTGGCGGTCGCGGCTTCCGGTCATGGCGCTCGCTTCCCCAGCATCCGGGCGACGACGAGCAGCAGCCCCAGCCCGACCACCCAGCCGACCAGCCCTTCGACCGCAGGGCCGTACGTGCCGAGCGGGTTGCCACCATGGTCCCGGGGCTCGCGCAGCGCGATCACATAGGCGATCAGGTCGTTCATCTCCTCGTCGCTCAACGCGTGTTCGGAGAACGGCGGCATCGTCCCGGGGCCCAGCCGGATCGCCTCCGCGATCTGGGTCGGGGCGCTCGGGACGAGCGAGGGGGAGACCTCGCCGTGCGGCATCGCGCCGCCGGTGGTGGAGGGCGAGTGACAGGATGCACAACTGCCGAGGTACAGGTGGCGTCCCTGCGACGCGTCGCCTTCCTCGACGGTCGGGATCGGTGGGCCATCACCGAGTGAGGCTACGTAGCTGACCAGCGCGTGGATCTCGTCCTCGTTCAGCGCCGGTTCGCGACGCCGGGGATCCTCGTCCGGGTGGTCGATCGGCATCCGGCCGGTGGAGAGGTAGAAGTCGGCGCTCGCCGCGCCCACGCCTTCCAGCGACGGCCCGCGGTGGGTGCCTTCCCCTTGTTGGCCGTGACAGGATGCACAGCTCTGCCCGTAGAGCTCGCGGCCGCGGCGCACGGCTTCGCTGTCGTCCAGGGCCGGGTCGTCTGTGGTGACGGGCCCGGGCGTTGCGGCCTCGCCGGCGATGCCGTCGTCGCCGGCGATCCCGTGGTCGGATACGTTGCCGTGGCCGGCCGACCCGGTGCCCGGCACGCCGAAGCCGAGCAGCCCCGCGGTCGCCAGGGCCAGCACCGCCACGGCGGCGCGTCGGAGCCGGTGCCGGCTGCCCGATTGCGGTCGGTCCATGGTGCTCATCTCAACGTCAGCAGGTAGGCGGCAAGGTCACGCGCGTCCTCGGCGGTCACGCCCATGTCCGGCATCGCGTTCCCGGGGATGACGTCTTGCGGGTCGCGGATCCAGCGCTGCAGGTTCTCTCCGCTGTTCGGCAACACGCCCGCGACGTAACTGCGCAAGCCGAAGTCGGTCAGCGGCGGGCCGACCGTGCCGTCGGCACCGTCGACACCAGGAATGACGTGACACGATGCACATCCGTACTCCGCCGCGAGCTCCCGGCCACGGTCCGGATCGCCGCCGGGCACCCGAGCGGGCGACTCGGTGTCGTCGTCCGCACAGCCGCCGAGGGCGAGCGCGGCCGCGGCGCACAGCGCCAGCGGTGCGGCGAACGGGACACGCGCTCCTAGCCGGCCACGCGCTCGTAACCGGCTATCCGCTCCTAGCCGGCCTTCCGCTCCTAGCCGGCCTTCCGCTCCTAGCCGGCCTTCCGCTCCTAGCCGGCCTTCCGCTCCTAGCCGGCCATCCGCTCGTAGCCGGCCAAGCCCTCCGGTCCGGCTGCGGTCGCTATGGCGAAGCATCGTGGATCACCTCCGGCGGGGTCGCCGTCAACGGGGTAGCAGTCCGGTGGCCGGAAACCCAGGCGAAGACCAGCCCCACGATCGCCAGCAGGTAGAGCACATCGGCGGGCACCCACATCACCAGGCCCGCCAGCTGCTGGTCGGCCAGGGCGTCGGCACCGGCGTGCTCGGTCCGCGCTGCTTGTTCGGCATACAGGGGTGCGGGTGCCAGCGTCAGCACCGCACCCAGGGCCGCGCTCGGTAGCAAGACGGTGAACAGGTACATCGCGGCCACCGGTCCGCGCATACGTGCGCGACCCGGGGTCGCCACATGCCACCAGAGCAGCCAGCTGGTCAGCACGAAGCTCAGGTGCTCGATGACATGGACCGCCTCGGAGTGCAGCGTGGCATCGTATGCGGCCGGCATGTGCCAGGCCCACAGCACGCCGATGTGCAGGAACCATGCGGTCACGGGGTGGGCGAGCGCGTGGGCGAACGCGCGGCCGGGCGGACGGCGTCGCCAGCGGACCAATCGGCCGCCCACCGCGCGCCGCAGCCGGGGCGGCAGGGACAGCAGCAGCGGCAGTCCCGGCGCTCCCACCGCCAGCAGTGGTGCCGCCACCGCGATCAGCAGCATGTGCTGGACCATGTGCGCGGAGAAGTAGGTCTCGGCCGCCGTCTCCAGCGGCGACAGCAGCGCGACGGCGAGTGCCGCGAGCGCGGCGGCGAAGGCGAGTACGCGCAGGTGGCCGTGGCGTTCGACGCCGCGCCACAGCGCCGACGCATGCTCCGCGGCCTGATCTGGGGCCGGATCCGAAACCTGGTTCGGGGCCTGACCCGGGGCCTGTTCCGACGCGTGCTCCGGGACCAGTTTCTCAGAGCGTCCTCGCCGCCCGAGTACGCGCAGTCCGCCCGCGTACGCGGCGACGAACGCGCCGAGGCCGCCGGCGGTCGCCGCGGTGTTCCACCAAGCGGGCTGCTCGGTGGTGGCGTGGGCGAGGACCGTCATGTGCATGGCGAGAACCACAGGACGGCCAGACCGCCGAAGGCGATCATCAGGACGGAGAAGACATTCAGGCCGAGGCCCAGCTGGACCATGAGCACCGCGCGATCCAGCCGCGGCTCGTCGCCCGCCGTCTCGCGATGCTCACCGGCGAGCTGGCGCGATCGGAACCGCCACGACGCGATCAGTGAGGCGATCGCGACTGCAAGCGGGATGGCCGTCGCGACCGCGGCGACGAACCCACGCAGCGACATGCCCAGGACGGTGACCTCGCCACCCGGGCCGGTTTCGGCACGCGTGCAGGCGAGCTCGACGGTTCCCCAGGCCAGCACGAGGTGGATCGCCCAGGCGGTGATGCCGCCCAGCACGGCGAACCACATCAATCCGGCACCGAGCCGGCGGGCGCCGGCCGGGAGCCGGCGCTGCGATGATCGAGGCGCAGGCATGCGCTGGCTCCTCACACGTGCGGGCTCAGGTAGAGCGACGAAAGGATCAAGATCCACAGCCCGTCGATGGCGTGCCAGTAGAAGGCCACCTGCCGGACCCGTTCGTGCCGCTCGTAGGTGTACCGTCCACGCAGGGTGCCCACGAGCGTGAATCCGATCATGAACAGGCCGGCCGCCACGTGGAAACCGTGGAATCCGGTGATGGCGTAGAACAGGGAGCCGTACGCGTACGACGTCCAGGTGAACTCGGCCAGTTTGGTGTCGTACTCGATGCCCTGCAGGGTCAGGAAGGCGGCGCCGAGCAGCAAGGCCAGCGCCAGCCCGGCGGCCAGCTGGCCCTGGTACCCGCGCCGGATGGCCCGGTCCGCCCACGCCATCGGGGCGCTGCTGGACAGCAGAAGCACGGTCATGATCAGCGGCAGGCGCAGCTCGGGCGTTCGGATCCCGCCGGGCGGCCACGGCCCCTCGGTAGTGAACTGCACGAAGAAGTAGCTCGCCAGCAGGACAGCGAACAGGACCACCTCGGTGGTGATCAGCAGCACCATGCCCCACCACGCCGGAGTGCGGCCCCGTGGCCGTTCGGTGGCCAGCGCCTCCGGCTCGGTGGCCCGGCTGACGCTCCGCATGTCCACCGCATTCACGTTTGACCACCTCCTCCGTCGGCGCCGTCCTCCGGAATCGGCGAGCGGTGCGGCCACAGCCACCAGCAGAGCGCCGCGACGGCGACGAGGAGCACCAGCGTGCCCTCGTACCAGCCGAGCAGCAGCGCGAGTGTGCCGGCGAACAGCGACGCCGCCACCACGAGCGGCAATGGGGAGTCCTCGGGCATCTCCAGCGGCGGATGTTCCAGCCGGCCGTCCAGTTCGGAGGTACGCAGCACGGCGTGCTGGTGCGCCAGCACACGTTCGTCGTCGGCGATCCCATCGGTGAACGAGGCGAGGCTGCGCTCGTCCCACATCGGCGTGAGGCTGTGTGCCGTGGGAATGACCGGCAGGTTGTACACCTTCGGCGGCGACGTGGCGGCCCACTCCAGCGTCTCCCCGCCCCACGGATCGTCGGTGGCCCGCTCACCGCGGCGCAGGCTGTGCACGAGGGTGCCGAGCGTGACGAGCAACCCGACGGTCAGCAGATATGCGCCGAGCGTGGACAACAGGTTCCACACGGTCCATCCGGTGTCACCTGGATAGACGTAGATCCGCCGCGGCATGCCGAGCAGCCCGGAGATATGCATCGGGAAGAACGCCAGGTTGAACCCGGCGAACGTGAGCCAGAACGACCACAGTCCACCACGGCGGCTGGTCATCCGTCCGGTGAACTTGGGCCACCAGTAGAACAGCCCGGCGATGATCGGGAACACCGCTCCGCCGAAGAGCACGTAATGGAAATGCGCGACCACGAAGTAGGAGTCGGTGGTCTGCTGGTCGAACGGGACGATGGCGAACATCACCCCGGTGACGCCGCCGAGCACGAACAGCACGATGAACCCGAGCACCCACAGCATCGCCACGTTGAGCACCAGGCGACCCATCAGCATGGTGCCCAGCCAGCAGAAGACCTGGATGCCGGCCGGGACGGTGATGATCAGGCTGGCGGCGGAGAAGAAGGTGAGCGAGAGGTCGGGGAGGCCGACGGCGAACATGTGGTGCACCCACACGCCGAAGCTGATGATCCCCGTCGCCACCGTCGCCAGCACGATCAGCGGGTAGGCGGCGATGGCGCGCCGGGAGAACGTCGGCACGATCGCGGAGACGATCCCGAGCGCTGGGAGCACGATGATGTACACGTCCGGGTGCCCGAAGAGCCAGAACAGGTGCTGCCACAGGACGGCGTCGCCGCCTTCCGCGGTATCGAAGAAGTTGGTGCCGAACCGGCGATCCAGGAACAACATCGCGTTCGCCACGTTCAGCGGCGGTAGAGCGAAGATGACCATGAACGAGGTGACGACGATCGCCCACACGAACACCGGCACCCGGTTCAGGCTCATCCCCGGTGCCCGCAGCTTCAGCGCCGTGACGATGAAGTTGATGGCGCCGGCCGTCGTCGATACCCCGAGGAAGAGCAGTCCCAGCGTGTACACGTCGAGGTTGTAGCCGGGGGAATGGTCCGAGCCGGAGAGCGGCACGTAGGCGAACCAGCCGGCGTTCGGTGCCGCCTCGAACAGCAGGCTGCCGAACATGAGGATACCGGCGGCCGCGAACACCCAGTACCCGAACGCGTTCAGCCGCGGAAAAGCCATGTCCCGGGTGCCCAGCATCAGCGGCACCAGGAAGTTCCCGAACCCGAACAGCATCGGCGTGGCGAACAGGAAGATCATCGCCGTGCCGTGCAGCGAGAACAGCTGGTCGAACAGCTCCGGGTCGACGACGTCCCCGTTCGGCCCGGCCAGCTGGGTGCGCATCACCAGCGCGGCGACACCGGCGAGGACGAAGTACGCGGCGGCGGTGACCATATAGCGGCGGCCGATCTTCTTGTGATCGACCGTGGTGAACCAGGCCCACAGTCCGTGTTCCTCCGGCCAGGTCTCGGACAGCCGTTCGCCGACGGCATCATCCGCCGCACGCGGGGCGCTCGCGGCCGTTGTGGTGTCCGGCTTCACCGTCACTCCAATGTCTCCAGGTAGGCGAGCAACGCCTGCAGGTCCTCGGACGGAAGTGGCTGCGGCGGCATCTCGTTCCCGGGTTTGATGGATTGCGCGTCCGAGATCCATCCGGCAAGGTGCCCGGGGTTGTTCGGTACCGCGCCGGCGCCGAGATAGCGACGGCCGGCGAGGTGGGTCAGGTCGGGCCCGAGCGTGCCGCCCGCCTCGGTGCCGCGCACGGTGTGGCAGGTCGCGCAGGAACTGCTCTCGAGCACCTCGAGCCCTTCCGCGGCCGGCTGGGTGTCGGGCTCCGGGGCCGGCTCGCTCTCGTTGGCCAGCCAGGAGCGGAACTCCTCGGGCGGATGCGCGACGACGATGAACGCCATGTTCGCGTGCTGCAGGCCGCAGAACTCGGCGCACTGCCCGCGGTATTCGCCGGGTTCGTCGGCCTCCAGCCGCAGCGTGTTGGTACGCCCGGCGATGAGATCCACCTTCGGCGCCAGCTCCGGCACCCAGAGGCTGTGGTTGACGTCCTCGGTGGTGAGCTCCAGATCGACCGGCTCGCCCGCCGGGATGTGGATCTCGTTGGCGGTGACCGCGCCGTCGTCGGGATAACGCACCTCCCACCACCACTTGTGGCCGACTACCTCGACGGTGTAGGCGGCTGGCTCGCCGTCGTGCTGCAGGGCGCGCATGTCGCGCAATCCGACGACGTAGACGCCGGCAAGCACGAGCACCGGCAGGGCGACGCCCATGATCAGGACGAAGCGGTTACCGGAGCGCGTGTTCACCCGCTCCCCGGCGCGCCGTCCGCGCAGCACGGCCCGGCCGAGCAGCACGAAGACGACCACGGAGACGACCGCCGAGATCCAGAACAGCAGCCACCACAACCCGGTGATCTGGCGAGCCGCCGGACCTGCCGGCGACAGCGTCGACGGTGCCGAGGAGTCGCAGGCCGCGATGGTGAGCGCACAGGCTGCCGTGACGACGAGCCGGACGAACGACGGCCGAGGCGGCTCGTCATCGCCACCTGGCCGTCGCTGGATGCGTGTCCTCCCGTGCTGCCGCGCCACCACGCGTCAGCGCCCTCCCTCGCCGCCTCGGGTCCGCTGTTACAGAGCCGGACCACTGGCCGGCCCTTGCGCCGGACGTACCCCGTCGTGGCGGAGACAAACAACCCATAGAGAAGCCGTCGCGCATCGCGCCTGTGCGCCGGTGCATGCTTTGCCGGTCAACGGGTAGGGGCTGCCCCAGCGGTGCCCGGGGCCGGACGGTCCGGCGCCGGTCGGTCGCAATTCTCGAGCTGACGGAGGTGCCGATCGATGGCCCTGCGGACGACAGACCGTCGACCCACGGAGCGCGCCCATCCTGACCGCCGGGGCCGGCATCGGGTTCGGTTCGATCCTGGGCGCAGGCTCGATCCTGGGCGCGGGTTCGATCCTGGGCACGAGTTCGATTCCCGACGCGAACTGGCCCCTCGGCGTGACTCTTGGCGCCGATTCGCCCCTCGGCATCGGCCCGACCGGTGGACCCTCGTCCCAGCCGCTGCGGTCGCGTTGGCTGTCGTACTGGCCTTCGCGGCACCGCAGGATCGGGTGCAAGGCGACGCGCAGCGGCTCATGTACATCCACGTGCCCGTGGCCTGGACCGCCTACCTGTGCTTCGCCGCCGTGCTGTTCTGCGGCCTCGCCTACCTGCACACCAGGCACCACCGCTGGGATCTCGGCTCGCGTGCGTGCGCCGAGGTGGGCGTGGTGCTCACGGCGCTGACCCTGGTGACCGGCGGGATCTGGGGGCAGGTGACGTGGGGAACCTGGTGGACGTGGGATGCCCGGCTGGTCAGCACGGCCGGGCTGCTGTTGGTCTACGTCGGACAGTTGTCGCTGCGGCAGGCCGCCTCCGACGCTCACCGGGGCGCGCGCTGGGCCGCGATCGCGGGCATCGGCGGATTCGTGATGGTCCCGATCGTGCATTTCTCCGTGTTGTGGTGGCGGACGTTGCACCAACCGCCGACCATCCTCGGACCGAGCACCAGCCCGCCGATCGACACCATGATGGCCGTCGCCCTGGCGGCCGCCGTGACGGCGGTCATGCTGGTGTCCGCCTGGGTGATCCGGCGCCGCAATGCGGCCCTGCACGCTGCGGCGGCCGTCGAGGCGCCATGAGCCGGCGCACCCGCCGGACGTCGGCGATCGCCGTGCTCGGCGTCGTCGTGGTGGCCCTCGCCGTGCTCGGTGCTCGGTTCGCCGACGAGAGTACGGTGTACTACCGCACGCCGAGCGAGATCGCGGGGGTGGAACCGGGCGACGAACGGATGCGGTTGTCCGGGCTGGTGGTGGACGGCTCGGTCGACCGGTCCGACTACGCGTCGTCGTTGCTGCTCACTGACGGTGCCGTCGACGTGACGGTGGAGTATGAGGGCCGGCTGCCGGCCTCGATCCAGCCGGGTGAGGGGGCGGTCGTCGAAGGACGGCTGGCGGGCGATGGCGTCTTCCACGCCGACACCGTGCTGCTCCGGCACTCGAACGAGTACCGTCCGGCCGAGAGCGAGTCATGACCCCAGCGCTGGGGACGGCGGCGCTGACGGCTGCCGGGTTCTTCGGGGTCGTCGCCGCCGGCATGTGGGTGCGGGTGTCACGACGGTCGGTGGCCCGGCGCACGGCGCGGTGGTGCACCGCGGGGGCGTGGCTGGCGGCATTGGCGGCGGTGCTGCTGATGGAATGGGCGCTGCTGAGCAACGATGTGAGCGTCGCGTTCGTGGCCGAGACCGGCCGCAGCGACCTCCCTGTCTACTACGCGGTGACCGCACTCTGGGCGGGCGCGGGCGGATCGCTGATCCTATGGCTGCTCGTGCTCTCGACGTTCACGGTCGCCGTGGGGCGGTGGGGACGGTCGGCCGGTGCGGTGCCGCATGCCGTGGCGATGGCCGTGCTGACCGGGTTGGTCGGCGTCTTCGCGGTGCTGACCCAGTTCGGGATGGCGCCGTTCGACGCGGTGGACGCTGTGCCGGACGACGGTCCGGGGCCGAACCCACTGCTCCGAGACCACCCGGCGATGGGGATCCACCCGCCCATGCTGTACGCCGGGTTCGCCGGGCTGGCGGTGCCGTTCGCGCTGGCCGTCGGGGCGCTGACCGGTGGCCGGGTGGATGGCCGCTGGGCGCGCGCGGTCCGGCCGTGGACCCTGGCCGCGTGGATCTTCCTGACGGCCGGGGTGGCCCTGGGCGCGTGGTGGTCCTACGCCGTGCTCGGCTGGGGCGGATACTGGGCGTGGGACCCGGTAGAGAACGTCTCGCTCATGCCGTGGCTGCTGGCGACGGCGTTGCTCCACCTGCTGCGGGTGCCGAGGCACACCAGGGGATGGGCGGCGGGTGCGGTCACCCTGGCCGGTGCGGCCTTCCTGCTGGTCATCCTGGGAACGTTGCTGACCCGGTCCGGTGCGCTGCTCAGCGTGCACAGCTTCAGTGACTCGCCGCTCGGCGTGCCGCTGCTGATGGTGTTCGTGGTCGCGTCCGTGGGGTGGGTGGCCCTGCTCGCCGCGCGCCGGAACCGGCTGGGCGCCGACGCGGAGGCGGTGTCGGGCCTGCTCTCCCGGGAGAGCGCGTTGTACGGCCAGATGGCCCTCCTCGCGCTGATCACGGCGGTCATCTTCGCGGGCACGGTCGCGCCGGTCATCACTGAATTGATCAGCGGCGACCGGCTCTCCATCGGTGCGCCGTGGTTCAACCTCACCACCGGGCCGCCGGCCCTCGCCCTCCTGCTGCTCATGGCGGTGGGCCCGCTCACCAGCTGGGGGCGCGACAGCGTCGGGGGAGTCGCGCCCCGGTTTCGCTGGCCGGCCGCAGCGGCGTTGCCGGCGATCGGTCTGGCGGGCGTGAGCGGCGCGGAGGGCGTTTTGATACCGATGACGGCCGGCGTCGCCGTCTTCGTCGTCGTGAGCCTTGCGCAGGAGGTCGGGGCCTCGGCGAGCCGACGGCGGATCGGTGCGTTCATCGCCCACGCGGGTGTGGCCTTGACCGCCCTGGCGATCGTCGCGAGCGGGAACGGCTCTAGTCAGCAGACGACCGTCGCAGCCGGCGAGTCGGTGACCTCCGGGTCGGCCTCCGCCACGCTGCTCGGGGTCGGCAGCTTCGCCGACGGCGAGGGTGGAGCCCGGGCGTCGGCCCGGGTGCTGCTCTCCGACGGTGGAGAGCCGGTGGCGACGGTGGAACCAGAGCTGCGCCTCTTTCCGGGCCAGTCCACCGTCACCGCCGCACCGGCCAACGTCTCCGGCATCGGTCAGGATCTCCAGGTCGCTGTGCTGGAGGTCGACCCGGAGCGTGGGACGGCCACCCTCCGGCTGACCGTGACGCCCATGCTGGTGTGGCTGTGGGTCGGTGCGGCGGTCATCGCCGCCGGCGGCGTGATCGCCGCGATGCCGGGACCCAGGCGGCGCGGAAGCCGGCCGGCGGTGCCGGCGTCGCAGGGGGAGAGAGCTCCGCGGCCGGAGAAGACGCCGGAGAGGGCGCCGGAGAAGACACCGGAACAGGCGCCGGAACAGGCCGTGGTCCAGGAGCTGTCCCGATGACCGCGGGCGGGTGGCGCACCTTCATCCCCGTGGCCGTGCTGGTCGCCGTGCTGGCGGTCGCCGGATACGTGGTAGCCGCGGTCAACGAGCCGACCAACGCCGCCTCCGGCGAGACGGCACCGACGCTGCGCGGTGAAGGCCTCGACGGCGAGCCCTTGGACTTGACGGAAGTCACCGCGGATGTGGTCCTGGTCAATTTCTGGGCGTCCTGGTGCCCTCCCTGCGAGCAGGAGGTGGACGTGCTGCTCGAGGCGGAGCGGCGCTACCCCGACGACCAACTCGCCGTGCTCGGCGTGAACAGCCAGGACGAGCGTGGGAACGCCCAGCGGGCCGCTGAGGAGTGGGGCGCCGACGGTTACCGCAACGTGTTCGACGGCGACGGTCACATTGCGGTGGATTGGGGCGTCGTCGGGCTGCCGGAGACGTTCGTCGTCGACGCGGACGGGAAGGTGCTCGCCCGGCACAAGGGTCCGGTGACGAGAGAGTGGCTGAACGAGACGCTCGACGGGTTGGTGTCGTCGTGATGCGGCGGTGGCTTGCCTGGGCTGGAATGCTGGCCGCGATCGCCTTCGCGGTGTTCGGACTCTGGTCTGCCGCGGCGGCGCAGCGGACGACGCCCGCGGACGACGTCCGTTCCGTCGCCACGACGTTGCGCTGCCCGACCTGCACGGCGGAGAGCGTGGCCGACTCGACCGCACCGATGGCCACCAGTATGCGGACCACCGTGGAAGAGAAACTGGCCGCGGGAGAGAGCCCCGACGAGATCCGGGCATGGTTCGTCGAACGCTACGGCCAGCAGGTCCTGCTCCAGCCGCCGCAGCACGGGATCGGTCTGGCGCTCTGGTTGCTTCCGCTCGTGGTGGCACCGGCCACGGCCTGGCTGGTGGTCCGGGCGCGTGGTGGCGGGCGTCCGGCGAGGTGGTTGGCCGGCGGGGCGGCGTGCACGATCGTCGTCGGGGCGTGGTTCGCCTTCGAGCACGATCAGTGGGGGGCCGACCGGGCGGCCGCCGCGGCACCGGTGGCGGATCCCGTCGGCGCACTGGGACGGGCGGTCGAGGAGACACCGGGTGATGTCGAGTTGAGGCTCGCGTTGGGCCGTGCCCTAGGCGACAGCGGACGGCACGTCGAGGCCGCCGAGCACTTGCAGGCCGCCACCCGGCTCGAGCCGCGGAATCCGTCCGCGCTGTATCTGACGGCGTTCTCGCTGGCGCGGGCCGACCGGCAGGCGGACGCGGAGCCGCTGCTGGAGCGGCTGCTGGACGTGGCTCCGGAGCATGCCGAGGGACTGTTGCTCCTCGGCACCATCCGGCATCAGCAGGGCGACCCGGCCGGTGACGAGCTACTGCGGCGCTTCCTGGAGGTCGCTCCGGACCATCCCGCCGCGGACCAGGCCGAATCGATGGTGAACGGAGATGAGCGCGGATGAGACGGCTGGGACGGCCGGGACGGCTGGTGGTGGCGGTGCTGGTCTGCGTACTGGCGGGATGGACCGGATCGGGGTGCGGGGCCGCCCAGGACGAGGCACCCGCCGCGCCCAGCCAACAGAGCAGCACACCCAGCTCGGATATCCGGATCGGGCTGACCGAGTGGTCGATCCACACCGGTGGTGCGATCGCGCGACCGGGTGAGGTGGAGCTGGTGGTCACCAACGCGGGCGGCACCGTGCACGACCTCGTCGTCGAGGGAGAGCAGGGAACGTGGCGCACCCCCATGATCGAGCCGGGTGGCCGGGAGACGTTGGTGATCGAAGCCGCGGCCGGGGAACAGCTGGTGCTGGACTGCTCGGTGCCGGGGCACCACGAGAACGGGATGCACGGCACCCTCGACGTCGCGGAATGAGTCGCATGGGTGCAGGAATGGCGCGTGTGCCCTGCTCGACGTCAGAGCGCGCCCGGGGAGACGGGCTAGTCGGATTCCTCCTCGGGTGACGCCTCCCCTCGTCCCGTGACCCGGTGCTGCTTCAGGTCGTCCACCACCATCAGATCGGCGCGGATGTCGCCGGACCGGTAGCTGGCGCGTCCCACCAGCTGCGCGATCACCGGCGCGGTGACGAGTTGGAAGAGCGCCACGATCACCAGCTGGTACACCTCCGCGCTTCCGGCGAGGAGCACCCCGACACCGGCCAGGATCAGTAGCAGCCCGGGAACCTGGAGTTTGGTCGCCGCCTGCAGCCGGCCGCCGACGTCCGGCATGCGTACCAGCCCGAGCGCCCCGAAGGCGGACAGCAACGCCCCGCTGAGCAGGAAGACAGACGCGAGGATCTCCGCGACGGTCATGGCCGCTCCTCCTCACCCCAGAGCCGGACCGCCATCAGGCTGCCGACGAAGCCGAGCAGAGAGACCACGACCAGCAACATGATCGCTGACCCCTCGCCGCGCACCGCATCCAGCACGGCGATGCCACCCACCGTCACGAAGACGAATCCGTCCAGCGCCACCACCCGGTCCCACGTGGTCGGGCCCGCGACCATCCGGACCAGCGTGAGCAGCGCGGCGATCATCAGCAACGTGCCGGTGATGACGAAGACCACGGCCATGGTCAGCCTCCGTTCCTCGGCTGGGGGTTCGCGGCGCTGAACAGTTGGATGGTCTGCTCGGCCATCTGTACCGCGTGTCGTTCCTTGTTCCGCGCGTCGTCGGCGTCCCGCACCGGAACCACGTAGACGTACAGCGTGTCCTCGTCCCGCTCCAGGTCCAGATCGAGGTCGATGACGAGCGTGCCGGGCACCAGTGAGATCCGGTTGGCGACGATCGTCGCCTGGACGTCGGTGATCTGCGACAAGGTGACCTTGATGACGGCGGCGCGCGGGGTCCGGCGGGAGAGCGCGGCGGCGGCGACCTCGACGCTGGACCTGGCGACGTCGACGAGCAGGCTGACCAGTGCGCCCGGCAGCCGGTGCCAGCGTGGTCGCAACGCGACGGGTAGCACCGGAAGCCGGGCGGCGGCCAGGGCCAGCGCCGCGACCACCACTCCGGAGGCGACCACGGCGGCGCTCAGCCGGCCCCAGAGCAGGCACCACAGCACGAGCAACCACGTTCCGAGCAGGATGCGGTCTCCGATCCGGCGCGTCATCACGGCAGCCCTCCGAGGTCACCCAGGACGGCCTCCTGGTACGGCGTGCGCACGGTCAGGTCCTCGGCGGCTCGGCCGGTGACGGCGGCCAGCGGCCCCGCGGCCGCCGCGAGCACGATCCCGGCGGACACCACCACTGTGGTCGAGCCGCGCATCAGTCGCATCGAGGTCCGGCTATGCACGTCGATGGCGTCACCGTCCGGTTCGGACAGCTCGGCCGGCGGCGCACCCCAGTAGAGCTGGACGAAGATCCGGCCCATCACGGCAAGCGTCAGCAGAGCCGCGAGAACGGCGACGGCCGCGACCGCCATCACGGCGGCGGTCCCGTCCGTGACGGCGGCCTGGAGCAGCGCGAGCTTCGCGACGAAGCCGGCCAGCGGCGGAACGCTGCCGAAGTTCAGCGCCGCGATCAGGATGAGCCCGGACAGCGCCGGCGCGGCGGCGGTCGCTCGGCCCAGTTCGCTCAGTGACGTGCTGCCGCGTCGTCGCTGTGCGAGGTCGATGACGAGGAAGAGGGCGGCCTGCGCGGTCATGTGGTGGACGAGATAGATGATGCTGCCGCGCAGGCCCTCCGCGGAGGCGAGGGCGAGCCCGAACAGCATGTAGCCGATATGGCCGACGAGCAGGAAGCTCAGCAGCCGGTTGGCGTCGTCCTGCACCAGCCCGCCGACGACGCCGACCAGCATGGTGGCGCCGGCGAGGACCAGGAGCAGCAGCCACGGCTCCTCGCGCGGGAACAGCAACGTCTGGGTGCGGATCAGGGCATACACCGCGATCTTGGTGAGTAATGCGGCGAACAGCGCGGTGATCGGCGCGGGCGCGCTCGGATAACTGTCCGGCAGCCACATGTGCAGCGGCACCACGGCGGCCTTGGTGGCCAGCGTCAGGAGCAGCATCAGCTGCAGGGCCGTCCGCACCGGGGGAGGCACGTCCGAGAGCACGGTGGAGAGGTCGGCCAGGTTGACCGTGCCGGTGGTGGCGTAGAACAGTGCCACCGTGGTGAGCAGCCCGATGGAGGCGCCCAGACTGATCACGATGTACATCGCCCCGAGCCGGACCCGCTCGGATGTGGCGCCGAGGGTGATGAGCACGTAGGACGACGCCAGCATCACCTCGAGCCCGACGAAGAGGTTGAACAGATCACCGCTGAGCAGTGCCATGTTGATCCCGGCCACGAGGGCGAGATACGTCGGATGGAACACGGACGGCACGTGTTCGACGCGGTCCTCCGCGGAACCCTGCCCGATGGCGTAGCCGAAGATCGCCAGACAGATGGCCAATGCGATCGTCAGCACCAGCGCGGACAGCCGGTCGGCCACCAGGGTGATGCCGGCGGGAGCGTCCCAGCCGCTCAGCCGGGCCACCACCGGACCGGTGTCGTCCGCGGCCACCAGCAGGCTCGCCGCCACCGCGAGCGATCCGGTCAGCACCACCGCGCCCAGCGCGCGCTGGAGCCGCGGCCACGGACCCAGCAGCAGCGATACCGCCGAGCCGAGCAGCGGGCCCAGCACCAGCAGAGGTACGGCGCCGTTCACGGTTGATCACCCTTGCCGGCCGGCGGCGGCAGCGTGTGGCTGGCGTGCAGGTCATCACCGTGCAACACGATCGCGCGGTGGACCAGCGCCAGCAGCAGCGCGGTGGTACCGAAGGTGATTACCACCGCGGTGATCGCCATCGCCTGTGGCAGCGGGTCGGATGCTTCCCCGGGTGCCGTGGTCCCGGCGTGCGGCACGGGCCGGGCCTCGCCTCCGGCGAGCAGCAGGAGCAGGTTCGCGCCGTGCCCGAAGAGGACGAAGCCGAGCACGACGCGCAGCAGCGCACGCTGCATCAAAAGGTAGCTGCCGCACGCGTAGAGAACGCCGATCGTCAGCGCCAGGGAAAGATTCGTGGCGTTCACGGCTGGTCCTCCTCCTCCGGTTCTTGATCATCGGGAGCGACGCCCGGCCCCATGACGCGCAGCACGTCCACCACCAGGCCGACGACGAGGATGGCCACGCCGGCGTCGAAGATCATCGCCGTGGATCCCTCGAGGTGGCCGAAGACCGGCAGGTCCACCGACCAGGTGGTGCTGGACAGCGCTCCGTCGCCGGCCAGTTCGCCCACCAGTCCGTAGCCCGCCATCACGGCGAGTCCGGTACCGAGCAGGCTGGCCGGATTGATCGGCATGGCGGAGCCGAACTCGTGCGGCCCACCGGCGAGGAAACGCAGCGACAGGCCGGCCCCGACCACCAGCCCGGCCGGGAACCCGCCGCCGGTGCGGTGCTCGCCGGCCACCACCATGTAGGCAGCCACGACCAGCACGCTCGGGTAGAGGACCCGGGTGACCACCTCGAGCAGCACCGAGCGGCGAGTCGGTGGCTCGTGGTGCGCGGCGGGCAGCAACCGTTGCCGGGGCTCCTGCCGTCCCGGCTGCGGCTTGTCGCTCTGGCCGTGGGGTGTTCGGTCGGTCGTCATCGTTCCTCGGCGGATGTCGCGTCGTCGTCGCTGTGTCTGGTGCCGCTGTGTCTGGTGCCGCTGTGTCTGGTGTCGTTGTGTCTGGTGTCGGTGGGCCGGGGAGGTCCTCCGGTCCGGCGCCGGACCAGCACGAGGCTGACGACGCCGGTGGCGGTGACCGTCAAGACGGTGACCTCGCCGATGGTGTCCAGCGCACGGACGTCGGTGAGCACGGTGTTCACCACGTTCGAGGCGCCGGCCTCCTCGGTGGCGGTGAAGAAGTCGTCCACCACCCGCGACGGGGTGTGGTTGGAGGTGACGGCCAGCGCGACGACCGTCATGGCCGCGCCGACCGCCAAGGCCACCGCGGCCCGGCCGCTCTGGCGCAGCGGCGGCGACGCGGCGGCACGTTCCGAGCTCCGGCGGAGGACGAGCAGGATCACCAGTACCGTGAGGGTCTCCACGAGCACCTGGGTGAGGGCCAGCTCGGGCGCGCCGTGGATGGCGAACAGCACGGCCACCAGGTATCCGACGGCGGAGACCAGCAGGATCGCGGTGATCCGGTGCCGAATCGCGGCCGCGGCGATGCAGGCGGCGATGGTGGCGGCGCCCACCAGGCCTTGCGAGGTCCGGTCCCACAGCCGGATGGAGGCGAGTGAGACGTCGTCGGCGAGCATCGCCGCGGTGGGCACGACGAGGACGCTGAGGAGCACGATCGCCGTGTAGCGGGGCAGCGAACCGGTGTGCGTGCGGGTGATCGCCGTGCGGATCGCCGAGGCCAGGGCTGCGCTCGCCGTCGACGCCCGGTCGGAGACCGCTACCGTGCCGCCGAAGGAGCGGGCACGCGGGACGAGGACGTGCGTCGCCATGAACACCGCGACGCCGAGCGCGACCGTGACGACGGAGAGCGCCAGCGCCGGCGTGAAACCATGCCAGAGCGCCAGCTCGTAGTGGGTGTCGGCGGTGGCGCTGTAGGCGCGGGCGTGCAGCCGGGCGAGGTCGTCGGCCACCGGCGGTGCCAGGCCCAGGGCCAGACCGGCGCCGCTGAGCACGGCGGGCGCGGCGGTGAAGCCCGGTCCGGGAGCCCGCGCCGGAAATCTGTCGGCGTCCCGGTCCACCAGCAGCGAGGCGAGGAACCGCAGGGTGTAGGCGACGGTCAGCGCCGACCCGGCGACCATGCCCGCGAGGATCCACTCGCCGGCCGGGTAGGGCTCGACGAACGCCTCGTAGGCGGCTTCCTTGCCCAGATAGCCGAGGGTCGGCGGCAGCCCTGCCATCGAGACGCACGCCACTGCGGCGACGGCGACCAGAGCCGGCGCGGTGTGTCGCACACCGGACAGATCACGCCGGTCGCGGGTGCCGGCCTCATGCTCGATCGCGCCGACCACCAGGAACAGCGTGGACTTGAACGCCGCGTGCGCGAGCAGCATCGTCGCTCCGGCCAGAGCGGCGGTACGGGTTCCCGCCCCGAGCAGCACGAACATCAGGCCGAGCTGGCTGGCGGTGCCGAAGGCGAGCAGCCGTTTGAGATCGTGCTGGGTCAGCGCCCACCAGCCGGAGCCGATCAGCGTGGTCAGACCGACGACGATCACGATCGGCCGCCAGGCGGCCGTCGCCTCGAATGCCGGTGCGAACCGGGCCACCAGGTAGACGCCGGCCTTCACCATCGCCGCGGCGTGCAGGTACGCGCTGACCGGGGTGGGCGCCACCATCGCGGCGGAGAGCCAGCCGGTCAGCGGGACCTGAGCGGATTTGGCGACGGCGCTGACCAGGATCAGGACCAGTGCGGCCTCCACCCACGGGCCGGACGGAGGCGCGGCCAGGATGGCGGATATCCGGTAGTCGCCGGCCTGCTCGCCGAGCATGAGCAGTCCCAGCAGCATCGCGAAGCCACCGCCGCTGGTGACCACCAGGGCCTGCATCGCGGCCCGGCGGCTCTCCCGGTCCGCGGCGCCGATCAGCAGGAACGAGCAGACAGTGGTCAGTTCCCAGAACACGTACAGCGCGAGCACGTGGTCGGCGAGGACCAGCCCGAGCATCGACCCGGCGAAGAGGACGAGCACCACCAGCAGCCTGGCCAGGCCGTCGTGCCGACCGGCCAGATAGTGGCGGGAGTACTGCAGCACCAGCATTCCGACGGCGGCGATGACCATGGCGGTCAGGAGTGCGAGGCCGTCGAGCCGGAGCGGCAGGCTCAACCCCAGTTCGGGTGCCCAGGTCATGGTGGTTGCCGTGGGCCGCCCGTCGAGCACATCCGGCGCCTGGTAGAGCAGCCAGCCCAATGTCACGGCGGGGGCGATGGCCCCGATCAGAGCTGAACGGGCGCCGATGTGCCGTGACAGTCGCCAGACCGCCACGGCCGCAAGGAGGTGCAGGGCGAGCAGCGCGACCATGTAGAAGCGGCCATACCCGCAACCGTTCTCGCCAAACGGAACGGCAACCGTGCTCGGCCTGCGGCCGGTGCGGCCGCGGCATTCACCTGCCTTGGGCGATGTGGGCGGTTTTGTTCGGGTCTGGCGGGGTATGCGCTCCGGCGGTGGGCCGGAGGCGGCTCACAAGAAAGGAAGCCATGGACACGTGGATGTGGATCGTCCTGCTGGTGCTGGTCGTGCTCGTCGTCGCGGCGGTCACGTATGTGATCGTGACCCGTCGGCGTTCCGCCCAGCTGAAGAAGCGGTTCGGCCCGGAGTATGACCGGGCGGTCGAAGGCACACGTGATCGCCGGGACGCCGAAGCCGAGTTGGATGACATCGCGGACCGTCGGGACCGGGTCGAGGTGGTGCCGCTCTCCCCGGACTCGCAGCGCCGGTACGCGGCGGATTGGGAGGTGATCCAGGGCCAGTTCGTCGACGAACCGGGGCCGGCCGTGGCCGCCGCCGACGATCTGATCGTCACCGTGATGGCCGAGCGTGGCTACCCGGTGGACGACTTCGTCGAGCGGGCGGACATGGTCTCGGCCGACTACCCGGAGATCGTCGACCATTATCGGAAGGCCAACGCCGTGCGGCGCATGGGTCCGCAGGCGACGACCGAGGAACTGCGCGAGGCGTTCGTCCATTATCGCGCCCTGTTCGACAAGATGATCCATGACGACCGTTCGGACACCGACCGCGATGCCTCCGGCCGGACGGCGTCGGACACCGGCGATCGGACGGCGTCGGACGCCGGGAACCGCACCACGGAAGCGGAAGGGCGCTCGCGGGACGGCGAGACCCGGGAACAGTCGCACGGATTGCACCGAGGGGACCGCCCGCGATGAGACCGGAAGACGACTACCCGGCCACCTCGCCGGTCGAAGCGGTGGCGGAGAGCGAGACCGGAGAAGGACCCGGCCTCGTCGACGGCGTGGACGAGTTGCATCGACGCTGGCACGACGCCCAGTCGGCGTTCGTCGATGACCCCCGGCGGGCGGTGCAAGAAGCGCGTGAGCTGGTCGAGGACGTGCTGGACCGGCTCAGGAGTACCTTCGACGAGGAAAGGGAACGGCTCGAAGGGGAGTGGTCCGCTGGCCGTGAGCCTTCGACCGAGGACTTGCGCCAGGCGTTGCAGCGCTATCGGACGTTCTTCGATCGGCTGCTCTCCGTCTGAGCACCTGGGCGGGCGCCTAGTACCACAGGCTGGATCTTCTGTTCTGATGGGCTCGGCGTCGCGGAGCGGCTGTCGGCGCGCGTATGAGCGACTCGCTACCCCGAGGGCTATCGCCGGACGCGCCGCGCCTCGACCGAGTGGACGCGTTCCGACGCCATGGCCGGTGGCGCCGTCATGGCTGGTGGCGTCGGAACCGTAGCTGGTGGCGCCGTCGCTCATGCGGGGCGAGGTCGCTCAGGCGGCGAGGTCGCGCTGGGCGATCACCTTGAGTGATCCCGGTAGCACCGACGGCGCATGCGGTGATCGACACCATCACCAAGCCGCGGATCTTGCCCGCCGATTGGACACCGACATGCGCACAACAGCACGGATGCCCGGCGTGCCGGAACGGTCGCTCGCACGAGGCGCAGGCGCTCCGGAACGTGCGCGCGCTGATGTGCGAAGCGGTGCAACGCCACGCCTGTTCTCTCGATGACCTGGTGAAGGCGCTCGACGAGGCAGGTCGCCGGCATACGGCGCTCCCGCGCCGCGTCCTGCAGGACCTGCGGGCTGGGTGTCGTTCGGCGCCCGAGTGCGAGTTGCGGGATCTGATCGCTTCCAGTTCGCTCCTGCCGGAGCCGCGCTGGAATCGTCCGCTGCCCGGTGCGCGCGGCATCTATCCCGACGCGTGCTGGCCCGAGGTAAGGCTCGTCATCGAGGTCGACTCACGGTCCTTCCACGGGTTCGGCGACGCGCCCGGCCGGACCGAGCGTCGCCGCGCCGAGTACGCCAGGCTCGGATGGCGCGTGCTGCCGGTGACGCCACAGCGGATCCGGGAGGACCCTGCCGGCCTACTGGCCGAGATCGAGGCCGCCTACCGTGCGGCAGAACTCGGTTAGGTCCGACCTCGCCGCCCTCGGCTAGGTCAACCACGGCCGCGCCGTTTGGTGAAGACGAGATTGGTGGGTTCTGACGCCACAAACTCGTCTTCATCGAGCTCGGCTACGAGACCACGGGGGCCGTAAGCGCGGGGGCCGGAAGCGCGGGCTGACCGGTGGAGAAGGCGTGCCGCAAGACCTCGACGCACGCGGTCGACCTGGTGGCGGAGGTGATCAGCGAGCCGGTGATCGTCGGCACCGGCTCGACCGGGAGGACCGCGACTCGATCGGTGCCGGCCAGGCCCGCGGCGTCGCCGTAGACGAACGTCCACGCGGGTGATCCGGCGCCGAGCTCCAGCAGCGTGTCGTGCAGTGCGCCTGCGGGGCGGCCTACCCGCGGTTCGAAACCGGCGCGGCGGCAGGCGTCCAGGAAGAATCCGCGGATGAGCGGATCGCACGTGTCACGCGGCATCCGGGCCGGCACGGCTGCCAGCTGGTCGAGCCGTACCGAGACGCCGTTCGCCAGCGGATGTGCGGCTGTGATGGCGACCTGGACCGGTTCCCGCCACAGCGGTGTCGAACGTAGCGTCTGCGCGTCCACCAGGGGGCTGTCGTCGCCGGCACGGACGAGAGCGACGTCGAGTTCGCCGGTGCGCACTGCCTCGAGCTGCTCGGCGACCGGACGACTGTCGATCTCGACTTCGGTCTCCGGTACCAGCCGGCGCAGTGCTTCCAGGCCTCGGACCAGCCGCCCGCTCAGGCCGGGACCCGTGCCGATCTTCAGGACGCAGCGGCCGGCGGTGGATAGCCCGGCCGCGACGGCGGAGACTCGGTCCGCGGCGGCGATCGCGGCACGGGCCTCAGGGAGCAGCCGCTCACCATGGCGGGTGAGTCGTACCTGCCGCGGTGACCGGTCCAGCAGCGTCACTCCGAGCTCCCGCTCCAGACGCCGAACCTGTTGGCTGACGGCGGGCTGGACGATATGCAGGCGTTCCGCAGCCCGGCCGAAGTGCAGTTCCTCGGCGACCGTCACGAAGTACCGCAACTGGCGCAGTTCCACGCCTGGGCCCCCTCTCACGTCAGACGATCATGATCCGTTATCGCTGCACGGGACAACTGAATCTTGGTGCGCCGCATTCCGTCCGCTTCACTAGCGAGTGACACGTAAGGGATCGAGGACACGGAGGACAGCGGTGCGGATTGGAACCTGGCTGGACATCTCGGGACTGAGCATGCCGGAGATCACGACGGCGGCGCGAAGCGCCGGGAAAACGGGATATGCGACGTTGTGGTTCGGGGAGGTGGGTACCTGGGATCCGCTGACGGTGCTCGCTGTCATCGCGCGAGAGGTGCCCGAGGTGCGGCTCGGTACCGCGATCGTGCGGACGTACCCGCGGCACCCGCTGGCCTTGGCGGCGCAGGCGCTCACCATTCAGGCGGCAAGCGGCGGGCGCCTGGCGTTGGGGCTCGGTCCGAGCCACGCGCCCATCATCGAGGGTCAGTACGGCCGGCCGTTCACCGCACCGGCACGGAACATGCGCGAGTACCTGTCCGCGCTGATGCCGTTGCTTCGTGGCGAACCGGTGGACTACCGCGGCGAGCATTGGACCGCCGCCGGTCAGCTGGACCTGCCGGGTGCACAGCCGCCGACGGTGCTGGTGTCCGCCTTGGGCCCGCGGATGTTGGAGCTGACCGGAGAGCTGGCCGACGGCGTCATCACCACATGGGCGGGTCCGCGTGCGCTGGGGGAGCGGCTGCTGCCTTCGCTGCTGCGGGCCGCCGAGCGGGCCGGTCGCGCGTCGCCGGAGGTCGTGGCGCAGGCGCCGGTGTGCGTGACCGACGATCCCGACGGCGTCCGTGCGCGCGTGAGCGACGAGCTGAAGGCGGCGGGAGAGCTACCCAGCTACCGTGCGATCTTCGAGCTGCAAGGCATGGCAGGTCCGGGCGACACCGTCATCGCCGGTGACGAGGCCACCGTGCGGCGTGCGATCCAGCGGTTCGCAGATGTCGGAGTCACCGAGTTCCTCGCGACCCCGGTCGGGTCGGCGGAGGAGAAGGACCGCACGCTGGCCGTGCTCGCCACGTGAGGACAAGCGCGCACCGCCCGTCCGCTCGCCGGCGCGGAATGCGGCGTCCGGTACGGCGGTTGAGTATCCATATGAACTCTTCCGCCGACTCGCCGATCAAGATCGATATCTGGTCCGATGTGGCCTGCCCGTGGTGTTACGTCGGCAAGCGCCGGCTGGAGCGAGCGCTGCAGAGCTTCGACGGGGAGGCGGTGATCGAGTTCCACTCGTTCGAGCTGGCTCCGGACACGCCGGTGGACTTCTCCGGCTCCGAGGTGGACTTCCTGGCCCGGCATAAGGGCATGCCGCACGCGCAGGTCGAGCAGATGCTCACCCAGATGACCGCCCTCGCCGCCGAGGAAGGGCTGGCGTTCGACTACGACGCCCTCCAACACACCAAGACGCTCAAGGCGCACGAACTCCTCCACCATGCCAAGACCCTGGGCCGGCAAGCCGACCTGAAGGAGCGGCTGCTCAAGGCCTACTTCGAGCAGGGCAGGCACGTGGGCCGGGTTGACGAGCTGGTGGCGCTGGCGGAGGAGATCGGGATGGATCTGGCGGCCGCCCGGGATGCGCTGGAGTCGGGGAAGTACGCGGACGACGTCGCCGCCGACATCGCTCAGGCGCACGCGATGGGCATCCGGGGTGTGCCGTTCTACGTGTTCGATGAGCGCGTCGGAGTCTCCGGTGCGCAGCCGTCCGACGTCTTCACCGACGTGCTCGAACGTGTCGCCTCGAAGGAGCTGTGATCATGCCGGATGAGAAGTACTCCGGACTTGTGGTCGTCGGCGACGAGACCGCGGGTGTATGCGTCGATGGTGTGTGTGCGGTCCCGGGCGCGAGCACCGCCGAACGGCACGACCTGCGGGCCGACGACGAGCGGGACGTCGACCTGGACAGCGACGGCTCGGAGCGGCAGCCATCCGCCTGATGCGCGGCGATACCGGGACGCGAGTGCCGACCGGCCCTTGAGACGATGACGGTCATGTCTACTGACCTCGCGTCTCGTCCGGTCATCGGCCTGGACATCGGTGGCACGAAACTGCTGGCGGCTCTCGTCGCCGGCGATGGCACGGTCGTCGCCGAGCGGCGAGCTCCCACGCCCGCGCGGTCGGGTCCGCGGTCGGTGCTGGACGATGCGGCACGCCTGGTGGCCGAGCTCGACGTTGCCCCGGATGCCCCGCTCGGGGTGGGCAGTGCGGGCACGATCGACCCGTCGACCGGCGTCGTTCGTTATGCCACCGCCAGCCTCCCGGGATGGGCGGGAACGCGGCTACGCGACGAGCTTGCCGGCCGTACGGGTCGCCGAACCGTGGTGGACAACGATGTGAACGCTGCCGCGCTGGGCGAGTGGTGGGTCGGTGCCGGTCGCGCCTGCTCGACAGTGCTGCTCGCCGCCGTAGGCACAGGTGTGGGCGGCGGGTTGGTCGACGCGGGTGTCGTCAGCCGTGGACGTGGCGGCGCGGGGCTGGATATCGGACACGTCGTCGCCACCGACGCCAAGGATCCGTGTGGCTGCGGGCGGACCGGCCACCTCGAAGCCGTGGCTTCCGGCACCGCGCTCGGCCGGGCCTACGCGGAGGCGACCGGCATCGATGCGTCCGGAGCGGACGTCGCGCGTCGTGCTCAGCAGGGTGATGAGGTCGCGCGCCGGGTGCTCGAACGGGCGGGAAACGTGCTCGGGCGGACAGTGGCCGGAGTTGTCGGCTTGCTGGATCCGGATGTGGTGGTCCTGGCCGGCGGGGCGGCAGAGTCCCTCATGGTGCACGCGTCGACGGCCTTCGAAGCGGAGCGGCTGGCGCCGTATGCGCGATGCCGGCTGGTGCCGGGAGAGCTTGGTCCGCACGCGGTCGCGATCGGGGCGGCCCGGATGGCTTTGGAGGATGCGTGAACGCGCTGGACCGGATACGTGGTGGCCTGGTGGTGTCCTGCCAGCCGCTGCCGGACGAGCCGGACGATCCCATGCGCGATGCGTACGTGCAGGCGCGCGTCGCCGCAGGCGTTGTGCGGGGTGGCGCGGTCGGCGTCCGGGTCAACGGCGTGGACGACATCGTCGCGGTCGCCGCCGTTGTGGACGTCCCGATCATCGGCCTGGTCAAGGACGGCCCGGGCCCGGTGGTGATCACCCCGACGGTGGCGCATGCCGTGGCGGCCGCGGAGGCGGGAGCGACGGTGGTGGCGATCGACGCGACGGATCGGCCGCGCCCGGACGGCAGCACGTTCGCCGAGGCGGCGAAGGCGGTCCACGCGCGGACGTCCGCGATGGTGATGGCCGATGTGGCCACGGTCGACGAAGGGCTCGCCGCGGCCGACGCCGGCGCGGATGCGATCGCGACGACGCTGTCCGGCTTCACGGGTTCGGGGTCCACCACCGATGGTCCCGACCTGGACCTGCTCGCTCAGCTGGTGGCCCGGTCATCGGTGCCGGTGATGGCCGAAGGGCGGTACCGCTGCGCCGAGGACGTCACCCGGGCGTTGAGCGCGGGCGCGCATGCCGTCGTGGTGGGAAACGCGATCACCTCGCCCCTGTGGATCACACGGAGCATCACGCGGGCTGTTCGTGCGGGTGCGGGCGGGAGCGCGCCGGGCGCGTGATGTCTTGCAGCAGGAGCGCTGCCTGACACGGCTGGCGGCGCACGGCATCGTCAAGGTCGACGATCCGGCGGAGACATTCCAACTGCTCTGGACCGGCCTCGCGCGGATTCGCTGAGAGAGAAGGCAGCCGGTTCGGGAATCTCCCGCCGCTACAGTGGATCACAGTGATCGCCCTCCGCGGAGGTGGGAAATGCCGGTTCTCGACCGCCCGCGCTACGACGGCCACGCCGAGTGGTATGACGAGTGGAGCTCCGAGGCGGCGTCACAGCACGGCCGCATCGTGAGCGCCTTGCTGGGGCCGGGCACGGGGCGTTGTCTGGATCTCGGATGTGGCACCGGTCGGTATCTCGATGTTCTCCGGTCTACTGGGCGGACCGTCGTCGGTATCGACATCTCGGCGGACCAGTTGCGCGTCGCGCGGCGCCGGACACGCGCACTGATCCGGGGGGACGCCGCACGGCTTCCCTTCGCCGACGGCACATTCGAGACTGTGGTGGCGACGTGGGTGTCCACCGACGTCGACGACTTCCGCGGCACCGTCGGTGAGGTGGCTCGGGTCCTGGTGCCCGGCGGTCTGTTCCTTTTCTACGGCGTGCACCCGTGCTTCAACGGCCCGTTCGTCGAATGGGCCGACGACGAGCGGCGCATCATCCACCCGACGTATCGTCGCGCCGGCTGGCACGAACGCGCTCCATGGTGGAACGGCGGCGGCATCCGTGATCGGGTCGGCATGCGCCACGTGCCGTTGGCGGACCTCGTCAACGCCATCATCGCCGCCCGCCTGAGCATCGCCCGCGTCGCCGAGCCGGACCGGGACGCATGGGGGATGAGTCATCCGGGCCCGGCTCAACCGAGCCCCGGGAAGACCGCGCCACGCTTCCGAGTGTGCTTGCCGTGCTCGCCAATCGACCCACGGTCGAGGGTCGAGGCTCCTGAACTAAGGTGGCGGCTGTGGCGAAGCTCGCGGATGTTCTGAACGTGTTGGAGCAGCACTACCCGCCCGCGACGGCGGAGTCATGGGACGCCGTCGGGCTGGTCTGCGGCGATCCCGACGCCGAGGTGCGGCGCGTGCTGTTCGCCGTCGACCCGGTGGCGGTGGTCGCCGACGAGGCCATCGACTGGGGCGCTGACCTGATCGTCACACACCACCCGCTCTTCCTGCGCCCGGTGCACGGGGTGGCCGCGACGACGCCCAAGGGACGCCTGGTCCATCGCCTGATCTCCAACGGCATCGCCCTGTACGTCGCACACACCAATGCGGACAGCGCGGCCGACGGGGTGAACGACGCGCTCGCCGCCGCGATCGGCCTGCGGGATCTGCGTCCTCTCAGTCCGCATCCCGGTGAGCAGCAGGACAAGCTGATCGTCTTCGTGCCTGAGCCGGATGCCGGGCGAGTGCTGGACGCGCTGACTGCGGCCGGTGCCGGTGTGATCGGCAATTACGAGCGCTGCGCCTGGACGACCTCGGGCACCGGCACGTTCCGCCCCGGCGCCGGAGCGAACCCGACCATCGGGCGGGTCGGCGACATCGAAGAGGTCGCGGAGTTCCGGCTGGAGATGGTGTTACCGCGCCGGCTTCGGGCCGCCGTCGTCGATGCCTTGACCGCGGCGCATCCGTACGAGGAGCCGGCCTACGACATCTACGAGCTGGCGGCGCTGCCCGCGTCGACTGGCCTGGGCCGGATCGGCACGCTCGAGCAGCCGGAGACGCTTCGCGAGTTCGTCCGGCGGGTGGCCGGTGCGCTGCCGTCGACGGTCGCCGGAGTGCGGGCGGCCGGGGACCCGGACGCGGAGATCCGCCAGGTCGCGATCTGCGGCGGAGCCGGCGACTCGTTTCTCCAGGCCGCGCGTCGAGCCGGCGTGGACGCCTACGTCACCGGGGACTTGCGGCACCATCCGGTCTCCGAGGCGATGGACGACGGAGGGCCCGCACTCGTCGACGTGGCGCACTGGGCAGGGGAGTGGCCGTGGCTGGTCCGCGCGGCCAACCGGCTGCGAGCCGATCTCTCCGGGGAAGGTACTAGGGTGGAGACCCACGTATCCGTGGTACCGACAGATCCATGGACGCTGCACGAGCCGTCCCGGCCCACCGGGGCGGCCGTGCCCGAGGAAGGGACTACTGCTGAACGTTGACCCGGAAGTCCAGCTCCGCCTCCTCGACGTGCAGAAGCTGGACCTGAAGCTTGATCAGTTGGCACACCGGCGCGCCACGCTGCCGGAGGTGGCCGAGGTGCAGAGCATCGCCGCCGAGCACACCCGGCTGGGCGACGCCCTGGTCGTGGCGCAGACGACGGTGGGCGATCTGGAACGTGAACAGAAGCGTGCCGACGCCGACGTGGAGCAGGTGCGCACGCGCAAGGCACGCGACCAGAAACGGCTGGACTCCGGGCAGGTCTCCTCGCCGAAGGAGCTGGAGAGTCTGCAGCGGGAGGTCGAGTCGCTCAACCGGCGCCAGTCCGAGCTGGAAGACGCCGAGCTGGAGATCATGGAGCGGCTCGAGCAGGCCCAGGGTGAGGTCGACGCGCTGACCGCTCAGCGTCAGACGACGGAGCAACGGGTCCGCGAGGTGCAGCAGAACCGGGATGCCAAGTGGGCCGAGATCGACCAGGAGGCCGAGGAGGCCCGCGCGCAGCGCGCCGAACTGGCGGGGCAGCTTCCCGATGAACTCCTCGCGCTGTACGAGAAGATCCGTGCCTCGTCGGGCGGCATCGGTGCGGCGGCGTTGCGGCGTCGCATGTGCGAGGGCTGCCAGATGCAGCTCGACCCGGCGGAGGTGAAACGGATCGCCAGCTTCGCGCCCGAGGTGGTCATCCGGCACGACGAGTGCCGGCGCATCCTGGTTCGCGTCCCCGACTCCGGTCTGTGAGCGACATGTCGCGGCTGATCGTCGAGGCCGACGGCGGATCGCGTGGCAATCCTGGTCCAGCGGCCTTCGGTGCGCTGGTGCGTGCCGCCGAGTCCGGAGCCGTGCTGGCCGAGGCCGGCGAGAGCATCGGCGTGGCGACCAACAACGTCGCCGAGTATCGAGGGCTGATCGCGGGCCTGGAAATGGCGTACGCGATCGATCCGCACGCCGAGGTGGAGGCGCGGCTGGACTCGAAGCTGGTGGTCGAGCAGATGTCCGGCCGGTGGAAGATCAAGCACCCGGACATGCGGCCGCTGGCGCTGCGGGCGCAGCGGATCTTCCCGCCCGACGCGGTGACGTACACCTGGGTGCCCCGCGCCCAGAACGCGCACGCGGACCGGCTGCTCAACGATGCCCTGGACGGCACGCCGACGCCGCAGCCGACGGCCGAACAACTCGCGCGAGGCGAGACCGGTGCCGGTGCGGAGTCAGCGGTCACGGACGCCGGTTCGACGCCGCCGGTCACGACGAGGAGCGGCGAGGCCGCCGTCACACCGGCGCCGTGGTCGGCCGACATGGCGCCGCCGACGACCCTCGTCCTGGTCCGGCACGGCCAGACCGCGATGACCCGCGGACACGTGTTCAGCGGTGGCAGCGTCGACGGACCTCCGCTGGATGAGGTCGGACACGGGCAGGCCAAACGGGCGGCCGAGCTGTTGACGGGCTCCGAGGCGATCCTGCGGCTGCCGGCGGCCAACGGCAGGGTCCCGGCGGGACAGGCGGAGACCAGCGCGGCCACGGACGCCACCGCCGCTTCCGGACTGATGCCCGGGATCGAACCGCCGCTGGTGGTGGCGTCCCCGATGGTGCGGACCAAGCAGACCGCGGAGGCGGTCGCCGCCCGGCTCGGTGCCGCCGACATCGTGATCGAGCCCGAGTGGCGGGAATGCGAGTTCGGCGCCTGGGAAGGGCTCACCCTCGCGCAGATCAGCGAGCGTTACCCGGACGAGCTGGCTGAATGGTTCGGCTCCACCTCGGCACGGCCGCCTGGCGGCGAATCGCTGGATGAGGTCGCCGCACGGGTGGTGGCCGCACAAGACCGGATCGTCCGCGACCATCCGGGCCAGACCGTGGTCGTGGTGACCCACTCGCTGCCGATCCGCTCGCTGGTCCGGCTGACGCTCGAGGCGCCGCCGACGGCGATGTTCCGGATGCAGCCCATGCCGGGCTCGGTCACCGAGATCCAGCATTTCAGCGACGGCACCGCTGCCCTGGCCGGGTTCAACCACCGCCGCTGACCTGGCAACGCCCGACGACCGCAGGGACAAGCAGACATCGGGGTCGTCGGAGCGACCGGGATGTCGTTCGCTTGCGGGGCGGCCCTCTTTTAGGACGCTGTTCTCCGGGTAACAGAAGCGGCATGCTGGGTGCTGGCGTGGCGCGGCTAGGAGCGCGTGCGGTGATGGCCGGAGTGTCTGGTGCCGCCTACACGGTAGGCGTGGCGAAGGGCACGGCGAAGGTGCTGCCGCAGGCTGCCACGCAAGCCCTGTCCTCAGTACCGAAGGCGGCGTCCGCGCTCCCGCGGGCGGCCGCCGAGATGCTGCCGAACGAACCGGCGCGGGAAGCGCTGGCGGCGACCCGTGCGCTCACCGATACGCATCCGCGACGGCAGCAGCGCCGGGTCTGGTCCGGTGACGGTACCGCACACATCGACGTCCGCGGCATGACGGCGGCGGACACCGGCCGGCGTAGCCGGTTGGCCCAGAGCGTGCCGCGGGCGCTGCGTGGCCTGAAGGGTGTGCGCTGGGCCCAGGTGAACGCGGTGACCGGGCAGGTGCTGGTCGCGTTCGACGAGGGCCGGGTGGACCTGTCGACCCTGCTGGACACGGTCCGTGACGTGGAGCGGGAGCACGGCACCCGGAGTGATGACTTCTCCTGGCGGCAGCCGACCCATCCGGGCGACGCGACGCCGATCGCCGCGGTGGCGACCGAGCTGGCCGCCGACTGCGTGGCCACCGGCGCGGCGGCGTTCCAGACCTTCTTCCGGATCTCTCCGCTGCCGCGGCGGCTCCGCAGCGCGCTGGCGCTGCTGGAGGTGGAGCGTGACCTGCGGCGGGGGTTGAAGCGCCGGATCGGACCGATCGAGACAGATTTCGTGCTCACGCTGGCGAATGCCGCCGTGCACGGGCTGTCCCAAGGCATCGCGACGCCGGCCGTCGACAGCCTGTATCGGACGTCGCTGCTCGCGGATGTGGTGAGCCGCCGCCGGACGTGGCAGCGGCGGGAGCCGGAGCTGGCCGGCCGGGCGGAATCCGTTCCGCGGTCGGCGCCGCACCCGCCGCCGCGGCCCGGGCCGCGACCGAAGGGCCCGATCGAGCGATGGAACGATCGGCTGGCGCCGCTGGCTCCCGGTGTGGCCGGAACGGTACTGGCACTCACCCGCGACGCGGGCCGGGCCGCCGATGCGCTGCAGGCGGCGGTGCCTAGGGCGGCCCGGTACGGCCGCGAGGGATTCGCCACCGCGGTCGGCAGGGAGATGTCCCGGCGCGGCGTGGTGACGATGAACGCCGGGGCGTACCGCCGGCTGGACCGGGTCTCCGCGGTGGTGATCGACGCCGGCGTGCTGGTCTCCGATGACGGGGAACCGGACCCGCTCGCGGACGCGGTACTCGACGCCGCCGGCAGTGGTGGGTCGACGGTACTGATGAGCACGCATCCGGCGGCGCAGGATTTGCTGGCCCGGGTGGACGAGACGATCGACGACGGGACGCTGACCGACCACGTCCGGCGGCTGCAGGGCGAGGGGCATGGCGTGCTGGTGGTGTCCGCGGACGACGAGGAGGCACTGGTCGCCGCCGACGTCGGCGTCGCCCTCCCAGGGACGAACACGGCGGCCTGGTGGTCCGCGGACCTGGTCGCGAGCGAGAACGGATTGGCCGACGTCTGGCGCGTGCTGCGCGCGGCGGCGGTCGCCTGCGCGGTGAGTGAGAGTTCGGTCCACCTGGCGCAGGCCGGCTCCGCGCTCGGCGCGCTGCATGCCCTGGTGGCCGCACGCACCCGGCTGTCCTCCTTCGGGCTGGCTCCGGTGCAGGTCGCGGCGCTGCTGGCACTGGCCCGCGGGACGGCCGCCGGGCTGCGAGCCACCCGGCTCGGTGAGCCGCGACGCGTCGAGCACGTGGCCTGGCATGAGCTGGACCCGCACGAGGTCTACCACCGGCTGCAGCGGCGTGCGTCGATGCCGTCGCCGAACGGCGCGGACGGGTCGTGGCCGATGCGCGCCTTGCGCCCTGTGCTGGAGCTCACCGTTCCCGGTGTGGGCGTCATCGGTGAGCAGAGCCGGGACGCGCTCGGCATGCTCCGGTCCGTCCGGGACGAGCTCAGTGACCCGCTGACACCGGTGCTGGCGGTCGGGGCGGTCGCCTCGGCCGTCGTCGGATCCGGGGTCGACGGCATTCTGGTCGGTTCGGTCATGACCGGGAACGCGATGCTCAGCGGGGTGCAGCGGCTGCGCGCGGAGCGCGCCCTGCGGGAACTGACGGCAGAGCAGGAGGTGGTGGCGCGTCGCGTCGTCGTCGAGGATCTGGACCGGCTCGCCGACGCGAAGGTGGAGAAGGTTCCGGCGCGCCGGCTGATGCCGGGCGACGTGATCGAGCTGCGCGGGTCCGACCTGGTGCCGGCCGACGCCCGGCTGCTGACGGCGGAGGAGATGGAGGTCGACGAGTCGTCGCTCACCGGCGAGTCGATGCCGGTGCCGAAGGACACGGAGGCGACGCCGGGCGCGGCGGTGGCGGAACGCAGCGGCATGGTGTTCGACGGGACAAGCGTGCTGACCGGGTCGGCCTACGCCGTCGTCGTGGCGACGGGGCAGGCCACGGAGGCCGGCCGTGCCACCCGGACGGCGCGGAGCGCCCCTCGGCCCGCCGGTGTGCAGGCGAGACTGCACGAGGTGACCAAGAAGGCGCTACCGGCGACGGCGATCGGCGGTGCCGCGGTCACCGGTATCGGGATGCTGCGCGGCATGCCACTCCGGGACGCGGTGGCGGCCGGCGTCTCGGTGGCGGTGGCGGCGGTTCCGGAAGGGCTCCCGCTGGTGGCCACGGTGGCGCAGGCCGGTGGAGCGCGGCGGCTGTCGCGGCAGGGGACCCTGGTGCGGGCGTCGCGTGCACTGGAGGCGCTCGGCCGGGTGGACGTGGTGTGTTTCGACAAGACGGGCACGCTCACCGAGGGCAGGCTTCGGGTCAGCCGGCTGGCGTCCGCCGACGCGGACCTGGACCCGGACGGCGCGGAGGGACGGTCGCTGCTCGCGGCCGCCGCACACGCCAGCCCGGATGTGCCGCCGGACCGTGTCGGGTCCGTGCCGCATGCCACCGACCGGGCCGTGCTAGAGCATGCCGACGTGGCCGGGCAGGTGCACCGGAACGGCTGGAAGTCGGTGACCGAGCTGCCGTTCCAGACCCAGCGCGGCTACTCGGCGACGCTGGGCCGGCTGGACGACGACGGCATGGTCTTGGCCGTCAAGGGAGCACCGGAGTCGGTGCTGCCGATGTGCCGCGACGCACCGTCGTCGGCGATGGCCGAGGAGCTGGCCTCCGACGGGCTGCGGGTGCTGGCCGTGGCGGAGCGACGGCACGACCTGCCGGAGGAGACCGACGACGTCGAGCCGCTGGTGGGGGAGTTGACCCTGCTCGGCTTCGTCGGCATAGCCGACACGCCTCGTGCGGACGCCTCGGAGGGTGTGCGCCGGCTTTCAGACGCGGGTGTGCGCCCCATCATGGTCACCGGAGACCACCCGGAGACCGCACGGGCGACGGCGGCGAAGACCGGCATCGCCAACGGCGAGGTGCTGACCGGCGCCGACCTGGAGCGGATGCCGGAGCGGGAACGGATCCGCCGGGTGGCGGAGTGCACGGTCTTCGCGCGGGTGACCCCGGAACAGAAGACGCAGATCGTCGCCGCACTGCAGAAGTCCGGACGGGTGGTGGCGATGATCGGCGACGGCATCAACGATGCCGCGGCGATCCGGATGGCCGACGTGGGTATCGGCGTGCGAGCGCGTCGGTCGGCCTCGGCGCAGTCCGCCGCCGATCTGGTGTTGAGCGGCGCGGACATGCGGCAGGTGCATGATGCGCTGCTGGAGGGGCGCGCGTTGTGGCGACGGGTGCGGGACGCGGTCTCGATCCTGGTGGGAGGCAACGCGGGCGAGGTCGCCTTCATGGTGCTGGGGACCACGCTGGCCGGACAGGCGCCGATCAACACGCGGCAGATGCTGCTGGTCAACATGCTCACCGACATGTTCCCCGCGCTGGCGATCGCGGTCGCGGGCGGACGCAACGACGATGCGGACGACGACGAGCCGGTCGGTTCCCTGCTCGGCTCGTCTCTGACCAGGGCGGTGGCCGTGCGCGGCGGCGCCACCGCACTGGGTGCGACTCTGGCCTGGACCGCCGGCCGCTGGACCGGTCGGCGGCAGCGCGCCGGCACCATGGGCCTGGCGGCGCTGGTCTTGACCCAGCTGGGGCAGACCCTGCTGATCGGACGGGACAGCAAGCTGGTGGTGGGTACGTCGGCGGCGTCGGTGCTGGCGCTGATCGCCGCGGTGCAGACGCCGGGATTGAGTCAGTTCCTCGGGTGCACGCCGCTGGGCCCGGTGGCGTGGACCATCGTGCTGGGGGCCGCCGTCGTCGGGACGGTGGTGGCAGCCAAGGCCGCGCGGCGGGGCAGCATAGAAGCGCGCTGACGGCGCGCCGCATCGCGCGTGGCACCCGGCATCCTGTAGATTGAATATATTCATTCTACTTTGGAGAGCCATGGCCGTTCTGTACAAGCGCGTCTACGAGGCGCTGCGTCGGGGGATCCTCGACGGGACGTACCCGGTCGGAACGAAGTTACCGTCCGAGGCCGAGCTGTCGAGGACCTTCTCGGTCAGTGCGATCACCGTCAAGCGCGCATTCGAGCTGCTTCGATCTGACGGGCTCATCGTGCGGCGCCCGCGTCTCGGCACCTTTGTGACCAGCTCGACGCCGGCGCCGCAGCGCACGGGCGGGGACTCCGCAGCAGGGACGCCGCTGATCGGCATGGTGCTGACCAACTTCGACGACACCTTCGGCACTCACGTGATCGAGGGAATGATGGCGGCGGCCGGTACCGACGCGCACCTGATCGTGACCAGGTCGATGGGTGACGTCGACCAGGAGGACGAGCACATCCGCTCGCTCATCGACGCCGGCGTCGCCGGGCTGGTGCTGCTGCCGAGCTCGTCGGAGTACATCCCACCTGCGGCGCTCGAACTGGTCACCCAGCAGTTCCCGATCGTGATCCTGGACCGAATCTTCGAGGGCATCCCGGTCTCCGCGGTGTGCTCGGACAATCTCGGCGGGGCGCGGAACGCCACCGAGCACCTGCTCAAGCTCGGACACCGCACGGTCGGCTTCGTCAGCTCCGCCAGTCACGTCTCCACCAGCGACGACCGGCGCAACGGCTACGTGCACGCGCACGCCACCTTCCACATCCCGTTGGAGAACAGTGCCGAGCTGCGCACGCTGGCCTCGACCATCCCCGGCAGCACTACGGACAAGGAAGCCGACATCGAGGCCCTGACGGCGTTCGTCCGCGACCATCCGGCCATCACCGGCTACCTCGCCGCCGAGTACAACATCGCGCTGCTGCTGCGTGAGGCGTGCCGCCGGATCGGCCTCGCGGTCCCGGACGACATCTCGATCGTCTGCTTCGACCACCCCGAGGCGCACTTCGACGACGGACTGTTCCGGTTCACCCACGTCCGCCAGCAGCAGCGTCAGCTCGGCCGGACGGCGATCGAGCGGGTCCAGGCCCAGATTCACGACCGCCGCCAGGTCGAGAAGGTGGTGCTGCCGACGGAGCTGATCGAGGGAGACTCGACGGCGCCGCCCCGCGCGGACTAGCCGAGGCGGCACCGCTGCTCGATCGCCATGATCGCGCTGAGCTGCGTGGAGTAGGGGATCGGTTCCGCGGACGGGGCGGACCAGTCGTTGCCGGCGCGGAGGTGACAGTCGTGGTAGCACGTGCGCCACAGGGCGTCCGTGCTGTCCCGGACGAATCGCTCGAGCCTCGCTCGGTCCGGATCGTCGGCGGACAGCAGCGGTAGCAGCAGGCCGAGATAGCGATAGTAGACACCCTTGAACAGTCCTTCGTCGCCGCCGCTGCCCTCGCCGCGGAAGACTGTGCCATCGCTGAGCCGATCCACGGCGGTGAGGGCGGTGCGGGTGGCGCGCTTCAGGTACTCGGCGTCGCCGGTCCGCCGGTACAGCTCGACCGCCGCGCCGACGTAAAGGCCCTGGTTGTAGGTGAACTGCCAGTGCCGGTCGATGCGGCCGTCGCGTTCCCGGTTGATGCCGTCCTCGACGAACCCGTCGTCGCCGACGAGCGTGTGGGTCAGCCAGTCGAACGCGGCATGCGCGTACCGCAGGTACTCGCTGTCCGCGAGCCGGGCCGAGAGGATCACCAGCGGTCCGTTGGCCGGGGTGTTCTTGTAGTCCAGCTGCGGCTTCCGCCATGCGAGGCTCGGCCCGAAGGTGTCGTTCCACCCTTCTGCCACCACGTGCTCCCAGATCGCCACGGTGTCGCGGCGGTAGCGCTCGTCGCCGGTCGCCCCGGCCAGCCGGAGCAGCGCCAGGCCGAGCCACAGCATGTCGTCGAAGTAGTCGTTGAACAGCGAACCCCCGTTGCGCTCCAGGATGTTCTGGTGGGTACGACGCGCCAGGTCGAGCCAGTGGCCGTCGCCGCTGCGCTCCCAGGCGTCGATCCGCGCATCGATCACGTGCGCCAGCCACCAGTAGTTGAACGTGGTGCTGTCGCCGGCTCCGGCCGGGTGGTAGTTCTCCAGAAACTGGGGCCGGTCAGTGCCGAAGTAGTGGTCGAGGCTTCGCTGGGCGATGTCGGCCCGTTCCGGCCATGTCGGGATCTCGCTGTTCATGCGCACCATTCGTGTCGTGTTGCCGTGTCGTGTTGTCGTGCCGTGCCGCGTGGCGTCGGCTGGTCGTGCGGGTGCCGTGGCTGCTCAGCGGGCGTCGGCCAGGATGCGGTCACCCTGCTCTTGGGCCTGGTTGAGCGCCTGTTCGGCGGAGAGCTCGCCGGAGAGGAACTGCTCCAGGGCCGGGACGAGCGCCTTGCCTTCCACGTCGGAGTAGCCCTCGACACTGGGCCGGACCTGGGCGTAGTTCATGGTCTCGATGAAGGCCGCGTACCGCTCGTCGTCGGTGAAGTACGGATCGTTGGCGGCTTCGACGTTCGCCGGGATCCAGCCGGAGATCCTGCCGAAGTCGACCCCGTTCTCCGGCTGGGTCGTCCACCACTTGATGAACTCCCAGGCGCCGTCGGCGTTCGTGGCGCCCTCGGGGATGACCAGGCCGAACCCGCCCATGTAGGCGCCGGTGTCGCCGTTTGGACCTCGCGGCGGTTCGGCGACGCCGTACTCCAGCCCGTCGACGGCGTCGAGCGAGGTCAGCGCCCACGGGCCGTCGAGCTTCATGGCCGTCGAGCCTTCGGCGAACGCGTCGATGCCATCCCCGAAGCCCTGTTCGTACACGCCCGCGTCGAGTAGCTCCTGCCAGAACCGGAGCACGTCGAGTCCTTCGGGGCTGTTGAACGCGGTGGCCGTCTCGTCCTCGGTGACCAGATGCCCGCCGGCCTGCGCGAGCCACATGTTGAACAGCCCCGGATCGCCGAGGTCGAACCCGGCCTGCGTGAGGGTGCCACCGTCGCGCACGGTCAGCGCTTCGGCCGCGTCCTTCAGCCCGCTCCATGTGTCCGGCACATCGACGCCCGCCTCGTCCAGCAGCGTCGTGTTGTAGAACAGTGACCGGTTGTCGACCAGCAGCGGGAGACCGTACAGGGTCCCGTCCACGGTCATCTCCTCCACCGCCGGCTCGTAGAACATGCCCGTGTCGACGCCGTCGGAGGAGACGTAGTCGTCGATCGGTGCGAGTGCGCCCTTCGGGGCGTACAGCGACGTCTGATAGCGGTCCCACAGCACGACGTCAGGCACGTCGCCGCTGGCGAAGCCGGTCAGCAGTTTCTCCTCCACGAGTTCTTGAGAGACATAGCTGACCTCGTACTGGTCCTGCGACTCGTTGAACGCGGCCGCCTGCTCCTCGAGCTGGTCGACCTGTTCCCCGGACCAGGACCCCCACATCACCACGTCTTCGCGCCCCTCGGATGTGGCGCCGCCGTCGTCGCCCGACGAGCAGCCGGCCACGGCGAGCAGTGCGGCGAACGCCGTCGTGAGCAGGGTGGTGGGCTTCTTCATCGAATCCTCCAGGTGGTGGTGTGCGTGGGTGTGGACGGGCGGCGGCTCATCGGCTTCCGACGTGCGCGACGCCCTCGATGATGTAGCGCTGTGCGACGATGAAGACCGCCAGCACCGGCAGGCTGGCGAGTACCGTGCCGGCCATCAGCGGACCGAAGTTGGTCTCGTAGTTGTTGACGAATGAGGCCAGACCCACCTGGACCGTCATCATCTCCTGGTTGTTCAAGACGATGAGCGGCCAGAGGAAGTTGTTCCACCCCGCTTGGAAGGTGAGGATGGCCAGCACCGCGAGCCCGGCCTTCGCGAGCGGGAAGTAGATCTGCGCGAAGATGCGGAACTCGCTCGCCCCGTCGATCCGGGCGGCCTCGCCGAGCTCGTCCGGAAGGGTTTCGAAGAACTGCTTCATGAAGAACACCGCGAACGCGCCGGCGGCTCCCGGGAGAAGAACGGCCCAATAGGTGTTGATCAACCCCAGGCCGCCCTGACCGAGCAGATCGTTGCCTCCGGCGAGCGGGAAGTACCGCAGGATGAGGAAGGAGGGGATCATCGTCACGATCCCCGGGATCATCAGCGAAGAGAGGAACAGGGCGAACAGCGCCTTGCGCCCGCGGAAGTTCAACTTCGCCAGGGCATAGCCGCCGAGGCCGCCGAAGAAGACGTTGGTGACGGCGCCGCCGACGCCGATGATCAGCGAATTCAGCAGGTACCGGGCGAACGGCACCGCCGTGAAGGCCTCCCGGAAGTTCTGCAGTGTCGGGTTCTCCGGGATCAGGTTGAGCGCACCGCCGAGAATCTCGCCTGCCGGCTTGAGCGCGGTGGACAGTGTCCAGACGAGCGGGGCGACGGTCACCACGCTGAGCGCGACGACGGCGACGTACCAGCACGCGGTGGTGACGCCCGCGCGGCGCGGCTTCGTGTTGCGGCGGGCCGGTGCGGAATGCGACCGCACCCGGTCGTCGACGCCCGGTCGCGAGATGGTGGTCATCGTGGCGCCGCCTTCCGCTTCTCACGGGGATGGGAGATCCACGCGTTGGCGATGGAGAAGATCATGATGATGAGGAAGAGGACGAAGGACAGCGCGGAGGCGTAACCCATCTCCAGCGCTCCGAAGCCCTTGTCGTAGATGTAGTAGACCATCGTGATCGTGGAGTTGCCCGGGCCGCCCTTGGTCAGCACGTAGGCCTGGTCGAAGACCTGGAACGCGGCGATGATCAGCAGCGTCGACACCAGGAAGCTGGTCCGGGAGAGCGACGGCAGCGTGACGTAGCGGAACTGCTGCCAGGCGTTGGCTCCGTCCAGCCTCGCGGCCTCATACAGGTCACGCGGCACGCCCTGCAGGCCGCCGAGAAAGATGATCATGTTGGTGCCGAATGTGGCCCAGACCGACATCAGCACGATCGCGAACATCGCCCATTCGGAGTCGTAGAGCCAGGCCGGGCCGTCGATGCCGAACCAGCCGAGGACGACGTTGAGCAGGCCTCGTTGCGGGTTGAGCAGCCAGTACCAGATCGTTGCGGTGGCCACCGTGGAGGAGACGACCGGGACATAGAACAGCGTCCGGAACAGGCGGACCGCCCGGCGGCTGCGGTTGAGCAACAGAGCCGCGCCGAGTGCGATGGCGAACCCCATCGGCACGAAGAGCGCCGTGTAGTACGCCGTGTTCCGCAGCGCGATCCAGAAGTACGGATCGTCGACGATGCGGGCGTAGTTCTCCAGCCCGACCCACGCCGTGTCGCCGACGATGGCGTAGTCGGTGAAGCTGAGCACGGCGGCGATCACGTTCGGCAGCAGCACGAAGATCAGGAACAACGCGCATGGCGCGAGCAGGAAGAGCCAGGCGCTGCGGCGTATCTGCTTCGCGGTGGTCCGCGCCGGCCGCGCCCGGCCAGGCGGCCGCGCGGGGTCGGTCACGACGGCGACGGTGCCGTCGGCGGGTGGAATCCGGGACGCGGTCATGGCCTGGTCGACCTCACGGCACGCTGCCGCTCGACGGTGCGGAGTCCGGCGATGTCCAGCACGAGCTCGCAGAACATCGCGTTCGCCCAGGAGAACCACGCACGCGTGAACGTGCTCGGGTCGTCGGCGTGGAAGGACTCGTGCATCAGCGACGTGCCCGCGTCGGTGGCCAGCAGGGTCTGCAGGAGGCGTTCTTTCTCGGCCGCGTCGTCGGTGGTGAGCCCTTCGACGGCGAGCGCGATCGGCCAGATGTGCCGCGGCGGCGTATGCGGACTGCTCAACCCGCGGGCGGCGGTGCCGACGGTGAAGGTCGGGTTGTGCTCACTGAACACGAACGAGCGGGTGGCGCTGTAGATCGGATCGTCGGGTGCGCACCAGCCGATGTACGGCAGCGAGAGCAGACTGGGCATATTGGCGTCGTCGAGGAGCACGGCGTTTCCCAGGCCGTCCACCTCGTAGGCGTAGATCTCGCCGAACTCCGGATGGACGACGGTGCCGTACCGGGCGACGCCGGCCTCGAGTTCGTCGCCCAGGGACCGAGCGTCGGCGGCGAGTACGGCATCGTCGAGCACCTCGTCGGCCAGCTGCGCGATATATCCCAGCGCGACGATCGCGAATATATTGCCGGGCACGTTGTACCCGTAGGTACACGCGTCGTCACTCGGGCGGAACCCGGCCCAGGTCATGCCGGTGAGGGCGGTCTCGGGTCCGCGGCCTTCGCGGGTGAGGGTGTCGCTGGCCGGGCCGTCGAGCCGCTGGAGCCGATAGCGGGAGCGGTTCTCGTGGTCCTGCTCGGTGCGCCAGAGCCCGATGATGGTGCGGGCGGCGGAGCGGAAGGGCTCGCCCAGATGGTCGGTCCGTCCGGTGGCGGTCCAGAGGTCGTAGGCGAGTTGGACGGGGAAGCACAACGAGTCGATCTCGTACTTGCGCTCCCAGACCCATGGCGACATCTCGGTCAGGTCGGCATGGTGACCGTGGCCGTTCGGTGCGGAGTTGAACGCGTTGGCATAGGGGTCGACGGCGATGTAGTCGATCTGCCGGCGCGAGACCGCGGCGAGCAGGTCGGCGACGCCGCGGTGGCGGGCGGCGACGTGCAGGTACGGCGCGAGCTGGGCGGTGGAGTCGCGCAGCCACATCGCGGGGATGTCGCCGGTGAGCATGAACACGGTGCCGTCCGGGAGCTCGGTGAGGGTCGAGCCCAGGGTGTCCGCGTAGCAGCGCTCGAAGACGCGTGCCACCGACGTTCCGAGTTCTGCCCGGACATCGCCGGTGACCTCCCGGACGAGGCCGTCGGTCCAATGAGCCACAGTGCATCCTCCTCGGCGTCGGCGCTGGATCGTAGCGAGTGTAGACCAGCAAGCCCAAAGAATCTATTGAAACCTTTGAATATGTTTATTTCGTGATGATGTCGTTCCGCGCGGCGGTGGAGCCGGGGGTGGCCGGGAGCAGGCCTGATCAGCGCGTATGCCGGGGGGCGATGATCGACGACGTTCTCGGCGCGGATGTGACTCTCGCGCTCATCGAAACATTGACGGCTGGCGGCACTGCGGTTAGGTTCAAGATTCAATATATTGGTAAGCTTAGGAGGATCAGTGAGGATCGCGCCACTCGCCATCGCAGCCGCCGGCATCATGACCGTGTTCACGTCCCCGGTCGCTACGGGCCTGACGCCGGATCAGGCGGAGGATGCCTTCGATGCCTTCGTCGACGTCTACTGGGACGACGAGGCCGACTACTTCTTCACCTATAGCGACCATGAGATCCACCCCGAGCATGCGCACGGACCGGAAGGCGGCCTCTACACGGACTACTGGTGGGAGGCGCAGCTGTGGGAGATGGTGATGGACACCTACGAACGCACCGGCAGCACGGACTCGCGTCAGCTGATCGACGACGTCTACGACGGTTTCCGGGCCGCGTATCCCGACTTCAGCGAGAACGACTGGAACGACGACATCGGGTGGTGGGCGCGCGGCAGCATCCGTGCCTACGAGATCACCGGAGATCCGGAGTACCTGAACGCCGCGCAGGCCATGTTCGATTTCATCGCCGCCTACGAGGACACCACCTACGGCGGCGGCATCTGGTGGAAGAACGTCGACGTCGGCGACGGCACCAGGAACGAGAAGAACGTCGCCACGAACGCCACCGCCGTCTACACCGCGATGCGTCTGTACGCGGCGACCGGGGACCGGGCGTACCTGGATACGGCGGAGCGGATCTATGCCTGGCTCGATGCCAACTTCAACCAGGACGGGCACCTGCGCGACCATGTCGCCGGCGACGGCGAGTACACCGACTGGGACTGGACGTACAACCAGGGCAACTTCGCCGGTGCGGCACTGGAGATGTACCTGCACAGCGGGGATGCCGCGTATCTCGCGGACGCGACGTCCGCGGTGGACTGGGCGGCTCAGAACCTGACATCGTCTGAGACGTTCCTGTACGAGGGCGTCGACGACGCCGGCGGATTCAAGGCCATTCTGACCCGCAACATCCGCGCTCTGATCGACAAGGCCGGCCAGACCCAGTACGAGCAGTTGCTCACCGACAACGCCACGCAGGCGGCGAACCATCTGAACTCGTCCGGCATCGGCGGATACAACTGGGCGGCGCCCACTGCCGAGCTGGACACCGTGCCTATGCAGAGCCTCGCGGCGGCGGCCGGCGTCGCCGTGATGCAGCAGGCGACGCCGGACGGGTACACCGGTGTGATCGAAGGTTCGGGGGTCTACGAGGCGGAGAACGCCGTGCGGGACGGTATCGACTCGGAGAGCAGCGCCGCCGGCTTCACCGGCCGCGGCTACCTGGCCGGCTGGAACGCCGACGGCACCAGCGTCACCTTCCACGTCAACGTCGTCGACGCCGGCACCTATCCGATGCAGCTGCGGTTCGCCGCGGGCGCCGGAGACGCCGTCCGCTCACTGGAGGTCAACGGCGCGAGCGCAGCCTCGGTGTCGTTTCCCCGGACCGGCGGCTGGGACCAGTGGTCCACCGTCTCTGCGTCGGTGCCGCTGGAGAGCGGCCACAACACGATTGTGCTGCGATTCGACGCCGCTGCCGGCAGCACTGACTATGTGAACATCGACCGTCTCGTGCTCGCCTTGTGAGCCGTTCCGCGGCACTCGATACTCGCCGGACATCGATGGATGCCAGAATGCGCAATCCCTTTTCGCCCGGCCGTCGTATAGAGGGGTGACCCATCGGCACGTACACGAAAGAAGGGGTACCGCCATGAAGAAGCTCGTCTCGACGGCGTTCGTCACGGCCGCGCTGCTGTTCGGTGGCGCCGGCGTGGCCTCGGCTCACCAAGCCGGTCCGTGCAACGACTCGGACGGCGACGGGGAGTTCAGCGGCCGGGAGTACGCCGAGCACCACATCGTCCCGGGTGCCCACGACGGGATCATCGGCCAGGAGCACAAGCCCGGTTCGCATCAGGGTTTCAGCCTGTGCAACCCCTCGGGTAAGTAGCCGTCGGAACTGACCGTAGGGCCGGGCACGGCACCTCACGGCTGACGTGCCCGGCCCGCTACCGGGGCGTGCCGCTGGCCGGGGTAGGCGTCGTCGGCTGAGGATCCGCGGGGTTCCAGCAGGTGAACGACGTGTCGTCGGCGCTGCGGGTGATCGGTGGCGCTGCCGCACATGCGTCGGTGGCGTGCGGGCATCGGTTGCTGAACCGGCAGCCGCTCGGAAAGTGCCCGGGCGACGGCGTCTCGCCAGGGATAGGCCACAGCGGTTGGTTGAGCGATCCCTCGACCCCGTCCGAGGCGAGCTGCTCCGGATTGGCGGCGATCAGGGCCTCGGTGTACCAGTGCCGCGGATGTCCGAGGACCGTGTCGACCGGGCCCTGTTCGACGATCGTGCCGCCGTAGAGCACGGCGACCCGGTCGCAGATGGTGCGGACGACGCCGAGGTTGTGGCTGATGAACAGGATCCCCATCTGCTGCTCCTCACCGAGGCGGACCAGCAGATCGAGGATCTCGGCCTGGACGTTGACGTCGAGGGACGAGCTGGGCTCGTCGGCGATGAGGAGCTTCGGGCTGTTCGCGATCCCGATGGCGATCATGATGCGCTGGCGCTGGCCGCCTGAGAGCTGGTGCGGGTAGCGGCGGCGGAGGCGGTTCGGGTCAGGGAGCTGAACCTGCGACATGAGCTCGATGACGCGCTCCTTGCGCTCGCGCCTTGACATGGAGGTATGTAGGCGTAGCGCTTCGTCGACCTGACGGCCGACCTTGGTGAGCGGGTTGAGCGCGCTGGCCGGATCCTGCAGGACCACGCCGACGTCCGCCCCGCGGATCCGGCTGAGTTCTCGATCGGTGAGACCGACCAGCTCTCGCCCTTCGAGGCGGACGGAGCCGGTTCGGGTGGCGTGCCGGGGCTGCAGGTCGAGCAGGCTCAGGGCGGTGATGGTCTTGCCGGCGCCGGACTCGCCGATCAGGCCCAGGCGGGCGCCGTGCGGGATGTCCAGCTGGTCGATGGTGACGATCTCATTGCCGTCGATGCTGACCGACAGGTCGCGCACGGCTATCAGCGGCTCGGCGGGCTCCCTGCCGGAGGCGGCAGCATCGTGCGTGATCTCGATCGACGTCGTCGTCGCCATGACACCTCCGGAGTGATGCGTCGAAATACTAGTTTTGCTCCTCGGGAAGGTTGAGTCAACAGTGGCCGGAGCCGGACCCAGTACCGGACGCTGAGATATTCGATCGATTGTCGCCGTCGGCGTTGTTAGCGTGCGAGGCATGCACATCCGCGACTTCGCCGATCCCGACTGGGATGCCGTCTGGCCGATATTCCGGCAGGTGGTGCTCGCCGGGGAGACCTACGCCTATGATCCGGCCTGGGATTCCGCGCACGCCATGTCGGTCTGGGTCGAGTCGCCTCCGGGACACACTGTGGTGGCGACCGATGGAACGGACATGCTGGGCACGGCGAAGATGGGCCCGAACCGCCCCGGGCGCGGATCTCATGTCGCCACGGCGAGCTTCATGGTCTCCGAACACGCGCGGGGCCGGGGCGTCGGCCGGTCACTCGGCGAGTACGTCGTCGACTGGGCACGCGCGAACGGGTATGCCGCCATGCAGTTCAACGCCGTGGTCGAGTGCAACCATGCCGCAGTCCGGCTATGGAAGTCGCTCGGGTTCCAGATCATCGGTACGGTGCCTGAGGCGTTCGACCACGCGACGCAGGGCCGCGTCGGCCTGCACGTCATGCACCGATACCTCTGACGGGGCGCGGGGTACTTCCCTGGAAGCTAGGGGCTATACCTGACGAGCCGCAAAGGAGGTCTACATGACGCGGGAATCGACATCCTCGACACTCGCCGCGCACGCGTACCAACAGGGTTGGCGACGGATGCTGGTCGACATGGAGATTCCGAGCTGGGATCCCGCCTTTCTTCGCGAATTCGATCCCGCAAGCATGGCGGACCTGTACAAGAGGGCTGGCCTCAGCTCGGTCATGTTCTCATGCAAGGCTATGACGGGCCTGTCCTTCTGGCCGACAGAAGTGGGCCGAAAGCATCCAGGAATCGGCCGGCGAGACGTTGTAGCCGAGACTCTCAGTGCCTTGCGGGAGCGGGGTATCGCCACATGCGCATACACCTCGATGGTGTTCGACAGTTGGGCGGCTGAGAACCGGCCTGATTGGCGAACGAGGATAGTGGAAGCGCCCAGATCGCCGTCGCCATGGGACCGGCACGCGTCATGCTGCCCCAATAACCCCGGCTATCGGGAGTACGTGATTGCCCAGGTGACCGAACTTTTTTCGAACTACGATGTTGATTGTGGCTTCTGCGATATGTCATTTTGGCCGGGTGTCTGCGTGTGTCAGCACTGTCGCGATCGCTATCAGAATGAGACTGGGCGAGAGATTCCGCGCACGATCGACTGGCTTTCCACGGAGTGGTGTTGCTTTCAAGCGGCGCGGGAAAGGTGGATCATCGAATTCCAGCACCTTGTCGCCGATGCCGCTCAAGAAGCGCGACCGGGAATGCCGTTCTACCACAACTTCGCCACCGCCCTCTTTGACTGGACCTTTGCCGTCCCTTTCGCGGTCACCGAAGCGAGTGCCTTCCTCGGTGGGGATTTGTACGGTGATCAAATTGAGCAGCTGATGGTCATCAAGCTGATGAGGAACCTGTCGAAGTCTCGTCCTGTAGAGTTTATGGCCTTCTGCACGAACAGCGCGGGCGAGCATGTTCAGCTGAAGTATGAAGAACACATGCGTATGCAAGCGCTGACTGCTGCGGCTGAGTCAACGGCGATGACCTTTATTGACGCCATCGATCCAATAGGCACCGCGAACCCGGGCACGTATGATCGCGTGGCGAAGATATTTTCGGGCCTCTCGAAGTATGACCAGTTTCTTGGCGGTGAAGCGCTGGAGGATGTCGGCGTATACATGTCAAGCGACTCGAAAACGGATTTCGATGAGAATGGTATGAGCTTGTCCGACAGATCATTTTCGATGATCAAGCAATCTCCACACTTTCGTGCTGTGCGTGGCGCGTGCAGGGCACTGCAGCGGGGCCATATTCCCTTCGGCGTGGTCACTCGTCAGCGGTTGGATGAGCTCGATAAATTCAAGGTAACCGTCCTCCCTAACGTAGAGCGTATGGATGCGGTGGAGATCGACGCTCTGCGTGCGTACGTGCACAATGGTGGACATCTCTACGCCAGTAAGTACACATCTCTGGTCGACACGTCTGGATTCGCGTTCGCCAACTTTAGCTTGTCGGACCTCTTTGGTATTGAGTTGCTGAGTGAAGACGAGACCGGTATGGTCTATGCTCGGCCGGCCACTGACGAGGCCAGATCTTGGGTGAGTCCACAGCGCTATTTGGGTGTGGATCCCAGCGAGAGCTCACTTTCTGGTGGCCTGTTGTGGCTGAAAGAGGATGATAGTTCGACCGTGTTGGCGCACCTCACGCTGCCCTACGCTCACCCAAAGATCGGGAACGCCGAGGATCGCCAATGGTCATCGATGCACTCTTTCCCTCCGTACTCGGATACTGATGCCCTTGTCATAGTCAAGAACCAGGCCGGGCTTGGGACCGTCATTTACAGCGCCTTTGATGTCGAGACCGACGAGGCGGAGATAAACGATCGGATGTTTGCGGGGATCGTCCAGTCTCTTCTTGTGCGCGAGCGATCATTCTGGTGTGAAGCACATCCAAGCGTGAGCGTTTCTGCCTTTCACCACGTCGATGATTCTATGATTCGGCTGGTACTGCTCAATAGTCGGGCTCGCCACGTCGGGCGCACCAGGCTGGGGGTGACGTGTCCGTATGGAGCCAGCTTCGTATCCCTTCAGGAACTGCCGTCGAGAGGGGACATTCCGTTCGAGATCCATAGCGACGGCTCGCTGGAGTGTACTCTGCAAGATTTTTCGGAGATCGTGATGATTGCTGCGACCTACGCGGAGGACTCGACATCCTGACATGATCGCGGCCGGGGGCACGTGGTGTGACGGCTCTTTACGTGCGGCGGTGGAAGACCTGTGGGGTGCTGGCGAGTGTTCGCGGGCCAGCGGAACGTGCGGTGACTGGCCTTGGTCCCGAGGCGCAGGTGGCGGCGGCGACGTTTCTCGGTATCAGTCCTCGGCTCGTGGAGTTGCTGATGGGCTGCTGCCGTGGCCGTGCACTGGCGGTGGCGGCGTTCGCCGAGGACGTGGAAGTGGCGGCCGAACTCGATTCCAGCGCGTGCGTCCGCTCCTGACCGCCGGCCGTTTCATCGACATCACGGACGACCAGAGCTGAGCCGCCGTCCTGAATTTGCTCGTGGCGATGGGGTACGGCCGTTATGCTGCTGCACATGCGAGATAACTAGCCGCTTCTGCGGTCCGCCTCACGTCTGGTGACGCCCGGGATGTGTCCCTGGCGACGCGAAGGGTGCAGCTCGGCCGCACGTTCAGTGGTTCTATTTCCATCTCCGCATGAGGAACTTTATGCCGAACTATGCTCCCGACCATCGATGGGTCTACGGTGGCGACCGCTCGTACGAGGAGCAGGTCGCCGAGGCCGACGGCGCGCGGCTCGAAGGTTGGGACTTCTCCTGGTTGTCGGGCCGCGTCGTCAGCGAAGAACTGTCCTGGCACTACCCGTCGCTGGCCCGGCGGGCGATCGATGCGGCGACGGCGCTGCTCGACGTCGACACCGGCGGCGGGGAGATGCTGGCGAGCCTCGCCCCGTTGCCGTCGGCGATCGCCACCGAACCGTACCCGCCGAACGTGCCCGTCGCGAGAGCGCGGCTGGAGCCCTTGGGTGTGGAGGTGCGATACGGCGACGCGTCGGCGCTGCCGCTCTCGGACGGCGACGTCGATCTGGTGCTCAACCGGCACGGCGCGTTCGACGCGGCTGAGGTCGCGCGCGTGCTGCGTCCGGGCGGGATGTTCCTCACACAGCAGGTCGGCAGCCGGAACGACCTGGAGTTCAATCAGGGTCTGGGTGTCAGCGCTGCGGGCGACGACGCCGGCGCGCACACGCGGGACGCGATGGTTGCGGCGCTGCGGTCCGAAGGGCTGGTGGTCGACCGTGCGGAGGAAGAGTTCCCGGCTTGCCGGTTCCTCGACGTCGGGGCGGTGGTCTTCCAGTTGCGCGCCGTGCCTTGGCAGGTGCCCGGGTTCGACGTCGACGCCTTCGACCGGCAGCTGCGGGCGATCGACGCCCACATCCGCGCCGACGGTGGCTTCACCGTGCACAACCACCGGTTCCTCGTTCAGGCGCGGAAGCCCTGAGCGGTTCGAAGGATGGACGCGACAGAAATACCCAGTGGGCCGGCCGGCTCCGAATGACCGGTCGTCGCGGCCTGACCGGGGTGGCGTGCACGCCTCGTCGCCGTCAGCATCGGCGTGCACGTCACGTCGGAGTGCCGCTACTTCTCGAAGAGCCGTGCGCCGAACCAGTCGAGGCGCGGGCGCCAGCCGTTGTTCCGCAGCACGGTGAACACCGGGATCTTAGCGTCGGCCGGGCGGATCCCGACTGCACCCTCCCAGGAAGTCCGGGGTCCGAACCCGCCTTGCACGGTGACCTGACCGTCCGACCCCTCGGCGAACGTCGCGGACCTTTTCCCTGCGGTCTTGCCGCGGCTCCACTTCCAGTCGGCGTGCACGAACGCGCCGCCCGGGCTGAGGGCAGAGCGGACCGATGCCGATCCGGAGTACTCGGCGAACGTGTACTGCGCCTTGGCGGGGTCGAGGTCGACCTCCATGCGCCACGCATAGGCTTGTTTCCCCCGCACGAACAAGGTCCGCCAGCGCATCTCCTCGACCTTCCAGCGCACCTCTACGCGAACGCCGGCCGCCGTGTGCGACGCGGCGATGAGGTACGGGAGTCCGTCGCTGTTCATCCCTACGAGTTCGGCGACCACCCGGTCGATTGGCGCCGGGTCGGCTTGGGTGCGGACGGCGGTCTCCGGAATCTGCGGCTTCTCATGCGTGGAGATCGCTTTCATCCCGCGTCGCACCGTCCACATGCCGCGGGCGAGGACCGCGAGCCCGGCGACCACGATCAGGACGATGCCGAGCGCCGTACGCCCGCTCACGAGGGCCCAGGCCCCTCCCGTCATGAGTGCCACCCCGGCCACGATGACGACCTTGCGGCTGCGGACGGCGAATTGCGCCGCACGAGTGTCGTCAGACACTGTGCTCACGTCTGCATCTCATGTCTGCATCTAACCAGTGGCTCCGGTGCCGGTGTCCTGTGCCCCGGTGGATGTGTTTCAGCGGATACGCCATCGTCACCCGAGTGCGGCCTGAACATCGACTATCCTGGCCGCGTGCGACCGTCCCCTACTCCGGACCGGCGCAAGGTCGACCCGGACACGCCGGACGGCGCGCGCCGGATCGCCATTGCGTGGACCGGCTTCGTCGGTGCGGGCTTGGTTGCCCTCGGGCTGTCCTGGGGCGGCTGGGCCGTCGCGCAGGCGGGGGGATACGAGGACAACTTCCGCGGCTTCGAAGCAGGCGACCGCTTCCCTTGGATCTTCGTCATCCTGAGCGCAGCATTCAGCGTCTTCGCGCTCTTCCGCGCGATCGGGAAATGGTCCCGGTACGCGAAGATCCGCCGACAGAGCCGATAGGCCGACATGTCACGATGCCGTGCCGGGGACAAACGGCAACCGCCGTGCCGACCGTGGTGAGCGATGCGGTCCGGTAGTTCTCGGTGTCTGGTCCGGTCAGCCCTCGCGACCTTGCCAGGTGGTGATGCACGCCTCGTTGCTCTCGGCATCGGCGAGCACCCAGAACGCAGGTGCGCGGTCGTTGGAGACGAGCGTGCCGCCGGCGTCGAGGGCGGCCTGGAGCCGACGTTGGGCCTCGTCGTGCGGTACCGAGATGTCCAGATGGATGCGGTTGCGATCGAGCCGCGGCACATCCATCTGCTGGAACCATACGGCGGGTCCTTGGCCGAACGGATCGACGAGCGGATCGCTCGGGCCGGCGCGACCAGCCTCGTCGGTGTAACCCAGGACCGCCTTCCAGAACGGCCGGATAGCCGCGATATCCATGGCGTCGATGGCGATCTCGATGGTCTGGACCGAGCGCTGCGCACCTCCGACCTCGGCTGAGGTGGTGAGCTCGAGGTCGTCGATGGCCGCCGAGATGCGTTCGGCGAGATCGACGTCGCGCGCCGTGACCGCGGCCACCTCGAGCGTCTGCAAGGTCAGCGTGACGCGGTCGCGTCGGAGGTCGATGCGCAGGTGACGGTCGGCGTGCGCGCCGGCGACGTCCGTGGCGAGCGCGGCGATGTCAGCGGCCTGGCTGAGCCTGCTGATCGCCACACCGGACTGTAAGGCGCCCAGGACGTAGCGCCAGCCCAGCTCCATGACGGCGTCGGATGCCTCTTGCCGGGTCAGCTTCCGGTCCGCGCCGAATGCCTGATCGTCCATCAACCCCATCATGGCACCGGAGCGACGGCTGCGCGCGCAGGACGGGCGATGCCTGCGGATCCTTCTCCAGCGCGGACCGTTCGCGGGGCGTCCCCGTGGACGCTGATGCCGGCCGCGGACATCTCCGACGGGAGCACTTGCCGCTCCCTTTGCAATGCACACATATACGCGGGCGGTGCGTATATGTGTGCATTGCAAAGGCTTACGTGTGGGTCCAGGTGCTCGTGTTTGACATGCAGCCAAGTAGCTGCCTATTGTGATATGCAGCCGCGAGGCTGCATGTTGGAGGATGGTCTGGTGATGGATGAGGTGTTCAAGGCGCTCGCTGATGCCAGTCGTCGTCGGTTGTTGGACAGCCTGAATGCTCGCGATGGCCAGACGCTGCGAGAGCTGTGTGCCGAACTGGCCATGGCCCGGCAGTCGGTCAGCAAGCACCTGGCCGTGCTGGAGGCGGCGAACCTGGTCACCACCGTGTGGCGGGGCCGGGAGAAGCTGCACTACCTGAACGCCGAACCGATCAACGCCATCTCCGACCGCTGGATCAACCGGTACCACCGCGAGCGCGTGCATGCACTCGCCGACCTGAAGAGAGCGCTGGAGGAGAACCCGATGGACAAGCCCGAGTTCGTCTACGCCACGTATATCAACACCACGCCGGAGAAGCTCTGGCGAGCCCTGACCGACCCGGCGTTCACCCGCCGCTACTGGCACGTCACCTTCGACACCGACTGGCAGACCGGTTCGACGATGGTCTGGAACATGGGTGATGTCGCGATGGCGGACCCCGAGCAGGTGGTCCTGGAATCGGAGCCGTATCGCCGGCTCTCCTTCACCTGGCACACGGTGACGCCCGAGTTCGCGAAGGCGGTCGACCTCGACGACGAGACGGCCGAGAAGCTTCGCGGGGAGCGTCGTTCGAAGGTGACCTTCGAGATCGAACCGCACGGGGACATGGTCAAGTTGACCGTCGTGCATGACGGCTTCGAACCGGACAGCACCATGCTGGAGATGGTCAGCCAGGGCTGGCCGGAGCTGCTGTCCAGCCTGAAGACGCTGCTGGAGACCGGGGAGCCGTTGCCGTCGCAGCGATGAGTTCCGCGTCGCCCGGTGGTCTGTTCTCGGTGAAGAGTAGATACTCAGGAGAGCAGACGACCGGGACGGTGAACTGATGAGCAGCGACGAGACACGCGACGGTGTGTCGCTGACCAACCTCGACCAGCCGCTGTTCGAGGAGGCGGATGCCACCAAGCGCGACCTGGTCGACTATCTGGACGCCGTCCGTGATCGCATTCTCCCGCAGCTTCGAGGGCGGCCGCTGTCCGTGGTCCGCACGGTCCGCGGACAGGCGCCGTTCATGCAGAAGAACCTCCCGAAGTACGCCCCGTCATGGATCGAGTCGGTATCGATGTGGGCCGAGGCGTCCCGGCGCGAGGTGGCATACGCGATCTGCAACGATCGTCGTACCTTGCTCTGGTTCGCCAACCAGCGAGCGATCGAGTATCACGTGACGCTGGTGACGGCGGAGCATCCGGACCAGCAGACGCATATGGTGCTGGACATCGACCCGCCGGAGGGTGACCGATTCGACACGGTGGTCGGCGCGGCTCGCCTGATCCGGCAGGCACTAGCGGACTCCGGGCTGTCCGGTGCGGTCAAGACCAGCGGCGCGAAGGGGATGCACATCTTCGTGCCCGTGCAGGGGCCGGTGCCGATCGAGGACGTCGCCGCGGCGACGCGCGCGGTGGCGGCGCGTGCCGAACGTCTCGATCCGGCGCTCGCGACGACGGCGTACATCCGGGAGGACCGGAACGGCAAGGTGTTCCTCGACTCGACGCGCGCCGGGGGAGCGACCGTGGTGGCCGCCTACAGCCCGCGTGTCCGGCCCGGCGCGCCCGTGTCCTGGCCGGTCGACTGGGAGCACCTGGACGACGTCCATCCACGCGACTTCACCGTGCGCACCGTTGCGGGGTTGATCCGCGACGGCGATCCATGGGCCGAGCAGATGCCGCACGCACAGCGGCTACCCGTCGACCTGATCGAGGAGGGGCACACCATTCCGGTGGCGCGGGTGCAGGCGATGCACGAGGGTAAACGGCGCGCCCGCGCCGCCCGGGCAGCCGCCGACGAGCCGTCCTGAGCCCCGCCGCCTGTCAGGCGACGAGCTGGACGACCTTGGCGCGGTCTTCGTCCGGGAGATCACGCAGTCCGCGCCGAGTTCGGATGGCGGCGTCGATCACCGAGCACGCGTGCGCCGTCTCGAGAACGACGGGGTTGATCTCGACGACGCCCCCTGCGGAGAGCCATGTGGAGACGTCCGCCCAGCTGTAGAGAGCCGCGCGTGGACGAGGAACCCTGGGCTCGGGAAAGCCGCCCGGTCCGCGGCGCCCCTTCACCCAGTTCTCCACCGCCGCAAGCGTCCTGCCTGCACGCTCGGCGATCTCGCCCAAGGTGACCAAGTCCTCGGTGACACCGACGACCTCGAGCCCGCAGGCTTCGGCCTGGTCGATGGCGGACATGATGGCCTCGATCGCGCTCCCGGCCTCGCGATCGAATCCAGCGGAGCCGCCACGTTCGTCGCCCCCGACGACCGCGTCGTCATAGCCGGCCTCGTAGAGGGCGTCGAGCGACTCGTCAATATTGCCGACGAGTTCCAGTTCGAAAACGTAGAAAGGCATCAATGCTCGTCCTTCCAGTCGCCATATGGACACTCGTTCAGATAGTGGCGGAGCCGCTTGGCGAAGCGTTCGGATCCTCGTGGCGTCGACCAGATCGACCGAGGCGGACAATACTCCGGTCCGCCTGGGCAATAGCCGCGGCCCCACGGGTGCCCTGGGCTCGGCTCGATCCGCCAGCCCGCCGCTTCGAACTCGGCAATGACAGCGCGGATCTCTTTGTTGGGATGTTTCGGCACGGTCAGCCTACTCCTAGTGTTGAGTTAATTCAACTCCAGTGAGGCGACCGTGATGACTCGGGCGACGCGCATGTCGCCCTCATCTCAAAGCCTCGGCGTGTCCAGGGTCATACAGCGGCGGAGCAGCCCGCCTTGGGGTGCGGGCGCGGCAGGCATCAGGCGTGTGAACGCGGCCAGGCGTCGGCGTAGAGCTCCAGGTCAGCGTTGGCGCCGGTGATGACCGTCGCGATCCGCTCGCCGGAGACATGGTTCCCGGCGACGGCGGCGATGCCGGCCGCACCGGCCGGCTCGGGGAGAACGCCGAGCGTAGTGGCGGCGAGGTGCATGGCGGCCACCAGCTCGTCGTCCTCGACCAGCACCATGTCGTCGACGAGCGCTCGCGTCCGGAGCACGGCCTCGGGGTAGGGCCGGCCGATGGAGATCCCGGCGGCGAACGCATTGCGAGGCTCGATGCGCATCACCTCGCCCGCGCGCCAGCTCTCCACCAGCGCGGGCGCGGCGGCCGCGCCGACACCGACCACCCGGACGTCCGGCTCGTGTGCCTTGACCCAGCGGGCAACGCCGGTGATCAGTGCGCCGTCCCCGACGGGAAGGACCAGCGTGTCGAATCCGCCCTCGCGCGTCAGCTCCAGGCCGATGGTGCCGGCACCCTCGGCGACCCGGACGTCACGGCCATCCTCGACCATGACGCGCTCTGGGGCCGAGTCGGCGAACGTCCGCGCCGCCTGCTGGTGATCACCGTCGACGACGTGCACCCGCGCTCCGAACGACTCCATCCGCTCCACCTTCACGCGCGACATCGTGGCCGGGACGAACACGGCTGCATTCAGGCCACGCCCGGCCGCGGCGTAGGCGATGGCCTGACCGAAGTTGCCGCCACCGGAGGCACAGACCGCGGTGCTTCCCACCGGGAGCTGCCGGACGTGGAACGTCGCACCGCGCCCCTTGAAACTGCGCAGTGGATTCAGCGTCTCGACCTTGACCATCAACCGTCGCCCGAGTCGTGCGGAGAGCTGCTCGTCCACGTATTGCGGCGTGTTCAGGAAGGCCGGATCGATGACGGTCGCGGCCTCGGTGATGCGGTCCAGGTCGATATCGATGTCCGCCTCGACAGGGGGTGTGTCCATGCTGAAACCGTAGAGTGAAACGGCCGGGCGCCGATTGAAAAGTTCTCCCGGTTCAGCGCAAGATTCTTGCGTGAAGCGATCCGTCCCACTGGATGAGCTCGACTACAGGCTGCTCGATCTGGTGCAGCGCGATGCCAAGCGTCCTCTGCATGAGCTCGGTGACGAGGTCGGGCTGTCGCCGAGCGCGGTGCAGCGACGGCTGACGCGACTGACCGAGGCGGGCGTGATCCGCTCCACCGTGGCCGTGGTGGAGCCGCGTGCCGTCGGAGCAGACCTGCTCGCCGTGGTGCTGGTCGCCTTGACCGATGACGACCCTGACCATCACGCCTCGTTCCGCCGGCGCATGCAGGACGAGCCGGCGGTGCAGCAGTGCTACACCATCGTCGGCCAGTGGGATTACGTCGTGGTTGTGCTGACCCGGGGTATCGAGGAGAACCGCGAGCTCTCGTACAGGCTGTTCGTCGACGGCGGCGCTGTCGCCCGGTACGAGACGTTGCCCGCGTTCGAGACGGTCAAGGCCGGCTTGACGGTACCGCTCGGGGAAGGCCCTGGGCGGTAGCGGCCGAACGTCATTCCCCGGCTAGGTGGTCACCATGCCCGTCCAGGGCCGGGAGCCCGTCTCTGGGAGATGACCTCCCTACCCGTGGCACATGCCGCGGTCCACCGCCTGTTGCGCGAATTACCCCTAGGGGGTATGGTCATGCGTCATGAGAGATACCCCTGCCAGGTATGGGTTCACTGCCTGTAGGTGGAGCGCCGTGATGCCCAGTACCGACCAGCCGCAGAGTGGGGAGTCCAGACGATGAACACACCGATCAAGATCACCGTCTACGTAGGCGTCCTGGCCGCCGCCTTCACCGGTGCACTCGGCATCGGCAGCCTGACCGGAAGCCCGGTCGACCGGCCGGACGAACATGCGACGGACGAGCACACGACGGACGACCTCAGTACGCGTGGTGCCGATGAGCCTGGGGCGCGCGAGTCCGATGAACCCGAGGCACACGGCGCCGAGGGGCACGCCGGCGCCGAGTCCGCGAACCACCTTCCTGCCGGCCTGCAGGTGTCCGAGGCGGGTTATACCCTCTCGGCGATCACCGCGCCCCGGTCGGCAGGGGAGGAGGGAACGCTGAGCTTCAGCATCACCGGACCGGACGGGGCACCGGTGGTCGAGTTCACCGAGGCGCATGAGCAGGAGCTCCACCTGATCGTCGTCCGGACCGACACCGTCGGTTACCGGCACGTCCATCCGACCCTGGAGAGCGACGGCACCTGGTCGATCGACTGGGAGTGGGCGAGCGGCGGCACCTACAAGGTGTTCGCCGACTTCGAGCCGACGGCGCTAGGGGAAGGTCTGACGCTCGCGCGCACAGTGGAGGTGGGCGGGGCGTTCGTACCGGAAGCGCCGCCGGCGGACTCGAACGTCGCCGAGGTCGACGGCTACACGGTCACCCTCGCCGGAGAGCTCATCGCCGGGAAGAGCGCGGAACTCACCGCCTCGGTCGAGCGGGACGGCGAGCCGGTGACGGATCTGGAACCGTACCTGGGCGCTTATGGTCACCTGGTCGCCCTGCGCACCGGCGACCTCGCGTATCTCCACGTACATCCCGACGGCGAACCCGGTGACGGAGTGACTGAATCGGGTCCGGACGTGCGATTCGTCGTGGAGACACCGACTGCCGGAACCTACCGGCTGTTCCTGGACTTCCAGGTGGACGGGCAGGTCCGCACGGCCGAGTTCACGCTGACCGCTGGCGACGCCGCTGATGACTCGGGCCAAGGCGGCGCCGACAGCGACGCCGACAGCGACGCCGACGCCGACAGCGACGCCGGCCACGGCCACTGATCGATCGATCGACTACGGGAGACAGCGATGACGACAAGCATGGAGAACGAAGCGGTCGGGGCGACCGTCGCGGCCGAGCCGGCCGCCCGCGTCGAACTGTCGATCGGCGGCATGACCTGCGCCTCCTGCGCGGCGAGGATCGAGAAGAAGCTGAATAAGGTCGACGGCGTCACCGCGTCGGTGAACTTCGCCACCGAGAAGGCGAAGGTCGAGTACGCCGGTGACCTCACACCGGAGGACCTGATCGCAGTTGTGGAGCAGGTCGGATACCAGGCCAGCCTCCCTCCGGAGCCGGAGACAGCAGACGGGAGACCGGCCGGGGAGCCGGGCGCCGGGGAGCCCGAAGACGATCACACCCGCGAACTGCGTTCGCTGCGATCCCGGGTTCTCATCAGCGCGATCCTCTCCACGCCCGTGGTGGTGCTGGCGATGGTGTCGGCGTGGCAGTTCGACTACTGGCAGTGGCTCAGTCTCACGCTGGCCGCGCCGGTGGTGGTCTGGGCCGGCCTGCCGTTCCACCGCGCGGCCTGGGCGAACCTGAAGCACGGCTCGGCCACGATGGACACCTTGATCTCGATGGGGACGAGCGCGGCCATGCTGTGGTCGTTGTACGCGCTGTTCTTCGGGTCCGCGGGCGAGCCTGGGATGACGCACCCGTTCGAGTTGACCATCGCCCGCGTGGACGGGACGTCGAACATCTATCTCGAGGTCGCCACCGGCGTCATCACGTTCATCCTGCTGGGACGCTACTTCGAGGCGAAGTCCAAGCGCCGGGCCGGCGCGGCCCTGCGTGCCCTGCTGGAGCTCGGCGCCAAGGAGGTCTCGCTGCTGCGCGACGGTCGAGAGGTGCGGGTCCCGGCGACAGAGCTGGCGGTCGACGACGTCTTCATCGTCCGGCCCGGCGAGAAGGTCGCCACGGACGGCGTCGTCGTTGAGGGGTCGTCCGCGGTCGACGAGAGCATGCTCACCGGCGAGTCGGTGCCGGTCGAGGTCGGGCCTGGGGACCGCGTCGTCGGCGCGACCGTCAACGCGGGCGGACGGCTGGTCGTGCGGGCGACCCGGGTCGGCGGCGACACCCAGCTCGCACAGATGGCCAAGCTGGTGGAGGAGGCGCAGACCGGCAAGGCCGCGGTCCAGCGCCTGGCCGACCGGATCGCCGGGGTGTTCGTGCCGATCGCGATCGGGATCGCCGTGGTCTCGCTCGGATTCTGGCTCGGCACCGGCGACCCGCCGGCGGCCGCCTTCACCGCCGCGGTCGCGGTCCTGATCATCGCGTGCCCGTGCGCGTTGGGCCTGGCGACGCCGCTGGCACTTATGGTGGGCACCGGCCGCGGAGCGCAGGTGGGCGTGCTGATCAAAGGCCCCGAGACGCTGGAGTCCACCCGGAAGGTCGACACGGTCGTGCTGGACAAGACCGGCACCGTCACCACCGGGCAGATGACGCTCGTCGACGTCGTCGTCGGCGAGGGCGAGACGAAGGAGCAGACGCTCCGGCTGGCGGGTGCGCTGGAAGGTGCCTCCGAACACCCGATCGCGCGGGCGATCGCGCGTGGTGCCGGCGAGATGGTGGGCGATCTGCCGGCCGTGGAGTCGTTCGAGAACGTCGAGGGCATGGGCGTGCAGGGCATCGTCGACGGGCATGCCGTCGTGGCCGGCCGGGAGAGCCTGCTGGCCGATTGGGCGCAGTACCTCGGCCCGGAGCTGAAGGAGGCCAAACTGGCGGCCGAGCGCGCGGGCAAGACCGCCGTCGCGGTCGGCTGGGACGGCGTGGCTCGCGCGGTGCTGGTGGTCGCCGACGCCATCAAGCCGACCAGCAAGGACGCGATCCGGCAGCTCCGTGAACTCGGCTTGCGGCCGATCTTGCTGACCGGGGACAACGAGACGGTGGCCCGCTCGGTCGCCGCCGAGGTCGGTATCGACGCCGACGGCGGGAACGGCTCGGTCATCGCCGAGGTCCTGCCGAAGGACAAGGTGGAGGTCGTCCGCCGATTGCAGGAAGAGGGCCGGGTGGTCGCCATGGTGGGCGACGGCGTGAACGACGCCGCGGCGCTCGCCCAGGCCGACCTCGGCCTGGCGATGGGCACCGGGACCGACGTGGCCATCGAAGCCAGCGACCTGACCCTGGTCCGCGGGGACCTGCGGGCCGCGGCGGACGCGATCAGGCTGTCCCGCCGGACCCTGTCGACGATCAAGACCAACCTGGTCTGGGCGTTCGGCTACAACACGTTGGCGATTCCGATCGCGGCAGCCGGGCTGCTGAACCCGATGCTCGCCGGTGCGGCGATGGCGTTCTCCAGCGTCAGCGTCGTCGGTAACAGCCTACGGCTGCAGCGGTTCAGGTCGTCGAACGCAGACTCGACGGTCTGACCCGACAGCCGGAAATCACCCGGTGGCCGCATCCGGCTGCCGGATCACCAGAGAGGAGATACACGTCATGGCACACTGCCACGGACATGGCCACGACTCTGTCCATGACCAGCACGACGAGAGTGAGCTCGCCGAATGCCCGGTGATGCCGGGCAGCACGGTGGTGAAGGCCGAGGCGGAGGAAGACGGCCTGTACCGGGATTACAACGGCCGGCGGTACTACTTCTGCTGCGATTCCTGCGGCCCGTTGTGGGACGCCGACCCTGAGCGATACGCCGCCGCATAGGCGCTGATTCGTCCGCTCATCACACGACGCGTCCACGCGCTCGTGCGTGTGGTCCGTCGGGTGGCCTCGGGCCCGGCGGACATCCGATCGGCCGCGCCGCTCTCGGAGTTGACCCCGGCCTTACCCTGCGGCCGGGTGGTTCATCCGGTATCGGTGCGGGCGATCGTCATGTGATTCTCGCCGCACACTCGAAGCGGCAACCCGGAAATATCAGAACCAGGGGAGCAGTTGCGGCTCGCATATACCCCCTACCCGTAAGGAGTAAGAACATGGCCGTGCAGAACAGCGTGCGGGGGACCGCACGTACATCGAGGAAGGGCTGGGCCCTCGCCGTGATCGCGATGGCACAGTTTGTCGTGATCATGGACACGTCGATCATCGGCGTCGCGCTCCCGCGGATGCAAGATGACCTCGGATTCACCCAGGAGAACCTGTCGTGGGTGTTCAACGCCTACGTCGTGGCGTTCGGCGGACTGCTGCTTCTCGGCGGGAAGCTGGCCGACCTGCTCGGCGCCCGGCGCGTGTTCGCCACCGGGTGGGCCGTGCTGGGCGCAGGCTCGTTGCTGGCCGGGCTGGCGGAGAACGTCGCCACGGAGATCTCCGGCCGCGCCGTCCAGGGTGTGGGCGCTGCGCTGATCGCGCCGTCGGCACTGACCTTGCTCATGATGCTCTTCGGCTCCGAGCCGAAGGAACTCACCAGGGCCATGGCACTCTACGCGGCGGCGGCACCCGCAGGTGGCACCGCCGGGGTCTTCCTCGGCGGAGCGATCACCGAGTTCATCAGCTGGCCCTGGGTGTTCTACATCAACATCCCGATCGCGATCGCCGCGCTGCTCGCCGTACGGCCGTTGATGCCGGCGTCGAACGCGCAGCGAGGCTCGGTCGATCTGCTCGGGGCGCTCGTCGCCACGGCCGGATTGGCTTCCGCCGTGTACGCCATCGTCGAGGCACCAGAAGTGGGGTGGGGAGCCACGTCGACCCTGGTCGCGTTCGCGGCCGCCGCCGTCCTGCTGACCTTGTTCGTCGTGCTCCAAGCCAGCCGGCGCGAACCCCTGATGAGGCTGAGTATCTTCCGGGCCCCGAACCTGGCCGCGGCGAACGGCGTGCAACTGCTGCTCGGCGCGGCGTGGATCCCGATGTGGTTCTTTCTCAACCTCTACCTGCAGCAGGTGCTGGACCTCGGGCCGTTCGCCAGCGGCTCCGCACTGCTGCCCATGACGCTGCTGATCATGGTCGGAATGATCGCGGTGGCGCCGAGGCTCATCGCCCGCTATGGGCCGAAGGTGGTGGCCGTCACCGGTCTGATCCTTCTTGCCGCCGGCATGCTCTGGCTGGCCCAGATCCGCTCCACCGGCACTTTCTGGGCCGACGTGCTGCCCGCCTCGCTGGTGGCTGCCGCAGGGATGTCGCTGGCGTTCATACCGTCGTTGATGACCGCGGTGTCCAGCGCCCGGCCGGAGGAAGGTGGCCTGGCGTCGGGCATCGTCAACACCAACTACCAGGTCGGGTCGGCCCTGGGCTTGGCCATCATGACGGCGATCGCGACGTCCCAGGGTGCCGGCAGGATCGGTGATCTGGTGGCGCTGACCGACGGTTTCTCGGCGGCGTTCCTCGGTGCGGCGGCCACGGCCGTGGCAGGGGCGGGTCTAGCGGTGCTGACCTGGCGACGGGGCTCGTTGTCGGCGGGGGCGCGCTAGACGGCGCCGTGTTCCATCGCCGTGAGCGGGCGGTTCGCGTACCGGGGCGTCGTCGTCATCGGGTGGGGACGTGCGTCACCACCACGTCGATGCCCCATGGACGCGCCGCCCGCTCCGGCTCCCGGAGCTCCGCTTTCCAACCGAGTTCGTTCAGCACATCGGCGAGTTCCGCGGGTGTGCCGGGCGCGGCCGCCGAGCAGAGCAGGTCGCGCACGACATGTCCCTTGGTCGCCTTGCTGTGGTGGCTGACCACACTGCGTGTTCCGTTCTGCTCGTGCAGGACACGCACCTTGGCGGTGCGCGGTGCGAGGGCCGCGTCCGGCCGCCAGAACGCCTCGTACGTCGTGGACCGCAGGTCGATGATGGCGCCCCGACGACCGGCGATCGCCGGTACGACGTCACCGAGCGTCGTCTGCCAATGCGCCGCCAGGGATCCCACGCCTGGGAGGGAGACCCCGCCACCCAGCCGGTACGCGGGTATGCGGTCGGTCGGCCGGAGCAGTCCCCAGAGCCCGCTGGTGATGGCGATGCTGCGGGTGGCGCGTCGGGCTGCAGCGCCCTCCAGGGTGCGCAACCCCAACGCGTCGTACAGGACGCCGGTGTACACGTTGCGCGCCGGCGCGGCGGGTGCGTCGATCAGCCCGGCGTTGCGTACGACTTCGTCGGCCTGTGTGGGGCCGAGGCCGAGAACGGTCGCCGCGGAGCCCGGGTCGTCCCGGCAGAGCCGCACCAGCGCGGAGAGGATGCTCTGGCGGGTGTCGGTGAGCTCCGGGAAAGAGAGCTTGGCCGGATTCGCCGGTGCACCCCGGGGCGGTGCGGTCTTCCCTTCGGACGGCGGCAGCAGGATCAGCACGTGTGGCACCTTACGTAACCCCGACCGATCCCGCGTGACGTGGGTGGTCGGGCCCGAGGTCCGGGCTTGGACACGTACCATCGCCGCATGGTCACACACATCACGGAACCGCAGCGGATACCCGTTCCGGGCGGCAAGATCATCGAGGAGTTCGTCGGCCGGGTCGCCACAGGCACCGACGGCGTTTCGGTGGCGCGGATGAAGGCGCCCGCCGGGTGGGACGAGCCGCCCCAGACGCCGGAGTTCGACGAGGTCACGCTGGTGCTGGCCGGCCGCGTCATCGTCGAGCACGGCGACGCCACGACCGAGGTGTCCGCCGGCGAGGCGATCCTGACCCCGGCCGGGACGACGGTGCGCTACTCGGCCGGGCCGGAGGGCGCGGAATACGTGGCCGTCTGTGTCCCCGCGTTCGGCCCGGACCTGGCGCATCGAAAGGACGACACATAGGGCGGTCTGCTCGCGGCGCCGAAGGGTCGTGGCCCAGAGTTGCGCTCCGGCCGCCCAGAACGGGCAAGAACGCAACTACCCGCCACGACGGCTGCCGCGGCACCCGATGTGCGCCCGCCGTGGCACTGGCCGCACGGCCGACGCGCCGGTGTTACGTCCGGATTGCGGACGGGCGCCGACCGATCTGTCTATTCGATTCGTGTTGAGGTGGCGATCGGCAATAGGCTAAGCCGCTGTGGTGACGATGCAGGACGCGCTGCTGGCGCTGACGAAATACTGGACCGACCGGGGCTGCATGATCGCGCAGCCGTTCAACACCGAAGTCGGCGCCGGGACGATGAACCCGGCCACGATTCTCCGTGTCCTGGGGCCTGAGCCCTGGAGGGTCGCTTACGTCGAGCCGAGTGTCCGTCCGGACGACGCCCGGTACGGGGAGAACCCGAACCGGCTGCAGACGCACACGCAGTTCCAGGTCATCCTCAAACCCGACCCGGGTAACCCGCAGGAGATCTACCTGTCCAGCCTGGAGGCGCTGGGTATCGACGTGCACGCACACGATATCCGGTTCGTCGAGGACAACTGGGCATCGCCCGCGCTGGGCGCGTGGGGGCTGGGCTGGGAGGTCTGGCTGGACGGTCTGGAGATCACCCAGTTCACCTATTTCCAGCAGGCCGGCGGGATCAGCCTGGACCCGGTCTCGGTGGAGATCACCTACGGCATCGAGCGCATCCTGATGGCGTTGCAGGGCGTCACCCACTTCAAGGACATCGCCTACGCGCCGGGCGTCTCCTACGGCGAGGTCTTCGGCCAGTCCGAATACGAGATGTCCCGGTACTACCTGGACGACGCCGACGTCGACGCCAACCGTGCGCTGTTCGACACCTACGCGACCGAGGCGCAGCGGCTGATCGAGTTGCGGCTGCCGGTGCCCGCGCATACCTACGTGCTGAAGTGCTCGCACGTGTTCAACGTGCTGGACGCACGTGGCGCCATCAGTACCACCGAGCGCGCGCAGGCGTTCGCCAAGATGCGCGGCCTGGCCCGCGAGGTCGCGGCGCTGTGGATGGCGCGACGCGAGGAGTTGGGACACCCGCTCGGCACGGGTGCGCCGTCGGCGCCCGCGGAGCCGCTGCTGCTGCCCGAAGTGTCCGACGCGCCGCCGCCGGCGCCCGAAGGGTCCGCGCCGCTGCTGTTCGAGATCGGGACCGAGGAGATGCCGCCGGCCGAGGTGACCAAGACGGTCGAGGCGGTCCGTGCGTCGGTCACCGAGAAGCTCGCCGCCACCCGGCTGGACCACGGTGAGATCGCCGTCTACGGCACGCCGCGCCGGATCGTCGTCACCGTCGCGGACGTCGAGCCGCGCGAACCGGACGCCCGTCGCACCGTCAAAGGCCCGCGGGTGAGCGCCGCCTATGACGACGAGGGCCGGCCCACCAAGGCGCTGCAGGGATTCGCCCGAGGCCAGGGCGTGGAGATCGACCAGGTGTCCACGGCGGAGTTCGGTGGGAACGAACACGTGGTGGTGACGGTCACCGACACCGGGCGAACGGCGCCGGACGTGCTGTCGACGCTGTTGTCCGAGGTGGTCTCCGGGCTGCGTTCGGACAAGAACATGCGCTGGAGCGACCCGTCCCTGTCGTTCACCCGGCCGATCCGCTGGCTGACCGCGCTGCTCGGTGAAGCCGTGGTGCCGGTGCGCGTGTCCGGCCTGACCAGCGGTCGCACCACCCGGGTGCATCGGACCGCGGACGAGCCGGTGGTGAACGTGCCGTCGGCCGCCGGCTACCTGGACTTCCTGGCCGGGCACGGCATCATCGCCGACGCCGTCCAGCGGCGCACCGAGATCGTCGACGACGCCCGGGCGCTGGCCGAACGCGTCGGCGGTGAGGTCGACATCGAGGGCGAGGCCGGCCTGATCGACGAGATCACCAACCTGGTGGAACAGCCCAACTCGCTCCTAGGCAATTTCGACCCGAAGTACCTGGAGCTGCCGGAGCAGATCCTCACCACTGTGATGCGCAAGCACCAGCGGTACCTTCCGGTGCGGGGCAGCACGGGGGCGCTGGTGCCGAACTTCGTCGCGGTGGCCAACGGCGCATGCGATGCGGCCGTGGTCCGGGCCGGCAACGAGGGGGTGCTGCGTGCCCGCTACGAGGACGCGGCCTTCTTCTGGCGCGCCGACCTGCAGGTGGCACCGGAGACGTTCCGGTCCCGGCTGACCCAGCTGACCTTCGAAGAGCGGATCGGCTCGATGGCCGAGCGGGCGGACCGGATCGGCGCGGTCGCCACGGTGCTCAGCGGTGACGTCGCGCTCAGCGGCGACGGAGCGGTGAGCGACGACGACGCGACGACGCTGACCCGGGCCGCGGCACTGGCGAAGTTCGACCTGGCCTCCCAGATGGTGGTCGAGCTGTCCAGCCTGGCCGGGGTGATGGCACGCGAGTACGCACGGCGGGCCGGGGAGAGCGAAGGTGTGGCGCAGGCGCTGTTCGAGATGGAGCTGCCCCGCCACACCGCTGATGCGCTGCCGCAGACGCTGCCTGGCGCGCTGCTCGCGCTGGCCGACCGGTTCGATCTGGTCACCGCCATGTTCGCGCTCGGCGCGAAGCCGACCGGCAGCTCGGACCCGTTCGGTCTGCGACGGGCGTCGCTCGGTATCGTCCGGATCCTGCGGGACCGACCGGAACTGGCGGTGGTGACCGTCGAACGCGGGTTGTCGGTGGCGGCCGAGCGGCTGCGCGCGCAGGGTGTCGAGGTCTCCGACGACGCCGTGGCCTCGGCCCGCGAGTTCATCGTGGCCCGGTTCTCCCAGCAGTTGCGGGATGAAGGCGTGCCGGTGGACTTCGTCGAGGCAGTGCTGCCTGGGGCCTCCGCGCCGGGCCGGGCCGCGGACGAGCTGCGAGTGCTGCGCGAGCGGGCCGACGACGGCAAGTTCCGCGAGCTGGTGACCGCATTGCAGCGGATCGCGAGGATCGTCCCGGACGGCACCGCCGCGGAGTTCGACCCGGCCCGCCTGTCCGAGCCGGCCGAGACGCGGCTGGCCGAGGCGGTGCACGCCCTGGGCGACTGGTCGAAGGGTTCGGTGAGTGCGTTCGCCGATGCGGGCGCGATGATCGTCGATCCGGTGAACGCGTTCTTCGACGAGATCCTCGTCATGGCCGAGGACCCAGAGGTGCGCGCGGCCCGGCTGGGTCTGCTGGCGACGATCCTGGCGCGCAGCCCGCAGACCATCGACTGGGCTGCGCTGGATACGGCGCTAGGCCAGTAAGCGGCGAAACGCGGATCCAGCAAAGGCCAGAGCAGGGGGTCGGAATTGAGCAGCGTCGGCCGGTGGAGCTCCTGGGTCGGCCTAGGGCTCATCGCGGTATCGGTCATCGGCATCGTGCTGAGTGTTGCGCCGGTCGCGGTGATCGCCGGCATCCTGGGCCTGTTCAGCATCGGGATCGCGGTGTATGACGCGATCTACTACGCGCTCGAGAGAGCGAATCTCCGGCGGCGGGCAGCCAAGGTCCGCCCCGAGCGCGGCCAGGAGCGTTAGAAGACGAGGCCCACGGTCTCCCGGACGTCCTTCCATTTCTCCAGGGTGGCCCGGACGTCGTCACGCTGCTCCGCCTGGATGGCCTCGGTGTGAGAGGCAGCGAGCACGTCGGAGAGCGCGATGCGTTGCCGGGTGGAGGCGGACTGGACGGCTGCCTCCACCATGCTGAGGCTGAGCACGTTTCCGTGTACCTCGCCGGAGGGCGTGGCCCCGGTTCGCAGGACGTGGATGAACTCGGCCAGCGATCCAGCGATCTCCTCCGGCTCGTTGTCACGCTGCATGTCGTCGTCGGCCTGCGCGGCGTCGGGCTGCGCGGCGACGTCGACATCTCCAATGGCGTCGCCGTTGTCTGGCACGTCAGTGGTGGGGTCATGGTCGCCGTCCCACATCGCCGTCCCGCGTTCCGAGCTGACTCGCCAGCGCCCGTTCCACGACGTCTCCGCTCCGGGCGCACACCAGCTGCCGTTGTAGACGAACCGGGCTCCGTCGGTGAACTCGAATGTCGCCACCGCCGCCGCGTCGCCGGCGTACCAGCTCCAGCCCGGGTTGTAGGCGTCGCAGTACACGGAGACGGGCTCGGCGCCGATCAGGTAGCGGGCGGCGTCGAAGTGGTGAATGGCCATGTCCACCAGCAGTGGATGGTCCATCTGCTCGCGGAACCCGCCGAAATGCGGGGCCTTGAAGAACTCGCAGCCGATCGTGCCGATCTCACCCAGTTCCCGCACCAGCCGCCGGAATCGGCGGAGCGAGCGGAAGTAGCGGCGGGACTGGCTGATCATCAGCAGCTGGCCGGTGACCTCTGACGCGGCCACCATCGACAGCGCCTGGGCCACGGTGGGCGCCACCGGCTTCTCGCACAGCACCGGGAAACCGGCGAACATCGCCTCCAGGCTCACCGGGTGGTGCGCCACCGGAACGGTGACGTTGAGCACCGCGTCGGCGTCGACCTCGCGGGCGAGCTGCGTGACCGATGTGCCGATCGGCAGATCCGGTAGGCCGGCCGCCTCGGCGCCTCGCCGGGCCGCGTCCTGGTCGAGGTCGACCAGGCCCACCAGCTGGGCGTCGTCGGAGGCGAGCACGGTCCGCAGCCAGGCCTGCCCCATCGCGCCGGCGCCCACCTGGATCAGTCGTACCGGCCGATGCAGCGGTGTAACGGTCATGTGCGGCCCTCTCGTGCTCGAAACGGGTTGAGGCAGGTCAGGACGCCGGTTCCGGCGCGATCAGACGACATGGTGCGGCCGCTTCTCAGCGCGAACGGCCGAGCCCTGGACGGACAATGCACGGGAAAGACGTATGGGACGTCGTCGTGCTCGACATTGTGACCTGTCCACGCCACAGAACTCAACGTTTCACCGGCCGTCGAGTTTCGGCGGCGCCATGGGCAGTGCCCCGGCAGGGTCATTGCCCGGAGGTCTTCAGCGGCCCGTCGTAGTCGTGACCGTTGAAGAACTCGCCGGTCTCGTACCGGAGCAGGGTGGGAGCCGCCCGCGTGGGCAGATCCGACCGGGCCCACTGCACCCCGTTGGCGATGACGCGCCGGATGTCGCTGTGGTGATAGACGGGATACTCCTGATCGCCGGGGGAGAAGTAGAAGATCTTGCCGTGGCCGCGCCGGAACGTGCACCCGCTGCGGAACACCTCGCCGCCGCTGAAGGAGCTGATGAAGATGAGTTCGTCCGGCGTGGGGATGTCGAAGTGCTCACCGTACATCTCCTGTGCCTCGACGATCATCGGGTGCGGCACGCCTTGCGCGATCGGGTGTGTCGGGTTCACGGTCCAGATCAGCTCGCGGTCGTTCTCGCTGCGCCAACGCAGAGTGCAGCTGGTGCCCATCAGTTTGCGGAAGATCTTCGACCAGTGGCCGGAGTGGAGGACCACCAGGCCCATGCCGGACAGAACGTGCTGGTGCACCCGCTCGACCACGTGGTCCGTGACCTCCTCGTGCGCGGCGTGTCCCCACCACACGAGCACGTCGGTGTTGCCCAGCAGTTCCTCGGTGAGCCCGTGCTCGGGATCGTCGAGGGTGACCGTGGTGACTGAGGCGTGATCCTTCAGGTTCTCCTCGATGCCCTCCTTGATGGTGGTGTGCATGCCCTGCGGGTAGATCTCGGCGACCTCCGGCTCGAGCTGCTCGTGCCGGTTCTCGCCCCAGACGACGACTCGGATGGTGTCGGCCCCGATCAGGTGTGGCTGCGTCGCGTGTGTCATCGGTGATCCGTTTCTTTCTGGTGCGGTGCGATCCGGGAAGGGCAATGTGTCAAAGCGTTTAACCAACGGTTGCGATTCTTGGCTGCCACATCGGACGATGTCAAGGGTGGGTAGCAAACCGCTTAACCGCTAGCCTACGTGCACACACTGACGTGTCCGGAGGAGACGCAGGTTGAGCGCCGGAAGCGAACGACAACGTGGTTATGATCACGACCTCAATGCATGCTTCTTTAAGTGGGTATCGGCCGTTCGGCGACGGCGGGGCCCAGCGTGACGGCTGGATGAAGGGATCGTGAGTCGAGCGATGGCGACGATGCGGGATGTGGCCGAGCGCGCCGGGGTGTCGATCGCGACCGTTTCGTTCGTGGTGAACAACACCAAGCCGGTTTCCGCGGCGACGCGCGAGCGGATCGAGGCGGCGATGGCCGAGCTCGGGTTCCAGCGCAACGTCGTCGCACGGGCGCTCGCCAGCAGGCGGACCCGCATCCTGGCGATGGCGTACCCCGCCTTGGAGCACCGGTTGGGTGCCGCAGGCATGGGCTTTGTGACCAGCGCCGCCAGGCGAGCGGCGGAGCGCGGGTACCACCTGGTGGTGTGGCCGGTGGGCAACGATGCGGCGGAGTTGAGCGACCTGGTCGGGCAGGGCCTGGTGGACGGCGTGGTGCTGATGGAGGTGTTGCTCCGGGACGCCCGCGTGGACGCGCTGGTGGCGAGTCGGCTGCCGTTCGCCATGATCGGCCGCACGGAGAACCCCGCGGGATTGCCGCATGTCGACATCGACTTCGATGTCACGGTCGAGGACGCGCTGACGTACCTGCACCAGCTGGGCCATCGCGAGGTCGCGTTCGTCACCGAGGGCGAACCCCGTGCGACGTTCCGGCTCTACGGCCCAAAGGTGCGGGCTGAGCGGGCGTTCGAGCGGGGCTGTGCCGAGCGGGGCCTCGAGGCGCTGATGGTGGAGTGCGAACAGCACGCCGCGGCCGGGCGCGAGACTGCCCGGGAGATTCTGGCCCGGCACCCAGGCACGACGGCGATCATGATCATGAACGAACACGCCGCGTCGGGTGTGCTCTCGGGGGCGATCCGATCCGGTGTGCGCGTCCCGGACGACATGTCGCTGCTGTCGATCGTGACCACACGCGATATGGGTGCGATGGCCGATCCCGTGCTCAGCATCATGCGTTCACCAGGGGAGGAGCTGGGCACCCTGGGAGTCGACCTGCTGATCGGGCAGCTGGAGGGCGAGCCGATGCCTGAGCCGCGGCTGCTGCCCTGCGTGCTGGAGCCAGGTGAGTCGACCGCGCCCGCGCCGGGCCGGTAGTCGGCAGCCGCAGCCAGGCCTCGCAGGTGCTCAGCCGAGGGTGTGGACGTGGTGCGGGTCGTGCTCCTGCGGGTGCTCGCCCTTGGCGTGATCGGCGTGGAAGAGCGCCTGCTCGAGAAGCTGGCGGACGTGCGTGTCGGCCGCGTGGTAGTAGATGAACGTGCCGTCCCGGCGGCTCTCCACCAACCCGGCGAGCCGGAGCTTGGCGAGATGTTGACTGACCGTGCTCGGCGCCGACTCGACCAACTCGGCGAGACAGTTCACGGACGATTCGCCCTGCAGTAGCGCCCACATGATCTTGATGCGCGTGGGGTCCGCGAGCATCCGTAGCGCGCGGGCCGCGCCGTCGACCTGGTCGGCCGTCGGCATCTGAAAGTCCGCGATGCTCTGGTGCATGCCTCCAGCCTACTATGTCCAGGTACGTATCTTCGTAGACACGCAGATACGTATATATTGAAGTCATGAAGAACGACGCGAGGTCCCGCGACGACCGGTCTGAACGCGGACACGGCCACGGACACCAACACGGCCACGGACACGGGCATGGACACGGGCATGGACATGGGCATGACCACCCGCATGCGGGGCGGTGGGCGAAGCTCGTTCACGCCTTGAAGCCGCACGCGCATGACGTGACCGACTCGATCGAGACCGCTGAAGAGGCGCGTGAGGCGGGAATCAGGGCGGCGTGGATCGGCCTTGCCGGCATGATGGCCACCGCGGGGCTGCAGTTGGCGATCGTTGCGATCAGCGGATCGATCAGCCTGTTCGCGGACACCATTCACAACCTCGGCCATGCGGTCACCACCATCCCGCTGCTGATCGCGTTCCGGCTCGGCAGGCGCCCACCCACGCGGCGCTACCCCTACGGTTTCCGCCGGGCGGAGGACGTCGCCGGCGTGCTGATCGCCGTCGTCGTCGCCGCATCCGCGGTGTGGATCATCGTCGAGGCGGTGACCGCACTGATCGAACCGCGCCAGCTGACCAACCTCGGGTGGGTGTTCGCGGCAGGTCTGATCGGCGCGGCCGGCAACGAGCTTGTGGCTATCTACCGGATCCGGGTGGGCAGGCGCATCGGCTCGGCGGCGCTGATCGCCGAGGGGAACCACGCGCGTGCCGACGGGCTGACGTCGCTGGTGGTCGTCGCAGCCGTCATCGGCGTCTGGCTGGGATTCCCGCGGGCCGACGCGGCGGCCGGGTTGCTGGTCGCGGTGGCGGTCGTGTGGATCCTCGTCAACTCCTGCCGGACGATCTTCCGCCGGTTGATGGACGGCGTCGACGACGGGACCGTGGAGCGCATCGAGTCCGTCGCAGGTGGTGTCGACGGAGTGCGCGACGTCGGCCGGGTGCGCGCCAGGTGGGCTGGGCATCGGCTCGAGGGCGACATCACCATCACGGTCGACGCGGCCGCCACGGTCGCCGACGGCCATCTGATCGCGCGGCGGGTGAACGAGGAGCTACGCCACGGCGTCCGCCACCTCGACCACGTTGTCGTCCACGTCCACCCCAATTGAGACGCGGGCGTCGGCATGGTGCGCTGAGGCCCCGTTGGCAAGCGTGTTCCCGGCCGGATCAGCGTGGATTGAGCGCACCATGCGCGTGAAATCAGCGCACCAGGCGGAAGAAGGACCGGAGCTCGTCCACAAAGAGTTCGGGCTGCTCGAGCGCGGCGAAGTGGCCGCCACGGGCAGTCTCACCCCAGTGAAGGATGTTCGGGAACCTCTTCTCCGCCCAGCGGCGGGACGGGCGTTGCAGCTCCTTCGGGAAGATCGTGCAGCCGGTCGGAACGGTGACGGGTTCTCCGGCCGAACCGGCGATCCACTCGTTGACCTGCCGGATGCTCTCCCAGTACAGCCGTGCTGACGACGCGCCGGTACGGCTCAGCCAGTACAGCGTCACGTTGGCGAGCAACTCGTCACGCGTGACGATCTCGTCCAGATGAGTGTCCCAGTCGGTCCATGCCCAGAACTTCTCCACGATCCACGCGCAGAGGGCGACGGGGGAGTCCACCAGGCCGTAACCCACGGTCTGCGGACGGGTCGACTGCTGCATGGAGTATCCGGATCCCCACTCGTCGGCTTCCCGCAGCGATTCGAGCGCAGCCCGCTCGGAGTCGGTGAGGTTACCGAACGTCGCCGGGTCGGGCGGGGCGAGGGGCGGCATGAGATGGATCCCGACGACGGACTCCGGCGCCCGCAGGCCCAACCGGGTCGTGACGCTGGTCCCCCAATCGCTGCCGGCGGCCGCGTAGCGGTCGTAACCAAGGCGGGACATCAGCTCGGCCCAGGCGCCGGCGATCCGGTCGACGCCCCACCCCGGCCCCGCCGGCTTGTCGCTGAACCCGTAGCCCGGCAGCGTCGGACAGACCACGTGGAAGGCATCCGCCGCGTCGCCGCCATGTGCAGCCGGATCGGTCAGCGGCCCGATCACCTTAAGGTACTCCACGATCGAGCCCGGCCAGCCATTGGTGAGCAGCAGCGGGAGCGCATGGGAATGTGGCGAACGGACGTGCACGACGTGGATACCGACCCCGTCGATCTCGGTGCGGAACTGGGGCAGCGCGTTCAGCCGGCGCTCGGTTGCGCGCCAGTCGTACCCGCCGGCCCAGTAGCCGCAGAGCTCCTGCAGGTACGCCAGCGGCACGCCCTGAGACCAGTCGTCGACGGTCTCCCGCTCCGGCCAGCGGGTCCGGTGCAGGCGCTCGTGCAGGTCCCGCAGATCCTCGTCGGAGATCTCGATCCGATATGGCTCCATGGTCTCGGGCATTCCTCAACCGTAGATCGTCACGCCCAGCGACGGTGGGCATGACGGCTTCACAGACCGTGCCCTGCTCGTCACGTCGCCGGGTTCGCGGACGATCCCTCATCTTCTGCTCACACGATCCGAGATCACATCAAAAGCGATCTTCGAGAAAGTCGGTGTTTCGAGCCGTGGCGAACTCGTCGGTGCCTTGATGGCGGAATCCAAACCCGGTCCGGTTTGATCAACGCTTCAGTGCGCGGAAGAACGAAAATCTCCGCCTCGTGCGGGCGCGATTGGCGTCCATAGCTCGGTACCAACGTTGCGGTTTTGCCCCTTTTATGGTCGTGTGCTCCCTTAGGGCATCGCGACCCCAAGGAGGTGACGCGTTGAGCAGCGTGGCGCTGAAAGATGTCACAAAGGTGTTCCCGGGTGGAACCGTCGCCCTGGACAAGGTCAGCCTGGATGTGGCTGACGGCGAATTCATGGTCCTGCTCGGCCCGTCGGGATGCGGCAAATCGACTCTGCTCCGGATCATCGCCGGATTAGAGGAACCGACCGCCGGAAGCGTGCTCATGGACGGCGAACCCGCGGACGATCTTCCCCCACGCGAGCGGGGCGTGGCCATGGTGTTTCAGGATTATGCGCTATATCCGCATATGAACGTCAATGACAACATCGGATTCCCGTTGAAACAGGCCGGCGTGGATCTTGATGAACGCCAGCGACGCACGGTCGATGCGGCGTCCGCCCTCGGAATCCCGGACCTGCTCACCCGGCGGATCGCGCGGCTGTCGGGCGGTCAGCGGCAACGGGTGGCGATGGGGCGAGCGATCGTCCGTGAGCCTGCGCTCTTCCTCATGGACGAGCCGCTGTCCAATATCGACGCCGGGCAGCGTGCCGAGCTGCGCACGGAGATCTCCGGCTTGGCGCAGCAGCTCGGGGTGACGGTCATCTACGTCACGCACGATCAGACCGAGGCCCTGACCATGGCGGACAAGGTCGCGATCCTGCGCAAGGGAGAGTTGCAGGATGTCGGCACGCCCGACGCCGTGTACAACCGGCCCGGGACCATGTACGTCGCCGCGTTCCTCGGCAGCCCGCGGATGGGCCTGATGGAGGCGAAGGTCGAGGTATGGGAGGACAGCCACCTCAACCTTGTGCTCGGAGACCAGAGGCTACAACTCCCGTGGCACGATCCGCGTCGCCGGATCCTGTCCCGGTATCGCGGCGAGCAGATCGTCGTCGGCCTGCGGGCGGAGGCACTCACGCCGGTGGCTCCCGGAGCACCCGGCAATGTGCTCGCCGGACATGTCCGCACCATGGAGCATCACGGCCACGAGACGCTCGCGTTCATCGACGTGGGCGCGACCGCGGCCGCCGTGGACGACAACCGGTCCGCCGACGTGGCGAGGGTGCCGAAGAAGGGGATGTGGAACTCGTTGCGCCGGACAGTGTCCCGGATCGTCGACGGGACGTCCCCCGCGGACGAGGAGATGTACGACACCCTCAACGATCTCAAGCCCGTGCCGGGCCGGCATCACCGTCGGTCGGCCGAGCTGGCCGTACGGCTGACCCCGTATCCGCAACTGCGGAACGGCACGCCGCTGTCCGTGGCGGTGGACATGGAGTCGCTGCACTTCTTCAACCCGCGTGGCCCGCGGATCGACGTCGGATGGCGCTAACGGTGCACCGCACATGCGCAGGGGGAGTTCACCGGGCCGAAACATTACTGGAGCGATTTCATCTCCTTCTTACGTAGTGAAACTCTGCCGCAAAGTTGACTGACCAGGATCGCTTGCGACCTGGTCGGCCCTGGTATGCGGTCAACAGACGCCCGCGGAACCGGCGCCGACGCTCCGTTCGGACTAGGAGTCATCGATGCCCGATCTCAGCGCGGGCGATACCGCCTGGGTACTCACAAGTGCGGCTCTCGTCCTGCTCATGACGCCCGGCCTGGCCTTCTTCTACGGCGGCATGGTCCGTTCCAAGGCCGTGCTCAACATGCTCATGATGTCCTTCCTCAGCCTGGCGATCGTGCCGGTGGTCTGGGTCCTATGGGGCTACAGCCTGGCCTTCGACGGCAGCAACGGAGGCATCGTCGGCGGCCTCGGAATGATCGGTCTCGACGGCATCGGGGTCGAGTCGGCCGACGTTCTCGGTAACGTCCCCGACTTCGCGTTCGTGGCCTTCCAGGCCGTCTTCGCCATCATCACCGTCGCCCTGATCAGCGGGGCCATCGCGGAACGCGCCACCTTCCTCGGGTGGTCCATCTTCATCGTCCTCTGGGCGACCATCGCGTACTTCCCGGTGGCCAACTGGGTGTGGGGCGGCGGCTGGATCGCCGAGCTCGGCGCCATCGACTTCGCCGGCGGGACGGTGGTCCATATCAACGCCGGTGCCGCCGGGCTCGCGCTCGCCCTGGTGCTCGGCAAGCGTGTCGGCTGGCCGAAGACGCCGATGCGGCCGCACAACCTGCCGTTCGTGATGCTCGGTGCGGGCCTGCTGTGGTTCGGCTGGTTCGGCTTCAACGCCGGATCCGCGGTCGCCGCGGACGGCATCGCGTCCGCCGTGTGGGTCAACACGCTGGTCGCCACCTCGGCCGCCATCCTCGGCTGGCTGCTCGTCGACGTCGTCAAGAACGGCCACTCGACGACGCTGGGTGCCGCCTCCGGAGCCATCTCCGGCCTCGTGGCCATCACCCCGGCTTGTGCGTTCGTCAGCCCGATCGGCGCGATCATCATCGGCTTGGTGGCCGGCGCGGTCTGCGCCCTGTGTGTGAGCCTGAAGTACCGCTGGAATTACGACGACTCGCTCGACGTGGTCGCCGTGCACCTGGTGGGCGGCATCGTCGGAACGCTGATGATCGGTTTCCTGGCCACCGAGAGCTTCACCGGTGACCCGGAGCTGGAAGGGCTGTTCTACGGCGGCGGGCTGGAGCTGCTCGGCAAGCAGGCGCTGGCGGCAGCCGTGGTGATCGTGTTCTCGTTCGTCGTGGCCTACGCTCTCGGCCTGCTGATCCAGCGCACCGTCGGGTTCCGGGTCAGCGAAGAGACCGAGGTGACCGGGATCGACCTGGAGCAGCACCTTGAAGCCGGATATGAGCTGACGCCGGCGACCGGCCCCAGCCGGGGGCACGCGGTCGCGTCAGCCTCGACGACCCAGGAGCCCGGGAGCGTGAACCAGTGAAGCTCATCACCGCTGTGATCAAACCGTTCAAGCTGGAAGACGTCCGGCAGGCGCTGGAGGCCTTCGGCGTCGCCGGTATGACCGTCACCGACGCCAGCGGTTACGGCCGGCAGAAGGGCCACACCGAGGTGTACCGAGGCGCCGAGTACACCGTCGACCTGGTACCGAAGGTCCGTCTCGACATCGTCGTGGCCGACGACGTCGCCGACGGTGTGGTCAACGTCATCGTGGACGCCGCCAAGACGGGCAAGATCGGTGACGGCAAGGTCTGGGTCACGTCGGTCGACACCGTCGTCCGGGTACGGACCGGGGAAGGCGGCGCGGACGCGCTGTGACCCGATGAGCCCAGAGGCGGCACGGTTCGCCGCGCTGCGCCGAGCGGTCATCGACGACGACCGGCTCGGCGCGGCCCGGCGACGTTCGACCCTGTCCGGGCTGGCCGACGCGTGGCTGGCCCGGTTCTTCGACCTGCTCCCGGATGCGGCCCGCCGCGACGTGGCCGTGGTGGCCGTCGGCGGCTACGGCCGGCAGGAGCTGCTGCCCGGAAGCGACCTGGACGTTCTCCTGCTGCTCGGCGACGGTGTGGACGACCCCGCGCCCGTCGCCGAACAGCTCTTCTACCCGGTGTGGGACGCCGGCGTGCCGCTCGACCACTCGGTGCGGACCGTCGGCGAAGCCCTCGACATGGCCCGCGGCGACCTCAAGGTGGCGCTCGGCCTGATCGACGCTCGGCAGGTCGCCGGAGACGCTGCGCTGACCGAGACACTCGTCGCCGAGGTGCGTGCCGACTGGCGACGTGCCGCGGGGCGGCGGTTGCCGCTGCTGGCCCAGGCGTGCCGGGAACGAGCAGAGCAGCACGGCGAGCTGTCTCACCTGCTGGAGCCGGACCTGGTGCAGGCCTACGGCGGGCTGCGGGACAGCCTGATCCTGCGCGCGGTGGCGGCGACGTGGGTGGCCGACCGGCCGCATGGTGCGCCGGTGGAAGAGGCGCGGAACTGGCTGCTCACCGTGCGGGACGCGATGCACCGCGCCGCCGGCCGGCGTAGCGACCGGCTGCTGTTCGAAGACCAGGCGGACATCGCCGAGCGGCTGCTGCTTCCGGATCCGGATACGTTGTTACGCCGCGTCGCGGAAGCCGGGCGTCACATCGCCTACGCATCCGATGTGACGTGGCGGGAGGTGGACCGGACGCTGGCCTCCCGCAAACGGCGCGGCTGGCGGCGGCGGCCGTTGCGGCGGCCGCTCGCGGAGGGCGTGGTGGAACACGACGGCGAAGCGGTTCTGGCACGCGACGCGCGCCCGGATCGAGACGCGGTCTTCCCGTTGCGGGCCGCCGCGGCCGCCGCCCAGGCAGGAGTGACCGTGGGGCCGCAGACCGTCCGGCGGCTGGCCGCCGAGTGCCCGCAGCTGCCGGATCCGTGGCCGGAGGCGGCGCGGAACGCGCTGGTGAGCCTGCTGGGAGCGGGGCATGGTGCGGTGCCGGTCTGGGACTCGCTGGACGCCGCCGGCCTGGTTGTGCGCTGGATTCCCGAGTGGGCACGCATCCGGTATCTCGCCACCCGCACGCCGGTGCACCGGCACACCGTCGACCGGCATCTGGTGGAGACCGCCGCCGTGGCGGCTGGGCTGGTGCGGCGCGTGACACGGCCGGACCTGCTGCTGCTGGCGGCGCTCTTCCACGACTTGGGCAAGGGTCTGCCGGGCGATCACAGCAAGACCGGTGCGAAGATCGTGCGCGATCTGGGCCACCGGTTGGGACTCCCGGCGGAGGACTGCGCGATCCTCGGACGGCTGGTCCGGCATCACCTGCTGCTTCCGGAGGTTGCGACCCGGCGCGACCCCGATGATCCCAAGACCCTGGCGACCGTCGTCGAAGCGGTCGGTGACCGGGAGTTCCTGGAGCTGCTGTACGCGCTGACCGAGGCGGATGCTACGGCCGCTGGGCCGCTTGCCTGGTCACCGATGCGGGCGAGGCTGGTCGGCGATCTCGTCGCTCGTGCGCGCGGCGCCTTGGACGGCGCGCCGGCGCCGCATCCGCGGCAACTGGAGCCGGCGCAGGAAGCACTGACGAACGGGACACTGCCGGCGGTGCGGGTGGACGATGGCCGGTGGGACGGTGCCTACCGGGTCACCGTCGCCGTTCCGCCGAGCCGGACGGCGCTGGCGACGGTCGCCGGAGTGCTGGCGCTGAACCGGCTCGACGTGCGCGCGGCCGACACGCACACCGTCGGCGAGTCCGTCGTCATGGTGTGGGACGTCGTCGCACGGCATCGAGATGCGCCGAACGTGGCGCGCCTGCGCGAGGAGCTGGTCCGCGCGGCGGGTGAGTCGAACGACGTGGGCACGCGCCTGGCGGCGCGGACGGCCGAGCGACGGACCCGGGTGATCCCGCATGCCGAACCGCAGGCGGGTGTGCTCGCCGACGCGTCCTCCGATGCGACCGTCCTGGAGGTGCGGGCTCATGACGAGCCGGGCCTGCTGCACCGGCTGGCCACGGTGGTCACCGGATGCGGCGTGGTGATCCGATCAGCCGTGGCGGAGACGCTGGGTTCGGAAGCGATCGACGTGTTCTACCTCGTCAACCAGGCGGGCGCGGCGCTGTCCCGGACGGAGATCACGCGGGTGCTCTCCGGGGTGCGGTCGGCGCTGGCGAGATAGGGTTCATCGGTCACGGCGGCGGGACGTGACGGCCTGCCACGGCGCCAGGATCAGGAAGAGCAGCGGCACGAAGACCCAGAGCTGGGCGGCCGTGTAGTGGCGGAGTGCGGCCGGGATGTCGGCGCCGCGCAGTTCGCCGCGGAGCTTGTCGGCGTCGAACAGCGAGACGGCATGCAGCGCCAGCGGCACATAATTGAGGCAGACTCCCAGGATGTACAGCCCGAACAGTTGCCAGCCGGTGCTGTCGGTGCTGCGGAACACCCACCACCCGAGGGCACTGCCCGCGACGGCGCCGAGCACGAACTCGGCCAGAATGATCGAACGACGCAGGCGGGTACCTGCCGAGCCATGCATGTCGACCGCCGCCAGGCGTCGTATGTCGACCAGAGCCATGGTGGGCACAGTAGACGATCACGGTGGCGACGCACAGCGAGCGGGGTCAACAGGCAGGAGTGAGCGCGGATCCATACAGCTTGTCGACCGGCGAGTGGAACACGTCGGTGCCGGCATCACCGCCAGGTTTGAGCTGCACCGGCGTGCCGGTCTCGACCGGGCCGTTGCGGGAACCGTGCCCCGGCAGCTGCGCTTTCGTCATGCGATCGGTCAGTCAACGGTCCGCGTTCGTCGGCTGGGCGTTCAACAGGGACGCGATGATCTCCTTGGACTGCTGTAGCCGCTCGATCTCTTCCGAGGCGCGAGCGTACTGCCGTGTGAGCTGCTTCAGCATGGCCGGGCAGAGCGAGGGCGTGGGTCGCTCGCCGTCGTCGTGCACGCACTCGAGGAGCTCGCCGATGACGGCCGTCGGCAGCCCGGCCGCCAATAGATGGCGGATGTGCCGAACCGAGACGACGTCGGCGTCGGTATACATCCGGTAGCCGTTGGCGTCGCGCGCCGGGTGGAGAAGTCCCTGCTCCTCGTAGTACCGCAACAGTCGCTGGTTGACGCCCGTCTTGCGGGCCAACGCCCCGATCCGCATACCGCCTCCGTCTGGCTCCAGGGTTTGACCTTGCCATTGATGTGAACGTCTAGCGTCGCCATGCCATTGCATCGTGAACGAAGGAGCATCAGATGGCTGGAGCGATCATCGTCGGCGCGGGGCCGGGCATAGGGCGATCCGTCGCCGTCCGGTTCGCGCGGGAAGGCCTGCCGGTCGCCGTCGTCGCCCGCACCGATCGTACGGCGGGCGACGTCGCGGGCGCCGTGCACGAGATCGGCGTACCTGCGATCCCGTTGACCGCGGACGCCACGGACGAGACGGCGCTGCGTTCCGCATTGGACGCGGCGCGACAGAATCACGGCGACCCGGACGTCGTCGTCTATAACGCTGCTCTGATCCAGCCCGACGCCCTCGGCGATCTCACCGCGCGCGGTCACCTCGACGCGTGGGCGGTGAACGTCGTCGGCGCGATCACCACGGCGGCGCACGTCGTGCCGTCGATGGCGGAGCGCGGATCGGGGACCTTCATCGTGACCGGCGGAATGCCGGCGCCGAAACCGGAGTACGTGAGCCTCTCGCTGGGCAAGGCCGGACTCCGGACGTTGCTGGCCATGCTTGATGCCGCGTATGGGACGGCCGGCGTGCATGTCGCGACGGTGACCGTGGACGGTCCCGTCGCGCGAGGCACGACGCTCGACCCGGACACCATCGCCGAGCAGTACTGGCGGCTGCACACTCAACCCGCGCACGCGTGGCAGCACGAGGTCACGCTCGCGCCATAGCGCAGGCCCGGGTGCGCGTAGCCGTAGCTTCCGACGACGTTCAAGTTCCCGTCGCTTGGATGCCACGCGTGTCGGATTGGCTCAATGACCGAGTTGTCCATATGGCCGAGTTCTCCATATGGCCGAGTTGTCCATGTCCTTCACCGACCGAGGGCCGGTCCCTCCCCGTGGCCGGCCCTTCCAACCAGCGCGGCCGTGCGGTCGCGATCAGGGAGGGCGACGATGTCTGAGAACCTGCTCGACCGCCGACGGTTCCTCGTGCTCACCGGCGGCGTAGCCGCGTCGGCGCTGGGGGTGAACGCGCTCTGGCAGCAGTCCGCGACCGCCGACGAACTCGACCCCGCGCCGTTCACCCTCGGCGTCGCATCCGGCGACCCGGACCATTCCAGCGTGGTGCTCTGGACCCGGCTCGCGCCCGATCCGGCGAACGGTGGCGGGATGCCGGACCGGCCCGTCCAGGTCCGCTGGGAGATCGCGCTGGACGAGAATTTCCGGCACGTGATGCGCCGCGGCGAGGCTACCGCTCGGCCGGAGCTGGCGCACTCGGTGCACGCGATCGCCGACCGGCTCGCACCGGGCCGCTGGTACTGGTACCGGTTCGCGGTCGACGGCGAGTACAGCCGCGTGGGACGTACCCGCACCCTGCCCGCGCCCGGCGTCAGTCCGGACCGCCTGCGCTTCGCCTTCGCGTCCTGCCAGAACTGGGCGGGCGGTCCGTATCCGGCCTACCGGGACATGGCCGAGCACGACCTCGACCTGGTGATCCATCTGGGCGATTACATCTACGAGACGCAGGACGGCAGCCTGGACGAGTTCCGCCGGCTGCACGCGCTCTACAAGACCTCGCCGGACCTGCGCGAGGCGCACGCCCGCTTCCCCTTCGTCACCACCTGGGACGACCATGAGGTGCTGAACAACTGGCACCGCGAGGACGAGCGGTCACCCGACGGCCGGCCGTTCATCGACCGACGCGCCAACGGCTTCCAGGCGTACTACGAGCACCTGCCGATGCGCGCGATGCCGGACGGGCCGGACTATGCGATCTATCGCGGCTTCCGGTGGGGCAAGCTGGCCGAGTTCTCCGTACTGGACACCCGGCAGTATCGCGACGAGCAGGCCTGCGGCGACGGCATGAACAAGCCGCCGTGCGACGACGTGTACGACGAGGACCGCACCATGACCGGGCCGGAACAGGAACAGTGGCTCATCGAGCGGCTGCGCAAGTCCGGGGCACGGTGGAACGTGCTGGCGCAGCAGACCATCCTCGCCTCTTTCGACTACGACGTCGGGCCCGGGCTCGCGTACAACCTCGACCAATGGGACGGCTACCCGGCGGCCCGGCAACGGCTGCTGGACGCGATCATCGAGCACGAGCCGTCGAACCCGATCGTGATCTCCGGTGACTGGCACTCGCACTGGGTCAACGACATCCTGGCCAACTTCAGCGACCCGTCGTCGCCGGTGCTGGCGTCGGAGTTCGTGGGTACGTCGATCTCGTCCGGCATCGGCTGGGACAACGCGGTGCGACAGGGGCTGCCGGCCAACCCGCACGTGAAGTTCTACAACGGCAGCTACCGCGGGTACATCCACTGCGAGGTGACGCCGGAGCGCTGGCAGTCGACGCTGCGGATCGTCACCGACCCGCGCAGCGCGTCGTCGCCGGCATACACGATCGCCGCGTACGAGGTGCGCGATGGCGAACCGGGCGCGCGACGGCTCGACGAAGGCGACGGATTCACCGGCACCGTGGTGCGCGCCTCCGACGACGAGCCGCTGCGCAACGCCGAGGTCATGGTTCGGCGCCAGGACGGATCGGTGGCCCTGCGCGTGTGGACCGACGCGAACGGCGAGTACCTGTCCTTCCTGCCGCCAGGGGCATATCAGCTGGAGGCGCACGCCGTCGGATACGAGTCGCAGACGCAGAACGTCGTGGTGGAGGAGGGGACGCCGCCGCGCGGCGATTTCGCGCTGGCTCGCGTCGCCGGAGCTTACGCGGGAACCGGCCGGCGGGTTCCAGGCCCGAACACGGAGGGTGCCCCGGGCGACGTCGTGCTCGGCAACGAGCTGTTGGCGATGACGGTATCGAAGGTGACCAACGACGGGCAGCTGCCGAACGCGACGCCGGGGAAGCCGATCGACATGGCGGCGGCCGGGCATCTGGACCAGATCGACTGGTTCAACCTGCCCTACGTGGCGACGAGTGCGCCGTCCGGCACGGAGGGCTGGCAGCAGGGTTTGGTGAACTCGACGTCGGTCGAGGTGGAGACGGCCACCCCGGAGCGCGCCGTCGTCCGGGTGTCCGGCAGTGCTCTGTCCGTCCCGGACGTCACGGTGGTGACGACGTTCGCCGTCGAGCCCGGGCAGCCGTGGATCGTCGCGGAGTCGACGTTCACCAACACCGGTTCGGCGCCGGTGACCGTGTCGGCCGGCGACGTCATCGACCACGACGGGCCGGGCCAACGCAGCGGCGTGCCAGGCCACGGGACCATCACCACGCCGTACGGGAGCCCGGGTGAGTTCCCGCCGGACGACGCCTGGATCGGCATGACCGGCACGGACGGGCAGACCTACGCGCTGCTCTACGACGAGGCCGGCTTCACCGCGTACGGCACCGGCAACTGGATCCAGAGTCAGTACCAGGTGACGCTGGGAGCGGGGGAGTCGTGGACACTGCGGCGCCGGATGGCGGCCGTCGACAACGGCGGTGCCGCCGACCCGTGGGCGGTCCTCGCCGCCCTCTGACCGATGATCATCAACGGTGGGACCGGTCATGGTGCGACCAGCGGTTGATGATCATGGGGATGTGCAGGTCGGGCATGGCCGTCGGGTGCGGCGGAAGTACGCCAGCGCGGCGGCGGCCACCCCGATCCCCCATACCAGGTACGCGGGGACGGCGAACCAGAAGAACGCCTCGGGCAGGTCGAGGCCGCCCGACGGTGGAAACGGGTTCCGCCCGTTGAGCCGTGCCACGGTCATCTGGCCGAGCAGCAGACCGAAATAGATGACGAGTCCACCCGCGATGCCGGCTGCCGGGCCCAGAACCAGCCACCGAGGTACCCGCCGGCCGGCCAACCCGACGGCCCACCGCGGCCAGATCCGGCCCCACCGATGAACAAGCGCGAGCGGCAGCAGCGTGCCGGCAAGCACGAACCCGAACTCGAAGAGCAGCAGGGACATGCCGGTCGTCAGTGGCGACTCGTTCAGTCCGACGACGAGTTGCGCGACGAGTCGGACGAGGAAACCCAGTACGGCGACATAGGCCATGCCGAATGCCCACCGAGGTGTCCGCGGGAGCGCACGCATGGCCGCCCAGCTCCGTCCGCAGTCCCGGCATCGGGCGCCGGTGCGACCCTGCAGAGACCAGGTAGCCACGGCCAGCATCGCTCCGCCGCCGACGCACGTCACCCGGCTCAGCGCGCCCCGGGGATAGAACTCGACGCCGAGGCCGGGCAACACGCCGCCCACGATGTCCAGCAGCAGCATCGCCCCGGAGGCGACGAGGCCCAGGCTGGTGGTCCATCCCGCGGCGAGCAGCATGCGTCGTACCGGGCCGGTGATGCCCGAGCAGGCCCTACCCGCCCAGGCCAGGCCGCCGGCGGTGATGGCAGCCAGCCCGCAGAGGATGACCGCGCCCCAGCCGGTGAAGGCGACGAGGTCGTCTCCGATCGGCGACATCTCGCCGGGTTCTCCGGTGACCTGCCAATACACCCGCAGCGCACTGTAGCTGGTAGTCCAGATCAGAGCGCTCAGGGCCACTCGACCACCACGCCAGCCGGTTCCGCCGGTGACGGTGGTGGTGCCGCGCTCGGCGGGCGCACTGCGCATCATGGCCATGTCGCCATCGTGGCGCCGATGCGCGCGTGACGTGCGTGCCGAGCGTCGGAAGAGTTTTACTGCCAGAGCGACAAGAACTCTCCGACGCTTGGCGCGACGACGCGGGCGGGCTCCGACAAGGTCAGCATGTAAGGACAAAAGTATTTACAGACATCTACTGCTATGGCATGGTTCAGAAAGCGCTTACCAACCCCCGTGATCATCGACCGGCTCCCGCATCATGCCGGGTCTCACCGTTGATGATCACCGGGTCTCGCGACTGGAGGAAGAGGATGAAGACCAGGCGAAGGACGATGGACCGGCGGAGTTTCCTGCGAGGTTCGGCGGGTGTCTCCGCCGGGCTGGTCGCCGGTTCGTCGGCGGTGACCTTCGTGGCAGGTTCGCAGTCGGCGGCGGCCCCAGCCGTGCCGGCCGCGACCGGCGCCTTCGGCCAACCGCTCACGTCGGCTGTAGCGGGGAAGGCGTTCGTCGACGACTACCTCACCAACTCCACGGACAACCTCAGCAAGGAGACGAACGCGGCCGTCCGGATCCTGTCCGGGATGGAGGAGCTGTGGAAGACCGGCGGCTCCTGGGACGACGGCGTGGTCCTCGACCGGGATCAGCTGCGCGAGAACATCCGTTTCGTCATCGACACGACGGCCGAGCGCACCGACGCCGAGGCCAAACAGTCCTTCATCGATGACCGGCAGCACCAGAGCTACAGCGCCACCGGAGGGCTGGGGCCGCTGACGGATGTGTACCGGACGGGCGCCAAGGCCGTCACCAGCATCACGGCCGCGCCGGACGGCACCCCGCCAGAGAAGGTCAGTGACGGCGTGCCGGACGACGCGCCCGAGGGCTCGGCCACGGGTGCGGGTTCGCCAGACTCCGAGCTGGGCCTCGTCGTCGAGCTGGTGAACACCATCCGTGGACCGCACGCGTCGAGCAACCCGAGCAAGTACACCTTCCAGTATCCGCGTCCATGGCGGATGACCCTGGACAGCGAGGTTGTCGAGACCGATGGCATCCCCGTCATGGGTTTCCCGGTCTACGACTGCGACGTGGCGGTGGCGCCGCAGCTGCTGCGGCAGCGCAGCGACACGCCAGAACGGGACGGCGGCTACCCCAGCGGGCACACGAACGCCGCCTACCTCGCCGCACTGGCCCTGGCTTACGCCATCCCGGAGCGGTTCCAGGAGCTGCTGACGCGGGCGTCGGACGTCGGCCACAGTAGGATCGAGAGCGGTATGCACTCGCCGGTCGACGTGATCGGCGGTCGCGTCCTTGCGACCGCGCTGGCGGCGGCCGTGCTGTACGACCCGCAGTACGCCGAGCTGAAGGCGGCCGCCCGACGTCAGGCCGCGGAGTATTTCCAGGCACAGACCGGAGCGACGGCGGACACGCTGCACGCGCACGCGCACTCGGCCGGGATCGACACCGATCGCCACGCCGACTACGAGGCCAACCGGGCGACGTTCACCGAACGTCTCACGTACGTCCTGCAGCGGCAGGGCCGCGATACCGAGCTGGCGGTGCCCAAGGGTGCGGAGGTGCTGCTGGAGACGCGGTTGCCGTACCTCGACGCCGAGCAACGACGGGCGGTGCTGCAGACCACGGCGCTCCCGGCGGGTTATCCGATCCTGGACGGCCCGGAGGGGTGGGGCAGGCTGAACCTCTTCGCCGCCGCCGACGGGTACGGCGCCCTCCGCGACGATGTGACCGTCGAGATGAACGCCGCCGACGGCGGGTTCAGCGCCGCGGACACGTGGCGCAACGACATCGACGGCCCTGGTGGTCTGGTCAAACGAGGAACCGGGACGCTGACCCTGACCGGCGACAACGGCTTCACTGGTGGCACGGAGGTGCATGACGGCACGCTGGTGGCCGGGTCGCCCACCGCGTTGGGCAGGGGCGGCGTCCACGTCGCGGGCGGCACCCTGCGCATCGCCCCGGACGCCGGCCGGGCGGAGGTGCGCGGTGCGTACACGCAGGCGTCGGGGACCGTGCTCGAGGTGACCCTGAGCGACGCCGGTGAGCCGGTGCTGGACGTGCTGCGGCCGGTGACGTTGGAGGAGGGCAGTGTTCTGGATGTCCACCTGGACCTGGCGCATCCACCGGCCGCGGGCGTGGCCGTGCCGGTGATCCGCGGGCGCCGGGTGCGTGGGAAGTTCCAGACCGTCAACCTCGATGTCGAGGTGGAGGGCTATGAGGCCGTTGCCGAGTACTCGGCGAACGGCGTCTCGGTCCGCCTGGAGCCCACCCCATGATCATCGAGGATCTGCGGGACCATCACACCGCCGATCCTCGATGATCATGAGGGAGAGGTGGGGCGTCGGGTGCGACGGTACTCGCCGGGGGTCTGGCCGTAGCGGTTCCGGAAGGCCAGGTGGAAGCCGACGCCGGAGCGGTAGCCGACCCGCTCGGCGATCCGCTCATGCGGCTGCGTCGTCTCGATGAGCAGCCGCGCGGCCTCCTGGAGCCGGCGGGCGGCCAGGTGTTCCATCGGGGTCTGCCCGACGAGCCGCCGGAAGGTCGCGGCGAAGCTCGAGCGCGACAGTCCGGCTTCGGCGGCCAGCTTCTCCAGTGTCCACGGCTCGTTGAACCGGGTTTGGACGGCGAGCAGTGCCGGGCTGACGGCCGGATGGTTGAGCGCACGCCACACCGGCTCGTCGTCGGCGAGTGTGCTCAGGGCCGTCCGTAACGCCAGCACGAACGCCAGCTCGAAGGCCCGCAGCGCGACGAGCTGGGCGCCCGGCTCGTCGTCGGTCCAATTGTCGGCGAGCCGGGCCATGGTGTCGCCGAGCAGCGGTTGCCCCTTCAGCGCATCCGCGTCGAGCACGAACACGGTCGGCAGCGCCCGATAGAGCGGGGCCACCGCCGCGACGTCATAGTGCAGTCCGCCGCAGAGCATGGTGGTGACCGGACCCGGCCCGTCGAGCTGGACACTACGGGCGTCTCCTGGTGGCCGGTCCGGAAGAAGGCTGACCAGGGGTACGGTGCTCCGGCCGGGGCGGTCACCCAGCCGGTGCGCCGTGCCGTGCGGGAAGACCGCAAGATCGCCCGGCTCGAGTTCGATCGGCTCGGCGGCGCCGGGCATCTCGACGATGCATCTGCCCTCGTGCACGTAGTGGATGAGGGCGCAATCCTCGCCTTCGCCGGCGATGCCCCATGGCGCGCGCATCGACCAGCGGCTGTGGAAGACGCCGTGCAGGCGCAGCGGCGCGAGTAGCTCGCTGAGCAGGTCGCTGTCTCCGGATGCCATGAACCTCGCCCGTCGCGTCCCGATCATCCCACACCTCTGGACGATCGATGAAGAATCGAGGACTCCACTTTATCGATAGGAACACCAGCGGCGACCAGACTGGGTTCCGATCGAGACACCGCCCGATGAACGGAGCCCTCTGAAATGCCATCCATGGACCAGCAACTCTTTCTTATCATCGGCGCGTCCGGCGCGCAGGGCGGTGCGGTCGCCCGCGGTTTGCTCCGCGCCGGGCACCGCGTCCGCGGCCTGACCCGCGGGAGATCCGAACGGGGCACCGCCGCGCTACCGGACGGCGTGCAGCCGGCCGTGGGAGACCTGGCCGATGCGGATCAGCTCATGGTCGCCTTCGAGGGCGTGACCCACGTGTCGGTGACGCTTCCGATGGTCTTCGACGCCGACGTCGTCGCATCGTATGTCGACAACATCGCCGAGGCGGCGGCCGCGGCGGGCGTACAGCGCATGGTGTTCAATACCGGAACCGGCGTGCCGGACACGGCGACCGACGTGCCCGCGTTCGAGACGCGACGCGCCGCTGCCGCAGCGCTGCAGGCCTCGGGCGTCGCCACCGTCGTCCTCGCTCCGCTGGTCTACCTGGAGAACCTCGCCGCGCCGTGGGTGGCCGGGCCTGTCGTGCGCGAGGGCGTGCTGCGTTACCCACTGCCGGCCGGCCTGCCGGTGGCGTGGCTCAGCCACGACGATCTGGCAGCGGCGACCGTCGCCGCGCTCACCTCGGACGGCGTCGAGGGCGGCACGGTGCGCGTGGGCGGCCCGGATGTGGTGACCGGCGCCGAGCTGGCGGACGAGATCGGCGCCGTGCTGGGGCGTGACGTGACGTACGTCGAACAGGACGTCGACGAGTTCGAGCGCGGCCTCGCCTACGCGGTCGGTGCCGACGCCGCTGCGGGTGTCGCGTCGACGTACCGCTGGCTCGCCACCGACGATGGTGCCCGCTCGTGCGGCGATTGGCGAGGCGACGCGTGCTCAGCCCTGGTCGGGAAACACGCCGGCATCACGCTGACGCCGCTGCACGACTGGGTTCGCGCCCGGCCGTGGCACGGGTGGGCGGAGGTGACGGTATGACGGTCATGACGGACGAGCAGGCCGTCCAGGACGAGGTCGTCCGGCTGCACCGGATCATCCAACGGTGGCTCTCCGGGCGCGCCACGCCGGACGATCCGGATTTCGACGCGTTCTGTGCCGCCCAGGGTGCCGGGTTCACGCTCGTCATGCCTGAGGGACGGACGCTGCACCGCGAAGACGTGCTGGAGATGGTTCGTGCGGCGCACGGCGTCGAGCCGGCGATCGAGATCCGGATCCACGATGTGACTGTCGTCGCCGCCGACGCGGATGTGGTGGTGGCCACGTACCGCGAGGAGCACCGTGGCACGGCTGCCGAGCATATCGAGCGCCTCGCCACCGCCGTGTTCACGCGTGACGGCGACACCCCACACGGGTTGCGCTGGAGGCACTTGCACGAGACCTGGGCTACCGTTCCATGATCATCGAGGATCGAAGGCGTGATGGTCCCGCATTTCCTCGATGATCATGGCCGGCCACGGACTTCGCCGAGGATGCGCTCGAACGTGGCCCGGGTCGGCAGATGCGACAGCAGATGACTGACACTGCGGTCGGCGTGCCGCCGGTCCTCGTCCTCGCGGGAGGTCAGGGCCCACTCGATCTGCTCGTACACGTAGTTGCCGAGCCCGATCACGGTGCCCCGGAACATCCCCATGTCCAGCGCCGGGAGCGATCCCGCCGTCGAGCGGTAGCCGTCGGTCAGAGCCCGGACGGCGGAGCTGTTGACGCCGCCGTCCGGGTCGACCGCCCAGTGCCACAGCGCGTCGCCGAGTTCCCAACTCGGCGGTTGGCCGCCGGCCTGCTCCCAGCCGACGACGATGAGAGTGCCGTCGCCGGCCAACCGCGCGTTGCCCGGAGTGAAGTTGTTGTGGCACAGCACAGGGTCGGGCGGCGCCACGTCGTGGGCGACCGTCTCTAGATCGGTGAGGGTGGGGACGGCCTCGACCAGCGCGGGCGCCCATGGTGCGGCGGTGGCCTGTGTCGTGGCCGCCACGTCGGGCCACCGCACGCCGGTCAGGCGGGCGGCATGCCACGGGCTGATCCGGTCGACCGGCAGCGCCAGCCGGTGGATGGTACCCAGGATCCGGCCCGCAGCGCGGGCCGTTTCGGCGCCGACTGGCGCGGTCAGCGGCGGTTCCGAGTGCAGCCACCGGTAGACCCGCCAGCTGTGCCCCTCGATCGACTCGACGATGGCGCCGGATGCGCTCCGCACCGGGATCGGAAGCCGGATACCGTGGTCGGCGGCGGCCAGCTGCAGTGCGACGTCGGTCTCGGCGTCGACGATCGGAATCCAGGTGTCCATCGTCCGCGCCACCCAGCGGCCGCGCCGGGTCTCGAGTGACCACAACCGGCCGACGTTGTCCCAGCCCATCGACCGCATCGGCCACATAGGCTCTCCTAGGCCGAACCCTTCGGCGACCGACCTCGTCAATGCGCTGTCCGCGATGTCGGCCTGGCCTCGAAGGCGGTCGACCTCGGCCTTCAGATCCGTCCATGTGCGGAAGCCGTACTGCCTGGCGAGCGACGCCTGCGCATCGGCAAGCGATACGTCGGGGTGCGAATCTCTGAGACCGGCCAGGAGGTCCTTGGCTTGGCGCCGCAGATGGTCGAGGTTCGGGTTGTCGGGGAGCGTCTTCATCGGAGCACCTCGCTCGTCGCCCGGACTCGCACGGGCGCAACAGAGCGTGGTATCCGTCGCTCGACTACCGTAACCGAGGGGATGGCTTCAAGCCTTCCGGCGAGTCTCGGCGCGTTCCCCAAGCGCTGAAGAGCACGCTAGCCGATGGTCGCCGGTGCCTGTCAAGGAAATCTGATTTCTCGCCATCGATGTGAAACCTCGTGGTGCACTCGGAGCGTCAATGCGGTTGAGGACAGCAGGGGAGGCGAGTTGGCGCGCAATGTGGAGGGCTTCAGGGACTTCGCTGCCGCCCGCGGTGGTTCATTGTTCCGCACCGCGTGGTGGTTGACCGGCGATTGGCATCTGGCCGAGGACCTGGTGCAGGAGACTTTGGGCAAGGTGTACCGGCGGTGGCGAGGCCCGGACGGGATAGACAATCCCGCCGGCTACGCCCGGACCGTGTTGGTGCGGACGTACGTGTCGCATCGGCGACGGCGCAGCTCGTCGGAGGTGCCGACGGGCGAGCTCCCGGATCGATCGGTCCACGATGACGATGCTGCACTGCGGCTGGCGCTCCTCGAGGCGTTGGCCCGCCTGAGTGCGAAGGATCGGGCGGTTCTGGTGTTGCGCTACTGGGAAGATCGCAGTCTCGAAGAGACCGCCACCGAGCTCGGTATGTCGACCGGAGCCGTCAAGTCACGCAGCTTCCATGCGCTGAAGCGTCTGCGTGTCGTGCTCGGCGACGGCGTGGAAGACCTGTCGGTTCTCGATTGATGTGCACGGGGAGAGAGGACAAGGCATGCAGGACATCGACGAACGGCTCGTGCACGCGATGCGGCGGGTGGCCGTGCCGGAGACACCGCCGGTGGACGATCTGGTCTCCGGCGGTATCGCTCGCGGTGAGCGGATGCGTCGCCGGCGTGTATGGGCCGTGGCCGGCGGCGGACTGGTGACGGCGTTGGCGACAGCCGTCGCGCTCGTCGCCGTGCCGGAAGTCATGGGCCGCCCCGAGGTCGCTCCGGGCGCCGACGACGTCTCCGTCGATCTCAGAGATGAATCATCCGGCGAGGACACGGGTGATGATTCGTTGGACGAGGCAGTGATTGTCGAGGTGGTGCTCGACTTGCTTCCCGCCGGAGACGTGTCGGAGGTGCGCAGCGGTGTGGGCTCGGAAGGGCAGGTGTGGTTCGAGTTCGTCTACGACGACGGAGCGGGTGCAAGCGTGATCCAAGGCAGCGTGAGTGCCGGGGAATCGGAGGCGTTCAGTTGTCCGGTCATCGTCAACGGCGGCGAGTGCGAGATGGACGTTCTTGCGGACGGGACCAAGCTGATGCGGATGGCCGGGCCGTACTATCCGCAAGCGGACCGGGAGCCGGAGCGACTGCTCTGGAGCGTGCACGTGTCCAGGCCGGACGGCCTGCGGATCAATCTGGGCGAGATGAACGCGCCGACGGAGAAGGGTTCGGACATTTCGCGCCCCGAGCCGCCGCTCACGCTCGACCAGTTGACGGCCATCGTCACGAGCGATCGATGGCGGCAGCCGTGAATGCGCGGCGGAGCGACGCTCACAGGAGCCGCTTGAACACGCGGGTCGCGATCGCCTCCAGGTCGCGCCAGTCGTCGCTGAGCGGACGCTCGTCCCGGGGGTGGTCCGGGTTGGTGTCCAGCACGACGTAGTCGGCGCCCAGTTCCACCAGGGTCTCGACGTCGGCGACGATCTGGTCGGGCGAGCCCGAGCCGGGCCGGCGCTCGTCGTCGGGGATGGGCCGTTCGCTCACGTGCGCACGCATGCGTGGACTCAACGCCGGCACGGGACGGCCGAACGACTCGGCGGCTTCCCGTAGCGACGGCAGCCCCACGTCGCGGATCCAGTCCAGCTCGGCGTTGTTCGGATGCCAGGCGTCGCCGAACCGCGCGGCGCGACGGAGCGCGCCCGGGCTGGTGCCGCCGACCCATATCGGCGGGCGTCGGGAGCCGACCAGTCCAGGGCCGGTGTGCACGTCGTCGTAGTGCACGAACTCGCCGTCCAGAGACACGCGATCCTGGCTCCACGCGGCGCTGATGGCCGCCAGGTACTCGTCGGTCATCCGGCCGCGTCGCCGGAACGGCAGGCCGAGCGCGGCGAACTCCTGCTCGGACCAGCCGGCTCCGACGCCGAGGATGAGGCGCCCGTCGCTGAGCCGGTCGATGCTGGCGGCAAGCCGCGCGGTCAGTAGCGGATGCCGGTACGGGGCGATCAGCACCGACGTGCCGAGCTCGAGCCGTTCGGTGATCCCCGCGAACCAGGACAGGGCCGTCAGCGGGTCGTAGAACGGCGACGGATAGAGCTCGTTCACCTCCGGCGTCGGCGCGACGTGGTCCGAGACGACACCGAGCGTGAAACCGGAGTCTTCGGCGAACCGCGTCCACGCACGCAGGTTGTCGGGGGTGGCGGTAGGTCCGTAGTTGCGGATGTTCAGGCCTAACTTGATCATGTGAGGCTCCGTGCGGCGAGATAACGACGGAACGGTTCGTCGGCTCCCGGCGTGGGGACGTAGGCGATCTGCTCCGGTGCGAGGGTGCGGAGTGCGGCCTGCATGCCGCTCATCAGCTCGGCGTTGTCGCCCGGGGCCGGGTAGTGCAGATCCGGGATGATCTCCTTCCCCGCGGCATAGACGATCCGCTCGATGCCGGCCGACGCGGCGACGGCATGGCAGACGGCGCAGGGTTCGCAGCTCGAGACGATGATCGCCCCGGTGAGATGGAGGACGCCGAGCGCGCGGCATGCGTGCCGCACCGCGGCGACCTCTGCATGGGCGGTCGGGTCGTGATCTTTCAGCGCGGTGTTGACGCCGGTGGCGAGGACAGCGCCGGCACGCACGACAAGCGCGCCGAAGGGCAGCTGACCGGCGTCACCGTTGTCGTTCGCCAGCTGCACGGCGCGGGCCAGCAGCGTCGCATCGTTCGGGTGGGTATCTGCGCGGTCCATGTCATGAACGGTAGACCTTGACATTGGTGTCAAGTTCAATCGTGCCGCGGAATGGAGCAGCGTCGCCGACAACCCTGCGGTACCGTCCTTGCATGATTCGCCGTGCGCGGGGTGACGAGCTGGAGATCCTGCAAGAGGTGGAGCGGGCTGCGGGTGCACCCTTCCGCGAGGTCGGTATGGACCTGATCGCCGACGACGATCCGCCGTCGATCTCCGAACTGGCCGAATTCCAGCGTGCCGGCCGTGCCTGGGTGCACGTCGACGACCGTGACCGGCCGGTCGCGTACCTGCTGGCCGACGTCGTCGACGGGTGCGCGCACATCGAACAGGTCTCGGTCCGCCCGGACCACGCGCGGCAGGGACGTGGCCGCGAGCTGATCGACGCGGTCGACGACTGGGCGCGGGGACGTGGCCTGCGTGGGCTGACGCTGACCACCTATGCCGACGTCCCGTGGAACGCGCCGTACTACCAGCGCCTCGGCTTCCGGATCCTGGCCGACGACGAGCTGGCCGAGGGGTTGCGCACCATCCGCAAAGACGAGGCTGTCAGGGGCCTGGACATGTGGCCGCGCGTCGCCATGTTCCGCGAGCTGCCCTGACCGGCTCGCAACAGATCGAGTGGCGAATCTGTCGACATCGGCTAGGCCATGGCCTCGTCAATGTCGAGAGACGTGGGCGCGGTCACGGGATTCATCGGTGGTGACGTGCCAGTACAGGGACGTGTCTGGTCCGGGAGCAGCAGCGGGCCGATTCCGGCTCTCCGCACCAGAGCTCGGAGTCGCCGCTCAATGACCGCACTTGCGTGGGATGCCGCTGCCGAGCACCGGGCGGGAGCTCCATGAGTGTGACCCACGCCGCTCCTTGGTCGTCGGCAGCTTGGGTTGAAGCCGTCAAGCTCACTATGGTGAGTATGAGCGCACCATAGTGAGCTCATGAGGTCGTGTATCTCGTGATCGATGAGCCACGAGAGATCCATGTTCTGCCCGTTCAATGGCTTGGTTGATGCCCGTCTGCGTGCGCCGACGCGCTCAACCTACTTTCGCGTGGCCAGGTGGGCCGCAAGCCGGCCGATGAGGTCGTACGGGATCGGCTTGTCGAGGGGAAACTTCGCCGTTCCCTTCCCCGCCACGTAGGGTGCGAGCTCTCGCTGGAACGCCTCGTCACCGGCCGGGAGCGGGTAGACGCTGATGTGGTGTGTCCACGCCGCGAAGTGCACCACATTCCTGCCGTTCAGCGTGAAGGTCGGAATCTGATAGCTGATCTTCTCGGCGGCGTCGGGCAACGCTGTGCGGATGGTCGATCGGACCTCGCGGAGGACGTCCTGAACGTCGTCCGGAAACGAGCCGATGTACTCGTCGATGGTCGAGCTGCTCATCATCTCTCCTCTCCTCACTCGTGTAGACCGTACGCGGCGGACTGATTCATCGTGCGCGCCGGACTCACTCTCGCGGGGGAGCGGGTTCACCCGCCGTCGTGATCCGCCGGGCGGTGGCGAAGGCGGATGCTGAGTTCGCCGGCCATCGCAAGCCGGCCCACTGAACGGAGCAGCCATGACCGTCGCCACGAGCCCGTCGGCCCACGACATCCGCGGCCACATCGATCGGATCCGCGCTCGGGACATCCTGGTCATGTCCCGGCCACGGTTCTGGCTAGCCTCGGCGGTGGCGGTGCATGTGGGTTTCGTCCTCGCGACGCGCCGGGTCCTGCCCCGCGGGGACGAGTTCCTCACGATGGCCCACGTGGCGCTGGTCGCCGGGCCGCTGCTCTGGTTGGCCGTGCTGGCCTTCAACGACGCGCACGACCTGGACAGCGACCGGCTCAATCCGCGCAAGGCACGCTCCCCGCTGGTGCAGGGGCGGCTCATGCCCCGTCAGGCAACGCGGATCGGGCTAGCGGCAAGCCTGCTGGCGGTCCTGGTCGCCGTGCCCCTCGGGGCGTTGTTCGCCTCCGGGGTCGCCGCGACCCTGCTACTGGCATGGGCCTACAGCGCGCCGCCGCTGCGGCTGAAGGCGCGAGCCGGTGCTGACGTCCTGGTGAACGCGGCGGCCGTGGGTGTCGTCGGACCGCTGGGTGGCTGGGTCGCGATGCGCGGGTCCACGGACGGGTTTCCGTGGCCGATCGCCGTGATCGGGCTGTTGGCCGCGGCCGCCCTCTACCTCCCGACGACGATCGCCGACCGGGACGCGGACGCCGCCGTGGGCATCCGCACCACCGCGGTCGTTCTGGGCAGTCGGGTCACGTTAGAACTCGGATTCGCTCTATGGCTGGCCAGCGCCGTCCTCGCCTTGGCGTGCGCGGTGGCCGACGTGGTCGTCAGCCCGTCGCTCGTGCCGCTGCACCTGGTGATCATGCCGATCCTGCTGGTGCTGTATCGGCGCCTGCTGACCGGTCGGCCGTCGTTCGCCGCGATCACCGTGGTGGCCGGTGCTTACCTGGTGCCGTGCGCCGCGTTCGTCATCACATACGTGGACTCGATCTGAGCGCGGCCAGCTGCGGTTCGACCAGATCGCGGTAGGTGGCGCAGGAGTCGAGCAGCTGGTCGTGCGTGCCATCGCCGACGACGCGCCCCCGGTCCAGAACGACGATCCGCTCCGCGCCGAGCAGCGTCGACAGCCGGTGCGCGATCACGACGGTGGTGCGTTCGGACGTGTCGGCGGCGAGCGCGTCCCGGACGCCGCGCTCGTTGGCGACGTCCAGCTGGCTGACCGTTTCGTCCAGCACCAGGGCGCGGGTCCCGCTCAGGATCGCCCGGGCCAGCGCCAGCCGCTGGCGTTCCCCGCCGGAGAGGGTGGCTCCGCGTTCCCCGACCACCGTGTCGAGTCCGGCCGGCAACGAACGCACGAGCGAGTCGATCTGCGCGGTCTCCAGCGCGCGCCAGAGCGTCTCGTCCTCCGGCGGGGTCTCGTCCGTCAGCGCGAGCAGCAGATTCGACCGGATCGTGTCATGGAAGAGGAACACGTCCTGCGGGACGAGGCCGACGGCCGCCGCCATCGACTCGGCGCTCAGCTCGCGCAGGTCGACGTCGGCGGCGAGCACCGCTCCGTCGTCGGGATCGGCCAGCCGGGCCAGCAGGGCGGCGAACGTCGACTTGCCGGCGCCGGAGCGGCCGGCGATGGCGACGTTCTCGCCCGCATCGATACGGAGGTCGATCTCCTGCAGAGTGGGGGCGTCAGGCCCCGGACCGGCGTGGGTGTCCGCCTGAGCCGCATCCTGCGCATCGTCCCGCATCGCATTCGCGGCGCGCGGCCAGGTGAAGCTGACCCGCTCCGCGGCCAGCCCGACGGTGTCGCCGTCCGGCACCGTGCCGGTACCGCTGCGGTCCACCGGGGTCGGCGCGTACAGCAGCGCCGCGATGCGCTCGGCGGCCTGCCGGGTGGTGCCGGAGTGCCGGCTGACGCCGATGAGCTGAAGCAGCGCTGACGGGGCGTAGCCGGCCAGCGTCATCGCCGGCGCCAGCAGCTCCGGGGCGAGCGATCCGTCGCCCACCTTCCACCCGCCGACGGCTCCGGCGACGACCACGCCGAGGGTGGCGACGACGCCGGCCACGCCGGTCTCCAGCCCGGCCCGCCGGGTGTTGGCCACCTGCAGCCGGCCGAGCTTCTCGTCCAGGTGACGAATCCGCTCCTCACGCCGCGCGGTGAGCCCGTAGCCGACGATCTCGCGTACCGCGCCGACGTTCTCGGTGACCTCGGCGCCGAGCTCGGCCAGCGTCTCCCGGATGGCTTGGCCGTGCCGGATCGCGGCGCGCCGCAGCAGCAGCGGCGCGACGCAGGCGAGCACCAGCACGGGCGCGACGGCGACGGCTACGGCCGGGTCGATGACGGCCAGCCCGGCGAGCAGCACCGGCGTCGTGACGACGGAGGACGCGATGTAGATCGAGGTGTGCGCGTAGAAGATCTCCAGCGCCTCGGAGTCGGTGAGGGTTGTGGTGGCGACGTCGCCGGCACGCCTGCGGGCCAGCCCGGCGGGGGCGATACGCGCGAGCGAGGCGAAGATCCAGCCGCGTACCCGGGCCATCATCTGGAAGCTCACCGCATGGCTGAGCCAGGCCTCCAGCCAGACGGCGATGGTACGCACGACGACGCATCCGGCCACCAGCACAGCGGGCAGCCAGAGGTCGTCGGCCGGTGCGCCCAGGATGGCCCGGGAGACCGCCCAGGCGCCCAGCGCCGCGGCGGCGGCACCCGCGACGGCGCTGACCAGATTGAGCAGAACGCAGACGGCGAACAACGGTTGCGACGGGCCGAGGGCGACGCGCAACCCGTCGAAGCTGAGCAGGGGCGTGCCGGTCGCAGGCGGGTTCGACGCTCCGGTGGCGGATGGGTTCGATACGCCGGTGGCGGGTGGGTGGGATACGCCGGTCGCGGGTGGGTGGCTCATCGCACGGCTCCCGCGGTCTGCAGTGACGCCCGTTGAATCTGCAGCATCCGGGCCCATGCGCCGCCCATGCGGGCCAGCTCGGCGGGCGGGCCCGCCTCGACGACGCGGCCCGCGTCGAGCACCACGATCAGGTCGGAACGGGCGACGGTGGACAGGCGGTGCGCGACGACGATGGTGGTGCGGGCGTCCGCGCCAGGTCCGTGCAGGGCTTCGGTGACCAGCGCCTCGTTCTCCGCGTCGAGCGCCGACGTCGCCTCGTCGAGTACGAGCACCGGTGCGCGCGCGACCAGCGCGCGGGCCAGCGCGACGCGTTGACGTTGCCCGCCGGAGAGTGTGCCGCCGCGTTCGCCGACGGGCGTGTCGAGGCCGTTCGGCAGCGAGTCCGCGAGCTCGTCCACCCGGGCGGCCCGGACGGCCGCCATGATCTGCGCGTCGTCGGCGTCCGGCGCGGCGAGCCGGATGTTGTCCCAGACGCTGCCGTCGAGCAGGACCACGTCCTGCGCCACCAGGGCGGTGGTCCGGCGCAGTTGGTTCAGCGGCAGATCGCGGAGGTCGTGCCCGTCGATGGCGACGGTTCCGGAGTCGGGGTCCAGATCGCGCAGGAGCAGCTGGACGAGCGTGGACTTGCCGGCTCCGGACGGTCCCACGACGGCGACGGTGCTTCCGGCGGGGATCTGGAGGCTGACCTCTCGCAGTGCGGGCTGCGTGGCGCCCGGATAGCGGTAGGTCACGTCGTCGACGCTCAGGGCCGGGGGAGTGCGCAGGCTCGCCGGGGCGGCGTCCGGCCGCTCGGCGACGACCGGCGGGGTGTCCAGGAGCTGCGCGATGCCGCGCGCGGCCGAGAGTCCGTAGAACCCTTCATGCCAGTAGGTCTGCAGGTCCTGCAACGGTCGGAAGCACTCCGCCGCCAGGAACAATACCAGCAGGACGTCGGACGGCCGCAGGCTGCCCTGCGCGGCGTGCACCGCGGCCAGCACGGTGGCGCCCGCGGTGCCCGCGCTCATCGCGGTGGCGGTCACGATGTACACGCCGAGCGACGCGCGCAGGTTGGCCGAGGTCGCCGCGCGCAGCTGTTCGGCCTGCTCGGCCAGGCGCTGCCCGGCCCGCCTGGTGGCGCCGAGCGAGATCAGCGTGACGATCCCGGCGAGCGTGTCGGCGATGCGGGCGGCGTAGGACTCGAAGGCCTTCCAATGGACGTCGGCACGCTCGCCGAGCAGTCGCTTCCACAGCCGCTGGGCGATCGGCACGCTCAGCACGCCGACGGCCACCAGCACGGCGACGGCGACGTCGCGGGTGGCCAGGATCCCGACGAGCGTGGCCGGCACTACCAGCGACACCACCACCTGGGGCAGGTAGAAGCCGACGTAGGCCTGCAGGTGTTCGACGCCGTCTACCAAGGTGGCCTGGACGCCGCCGCTGCGCGTTCGGCGCGCGTGCGCGGGACCGAGCGCGAACAGGTGCCGGACCAGCCGCGCACGCACCCGGTGCTTGACGTCGATCGCCGCCCGGACCGCACACTGGTCCCGCCACCACAGCAGCCCGGCGCGGGTGAGCGTCAGCGCGGCGGCGACGGCCAGGGGTGCCAGCGCGTCGCCGAGCTCCCGTCCGGCATCGGAGCCGGCCGCCGACGCCGACAGGACCCTGGCCACCACCTCGGCGAGCGCGAAGGCGGTCCCGACCGCCGCGGCCGATGCCGCGAGCCCGAGGAGCACGGTGAGGGCCAGGTGACCGCGAGCCGAGGTGACGAATCGGAGCACGGTGCGGTTGATCAGCATGAGTCTCTTTCTCAGTCGCGGACCTGCAGCATAGCAGTACTAATGAGAACGACTATCATCGTACGGTATGCTGTGGCGGCAACATGCCGGGGCCACCCGGTGTGCCCGAACTCGACAGAGGAGAGTCAGTGCCCGGCCGATCTCGCACAGCCATCCCGGTGGCGGCTGCCACCGTGTTCACGCTCGCTCTCGCCGCCTGCGGGCAGGACGCCGACAATGAGGCGGAAGTCGCCGGTTCCGATGCTCCGGATGCGAGCGACGGCGGTACGGGTGCGGTCGAAGCCGAGGATTGGACCGGAAAGACTGTCACCCTGGAGCAGCCCGCCGAGCGGGTGGTGTGCCTCGACGGCACCTGCATCGACGCGCTTGCCGAGCTCGGGGTCGAGCCGGTCGCGTCGTTGCAGATCGACCAGGTGCAGCATCCCTACTTCTTCGGTCCGGACGCCGCCACTCAGGCGCTCGACGGGACGTTCTTCGAACCCAGCATCGAGGGCATCGTCGCTGCCGAGCCGGACCTGGTGGTCGGTTCCGCCGCCGTACACGGCGAGCTGCAGGATGCCCTGGGAGACATCCCGTTCTTCGGCGTGGAGCTGAGCGATGACGGCGACGCCGAGGACAACCTGCAGCGCTTGGCCGTCCTCACCGACCGGCAAGACGAAGCCGAGACCGCTGTCGAGCGCTACCGGAGCACGCTGGCCGACTACCAGCCCGGCGCGCGGGCGACCTCGGTGCTGTCGATGTACGGGGGCGCCACCAACGACATCGGCATCGACGCGCTCGACTCCGGCATCGGTCGGCTGCTGGCGCGATACACCGATTACCCGTGGCCGGCCGCGCAGGAAGGCGAGAGCGGATTTCTGGAGATCGGCCTGGAAGACATCGTCGCCGTCGACCCGGAGCACATCTTCGTCCTCGATTTCGCCTTCGACCCGGACGCGCCCGCGCTGGTGGAGCAGCTGGAGGACGAGCCGATCTGGGGCACGCTGCAGGCGGTGCGGAACGGCACCGTGCACGTGGTCGACAACGCCTGGTGGGGAACGACGTCGGGAACCCGCGGTGAGCAGCTCTACCTCGACGTAGTCATGCCCACCGTCTACCCGGACGAGTTCCCGGAGCCGCTCGGTATCGCCGCGCCTTGAGTACTCCCAGGACACCGAACGCGCCTAGCACGCCGAATACGGCCGGCACGCCGCATACGGCCGGCACGCCGAATACAGTCGGCACGGTCGCCGGCCGGCAGTCCGGCGCGCGCCCCGGCCGGGTGAGCCGCCGGGTGGGGTGGTTGGCCGCGGCGTGCCTCCTGCTGCTGGTCAGCGGAGCCGCCTTGGGGCTGCTGGTCGGAAACCCACGTCTTGACCTCACCGGCGTGGTGGAGGCCTGGCGGGCACCGGCGGACGATCCCGTGCACGTCGTCGTGGTCGACCTACGCACGCCGCGCATCGTGCTCGCTCTCCTCGCCGGGGCGAGTCTCGGGGTCGCCGGCGCGCTGCTGCAGGACTCGCTGCGCAATCCGCTGGCCGCGCCGGAGCTGCTGGGCGTCAGCGGCGGATGCGCGCTGGTGGTCGCCTCGGTGGCCGTGCTCGGGCTGCCGATCGGCAGGGGCATCCTGCCGGTGGCGGCCACACTCGGCGGGCTGGGGATCGGGCTCGGTGTGATCCTGGTCGGGCGACGCCGTTCCGACCCGGCGGTGCTGGTGCTCACCGGTCTGGCCTGTTCCACGTTCCTGACCGGCTGCGTGGTGGCGGTGCTCACCCTCGGGGCGCCCAGCGACGTCGGCCTGTTCTATCAGTATCTGCTCGGTAGCCTGGCCAACCGGTCGTGGGACGAGGTGCGCACCATCCTCCCGTGGGCCGCGGTCTGCCTTCCGCTGGGCATCGCGCTCAGCCGTCGCCTGAACGTTCTCCGCCTGGGCGACGACGTCGCCGCGTCGCTGGGTGTCGACGTGCTGGCCACGCGGCGGCTGGTCCTGGTCGCCGCGTGCGGCCTCACCGCGGCGGTGGTGGCGGTCAGCGGGCCCATCGGCTTCGTCGCGTTGATCGCGCCTCACATCGTGCGCCGCGCCACCCGCACCACCAATGCCTGGGTGGTGACGATCGCCTCGGCCGCCGTCGGCGGTGTGCTGCTCCTCGTCGCCGATCAGCTGGGCCGGACCTTCACGCATCCGCGCGAGGTGGCGGCCGGGGTCTGGACCGTGCTGTTCGGCGCACCGGTACTGTTCGTGCTTCTGCGGTCGCGGACACGGCGAGGCGAACCGTGAGGGCGACCCGTCCCCGCCCACCGGAACCCGCGTCGATGCGCGCGGACCTGCCGAACGAGCGCCACGCCTCCGACCTGCCGTGGGGCGCCCGGCGGTATGGCACGGTGCTGCTGGCCGGCGGGATCCTCGTCGGCGCGCTGATGGTGGTCTCGCTCGGCGTCGGGCACGTGGCCATCTCTCCGGCCGACGTGCTGGCCGCGCTGCGCGGTGAACCCGCCGTCGAGTATCACGACCACATCGTGCTCGGGCTGCGGCTGCCGCGGGTGCTCATCGCCGCCGTCGCGGGATGCATGCTCGGGCTGGCCGGCGCACTGCTGCAGGCAGCCACCCGCAACGACCTGGCGGAGCCGTCGCTGCTCGGCGTCTCCGGGGGTGCGGTGCTGGCCATCGTCGCGGTGCTGACCATGACCGGGTGGGACACGCTGCCCGGTCTGTGGAGCGGAGCGATCGCGCTCGCCGGCGCGTTCGCGGCGGGCGGGCTGGCGTATGTGCTCAGCTGGTCGCGGCGGGTCGGAGCGGTCCGGCTCGTGCTGGACGGCGTACTCGTCTCGGCGGTGTTGTCCAGCCTGGTGTCGGTGCTCCTGCTGCTGGACGGCTCGCTGTTCTCGGCGGTGCTGCGCTGGGTGGTGGGCACGCTCAACGGGCGGGTCTGGCAGGACTGGGCGGTGCTGTGGCCGTGGGCGCTGGTAGCGGTGCCGGCCGGGCTACTGATGAGCCGGCAGGCTGCCGCGCTGTGGCTGGGCGACGACGTCGCCGCCGCCACCGGGCTGCGGGTCGGACGAGCGCGGCTGGCCGTCCTGGCCACCGCCACCGTGCTGACCGCCGGAGCCGTCGCCGCCGTCGGCGCGGTCGGGTTCGTCGGGTTGTTGTCGTCGCACATCGCCCGGCTGCTGGTCGGCTCGCATCCACGCCGGGTGTTGCCGCTGGCGTGCGTCGTCGGGGCCGGTCTTCTGGTCAGCGCCGACCTGTTGGCCGAGCTGCTCACGGCGCTCTGGCCGGAGGACGGGGTGCAGAACCGGCCGTCGCTGCCTGCCGGAGCGGTGACCGCGATGCTCGGCGGGCCGGTGCTGGTGGCGTTGCTGGCCCGGCGACGAACGTGAGCGGGCATGTGTACTTCAGGCCAGGGAGAGAAGAGATGACCATCGACCATGACGTCCTCGCCGCGCGTGACCTGCGCGTGCGGTACGGGCCCCGGACCGTGCTCGACGGTCTGGCGGCCGACGTGGGGCGGGGCGAGATGCTCGCGCTGGTGGGGCCGAACGGTTCCGGGAAATCGACGCTGCTGCGCGCCCTGGCCAGGTTGCTGGACGCCGACGCGGGCACGGTGCTGCTGGACGGCGCGGACATCGCCCGCCTGCCGACGGTCGAGGTGGCGAGGCGGTTGGCCGTGCTGCCACAGGGGCCGGTCCCTCCGGGTGGTGTCACGGTGCGCGAGCTGGTGGAACATGGCCGGTTCCCGCATCGAAGCGCGCTGGCGCGGGTCACCGCCGACGACCGCCGCGCCGTGGACGAGGCGCTGGAGCTGACCGGCCTGAGCGCGTATGCCGAGCGTTACGTCGACCGGCTCTCCGGTGGCGAACGGCAACGCGCGTGGATCGCGCTGACGATCGCGCAGGAGACGCCGGTGCTGCTGCTCGACGAGCCGACCACGTTCCTCGACATGGGGCATCAGCTCGAGGTTCTCGACCTGGTCGCGCGGTTGCGGCGGGACCGGCGGCTCACCGTGGTGCTGGTGCTGCACGATCTCAACCAGGCGGCGCACTACTGCGACCGGATCATCGCCCTGTCCGACGGCCGGGTGGTCGCCGACGGCGCGCCGGCGGACGTGGTGACCGAAGACTTCCTGGCCGAACGGTTCGGGGTGCGGGCGACCGTGACGGCGGACCCGGTGACCGGGTCGGTCGTCTGCTTGCCGTACGCCGCCGTGCGGTGACGTCGAGCCGCGGTCATTCCGATCCGTCCCGCGCGTTCCGTGTGGTTGAGACAATCGTCGTCATGGCCATGCGTACTCTGCTCGCGCCGCTGACGAGCGGATCCACCTATCGGCGCGGGGTGCATCTGCTGCTCGGCGGAGTGGTGGCGTTGCCGTACGTGCTGCTGGCCCTCGCGTTCGTGCAGATGTACCGGAACGGGTCGTCGCTCGTGGTCATCGCGCTCCTGCTGGCGGTGGCGGCGGTGATCGCGGGTGCCCCCGCATTCCTGCGCGCGACCCGCACGCTGGAGATCGCCGCCGCGCGCCTGCTGCTCGGCGTCGATGTGCCCGATGTACCGGGGGAGCGGATCGCTCCGGAGACCCGGCTGCGCGGAGCGCTCTGGTTCGCCGTCCACCTGGTGGCCGGCGGTGGCGTCATGCTGGCGCTGCTCATCGCGATGCCGCTCGCCTTCGTCTTCATCCTCGCGCAGCTCGGTATCGGTGAGGAGACACTGGACGGCTTCCAGGTGGGGCCGTTGGACGGCGATGACACGGTGTGGCTGTCCCTGCTGGGGCTGGCCATGCTGGTCGCGCTCGGCTACGTGGTGGCCGGACTCGGAGCGCTGGCCGCCATGATGGCGCCGGTGCTGATGGGGCCGTCGCCGGACGAGCGGATCGCGGCGCTCGAAGCCGAGGCGGACCAGCTGGCGGAGCGCAACCGCCTCGCGCGTGAGCTGCACGACTCCGTCGGCCATGCGCTCACCGTGACGACGCTGCAGGCGGCCGCCGCGCGCGAACTGCTCGACTCCGACCCGGAGTTCGTCCGGCGAGCGCTGAGCGCGGTGGAGGAGACCGGCCGCGCCGCGATGGCCGACCTCGACCATGTGCTCGGCCTGCTCCGCGAGGACGGACGGGCGGACACCGCGCAGGCGCGGAAGCTGACGGATCTCGACCGGCTGATCGACGACGTCCGGGCCGGTGGGACGGACGTCGCCGCGGACGTGACGGGTCCCGTCGCTCAGATGCCGGCGGTGGTGTCCCGGGAGGGGTTCCGCATCGTGCAGGAAGGGCTGACCAACGCGACGCGGCATGCGGGCGGCGCGCCGGTGTCGGTGCACGTGGAGGTCGGCAGCACGACGCTTGCCATCGACGTCGTGAACCCGGTCCGCGGTGACGCCTCGGCCGGGCCCGGGACGCCTCGGCAAGGCGGGCGCGGGCTGGCGGGCATGCGCGAGCGGGTGGCGCTGTTGGGCGGGCGGATGAGCGCCGGGCAGAATGACGGCATGTGGAAGGTCTCGGTGCGGTTGCCCCTGGGTGGCAGGCGCGGGCGGAGCGGCGCGTGATGATCACTGTCGCGATCGTCGACGACGAGGAGCTGGTGCGCACCGGCCTGCGGGCCATCATCGACGCGCAGCCGGACCTGGAGGTCGTCGGTGAGGCCGCCGACGGTGCGGAGGCGGTACCGCTGGTGCGGCGGCTGCGGCCCGACGTCGTACTGATGGACGTGCGCATGCCCGCCGTCGACGGTATCCAGGCCACCCGGCACCTGCGCTCCACCATGGACGCGCCGCCGGCGGTGCTGGTCGTGACCACGTTCGAGAACGACGACTACGTCTACGAGGCGCTGCGGGCCGGGGCCGGCGGCTTCCTGCTCAAGCGCGCCCGCCCGGCCGAGGTCGCGGAGGCCGTACGCGTGGTGGCGCGGGGCGACTCCATCCTCTTCCCGGCGGCACTTCAGCGGCTGGTCCAGACGCACGGCGGCGGCCGCCCGGACCGGCGCGCCTTGGCGGACGCCGGCCTCACCGAACGTGAGGAGGAGGTGCTGCGCCTGATGGCGACCGGTCTGTCCAACGCCGAGATCGCGGAGAAGCTGGTCCTCGGGCAGGAGACGGTGAAGACTCATGTCGGCAACGTGCTGGCCAAGCTCGGAGCGCGGGACCGTACGCAGGCGGTGATCGCGGCCTACGAATCAGGGTTCATCGTCCCGGCGCGCTGATCCGGACGTTACCGCTCCCGGCTGCAGGGTATCCGCATGACGAGAGCGTCCGAGCCGGATGGAGGAACGATGACGACAGCCGAGAAGTCCGTGGACGTGAACGTCCCGATCAGTACGGCGTACAACCAGTGGACCCAGTTCGAGGACTTCCCCGAGTTCATGGCCGACGTGGAGTCCGTCACGCAGGTCGACGACCGGCATCTGCACTGGGTGGTGGAGGTCGGCGGCATGGAGCGGGTGTTCGATGCCGAGATCACCGAGCAGCATCCGGAGGAGCGGATCGCCTGGCGTTCTACCGGCGGCACGGATCAGTCCGGCGTGGTGACCTTCCACAAGATCGACGACACCACCACCCGGGTGACGCTGCAGATGGAGATGGAGCCGTCCGGCGCCGTGGAAACGGTCGGTGAGAAGACCGGCATGGTGTCCCGCGTCGTCGAGCGGGACATGAAGAACTTCAAGGAGTTCATCGAGTCGCGCGGTACCGAGACCGGGGCCTGGCGCGGCGAAGTCCCGCGCGAGGGCTGAGAGGTGGGCGTGCCGCGCACGTCGCCGCGTGGCGACCGGCTGCTGGCGATCTACCTCAACGATCACCTGGCCGGTGCGACGCTCGGCGCCAGGCGCGCCCGTTACCTGGCCGAAGCCGACATCGATGCGTCACTGGGCTCGAGCGTGTCCGGGCTTGCGGCGGACATCGCCGACGACCGGGCCGAGTTGATGTCCATCATGCGCACGCTGGGCATTCCGTTGCGTCGCTATAAGACCGGAGTCGCCGTCGCGGCCGAACTGGCCGGACGGCTGAAACCCAACGGTCGCGTGCTGCAGCGTTCGCCGCTGAGCACACTTGAAGAGCTGGAGCTGCTCAAGCTCGGCATCGAGGGCAAGGCGTCCGGCTGGCGCAGCCTGCGCAGCGTCGCCGAGCGGGACGGCCGGCTCTCGGTCGAACAGATCGATCACCTGACGCAGCGGGCCGAAGATCAGGCCAGACGGGTAGAGGAGCTACGGCGGCGGGTGGCCGCCGAGACCTTCGCGGCGTGACCTATCCGGCTCCGCCGTGGCGGGCGGCGAGGAAGCGGGTGCGTGCCTCGGCCAGATCCACGATCGGCGCCGGGTAGCCACGGCGTTCACGCTCGGGTAGCCGCCACGGCTGGTGGACGTCCGCAGTGCTCAGGTGCGCCAGTTCGGGCACGTAGCGGCGCACGTACGCTCCGTCGGGGTCGTAGCGCTGGGCCTGGCGGATCGGGTTGAGCACCCGGTTCGGGCGGGTATCCGTGCCCGTTCCGGCGACCCATTGCCAATTGAGGCAGTTGTTGGCGATGTCGCCGTCGAGCAACCAGGTGAAGAAATGCCGTGCGCCTGCCCGCCAGTCGATGTATAGCGTCTTCGTCAGGAAGCTGCCGGTGATCAGCCGGGCACGATTGTGCATCCAGCCCTCGGCGCGGAGTTGACGCATCCCGGCGTCGACGATCGGGATCCCGGTCTGCCCCTCTCGCCAGGCGTCCAGCCCGTCGGCGTCATCGTTCCAGCGATCTGCGCGTGGCCGGTAATCGGCGTGCGCGGTGTCCGGCCGGGCCGCGAGCACCTGATGGTGGAAGTCGCGCCAGGCGAGCTGTCGAGCGAACGCCGCGGCGCCGTCCGTCCCGGCCGCGGCGGCGCGCCGCGCCAGCAGCAGTGGTGACACGCACCCCAGGTGCAGGTACGGCGACAGGCGCGACGTGCCGTCGGCGGCGAGATCGTCGTGTCGCTGCTCGTACGCGTCGATCCCGGTATCCAGCCAGGAACGAGTCCGGGCGACGCCGGCGGTCTCGCCCCGCCGCTCCACGTCGGCCGTTGGTCCGTCCGGGTTGGTGTCGGTTCGCCCGGCTCCGGGCGGCAACGAGAGGTGTCTCGGTGCCGGGACGGGATCGCGCCACCGGGTCGCGATCCACCGTCGGTGATACGGGGTGAAGACGGCGAAGTGATCGTTGCCCTGGGGCAGGATCCGGCCCGGCGGCACCACCGTGTGCACGTCGTCGTGCACGTGGAGCACACGACGGCCGAGCGCTGCGACCAGGCTGCGCTCTCGGGAGCCTGCGTAGGCCGACACGTCCCGAGAGAGGTGAACCCGCTCGGCGTCGACCTCGGCGGCGAGGCGGCAGATCTCTTCGACCGGGTCTCCGCTGCGCACGACGAGCCGCCCACCGAGCTCGCGCAGACCAGCGTCGAGATCCGTGAGGCATTGGTCCAGGAACCGTGCACGTCCAGCGGCGAACGTGCCGTTCTCGACGCGGCGATCACGGACGAACAGCGGCACGACGTGGTCGGCGCGGGCGGCCGCCGCGAGCATGGGATTGTCGTGTACGCGCAGATCGCGGGTGAACACGGCGACAGTGGTGGTGGTCATCGTCTTGACGGACTTTACCCGTTCCGGCGACGCTCGGCGCCGTTGTGGTCAGGCGCGTCGTCGCGGACGTGACGATGTGTCCTGCGGCCGAGCCTATTCTTTCCCGGGGAGTCGCCGAGTCTCGATGATCTGCTCCGCCACGCGGTTGAGCTTGATGTTGTGCTGCTGCGAGTGTCGCCTCATCAGTGCGAACGCGCGATCCGCGTCGAGGCTGTAGCGCTCCATCAGGATGCCCTGAGCTTGGCCGATCAGCTGCCGCGTGCCGATGGCTCGTTTCAATCCATCTTCTTCGTTTGCGGCGGCCAGCGCCAGCGCCGCGTGCTGCGCGAAGAGGTCCGCGACCTCGAGGTCGTCGTCGGTGAAATACTCCGGCTCGTTCGCGTACAGATTGAGCGCCCCGATGGTCCGCCTCAGAGTGGACAGGCGCAGGCCGATGGCGCTGCGGATGCCCAACTCGGCCACTCTCTTGCCCCATTTGGGCCAGCGCTCATCCGTGGTGGTGTCCGGCACGAGGAACGAGTCGTCGTTCCAGATCGCCTCGATGCAGGGTCCCTCGCCGAGTTCACTCTGCAGCCGATCGGACTCGTTGACCCGGGGACTGGTCGTCAGTGCGCTCTCCAGCCGGCCACGTTCCCGGCGGAGCAGTACGCCGACGTCGTCGCAACCGGTCGCTTCCTGTGCGTATTCGACGACGCGTTGCAACGTGTGCTCGGTGTCCGGCTCGCTGTGCAACTCCACGGCGAAGCCGGCGAACTCGTTGGAATCAGCAGGGTCGGGCATGGTCGACCTCCGGACCGTTCGGTTGCGGTTCAGGGCCGCCACATATCGATGTCATTCAACAGGGATACCCACCGGCCAGGGGAAGAATGCGGTACGTGGCCGCGGCGGGCGTTAGCGCGCGGCGCGAACGCGAACCGCACAGGTGGCGACCAACCGCCAGCCGACCAGGCACAGCGCCAGTGTGGCGGTGGCGACGATGACGAAGGGAATCGCCGTGCCCTGCCCGGAGACGGCCCGCAACGCGACGCCGACGGTCACGGTCGACAGCCAGACCCCGACGCCGGTCGGTACCGGGGCGAGTGGACGCCGCCAGGCGCGTGTCAGCAGCCAGCCCACCGCGGCGCCGACCGCGAAAGTCCACAGCGTCGTGAAGTAACCGAGTGCGAGGACGGCGCGATCGTGGCTGCTTCGGCCGGCAACGGCGAACACGCCGATGAGCACGAGGTCGACCACGCCGGCGCCCCACACGGAACGAGAGAGGTCGCCGGAGGGTGTCATCACGCCAACGCTAACGCACCTTCCGCGGCCAGTTGTCGCATCCGGCTCCGCCGTGGATCAGCAGTGGCTGCCGGGCTCCTCTTCAATGCGGTGTCACCGCGGGGACGTCAGGGCACTGGATCGACAGACGGGGGAGTGGAAGCTGCTGATGGACCGTCCACGGTTCGCCACGCCGCCACTGACCACGCTCGGCGCGTCATCGCCGACAGCAGGTGGCTGACGGCGATCAGGGCGGCAATAACGACTGGCGCCAGCAACGTCACCGCGCGGAAGAGCAGCACGGCAGGCAGAGCCTCGCTGACGCCGGCGCCGGCGACGACGAGGGCACCCACGAGCGCGGCCTCCGCGGACCCGATCCCGGCGGGGGTCGCCGTGGAGGCCGACAGCGCCGTGCCCGCCAGATACGCCGCGACGCTCGCGGTGGCCGTCACCGGGACACCGACGACAGCGGACGCGGTCGCGAAACCCATGGCCAAGCTCGACATGGCCGCGAGGTGCGCGAGCAGTGCCGCGAACGCCATCCCCGGCCGCGCCCGGGCTGCCGCAACGACCTCGCCGACGGCGGATGCGATCCGGCGGAGTCTGGTGGTGAGGGCGCCGGAAACGGCGGCAGGCATCCGTCGCCGGCTCAGGAACATGGTGACCGACGTACCGTATCGCGTGACGACGCGGCGGCCGATCACGATCGTCGCGCCGATCGCCAGGAGCGCCGCTACCGTCGCCGAGCCTCCGCCACGCAGCCAGGCCACACCCAACACGAGCCCGACGGCATGGATGACACCGCTGGCGGCGGCCCACAAGGCGACCACGCCGACGGCTCCGGTGGTGGTGGCGCCTCCACGGCGCAGGGCGGCGATGAACACGCCCGCCGCGCCCAGGCCGGCCGGGACGACCCGATTGGCCACCGTGCCGCCGATGTGCGACGTGACCGCTGTCCGCCAGGTGAGGTGACCCGCGGCGACGACCTTCTTGCCGATCACCGACGCGGACGCCGCCAGCAGCCAGCACGCCGTCAGCAGCAGGGGCGCGGCGGGCTTGTCTCGCAGGGCACCGGCCAGCTGCGGCGCGCATGTGGGGAGGACGGTCACGCCCGCCGCGACGAGCACCGCCCCGAACACGATCAGCCCGATGACGCGGCGCCGTGAGCCGGCCTGGAAGGCTGAGGCCTGCCGGGCCGGCGAGTCGACGTCGTCGATCATCACCTTCTCATAGTGCCCCGATCGATCCGTCCGCATGCTGATCTGCGGGCGAACGGCGGGTGTCGACACGCCCCCGCCGTCGTGTCAGCCTCGCGATCGCGCCGGGCTTTCCGCGAAGACCTCGCTGAGGACACGGCCCTGTGCCTGCGCCGGCGGCCGGGCACCGAGGAGCTCGGCGATGGTCGGCGCCACGTCGACGATCTTGGGTTGGCGGGGACGGACACCGGAACGGATTCCGGCGCCGGCGAGGAACAGCGGAACCTCGATCTCCTCGAGCCCGCCGTGCGAGCCGCGCCACGTCCCTTCGGGCGGCTCGCTGAGCGCGAAGCCCCACGGCGGCCTGGCCTCCACCGCCAGGTCGCCGAGCTTCTCGCTGGCGTGGATCCGGGCGAGGTCGTCCCGGTCCAGGACGCGCATCACCTGCCGGAGCCGGCGGAGCGTGGCGGTGATCTTGAGCCGGTGGGGGTTATCGGCAGCTCGGCCACGGAGCGTGATATGGCCCACGCGCACCGAGTTCGGCACGATGATCACTTCCGTCTCCGGAGCCGGCGAGTTGCCCGGTGTGACGATCTCGGCTTGATATCCGGCGCTGTCCACAGCCGCCAGTACGTCCGGGATGAGGGTCCGGTTCCACGCGGTCATGCCGTGGTCGCTGGTGAGGATGAACGTGGTATCCGGGTAGATACCCACGTCCTTGGTGGCCTGGATGAGGCGGCCGAGCTGGTGATCGTGTTCGGCGAGGATGGAGCCGATCGCCGGGCTGTCCGGCCCTTCGTTGTGGCCGGTCCCGTCGAGGTCGGAGCTGTAGACGGCGAGGAAATCGGGAATCTTGGGGACCGTCACCTGCTGACCGTTGGAATCGACGGGGCGTTGGTGGAGGATGTCGATCGCGGCGTCGACCCGTTGCTGGAAGGGCCCGCCCGGCTGGACGTAGAGGTGCTCGGGATCGCCGTAGGTGACCCCGTTGTTCTGGATCATGTACCACTGCACCGAGGCGATCGTGCGCCCCTCGGCCGCCAGCGCCTCGGCGATGGTCTCGGCGGCAAGGAATCGGCTCTGGCCCTGTGCGGTGTCGGTCGCGGGATCGTAGACGTAGGCGACGTTGCCGTGCGTCTCCGGGTAGGCGCCGGTGCTCATGGAGGCTCGGACCGGGTTGGAGACGGTGTGAAACGTGGTCTCGGCGATGGAGAGGCTGCCACGTGCGGCGAGCCGGTCGAGGTTGGGCGTAGGGACGCGGCCGCGGTAGTCAGGGTCGAAGCCGTCCCAGTCCACCAGGACGACGTGGCGGGACCGCCGCTGCGCCGTCGTCGCATCCGGGTTGGCGACGGCGACACCCCCGAGTGGCACGGCTGCCACCGTGGCCGCGATACCGCCCAGCACCGAACGTCGAGACACTGTCATGTCAGCTCACCTCGTCCTTGCCTGAATGGACCCATTCCGGAGTGATCTAGACCATAGACGGTGAAAGTTGTCCCGGCAATGAACGGCGGCGGTCGCATCGGTGAAAGGGTGCAGGCGCACCGCGGGCGGACGACGGGCTGACTATGGGCCGACTCGGGCAGTCACGTTCGAGGGCCGGTGGGCCGTTTCGGCCGGGCGTCCGGTGGGTACGCGAGCCATCACCGGCCCCGACGACCCGGTCGATCGAGGAGTGGAAGCCGATGAGCGTGGAATACCAAGAGCTTCTTACCGCCGTGTCGAGGAACCTCGGCCTCGACACTCCCCAGGCGCGCACGCTGACGAGGGCCACCCTCGCCGTGCTCGCGCGCGTCCTCGACCAGGACGGGAGGGACCGCCTGTATCACGGTCTTCCCGGAGAGTTCCGGGAGGACCTCCCGGCGGGCGAACCCGTCCGCCACTGGGACGACGCGACGTTCGTACGCGCGGTGGCGATGGTGACCGAGCAGCCCCCGGAAGACGTCCCGCTGCGCGTGCAGACAGTGCTCTCCTCACTGGCGGAGCAGGATCCGGAGCTGGTCCGCAGCCTGCACCTGCCCGATGCCATACGGCCGCTGTTCGCCGATCCCGGTCCCGGTGGCGGAATCACCGGGGCGACGGGGCACGAAGCGCCGCTCACGGACGACGAGGTCGACGACGCGCTGCGACGGTTGCCTTACTGGACGGGCGACGCGACGGCGTTGCGACGCACGATCGAACTCCCGCCCGAGAACCTGGACGCGGTGCTGGCCGGCCTTTCGGAGCTGCGTGGCGAGTTCGGGAGCACGCCGCATGTGGATCGAGACGGCAGCTCGGCGGAGCTGGTGATCCAGACCGCGTCGGTCGGCGCGGTGACCGCTCGGGACGTGGAACTGGCCCGCCGTGTCGACGAACGGATCGACGAGGCCGGCGCCGGTATCGCGCCGGGGCGCGGACCGGGCTGAGCGAAGATCCGGCGTTCAGCCCCGTGGGGGAGCGCTCGACTGGCGCACCACGAGTTCCGGGCGCAGGAGAAGGGAGCGGCCCTGGCCGGTGCCGGGGCCCTCGACCCGCGATTTCAGTTCGGCGATCGCCGCCTTGGCCATCTCCGGCATCGGCTGGCGGACCGTGGTGAGGGGCGGATCGTAGAGGTCGGCGAGGACGATGTCGTCGAATCCGACGACCGAGACGTCCTTGGCGACCTCCAGTCCCGCGTCGCGGACACCCCGGCAGACCCCGAGCGCGCACATGTCGTTGATGGCGACGATCCCGGTGGGCGGATCGTCGGTCGCCAGCAGCTCGCGTGCGGCGCGGCGACCCAGTTCGGCCGTCTCGACGTCGCCGAACTGCTCGCCGGACGCACCCGGCCAGAGGGTGTTCTCGGTGGACAGCCCGGCCTGTTCCAGGGCGGCCGTGAATCCGCGGTAGCGCTCCTTGCGGTTGATACTGCCGAGCGCACCGGAGACGAAGGCGAGCCGCCGGTGTCCCAGCGAGGTGAGGTGCGTGGTGGCCAGCTGGCTGCCGACGGCGTTGTCGATGCTGATGCTGACCAGCGAGTCGGCGTCGTTGGCTTGGGCGGCCCGGTCGAAGGCGACGATCTGCAGGCCCCGGTCCATCAGCGGCATGACGTGCTCCAGCGACGGCAGCGACGAGCACAGCACCACACCCTGGACGCCGTCCGACCATAACTCTTCGACGTACCGCCGCTCCCGGTCCGGGTCGCGCTCGCTGTTGCAGAGCAACACGTTGTACCCCTCGGTCAAGGCCGCAGCCTCGAGGTAACGGGCGAACGTGCCCCAGAACGGGTTGCCGACGGACGGCACCACCAGGCCGACGGTTCGGGACCGGCCGGTGCGCAGGTGCCGCGCGGCCCGGTTCGGCCGGTAGCCGAGCCGCTCGATGGCGGCTTCGACGCGCTGCCGGGTCTCGGGGAGCATCTGATTCGCCCTGCCGTTCAGCAGATTGGAGACCGTGGTGGGGGATACACCGGCGGCCTGAGCGACGTGCTGAATGGTGACGCCTGCCATCGCACCCGATTTCTGCTAGTCGACTAGGGGCGATCGTAGCGTATCAGTGTAACGATGCAGTAGCAATTCCACCGTTCCGAGCAGGGCAGATGGTTGTCTTCCGAGTAACACCCTATTGACGTGCTGGAAATGCTCCCCTAGGGTCACTGCATCGTTACAGTAGCTCGGCATACAGCACATCGCCGGTTGACTCCTCGGAAGGAGCACAGCGCATGACATCTTGGACACGCCGAGGCGCGGCGGCGCTTCTCGCGGCCGCGACGACCTCACTCGTCCTCGCCGCCTGCGGCGACGACTCGGAGACCAGTAGCGAGAACGGTTCAGGCGACGGGCAGGTGAGCGGAGAGCTCACCGTCCTCACGCCCATCTTCGAGGGCGCGGAGGGCAAGGCGCTGCTCGAAGAGGAACTGCTTCCGCAGTTCTACGAGCAGTACCCCGACGTCACCGTGACGGTCGATTACACCGACTACGGCAGCCTCAACGAGAAGCTCACCACCGCTGTGGCCAGCGGTTTGGTGCCGGACGTGATGATGATGGGCGTCGGCTGGATCGAGGCCTTCGCCGAGAACGGGATCCTGGCCGACCTCGGCGAACTCGGAATCACCGTGGATGACCTGTCCGAGGACTTCACCCCGGAGATTCTCGCGGGCGGGGTGTGGCAGGACGACCTCTACGCGATTCCGATCATGCTGGACACCCGGTTCGGCATCGCCCGCAAGGACCTGCTCGCCGAGGCCGGTTTCGACGAGCCGCCGAGTTCGCTGGAGGAGTTGCGCGAATACGCGATCGCTCTCACCGAGCGAGACTCGGGCGGTCAGCTCCAGCGCGCCGGCTTCGACATGCTCTCGATGGATCTGCGCCAGATGTACGAGGTCTTTCTCTTCGCCCACGGCGGCTCACTGTTCAGCGAGGACTTCACCGAGCCGACGTTCAACTCGCCCGAGGGCGTCGCCGCGCTGCAGTACCTGGTGGATCTGATGCACGAGGACCGCGTGGAGGACATCGGCTTCTCCAGCACCGACATCGACGTGCATCCGCTGCTCAACGACCGGGCGGCGATGGCGGTAGGCCACAACAACCTGTGGATCCAGCTGCAGGAGGCCGCACCGGAGCTGGCCGACCAGCTCGTGCCGTTCACGATCACGGGCAGCGAACCCGGCATGTTCTTCGGCGGCACGCTGGCCACCGTCTCGGCCGGCTCCGATCATCCGGAGGCCGCCGCGGCACTGGTCGAGTTCCTCACCGGACCGGAGGCGGCGCTCGGCGCCAACGAACAGCGCGGCAACGTCCCGGCGCGGACCGAATTGCTCGACAGCGAGTACGTGCAGAACAACCCGCTGGTCCAGTTCGCGATGGAAAACCTCGAGATCGCCCAGCGCGAAGGCGGCGTGCCGCAGTGGCTGGAGATCCGGGGCGACTTCACCCCGGCGATCGAGGCGGCCCTGCTCGGTGAGAAAACGCCCCAGCAGGCGCTCGACGATCTCGCCGGCGAAGCACGCGAGGCAATGGCGCGGTAGGCATGACCATGACGACCAAACCGTCCGGCACGGTGGCCGGCTCCGAGCCCGCCACCGCCCGGCGGTGGCGCTCCCGGCGCCGCCCGTCGGCGTCGCGCAAGTTGCGCCGGGCCGGTTGGCTGATGGTGGCGCCGGCACTCGGCCACAGCATCCTCTGGATCGCCATCCCGGTGCTGGCGACGCTGGTACTCAGTTTCACCGACTATCGCGTGATCAGCGCGCCCCGGTGGGTCGGGCTGGACAACTACATCGAGATCTGGAACGACGCCGTGTTCCGCAAGGCCACGTGGAACACGATCGTCTACACCTTCTTCACCGTCCCGGTGTCGATGGCCGTCGCCGTCGTCATCGCCGTGCTGCTGAACCAGCGGATCGTCGGGCGCACGCTCTACCGGGCGGCGTTCTTCCTTCCGCATGTCACCGCGACCGTCGCCATCGCGATGGTGTGGCTGTGGATGTACAACCCGCAGTACGGGCTGCTCAACGGACTGCTGTCGATCGTCGGGCTGCCCGGCCAGGTGTGGCTGGGCAACCCGGACTGGGCGCTGTGGTCGGTGATCATCGTCGGCATCTGGCAGGGGATCGGGATCAAGATGCTGATCTACCTGGCGGCACTGCAGAACATCGACCCCAACCTGTACGAGGCGGCCTCCATCGACGGAGCGTCCAAGATTCAGCAGTTCTTCTCGGTGACGCTGCCGATGCTCAAACCGGCCACGTTCTTCGTCTTCGTCGTCTCGATCATCGGCGCGTTCCAGGTATTCGACCAGATCTACGTGCTGACCGACGGCGGCCCGGCGAACGCGACGACCATGATGACCTACGAGGTCTACCGCAGCGCGTTCCAGAACTTCCGGATGGGCATGGCGTGTGCGCAGTCGGTGGTCCTGTTCGCCTTCCTGATCGTGCTGACCGTCGTCAACCGGCGGCTCACCGGAGGTGACGACACGTGAGTGCGGCCATGACGCAGACCACTGCGGCGTCTCCGGTCAAACGACGGTTCGACGGCAAGCGCATCGCCCTGACCTGCGTGCTGGCGTTCGGCGCGTTCACCATGATCGTGCCGTTCCTGTGGATGATCCTCACCTCGGTGAAGGGTCCGGGCGAACTCATCGAGTTCCCGCCGACGTTCTGGCCGAAGGAGTGGGCGTGGAGCAACTATGCCGAGGCGCTCGACGCCGCACCGTTCGCCACCTACTTCCGGAACAGCTTCATCATCGCCACCGGCCACACGATCATCACCTTGATCTTCGGCGCGATGGCGGGATACGCGCTGGCGCGCATCCCGTTCCGCGGCCGCGAGCTCGTGTTCCTGGGCTTCATCGCCATGTTGATGATCCCCACGTACACCAAGATCGTGCCGCAGTTCCTGATCGTGAAGTTCATGCCGCTGTTCGGAGGCAACGACATCCTCGGTCAGGGCGGCAGCGGTTGGCTGAACACCTGGTGGGCGTTGCTCATCCCAGGCGGGCTGAGCCCGTTCGCCATCTTCCTGTTCCGGCAGTTCTACTTGTCGCTGCCGCGTGAGCTGGAGGAGGCGGCGCGCATCGACGGTCTGGGCGAGTTCCGGATCTGGGGACAGGTCTACACGCCGCTGATCAAACCGGCCCTGGCCACGGTCGCCCTGCTCACCTTCCAGGACAGCTGGAACAACTTCCTCTGGCCGTTGCTGGTGACCACCCGGGACGACCTGCGCGTGATCCAGGTCGGGCTGGCGGTGTTCCGCCAGGAGGAGACGACACAGTGGGCCTACCTGATGGCCGGCAGCACCTTGGCGACGATCCCGATGGTGCTGCTCTTCCTGGTGGCGCAGCGGTACTTCATTCAGGGCTTCACCAACGCGGGCATCAAATGAGCCCGGCGACGCACCAGAAACACCAACCGAGAGGACGGACTATGCAACTCGATCTGACCGGACGGCGCGCCTTGGTCACCGGTGGCGGCAGCGGCATCGGCCTGGCGATCGCCAGAGCCCTCGCCGCCGGTGGCGCGGACGTCGCCGTCCATTACGCCTCCAGCAAGGACGGTGCCGAGACGCTGGCCAAGGAGATCCTCGACAGCGGCCGGCGCGCCGTCGCCCTGCCCGGCGACCTGACCGCGGCCTCCGACGCGAACGCCGTGGTCGCCGGAACCGTCGACGCGCTGGACGGGCTGGACATCCTGGTCACCAACGCCGGGCACCTGGTGGGCCGCAGCACCGTCGCGCAGATGTCCGACGAACACTGGGCCAAGGTCATGGACGTCAACGTCACCACCGCCTTCATGACCACGCGGGCGGCCATCCCGCACCTGGCCCGATCCGAGGCCGGACGTGTGGTGATGATGTCGTCGATGGCGGCCGAGAACGGTGGCGGCAACGGTTCCGCCGGTTATGCGGCGGCCAAGGCCGCGGTGATCGGCCTGGCCCGAGGCCTGGCCAAGGAGCTGGCGCCGGACGGTGTCACGGTCAACGCCGTGGCCCCCGGGTTCATCGGGCAGACCGCGTTTCACGATACGTTCACCTCGCCGGAGGCGCGGGCCGGCATCGTGGCCGGCATCCCGCTCGGCCGGGAAGGGGTGCCGGACGACGTGGCCGGCGTGGTGGCGTTCCTCGCGTCGTCGCTGTCGGGTTTCGTCACCGGCCAGGTGATCGACATCAACGGAGGATCACAGTTCCGATGACGCCGATTCCGTGGGCGCGTGGCGGGTGGTGGCATGACCACGTCTGTCCGACGCACGGCACCGAGCTCGGCCCGCCGACGGGCGACGGGTATCCGTGCCCGCACGGATGCCGAATGAGCGGTCCACGCTACGACGCCGCCTGGACGGTGCTGGCACATCAGGCGCAGGCGCGGGAGCTGCGTCGTCGCGCGCACCGATACCGGATCCGCGGGGAGGCGGCGGACCGGGACCGGGCGTCGGAGCTCCTGGACGCCTACGGGCGGCTCTACCCTCAGGTGGCCGCGGACGGGTGGAGCGAGCAGGCCGAGCCCTGGATGCTGCGGGGCAAGCTCTTCTCCCAGGCCCTGACCGAGGCGCTGTGGGGCACGCAGATCGCCGACGCCGTCCGGGTGCTCGCCGCCGCCGACCCATCGCTGCGCGGGCGGCTGCGCGACGACACCGTCGACCTGCTCCGTGGGCTGATGTCCACGGTGCACGAGGCTCGCCGGGTCCTCGTGGACGAACGGGGTGATCTGCGCAGCAACTACACCGCGTGGCTGGACTGCGCGGGCGGGATGGCGGCGCGGGCGTTGCACGCGCTCGGCGAGCCGGTCGACGCGGGGCCATGGCTGAAGGGAGCGTTCGAGCAGCTGGCGGCCGCCGTCGGCGAGGACGGCTGGGAGTGGGAGGGCGCCACCTACTACCACCTGTTCGTGCTCCGGGCACACTTGCTCAACCTGGCCGGCCAGGACCCGCGCGAGCTTCCGGGCGACGCCGTGGCCCGGCTGGCCGGCATGGTCCGGGTGCTGACCACGCTGGCCACGCCGGCCGGGCTGGTCCCGGTGCTGCACGACGGGCCGTACCGGCGGGACGGCGCGCTGCTCGAGCTGATCGAGGTGTGTGCGCTGGCCCGGCAACTGTGGACGGCGCCGGGCGTGGAGTGGATCGAGGCGTATGCCCGCCGGCAGCTGGGTGACCGGCACGACGGGCTGGAGGATCTGCTGGACGGCTGGTTCGCCGGTCCACCGCTGGACGAGGGGATCGGCACCGAACGTGGGTCCGTGTGGTACGCGAGCACGGGTGCCGTCGTGCTGCGCGATCCGGCCGACACGTGGCAGGCCGTCGTCGACGCCGGGCCGCACGGTGGCTCGCACGGTCATCTGGACAAGCTCGCGCTGTACCTGTACGGCGCGGACGAACCGTGGCAGCCGGCCCCCGGCGTCCCGCCCTACGGCAGCCCGCTGCGTCGCGGGCACTACACACGCACCGTCGCACATCCGACGGTCCGCATCGACGGCGCGGACCAGCAGCCGTGCACCGGCACGGTGCTGGCGTGGGAACCCGGCCCGCCGGCTCGTCTTCTGGTCGGCGCCGACGACGCCTTTCCGGGCGCGGGTCTGCGCCGTGCGGTGATCATGAACGACGAGTACCTGCTCGACGCCGTGTGCGTGACGGTGCCGTCGGGTGCGGAGCACGTCGTCGACCTCGGGTTACGGCCCGGCGGAACGCTGGACATCCGGACCGAACCGGACGGGACGTGGTGCAGCCGCTGGGACACCGGCGGCACGGTGCTGCACGGCCGGCACGTCGCCACGGCGCCGTCCACGCTGGCCACCGTCCCGGGCCGCGGACCGTCGGACGACCCCGCGGCCGTCGTCGCCGTCGCCGACTGGACCGCGACCTGTTCCGCCACCTGTTCCGCGGTGGCCTTCGTCTCCGTCTACTGGCCGGGCGACCCGGGAGCCGTCCACCGCATCGAACTCATCAGCACCGACCAGACCGGGCCGGCTCGCCTCCGGGTGGAGCACGGTTCCGGCCGGATCGACGAGCACACCCTGGAGGACACGTGACCGTCCCTCGCCCCCTCTTGCTTGCCGGAAGGCTCGATCAGCTGCGCAGCGACGTCCACACCACGCACCGGCGACAGTTCCGCCGGCTGCTGGACGAATGCGAACGCTACCGCGGCGAAGTCCCGCCGGCCGAACATCCGCAGGCGAGCATCACCTATTTCGGGCCCACAGCGGCCAACCTGGCGCTGGCGTACCGGCTGACCGGACAGACGCACTACCTGGCCGAACTGCGCCGCTGGCTGGCGCCGCCGGTGTCCTTCCCGCACTGGGGCAAGGCGCACATGCCGGACCACGACCTCGACGCCGGCTGGCTCTGCCACGGGCTGTCACTGGCCTACGCCTGGGCCGGCGACTCCCTTCCCGACGACGAGCGCGCCGCGCTGCGCGACAAGCTCATCCTGCAGGGCACCCGGCTCTATGACTTCGCCGTCGCCTCCGAGGGTGACTGGTGGTCCTCGTCGTACTGGCAGAACCACAACTGGATCTGTTATGCCGGGCTGGCTACCGCCGGATACGTCCTGGTCGACGAGCATCCGCCCGGTAGGGAGTGGACGGAGCGGGCCAAGCGCAACTTCGCCACCGTGCTGGAGTTGCTGCCCGAGGACGGTTCGAACTGCGAGGGCGTCGTGTACTGGCGCTACGGCGTGCCGTGGATCGCCTCATACCTCGACGTGCTGCGCGCCGCCGAAGGACTCGACTGGTTCGCCGACAGTCCCTATCTCCGGGAGACGTTCTGGTACCGGCTCTACCAGGCCGCCCCAGATCTGGAACGGATCGTCGACCACGGGGACTGCCACGACCGGCGCAGCGGACATTCGGCCGCGTTCTATTACAAGCTCGCCGCGGAGTACCGGATCCCGCAGGCGCAGTGGCTCGCCAACCGGGTGCTCGACGACTTCTTCTGGCGGGAGGCGTACGAGAGCGGGGTCAAGCCGGGCGTGCGTCCGGAGGCGTACCAGGAGCTCCTCTGGTACGACCCGGAGGTGCCGGAACAGGACCCGGGATCGTTGCCGCTGGGGCGCGTCTTCGGCGATCTGGGGTTGGTGGTCGGCCGCACGTCGTGGTCGCCGGACGCCTGTCTGGTGTCGTTCAAGGCCTCGCCGGGCGGCGGGCACAAGGCGTGGGAGGCGTCGCACCGGATGGCCGTCGAGCAGGGGTGGACCACGCTCAACGCCGGTCACCACCATCCGGACGCGGGCAGTTTCGTGCTGCTCGGTCACGGCGCGTACCTGGCGGTCGACGAAGGTTACTCCAACCGCAAGCTCACCGCTCATCACAGCTCGGTGCTCGTCGACGGCAAGGGGTTCGTCAACGAGGACCGCTACCACGTCTACAAGGGGTTGCCGCACCGGCACACCGCCCGCATCCGCACCGCGACGGTGGGCGACGGCTGGGTGCACGCGGTCAGCGAAACGGCCGCGATGTACGAGCCGGAGCTGGGGGTACGCCAGGTGGATCGGCATCTGGTGATGTCGCCGCGCGGCACGCTGGTGATCGTCGACGAGTCCGCCGCCGAGGTGCCGCGGGCCTGGACGTGGCTGCTGCAGACCGACAATCCGGCCGAGCCGGTCGGCGACGGGCAGTGGATCGCCGCCGCCGGATCGGGTCGGCTGCGCGTCACCGCGCTCGAACCCGGTGACACCGACGACGAGGTGGTGGCGACCCCGATCGCGGCGAACCCGACGTCCAGCACGCCGAGCCTTTCCCTGGAGAAGGTGCAGCACACCCTGCGCCGTACCACCGGGCCCTGGGAACGCGCCCGGTTCGTCACGGTGCTGGAGCCGCTCGCGTGGGACGACGACGCGCCGTCGGTGATCAGCGTCCGGGAGGGGGACGGCGCACGCAGCGTCGTCGTCGACGTGGAGCGCGACGGCGATCGGGAGATCGTCGCCGTCCAGCTGGACGGGAAGGACGCCACCGACGCGCTGGGCGCCGAACCGGACATCGCCGCGGACGGGTTCGCGGCGTATTCCGTGGCGGCGTACCCGGCCGGGAACGGCCCACGGTCGTGAACGGCACCGAGGTGCGGCGGCGACGCTGGGAGGACACCGCGCTGGCGGTCCTGTCCTACCCGGCCAACCTCGCGCTGGCGGGAGTCGCGGCGTTCATCCTGTCGCTCGGGGTGGTGACCTGGCTCTCCGCCGCGGTGGCGGCAGGAAGGGCGCTGCACCGCTGGCAGGAACACGGCGACGACGCCGTGTTCACGCAGACCTTCCGCGAGATGGCGGCGACCTGGCGCCGGACCTGGCTGCTCAGCGTCGTCGCCACCGTGTTGGCCGCGATGGTGCTGGTGAACCTGCTGTTCCTGGGCACCCGAGAATCGCCGGCGGCCTTCCTGCTGGCCACGGCGATGCTCCCGGTGGCGGGCGCGCTGTTGCTGCTGGCGCTGATGCTTCCGGCCGCCGCGTCGCGGGATCGGGACGCGACGACGGCTCAATGGCTGCGTGCGGTGGTGGCCCTAGGCGCCCAGCGCCCGATCAGCTCGCTGGTCCTGCTGTCGATCGTCGCGGCTTTCGGACTGACGTGCGTGCTGCTTCCCACGATCGTGCCCTTCCTCGGCATCTCCCTTCCCGTCTGGCTTGCCCTCGTCGCCACCGGGAACGGCGCCGGTACGGCGGCGGATCAACGAGAGCATCCGGCCCGGCGCCGCCTTCGACCGGAAGGGCGCCTTCGACGGGCTCCATCCGCATGACGCCTGCACCGCATCTACGACACCTGCACCAGACGTACGACAACCCGTTCACCACATGATGGGAGCGATCCATGTCTCGGCGAAGAACGGTTCATTCGGTAGTGGCCGGCCTCGCGGCGGTGCTCGTCGCGGGCGCGCTGGCGGCGCCGCTGCAGGCGGCCAGTCCGCCGCTGGTGCCGGGGGAGTCGGTCGGTCACGACCCGGACGAGGAATGGTGGGAAGGGATCACCATCCCGACCGAGGGTGTCCTTCCGCCGCAGGAGGTGCACCCGAGCCAGTATGTCGACACCGACGGCGTCGAACTCCTGCGCGCCCGGGTGAGCGGCGACGCACCCGACCCGCACCGGCATTACGCGATGGCGTGGGGACGCCTGGTGGAGGACGCCGACGCGGCAGCGGCCGCGGACGGTGTCGACCCGGCCGACGACGTCAAGACCAAGGCGGCCAAGGCGACGTCGTTCGCCTGGCTGATCACCCGGGAGCAGCGGTATCTCGACGCGGCGGTGGCGAACCTGCGCGCCGCGTTCGACACGATCGTGCCCACCGACCAGTACGTCGCCCAGCAGATGACCAACTACGCGCTCGCCTACGACTGGATCGCGGCCGATATCGGTCCGGACGACGACGCGGCGATCCGGGCGGCGGTGAAACGCGGCGCGGACTGGCTGTACACGTACCTGGAGGACGAGGGGGTGCGCAGCCACAACCACCGGTCCAAGGCGGGCGCGGCGCTGGGTTCCTGGGCGCTGGCCTTCTCGGCTGACCCGGACGCGCAGGCGTACCTGGACCGCGGGCTGGAGAACATGAACCGGGTCTTCCGCTACATGTTCACCAAGGACGGCATCTATCGGGACGGCGCCGGGTATTACTGGATCTTCACCATCCTCAACAGCACGCCGTTCATGTGGCAGTACCGCAACGCCTCCGGCGTCGATCTCTTCCCGGCCCTGCAGCCGGCGTTCGAGTGGCAGCTGAAGACCGTCAATCCGAAGGGCCTGATGCCGCCGCTGGACGACGGCTGGTCCAAGGTGACCTGGTTGAACACGGTCGCGGCCGCGTACGCGGACACGCCGACGCCGCTCAGCGAGTCGGCGAGTCTGGGCGAGCTGTTCCAGTGGCAGTTCTTCAACAGCGACTGGAATGCGGCCCGGTACCCGGACGACTGGACGGGAGCGCGCAACCAGTTCTACGGCTGGCCGGAGGAGATAGCACTCTACGACTCCACCATCGCCGAGGTGGCCCCGGACGAGGGCACCGGCACCATCGATATGGACGCCGGCCCGCGCGGCGGGGACACGATCTTCCGCAGCGACTGGCGGATGGGCGACGCCGACACCCGCTGGGGATACTTCAGCGGCGTGGCGATGAGCAACAACCACGACCACGCCGACGGCCTGCAGCTGCTCATCGACGCGGAGAACGCGGTGCTCGCCCGGGACAACGGCTACGGACCGCAGCGGTTCGGCGGTCGCGACGGATGGAAGGGCCCCGAGCACCACAACGTGGTGACCGCCGACGGCTCGGCGGTGGGTGACCCGACGCCCACCCGCGGGTTCCTCTCCGGCCCGATGTTCGGCTTCGCCGAGAAGTCGGCGGCGTACTGGGACGACCAGGACGCGACGCATACCCGTGCGGTGGCGTTCCCCGGCTCGGACTACTTCGTGGTGCTCGACCGGATGGCGGCCGAGAGCTCGAAGGAGTGGGACGCCTACTGGCACGTGCGCGGCACCCTCTCCGGCGTCGCCAACCGTCGCACCTGGACCACGGGCGACGGCCCCTGGGGTGACCCCGCGCGGCTGCACGCGCTGACCGTGCCCGCCGACGTCGAGACGACGCTGGTGACCGACCGGTTCAACCCGTACGGCACCGGCACGGACACCGGTTTCGAGGGTTACCCGGACCCGTCTACCGACGTGGAGGAGACGACCGGCCTGCGGCTGAGCCAGGAAGGCACGTCCGCGGACCTGCTGTCCGTGCTGGTGCCGGCCGGCCTCGACGATGCGGAGCCGCGGCTGGAGGACCTCGGTACCGCGGATGCGCTGGCAGCGCGGATCTCCGCCGACGACTACGTCGACACGGTGGTGGCGGCACGCTCCGGCTCGACCGCGGCAGCGGGAGACGTCGTGGTCGACGGCGCCCTGGGCTGGGTGCGGACCACCGGCGGTGCGCTGGCGGGATACGCCATGCACGACGCCGTCGCCGTCTCGTGGCGGGGCACCGTGCTGGCGTCGTCGTCGGCGTCGGTGACGCTCTCCGCCGACGTCAGCGACCCGACCCGTCATACGGTCGAGATCGCCGACGGTCCGGACACCTCCTACGAGCTGTCGCTGGCGGCGTCGCCCGGCCGGGCGCTGGAGCGGGCGACGCTGGACGGATCCGCGGTGCCGGTGGACCTCGCGGACGGCCGCGTGAGCGTCGAAGTGAGCGGCGGCGGCGAGCTGGTTCTGAAGTACGGAGCTCCGCACGCCGCACCTGCGGCGCCGTCGGGCGTCACGGCGCAGGGTCACGCCGGAGTGATCGAGGTGTCGTGGGAGCCGGTGGACACGGCCACGTCCTACCGGGTGTTGCGGCGCGGCCGGGAGATCGCGGAGGTCGCCGTCCCGTTCTACGCGGACCGGGACCTGTCCGACGGCGAAGCGTATCCGTACCGCGTCGTGGCTGTGAACGAGGTCGGCCGGAGCCGGCCGTCGTCCGCCGCGATCGGTACCGCGGGCGCGCAGGAGCCGGCCGCGCCGGACGGCCTGGTGGCCGTGGCCTCGCATCGGCGGGTGGAGCTCGGCTGGCTGCCGGTGCGGGACGCGTCGTCATACGACGTGCTGCGGGCCACCGGTGACGCCGAGCTGCAGCCCGTCGCCGAGGGCGTCACCGAGCCGGGCTGGGTCGACACGGATGTGTCGAACGGCATCACGTACCGGTACGCGGTCCGCGCGGTCAATCAGATCGGCACGGGCCCGCTCTCCGGCGTCGTGGAGGCGACGCCGCAGACCACTCCTCCCGGGACGCCGGATGGGGTGCGAGTGAGCCGTGCGGCCGGTGAGGTCACGCTGACCTGGGACGGTTCGGCTAGAGCAGAGAGTTACCATGTACTGCGCGGCGGGCTCACCGATGACGACGCCGAGGTCGTCGCGGACGGGATCAGCGCCACGACGTGGACCGACGACGACGTCGAGGACGGCTCCGGCTATACCTACCGGGTCGTCGCCGTCAACGACGCCGGAGCGAGCGAGCCGTCGTCCACCGTCAGTGGTGTACCCGGGTGCTCCCTCACGCACGAGGTCGGCGCGGACGGCGCCGTCGTCGAGGCCGAGCGGTACAGCGGCCGCAGCGGCGAGTACCAGCTCGTGGACGACCTGACCCGCTATGGCGGACGGGTCGCGTCGGTGCCGCGGGGCTCGGAGTACAAGAACAACCCCGACCTGTGGGGCCGCTACGACCTGGAGGTCACGGAGGCCGGGCGTTACCACGTGGCGGTGCTCGGCCATGGCGAGTCCGGGTCCACGGACAGCGTCTACATCTCGATGGACAACAGCACTCCGGCGACGGTGAACCTCAGCGTCGGGGACTGGTTCTACCGGCAGTCGCCGATCGGGTTCGATCTGCAGCCCGGCTTCCACACGCTGCTGATCAAGGCGAGGGAAGACGGTGCGCTGGTGGACCGGTTCGTCGTCTATCCGGACGACAGCATCCCGGACGAGGTGCGGTTCTCCGGCACGTGGACGCTGCCGGCGCGGCCGGAATGCGGCGACGGGGCGGGCGAACCAGCCGCGCCCGAGACGGTGACCTCGGTGGCAGCGGCATCGGAGGGGGACGAGGTGACCGTGTCCTGGTCCGGCAGCCGGCTGGCCGCGTCGTACACGGTGCTGCGGGACGGCGAGGTCGTGGTCACCGATGTGACCGCGACGACGTGGACGGATTCCGAAGTGGTGGACGGCGCGGAGTACGTCGTCGTGGCGTCGAACGCCGTGGGAGAGTCCGCGCCGTCCGAGCCGGCATCGGTGGACGGGGATGGTGAGCTTCGTGAGCTCCTGCCGGAGTGAGGAGCCTCGAAGGTTGGTTGAGCGTTCTAGCTCGTGGATGTCTGCAACTGATTGATAACTCCTCATTCTACGTCTGTTGATGTTTTATGGGCGCCGAACATTGTCGGTACCGGCCGATAATGTGGCGCCCATAAGATCGCTTCTGTCAACAAGTTGTTGACAGAGGTCGATGTCAACATTATGATGACACGATGATGGAGGGCGCGACGTGGCGATCACGGACGCGGTGCGGAAACATGGCCTCGGCGACTCCGACATTCTTCATGCGATTCGGAATCCATTTCGGTACATCGAGCAGGAGTACGACGGCGAGTTGCGGATCTTGGTTCTCGGTGCCGATTGCACGGGTCGTTTGCTGGAGATCGTGGTGGTGCCGGCGCATGATCCGCAACGTGTCATCCACGCTGATCGGATGCGCCCGAGGTTCTACGACTACCTGTCCAAAGGGTGATGATGATGGCCAAGGCACAGCATAAGAGCAGCGTCGAGGAATGGTTGGACACCCTCGACCCGGAGGTTACGCCTGCGCGCGACGCACGTCATCTGAGGGCTATCGGCCAAGCACTCGCCAATCTGGAGGAGGCGGAGCGAGCGCTCGATCAGGCTGTTGCAGATGCCCGTGCAGCCGGGGATTCGTGGGAGGCGATCGGTACTGTGTTGGGCACCTCGCGGCAGGCGGCTCACCGCAAGTTCCATGCCAGAACCGAGAAGAAGTGACCACGTCATGACGTGGCCGCTTGCCGTCTCGACCCTGGGTATGCCCGGCGCCCTGATCGGCGAGGTGATCGATGTCGCGGCGTCGGCAGGTTGCGTGGCACTCGAGTTGCGGGCTGGAGAGGGCCAGCTGGCGCACGTCGGCATGTCGTCCGCCGAGCGGGCGGAACTCCGCGGGTGCCTCGACGAAGCAGGTCTGGGCGTGCTCGCGGTGTGCTCGTACGTCAAGCTGTGCGCTGCGGGGGACGACGACGCGGTCGTGGACGACATCACCGAGCACGTGCGGCTAGCGGCCGACCTGGGTGCCGGCGGCGTGCGGTTGTTCCCCGGCGCGGAGAATGACGCCGGCGCCGTCGCGGAAGAACGCGGACGGCGCCGGTTGGAGGCCGCCGTCCCGACAGCCGCGGACTCCGGCGTCCGGCTGCTGGTGGAGACCCATGACAGCCACCGCACCGGCGAAGACGTCGCGCGCCTGGTGGCGCCACTCGTGCAGGATGTGGCCGGCGATCATCCTCGGTACATCGGAGCCATCTGGGACATCGTCCACAGCTGGGCCGCCGGCGAATCGCCCGAGGCCAGCGCGGCGTCGCTGGACGGCCTACTGGCCTACGTCCAGGTCAAGGACGCGGTGCTCGCCGACGGCCGCCCTGAGCCCGTCCTGCCCGGCACCGGGCACGTCCCGCTCGGCGAGATCACCGGCGTCCTTGATCGGCGCCGGTACGCGGGTGTGCTGAGCCTCGAATGGGAGAAGGCGTGGCACCCCGACCTCCCGGAGGCTCGCGACGCACTCGCCGCGGTCCGCGACTGGCTGGCCGCTACCGCATCGGCCGGACCCGGGTAGTCCGGCCGATGCGGCCCGGCTCAGCGGAGCGTCACGTCGGCGTCGTCGGCGATGTGCAGCTGCTCGCCGGCGTTGCCCTCAACGCGATTGGCGTCCAGGACGATGCCGGTACCGGCGTCGATGCGGATGCCGTTGGCGTTGCCGCTGACGGTGTTCCGCTCGATCAGCACGTCGCTGGGGATGCCGGCGGCGTGACCGTCATCGCCGGGATCCTCCTGCAGCCGGATGCCCCAGAATCCGTCGGCGCGGTTGCCGGAGATCCGATTGTCCCGGACGACCGTGTCCGGAGCATTGCGGACCTCGATACCCACCCGCGCCGGCGCCGAGCTGCGCCGCGTGATGACGTTGTGCTCGATCAGCGTCTCCGGAGATCCGAGGTGGACGATGACGCCCTCCCGGTTGCCCTGGAGCACGTTGTGGTGGATCCAGTTCCCGGGCCCCGACGCATCGTGCTGGGTGGCCGATCCGCCCGTGTTGCCGAGTCCGATGCCGGCCGCGCGACTGCCGGTCACCGTGTTGTGTCGCACCTCGTTCAGATACTCGTCTTCGCCGTGCAGGTCGATGGCGTCGTAGACGGTGCGGGTGATGGTGTTGCCGGCCACCAGGTTGTTGTGCGTCCAGTACTGCAGCAGGATCGCGTGCCGCAGGTACGGGCCCTCGAACGTGTTGTCTTCGACGACGTTGTACCGCGAGTCGTCGGTGTAGGCGTACCGGTCCACCGACGGCGTGCCCTGGATCGTCACACCATAGCCCTGGCCACCGCCGCCGACGCTGGTCGCGTTCCGGAACGTGCTGCCGCGCACGGCGACGTGCCGGCTCTTCTCGATGCGCACGCCAGAGCGCTGGAAACGTTCGACGACGACGTCCTCGACCAGCACCCGGACGCTTGGACGCATCCCGGCGTTGGCGACGAAGACTCCGTAGGCGGGGCCGCCACCTCCCGCGTCGGACGGATCGTCGGTGAACTCGCCGTCGAAGGTAGAGGTCACGGTGAGCCCGGTGATGGCCACGTCGGAGATGCCCAGGCCGCGCAACACCTTGCCGGAGTGGGTGTCCGGCGTCAACGACGAGCGCAGGATGGTCTCGCCCGCCCCGGCGCCTCTCAGATGGATCCCGGAGCGCAGCGCGATGTTGCTGGTCGGGTCGGCGGGCACGGTGGTGTCCAGGTCGTAGACCCCCGGCGGGAGATACACCTCGTCGCCCGGTTCGGCCGCGGCGACGGCCTCCCGGATGGCGGACGCGTCGTCCCCGGAGACCGGCTCGGGATCTGCCCCGAACTCGAGGACGTCGAGCGTGCGTCCGGAAACGGGTGCCGGAGGATCGACCGCGATCGGGTGGCCGTCCGGGTCGACCAGGCCGGGCCGCGTCCACGGCTTCGCGTCCGGATCCGGCTCCGGCAGCTGGGAGGCGAGTTCCTCGACGACGGCGCCGTCGGCGTTGGGCGGATAGACCCGCACGTCGGCGACGCTGTTCCAGCCGCTGCCCGCGCTGTTGCCGTATCCGAGGTAGCGGATAAACCGAGCCTCGAGCCCGGCCTGCGGCGACGCGCCGAGCGTGACCGGTTCCAGGTCGATCGTGCCGCCCGAACTCTCACCGTCCGCGACGGCCGTCGTCCAGGTCTGGCCGTCGTGGGAGATCTGCACGTCGTAGAAGGCGGCGCGGACGTCACCGCGGTGCCAGGCGAGGCCGAGGTATCCGACGGTGCGGACCGCACCGAGGTCCCAGGTGATCCACTCGGGATCCGCCGGGTCTTCGGTCAGGGCGGACCACCGGGTGGTGAGGTCGCCGTCGAGGGTGTTCTCCGGCAGGTTGCCGTCGCTGCTCGACGCCGTGACCTCCGCGACGCTGATCGGTTCCGGGGGTTCTGGCGTCTCCTGTGCGGCGGCCGCGGCCGGTGCCAGCGGGATGATCGTCAATGCCGCCGCAGCGGCGACGGCGGTGCGGCGGTTCACTGATGAGTCACCTCGACGTCGTAGATCATGACCTGTCCGAAGTTGCTGCTGTCGCACGGCGAGGAGTTGGTGCAGTTCGCCTGCGTATAGGCGCCGGCCTTGAAGTAGCCGCCGTCGAAGTCCGCCGGGATGGTCGTCTCCAACCGGCCGTTGTAGTAGGCCCTGATCTCGCCGTCGCTGACCACGAACTTGGCCTCGAACTTGGTACCGAGCCGGTAGTCATCGGTGATGAGGTGGTAGGTGCTGTCGTTGCCGCGGGTGACGTAGAGCTTGTTGCCCTGCAGCCGAAAGACGCTCACATCATCGTCGCCGTCGTGGATCTGGCCGGCCACGACGTGCGGTTTGTCGTTCGGCACGTTCTTGATCGACTGGGTGATCACCATGGTGTGCGTGCCGGAGTCGGAGGACCAGCCGGCATGGTCGGCGCCGCCGTTGGTCATCTCGCGCAGTTCGGATCGGGGGTAGCTGGAGTTCGGGGTGGTGGCGCCGTTGACCGGTGCGCGGAATTGCACCCCGTCGCACGTGGAGGTGACCGCGAACCACGGCTCGATCGCGTACGTGTTCAGCTCCGGTTGGCGGATCTCCAGCGGTTGCTCGCCCGATCGGTCCGGATCGTCGATCGGAAGGGTGATCTTCCAGTCGGTGAGGTCGAGGATCTGTGCCGGGTAGTCGCAGCCTGCGCCGCCGGCCGCGCCCTCCACCGCGGCGAGCCCGGCGACGACCGTCGCCGGGTCTCGCGAGCTGCCGGCTGCCGGGGGAGAGGCGCCCAGTGCCGGGGCGATCAGGGTTGTCATCATCATCGTCGTCAGGCCCAGCAGGCCGGCGACCCTGCGGCGTGCACGTCCCATCCAGCTCACCCTCTCGATCGTCGACGGCGTTCGATGATGCGAACGCCGTTCACATATATGTACGGCGATCGTAAAGAGGGCGTTACCCGCCGTCAAGGGTGTCGACGACAAGGTTTTCGGGTGCTGGTGCGCAAACGCCGCGATCAGGTAGGCACGGCCGCCCCGGCGGACCGGCGGAACTGGTCGCGGACGCGCGTCAAGGCGTCGACGACCCTGCGCTCCACCTCGTCGTCCAACCGGAACGCCGGTATCGAGACACTGAGTGCATCGACCGCCGGGCGCGTCGTGGGGAGGGCGACGGCGAAGCAACAGATGCCGTCGCTGCTCTCCTCTCGATCCGCGGCGTGACCCGTCGCGCGGACCCGGGCGAGCTCACCGAGTAGCGTCTCGAGGTCGGTGACGGTGTTGGCGGTCAGCCGGGGTAACGGCCGTGGCAGCAGATCGGCCACGGCTGCGTCGGAACGCTCGGCCAGCAGCGACTTGCCGAGCGCGGTGCTGTGTGCCGGCACCCGGCGGCCGATGGCGGAGAACATGCGCAGCGGGTGCGGCGACTCATGCTTGGCGAGATAGACGACGTCTGAGCCATCCAACCGGCCCAGATGCGTCGTTTCGCCGGTTTCGGCGCCGAGCCGGTCGAGCAACGGTTGCGTCCGGCTGACGACGTCGTCCCGGTCGACGTACGACGCGCCGACGAGAAGGGCACGAACGCCCAGGCCGAAGTACGTGCCGGACGGGTCGGTCTCGGCCCATCCGCGCTGCACCATCGTCCGAAGGATGCCGTGCAGGCTGCTCTTAGGGATGGACAGCGCGCGAGCGAGATGCGCGAGACTGAGCCGCTCGGTGGAATCGGCTAGCACCTCGAGGATCTCCAGCGTGCGGTCAGCCGACTTGACCGGCTGGAACTGGCGTTCGGTCACGGCCCTATCGTAGAGCTGAGCGTTCACATCGCCGACGCCCATCCGAGGACGCGAACGTGTGGCCGGCCCAGAGGGTAGCCGGCTGTCCGAACATGACCGGAGGGTTGTGCCGGTGACAGCCGGTACAACCCTCCAGCCTTATCCGGACACCTGCCGGCCTGGGTGTGGATGGTTCAGCGCAGGCCGTTGCGCTTGGCCACCAGGACGGCCGCGTCCGGATCGTCACTGATGAGACCGTCGACGCCGAGGTCGATCACCCGCTGCATGGTGGCCTCGTCGTTGACGGTGTAGGGCACCACGCTGAGCTTCATCCGGTGCAGCCGTTCGATCTCCGGGCCGTGGAAGTATGCCGGATCCTCGCGCGCGTACCAGTCGTCGGAGCTGACACTGCCCTGCTCCGGATCGTGCACCTGCCAGTTGGCCGAGATGGTCGACGCGCCGACGATCTTGGCCATCACGCCGATGTCCCGGATGCGCCACCAGTCGACGCCCGCGGTCCACGGGCTCTTCACCGAGGGGTCGTCGTAGGATGCGCGCAACGAGCACTCGTCGGCCAGCGTCGCGCACTCCTCGGGGCCGTACTGCCAGATCAGCGCCACCGTGTCGATGCCACGGTCCAGCCGGCGGGCGTGCTTGACGGTCCGCCAGTCGAAGGACTGGATGGTGGCGCGGTCCCGCAGGCCGGCGTCCTGGATGGCCTCGACGAGGGCGCGGGTGAACTCCCGGTACGGTGCGGTGTCGTCTACCAGCGGGCTGATCTTCGTCTCGATGTTGAGCCGGATGTCGTCCCGTCCGCTCTGCTCCACCAGATCGAACACCTCGTCCAGGGTCGGAATCCGCGCTCCGGGCACGGCGACCTGGTCGGGGAAGTTCGGCAGCGTCTTCGAACCGCAGTCGATCGTCTTGATCTGCTCCAGCGTCAGGTCGTGCACGCGGTCGCCGACGTAGGGGAACTCCGGGTCGCCGGGTGTCGCGGGCTCGGTGTCTTCACAGTGCGAGCCGTTGATGGTGCGATCGTGGATCACCACCAGCTCGCCGTCCTCCGTGACGCCGGTGTCGAGTTCCAGGGTGGACACATCCTCATTGGCGAGCGCGTACTCGAACGCCGGCAGGGTGTTCTCCGGCCGGACCGCCCGCGCGCCGCGGTGGCCCTGGATGTCGAACGGCGACTCGTAGCCACGCGGCAGCCGGAAGCCACGCTCGTCCATGACCTGCCGTAGCCGGTCCGGGTAGTCGGTGATGATGCCGTCGACGCCGTCATCGATCAGCTTGTTCATGGTGGCGACGTCGTTGATGGTCCACGGGATCACCTCGATGCCGTTGCGGTGCGCGTGGTCCACCATCTCGGCGGTCACGTACGGCTGGTAGTCCGGGTCGTCGACCGAGCCGCCCTGGGGAAAGCCGTGTACGGGGGAGAAGACGTCAGCGCCGAACGACTTGATGGCCGCGATCGGGTCGCCGTCGAAGTCGTCGATGTCGATGCCGCCCAGCCATGGCGACGCGCCCGGCTGATCCACCTGGAGGAAGCTGTAGTTGGTCAGGGCCACCAGGGGCAGCTCCGGTGCGACCTCGCCCATCAGCATGAGCGCGCCCCAGTCGAAGCTCTGGATGGTGACCTGCTTCTCCACGTCGGCCTCGCGGATCTCTGCCGCCGTGACCTCGACGAACTGCTCCCGAGGGGCTGTCTCGTGCGGGGCGCCCGCCTCCACCTTCGTCTCGATGTTCAGCATGACGTCGTCGGCGCCGTACCGCTTCACCAGGTCGAAGACCTCGCTCAGCAACGGCATCTTCGCGCCGGGTACGGCCTCCTGCTCGGGGTAGTTCGACAGCGTCTGCGTGCCGCAGTCGAGCGTGCGCACCTGCTCGAGTGTCAGGTCCTTGATATACGTGCCCTGCGCGTAGGGGAACTGGGGGTCGTCCGGTGTCACCGGCTCGGTGTCGGCGCACTTGGCCGGGTTGATCCGCCGATCGTGGGTGACGACGGCGTGGCCGTCCTTGGTGATCTGGATGTCGAGCTCCAGCGTGGAGACCCCGAGCTGCAGCGCGTTGCCGAACGACGCAAGTGTGCTTTCCGGACGGAGCGCTAGTCCGCCGCGGTGGGCCTGCAGGTCGAACGTCTGGGCCTGGCGCTGGCCGCCGGCGCGCGCGGCGTCGGGTTCCGGTTCCGCCGCGGCCGTCGAAACGGCGGTGGCGAGCAACCCGAGCACGAGCGTGCTGGCGAGGGTCGTCGAGACGAGCTTCTGCCGCGATGCCATCGGCACAATCCCTTCGGTACGGAATGGCTTCGGCGCGCCGCGTCGGGCGTGGACGCCCGAGGGTGCGACGCGGCCGATGTCCGCGATGGTGTCGGCAACGGTTGAACACCAGGTGTGTGATGTGAGGTTTCTGCGCGAAGCTGAATCAACATGTCGCGATCACGTCTAGACGATCTCCTGGACACAGTGTTGTGAGAAAGAACGGCCACGCCGACGGCGCACAAGAGGTGGCGACTGGATGACTGCGTTGATCGGACCCGTGCGGAGTCTTGGCGTGCACGCGGACACCGCTCGGATCCGGTTCGGTGAGGCGTCGGCGGCGAGCTGGAACGACGCGGCCCAGGTGGGACGTTATGAGGTGTTGCTGAAGGCATCTTCGGCGCCCACTGCGGTGGCGGTCTTGACGCTCGACATCTGCCGGCCTGCTGATGCCGACGAGAGCCGTGATGACTACGCGCACTGGGCGTTGACCCACGTCCTGTTGGACGGGCACCACTAGGTGGAGGCCGCGGCCCGGGCCAGCCGATCACTCCAACTGCTGACGCTGCTCTCAGTCGACGCCAGCCTCGCAACCCCTGATGAGGTCGGGCAACTCGCCGATGTGCGAAACCGAACCGTCAGGGCCAGGGCGTAAGCGCGTACCGTCTACGTGACGTGTGGCTGGTTATACCTCCAGTACATCCGTGACGAGTAATTTGAATGCTTTGTCTTGTTGATGGTGCTGTTGGAACTGTTCAGCGTCGGGTGAACGGGATACACCGTCAATTCTCTTGTGAACGGGGTTCGAGATCGTCTAGCCTCGAACGTATGAACGATTCTGTGTCGCCTTCCGGGGTGGTTGCCGAGCTGGCCGGTCTGATCGACCGGCTGGCCGGGCTGCCTGGTGCGGTGGACGATGCGGAACGTATCGACCGGATCGCGGTGCTGGAGAGGCTCAAGGCCGCGGTGTTCGCGGCGCAGGTGGGTGAGCAGGTCGACTTCGACGCCTCGCAGCAGGCGGCGAACCAGGCGAGAGGGCTGCGTGGGGAGCGGGCCAGGCGGGGGATCGCTGAGCAGGTCGGGCTTGCCCGCGGGCTTTCACCGGCGTCGGCGGCCCGGCAGCTGACCCATGCGCGGGTGCTCATCCGGGACATGCCGCAGACTCTGGCGCTGCTGCGCCGGGGTGAGGTCTCGGAGTTCGTGGCCACCCTGGTGGTGAACGAGACCTCCCATTTGGGTGCGGACGAGCGCCGTGCGGTCGACGCGCGGCTGGCCGAGGAGTTGGCGGGGTTGGGGCCGAAGAAGGCCGCGGGCATGGCGCGGCGGTTGGCGATCGAGGCCGACCCCGCCGCCGCGGTCGCGCGGGCGTCGAACGCGCGCAAGGATCGGCGGGTGAGTTTGCGCCCGGCTCCGGACACCATGACCATCCTGACCGCGCTGCTCCCGGTGGAACAGGGCGTGAAGGCGTATGCGTCGCTGCGTCGTCACGCCGACGCGGCCGTGTCGTCCGGGGATGAGCGTTCCCGCAACCAGATCATGGCCGACGAGTTGATCGCGCGGGTGAGCGGACAGGCCGACGCGGTGTCCGCCGAGATCGGGCTGGTGATGACCGACACGTCGCTGCTCGGCGGTGATGAGACGCCCGCGGAGATTCCCGGCTACGGACCCGTCCCGGCCCAGATCGCGCGCAACCTCGCCGCACAAGCCGCCCACACCCACACCCACGGCACCAGCGGGGGCAGCGGCGACGACGATGCCGACTACACCCACGGCCAGGGCGGCGAGGGTGCAGCCGAGCGGGCGCGGATCTGGATCCGGCGGCTCTACACCGACCCCGCTACCGGGATCGTGCGTGACTGCGACCCCCGCCGGCGCCGCTTCGACGGCGTGCTGGCCAAGCTGTTGCACTACCGTGATGGCGGCGTCTGCCGGGATCCGTACTGCGACGCCGACATCCGCGAGTACGACCACGTGCACCCCTACGCCGACGGCGGAGACACCATGCCGGCCAACGGACGCGGCGTGTGCCAACGCGGCAACCACACCCGCCAAATCCCCGGCTGGAACGTCCGCGTGGTCGACGCCCAGCGCCACATCGTCGAAACCACCACACCCACCGGACACACCTACCGATCAGCACCGCCGCGCGCACCCGGGACGCGAAAGCGCCGGACCCGGGGCGTCAGGCCGGGCTGAGCGTGGCCGCTTCGTCGTCGCCGGCGCCCTGATCGCTGGTGATGCGCAGGGCGGTGACCAGTTCTCGGTACAGTTCATCGGTGGCCAGCAGCGCCGTGTGACTGCCCACGGCGCGGACCCGGCCCGCCTCTAGGACGATGATCTGGTCGGCGTCCATCACGGTGGACAGCCGATGCGCGATGGTCACCACCGCTCCCCGAGAGGCTTGGCGCCGGATGCCCTCGGCGACTGCGGCTTCGGTGAGGCCGTCGAGTTGCGCGGTCACCTCGTCGAGCAGGAGCAACTCCGGGTCCGCGACCAGTGCCCGTGCCACGGCGATGCGCTGGCGCTCGCCACCGGAGAGTGTGGATGCGGTGACGTCGGTGTCCAGGCCATCGGGCAGGGTGCGGGCGCGTTCGTCCATCCGGACCGCCTCGAGAGCGCGCCAGAGCGCGGACTCATCGGTGTCCGGCGCAGCGTAGGTGAGGTTCTCGCGCAGCGTGCCCGGGATCAAAGGCGTGTCCTGTTCCACGTAGGCGATCCGGCCGCGGAGGTCGTCCAACGTCCACTGGCTGAACGGGCGGCCGTCGAGCTGGATCTCACCGTGCTCGGGTCGGAAGAACTTCAACAGCAGGGAGAAGATCGTCGTCTTGCCGGCCCCGGACGGGCCGACGATGGCGGTGTGCCCGCGGCGGGGGATCGTCAGGCTCACGCCGTCGAGCGCGGGCGTGGCGTCGGGGGAGTAGCGGAACACGACATCGCGGAGGACGAGCGTGTGAGCGTCGTCGGGGGAGATTGCGTCGGCGCCGGCCGGACGGGTGGTGTGATCGTCGGTTTCGGATTCCATGTCCGTGATCTCGGCGATGCGGGCCGCCGCGGCCAGTCCGGACTGGATGGCGGTCATACTCATCGTCAGCAGCATGACCGGCATCATCAGCTGGAAGCCGTAGAGCAGGAAGGCGATCAGCGCGCTGACCTCCAGCGCTCCGGTGGAGACTCGCCAGGCGCCGAACCCCAGCACGATCATGATCGCGAGGTTGATTCCGCCGCCGGTGATCGTCCAGGCCCACGCCTCGATCTTGACCGCGCGGATGCCTTTCTGGGTGGAGCGGCGTGCGAATTCGCTGATCCGCTCGGTTTCGCGATCCTCGGCGCGGCTCGCCTTGACCGTCCGCAGGGCGCGGAGGATGCCCTCGAGCCGGCCACCCATCAGGCCGATCTCGGCCTGCGCTTCTTGCTGGGCCTTGGACAGTCCCGGCATCAGCAGCGCCGCCGCAACACCGACGACGATGATGACCGCGACCGTGGTCGCCAGGAGCGGAAGGTCGAGCACGCCCATCAACACCAGCGCGCCGACCACGCCGACCAAGCCGTTGACCCCATTGACCACACTGGACATGGTTGCCTCGCGGATCAGCAAGGTGTCCGATGTCACGCGGGCGACCATCTCGCCGCTGGAGCGGTGGGCGAGTTCGGGCACCTTCACGCGCAGCAGATGTCGGATGATGCCCGTTCGAGTCGCGAGGATGATCCGCTCGGCCAGGGTGCCGAGCATGATCGCCTGGATCAGCCCGATGACGGTGCCGGCGACGAGCAGGACGGCCAGCGCCGTGACCGGCCCGCGGAGTGATTCGGACAGTGCCAACCCGTCCAGGACCCACTTCGTGACCATCGGGGTGGCCAGCTCCGTCCCGGTTCCGAGTAGTCCGAGGAAGACACCGAGGCCGATCATCGCGCGGTGTGGACGGGCATATGACCAGAGCACGGCGATCCGTTCGCGCATCGGCATGTTCGGCGTCGCGCCGGGATCGGCGCTGTTGGCCGGCAGAGCATAGGTCATGGCGAGCTCCGGATGATGTGCTGGCGGTGACGACGTGGGACGCGTCCATCCGAGAATGACACATTGATGTCTCATTTTCAACTCTGGATGTGCCGTTTTGATTGGCGCTGTTACGCTCACTTGATGTGACAGTGGGACGGCAGCGGCATGAATCGTCGGGTGTGCGGCAACGTACCCGCCGCGCCATCCTCGACGCGGCCATCGCACTATGGTCGCGGGACTTCTCCGCTTCGCTGGGCGACATCGCGGAACGGGCCGCCGTCAGCCGCAGCACGCTCCATCGATACTTTCCGGAGCGGCAGGCCCTGGTCGACGCCGCGCTGGCGGAGGCGGTCGCGGCGATCGAGCGCGAGGGGGAGAAAGCTCTAGTGGGCTGCCGCACCGCCGTGGACGAGCTATCAGCGCTCATGCGCGCCGGGATCGACAACGGCGACGCGATCCTGTTCCTGTTCTCCGACCCCAACCGGTTCGCCGGGAATCCGTACTGGGACGAGTCCGAGGACGAGGACGTGCTCGGCGTGATCACCCGCGCTCAGGCGGAAGGCGGGATCGCCGCCGATGTCACGCCCGGCTGGATCTTGGGAGTGTTCTACTCACTGATCTACACCGCGGCCGAAGCCATCGCGTCGGACCAACTGCCCCGGCATCGCGCGGTGGACGTCGCGGTGCGCACGTTCCTGCACGGCGTCGGATCCGGCGACTCGGGCGCACACTAGGGTTGCGCCTGTGATGAACGAGCAGATGCGGCAGATCTGGGCCGACGGCGCTGCCGGATGGGTGGAGAACGAGCGGATCTTCGATGCGGTGTTCGCACCGGTGACGGCGGCGATCCTGGACCACGCGGATGTGCGGCCGGGGCGCCGGCTGCTGGACGTCGGTTGTGGTTCCGGCACGCTGCTCGCAGCAGGTGCGGCGGCCGGTGCGAACGTCGTCGGGATCGACATCTCCGAGGGGATGGCCGCGGCCGCGCAGCGGCGGGTACCGGACGCGACGATCGTGGTGGGGGACGCGCAGGTGGCAGACCTCCTCGGCGAGGCACCCGGCGCGCCGTTCGACCGCGTGCTCTCCCGGTTCGGCGTCATGTTCTTCGATGAGCCCGCGGCGGCCTTCGCCAACATCCGCCGCTCGACCGGACCCGGTGCCCGGATGACGTTCGCGTGCTGGCGTGGGCGGGAGGAGAACCCCATGTTCACGCTCGGGACGAGCCTGCTCGTCGAGCGGCTCGATCCGCCGCCGGAGCCGCCGGCACCCGGCGCGCCCGGTCCCCATGCCTTCGCCGATCCGGATCGGTTGCGGGCGCTGCTGGCCGGTGCCGGCTGGACCGACATCACCGTGAACGCGTTCGACTTCGAATGCGATTACGGGATCGACGGCAGCGACGGGGTGGAAGAGCGGCTTGCCACGATCCTCGGCACCACCACGGGTCGCTTGGCCCGGGCACAGGTGGAACCGAGGCTGGGTCCGGACGGCTGGGCAGCGGCGCTGGATGAGGTCCGGGCGGAGCTTCGTCGTCACCGTGTTCGCGGTACAGTCCGGTTCCCAGGCGCTACCTGGCTGGTCACGGCGGAGTGAGGCGGTCGCGGCGCACGGCCCGTCACGCTCCGGACACCTGAGGCTCCGGGCGAGGCATTCCGCGTTTCCTGTCCCGCGCCGTGGCGAGCACGCACCCGGTGAGGATCAGCGCGAAGCCGATCGCGGTGGTGACCGTGAACGACTCGTCGAGAATCACGATGCCGAGGACGAGCGCCACGGCTGGGTTGACGTAGGTGATCACGGTGGAGCGTGCGGGGCCGACCTCGGCGATCAGCTGATAGAAAACGACGAACGCCAGCGCCGTACAGATGAGGCCGAGGCCTGCGACGGACAACCACACCTCGGACTCGGGTGTGGTCGAGGGCCACTGAGCGATGCCGACCGGCACGTAGGCGACCGCGGCGATCGACAGCGCGAGCGCCATCACGCCGAGCCCTGGCAGGCCGGCGAGATGCCGGGCGAGGATGATCGGTCCCACGGCATAGCCGATGGCGACGCCGCCGATGGCGGCGACCGCCCAGAGGTCACCGGTGGCGACATCGAAGCCGACCAGGGCGGCGACCCCGACGAGCCCGACCAGCAGCCCGACGACGCGCCGCCCATCGATGCGTTCGTGGCCGGTGGCGGTGACCAGGACCGCGCCCACCAGCGGTACGGCGGCGATCAGCAGCCCGGTCAAGGAGCTGGACAGGCGCTGCTCGGCATAGCCGAGCAGGAGCCAGGGCATGCAGATCTCGATGGCGGTGAACGCCAGGAGCGCGCGCCAATGTCGAAGCACCGGCCTGAGGTAGCCACGGGCGATCGCGACCGGCAGCAGCAGCGCGGCGCCGATGGCCGTGCGGCCGAACACGATCGTGGCCGGTGAGAGGTCCTCCACGGCAACCTTGATCAACAGGTACGGGATACCCCAGATCAGGCTCATCGCCAGGAACAGGCCCCAGCCCCGCTTCGACATCGGCGCACCTCCTTCGCCTGTGCGCCCGCGCCCGCCGCGACGCAACCCAGACAGGCTACGGGACCGGACTGACACTCATGCGCCGGCGGCGTCCAGCCGTGTGAGCTGCTCGTCGGTGAGCTTGATGTCGACCGCCGGTAGCGCGGTGTCGAACTGCTCCAACGTCCGGGGACCGATCAGCGGCACGATGCAGGGCGATGTCTGGTGCATGAGCCACGCGAGAACCACCTGGTTACCGGTGGCGCCCACCTCGTCGGCGATCTCCCCGAGCGTGGCGATGCGCGCCTCGGCGTCCGGACCGGCATAGGCTCCCATCATCGGGTGGTCGGCGCGCTTCTCGGCGTCGTCGTAGATGCCCTTGAGAATCGGCGAATACGCCACGAGCATCAGGTCGTCATGCGTCTGCAGATAGTGCAGCTGCTCGTCGTCGACGATCGAGGCGTGTCGCAGGCCGGCCTTGCGGCGCAGGTAGGAGTGCTGCTGCTGGACGGCCACCGGAGCCGGCCACCCGTGCTGCGCGCAGAGCTGGCGGATGCGCTCCAGGCGCCAGGTGCGCACGTTGGACCAGCCGATGTAGCGGACCTTGCCGGCCTGCACGATTCCGGCGAGCGCCTCCAGCGTCTCCTCCAGCGGTGTGGACAGGTCATCGACGTGGACGTAATACAGATCGATGTGGTCGGTCTGCAGCCTGCGCAGGCTGTCGTCGACGGACCTGCGCAGGTTATCCGCGCCCGCTCCGTCGAAGCTCTGGTAGGCGCGTTCCCAGTCTGGCCGGCCGTCCACCAAGACCTGGTCCGGGTCCTTGACCATTGCGGTTCCCTTGGTCGCCAGGAACACCTCGTCCCGGCGTCCGGTGCGGGCGAACCAGCGACCCAGTACCTGTTCGCTCTCTCCGCCCTGGCTGCCGCGCTCGTGCCACCAGGCGTAGCAATTGGCGGTATCCAGGAACGTGCCACCGGCGTCGAGGTACCGGTCGAGCATCGTGGTCGCCGTTGTCTCGTCCGTGCTCGTCCCCATCAGCATGCAGCCGAGTGCCAGCTGGCTCACCTGTTCGCCCGTGCGGGCGAGTTCGACGGTCTTCACTGTTGCTCCTTCGCGTCGTCGTGACTGTCGATGACGCTATGAACTGGAGCGCGCTCCAGGTCAAGAGCCGTCTGGATCCGCCGGCAGGATGCACACGGGATGGCGCACCTGGCGCACGACGCCGACCGGCCCCGGGATACCCGTGGCGGCGTCGATGGCGAACGTGGTCAGGCTGCTGGAACGCTGGTTGACGACGTACAGGTGGCCGTCCCGGAGGAGGGCGTCCCACGGGTACTCGCCCTCAGCGTCGACGGTGGAGATGAGCGCGACGTCCGGGCCGTTGACGGCGAACGTGGCGATGGTGTCCGGGCCGCGGTTGAGGACGTACGCGCGAGATCCGTCGGCGGAGAGCCGGACGGCGGACGGGAGACTGGGCCGATCACCGCCGGTGACGTGGGTCGATACCGTCCCGGCCGGCTGGGCGGGTGACGTGGTGAGATCGATGACGGTCAACGTGGAGGCGAGTTCCCCGACCACGTATCCGTAGCCACCGCGGACGACGATGTGCCGCGGCCCGGTGCCGTCCGGGAGGTGGATGTGGTCGTGCTCGGCCAGACGCCCGGTATCCAGGTCGAGGTGGTAGCGGTAGATCGTGTCGGTGCCGAGGTCGACGGCGAGCACGTGGCCTCGTCCCTCCGCGGTGACGGGGTCCGTGGTGATCATGTGCGGATGGGCGGCGCCCTGACGCTCGTGTGGCCCTGATCCGTCGTGCCTGAGCACGTGACTGGCCTCGCCGAGGGAGCCGTCATCGTTGATGGGGTGGACGGCCACCGTTCCGGTCGCGTAATTCGCGGTGAGCAGGTGCGTTCCGGCAGGGTGGACGGAGAGATGGCAGGGTACGCCGCCTCCGCTGGACTTGGCGTCGCCGAGCGCGGTGAGCCGCCGGCCGTCACCGACCGTCCATGAGCTGACCCGGCCGTCGGCGGTGGCCTGGGTGGCGTAGAGCGTCCGGCGGTCGGGCGAGAGCGCCATATACATCGGCTGGATGGCCTCGGCGGCGGTCAACGTGCGGGTGGCGGCGGCTGCCCCGTCGAGCTCGATGATGCTGATTCCGGTGGCGGGGCCGCCCTGGCTCCCGATCGCCGTACCGCCGACGTATGCGTACATGCCGTCCTTCCGCAGTCTGGGTGTTCGTGGTCGGATCACCGTATCTCAGTGAGCGAGGAGCCGTTCTCACCCAACGAGCCCGATTTGTCAGGCGCACGGCCACGGGCAGACACTATGGGTGCTGATCCGATCGGTGACACAAAGGAGCTGTGTGCGATGGAGCAGGGCGGCGACTCGCGGGACAGTGCCTACTCGATCCGTGCTGTTCAGCGGGTCTGCAACATCCTCGATCTCATCCAGGAGAGCCCGGAGAGCTTCTCGCTGACCCAGGTGGCCGAGGTGACTGCGCTGCCGAAGAGCTCGGCGTACCGGTACCTGGCGACGCTGGAGTCGCGGCGGTACGTCATGCGTGACCCGTTGAGCGGGACGTACCGCATCGGTCCCGCGTTCCTGCCCCTGCAGTCCAGACAGCTGACGGTGCTGGCCGACCGCGTGCGGCCGCACCTGATGCGGCTGCGGGACGAGTTCCGGGAGACGTTCAATCTCGGGATCCTGGACGGCTACCGGGTGTCCTACGTCGAGATCGTCGAGAGCCCGCACAGCGTCCGCCTGGCGGCCCGTCCAGGTGACCGTGATCACCTGCATTGCACCGCGCTGGGGAAAGCGATCGCCGCCGGCCTGGAGGAGGACCGGGTGAAGGCGATCTTGTACGCCGAAGGGCTGCCTCGACGCACGCCGGCGACGATCACCGACCTCCCGGCGTACCTGGAGGACCTGGCCCGGGTTCGTGAGCGCGGCTACGCGGTGGACGACACCGAGAACGAGCCGGACGGTCGCTGTGTCGCCGTGCCGCTGTCGGATATCGGCTTGCCGGCAGCCATCAGCATCTCCGCCCCGACAACCCGGCTGACCTCGGATGGCGTCGCGAATGTCGCGAAGGCGCTGGCGGACGCCGCTGTGGTGATCAGGCAGGAGTTCACCGGCGCGGCCGGCTGAACCAGCGCGATCTGAGCAGGCTGCGCGCGGCGCGTGCATCGGCATGCCCGCGCTCGGTTCCATCTGGCGGGACATATCCCTCTTTCAGCGAGATGATTCGCCGATCGGGCATTGCGTTGTCCAGCTCGCGTCCGGTAGGTTCCATCTAGTAGAAACTAGAACTCATACAGTGGGAACGAGGTGCATATGGGTGCCGCCGTGCAACCGCAAGCGGTCCGGACGCGAACCGCCGAACTGCGAGATCACGCCCGTACGCTCACACCGGGCGGGGTGCACTCGAACGTGCGGCTGGCCGGACCGTCGGTGTTCTTCGAGCGGGGCGAAGGTGCCTGGCTGTACGACGTGGACGGCAACGGCTATGTGGACTACCTGCTGGGCCAGGGGCCGAACTTCCTCGGTCATGCGTCGACGCGCGTGAACGACGCCGTGGCTCGCGAATCTCGGCGGGGCACGATCTTCGGCGGCCAGCACGTGTTGGAGAACGAGGCCGGCGAGTTGTTCCTGGACACGGTGGGCTGGGCCGAGCGGGTGCGGTTCGGTCTGACGGGTACGGAGGCGGACCAGGTCGCCCTGCGGCTGGCACGTGCGGCGACCGGCCGGACGAAATTCGTGCGGTTCGAGGGGACGTACCACGGTTGGCTGGACAACGTACTGGTCACCGCGGTCGACGGCAAGACGGCGCCGGCCAGCAAAGGGCAGCTGGCGCACCACCTGGACGACACGTACTTCTTGCCGTTCAACGACGTCGACGCGGTGGCGGCGACGCTGTCCGCGCACGACGACGTCGCGGCCGTCATCGTGGAGCCGGTGATGTGCAATAGCGCCGCGATCATGCCACGGGACGGCTACCTGCAGCAGCTTCGGCGGCTGTGCGACCGGCACGGCATCGTGCTGATCTTCGACGAGGTGATCACCGGCTTCCGGCTGGCGTTGGGCGGCGCGGCGGAGCGGTTCGGTGTCACCCCTGATCTCGCCGTCTACGGTAAAGCCATGGCGGGCGGTTGGCCGGTGTCGGCGCTGGCCGGTAGCGCCGCGCTGATGGACATGTTCGGCGGCGAGGTGAACCACTCCGGTACGTTCAATTCCTCGGTGCCGGCGTGTGCCGCCGTGATCGCGGCGCTGACGACGCTGCGGGAGGATCCGCCGTACACGCGGGTCGAAGACCACGGCATGAAGCTGATGGCCGGCATCCGTGAGCTCGCCCTGAGGTACGACGTGCCGATGCGCATACAAGGACTGCCGATGGCGTTTCACGTGTCGTTCGGCGACCCGTCGCCCATTCACGACCACTCCGGTCTGGCCCGGCTGGACCTGACCCGGTACGCGGCGTTCGCGCAGAACCTGGTGAGCCATGGCGTGTGGGTCGCCCCGCGTGGCATCTGGTACGTCTCCTCGGCTCATGGCGACCGGGAGCTCGCCGCCGCGCTGGAGCGGTTCGAGGCCGCCCTCGCCACGGGGGCGTAGCCGCATGCAGGTACGACGATGAACGGGCGGCTGGCCGGCCGGGTGGCGATCGTCACCGGTGCGTCGCGCGGGATCGGCGCGGCCGTCGCCCGTGCCTATGCCGCCGAAGGCGCGGCGGTGGGGCTGGCATGTGAGCCGTCGCCGACGCCGGTCGAACTGGCCGAGAAGCTGGCGGCCGAGATTCGCGCGAGCGGCGGACGCGCGGTGGCCGTGCCGGCGGATCTGGCGGACCCGCGGGCCATCGAGTCGCTGGTGGCGCAGGTACGCGCCGAGCTGGGACCGGTCGATGTGGTGGTGAACAACGCGGCCGCCTCTGGGTCCGCCTCGTGGCTGGAGCTGAGCGTGGAGGAGTGGGACCATGTGCAGCGGGTCAACGTGCGCGGCTCCTGGTTGCTGGCGCGCGCGGCGTACCCGGACCTGCGCGCCGGCGGGCGCGGCGCGATCATCAACGTGACGAGTGTGATGGCGCAGACCGGGCAGCCCGGCAAGCTGCACTACACGGCGAGCAAGTCCGCGTTGATCGGCCTGACCAGAGCGTTGGCACGTGAGGTGGGGCCCGACGGGGTACGCGTGAACGCGGTGATGCCGGGGGCGATCCGGACCGAGCACGAGGCCGAGCTGTCGCCGGACGCGGACGCGGTGTTCGAGCGGGTCGTGCCCGTGCAGGCGTTGCGGCGACGCGGGTTCGCCGAGGATATGACCGGCGTGTTCGTCTTCCTGGCCGGCGACGAGAGCTCGTTCATGACGGGGCAGGTGCTCAACGTCGACGGCGGCATGGTGCATTACTGAAGCCGGGACGGACGTGGGAGCGTGCGGTGGAGCGAGTCGAGTCGGGGAGCGTTCGGTGTCAGTTGATCTGTTGATCCGTGGCGGCATGGTGTACGACGGCACCGGCGCCGGTCCGGTGCGTCGCGACGTGTTGGTCTGCGACGGCCGGATCGATGCGCTGACCACCGGTGATGCCGACATCGAGGCGCGCCGGGTGATCGATGCCACCGGGTTGGCCGTGACGCCCGGATTCATCGACATCCACACCCATTCCGACGTGAGCGTGCTTCTGGACGGCCGGGCGCAGAGCAAGGTCCATCAGGGGGTGACCACCGAGGTGGTGGGGAACTGCGGATTCTCCGCGTTCCCGGTCTCCGCGCCGTCGTTCTCCGACCACGTGGACCTGTTGGCCGGGATCGGCGACGACCCGGTCCGCCCGTCCTGGCATGACCTGGCCGGCTACGCCGACGCGGTGCATGACGCAGGGGTCGCGGTGAACGTGGCGCCCCTGGTGGGCCACGGACAGCTGCGCATCGCCGCCGCGGGGATGAGCGCGCAGATCACCGGAGATCAGGTCAGGAAGATGCGGGGCCTGCTCGAGGAGTCGCTGGAGCAGGGCGCGTTCGGGATGTCGACCGGGTTGACCTACGTCCCCTCCAGCTATGCGGAGACCGCGGAGCTGGAGACGCTGTGCTCGACGCTCGCCGGATACGGCGCCCTGTACGCGACGCACGCGCGGGGCGACGGGTTCTCCGGCATGCGCGAGGCGGTCGCACTGGGTCGCGCCACCGGTGCGCGGGTGCAGTATTCGCACATCGCGTTGAACGAGCCGAACAGCTGGGGGCGGGGGAGCGAGCTGCTGGCCGTGCTGGACGACGCCCGCGCGGACGGGGTGGACGCCGCGTGCGATGTGTATCCGTACGACGCGTCGGCGTCCGCGCTGACTCAGTACCTTCCCGCCTGGGTGCAGGAGGGCGGCGTGTCGGCGCTGCGAGAGCGGCTGGGCGACGCGAGCACGATGCAGCGAGCCGAAGCGGATCTCGCGGCCGGCTGGGGCGACGGTGCCCGGATCCCGTGGTTCTGGGACCGGGTGGTGTTGGCCCGCACCGACGCGGTGCTCGACGCGCCCGAGGGCGCGACGATCGAGGCCGCCGCGGCGGGCGCCGGAATGTCGCCGGCGCGCTACGTCCTCGAGTTGTGCCGCGAGGGCGGCAACCGGGTGCAGGTGGTGCTGTTCTACCGCGCCGAGGCGGACATGCGCACGTTCCTGCGGTACGCGCATTGCACGCTCGGCTCGGACGGATCGGCGATCCCGTACGAGCAGCACGGACGCAGACCCCATCCACGGGCGTTCGGCGCGCATGCCCGCGTCCTGGGGCGTTACGTGCGCGGGTTGGGGGATCTGGACCTGGGCGGGGCGGTGCACAAGATGACCGGCGCGGTCGCCGATCGCGTCGGTCTGCGCGACCGCGGCAGGCTGCTGCTCGGACTGGCCGCCGACATCACGGTGTTCGACCCGCTGACCGTCGCCGATCAGGCGACGTTTCTCGATCCGTGCCGGCCGCCGGTCGGCGTGCACCACGTCATCGTCGACGGCGTGCCGGTGATCGATGCCGGATGCCAGACGCCGGCACGGCCGGGACGGGTCTTGCGATCACGATGACGATGTTGTCATGGCCTGGACTGCGCCGCCTTGTGAGACACAACTGAGAGAGGAACCCTTATCGTGAGTACTGCTGAGAACCGGCTGGCTACCGTTGCGCCGGTGGCGCCGACCCCGCTTGGTGCCGACGCCGTGATCGACGCCGTCGTCGTCGACGGTGGGACCGCCTACGTCTCCGGCCAGGTGGCCTTCGCCGGAGCCCAGGGTCCGCTGCTGGGCAAGGTCGGCGTGGACGTGGATACCGAGAAGGCCGCGGCTGAGGCGGGTACAGCGGTGGCGAATGGTCTGTACCGGCTGATCGAGACGTTCGGGTCGCTGGATGCGGTGCAGCGGGCGCTGAAGTTGACCGTGTTCGTCAACTCCACGCCTGAGTACACCGACCACCCCGCCGTGGCCAACGGCGCCAGCCGGGTGCTGCTGGATGTGCTGGGCGAGCGGGGCCGGCATGCGCGCTCGGCCGTCGGCGTGGCCAGCCTGCCGCTCGGCGTCCCGGTCGAGGTGGAGCTCGTGGTGAAGGTGGCGCCCTGATGCGGTTGGCGACGCTCGGGTTCAACCACGAGTCGAACACGTTCGCGCCGGGCCGGGCCACGCTGCAGGCCTGGCACGAAGCAGGCATCACCGAAGGCGAGCAGATCCGGGCGATTTACGCGGAGTCCGACTCGACGCTGGCCGGGTTCTTCGCGTATGGGGCCGAGCAGCCGGAGGCGGAAGTGGTGCCGCTGGTGTTCGCGTGGTTGACCCCGGCCGGAGCGAGCACGGCGGAAGCCTACGATCACCTCACCGCGCGCATGCTCGACGCACTTGCGGCGCAGGGCCCGTTCGACGGTGTGCTGCTGGCCCTGCACGGTGCGGCGGTGGCGGAGAACGCCCGCGACGCGGACGGCGATTTCGTCCGGCGGGTGCGGGACCTCATCGGCGGTGACGTGCCGCTCGGCGTCACCGTGGATATGCACGCCAACATCTCCCGGCAGTTCGTGGACCATGCCGACGTGGTGACCGTCTACCAGACCAATCCGCACGTCGATGCGGCGAAGCAGGGTCTGGCCTGCGCGCGGATCCTCGGTGCGGCCGTGCGGGGTGAGATACGTCCGGTGACTGCCCTGGCCGATCCGCCGCTGGCGGTGAACATCCTGCGTCAGGGCACCGGCGACGAGCCGATGGCCTCTCTGCTGGCGCTCGCCCGTGAGCAGGAGCAGCGTCCCGGCGTGCTCTCCACCAGCGTCGTAGAGGGATTCCCCTATGCCGACGTCGCCGAGATGGGGATGACCTTCGTCGCTGTCACCGACGACGACGCGAGCCTGGCCGCGGACGTCGCGCGGGTGCTGGCGGACGCGGCGTGGACGGTCCGGGACCGGCTCGACGCCGACTTGACGCCCGTCGACGACGCGCTCCGGCAGGCCGAGGCCGCCGAATCCGGACCGGTGCTGCTCATGGACATGGGCGATAACGTCGGCGGCGGCAGCCCCGGCGATTCCACGCACGTGCTGCACGCCGCCCGGCGCCTCGGCGTCACCGGCCTCATCATGTCGATCAACGACGCCCAGGCGGTCGCCGCGTGTACCGACGCGGAGGTCGGCGGGCGGGTGGAGCTGGACGTCGGCGGCCGGACCGACCACCGGCACGGCGAGCCGTTCCCGGTTGCCGGTGAGGTGATCGCGCTGACCGACGGAAGGTTCGAGGACCCGACGCCGACGCATGGCGGGGCGCGGTACTACGATCTCGGCCCGTCCGCAGGACTGCGCACCGACGACGGCTTCTTGCTGGCCATCCATTCCCGCCCGGCCGGCACCGCCAGCCGTGAGCAGTTCCGTATGGTCGGCATCGACCCGACCGCGGCCAAGATCATCGCCGCCAAGGGCGTGCACTCGCCGCGGGCCGCGTTCGAACCGATCGCCGCCCGGCTCATCTGGGCCAACACCCCCGGCTGCACCACCGCCGACCTTTCCCTCCTCGACCACCGGCACCGCCGCCGGCCGATGTTCCCTTTCGAGCCGGACGCCGGCTGGAACGGTTGACAGGACGAGTCCAGATGCGGTCGCGCCGGAGACCAGTTGCGACTCGGGCCGTGTGCCGAGGCGCTCGCCGAGCCTCGGCCCGGGCTACCAGCGATCATCGGTCGACGAGGATGACCTCGTATCGGTCCGCGGTGGGCGGGATACCCGTGTCGAACTTGGCATTGACAAGCGCGAGCCTGCCGCCGTGGCGTGCCACCGTCGTCGGTGTCTGGAAGTCGGGGCTGGTGATGACGTCCTGGACGGTGGCGGACGACAGGTCGGGGCTGAGCCGCAGTTCGGTCACCTGGTTGAGGAAGTTCTGCACGGCCCAGAGCCGCCCAGCCTCGACAAGGATGCCGTCGACGGAGGGTAGGTCCGCGCCGGAGATGGGCGCACTCGCTCCCGTGGCCGGATCGACCGTGTACAGGGTCGAGTCTCCGCCATGGGAGACGATCAGCGCCTTCCCGTGTGGGGCGACCGCGATTCCGTTCAGGTTGAACTCGCCGGACAGGTTCGCGGCCGGTCCCGTGAGAACCAGGGTGGACGGCGTGCCCACAGATCCGTTCGGTGCAATGGGGACGCGGTAAAGGTGCGGCTGGACGGAGTCGGTGAACCACGCCGCGTCGTTGGATAGCGCGACGTCGTTGACGAACGTCCCGAGCTCTGGATCGGCCAGCGTCAGCGCGGCGACGTCGGCCCCCGTCCGCGCGTCGTACACGTACGCCTGGCCGGTCAAGCCGCCCGCGACGAAGAGCAGGTCGTGGCTGACATCGACCTTCAGCCCTACGGCCAATCGGCCTTCAGGGGCGTCGATGAAGAGGGATGCCTCACCCGATCGGAGATCCCCCTGGAAGATGTCGCCCTGAAACAGGTCGCCGGCGAAGAACTCGGATCCCTTGCCGACAGCGATTCCCTCGGCCGAACTCGCTCCTGGCAGGACGATCACGTCGGGGAAGGGCTCGGCGCCCGCCGCTCCGGTCAATGTGGATGCGGCGAGGACGCCGACGACGGACGCGGTGCTGATGAGACGTCGCATGATCGACTCCCTGCGCTTCGGAGCTCGCTCCGATGAACGGCCGGGGGGCGAGTCCTCACCATCGCGCACGCTGAACTCCTCGTCAACCCGGTGGTCCGGTCAGCGCCTCGATCGAAGCGGATGCAGCCCGTCGAACGTGCGGCGCGCTTCGAGCAGGTCCACGGCGTCGTCGGGCGACAGCACTCGTTCGTCGCTCGTGCGTCGTGTTACCGGAAGGGTCGTGACGTCGAAATGCTCGAACGCCGGATCTCTCGTCACGAGGTTCAACTTCTCCAGCTTGCCTATCCGCTGCTTGGTAGCCACCTCCCACGCCGATGCGGCACTGATGAAGATCTCGTTGGATTCGTCGCCGATCACGTTTCGTGCGCTTGCCGATAGTCGGCTGTCGTCGGTGAACCACCACAGTACTGTGTGCGTGTCGAGCAGCGCCTGCATCAGCACTGCTCCCATGCATCAAGCTCCTCAGGCGGCAACGGCTCGAAGAACGCATCGCCCACGCTGCCATTCAAGCGTCCAGGTTGCCGCGTGGCGGCCTCCGGCGCCAGAGGCATGAGCCGAGCGTAGGGCTTGCCCGCTTTGGCCAGGATGATCTCCTGCCCCTCGTGCGCCATCTCGAGCAGCTTTGAGAAGCGAGTCTTTGCGTCGTGGACGTTGACAATTGGGCTCATGCAAGGCGAAGGATGACTAAGTCAATGGACTAAGTCCATCCGTTCTTGCTGACTTGTCCACTACGCTATGCGTCCTCGCCCTGACGTGGTCCTCGGGTCTCAGACGATCTGGTGGGTGCAGGCGTGCGTCGTGTCGTCGAGGACGAGCGTCTCGTCGTTCATCCGCAGCCGCCGGGGGATCTCACCGCGGCGTTCGAAGGCGAAGCCTCTTCACCAAGCTCAGCTCGAAGCGAAACGCCAGGTCGTCCGGTGTCGTGCCGCTTGGCAGCGGTGCGCGGTCGTGTTCGCACCGCCGACGCGGGATGATGGAGTGGTGGTACGGATGATCGATGTAGCCCATGAGGCCGGCGTATCGGCGCAGACGGTGTCCAATGTCATCAACGGTCGGCCTGGCGTTGGCGCCGAGACCCGGCTGCGTGTGCTGGCGACTATCTCGAAGCTCGGTTACCAGGTGAATCAGGCCGCACGCCATCTGCGTGCCGGCCGCACAGCCGCCATCGGTCTGATCGTCCCGGATATCGACCGGCCGTACTACGCACAACTCGCCAGTCGGCTTGCCAAAGGCGTCGAGCGGCGTGGCCTGCACCTCGTCATCGAGCGCACAGGGGGAGACGCCGAGCGGGAGCTCGAAGCCCTCTCGTTCGGCCGGCTGCGGATGTACGACGGCGCGATCATCAGCCCCTTACGCGTCGACGCCGCCGACTTGGAGCAGTTGCATTTCGGGACGCCGGTCGTGTTCATCGGTGAGAGGCCGGTCCCGAAGACGTTCGACCACGTCATGATGGACAACGTCGGCGGCGCTCGGCAGGCCACTGAGCACCTGCTCAGGACCGGGTCGCGTCGCATCGCCATCATCGGTGGACGACATGACGACCATGTCGACGACATGCCGTCGTTGCGCACGCGCGGCTATCGTCAGGCCCACGCCGAGCTCGGCGTCGATGTCGACGAGCGACTGGTGGTCGAGGTCGAGTCGTTCGATCCCGGCTCCGGATTGCGCGCGGTGAAGGAGCTGTACGAGTCCGGTGTCGCATTCGACGGTGTCTTCGTCTTCACCGATGCCGCCGCCATGGGTGTGCTGCGGGCGCTGGCCGATCTGCGTGTCGACGTGCCGGACGATGTGCAGGTGATCGGTTTCGACAACGGCAGGGAAACCGACTTCCTGGTGCCCCGGCTGTCGTCCGTGGAACCCGGTAACGATGCGATGGCCGATCGGGTCCTCGAACGGTTGGAGCACCGCATCGCCGCGGCTGGAGCCGACGGCAACGAGGCACCGGACCCGGTGACCACGATCGTGAACGCGCAGCTGATCCTGCGGGAATCCACCCGGTGACGCACGAACCGGAGGTCAGCCGCTCCTGCCGCAGGCTAGGTCAGGCGTCGACGCCCAGGTTGAAGAACGAACGCTCGTCGGGCGGCCGGATGTCGTAGACGGCGTCCTCGAACAGGCGCATGGGACGCGGGGTGAACGGATGCTTTGCGATCTCCTCGAGATCGAGCTCGATGCCGAGTCCGATGCCGGTCGGGACGAGGACGTCTCCGTCTTCGGTCAAGGTGAGTCGCTCGTTCGTGACGCGCGGACGCCACGGCACGTCGGTCGCCATGATCTCCAGGTACCGAAAGTTGGGCAAGGTGGCGCCGAGCTGCAGGGTCGCTGCCGTACTCAACGGGCCACTCGGGTTGTGCGGCGCGAAGCCCACGTAGCCGGCCGCGGCGAGGGTCGAGATGAACGCCAGCTCGGAGAGACCACCGGCGTGGGTGACGTCCGGCTGGACGAAGTCGACCGCCTGACGGGAGAGAGCGGGGACGAAACCTTGCCGGCCGAACCATCGTTCGCCGGCAGCGATCGGCACGGGCGACGCCCGGCGCACGTCGGCAAGCGCGTCGAGGCTGTCCGGAGGGCACGGCTCCTCGAACCACACGGGTTCGAACTGGGCGATCTCCTGGGCGATCTTGATCGCATGCCGGACGTCGAACCGGCCGTGGCCCTCGATGAAGATCTCGACGTGGCGCCCGACGGCGGAGCGGACGGCGTCGATCTGCGCGAGTGCGCGATCCAGCTGCTGCGAGGTGATAGTGAGATCGTAATTCTCGAACGGATCCCACTTCAGCCCGCGAAAGCCGGTCTCGACGGTCCGGAGTGCGGCCGCGGCGTAGTCGTCTGGCGTCACCGCCCCGGAGAACCAACCGTTCGCGTAGGCGCGGACCCGGTCCCGTGTAGCGCCGCCGAACAACCGAGACACCGGCACCCCCAATTCGCGGGCCGAGATGTCCCACAGGGCCGTCTCCAGCGAGCTCAGGGCCGTCATGATGACCGGTCCGCCGCGCCAATACCAGTCACGGGCCAGTTCGTACATGGTGCCCGAGATGCGGGTCGGATCCAGTCCGATCACCGCCTCGGCGACCTCGGCGATGGCCCCTTGGACGGCGCGTTCCTTGCCCTCGAGGGTGGCCTCGCCGAGCCCCACGATGCCGTCGTCCGTCGACACACGGACGATGACGAGGTTGGTGCGGTAGAAGTCGACGACGAAGGTGTCGACGGAAGTGATCTTCATATCGGGGTTAGCCCTTCACGGCGCCGGCGGTCATGCCGGCCACCACGTATTTCTGTGCGAACAGATAGAAGCCCACGGCGGGCAGGGTGAACATGAAGGCCACCGCCATGACGGTCTGGACAGGGGTGCCGACCTCGCCGATGAAGCTCGCGATACCCACCGACGCCGGCTGCATCTCTGGTGAGTAGATGAACGTCACCGCGAAGACGTACTCGTTCCAGGCGTGGAAGAACGCGATGACCGCGGCGGCCGCAATCGACGGCGCGATCAGGGGGACATTGATGCGCGTCAGCATGGTGAACGGCCGGGCACCATCGACTCGACCGGCCTCCTCCAGCTCGCGCGGGATACCGTCGATCGCGCCCTTGAGGATCAGCGCCGCGATCGGCAGCACGAACGCCGCGTTCGCCAGAATCAGCCCGACCAGGGAGTCGAGCAGCTCGAAACGGTTGAACAGCGAGAACAGCGGCACCACCATGAGCGCCTCGGGAAGCATCTGGGTCAGCAGCAGCACGACCGTCATCAGGGCCTTGCCTCGGAACGAGAATCGCGAGAGCGCGTAGCCGAGGGGTATGCCCAGGACGATCGACAGGGCCGTTGTGCCGGTGGCGATCACCAGGCTGTTGCGTAGCCAGCGCACCGTCTCGCCTTCGGCCAACGCGTCGACGAACACGCCGAACTGGGAGAAGTCCGGGAGGAGCCGAGCGTCAGAGGCGAACAGGTCGGCGTCGCTCGACAGTGCTGTGACGAACATCCAGTACAGCGGAAAGATCGCGATCCCCATGACGGCGAGGACGGCGACGATGCGCAGCGTGAGACCGATCCGGAGCCGGCTCGTCGGCTCTGGTCGCGCTCGATTTCTCGCTTGCTCCGCGGGCGGCTGCGCTCGTTCCTCGCTGTGCCGGCCGCTCCGCTCGCTCGGCATCTCGCCGCTCGTGTGTTCTGGTCGCGCTCGATTTCTCGCTTGCTCCGCGGGCGGCTGCGCTCGTTCCTCGCTGTGCCGGCCGCTCCGCTCGCTCGGCATCTCGCCGCTCATCGGATGTTCTCCTTCTCCGCCGCGCGCGCGACGAATCGACTTCCAGCGATGACGATGAGCGAGATGACGACGCCGACCATGCCGATGGCTGCCGCCGTGCCCAGCTGCTTGGAGTCGAATGCCTGGGCGTAGAGGTCGATGACGAGCGTCTCGGTGGAGCCCACCGGACCGCCTTTGGTCATCAGCCAGATCAATTCGAAGCGACGCAGCGACCAGATGGTCATGAGCAGGGCCAGCAGACCCACCGTGGGCTTGATGACCTGCCATGTGACGGCCTGGAAGGTCCACCATCGACCGGCACCGTCCATGGTCGCGGCCTCGGTCAGATCCTTCGGGACGGCCTGCAGAGCCGAGAGCAGCACCACGGAGGTGAGGGGGAAAAGCTGCCAGGTGGTCGTCACGAGGATCGCCGGGAGGGCGTAGGTCGAGCTGTCCAGGATGGCGCCCCCGGGAACGCCGAGCCCGACGGCGTTGAGGAACCGGTTGACGATCCCGTACTGGGGGTTGAGCATCCACGTCGCGATGAGGGCGACCGCGATACCCGGAGCGGCCCATGGAACCGTGACGAGCGCACGGGCGATGCCCCGGCCACGGAAGCTCCGGTTGAGGATGAGGGCCACGCCCAGCCCGGCACCGACGGAGCCGACGACACAGACGACGACGTAGACCAGTGTGATCGTCAGAGTGCGGTGGAACTCGTCGTCGCTGAAGATGTGGGCGTAGTTCTCCAGCCCCACCCATGTGTTGCTCGTGGGATTCAGAAGAGATGTGTGGGTGAAGCTCAGGAAGATCTCCTGAGCGAGTGGAACGGCCTGGAACAGGGCGATGAAGAGGGCCGCTGGGGCAAGGAACAGATACGGCGTCCACCGGCTCCCGAGTGGACTACGCCGACGCCGGGCCTCGGATCGGGGCGCTCGGGTCTGCTCGATCACGGTCATCGGGTGGGTGTCCTTCGTTGCGTGGTCCGGCACCGGGGACGAGTGCGCCTCGCCCCCGGCGCCGTGGCGTCAGCCGACCAGGTCGGTCGCCTGCTCCTGGGCGTTGTCCAGAGCGGTCTCGAGATCGACCTGACCCTGCAGCGCGGCGATCACGTTCTGCACCACGATCTTGCGGATGTCCGGCGTCTGCGCTTCGAATCCGAGGACGACCTGCGGAAGACTTGATTCAGTGAGGTCGTCGAAGGTTGTGAGGTACGGCATGTCCTGTAGCGATTCGGAGCTGCGTTCAGTGGCCGTCGCCACGCTGCTCGCCCCAAGGATCTCCTGGAGCTTCACCTGGTTCTCCGGTTCCAGAGCCCAGCGGATGAACGTGGCCGCCTCCTCTTTGGCGCTGCTCGCCTCATTGATCACGATCGGCGCGAGGATGGAGCCCTGGCTGCGCACGGGGAACGGGATCGGGGCGGCATCGAAGTTCAGCTCCGGGCTCTCCGCGCGCAGGTGGGTGGCGTAGCCGCCGTTGTTGAGCTCCATGGCGACCTTGCCCTCGGCGAACATGCGGCGGAACGTGGCGGCGTCGGCGCCGCGCGGGATGACGTTCGCGTCGTAGAGGTCCTTGTAGGCCTGCAGGCCTTCGAGGTTCTCCGGCGCGTTGATCGTCAGGTTCTCGCCGTCGGACCACGCGCCGCCGAAGCCGTAGACGTAGTTGAAGATGTCCTGCCAGACGCCCGCCTCCTCGGCTTCAGTCTGACGGAACGCCAGGCCGAAGATATCGCCGCTCGTCAGCGACTGGGCAGTGTCGAAGAATTCTTCGTAGGTCGTGGGCGGTTCGGGGATCAGGTCGGCGTTGTAGAACATCGCGTAGTTGGACGCCTCGAAGATGATCCCGTGCCGTACGCCGTCGTGGACCATGAACTGATCCGGCTGCTCAAGCAGCTCATACTGGCTGACGTCGATCAGGTCGTCGAGCGGCGCGATCAGGCCAGCGTCCGAGGCGGCCTCGAACTCGGGCATGTCGAAGCGGACAAGGTCTGGCCCCTCACCACCGCCCATCTGGGTCAGCACGGTCTGACCGAACGTGGGGTAGGGGACCGACGCGGCCTCGACCCGGATCTCGTCTTGGCTCGCGTTGAACTCGTCGATCCATTCCTGCAGTTGCGGGCCGCGGCCCGGGTCGCCGAAGGTCGAGGCGGCGAAGGCGAGCGTGGTCACGCCCCCCTCGGATTCACCACCCCCGGATTCGCTGTCGGAACCACATCCGGTCGAGACGACTGCGGCAAGGCCGACGGCTGCCGCGGCGACCGTGACGCGGCGAACGCGAGGTGTCCTCATCGGGCGCTCCTCAGAAGGTGATAGGTGGTTGATCGTTAAAGTCGTGCCACAATCATAAGAACATATGCAACGCTGTCAAGCGCGGCTCTGGTTGGAGTCGTGAACGGTTGCAGTTACTGCAATACGGAGGGGTCGTGGCACAGACGGTCCAGCGGGCGATCGAGATCATCCGGAGGTCCGCGGAGCGCCCGCTGTCGCTCACCGAGGCGGCGGTCGTGCTCGGCGTCCACAAGTCGACGGCCCTGCGGATCCTGCAGACGCTCGAAGCCGCGCGGTTCGTTCGGAAGACAGGAGCGGGCACCTATGTGTTCGGCAGCGGCCTCATCGAACTGTCCGAAGTCGCGCTCGGCTCGATGGACCTGCGCCAGCTCGCGTCGACCCACCTGCGGCGGCTTCAGCGCGAAACTGGGCATACCGTGCATCTCGCCCAGTTGACCGGCGACGAGATCATTTACATCGACAAGGTGGACAGTCCCGCCTTCGATGCGGTGAAGCTGCCGTCGCGAATCGGGCGCGCCGTATCGATCTATGCCAGCGCGGTCGGCAAGGTGATTCTGGCGTACTTGCCGCGGGACGAGCGCGACCGCCTCTTGTCGCACGTCCGGTTCGAGCGGCACACCGACACCACCCTCACCGACCGGGCCTCTCTCGAGCTCGAGCTCATTCAGGTCCGGGAGCGCGGTTGGGCCACCGACAACGGCGAACACGACGCCTACGTCATGTGTGTGGCCGCACCGATCAGAGACTCGCGTGGCGAAGTGGTCGCCGCGGTCTCGATCACCGCGATCGAGGTCATCGCCACCTTGGCGCAGCTGGAGGCGAGGCTTCCGCTCCTCCTCGACACGGCGGCGCTGATCTCGGCCGAGCTCGGACACTCGGCCGAGACCGCGCCCGGCGGGTCGGTCGGGACGGCTGACCACGAGGGGCCGACCTCCGCGCGGGCGTCGAGGCGGCACCTCCGCGGGTGAGAGGTGCCGCCCCTGATTGGTGGAAGGAGCCGGAAGGGAAAGATCAGCGAACGGTCACCGGCGTGCTGTCCGACCCGCTGAACAGATCATCGCCGTGGTAGTGGGCGACCACGGGCTCGTCGAGCACTGCCTTGTCGATGGACGTGCGGATGCGAGCTTCGCCGTCGCGTAACGGTGCGGATCGGAGATGGCGGTCGCCGGCGAAGAAGTCCACCTTGCCCGTAGGTGCGGTGATGCTCGTGGTCACTGCGTCGACCGTGGCGGTCGCCGTCACCGTCACGCGATCCGCATGCCCAGCCGGGGTCACGTCGAGCTCCAGGCTGGTCGACGTCGTGCTGAACGCCAGCTCCCGCAGGTAGTGATTGAGCAGCGGGCGCCAGACGTGCCAGGTATGGGTGCCGGGCACGTTGTGCTCGTCGATATCGACGCCGGCTGCCTTCAGAGCGGCCGCGTTCAGTTGCGAGTTCTCGGCGATGTTGCCCAAATGGTCCTGCAGGCCGGTGCCGATCATGATGCCTCCGGTCACGGCCTTCATGCGGTCGATCTGTGCCTCGTTCGCCTCGCGCTCACCGGCGCTCCATGCGGCGTGATAGCCGAACAGTTCGGTGTGGTCGTACATGACCGTGTAGGCACGGCTGCCACCCGCGGAGAAGCCCCCGAATGCGCGGTCCTCCGCTCGATCGGACACGTTGTAGTTCTGCTCCACGAACGGGATGACGTTGTCCCTGAGTTCGTCGACGTAACCTTCGTTCCCGCCCGGCAGTCCGTTGAAATCGGTGGAGATGATCACCATCGGCTGAGCTGAACCGTCCTGGATGGCGTTCTCGAGGATGTGGTGGGCGACGCCCTGCATGGTCCACGCGATCGAGTGATCGCCGCCGCCGTGGCTGAGGTAGAGCGTCGGGTACGGCGTCGCTCGATCCGGGTCGTACCCATGCGGAAGGTACACGACCAGATCATGGACGCCTACGGGGTTGGTGGACTGCGGCGACGGATAGCGGCGCGACTCCAAGGTCCCGGTCTTGTTGGGTCGGGGTGGAGCCTGGTCATCGGTGTCGTAGGTCGGGAACTTCTTGCTCTCCGGGACGTAGATCGTGCTACGCACAGCACCAGGCGCGCCCTCGTACTGCGGTTGGATCTGCCATCGGTTGGCCGGGTCGTCGTGCAGGGTGCATCCGGTGGCCAACTCGTCGGTGCAGTCGTGAGTGAAGGCGTAGCGGAAGCTGCCCGCGGGCAGCGGTACCGTGATCGACCAGACTCCGTCGTCCCCGCGCTCCATCGCCAGGGTCTTCCACGGAGTGGCGGCGATGTCGCCCGGTCGCCACTGTGATGGGTCACGGCCGTCGCCACAGTCGAAGCAGGTCACGCTCTCAGGCTGAGAGTAGAACCAGTCGCCATAGATATGTACGGCCTCCACGTCGTCGGGCGCGTCGTATCTGAAGGTGACCGAGTATCCGGACGGCGGTGCGTCCGTGCGGACCACCTGGGGGCCCAGGTCGGCCGCGGGCTCGGCCGTCGTCGCGGGAGCCGTGAGCGTTCCGGCGGCCAGCGCGCCTGCCACGACCAAGCCGGCCAGGATCGACCGCCGTAGTCGCCGGGCCACGTGCCGTGCCGCGAGGTGATCGGGATGTGCCACGGGCATTGCCTCTCCCTTCATTGGGCGAGTGATCAAGCGGAGCCTCGCCGATCATTGATCGTTAAACCATGGCTGACGCACATCCGGCGTGTCAAGATCGAGTTGCATATAACATGACAGTAAGTGCAATATATGCAACCGCCTTGTCAGCGTCGTTGCTGTGGACAGTCAGTCCGTCGGACCGGGCTCATCCGCCAGCGCCGAGCGGCTTTCCCCACCCCTTCACAGAGCCCTGCAGAAGGGCGGCGACGAAACGACGTTGGGAGATGAGGACGACGACGAGCGTCGGCGCGAGAATGGGCGGATATCCCGCGCAGACCAGCGGGATGTCGATGTCTACTGACATTGAAAGGCGCCCAGGGCGCCGAACTGCTGCCATACGGCAGAGGAACAGCGCGTTCTCCGAGCCCGATTGCCACGCCGCATTTGGGCCCACGTACGAGGACATGTCGATTCTCCAGTGGCTGCTCGATCAGTAGCACTAGTCATCACGGCGATACCGGCGGATCAGGACGAGAACGCGGGTCCTGTCGAGTCGCGGACGCTGAGACTCGTGGCCAGCTGCAGGTGTCTGGATACGGGCTGGGTGCCGTCCGCCATGCTGAGCACGGTTTCGACGGCCATCCGGCCCATCCCGGTGAGGGGCTGTCGAACCGAGGTGAGTCGGGGGGTGGTCCACTCGGTCTGTGGCGTGTCGTCGAACCCGGTGACCGAGAGCTGACGTGGGACGGCGATGTCCAGCTCCTTGGCAGCGGCCAGAACGCCGACGGCGATCTCGTCGTTGCCCGCGACGATCGCGGTCGGGCGCTCGTCGAGGGTGAGGATGTCGTGGCCGTGGCGGTGGCCCGCCTCGACGGAGAAGGTGTCGTGGCGGATCAGCTCGTGGTCCGGCGCTATTCCGGCCAAGTCGAGTGCGGCCTGGTATCCGTGGAAGCGTTCGGCCGAGGGGGCAGAGCGCACGGGTCCGCCGATCCAGGCGATCCTCCGGTGCCCGAGCTCGAGGACGTGGTCGGTCACCGACCGTCCGCCGGCCCAGTTGGTGGCGCCGATGCTGACGACACGAGAACCGGTTGTGTCGATCGGGTCGATGGTCACGACGGGCAGCTCGAGGTCCTGTGCGGCAAGCAGCACCGCGTCGGGCACGGTGACGGCGAGTTCGACGATCCCGATCGCACCGGACGACTTCAGTTCGGCGATCCAGGAGCGCGCCGCTGCTCGGCCTGTGCCGACTGATTCGTCGGGTGGCAGGCGTAGCAGAAGTTCGGCCTGCGCGGCGGTCGCGGCCACGAGTATTCCTTGAAGCACTGTGGCGGCATAACGGGATTCCACGATGTCGAGCACGGTCACGAGGGTCCGATGTCGCGTCTGTGCCTGATGGGCCGTCGTCGGCCTGTAGCCGATTTCGGCGACGACGCGCAGGACGCGGTCACGGGTGTGCGAGGCGACGTCGCTGCGTCCGTTGAGAACCTTCGAGGCGGTCGCGGGTGAGACGCCGGCCAAGCGGGCGACGTCCGCCAGAGTGGCCCGCTCGGAACGGGGCCGACCGCTCATGGCACTCCTCTCGTCGTCGAAAGTATTTCGAACCTACCATGTCGAATCTTCGTCCTCTACGGTGATGGTTCTCGGTGATCGCCTATTGACGATGGTGGGCGCCCTGGATATCGTGCGAATACGTTCGAACATTTTCGAAATATTTTCGGGTCATCGGTGTCATGAGGGAGCGGGTCCGGGCACTGGCAGCCAGGTCTGTCGCTTGATGTGGGCAGGGGCGGAGAGCTACGGGCGTCATTTGCCATTCCGCTTCCAATCCACGCCCGATAAGCGAAGAGAAGTGAGGCATAGATGAGTCGCGACACGTTCGGCACCACATTCCGGGCGGACTCCCCATTCCGGATCGATGGCGACCTATGCGAGGAAAGCCCTCTGAAGCACGTGTGGAGAGAATGCGTGGGCGCCGGGCGGGCGAACGAAGCGCTACGTGCGGACTGGCAGCGGCAGTTCGCTGAAGCCGTCGATACGCTCGGGTTCCGGTACATCCGATTCCATGGCGTGTTCCACGACGACATGTTCGTGTATAGGGAGAGCTATGGCGGTGGCTTCGGCCCGAACAAGCGCCTTGCGTCGCCGGTATACACCTTCAGCTACGTGGACAAGGTGTTCGACTTCATCCTGGAATGCGGCGCCCGTCCGTTCGTCGAGCTGGGCTTCATGCCGCGAGAACTGGCGACGGTGGAGGAGACGGTGTTCTGGTGGGGTGCGCACTGCAGCCCGCCCAAGGACATGGCGCGCTGGGTGGAGCTGGTCACAAGGACGGTCGAGCACTGGATCGAGCGGTACGGATCGGCCGAGGTGAGGGAGTGGCGATTCGAAGTGTGGAACGAACCGAACCTGGTTCCGCACTTCTGGACCGGGACGAAGACCGAGTACTTCGAGCTGTACGCGCAGACCGTGACGGCGATCAAGGAGATCGACCGCGAGCTGAAGGTGGGTGGGCCCTCCACGAGTGTGTTCGTGCCTGACGACCGCTACAAGGGCGAGACCGAGGACCGCTCGGCGATGCACGAGACAGCCGTCGCGACCGATGTCGACACGCTCGACTGGCGCCCGGTCTGGATCGAGGATTTCTTCGACTGGTGTGCCGACCGGGGACTGCCGGTCGACTTCGTCTCAACCCATCTGTATCCGACCGATTTCGCGTTCGACTCCGACGGCGAAGGAGTGCAGATCGCACGCTATGCCGATGCGACCTTCGACGACCTGACGTTGCTTCGTCGGCTGATCGCAGACAGCGCCTATCCCGGTGCGGAGATTCACATCACGGAGTGGTCCTCGTCGCCGTCGTCGCGCGATCACATCCACGATTCACTGTTCGCCGCCACGTACATCACGCGAGCGTATCTGACATGCGCTGCCCTGGCAGACTCGATCTCGTACTGGACCTTCACGGACGTGTTCGAGGAGGGAGGTGCCGGGATAGGGCCGTTCCACGGAGGATTCGGCCTGGTCAACGAGCAGGGCATCCACAAGCCCACCTTCCATGCCTTCGCCATGCTCGAACGGCTCGGCGATCGGCTGCTGCTCGAGACGTCCCATGGGGTGATCACTCGCGACAGCGAGACGTCGGCTGTATCCGGGCTGTTCTTCAACTACCCCGATGACATGGGTGGGGCGTCAGTCGGTTCGTGCGGCTCATACCGGGAGGCACGCGCGCTTGCCGAGCTGGGATCAGAACGGAGGATCCGGCACCGGATCGACGGCCTTCAGCCGGGCACCACGTTCATGGTCGAGATCATGGACGTCGAGCACGGAAACGTCGCCGAGGCCTGGTATCGGATGGGATCTCCGATCAACCCATCCCGGGCGGAGAACGCGTACCTGCGTGATGTCGCCGATTCGCTCCTGCGCTACACGCTGACCGTCCCGGACACCGGGGTGCTTGCCCTCGACATCGACCTCCCCCCATGGGCTGTCATGTCCGTGTGGCAGTCGGCTCGATGACCACCGACCCGGTGTAAACCGGAGGAATTGGCCGGCCGTCCCTGACTGCGGCGACGGTGGCCGTGCCGGCGTGCACGAGCGCGTCGGAGGCGAACCCCACGTGCAGCTCGATGGCTCCGGCCTCTACCAGGTACTCCATGTCATGGTTGTAGAAGCCGAGCTGCCCGGTGGGCAGCTGGAATCGCACAGTCTTCCGTTCTCCGGCCGCGGCCGAGACACGGGCGAAGCTCTTCAGCTCCAGAACCGGACGGGTGACGCTGGCCTGGGGGTCACGGACGTAGAGTTGGACCACGTCCTCACCGGCTCGTTGGCCGGTGTTGGCGACGACGACCTCCACGTCCACATTCTCGCCGGCGACCACCTCCGAGCGAGCGATGCCGGCCTGTTCGACGGTGAACGTCGTGTAGGTCAGTCCGTGACCGAACGCATACCGCGGGCTCGTCGGCATGTCGACGTAGTCTCCGTGCCAATGAGATCTGCCCCCGGAGAGCTTGTGACCGTAGTAGACGGGAATCTGGCCGACGCCGCGCGGGTAGGAGATGGGCAGCTTCCCGCTGGGGTTGTTGTCGCCGAACAATGTCTCAGCGATGGCCTGGGCGCCGCACTCGCCCGGCAGCCAGGCCATGATGACCGCGCTGCTGTGTGAGTGCAGGAAGTCACTGCCGACTGGCCGGCCGGCGACCAGCACAGCGATGATCGGGGTTCCGGTGGCGGCTACCGCCCGAAACAGATCTTCCTGCACGCCAGGGAGGTCCAGGGACGCGCGGTCGCGAGACTCGCCCGACGTCGACTGTATGGTGAGTCCCGAGCGGTCACCGAGAACCATGATCGCGACATCGGCGGCTGCGGCCACTGCCACGGCATCCGCAAATCCGTCGGTCGACGGTGAGTCGATCTCGCAGCCGACCGCGAGCCGGAGGCGGTCACCGAGCCGCGCCACCAGCGCGTCCTGTACCGTCGGCACGCCGTCGACATGCTCGTTGATCTCGAGGTCCTCCGGTATGGACATGTCACCGCCGAGCAGACCGCCCTCACTGCGTGCCACGGCAAGCGTCTCGGCATGCGCAGGAAACGTGTAGTCACCGAGGAGATGGCGGGCCTCGTCGGCGGTCGGGCCGATGAGGGCGACGGATCGCACGCCGTCGTCGAGCGGCAGGACGGTCGCGTCATTCTTCAGCAGCACGATGCTGCGACGAGCGATGTCTAGAGCAAGCGCTCGCTGCCCCTTGGTCATGACGGCCCCGTCCACGGCCGACTCGTCGACATACGGGTCCTCGAACAGGCCGAGTTCGAACTTGTGCCGCAACACCCGCGCCACCGCATGGTCGAGCCGGTCGTCCTTGACCCGTCCCGCCACGAGCGCATCGGCCAGCGGCTCGCCGTAGGCGTCGGTGGCGGGCAGCTCCACGTCGACGCCCGCATCGAGGGCCAGCCCGGCGGCCTCCTCTTTGCCCACTGCTAGCTGGTGGTAGGAGGACAGCTGTTCCACGGCGAAGTAGTCGGATACCACGGTGCCGGCGAACCCCCACTCGTCCCGCAGCGCCGTGGTCAACAGCTCATGGTTCGCATGGCACGGGACGCCGTCGACCTCGTGATATCCGGCCATGACCGATTCGAGACCGGCCTCGCGCACGGCCGCCTCGAAGGGATACAGGTAGACCTCCCGCAGCAGGCGGGGCGGCAGGTGCGCGGGAGCCCAGTTCATGCCGCCCTCCGATGCTCCATACCCGACCAGATGTTTGGCCGTCGCGATCACCCCGTCGGCGAGCGAGCCGCCCTGGAGTCCACGGACGAATGCCAGACCCATCTGGGCGACCAGATGCGGATCCTCACCGTAGGTCTCCTCCGTGCGTCCCCAACGTGGATCGCGGACGACGTCGAGGACCGGCGACAAGCCCTGATGGCTTCCCATCGCCCGCATCTGGATGCGGACCGAGTCGGCCAGCTGCCGATTGAGTTCCGGGTCCCACGTGCTGGCCACCCCGATCGCCTGCGGGTAGATCAGCGAGTCGCGGGCCATCACCCCTGAGCAGACCTCTTCGTGCACGATGGCGGGGATGCCCAGCCGCGTCTCGGTCACGAGAAACCGCTGGGCATCGTTGGTCAACCGGGCGACGTCGCGCGGCCTCATGCCGGTCGACCCGGCGGGACGCGTCAGGTGACCGAGGCCCTGGGCTAGCACCGAACGCGCCCGCTGTGGAGCGAGCCTGTTGCCCTCCAACAGGGAGAAGGCCCACACACTGCCGAGTTGTGCACGCTTCTCGTCTGGTGTCATCCGTCCCAGCAGGTCGTCGACTCGGTCCTCGATGGACGCGCCCGGGTCACTGTAGATGGTTCGGGTGGGGGAGTGGCCGTTCGGCACGTTCGCTCCTTCTTTGCTTCTGGCTGGGACGCGTCCCCATGATCATGAACAGAAGTCGTGTTATGTGGATGGTTTCTGTTCATGATCATGGGTGTTATTTGGTTCCGGTTCCGAATTGGCCGAGGCCGTTGATGAATTGTCGGCGTAGGAGGAAGAACAGGATCATGATGGGGACGACGGCGAGGACGGCGGCGGTCATGACCAGGTCCCAGCGGGGGCGGTAGAGACCGACGAGGGTGGTGATGCCGACGGAGAGGGGGAAGTTGTTTTCTGAGCGCATGACGATCAGGGGCCAGAGCAGGTCGTTCCATTGTTCCAGGGAGAAGATGATGGCCAGGGTGGCCATGGCGGGTTTGACCATGGGGACGACGACGCCGAAGAAGATGCGGTATTCCGAGGCGCCGTCCACGCGGGCGGCGTCGAAGACTTCTTGGGGTAGGCCGAGCATGTATTGGCGCATGTAGAACAGCCCGAACGGGTGTGCCAGCATGGGTATGATCACGCCGAGGTGGGTGTCGATCAGGCTGAGGTCGATCATGAGCAGGAACAGCGGGATGAGCAGCAGGTGGAACGGCAGCATCTGGGAGGCCAGGATCCCGACGAAGATGGTGTTGCGTAGCGGGAACTCGATCTTGGCCAGGGCGTAGGCGGCCATGGTGACCACGATCATCGATCCGATGGTGGAGCCGGTGGCGAGGATGACCGAGTTGGCGAACCAGGTGAGGATCGGGGTCTGGTTGAACAGGTTGGTGAAGTTGTCCAGGGTGATCGCCGAGGGGAGGAAGTCCCCGGCGTCGGCGAAGATCCGCTCCGATGGGCGCAGCGCGCTGATCAGCAGCCAGTAGAACGGGATGATGAACACGACCGCGACCGCGGTGACCAACGCGGTCGCGATCACCTTCTTCGGTCCGCCGTGCAGCCGGCGGCGCCGGCCGTCCGGGTGCAGACTCGCCGGCCACCGGCGCGGGTCACCATCGCCGGGCACGCCGCCAGTGCCCGGCTGGACCGCGACACCCGCACCCGCACCGCCGGCGCCGGCGCCGGTGGTGCCGGTGGTGCCGGTGGTGGGCCGTGCGTGCTGACCGCTGTTGTTCTCACTTGTCACGGCCGTCTCACTCCTTCTTGAAGAAGCCGAAGAGTTTCAGGGTGACCAGCGACAGCGTCATGATGATCAACGCGAGCACGACGCCGATGGCCGAGGCGTAGCCGAGCTGGAACGAGGTGAACGCGGTGCGGTACAGGTGCACCACCACGCTCAGCCCGCCCTGACCGGGCCCGCCCCCGGTGCCCCACAGGATCAACG
>NZ_JAAGOA010000011.1 GCF_010550675.1 Phytoactinopolyspora halotolerans | reverse complement strand
ATCACCACATCAAAAAAGAAACAATCCCAGCAAAACAACACAATCCCAACAAGCAACACACCCACCACAACGATGAGCACGCCACCCGCCAAAACCATGCCGCTCTACCAAAGAAATCCCAAACACCCACAACACCCAAACCAGGCACTGCAGGCCAGGGACACCAAACAATTGGCATCAACAAAACAATTGGCACACTGTTGAGTTCTCAAGAATCGGACGCACACCACACAAGACCCGTTCCCAGATCCCGCACCGGGGCGTTCGCTTTCTGCTTCTAGCTTATGTTTCCCCTGCTCTCCGCGTCAAATCCGGACTCTCATCCGATCCGCCGCCGAGCAGCATCAGCGAGGCTGAACCTCTCTGGGGCAACTCCACTAGCTTACCACGTTCGGCCGGATCCCGGTCTTGCACCGCGAAGTCAGTCTCCTGCTCGGCTGGCGCGAAGATGCGAGATGCGATTCGCACGTGGCTGCCCCGTCGCCCATCCGCTGGAAGCACGACACGCGTACATCCAGGAGTGGGTTGATGAGGCTGGTTCCTCCGGGCCGGCCGCCGTTCCCGGCGTCCCGCTCCCCGCAGGCCTGATAGAACTTACGACCTTGGCGGGGCCGGCGTCAAATGGAACCTGTGTGACGCCGACCACGCCCACAAAACGGCAGGTCAGGCCAGCTCTACCCCGCCGACGGTCCGCTTACCGCGACGCAACACCAGCCAGCGCCCGTGCAACAGATCGTCATGGCTCGGGCGGGCCTCCGGATCCGTACCCGGATCCAGACGCGTGTTGTTGACGTACGCGCCCCCCTCGGCCAGGGCTCGGCGCGCTGCCGACCGGGACGGCACGAGGCCCGACTGCACGAAGAGCTCGACGTAGGTCGGCAGCTCGTCACCGGTCTCGACCCGCGGCGCACCGGTCTCCGCCAGCGCCGCGCCAAGCGTGCGCGCATCCAGGTCCTGCAACGTCCCGAAGCCGAACAAGGCCTGCGCGGCAGCCTCCACCCGCTCGGTCTCCTCCGCGCCATGCACCAAGGTCGTCACGTCACGCGCGAGCGCACGTTGCGCGGTACGGGCGGCCGGCCGCTCAGCCAGCTCCTTCTCCAGCTCGCCGATCTCGTCCGCAGTGCGGAAGGTGAACACCTTGAGGTAGTTGATGACATCCCGGTCGTCGCTGTTCAGCCAGAACTGGAAGAACGCGTACGGGCTGGTCATCTCCGGGTCCAGCCACACGGTGCCGCCTTCGGTCTTGCCGAACTTGGTCCCGTCGGCCTTCGTGATCAGAGGCGTCGCCAATGCATGCACCGACTCCTGCTCGACCCGGTGAATCAGGTCGACGCCGCTGGTCAGGTTCCCCCACTGGTCGCTGCCACCGGTCTGCAGGATGCACCCGTACCGGCGCTTGAGCTCCAGGAAGTCCATCCCCTGCAGGATCTGGTAGCTGAACTCGGTGAAGCTGATGCCCTGCTCGCTGTTCAAGCGCGCGCTCACCGACTCCTTGCTGAGCATCCGCCCGACCCGGAAGTGCTTGCCGATGTCGCGCAGGAAGTCGATCGCCGACAGACCCGCAGTCCAATCGAGGTTGTTCACCATCGTGGCGGCGTTGGGGCCGGAGAAGTCCAGCAGCGGCTCGATCTGCCGCCGAATCCGCTCCACCCAGCCGGCGACGATGTCCGGTGCGTTCAGGGTGCGCTCTCCGGTCATCTTCGGGTCGCCGATCAGGCCCGTCGCACCGCCGACAAGCGCCAGCGGCCGGTGCCCGGCGTCCTGCAGCCGGCGCATGGTCAGCAGCTGCACCAAGTTGCCCATGTGCAGACTGGGAGCCGTGGGATCGAAGCCGCAGTAATACGTGACCGGACCAGCCGCCAGAGCGGCGCGCAACGCCTGCTCATCGGTCGACAGGGCGATCAACCCTCGCCAATGCAGCTCGTCGATGATGTCGGTCACAGTGTTCATGTCTCCTTCGAAGATCACGGTCACGTCGACGGCGTCCGCGTACGCTCCGGGCGCCGCTCGGCGTCCTTACCGGGCGAGTCGCCTCAATGATCCCGCATCTTGCACGCCGACGCACACCGGTATCGGTCCCGGCCTCGGCCCAGGTCACCTCACTTCACCTCACTGCGCGGCGCGCCGATGTCGACGCGGCTTGTGCGCCCGATACACCGAGACGGTCGGATCTCCCTCGATCCAGTAGCGCCAGGGATAGTGCGTTCCGTCCCCGCCGGGACCGGCGACACCGACCCGGGGTCCGGTCGCGATCCGCCCGGCCAGCTCCGCGGACTCGGCGCAGCGCCGCAACGTCAGCTCGTTCGCCTCGCCCACCAGGTCGACACCGTTGTGCTCGCGCGCGATGCCCAACGACGTGGTCAGCCTGGCCGGCCCTCGGGCTAGGTCGTGCGGCGACCGAGCCGCCGGCCGTCGGCGCTGAGCGATCTCCGCACCCTCGATCACCTCTCCGGCTCGCAGCAGAACCGCCGTGGCCGTCCCGAACTCGCCACAGACGACGTTCGCACAGAAATGCATGCCGTACGTGAAGTAGACATACAGATGCCCTGCCGCACCGAACATCACCTCGTTGCGCGGGGTGCGTCCGCGATACGCGTGAGATCCCGGATCGTCACTGCCCATATACGCCTCGACCTCGGTCAGCCGCACGGCCACCACACCGTCGTCGCTCTCACGCCTGAGCACGCACCCGAGCAGCTCCGGTGCCACCTCGATCGCGGGCCTCGCCAACCAGGCACGCATCGCGGTCACCGCCGCTCCGGCCGGCATCGATACGAGCGACACCCGGAGTACAGGACCTTGACCTCGGACATCTACCCGAGCCTAGTGACCGCCGCGCGCACGGCCGTGTAGGGGCCTCAGCCGTCGTCGTTCTCGCGTTTCTCGTCCGCTTCCAGGAAGACCACCGGGATGACCCGGTCCGTGTTCGACTCGTAGACGCGGTATCCGTGGTACGTCGCCAAGAACTTCGGCCACCATTCCGCGCGCTCCTCCGGGTCGGCCGTACGGGCCCGCACCGGCCATCTCTCACTCAGGATCTGCACCTCGGCCCGAGGGTCGGCTTGCAGGTTCTGATACCACTGCGGATGGTTCGGGCGTCCGCCCCACGACGCGGCCACCGCGGGGGTGTCACCGTCGCTGAGGTAGAGCAGCGGGACCCGGTGCGGCTTACCGCTGTTCCGTCCGCGCGTGGTCAGCAGCAGCATGTCATTGCGCACCAACCGACGTCCGATCAACCCACCGGTCAGCCGGTACAGGAAGATATGCAGGCGCGAGAGCCGCCTGGCCGTGGAGTCCCGCATCACCACCGAGTCTAGGACGCCCGTCTGGATGTCGGCCACGCGTCGCGATGAATGGAACCGGCGACGCACGGCTCAGCGACGGGATAGCGCCGGCGTCAGCGACCGGGGCACCGCCGGTGGCCCGGGCATCGCCGGTGGCCCGGGCATCGCCGGTGGCCCGGGCATCGCCGGCGTCAGCGACGGCTGAACTCCGCCCGCACGCCGAGCAGCCGAACCGGCCGGCGGTCGGTGAACGCGTCCAGGGCCGCGAGCGCCGCCTTCTCGATCTCTCCCGCGTCCGCCGTCGGCGTCGGCAGAGCCCGCCCGTGGGTGTAGGTGAAGAAAGGCGCATAACGCACCTTGACGACCACCCGCACCGCATCTCGCCCCTCTCGGACGACGTCGGCTGCCACCCGGTGGGCCAAGGCGACGATCTCGCTCGTCACATCGTCCCAATCGTCGAGGTCCCGCTGGAAGGTCGTCTCCCGCCCTCTGGACCGGGCGACATGCGGCGCGTCCGACACCCGGGCGCTGGACCGCCCGCGGGCGATCTGGACCAACCACGGTCCCGTGGTCGGTCCCATCTCGGCTGCCAGGCCCTCCGGGTCGGCGTGCGCGAGCTGCCGCACCGTCTCGATGCCGAGATCCGCGAGCCGCTTCGCCGTCTTCCGTCCCACCCCGTACAAGGCATCCGTGGAGTAGTCGCCCAGCACGGCGAACCACGTCCGGTGCGTGAGGCGGAACACGCCGGCCGGTTTCCCGAATCCGGTCGCCAGCTTGGCCTGAAGCCTGTTGTCACCGATACCGACCGTGCAGTCCAACTCGGTCACGGCCCGGACCCGCTGCTGAATCCGGCGCGCGACGACTTCGGGCTCGTCATCGTCGTCGACGGCGACGAATGCCTCGTCCCATCCGAGTATCTCGACGACGCCGAACTCCCGCAACGTGGCCATCACCTCCGCCGAGACCGCCTCATAGGTATCTCGGTCCACCGGCAGGAACACCGCGTCCGGGCACCGTCGGGCGGCGGTGCGCAACGGGAGACCGGAGCGCACGCCGTACTCGCGCGCCTCGTACGACGCGGTGCTCACCACGCCACGCTTGGTCGGATCACCGTCGCCGCCGACGACGACGGGGCGCCCACGCAGCTCCGGGTGACGCAACACCTCGACCGCTGCCAGGAACTGGTCGAGGTCCACGTGCAGAACCCAACGGGCCATGGTCCATTCTGACCCCCGCCGGTGACCGCCCGTCGCACACCGGCGAAACCGATGGCGCTACGGTTCGAGCATGAGTCGTTGGATGGATGACAAGGTCGAGGACTACCTCACCACACTCGCAGAGACCGAGCACGGCGACGACGTGCTGGACGACATGGAAGCCCTGGCCGAGCAGAAGGGTTTCCCGATCGTGGGCCGGGCCTCCGGCCGATTCCTCGAAATGATCGCGCGGTCGATCGGCGCGCGCCGGGTGATGGAGCTCGGCTCGGGCTACGGGTACTCCGCGTACTGGTTCGCCCGCGCGGTCGGATCGTCGGGCACGGTGACGTGCACGGACGGCGACCCGGAGAACGCCCGGATGGCCGAGCAGTACCTCAGCCGCGCCGGCGTCTGGGACCGCGTCACCTACCACGTCGGTGACGCCCTGGAGGGCTTCGCGCAGGAGGACGGTGAGTTCGACATCGTCTACTGCGATGTGGACAAGGACGGGTACCCGGACTGCTGGCTCGCCGCCCGCGACCGCATCCGGGTCGGCGGACTGTGGCTCTGCGACAACGTGATCTGGCACGGCCACGTCGCCACCGGAACCGACCGGGAGGAGCTACCCGAGCGGACCCGCGGCTGGACCCAGCGGATCCAGGAGCACAACCGCCTGGTCGCCGAGGACGAGCGGTTCGTCGGGAGCGTCGTGCCGATCCGCGACGGCGTCATGGCGGCGCTCCGCATCGCGTGACGGCATTTCGGTAGCAGAGTCGACCTCACCGGTTTCACACCTCACTCGGCTACGCCGCCGCGCGTGCCTCCCGGTCCGGCCAGAAATTCACTGGTGCACAGGGCGTCAGCGCGAGAGTATGAGCGCGTGGATCCCGCCGACTTCTACACCGGAATCGTCGCCGAGGTCTATGGGCCGCTCAAGGCTCATAGCCAGGACGCTGAGCCGTATGCCCGGTTCGTCCGGCAGCACGGTGAGCCCGCGCTCGAGCTGGGTTGCGGAGACGGCGAACCGCTACTGGATCTACGCCGGCAGGGTCTCGACGTCGAAGGCCTGGATTCCTCGGCGGACATGCTTGCCCGGTGCACGCTCAGGGCACGTCGTGAAGGTCTCAGCGTCGTCGTGCACCAGCAGAAGATGGAAGACCTCGATCTGCCGCGGCGTTACCGTGCCATATTCCTGGCCGGCCCGACGTTCACGCTGCTCCCAGACGACGAATCCGCGCTGCGCGCGCTGCGTCGTATCCACGACCACCTCGAGCCAGACGGCACTGCGATGGTCCCGTTGTTCATCCCGACCCCCGCGCCGCCGGACCAATTCGGTGACGCGAGAACGACGACACTCGCCGACGGCACGACGCTGCGGGTCTCGTATCTTTCCCAGCAGCGCGATGAAGCCGAGCGCACGCAGCACACGATGCTGCGATACGAGCGAGTCAGCGGCGGCGACAGCACGATCGTCGACCGGCTGTGGACGGTTCACTGGCACACGCCCTCCAGCTTCGGCGAGTTGGCCGTCAAATCCAGCTTGGACGTCGTGGACGTCGTCGGGACGGACGGGACGCCGGCCGACGACGCAACCGAGTTCACGTTCTTCCTTCGACGTCGGCTCTGACCAGACAGCGGCCTAGCGCTTCTCGATCCCGCCCCAGAGGTCGTCGAACCCGTGACACATGTCCGGACGTAAGGCCATGAGCGCGGCACGCAACTGGTGTGGTGGCACGGCGAAGGCGCCCCCGGTCGCCGTGCGACCGGAGCCGTCCCACCGTTCACGCCCGCGCGGCTCCAGATCGTGCCGGTACGGCAGCCGCAGCCGCACCGCCGGGTAGGTCACCAGGTCGGCCATTCCCGCCGAGTCAGGCAACAGACGTCGAGATATCGACAGGTCGACGCCGACTCCCGGAACATCGGGCGACACATCATGTGCCGTGTCATACAGATAGACGTCGACGACGCGACGCCGCTGCCCCTTTCCGCCACCGCCGCCTTCGACCGGCACGCCGGGCATGCTGCCGGAACGGGCGACCATCAGCTGAATTCGATCCCACGAGATGGGCGTCGACACGGTCCCCCGAAGGCGCCACGGCCGCTTGCGGACGATGACCAGCCCGCTGCCGTCCACCCGGATGCCGACCCCGGCCGTGAATCGGGGGAACAGCCACAACGCTGCGGGCAGCAGGAGGCAACAGAACAGCAGGGGCGCGACGAGCACGAGCGCGAGCAGGCCGGCGGGCACCGTGCTCCACCCGAAGGGGTTGGTCATCAGGTACACCATGCCTGCGCCCGCGGCGGCCATTACGACGACCGCAATGCCGATCTGCCACGAGGCGTAGCCGTAGTCGAGCCAGACCGGTGCGCCCGGCGGCGGTTCCGGCCGCGGACGAGCCGGCGACGCCGCGCGGGCCAACGGATCCGGACCGGCGTCCGGTTCGGTGGAGACCGGCGCGGCATCCGGCTGCATGGCCCGGCCGATGACGTTGTGCGGCTGTGCTCCCGCACCTGGCGCACCGTCGGGGATGTACCACTGATCCACGCCGACGCCCGCATAGAACAGCCCGGGCCGCACTGCGCCGATGGCGACGGCCACCTCGCGGACGTCCTCGCCTGCGCGAGGCGTTGGTCCGTAGATCCGGACCAGGTATGACGGAATCCGCACACCCTCGAGGTCGACGTCCTCCTCACGGACGGGCGTGCTGGCGACGAAGCCGGGTAGCCCCTCGACGTCGCGATAGACGTAGAGGTGAAGAGCGCGATCGGCGCCCGCCGCGCCGAGTCCGCTCGATGCGGCGCTGATCACCTGCACGTTCTCCCAGCCGATTCGAGCAGTGCGGCCCCGGAACCACCACTGCGGACGCTCGGCGATCTCCACCCCGTCCGCGTCGACGACGATCTCGCGGCGGGCCCGCGTGCGCGGCAACCGGACCAGCGCAACCGTCAGCAGGGTCAGCACCACGACAGCACTCGCCGTCGCCGCGATGGTCAGCGCGCGGTGCTCCGGCCGCCACAATGCCGTGGTCACGTCCACGCCGTTCCGCACGTCGTCGGTCACGAAGAGCCACAGCGGAGCGGCGAACAGGATTCCCACGAACCCGCACACCGTCAGCCACGCCAACAGGTGGTGTACGCCAGGACCCATGTCACGCACTCGCGTAGCCCGTGCCGCCGCCGGCACGGAGGGATGTCGCATCGGTGCCCTCCTCAGCTGTGTGTGGCGCTCCATAAGGTAGCCGTCGCCGTTATATTCGCGGTCTCAAACCGACGACCCGCGTCTCGTCGAGAGCCGCGGGTGTCGGCGCCCGCGCCTCTCGACAGTGACGTCCACCCGGAGGGTTCACCTACGCCCCATTCCGTGGACACCCAGATGTCGACTGCAGCCAGCACGATGCCGGTCATGGCTGATCTCACCCGACGTTCGCTGCTCACCGGAACACTCGCACTCGGCTCCGCCGCACTCGGCTCGACAGCACTCGGCGCCACGCCGGCTGCCGCCACCGGTTCTCCGTCCGCCGCGACCGCCCCGCGCCGCGCTCCCGCCCTGGTGCGATCGGGGCTGCCCACCATCACCCACGGCGTCCAGTCGGGCGACGTCACCGCCACCACGGGGACCGTCTGGGCCCGGGTGGACCGGCCGGCACGGCTCGTCGTGGAGGTCTCCCGGGACTCGTCGTTCCGCCACGCGCGCCGGTTGCGCAGTGGCCTGGTCACGCCGGAGACGGACTTCACCGGACGGATCGGCCTGCGCGGGCTGCGGCCAGGCACCGACCTCTACTACCGCGTCCTTCCACAGGACCCGGAGAGCTCGGCGACCGGCGCACCGGTGACCGGACGGCTGCGCACCGCCCCGCGCACACGCGACGACGTGCGGTTCGTCTGGTCCGGGGACATCGCCGGCCAGGGCTGGGGGATCAATCCTGAGTTCGGAGGGTTCCGGATGGCCGACGTCATGCTCGATCTGGCGCCGGACTTCTTCCTGTGCAGCGGCGACACCGTCTACGCCGACGGTCCGCTGACCGAGACGGTCCAGCTTCCGGACGGCACGACCTGGCGCAACCTGGTCACACCGGAGAAAGCCAAGGTCGCCGAGACGCTGGATGAGTTCCGCGGGCAGTACGCCTACAACCTGACCGCGGACAACTGGCGCGAGTTCCTGGCCCGCACCCCGCAGATCAACCAGTGGGACGACCACGAGGTGGTCAACAACTGGTACCCAGGCGAGATCCTGGAGGACGACCGTTACACGGAGAAGAACGTCGACGTGCTGGCCGCCCGGGCACGGCAGGCGTTCTTCGAGTACCTGCCCATCTCACCCACGTACGCCGACGGCGCCGGCCGCGTCTACCGCCGGATCAAGTACGGTCCGCTGCTCGACGTCTTCGTGCTGGACATGCGGACCCACAAGGATCCGAACACCGACGGCACCGAGACGGTTCCGGACGGCGGGGTGCTCGGACATGAGCAGACCGAGTGGCTCAAGCGCGAGCTGAAGCGGTCGCGCGCGGTGTGGAAGGTCATCGCCGCGGATCTTCCGCTCGGGCTGATCGTTGCTGACGGCGACGCCCTGGAGGGCATCGCCAACGGCCGCCCGGGCGCACCTGCCGGCCGCGAGCTCGACATCGCCCCCGTGCTGTCCTTCCTGAAGCACAACCGGATCCACAACGTCGTCTGGCTGACCGCCGACGTGCACTACACCGCAGCGCACCACTACTCCCCCGAGCGCGCCGCGTTCACCGATTTCGACCCGTTCTGGGAGTTCGTGTCCGGTCCGCTCAACGCGGGCGGGTTCGGGCCGAACCAGCTCGACCCGACGTTCGGACCGGAGGCGGTCTTCGTCGAGGCACCGCCCCGGGCGAACACCTCCCCCGCCGAGGGCCACCAGTACGTCGGCGAGGTCTCGATCGACGGGGCGACCGCCGAGTTCACCGTCCGGCTGGTCGGCGTCGACGGATCGGTGCGCTGGGAGACGACATTGCAGCCACACCGGCGCTGAGAAGTCGACGCGCTTCCCGTGAGCGCTAGGTGGGGTCGATCCGCGGGTGCCGTGAGGCGTGAGGCGTGAATACGACTTCAGGGCGTTCCAGCGCCCTGAAGTCGTATTCACCGGGCCACCGAAGGCAGGCTATTCCGCCGGGCCGGCTTTCACGCCGGTGTCACGCGCGTACCTGCCCACGTGCGGGCGGAGGCCACCTCATGCCGCACGGCGGCGAGCTGCTCGCGGACCCGGTCCGGGGCGGTCCCGCCCTTCGCCGATCGGGACGCGAGCGCGCCCGGGACCGACAGCACCGTCCGCACGTCCGGGGTGAGGCGCGGCGACACGCCGGCCAGATCCTCGTCGGACAGGTCCCACAGCTCGATGCCGCGCTGCTCGCACAACCGGACACACGCGCCGGAGATCTCGTGTGCCTCGCGGAACGGCACGCCGTGGCGCACCAGCCATTCGGCCACGTCCGTCGCCAGCGAGAATCCCTGCGGCGCCAGCTCCTCCAGCCGCTCGGTGTTGAACCGCAGTGTGGCGACCATGCCGGCGAACGCCGGCAGCAGCACGGTCAGCGTGTCCACCGAGTCGAAGACCGGTTCCTTGTCCTCCTGTAGGTCGCGGTTGTACGCGAGCGGCAACGCCTTCAACGTGGTCAGCAGCCCGGACAAGTTCCCGACCAGCCGCCCGGCCTTGCCCCGGGCAAGCTCGGCGACGTCCGGGTTCTTCTTCTGCGGCATGATCGACGAGCCGGTCGCCCACGCGTCGTCGAGTTCGACGAAAGAGAACTCCTTGGTGGCCCAGAGGATGATCTCCTCGGCCAGCCGGGACGCGTCGACGCCGACCATGGCCAGCACGAACGCGGCCTCCGCCGCGAAATCCCGGGACGCGGTGCCGTCGATCGAGTTCTCCACCGCCGCGGAGAACCCCAGCTCACCGGCGACGTACTCGGGGTCGAGCCCGAGCGACGAGCCGGCCAGCGCACCGGATCCGTAGGGCGAGGCGTCCGTGCGACGGTCCCAATCGCGCAGCCGCTCGACGTCACGCAACAGCGCCCACGCGTGCACCAGCAGGTGGTGCGAGAGCAGCACCGGCTGCGCATGCTGCAGATGGGTGCGCCCCGGCATCGCCACGCCGAGGTGGGTATCCGCATGCCCGGCCAGCGCCTCGACGACATCCAACACCTGACCGGCGATGGTGCGCGCGGCGTCGCGCAGGTACATCCGCAGCATGGTGGCGATCTGGTCGTTGCGGGACCGGCCCGCCCGCAGCTTGCCGCCGAGGTCCGGCCCGACCCGTTCGATCAGGCCCCGCTCCAGCGCGGTGTGTACGTCCTCGTCTCCCGGCGCCGGTGTGAATGCGCCGGACGCCACGTCGGCCGCCAGCCGATTCAGACCGTCGAGCATGCCGGCCAGTTCGTCGTCGGTGAGCAGGCCGGCCCGGTGCAGGACGTTCGCATGCGCCTTCGACCCGGCGATGTCCTGCGGCGCCAGCCGCCAGTCGAACTGGGTGGACTTGGACAGCGCGGCCAGCGCAGCCGCCGGCCCGCCCCCGAACCGACCGCCCCACAGCGCTCCGGAACCGGCTCCGGTCGCCGTCTCCGACTCAGCAGCCTGATCCGGCGACTCCTGCGGCGTATCCGTTGCTGCGGGCACCTCCGGTGCGGAGGGCGCCTCCGGCGCGGCGGGCGCCTCCGGCGCGGCCGTGCCGTTCTGGCTCCCGATATCGTCCTGGCCCTCCCGATCGTCGCGTCGTTCGGAGGAACGCGCGCCCTTCTTGCCGCTCTGGCTCGGGAACAGATCGCCTGGCGTGGGGACTCGTCGTTCGGGCATGGGTTTCTCCGTCTGCTGTCTGATGATCATCAATGATCTCCCCGGTCATGACCGGTTCCATCCTCGATGATCACGGGCCACCTGAGCCTAGCCGTTCTTCTGGTTCCGCACCGCTGCCAGCTTGGTGGACATGCCGAACAGCTCGATGAACCCCTTGGCGTGCGACTGGTCGAACGTGTCGCCGGTGTCGTAGGTGGCCAGGCCGAAGTCATACAGGCTCTGCCCGGAACGCCGGCCGGTCACCACCGCGCGGCCGCCGTGCAGCACCATCCGGATTTCGCCGGAGACGTGCGCGTTCGCGTCGTCGATGAACCCGTCCAGCGCCTGCTTCAGCGGCGAGGACCACAGCCCGTCATACACGAGCTCGCCCCAGCGCTGGTCCACGGTCCGTTTGAACCGGGCCAGCTCGCGCTCCACCGTCACGTTCTCGAGTTCTTGGTGGGCGGCGATCAGCGCGATGGCGCCGGGCGCCTCGTACACCTCGCGGCTCTTGATGCCGACGAGCCGGTCCTCCACCATGTCCAGCCGGCCGACGCCGTGCGCGCCGGCACGCTGGTTGAGGATCTCGATCGCCTGCAGCATGGTGACCGTCTCGCCGTCGATCGCCACCGGACGGCCCTCGTCGAAGGTGATGACCACCTCGTCCGGGTCGCGCGGCTCGGCCGGATCCTGGGTATAGGTGTAAATGTCCTCGATCGGCGGGTTCCAGATGTCCTCCAGGAAGCCGGTCTCGATCGCCCGGCCCCACACGTTCTGGTCGATCGAGTACGGGTTCTTCTTGGTGGTCTCGATCGGGAGGTTGTTCCTCTCCGCGAAGTCGATCGCTTTGTCCCTGGTCAGCGCCAGGTCCCGCACCGGAGCGATGCACTTCAACTCCGGCGCCAGGGCCGTGATGCCGACCTCGAACCGAACCTGGTCGTTGCCCTTGCCGGTGCAGCCGTGAGCGACCGTGCCGGCACCGTGCTGCTGCGCCGCCTTCACCAGATGCTTGACGATGACGGGGCGGGACAGCGCCGACACCAGCGGGTAGCGGTCCATGTAAAGGGCGTTGGCCTTCAGTGCGGGCAGGCAGTACTCGTCGGCGAACTCGTCCCGTGCATCAGCGACGTACGCCTCGACCGCACCGCAGGCCAACGCCCGCTTGCGGATGGTGTCCAGGTCCTCGCCGCCCTGGCCGACGTCGACCGCGACGGCGATCACCTCAGCACCGGTGGCTTCAGCGATCCAGCCGATCGCCACCGACGTGTCGAGCCCACCGGAGTAGGCGAGAACGATCTTCTCGGATGTGGACATGATGGAAGCTCCTCGATATTCGAAAGTCGTCAGTGTTCACTCAGGGTCGCCGACGGACGTGCTGGTGGACGTCGCACCGCCGTTCTCCGGCACGGCGCCTTCGGCGAGCGCCAGGAACCAGGCCGCAACCCGTTCCCCGCCGGCGGGATCGGCACTGATCACCAGGACCGTGTCGTCGCCCGCGATGGTGCCGAGCAGCTCCGGGCGGGCGGCGTGGTCGATCGCGGATGCCAGGTACTGCGCGGCTCCCGGCGGCGTGCGCAACACCACCAGATTCGCCGAGCTGCGTGCGGAGACCAGGATCTCCTCGCAGACCCGGATCAGGCGGGCGTCGATCGCGCCTTCCTCCGCCGCCCGCGGCGTCGGGTCGCCTCCCTCGCCGGGGAGGGCGTAGACAAGCCAGCCCTGCGAGTTGCGGATCTTGACGGCACCGAGCTCGTCCAGATCCCGCGAGAGGGTGCCCTGGGTCACCGCGATGCCGCCCTCCGCGAGCCGCTCGGCGAGCTCGGTCTGCGAACGGATCGGGGTCTGCGCCAGGATCTCGGCGATCCGGCCGTGCCGGGCCGCCCGCGTCGCCGGTTGTGCCATCTCACCCCCTCGCCGGGCCGGATGGGAGCGTCTGCTGCGCGGATGCCTGAAGCAACCAGGTCAGGAGCGCCTTCTGCGCGTGCAACCGGTTCTCCGCCTCGTCCCAGACGGCGCTGGCCGGGCCGTCGATCACCTCGGCGGCGATCTCCTTGCCCCGATACGCCGGCAGGCAGTGCAGCACGATCGCCTCCCGCGCCGCCACGCCCAGCGCCTTGGACGTCAGCGCGTACGGCACGAACGGGGCCTCACGGTCGGCCGCCTCGCCTTCCTGGCCCATCGACACCCAGGTGTCCGTCGCCAGCACGTCGGCCCCGGTGAAGGCGTCCACCGGATCGACCACGTGCGCCACCGACCCCCCGGTGCGTTCGGCGAGCGCGGCGGCCTTGGCCAGCACCTCGGCGTCGGGCGCGTATCCCTCCGGAGACGCCACCCGCACGTGCATCCCCGCGTTGGCGCCCGCCAGCAGGTACGAGTGGGCCATGTTGTTCGCGCCGTCGCCGGCATAGGTCAAGGTCAGCCCGGCCAGCGCGCCCATGCGCTCCCGCACCGTCTGCAGGTCGGCCAGCAGCTGACACGGGTGGTAGAGGTCGGTCAGGGCGTTCACCACCGGCACCGAGGACGCCGACGCCATCGCCTCCAGCCGGCCCTGGTCGAACGTCCGCCACACGATCGCCGCGCACTGCCGGTCCAGCACTCGCGCGGTGTCCTCGATCGGCTCGCCGCGGCCCATCTGGGACGTCTGCGCATCGATCACCAACGGGTATCCACCCAGCTCAGCGATCCCGACGCTGAACGACACCCGGGTTCGCGTCGAGTGCTTGTCGAAGATCACCGCCACCGCCCGCGGCCCGTCCAGCGGACGGTGCGCGAATCGGTCCGCCTTGAGCTCGTCGGCGAGGTCGAGGACCTCGGTCAGCTCGTCTGGCGCGAGGTCGTCGTCGGCCAGGAAGTGCCTTACCATTTACGCCTCCCTGAGGTGAGTCGAGAGTTCAGCCGACGCCTCGTGGTCCCCAGTAACGGTCGGGCCCGGGAAACAGCGGCCAAGCGTTACCTGAGACCACGACGCGGTGGCGATCCGGTGGGTGGTAGCGGTGGTCCGGCGCATCGGCATCATCCGTCCTCCCCCGCGGCGTCGAGGATCTTCGGCAGCGCTGCCAGGAACTCGTCGGCCTGGGCAACGGTCAGGATGAGCGGTGGCGCCAGCCGGACGGTCTCCGTGTTCACCGGGTTGACGATGACCCCGGCGTCCAGCGCGGCCGCCGCCACCTGCGGAGCGACGGCGCGGTTCAGACCGATGCCGAGCAGCAGGCCGCGGCCGCGCACGCCGCTGACCAGCGGGTGACCGAGGGCGTGCACCCCGTCCTCCAGGTGCCGTCCGACGGTCCGCACGTTGCCCAGCACGTCGTCGCGCTCGATGGCGTGCAACACGGCAAGGCCGGCGACGGCGGCCACCGGGTTGCCCCCGAACGTGGTGCCGTGTGAGCCGGGGCCGAGCAGCTCCGCGGTATCGCCGACGGCGATGCACGCGCCGATCGGGATGCCGCCGCCGAGACCCTTGGCCACCGTCACCACATCCGGCACGATGCCGTCCGCGGCGTGCGCGAACCAGGCCCCGGTGCGGCCGATGCCGGTCTGGACCTCGTCGATGATCAGCAGTGCACCGTGCCGCGTCGCGATCTCCCGGGCCGCCGCCAGGTAACCGGCCGGTGCGGGTACGACCCCCGCCTCACCCTGCACGGGCTCCAGGACGACGGCGGCGGTCTCGTCGTCGACCGCGGTCCGCAACGCCTCGGCGTCGCCGAACGGGACGTGCACGACGCCGGCCGGCAACGGCTCGAACGGCTCCCGGATCGACGGCTTGCCGGTCAGCGCGAGCGCGCCCATGGTGCGGCCGTGGAAGCCGCCGTCGGTGGCGACGATCTTCGTCCGCCCGGTCTTCCGCGCGATCTTGAACGCCGCCTCGTTCGCCTCCGTGCCGGAATTGGTGAAGAACACGCGACCGGCGGCGCCCTTCCCGTCGGAGACGCCGAGCAGCTCCAGCAGCCGCTCGGCGAGTGCGATCTGCGGCGGCGAGGCGAAGAAGTTCGACACGTGCCCCAGCGTGGCCAGCTGCGAGGTCACCGCGGACACCAGCAGCGGATGCGCATGCCCGAGCGCATTGACGGCGAGCCCACCGAGCATGTCCAGGTAGCGGCGGCCGTCGGCGTCCCATACATAGCAGCCCTCACCGCGGACCAGCACCCGCTGCGGCCGCCCGAAGGTGTTCATCAGGGCGCCGCTGTAGCGGTCCAGCCAGGTATCCGAGGCCAGCGGCGCCCCGCCGGTCAGCCCCGACAACTCGGCCGGCGACGCGGCGCGCTGGTCCGGTTCGGCGACATCGACGTGGGTGTCGTTCATGACGGCACCACCATGGTTCCTACTCCCTCGTCGGTGAAGACCTCGAGCAGCAGCGAGTTGGGCAGCCGCCCGTCGATGACGGTGGCCTCCGGGACGCCGCCGTCCACCGCGCGCAGGCAGGCCCGCATCTTCGGCACCATGCCGGAGTCGAGGCTCGGCACCAGCTCGGCCAGCTCGCGGGCGGTGATCTCCTTGATGATGTCGGGCGAGACGTGCTCCTGCGCCGAGCTCGCCGATGACCCCGCGCTACCGGGCCAATTCCTGTACAGCCCTTCGACGTCGGTGAGGACGACGAGTTTCTCCGCGTGCAGGGCGACCGCGAGCGCCGCGGCGGCGGTGTCGGCGTTGACGTTGTGCACCACGCCGTCGGTGTCCGGCGCCACGGAGGACACCACCGGGATCCGGCCAGCCTCGATCAGGTCGATGACGGCGTCGGCGTTGACCTCGGCCACATCTCCGACCAGCCCGATGTCGACCTCCTCGCCGTCGACGATGGCCGCCTGCCTTTCGGCGGTGAACAGACCCGCGTCCTCACCGGAGAGTCCGACCGCGAACGGGCCGTGCGCGTTGATCAGGCCGACCAGTTCACGACCCACCTGGCCGACCAGGACCATCCGGACGACGTCCATCGCCTCCGCCGTGGTGACCCGCAGGCCACCGCGGAACTCGCTGGCGATGTCGAGCTTGTTCAGCATCGCCGAGATCTGCGGACCGCCGCCGTGCACGACGACGGGCTTCAAGCCGGCGAGCCGGAGGAAGACGATGTCATCGGCGAAGGCGCGCTTGAGTTTGTCGTCGACCATCGCATTGCCGCCGTACTTGACCACGACGATCTTGCCGTGGAACCGCTTCATCCACGGCAGCGCCTCGACCAGCACGCCCGCCTTGGCCAGCGCCTCATGCTGTGCGGTCATGGTCGCCTCGCCCACCGTCGACCGACCGACGCGATGTGAACCCGCGACATGGTGAACTTCTCTCCGTGTGGTGTGGGTCATGTCGAGTACGCCGAGTTCTCGTGGACGTAGTCGTGTGTCAGGTCGCTGGTGAGGACGGTGGCCGTCGCCGCGCCGGCACCGAGGTCGATCTCCACGGCGACGTGCCGGGCGGACATGTCGACGTTCTCGGCGGGATCGCCGGCTTTGGTCCCGCCGGACCGGCAGACCGTCACGCCGTTGATGGCGATGTCGATCCGGTCCGGCTCGAAGACCGCATCTGTCGTCCCGACCGCGGCCAGAACCCGTCCCCAGTTCGGGTCGTCGCCGAACACCGCCGCCTTGAACAGGTTGCTGCGCGCGACCGCCCGGCCGACCGCGACGGCGTCCTCCTCGCTCTCGGCGCCGGCCACCGTGATCTCGATGTCGTGGTGCGCGCCTTCGGCGTCGGTCCACAGCTGACGGGTCAGGTCGGCGCAGGCCTGCTGCACGGCGGCGGCCAGCTCCGCGCTGTCCGGCTCGACGCCGGAGGCACCGCTGGCCATCAGGATGACCGTGTCGTTGGTGGACATGCAGCCGTCGGTGTCCAGCCGGTCGAACGTCGTCCGGGTGGCCTGCCGCAGGGCCGCGTCCAGCGTGTCCCGCTCGGCGACCGCGTCCGTCGTGATGACGACGAGCATGGTCGCCAGGCCGGGGGCCAGCATCCCCGCGCCCTTGGCCATGCCGCCCACCGTCCAGCCGCCGTCGGCGTCGCCGCCGTGCACGACCGCCTCCTTGCGCCTGGTGTCGGTGGTCATGATGGCGGTGGCGGCCGCGGATCCGCCGTCGGCGGCGAGCTCGCCGACGGCCGCGCGGATACCGTCCTCCAGCAGCGGCCGGTCCAGCAGGGTGCCGATCAGGCCGGTGGAGCAGACCGCGACGTCGATCGCTCCCCCGCCGAGCAACTCGGCGACCAGTTCAGCGCTGGCGTGCGTGGTCTGAAAACCCTCCGGACCGTTGTAACAGTTGGCGCCGCCGGAGTTCAGCACGACGGCCTCCAGCTTGCCGTCGGCGACCGTGCGCTCGGACCAGAGAACCGGGTTGGCCTTGCAACGGTTGGTGGTGAACACGGCGGCGGCGGTGTGCAGCGGGCCGTCATTGACGACCAGCGCGACGTCGGGTTTGCCGCTGGGTTTCAGCCCGGCGGTGACGCCGGCGGCACGGAAACCCGCGGCTGCGGTGACGGACATGGCGGATCGCTCCTTCTATCGGTGCGCGTGGGAACGTGTGCTGGGTGCGATGACGAGCGCCGTTCGTCGGCGTCGTCGTCGGCCGCGCACACCCCCTGCCATACCGATTCCGTGCGTGATCGTCGTCCTCACGGCGCTACTCCCATGGTCGGGAGGCCGAGTGTCTCCGGCAGGCCGAGCGCGAGGTTGGCGCATTGCACGGCGGCGCCCGCAGTGCCCTTGGCGAGGTTGTCGATCGCGGCGACGGCGACCACCCGTCCGGCGCGTTCGTCGACGGTGACCTGGATGTGCGCGGTGTTCGCGCCGAGGGTGCCCGCCGTCGTCGGCCATTGACCGTCCGGGAGCAGGTGGACGAACGGCTCGTCGGCGTACGCCTTCTCCCAGGCGCTGCGGACGTCCCCGGTCGTGATGCCGCCGCCGGCGAGTTTCGCGGTCACGGTCGCCAGGATGCCCCGGCTCATCGGCACCAGCGTCGGCGTGAACGAGAGGCTGACCGGCGCATCGGCCGCCAGGGACAGGTTCTGCTCGATCTCGGGGATGTGCCGGTGCACGCCACCGACGCCGTACGGGCTGGCGGCGCCCATGATCTCGCTGGCCAGCAGGTGGGTCTTCGGGGACTTGCCGGCCCCGGAGGGTCCGTTGGCCAGCACGGCGACGATGTCGTCCGGAGCGATCACCCCGGCGGCCAGCCCTGGGGCCAGGGCGAGGGTCACCGCGGTGACGTTGCACCCGGGGACGGCGACGCGGGTGACGCCGCCAAGCCTGTCTCGCTGCTTCGAGCCGTCGGCGTGGATCAGTTCGGGCAGCCCGTACGGCCAGCTGCCGGAGTGCTCGGTGCCGTAGAACAGCTGCCAGGCCTCCGGGTCGGTGAGTCGGTGGTCGGCGCCGCAGTCGAGCACCAGCGTTCCGTCCGGCAGCTGAGCGGCGATCTCACCGCTGGCGCCGTGCGGCAGCGCGAGTGCGACGACGTCGTGCCCGGCCAGGACGTCGGCGGTGGTCGGCTCGATGATGCGGTCCGCGAGCGGCGTCAGGTGCGGGTGATGCCGGCCGAGCGGGGCACCGGCGCTCGAGTGGGCCGTGACCGCCCCGACCTCGAACTCCGGGTGGGTCGACAACAGGCGTAGCAGCTCACCGCCCGCGTATCCGCTGGCTCCTGCTACCGCGACCGACATGACCATGCACATGAGTATGCACGACTACGCATGATCATGCAACCGTGGTGCCCGGCCAGCCAGCGCACCCCCTTGCCGGCGCCGACACCGGAAGCGCTCGTGCGCAACGGGTGTGTCGAGACGGAAAACCGTTTGCCGACGCGCCGGCCGGACGTCGACCATATTGCGGTGACGCCTGACAGTGTGCAGATCCCGACCACCGGCGTACGAGCGGTGTGGGCCGACGTACCCGAACATGTCCGCGCGGGCATCGAGGACCTGCTCGGTGCGCCCGTCGTCGATACCGTCGGCCAGCACGGCGGCTTCTCTCCGGGCCTTGCGGTACGGGTCCGATGCGCGGACGGGACGCGCGCTTTCGTCAAAGCGGCAGGCACGTCGCTCAATCCGCTGACGCCCGGGATGTACCGGTCCGAGGCCTCGATAGCCGGGCGGCTCCCGGACACCGGAACCATCCCGGCGCTGCTCGCCACATACGACGACGGCGACTGGGTGGCGCTGGTCTTCGACGAGATCGATGGAAGGATGCCGCATGTCCCGTGGCGGCACGACGAACTGGACCGGGTCGTGCACGCGGTGACGGACCTCTCCCGGGCGCTCACGCCCTGCCCCGTCGAGACGGCGCCACCCGCCGACGAGCAACTCGCCACCATCATGCATGGCTACCGCGACATCGCCGACGAGCCGCCGGAGGACCTGGATCCCTGGGAGCGACGCCATCTCGACCGGCTCGCCGACCTCGCCGAATCGGCGCTGCACCACCTCGCCGGAGACACGCTCGTCCACTTGGATCTGCGCACCGACAACATCCTGCTCGACGACGATCGCGTCTGGTTCGTCGATTGGGCACACGCATGCCGCGGGGCCGCGTGGATCGACACGGTGATCCTGATGGTCAACGCCGCTCTCCACGGTCACGACCCGGAGCCGCACATTCGCCGGCATCCGTTGTCGGCGGACGTCGACCCGGACCACGTGACGGCGTTCATCGCCGGCTTGTGCGGGTTCTTCGGTGCGTTCTCACGACGGCCTGACCCGCCCGGCCTGCCTACGCTGCGACAGTTCCAGCGCGCCCAGCACACCTCGACCCTCGCCTGGGTGCGTCGCCGCACCGGGTGGATCTAGCCCGCTCACCACCGGGCGGACGATTCTCAGCGCCGGAGGACACGGCCGGCACGGGTGCTGGTGGGCTCGCCGTCGTCGAACGCGACCTGGCCGCCGACGAGCACCGCGCTGAACCCGGTGGACAGCTGCCACGGATCGGCGAACGTGGAGCGGTCCGCCACGGTGTCCGGATCGAACACGACGAGGTCCGCCACCGCGCCCGCACGGACGACGCCCCGATCGGCCAGTCCGAGCCGCGATGCCGGAAGCGACGTCATCTTCCGCACCGCGTCGGCGAGCGTGAGCACGCCGCGTTCCCGCACGTAGTGGCCGAGCACCCGGGGAAACGTGCCGAAGTTGCGGGGGTGCGGCATCCCGTCGCCGGTCGGCCGCATCACCCAGCCGTCGCTGGCGACCGCGACCCGAGGATGGCGCAGCACCGTCTCCACATCGTCGGCGCTCATGCCATGCATGACGACGGCGACGGCCGCGTCGTGCTCCTCCAGGATCCGCAGGGTGACCTCGGCGGCGTCGGTCCCGTCGCGGTCCGCGAGCTCGGCCAGGCTCGACCCGGCGGCATCCGCATACCGGCCGGGCCCGATCTCGGCGATGACCACCTTCGACGGGTCGAGGTTCGACTCGGCGCCGCGTCGCAGGTCATCGGCGATCCGCTCGCGCTCCACCGGATCCGCAAGGCGGCGCAGCAACGCCGCCGTACCGCCGTCCAACGCCCAGGACGGCAGCCGGGTGGTCAGGGTCGTGCTGGACGCGGTGTACGGGTAGACGTCCGCCGCCACGTCCAGGCCCCGCTCGGCCGCGTCGTCGATCAGCTCCAGCGCGCCGCTGACCGCGCCATGGTTCTTCGGACCGGCCGCCTTCAGGTGCGAAATCTGCAGCCGAGCCCCACCCGCCTCGGCCACCCGGATCGCCTCGGCGATGGCCTCGTGCAGCCGATCCGACTCATTGCGGATGTGCGTGGAGTACAGCAGACCCGCGCGGCCGGCCACCGTGACCAGCCGACGCACCTCGTGCTCGTCCGCGTAGGTGCCCGGGGCGTAGATCAGGCCGGTGGAGAATCCATGCGCGCCCGACCCGGCGGCCGCGCTCAGCATCGCCGACATCCGCTCCAGGTCGGTCTCGTCCGCCTCGCGCTCCGCTCCGCCCATCGCCGCCAGCCGCAACGACGAATGCCCGATCTGCGGCGCGATGTTCACCGCGGGGCGGGCGGTGTCGACCACGGTGGAGAATCCGGCGTGCTCGATCCAGCTCCAGGTCAGCTCGGGCGCCAGAAATGCCGACGCCGCCTTCGCCGCGTCCAGGTCGGTCACCGGGAACGGTGAGAAACCGCAGTTACCCGTCAGCAGCGTGGTCACACCCTGGTACAGCTGCGTGGTGGCGGCGGGCCAGCCCTCGATGGTGAAGTCGGCGTGCGAGTGCAGGTCGATGAAGCCCGGCGCGACGACCTGCCGGCCCGCGTCGATCTCTCGACGCCCGGAGATCCGCCCGTTCCCGACGTGCCGCACCACGCCGCCCGCGATGCCGACGTCCGCGGCGAAGGGCTCGCCACCTGTACCGTCGACGACGGTCCCGCCACGGATCACTACATCGAACTCGTTCACGCGCACCTCTCCGAAACACCGAGCCGACTCGGACGACTCGAACAACTCGACATCGTCCAGGCTATGGGTCAGATTCTGTCAAGAGACCGTGCTCGACGACCGCGCCACGTCGACGACGGCGCGGGCGGCCGTCGCGATCACCGTGGCGGCGGCGAGGCTGCCGGCGGATCGTGACGCCGGATCATCCAGCTCGGTCCCCAGCGCCGCCAGCACGACGCTGCGCCCGTCGAACTCGAGGATCCCGACATCGTGCCGGATCCGCTCCAGCTCGCCCGTCTTGTGCCTGCACACCACATCCGGGCCGAGCGCGGCGGGGATGCGATCGTTGATCTGCTGCCGGCCGAGAATGTCCAACGCCAGCTGTCGCAGTTCGGGCGGAAGGACGAACCCGCGTGCGCCAGAGCCGGCTTCAATGCCGGGGCGGCCGGCCGGAGGAGCGGCACCGGGACCCGGACCGACGTCAGGATCGGGGCCGGTCAGGAGGTCGAGGAACAACGCCTGGTCGTCGGCCGTGGTCACGTTGTCTCGTCCGGCCCGCATCGCCTCCACGTCGTACAGTCGACGTTCCAGCCGGGTGCCGGTCGCCCCCAGCGCCGTGATGCGTCCGGCCGCCTCGTCGACGCCGAGCATGTCGATCACCATGTTGGCGGCGTTGTTGTCGCTGACGCCGATCATCAGCTCGAGCGCCTCGACCAGCGGGAGCGCACGCACGGAGGGCATCAGCTTCAACACCCCCGCGCCGCCGACGCGTTCGGCGGGCACCGGCAGCATCTCGTCCAAGGCACGTCGTCCCGCGGCGACGTCCTGCAACGCCAGGATCAGCAGCGGCACCTTGATGGTGCTGGCCGCGCGGACCTCCAGGTCGCCGTCGACCGTCGCCACCGTGCGGCCGTCCTCCCGCACGGTGAACGACCAGGTGCCGCCCGACGAGGCGGCGAGATCCCGAAGGATGCCCTGTAGCCGTCCCGCTACCGCGTCCGTCCAGCCCGCCCCGCTCACAGCAGCACCGTGAACAGGACGGCGAACAGCACGAGGTTGGCGGCCATGATGGCCCAGCCGTTGAACAGCATCATGCGCAGGTTCGACGAGCGAGCCAGTCCCATCTGACCGATCATGTCCGCGTTCGGGAAGGGGCCGAACCAGTCGATCTGGCTGCCGCCGAGCAGTGCGGCGGACCACGCCGTGGACGGGATCCCGAGCGTGGCGGCCAGCGGCCAGAGCAGGTCGTTGATGAGCACCACCTGGGCGACGGCGGCACCGGCCACGCCGACCCAGCCGATGACCAGCGCGATCATCAGGAACGGCCAGGCACCGACGGACTCCAGGGTCGGCTGCAGCGATTCCAGCATCGCCTCATACGCGCCGGACTGTTCCAGCATGATCAGCAACGGGTTGAACAGCCAGAACAGGAAGAACAGCCAGAGCAACTGGGCGGCGCCGGTGTAGAAGGACGTCAGCGCATCGGCCGGGCGCATCCCGCCGGCGAGGGCGGTCACGATCGCCGTGACGATCATGACGACGATCGCGTACGCGAAACCGGCTTCCAGGATCACGCCGAGCACGGCCATCGCCACGATCGTGCCGATGAACGCCACGGCCGCCCGGCGTTCCCGCGCCGTGGCGACCAACGTGCCGCCGGGCGTGGCGCCGGGCGTCCTGCTGGGTGTACCGCCGGACGCGCCGTCGTTCCGGGCCATCCCGGCGAGCTCCTCGGCCGAGTACTGATCCGTCTCGGCGGTGCGTCGCTGAATGAAGCGCGCCATCGCGAAGCCGGTCGCCCAGGTCACCACAGCCATCGGAAGACCGGCAGAGAACAGGTATTGCAGGTAGCTGATGTCGGCCGCGCCCGTGATGGTCACCACGGGCGGGGTGAACGGGCCGATGATCAGTCCGGCCGCACCTCCCGCGTGCAGCATGGCGGCCACCGACGGCCGGCTACGCGAGACCGCGGCGGCGACCGGGATGACGATCGGCGCCAGGATCGCGTTCGCGCCCGCCAGCGTCCCGAGGGCGCCGACCAGCACGGTGGACGCCAGCATGATGCCGACCTGGATCCGCACCGGGCTGTCCACGCCGACGCGGTTCAGGAGCATACGGACCAGGGTCTGCGCGGCTCCTGTATCGGCGGCGATCCGCCCGAGCCCGGCGCCCAGCATGATGATCAGCCCGATGACCGCGATGAAGGAGCCGAGCGATTCGGACATCATCGTGCCCATCGCCAGTGGACCGGTTCCGGTCAGCACAAACCCGATCACCACCGCCGCCCCGGTGGCCAGCACGACGTTGATCTCGAGGACGACCAGAACGACGTAGACCACGATCGGCAGCAGTCCCCACCACCGCGGCTGGTCGGTGGCGAGGTTGACGGCGCCGGCAGCGACCAGTGCCGCCACGAGGAGGCCGGCGGCGATGGACTGCTTGGAGCGCAGCCGTTCAGGTTGCCGGCCGGGTTCGGTCTGAACAGACACGGATCACGCTCCATGAGCTCGCTCGGTCGGAAACTTCAACGTACAAGTATCCGGACAAGAGGTCTAGGCCAAAGGCCCGCTCTGGGCCCGATACCCGCGCAGCTGACCAGGGCAGATAGGACCGGCGAATCTTTCGCATCGAGACGCCTTGACAATCAGAAAGCGGTTTCCTAGCTTTGGCAGACCAACGGCGACCACGCTGCCCTGCATCCGACGCCGCGTCCGATGCCGGTCGCGGCGTCCGCGGATCGAAGGAGATCTCCATGGAACACACGACGTCCTCCTGGCTGGCCGCCCGTGCCGGCAGGCGAAGGTTCCTCCTGACCGCTGCCGCCGGACTCGCCGGGACGGCGGTCCTGCTCGCCGCATGCGGAGGATCGGACGACACGTCGTCTCCAGGCGAGGGCGAAGACGTCACCTTGCGGTTCACCTGGTGGGGCTCAGATGTCCGGCACCAGGCGACACAGGAGATGATCGACGCCTTCGAAGCCGAGCATCCCAACATCACCATCGAGCCCGAGTTCGGCGAGTGGTCCACCTACTGGGACAAGCTCGCCACCCAGGTCGCGGCGAACGACGCACCGGACATCATCCAGATGGACGAGCTCTACCTGCGCGAATACGCGGGCCGGAACGCGTTGCTGGACCTGTCGGCAGAGGAGGCGCTCGACACCTCCGCCTATGACGAGGCGACCCTCGCCACCGGCGAATTCGACGGAGGGCTCTACGGCCTCTCCGCCGGGGTGAACTCGCTGTCGATCTTCGCGAATCAGTCCATCTTCGACGAGGCGGGCGTCGAGCTTCCCGACGACGAGACGTGGACATGGGAGGAATACGCCGAACTCGCCGCCGAGATCACCGACAACACCCCCGACGGCGTGTACGGCTCGGCGGCATTCGGCCAGAACGAGTCCCTGTTCACCATCTGGGCACGACAGCACGGCGAGTCGCTGTACAGCGAAAACGACATCGCGTTCAGCCCGGAGACGCTCGCGTCGTTCTTCGAGCCCACGCTCGCGATGCAGGAGACGGGCGCCGTCCCCCCGGCGTCCAGCACGGTGGAGGACTTCACCATCGCACTCGACCAGAACCTCCTCGCGACCAACAAGGTCGCCATGGGCTTCGCCTGGAGTAACCAGCTGCATGCCTACACCGAAGCGTCCGGTGAGGAGATGGTGCTGTTGCGCATGCCGAGCCAGACGGGGTCGTCCACGGAGAACGGCGCGTTCTACAAGTCGTCGATGTTCTGGTCGGTGTCGTCGAGGACCGAGCATCCCGAAGAAGCGGCGATGTTCCTCGACTTCATCGTCAACAGCCAGGAAGCGGGCGAGATCCTGCTCGCCGAGCGCGCCGTCCCGCCGAACGGCGCGATCCGGGAGGCCATCACGGACCAGCTCTCGGAAGCGGATGCCCAGGCCGTGGCGTATATCGAAGACATCGCGGACGAGATCGGCGACGCTCCGGCTCCCCCGCCGGTGGGCGCCGCCGACACGCAGCAGGTCTTCCAGCGGTACGCCAGTGAGATCTTGTTCGAGCGGATGAGCCCGCAGGACGGCGCGGAAGGCTTCGCCGACGAACTCAGCTCCAACCTCGCCAGCGCCGGCTGACCCGTCCCACCGGCCTCACCGCCACCCGGCTTCTTGAGCGTCGGTTGCGCTGAAGTCCCCGATATGAGGGCGCACGCGCAACTGATGCTCAAGAAGCCGGGTGAGTGAACGGTCCGCCGACTCATTCAGGCGACCGGGTCGTCGGCGTCGATCGGCGCGAGGGTCAGGACGCGGGCGTTCGCGTCGAGAATCGCCGCCTTCTGCTCCAGCAGCGACTCCACCGTGTCGGTGCCGGCCCGGAAGTAGCGCCCGGCGAGCTCGTCCAGCCGCCCGTCACCGATGGCGGTGACCATGGCGGCCACCTCCTCCGGGTCGGTCCAGTCGGTGCGCCCGGCGTGCATCGGCATCGGCGTGGTCATGTCGGTCTTGACATGACCGGGCGCCAGGTCGAAGACGAACACGCCACGGACCCGGTACTGCGCGTCGAGCTGAGTCGTGAGCCGGGCCAGCGCCCCCTTGCTGACCGTGTAACCGGTATACGACGTCATGGCCTTGTATCCGGCTCCGCTGTTGAGGTTGACGATGCGGCCACCGCCGGCCTCCAGCATCGTGCGCAACGTCGCGTGCGTCACCAGGATCGGCCCCCGGACGTTCACCTCCACCACGCGCCAGGTCTCCTCGACGTCGGCGGCGACGAAGTCCGCGTCCCCCGGCTCGATCACACCCGCGTTGTTCACCAGCAGGTCGATACCACCGAGCGCGTCGGCGACGGTGCGCACGGCGCGCTCCACGGCGGCTCGGTCGACCACGTCGGCGGTGACTCCGACCGCCGCGACGCCGCGCTCCCGGCACTCCGCCGCCACCTCGTCCAGACGGTCCTGATCACGTGCGAGCAGCCCGACGGCCACTCCGTGCTCGGCGAGCCCGAGCGCCAGCGACCGTCCGATTCCGCGGCTGGCACCGGTGATGAGCGCCGTACGGGCAGCCGGTACCACGGGTGGGTTCTCCATGTCAGACTCCTCCATGACGACGTCCGGGCTGGGACTCGGCGATGGCGTGCGGTCAGGCCAACGGGTACTCGCCGAGACGGACGAATTCGAAGCCGCGCGCGCGAAGTTCCGGCACGGCCGCCATCACGCCGCGGGCCGTCCCGCTGCCGGGATGGTTCATATGCAACAGCGCGATCGATCCGGCCCGGGCGGTGCCCAGCGCTTCCGCGACCTGGGTACTGGTGAAGGTCGCGCCCGCATCGCCCAACACGTCGTAGTTCACCACCTCGAGCCCGAGATCGTTGGCGATCCGGACGGCGACCTCGTCGTAGTAGGCGGTGCCCGACCGGAAGAACGCCGGGGACCGCCCGGTACGCCGACGGATGGCTTCCTGGCAGGTCATCACCTCGTCGATCGCCGACGCCGGACTGTCCGTGCCCGTGATCCCGTACGCACTCTTGCCCTCGACGGACAGCGGGCGATGCGCGGTGCCGTGGTTGGCGATGCCGAACAGTTCTTCCTGGGCCAGCCGGTCAAAAGTACGCTCGTTGGCGTCGATCCAGCGCTGGTTGAAGAACAGCGTCGCGGGGACCTCCTCCGTCAGTAGGAACTCGATCAGCGCCTCGTCGTAGCCACTGCCCGAGCTGCCGCCGCAGGCGTCGAAGGTCAAAGCGACCGCCCGCCGATCCGTCGCCATCCGGGTTTTGACGCCGGTCACGTTCTCGCCCCACTCGCCCGCGGCGGCCGGATACCCGGCCGGGTCGACGCTCGGCCTCGTCGTCGGCTCCGCGATGTCAACGGTCGGTTCCATGACATCGGCGGTCGGCTCCTCGACCACGACCGTCGGCGACGGCTCCACATCCGACGGCCATGCCGCATCGTCTCCGCGCCCGCGTTCGGGTGCCGGGGTCGAGGTTCCGGACGACGACGGCCGTACCCGATCCGCAACAGCACAGCCTGCGACCGGAACAAGGGCAGCGCTCGCGGCGAGAAACCGGCGCCGACGCACGTCACACTCCCACTGGTAGACGGTTCCCGCGGGCTCAGGATCCGCCGCGCAGCACGGCGCCGGTACGACGCTGCGCCTCGGCCACCGCCGAGTCCCGGGCGGCCGTGGTCTCCTCGACGGTCAGCGTGCGGTCCGGTGCCCGGAATCTCAGCGCATACGCCAGGGACTTCCGGCCCTCACCCACCTGCGCCCCGCTGTAGACATCGAACAGCCGCACCGATTCGAGCAGGCCCCCCGCACCGTCGGCCAATGCGGCCTGGACCGCGGCGGCCGGCACGGACTCGTCCACCACGAGCGCCACGTCCTGCGTCGCCACCGGATAGGTCGACACGTCCGGCGCCGGGACCGGTTCGTCCGTGGTCGGCAGCCGGTCCAGCTCGATCTCCATGACGGCCGTGCGCTCCGGAAGGCCGAGCGCCTTCACCACCCGCGGATGCAGCTCACCGGCGTGGCCGACCAGAGCATCACCGGCGTACAGCGCCGCGCACCGGCCCGGGTGCCACGGGGCGTGGTCGTCCTTCTCCACCCGGAGTTCGACGCCGGCCGCCTCCGCCACCACCCGGCCCGCCTGGATCGCGTCCGCCCAGGATGCCGGCTGTCCCGGCCCCCACCAGCCGGCTGGCTCGCGGTCACCGGCCAGCGCCACCGCGATCCGTCGCGGCTGGTTCGGCACGGCGGCTTCGAGTGCCGCCAGCTCCTCGTCGGTGGGCCGCCGGTCGACCGGAAGCCTCGGCGGGACGCTCGGCGCGTCTTCTCCGGGCGGGAGCCGGAACACCAGGCCGGATTCGAAGACGGCCACGTCCGTCGTGCCGCGTCCGACGTTGCGCCGCAGCGTGGCCAGCAGGCCCGGCAACAGGGTGGTCCGCAGCAGCGGCTGCTCGTCCGAGATGGGGTTGGCCAGCCGCACCGCGCGGCGACGGTCGTCGTCCGCTGGGATGCCCAGCGCGTCGAACTCGGCTTCGCCGACGAACGGATACGACGGCGCCTCCACATAGCCGGCCGCGGCGACGGCGCGCTCCACGCGGCGTCGTACCCGCTGCACCGCCGTGTACCCGCGCCCGGCCGGGGCGGTCGGCAGCACCGACGGCACCGCGTTGTAACCGTGCAGCCGGGCGACCTCTTCCACCAGGTCGAACGGATCGGTCAGGTCCGGTCGCCAGGTGGGCGGCACCACGCTCAGCCGTCCCGTGGCCGGCTCGGTGACCTCGCACCCGATCGCCGTCAACAGGCCGCGCACCTCGTCGTCCGCGTACTCCACGCCGACGATCCGGCTGGGCAACTGAGCATCGAGCTCGATCGCGGGCGGCGTCGGGACGGCCCCCACCATGGTGACACCGGGCTCGAGTGTCGCCCCGCCCAGCTCCACCAGCAGCTCGGCCACGCGGGTGGCGGCCACAACCGGCAACGCCGGGTCCACGCCTCGCTCGAAGCGCCGGGACGCCTCGCTGGGCAGCTTGTGCCGGCGGGCGGTGCGGGCTATCCCGGTCGCCTCGAAGTTCGCCGCCTCGATCACCACCGACGTCGTGGCATCACCGAGCTCGGTGGTGCCGCCGCCCATGACACCGGCCAGGCCGATCGGTCCAGAGTCGTCGGTGATCAGCAGGTCGTCCTCGTCGAGCGTGCGGGCCACGCCATCAAGCGTGGTGAGTTTCTCGCCCTCGCGGGCACGGCGCACCACGATGGGTCCCTGCAGCAGGTCGCGATCGTAGCCGTGGATCGGCTGCCCCAGCTCGAGCATGACGTAGTTGGTGATGTCGACCGCCAACGAGATCGGCCGCATTCCGGCGAGCTGTACCCGACGCTGCAGCCAGCGAGGGCTGGGCGCGGCCGGGTCGAATCCGGTCACGGTGCGCGCGACGAAGACCGGACACCGCGCGGCGTCGTCGGTCCGTACCGGGTGGCTTCCGTCGTCACCGGGGTCTTCGGCAACCTGGTGGGCACCGGCCGGGTCCCGCAGCGGCAGCCCGTAGGCGATCGCCGCTTCCCGGGCCACACCCCGGATGGACAGGCAGTAACCGCGGTCCGGGGTGACGGCGATGTCCAGGACATCGTCTCGCAGGTGCAGGATCGGCGCCGCGTCGTCGCCGGGCTCGCCCTCGCCCGCGTCGAGAACCAGGATGCCGGAATGATCGTCGCCGATGCCGAGCTCGCGCACCGAGCAGATCATTCCGTCGGACACGTGGCCGTACGTCTTGCGTGCGGAGATCTCGAAGCCACCGGGGAGCACCGCACCGGGCAGCGACACCACGACGAGGTCACCGACGGAGAAGTTGCGCGCCCCGCACACGATGCCGCGGGACGGCGACGCCGCGCCCTCGTCGCTGCGGTCGATGTTGTGCTCATCGCCGACGTCGACCGAGCACCAGCGGATCGTCTTCCCGTTCTTGTGGGTTTCCTCAGTGAACTCCAGCACCCGGCCGACGACGAGCGGGCCGGTGATGTCGGCGCCGGCCTGGTCGACGGTCTCGACCTCCAGCCCGGCCTGGATCAACGTGTCGGCGACGTCGCGCGCCGAGACCTCAGGGGGAAGGTCGACGTATTCGCGCAGCCAGGAGATGGGGACGCGCATCAGACCTCCATCCCGAACGCAGCGGCGAAGCGCACGTCGCCCTCGACCATGTCATGCATGTCTTCGATGCCGTGCCGGAACATCAAGGTCCGCTCCAACCCCATGCCGAAGGCGAATCCGGTATAACGGTCGGGATCGACCCCGCAGGCGACCAGCACGCGTGGATTGACCACGCCGCATCCGCCCCATTCGATCCACCCTTCCGAACTGCACGTGCGGCACGGCCGGTCCGGGTTCCCCACCGACGCTCCGCGGCAGACGAAGCACTGCAGGTCCATCTCGGCGCTGGGCTCGGTGAACGGGAAGTACGACGGGCGCAGCCGGGTGGTGATGCCCTCACCGAACATCGCCGAGGCGAAGTGGTCGAGCGTGCCCTTCAGATGCGCCATGGTGATGCCCTCGTCCACGGCAAGCCCTTCCACCTGGCTGAACACCGGCGTGTGGGTGGCGTCCAGCTCATCGGTGCGGAAGGTACGCCCGGGGCACACCACGTAGATCGGCGGCTTGCGGGTGAGCATGGTCCGGGCCTGCACCGGCGAGGTGTGGGTACGCAGCACCAACCCTGAGTCCTCAGACTCCACGAAGAACGTGTCCTGCATGGTCCGCGCGGGGTGATCCGGCCCGATGTTGAGTGCATCGAAGTTCAGCCACTCCGCCTCCACTTCCGGCCCTTCGGCGACCTCCCAGCCCATGGCGACGAACACGTCGCCGACGCGCTCCTGGATGGTGGTCAGCGGATGCCGTGCGCCACGGGGCACACGATCCCACGGGAGCGTGACGTCGACCGATTCCTCGACCAGCACCCGCTCGTCTCGTTCGGCCTCGAGCACCTGCCCGCGCGCCTCGATCGCCTCGGTCACCTCACGACGGGCGGCGCCCACGCGCTGACCGGCCTCCTTGCGCGCCTGCGGCGGCAAGGCACCGATCTCCCGGTTGGCCAGCGCGAGCGGCGAGCGGTCGCCGACATGAGCCAGTCTGACCTGTTTGAGCTGATCGAGGTCGGCGGCCCCGGCGACGGCCGCGAGCGCTTCGTCGCGCATGCGGGCCACCTCGTCGGGGTGGAGCGGGGTGACCTCGACAGGGTCGTAGTGCTTGTTGGGCGCGGACATCTTCCTCGCTACCTGCGTCGCGGATCTACCGGGGGACAACTCCGCGATTCTACGACTCCGGGGTGCATGCGTGCTCGGACGACCCGGCCGATCGCCTCCGGCGCTCATCGCGCGGCTCACCCGCTCGGTCACCGTGGCTGACGACGAGTGAGACAAAAAGGTCACGCACCGATGCAACCGACCTGTCCGGTGGGCGATCTTCCAGAGTAATGATCGTTTTCTCACCGGAGGTGGAAGATGAGGCGCGGACGACGAGCCACCACGATGGCAGGCGCCTTGGGCATGGCCGTTGTGGTCGCCCTCAGCGTCTCGGCCGCGACCGGGGCGGCGACGACGCTGGAGCACGATGGCGGCGGCTCGGGCTCGACGTCCGGCCCGGATCTCGAGGTCGCGTCCTCGCCCGCACCGGAACGGCAGACGGTGACGCTGCTGACCGGCGATCGGGTCACGATCACGACCCTGGCGGGTGACCACCGCGCGGTCGAGGTACGGCCCGGATCCGGACGGTCCGGTGTGGCGTTCGCCGAGCAGGAGACCGCCGACGGCGGGCTGCGGGTGGTGCCGGCGGACGCACTCGAGCTGATCGCCGCCGGCCGGATCGACCCGCGGCTGTTCGACATCACCGGGCTGCTCGCGCAGGGCTACGACGACGCGTCGACCCGGCAGCTGCCGCTGATCGTCCAGTACGACGACGCTCCCCGGGCTCGTCGTTCAGCACCCGCCGCACTCACCCGGGCGGGAGCGGTGATCGAACGTCCGCTGCCGAGTATCCACGGCGCGGCGGTGACGGCGCCGAAGAAGGCGGTCGGCGCGCTCTGGCGCGAGATCGCCGGCACCCCCTCGGAAGACGCCCCCGGCGCCGCCGTCTTGGACGCCGGCGTCGCGCGCGTGCACCTGGACGGCCGGGTGCGCGCCGCACTCGACCAGAGCATCCCCCAAATCGGTGCCCCCGCGGCATGGGACGCCGGCTATACCGGCGACGGCGTCCTCGTCGCCGTCCTGGACAGCGGCATCGACGCCGGGCACCCGGACGTCAGCGACGCGGTCGTGCGCGCGGCGGATTTCACCGAGGACGACGAGGGCATGCCCGGTCACGACCCCACCGACCGGTTCGGCCACGGAACCCACGTCGCGTCGATCATCGCCGGCGACGGCGCGGCATCCGATGGCCGGTACGCGGGCGTCGCGCCGGATGCGGGCCTGGTGATCGGCAAGGTCCTCAACGACTACGGAGAGGGCGAGGAGTCGTGGATCATCGCCGGCATGGAGTGGGCCGTGGACCAGGGTGCCGACGTGGTGAACCTCAGCCTCGGCGGCTGCGCCACCGACGGATCCGACCCGCTGTCGGAGGCGCTGAACGCGCTGACCGAGCGGAGCGGCACCCTGTTCGTGGCGGCGGCGGGGAATCATCCGTCGTCGTTGCTGTGCACCTTTCCGGAGACGGTCGCGGCTCCGGCGGCGGCCGACCGCGCGCTCGCCGTGGGCAGCGTCGACAAGCAGGGCGAGCTGAGCGGGTTCTCCAATACCGGTCCCCGGGTGCGCGACGGCCTGATCAAGCCGGAGCTGACCGCGCCGGGCGAGTCGATCGTCGCCGCCCGCGCGTCGGACACGCTGTGGGACGACGCCGTGGACGACCATTACGCCCGACTGTCCGGGACGTCGATGGCGGCGCCGCACGTCACCGGTGTGGCTGCGCTGCTGGCTGAGCAGCATCCGGACTGGAGCGCCGACGAGTTGGTGCCCGCACTGCTGTCCAGCGCCGTCCCCCACCCCAAGCACGGCGCCTTCCGGCAAGGCGCCGGCCGGGTGGACGCGGCGCGCGCCGTCGCACAGGACATCGTCGCCTCGCCAGCCGCGCTGAGCCTGGGTGTGACCGACTGGCCCCACAGCGACGACGAGCCGATCGCCGAGACGCTCACCTACCGCAACGCCGGTGACCAGCCGGTCAGCCTGGACCTTGACGTCACCGCGTTCGCCGACGACGGCTCCGCGGCCCCGGAGGCCATGTTCAGCGTCGCACCCGCGGCCGTCACCGTTCCGGCGGGCGGCAGCGCCGACGTCGTCGTCACCGCGGACACGTCGATCGACGCGCCGGACGGCGGTTACAGCGGTTGGGTCAGCGGACGGTCCAGGGACGCCGCCGGCGACGACCTGCCGGCGGTCACCACACCCGTCGGGGTCGTCAAGGAGGTGGAGGCGTACGACCTCACGATCGAGGTCGTCGACCGAACCGGAGCTCCGGCCTGGACCACGGTCACACTCGGCGACCTCGCGGCCGAGCAACTGCGCGACGTCCCCGTTCCGGGGAGACCGGTGACGGTACGGCTTCCGGCCGGCCAGTATGACCTGACCAGCCACATTCTGACCGCCGGCACGGAGGATACCGACAGCTTCACGCTCGCCGCTCGTCCGGAACTCGTCCTCGATCGGGACATGACGGTTTCGCTGGACGCCCGGGACGCCTCGCTCATCGAGGCGGTTGTGGACAGTCCGATCGCCCGGCCTGGCCTCCGCCGCGCGCATCTGAGCACCTACCGTCTGGTCAGCGGGATTGCCACTGACATCGAGACCTTCGAGCTCTACGCCACGCCGACCCCGGAGGTCACCGCCTACGACTACGCCTTCGGATATCAGTCAGCGCTGAACGAGCCGGAACCCGCGCAGGAGGGTGCGGACTCGCCGGTCGCGGGGAACAGGCTTCCCCGCGGGTACCAGCTCTTCATCAGCGAGAACGGCCGGATCCCGGAGCCGTCCTTCCGGTTCCGGGACTCCGACCTCGCCCGGCTGGACACCACGTTGCACGGCCAAGGTGTTCCTGATGAGCAGCCTGCGAGGCTGCTGGCCTACCCGACACCCGTCGATGACGAAGGTTTCGTCTGGGGACAGATGTACGACGTGCGGATGCCCGGCCGGCGGATCGACTTGTACTCCGCGAACACGTCCATCCGGTGGGGCTCCGAACTGCGCTTCGGCGACGTCCAGGAAGACGACTACGACCGGTATTCCTATCCCGACTACCGCGCCGGGCGACGCTACGAGAAGCACTGGAACGCCGCTCCGCTCGGCCCCGTGGCCCGGCCGACGTTCGCGTACGGGCACCTCTGGGTGACGCTGGCGCCGTTCTCCTCGTCGTCACCCGGGCATGTCACCTATCCGGGCTGGGACGGAATAGAGGCGACGACGACGCTACGCAAGGACGGTGAGGTGATCGGGGTGAGCGACGACCCGTCGGGCGGGTTCTTCGCGCTCGAGCCGGACCACGCCCGATATGAGCTGACCACCAGTGTGAACCGGGACGTCGGGTGGTCGGCGCTCGGTACCCGGATGGAGGCCAGATGGAACGTGGACGCCGGACCCGACGACGCGACGGGCAGGCTGCCGTTGCTGGCGTTACGGACCCGAGGGGACGTCGACGTACTCGGCCGGGCACCCGCTCATCGCCCGTTCCGATTGGACGTGAGCGTGGAGCGGGCCGACGGGACCGATCCGGCAGTGCGCGAGCTGGACCTGGAGGCGTCGTTCGACGACGGCGACTCCTGGACGCCGATGCGGCTTCGCCCGGCACGCGGCGGGTTCATCGCCTGGGTGCCGCGGGCCCCTGCGGGCAGCGATTTCGTTTCGCTACGCGGGCATGTCGTCGACGCCGGCGGGAGCGAGCTCGAACAGACGGTGATCCGCGCGTACCGGCTGACCGAATGAGTGAGTCACTCCGCCAGCCGGGCGGGGAATCCTCCGGTCGCGATCGGACCCCAGCGTTCCGGGGTGACGCGGATGAGGGATTTGTCCTGGCGGCGCATGGCGTCGCGGTATTCGTCCCAGTCCGGGTGCTCGCCGGAGATGTTGCGGAAATACTCGACCAACGGCTCCAGCGCATCGGGCATGTCCAGAACCTCGGCCGTGCCGTCGACCTGGACCCACGCGCCGCCGAAGTCGTCGGACAGGATGACGACACTGGCACGGGGTGTCCGCCGCACGTTGACCGCCTTGGCACGATCCGGGTACGTCGAGACGACGATCCGGCCCGCGTCGTCGACGCCGCACGTCACCGGAGATCCCTGCGGCGTGCCGTCGGCCCGTACGGTCAACAGCACCCCATGGTGCCGCGGGCGGATGAACTCCAGGAGCGCGTCGCGGTCGACAGTTGTATTGGTCGCGATGTTCGGCATCCACCCACCCTAAGCATGTGCCCCGACACGTCTTCACGCTGCCTGACAGGTAAGGCTGCGGAGACGTTCACTGGGCACGCTGGGCACGCTGGGCGCGCGCCGAGGCGTAGAGGCACACGGCCGCCGCGGTCGCCAGGTTGAGGCTCTCGGCCGCGCCGTAGATCGGCACGCGCACCACAGCATCGGAGACCGCCCGGATCTCGGCCGGCAGCCCCCACGCCTCGTTGCCGAACAGCCACGCCGTGGGGGTCGCCAGGGTTCCGTCCGCCTCCGCCTCGTCCAGGTCCCGCTCCCCCGCGCCGTCGGCCGCCAGCACCGTCATCCCATGCACTCGCGCGGCGTCAGCGATGGCTTCGGCCGACGCGCCGGTCGAGACGGGCAGATGGAACAGGCTCCCGGCCGAGGCACGCACGGCCTTGCCGCCCTGCGGATCGACCGAGCCGGCGGTCAGCGCCACCGCGTCCGCACCGGCCGCGTCCGCGCACCGGATCACCGTGCCGGCATTACCCGGATCCCGGGCGTCGGCCAGCACGGCCAACAGGCGGGGTCCGCCGTCGTCGGCGCCCGAGTCGCGCCCCGCGGCCTGAGCGAACAGCTCGTCGAGCGAGACGGTCACGCTCCGGCAGACCGCCACCAGCCCCTGCGGCGTCACCGTCTCGGACAAGCCGCCGAGCGCCTCGTCGTCGGCCAGATGGACCGGAATCTCCGCCGCGGCGGCCATCTCGCCGATCTCCGGCTGCCGGTCCAGCGCGGCCGGCGTGGCGAACACCTCGACCACCCGGCCGGACTCGCACCGTACAGCCTCGCGCACGGCTTGTGCACCCTCGGCGAGGAACAGACCGGCCTTGTCCCGACCGGCACGACGGGTGAGTTTGCGGGCCCGCCGGATCCGCTCCGACCGCTGGGTCAACACGCGGAACCGCCGAGCCGCCGCGGCGGCACGCATGAGAAGGGACCTGCCGGATAATCCCGCAGGTCCCTTTCGCGATCCGCATCGAGCGGCAGTGCGCTCATCTCACGTCCCTGGTGCAGACACCTCAGGCGACTGGAGCGTTACGATCGGCCGGCAGTGCGGCACGAGCCGTCTCGACCAGCGCCTTGAAGGCGGCCGGGTCGTTCACCGCGAGATCGGCCAGGATCTTCCGGTCCACCTCGACCTCAGCCAGCTTCAGCCCCTGGATGAACCGGTTATAGGTCAGGCCCTCCGCACGGGATGCGGCGTTGATCCTGGTGATCCAGAGCTGGCGGAAGTCACCCTTGCGCTGCTTGCGGTCCCGGTAGGCATAGACCAGGGAGTGCGTGACCTGCTCCTTGGCCTTCCGGTACATCCGGGAACGCTGACCCCGGTATCCGCTCGCCCGCTCGAGGGTCTCGCGGCGTTTCTTGTGGGCGTTGACCGCCCGCTTCACGCGTGCCACTGATACTCCTTGCTAGTTCCGGCCCGCACCACGCGGCCGGGTTCGTCTTCGTCCGGTCAGGCTGACAACGGTGCTTCTACTTGCCGAGAAGCTTCTTGATCCGCTTGGAGTCCGCCTTCGACACCTCGGTGGTGCCGTCGAGCCGACGAGTGAGGGTGGTGTTCTTGTGCTCCAGGTAGTGACGACGGTTCGCCTTCTGGCGGAGCACCTTGCCACTCCCGGTGATGCGGAACCGCTTGCTGGCACCGCTGTGCGTCTTGTTCTTCGGCATGGTTGCCGTACTCTCCTCTACTCCTCGTTCTCGGCGGTCCGGGACCGAACCTCGCGCCCCGACCGTTCCCGCTCGGCCGCCGCGCGGCCGGCGGCACGTTCCGCCCGCTCCGCTTCGGCGTTCGCCTCACGTTGCGCCTGCTGCTCCGCCTTGGCGGCCTGACGGTCTGCCTTGGCGTCAGCCTTCTTCTTGTGCGGCCCCAGAACCATGATCATGTTTCGGCCGTCCTGCTTCGGCGCGGACTCGACGAATCCGAGATCCTCGACGTCACTCGCCAGCCGCTGCAACAGCCGGAAACCAAGCTCGGGTCGCGACTGCTCACGACCACGGAACATGATCGTGACCTTGACCTTGTCGCCTTCGGCCAAGAAGCGCTCGACGTTGCGCTTCTTCGTCTCGTAGTCGTGCGTGTCGATCTTCGGCCGGAGCTTCTGCTCCTTGATCAGGACATGCGACTGATTACGACGGGCCTCGCGCGCCTTCATCGCGGACTCGTACTTGTACTTGCCGTAGTCCATGAGCTTCGCCACCGGGGGGCGCGCGCTCGGCGCGACCTCGACCAGATCGAGCTCGGCCTCCGCAGCAAGACGCAGCGCGTCCTCGATGCGCACGATGCCGACCTGCTCACCATTCGGGCCGACGAGCCGGACCTCGGGTACCCGGATCCGGTCATTGATACGGGGCTCGACGCTGATGCCGTCCTCCTCATTACCTAGGGACTAGATGTGTGTTGGCTTCACACGGCGAAGACCACAAAAAAGGGCCCTCGCCATGCGCAGCGAAGGCCATCCGTTGTGACAGCCGTGCCATGACACGCCTGCCACATGAGCATCTACGATGCTCCGACCTGGACCCGACGACCTAGGGCGGCCGTTCGGGTGGGAGGGTCTCCGCTTGCGTTCCACCTGAGTCCGGCTGCGGACAGCCGTCTCAAGCGGATCGGTCAGTGTGACAGGCTACCACGAGTGACGAACAGTTCCCACTCCGACGATATTCCCCGTCCGGACCTCTCCCCCGCCTCTGGCCAGCAGCAGAGCCGCGACATCGCCGACGTTCCGGCCGTGGAGCTCATCTCCACCACAGCGGTCCACCTGATGAGCGCCGCCGCGGTCCACCTCGGCCTGTCCGAGGACCTTCCGGACCACCGCGACCTGGATGAGGCGCGCAGCCTGATCGATTCGTTGGCCGGCCTGCTGACCGCTGGGACGCCGCACCTCGGACACCACCATGCCGCGCCGCTGCGGGACGGGCTGAAGAGCCTTCAGCTCGCCTTCCGGGAGGCCTCACCGATCCCGGACGCTCCCGGCGACGGCCCCGGCGAGAAATTCACCGGCCCCGTCCACCGCTGAATACGTCACCTGAGGGTGCCTGGGTCGCCACGACATCGGGGGCGGGTCCCCTAGCTCGCTCCCCACGTCACCACGGGACGGTAACCGGACGCCAGCGCCCGCAGGCCCTCCGCGTCCACGGAGAAGAGGACCGGACCGGCGATATCGATCACCAGCGCGTCGGCGCCGTCCGCCAGCGCCGACTCCGCCGCGGCCCGGGTCGAGACCGGCACGGGCCGCGCCTGCGGGTTCCACCGTCGCAGGCTTTCCACACAGGTGAACGCGAGCAGGCCACGGCGACCGTCGCGACCGATCGTGCTGGCTACCGCCATTTCGGTCGATCCGTGTGCGGCCGCGCGCTCCGCCTCGTCACCGTTCTCTTCGCCGGACCGCGCGTGTGCCGAGTCCGGGACGGCGACGACCGGGACCAGCACGCGTCCCCCGGCCAAGGCCGCCAGCACGTCCGCCGGGCCACCCTCGCCCTGCTCGTACGCAGCCAGCGCTGCGGCCACGCTCGGATCTACCGACCCGTCGTCCTCACCGAACGACGCGTACGCCAACGTGTTACCCACAGGCATGACAGCCCTCCGCTTGATGACATCACGGGCGGTGAGATTAGCTCGCTCTGCGTGACGATGCCAGACCCTGGTCCGAGATCCGGCTTCGCCACAGCGTCGCCGAGCAGGCCGCCGACCGTCATACGCAGGCCCGCTGTCCGACCGACCGGCCCGTATTCCATTATGCGCAGACCGTGTCGGGCTGCCAGTGTGTCAGCCGAAACCGTACACTGCCTATCTGTGGACCTCTCCGTCTCCGACGCCCCGGCCGGCCGCCTCCTGGACGGCCGCTACCGCGTCGACTCGCTGCTCGCGCGCGGTGGAATGGCCACGGTCTACCAGGCAACCGACACTCGCCTCGACCGCACCGTCGCGCTGAAAGTGATGCATGCGGAGCTGGCCGCGGACGACACATTCGTCGACCGGTTCATCGCCGAGGCCAGGTCCGCCGCCCGGCTCTCCGACCCCAGCATCGTCAGCGTTTTCGATCAGGGCGAAGACCAGGGCGCCGTCTTCCTGGCGATGGAGTTCGTCCAGGGCCGCACGCTTCGTGCCGTACTCAACGACCGGGGCCGCCTCGATCCGGAGCTGAGCCTCGACGTCATCGAGCCCGTGCTCTCGGCGCTGCGAGCCGCGCACCAGGCGGGAATCGTGCACCGGGACGTCAAGCCGGAGAACGTCCTCATCAGCAACGAGGGCCGCGTCAAGGTGGCCGATTTCGGACTGGCCAGGCCGGTCCGCGGCCCGTCCAACACGACCACCCGAGGGCTGCTGCTCGGCACCGTCAGCTACATCTCGCCGGAACAGGCGCTCGGCGAACGCGCCACCCCGCGCTCGGACGTGTACGCCGCCGGAATCGTGCTCTACGAGATGCTGACCGGCCAGCCGCCGCACACCGGCCCCACAGACTTCGTCGTCGTCCGTGCACACATCGACGAAGACGTCCCGCCGCCGTCGGAAACGGCACCGGTCCCGCGGGCCGTCGATGAGCTCGTCGCACGCGCGACCTCTCGCGATCCGGCACGTCGATACGCCGACGCGGGCTCGTTCCTGGCCGCGGTGCGGCTCGCCCGTGCCGCGCTGGCCAGCGGCGATAGCGGCGGCGACGAGACGATCGCGCACACGTCCGCGATCACGCCGCTGCGCTCGCGGCCGATCACCACCGAACCATCGGACGGCTCCGTCGACGGCGAAGGATCGAACCCGTTCGCCGTGGCGGACGCCTTCTACTACGACACCGGCGACGGCGCGGCCGCGCACGATTCCGCCGACGACGACACCCTGCTCAGCCCCGGCTCACAGCGGCCCGGCGAGGACGCCGACAGCGGTGCGATCGACGTGGCCAACGCCTTCTACCACGAAGGGCCTCCCCCGCCCCCGCCTGCGCAGCCGACCGCCGCGCCCGGCGCGAATCGCACCCGGGTGATCGATCCCCGGCCACCCGAGGCCGGCACGGGGTACGCCGGCACAGGTTACGCCGGTGGCCAGACCCAACAGCGCGAAGCCGACGAGGACGAACCGGGGCGTGCGCAGCGCCGGTCGCAGACCCGGAACCGCCGACGCCGGTGGCGCGGTCCGATCATGTTCCTGCTCGTGCTGCTGCTGGCCGCCGCCGTCACCGTCGCCGCCTGGTGGTTCGGCGCCGGACGGTGGACGTCCACACCGTCGCTGCTCAACCTGGAACCGGAGGCCGCGGCCCAGGCCGCGGAGGAGGCGGGTCTGAGCGTCGAGACAAACGGCGAGGCCTTCTCGGAGCGGGTCGAGGCCGGCCTGGTGCTGCAGACCGATCCTGCTCCCGGCGAGCAGATCCTGCGTGGCGGCACCATCTCGCTGACCATCTCCCAAGGGCCGGAACGCTACGAGGTGCCCGATCTGAGCGGGATGACCCGCGAGCAGATCGACGAGATGCTGACGGACCGCAGCCTGCAGGCCGAGTACTCCGAGGAGTACAGCGCCGATGTCGACAAGGGCACGGCCATCTCGCAGAACCTCGAACCCGGCGAGGAGGTCCGCCGCGAGACGGTCATCGACGTGGTGATCAGCCGCGGCCCGAAGCCCATCGAGATCGACGACTACACCGGCCGGCCCGCGGACGAGGCCGTCCAGGCACTGAAGGACGCCGGATTCGCGGTCGACTCCACCGAGCAGTTCTCCGACGACGCTCCCGCCGGCACCGTGATCTCGCAGGAGCCGCGGGACGGTGAGGGTTTCGCCGGAGACGAAATCTCGCTCGTGGTGTCGAAGGGCCCGGAGGTCGTCGAGGTGGAGGTCCCCCAGGTGGTCGGCGAGCGGCTCAAGGAGGCCGAACGCATGCTGAAGAAGGCCGGCCTGAAGGTGGACGTGGAGGAGACCTTCCCCGGCGGCGGACGTCGTGACCGGGACCGGTGGGTGGTGGAGCAGGATCCCCGCGGCGGCACGCTTCCGGAAGGTTCGACGGTCACCCTGTACGTGCTCTGACGCGCGGCGCACGTGTCACAATCGGAGCCGTGACATCCCCTCGCGCTCTCATCGGCACCCACTTGCCCGCGGCCGGCAAGCTGGCGACCGTGCCCGCGCGAGCGAAGGCGCTCGGCGCGGACAGTGTCCAGGTCTTCCTCGGAAACCCACGCGGATGGGCGGTCACCGAGGGCGATCCCGCGGTGAGCGCATCGTTCCGCGGTGCCGCCGAGGAGCTGGAGATGCCGGTGCTGGTGCACTCGGCTTACTTGATCAACCTCGGCTCCCCCACGACGCAGACGTACGAACGTTCGGTCGCCAGTCTGACCCATGCCATGCGGCGCGGGCGAGACGTAGGCGCCGCCGGCGTCGTCGTACACACCGGCTCCTGTGTGGCCGAGAGCAACCGCGATGCCGCGCTGAAGCAGGTGCGTGAGGCGCTGTTTCCGATCCTCGACGGCGTCGACGACGGTCCGGCGCTGCTGCTCGAGCCCACGGCCGGCCAGGGGCAGTCGCTCTGTGCGACCATCGACGACCTCGCCGAGTACCTGGACGTGCTGGACCGGCACCCGAGGGCGCGGATCTGTTTCGATACCTGCCACATCTTCGCCGCCGGACACGATCTGGCCACCCCGGGTGGCATGGCGGCGGCGCTGGACGAGCTGGTGCGCGTGGCGGGACCGGGCCGGCTCGCCGCCGTACATGCCAACGATTCGATGGACGTGTGCGGTTCCTTCCGGGATCGGCATCAGCGCATCGGCAGCGGCCGCATCGGGGCGGAGCCGTTCGGCGAACTACTCGACCATCCCGAGGTGGCCGGGCTTCCGGTCGTGCTGGAGACGCCCGGCGGGCCGGACGCGTACGCGGCGGACATCGCGTTGCTGGACGGGTTGCGACAGCCGGCTCGCGATCTGCCCGTTGCACGTCCGTGACCTCCTGCGATTGCACTTCGAGTTCCCGCTGTCGCGGACTTGACGCCAACAGTGACCGGACTGTAACCAATCGTCTTACTGACCGGACCTGGCACTCGGTTTCGCGCCGATCTGACCTAACGTCGTCTGCGGCGGAAGGAGGCGGCCATGGTGGTCGTGATGGCACCCGGCGCAACCGAAGCGCAGGTCGAGGCCGTCATCGCACGCGTCCGTCAAGCCGGCGGCGAAGCGTTCGTCAGTCGTGGCGTCAGTCGCACGATCATCGGGTTGGTCGGTGACGTGGAACAGTTCCGCGCGCTCAACCTGCGTCGAATGGCCGGAGTAGCCGAGGTGATACGCGTATCGACGCCCTACAAACTGGTGAGCCGCCATCATTTCCCGAGTCGCAGCACGGTGGTCGTCGGTGGATCCGGCGGACGACCAGAGGTGCGGATAGGTCCCGAGTACTTCACCCTCATCGCCGGTCCGTGCGCCGTCGAATCGTTGGATCAGATCCTGGAGACCGCCGAGCTGGCGAAGGCGGCCGGTGCCACGTTGCTGCGCGGCGGCACCTTCCGCCCGTGGTCGTCGGCGGAGACCTTCCGAGGGCTCGGCCGGTCCGGCCTGCACATGCTGGCCGAGGCGGGAGCGGCGACCGGTCTGCCGGTGGTGACCGAGGCCGCCGACGCTCGCGATGTCGAGGCGGTCGCCGAGCAGGCGGACATGCTGCAGGTCGGCGCACGCAACATGCAGAACTTCGCCTTGCTCGACGCGGTGGCGCAGTCCGGTAAACCCGTACTGCTGAAGCGAGGAATCCAAGCCACGATCGAAGAGTGGCTGATGGCGGCCGAGTACATCGCACAGCGCGGGAACCTCAACATCGTGCTGTGCGAACGCGGGATCCGCACCTTCGAACCGACGACGCCGGCCACCTTGGACATCTCGGCCGTGCCCACGGTCCAGCGGCTGTCACACCTTCCGGTGGTTGTCGATCCGACGCATGCCAGCGGCCGTCGCGACCTGGTGCTGCCGTTGGCGCGGGCCGTGATCGCCGTGGGCTCGGACGGTGTGCTCATCGACGTGCATCCCGATCCGGAATCCGCATTGTGCGACGGGCCACAGGCGCTGGCCGGGGCCGACGTCCGCGTGCTCGCCTCGGCCATCCGCCGCCTGGCGCCGCTGCTGGACCGTGACACCGCCGACGTGACGTCGGTTCTGGTACCCGAACCACGGTGATCCGAGACCGGCCGGGTTTCTCGATCGGCCCGTACCGGCAGTAGGTTCGACAGGGTGACTGGAAGTGAACCGCGGAGGCCGCGGACCGTGGGCGAGCTTCGCGCCGCCGGATATCCGCCGCGCAGCGTGAAGACCGAGATCCATGACAACCTGATCAGCGCCCTGCGCGAGGGCCGCGATCCGTGGCCCGGGATCGTCGGCTTCTCCACCACGGTGCTCCCGCAGCTCGAACGTGCGCTGCTCGCTTCGCACGACGTCGTGCTGCTGGGCGAGCGTGGCCAGGGCAAGACGCGCCTGCTGCGCACCATCGTCGGGTTGCTGGACGAGTGGACGCCCGTCATCGCCGGGGCCGAACTCCACGAACATCCGCTGCAGCCGATCACGCCGGCGTCCATCCGGCGGGCCGCGGAGCTGGGCGATGAGCTTCCGGTGGGCTGGGTCCATCGGGACGAGCGCTACTCGGAGAAGCTCGCCACGCCCGACACGTCGGTCGGTGACCTGGTGGGAGACGTCGATCCGGTGAAGGTCGCCGAGGGCCGCAGCCTGGCCGACCCCGAGACCATCCATTTCGGCCTCGTTCCTCGGGCGCACCGGGGCATCGTCGCCGTCAACGAGCTTCCGGATCTGGCCGAACGGATCCAGGTGGCGCTGCTCAACGTCATGGAGGAACGCGACATCCAGATCCGCGGGTACACGCTGCGGCTGCCGCTCGACGTGCTGGTCGTGGCCACCGCAAACCCGGAGGACTACACCAACCGGGGCCGGATCATCACACCGCTCAAAGACCGGTTCGGTGCCGAGGTCCGCACACACTATCCGCTGGATGTCTCCGCCGAGGTGGATCTGGTACGCCAGGAGGCACGGCTCGTCGCCGAGGTCGGCGAACCGCTGCTGGAGGTGCTCGCGTCGTTCGTCCGCCGCTTGCGGGAGTCCTCGGCGGTCGACCACCGCTCGGGCGTTTCGGCGCGGTTCGCCGTCGCGGCCGCGGAGACGGTCGCGGCCGCGGCGCTACGTCGTTCCGCGCTCACCGGTGAGAGCCCAGCCGTGGCGCGTCCCATCGACCTGGAGACGGTGCCCGACGTGCTGCGTGGCAAGGTCGAGTTCGAACCCGCCGAGGAGGGGCGGGAGACCGAACAGCTTGTGCACATGCTGCGGCTGGCCGTCGCCGACACCGCGCGGCGCCGGTTCGCCGGGCTGGACCTGGAGCCGCTCGCCCAAGCGGTGGCCGACGGTCACATGGTGACCACCGGTGCCGGGGTTCCGGCCGGTGCGCTGCTCGCCGATCTGCCCGAGTTGCCCGTCCTGCACGACGTGGCGCAACGAGTCGGTGCCGGTCCCGGCGATCCCCCGGGCCGGCTGGCCGCCGCCGTCGAGCTCGCCTTGGAGTCGCTGTACCTGGCGCGGCGACTCGCCAAGGACTCCGACGACGACACCGCGGTGTATGGACGATGACGGTGTACAGACCATGAGCGACCCCGGACGGTACCTGTACCGGCGCTGGCACGGCGGTCCGGACCCCCTCGCGCCGCCGGTGGATCTGCGAGATGCGGTCGATGCCATCGGCCGCGACGTGATGGAGGGCTATTCGCCCCGATCCGCCCTTGACGAGCTGCTCCGCCGTGGCACCCGCGACACCCACGGCTTGGACGAGCTGACCCGGCGGTTGTGGAAGCGTCGTGCGGAGATCCTGCGCCGGCACCGGTTGGACGGGACACTCCAGGAGGCGCGGCGGCTGCTCGACGAGGCGATCGAGGCGGAACGCCGGGCGCTGTTCCCCGACCCGTCCGACGACGCCCGACTGCAGGAGGCCGAACTGGACGCGCTGCCCGCCGGGACCGCGGCGGCCGTGCGGCAGCTCGCCGAGTACCGATGGCGTTCCGAGCAGGCACGAGAGAACTACCGCCAGATCCAGGAACTGCTCGGCCGCGAGCTGATGGGTTCGCGGTTCGAGGGCATGAAGGACGCCCTGCGCAACGTCTCGGATGAGGACGCCGAGCGGGTGCGGACCATGCTCACCGACCTCAACGAGCTGTTCAGTGCCCACGCCCAAGGCGCGGACGACATCGACGAGCGGTTCGACGAGTTCATGCGCCGGCACGGGGAGTTCTTCCCGGAGAACCCGCGCGACGTCGACGAGCTGATCGACACGCTCGCCGCGCGGGCCGCCGCCGCGCAACGGGCGTTGAACTCGATGACGGCCGAGCAGCGTGCGGAGCTGGCCGAACTCTCCCAGCAGGCGTTCGGCGATCCGCGGCTGGCACAGCAGCTCGCCGCCCTGGACGCGCAGTTGCAGGCGCTGCGACCGGACGCGGACTGGACCTCATCAGGCGAGTTCAGCGGAGACGAACCGCTCGGATTCGCGGACGGGGCGCAGGCCATGACGGATCTCGCCGAGTTGGATGAACTGGCCGAGCAGCTGGGACAGGCCTATCCGGGCTCCAGCCTGGAGGACATCGACCTGGAGGCCCTCGCACGGCAGCTCGGGGACGACTCCGTGGTGGACGCCCGCAGGCTCGCGGAGCTGGAACGCGAACTCCGTCGCCAGGGGATCCTGGAACGGGCGCCCGACGGCTCGCTGCGGCTGTCGCCGAAGGCGATGCGCCGCCTCGGCGAGACAGCGCTGGCGGAGGTGGTCCGCGCGCTGCGTGGGCGCACCGGTCAGCGACGGACCGAATCGGCCGGCGCCGCCGGAGAGCCGACCGGCGCCAGTGTGCCCTGGCAGTTCGGCGATTCCCGGCCATGGGACGTGCCCCGCACGGTGCACAATGCCGTGCTGCGGCACGCGTCCTCTGCGAAGTCCGCGGAGTCCGCCTCGTCCGCGGAATCCGGACCGGTACGGCTCGACGTGGACGACGTCGAGGTGGTCGAGACCGAGCATCGATCCCGGGCCGCGGTGGCACTGTGCGTGGACACGTCGTGGTCGATGGTTCAAGAGGGACGCTGGTTACCGATGAAGCGGACCGCGCTCGCCCTGCACCAGCTCATCTCCACCCGGTTTCGCGGCGATGCGCTACAGCTCATCACGTTCGGCCGGCTCGCCGCGTCGGTGGAGATCGACGAGCTGGTCGGGCTGGACGGGGCGTGGGAGCAGGGCACCAACGCCCACCACGCGTTGCTGTTGGCGGGCCGTCATCTGCGCCGCCACCCGGACGCCACGCCCGTCGTCCTCATGGTCACCGACGGCGAACCGACCGCGCACCTGGAGCCGGATGGCGACGCGGAATTCAGCTACCCGCCCTCCGCGCGGACCTTGCAACGGACCGTGTCCGAGGTCGATCGGCTCGCCGGCATCGGGGCGTCGCTGACGGTGTTCCGGCTCGGGGACGATCCCGGCCTGGCGGCCTTCGTCGATCTGCTGGCCCGGCGCTGCGGCGGCCGTGTGGTGGTGCCGGACCTGGACGGGCTGGGGGCCGCCGTCGTCGGCGATTACCTGCATACCCGGTCACGGTCGCGCTGAGGACCGCGCAGCCACGACCGCCACGGCCGCCACTACAGTACCGAGGCCGGCGACGACGACGATGACCGCACTGATCAGCCAGCCCCATCCCCCGTGCGCGAAGACGGCGCTCCCGGCTGTGCCGAGCACGCTGCTGCCCAGGTAGTACGAGGTGGTGTACACACCCGAGACCTGTCCCCGCGCACGTTCCGGGGCGGCTGCGGCGGCCCAGCCGTTGGCCACCGAGTGCGCCGCGAAGAACCCCACCGTCAGCAGCGCGAATCCGGCCACGACGCAGGCCAGCGCGTCGGGAAGCGTGAGCGCCGCGCCGCCGGCCATGGTCAGCAACGCGCCTGCCAACGCCGGCCGCCGGCCGACCCGCCCGACCAGCATGCCGGCCGTCACCGACGATGCCGCACCCAGCGCGTAGCAGAGGAAGAGCAGCGACACCGCGGCGGCGGACAGCGCGAACGGCTGCTCGATCAGCCGGAACCCGATCGTGTTGTACATCGCGACGAACGCCCCCATGCCGACGAACGCCACCGCATACTGGAGCAGCAACACCGGCGTGCGCAGGGCAGTCCCGAGAGCGCGCAGCAGGTGCGACCGTGGGTGTGGGCGGCGCGGACCCGACGCCGGCTCACCACGCTGCGACATCGGCGTGCGGCCCTCCGTCGTCGGCCGCGGAAGTGATGCCAGACTCAGCGCCGTGCATCCCGCCGCGACACCGGCGACGACGCCGAACGCGCCTCTCCAGCCCAGCAGGTCCGCGCTGAACCCGACGGAGAGCCGGCCCAGCATTCCGCCGATCGTGTTTCCGGCGATCATCGCGCCCACGGCGACCGCGACGCCGGACCGTCCGAGCCGCTCCACCAGGTACGCGGCCCCGACACCGGCCACCCCGGCGATGGCCGCGCCCTGCACGGCGCGCAGCACGAGCAGCACGGCATATGTCGGCGCCAGCGGCTGCACCATGCTGGTCACCAGTGAAGCGAGCAGCGAGATGACGATGGTGCGGTGCCGGCCGACCGTCTCGGACAGAAGTGCGATCGGCAGTACGGCGAGCGCCAGCGCACCGGTCGCGACGCTGACGGCGAGCGACGCGGTCGCCGGATCAAGCCGGTACTCCGCCGCGAGCTGCGCGAGTACCGGTTGGGGCGCGTACAGCAGCGCGAACGACGAGGTGCCGGCGGCGGCGACGCCGAGCGTGATGCGCCCGCTCGCGGACCGGGTCTGTGCCGACGTCGCTGAAGCCATAGCTTGGACGCTACGGAGCCTCGACTCATACGTCTAATACATGAAACAGCACTATTCCATACACTGAAGTATGCCTATTCGGCCCGACGCCCTTGACCAGCAGCTGGTCGAGAAGATCGCACCGGGAATCGTGCTGCTCGCCGCTCTGAGAGAGACGCACAACATCACCCGAACCGCGGAGGCACTTCAGGTGCCACAGCCGACCGTCAGCCGCCGGTTGGCCGCGGCGAGCACGGCCCTGGGCGCGGCGCTGATCGAACCTTCAGGCCGCGGCGTGCGGCTCACCCGCGCGGGAACCATCCTCACCGAGGCGGCCGCGGAGGCGCTGGCCGTGATCCAGGCCGGCGCACGGCAGGCACGGGAGGAGGTCGCACCGGAGACCGGTCACGTCGTCCTCGGCTTCCTCCACCTGCTGGGCAGGTCCCTGGTGCCGCGGCTGCTGCGCGACTTCCGGCGCTCGTATCCCGGCGTACGCTTCACCCTGGTGCAGGGCTCACGGCAGCAGATGCTCGACCAGTTGCGAGCCGGCGAGGTCGATCTGGCTCTGCTGGCGCCGTTACCGGCCGAGGATCCCCGGCTGACCGGTTTCCCGGTCACCGAGCAGGAACTGCTGCTCTCGGTGCCGGACACACATCCGCTCGCGGCGCGGCGCCGGGTGCGGTTCGCCGAGCTGGCCGAGGAGGAGTTCGTCACGTTGGAGCCGGGCTATGGCCTTCGGCAGATCATGGATGGGATGTGTGCGGACGCCGGATTCACGCCGCGGATCGCGTTCGAAGGACAGGAGTCCGACACCGTTCGCGGACTGGTCGCCGCCGGTCTGGGCGTCGCACTGCTCCCGCACTTCGACCCGGGCACGCCCGCGGGCGTCGCCGAGGTGCCGCTGACCCCGAAGGTCACCCGCACCATCGGACTCACCTGGCCCCGCGACCAGTGGTCAACCCCCGCCGTCCACGCCTTCCGCAACCATGTCCGCACCCTAAATGATCATGTGAAGTAGGTTTTCTCGTGCCGTAACAGGCCTGCAGACATGGGGGTGCACGAGAAAACCTACTTCACATGATCATTTAGGTCGGGCGTGGAGGATGGTGGCGAGGATCTCGCCGGCTTTGCGGGCGTCGGCGGCCGACACGTCGAGATGGGTGATGAGGCGGACGACGCCGGGCCCGACGACGCCGGTCAGCACCCCCGCAGCGCGCGCCTCCGCCACGAAACGTTCCGCCCGGTCCCCCACGTCGAGCAGCACGATGTTGGTCTCGACGGCGTCAGGATCCACCACCGAAGCGTCCGCCGCTGCGATCAGGTCGGCGATCGTCCGGGCGTTGACATGATCCTCCGCCAGCCGCTCGACGTGGTGGCCAAGCGCGTACAGACCGGCCGCGGCGAGCACACCCGCTTGCCGCCAGCCGCCGCCCAGCCGCTTACGCCAGACACGCGCCTCGGCGATCGCGTCGGCCGGTCCGACCAGCACCGATCCCACCGGCGCACCGAGTCCTTTGGACAGGCAGACGGACACCGAATCGAAGAATGTGGCATAGTCCGCGACGTCGACTCCGGTCGCGGCCTGCGCGTTCCAGATTCGTGCGCCGTCCATGTGCAGCCGGATCCCGGTGCCGTCGACAGCTGTGCGCAGCGCCTGGAGGTCTTCCCACGGTTGTACCGTGCCGCCGGCGAAGTTGTGCGTGTTCTCGACCGTGATCGCCGCCGTGGACACCAGGTACGGCCCGGCGTCCGGGGCCATCATCCAGCGGATCGCCTCCAGGTCGACCCGGCCGCGCACGTCCCACCAGGTGCGTGTGGTCACTCCACGCACAGCGGCATGGGCGCCGAGCTCGGCTCGGGCCACGTGTGCCCGCGCCTCGCACAGCAGTTCCTGCCCCGGCCGCACCCAGGCGCCGACACCGAGGACGTTGGCCAGCGAACCGGTGACGGTGAACAGCCCTGCCTGGTGCCCCAACAGGTCGGCGACCCGCTCCTCCAGTGCGTTGACGGTCGGGTCCTCGCCGTAGACATCGTCACCGGTGTCCGCCGCCGCCATCGCTGCCAGCATCGCCGACGTGGGTCTGGTCACGGTGTCACTGCGAAGATCGATCACGCCGGAGGACATGGCCGCCACTCTATCTCCGACACGACGTCGTCCCACAGCCGTGACCATGCGCCGGGCTCCGCCGCGCGGACGAGTTTTACCGAACCTTGAATCGGCGTTGACCCGCGTGCACAACCCTGCCGAGACACATAGACGTTGGACCGTGCACACCCGGTCGCGTCGAGTCGAGATCGCGATCGGCATCGCGCTCGGCATCGGCTTCGGCGGGGCGGTGTGTGCGTAGCCACGCAAGGAGGCACCATGACCGAAGCGACACTCACTACGACGCAGTGGCGGATCGCGGGGGAATCCGTCGGGAGTTGCAACTGCAACGGGGCGTGTCCGTGTCAGTTCGCGGCACTGCCGACCGAAGGCAACTGTGAGGCGATCACCGTGTGGCAGATCAGCGAGGGCCACTTCGGCAGCACGGATATGGCCGGTGTCAGGTTCGCCGAGGCGTTCTTCTGGCCCGGAGCGGTCCACGAGGGCGGCGGCACCCGTCTGGTCATCCTGGACTCCGCCAGCGCCGACGCACAGCGCGATGCGGTGCTCCAGCTCACCAGCGGCCGGCACGGTCACCCCTTCTTCGAGATCTTCGCGTCGGTCACGCCGAACGTCCCCGAGCCCGTCGTCGCGTCGATCGAGCTCGAGATCGATCGCGACGCTCGGCACGCGAAAGTGGATATTCCGGGCATCATCGCGGCCACCGTGGCGCCCATCCGCAACCCCGTCACCGGTGACGAACACCGCGCCCGCATCGACCTGCCGAACGGTTTCGAGTTCAAACGGGCCGAGGTCGCCAACTCGGTCAACTGGCAGGTGACCGCGGACAGTCCGCTGACCCTGCAGCATGAGAACACCTACTCGCACCTGTATTCGTTCGACTGGAGCAGCGATGGCTCCACCGGCTAGGCATGCCGGTGCACTCGCGGCTCCGCCACGGCGCTGGCGGGTGAGTCGCTCGTCGTTGATCACCGGTGCGGGCCTGGTCGTGGTCGCCGGCTTCGCGTGGATCGCGGTGTTCGCTGAGGCGGCGTCGATGAGCGGGCACGACGACGGCTTGACCACGAGCGACGGGCCCATGATCGGCACGGCCCTGGGGCTCGGAGAAGCAGCGGCATATGTCGGTTCCTGGGGCGTGATGATGACCGCCATGATGCTGCCGAGCGCCATCCCGATGATCACGCTGTACAGCGCCGTCGCGCCGGACATGGCTGAACGACGCGGCGGGCACGCCACACCGGCGTCGGTGTTCGCCGGTACGTACGTCGTCGCCTGGCTGGCCACGGGTGTGGTCGCATACGCGAGCTCGGTCACGGTCTCGGCGGCACTCAACGCCGACGACGGCGCGGCGGCGGCGTGGCTGGCACCCTACGGCGTAGCGGTGGTGCTGGCGGGCGCCGGCGCCTACCAGTTCTCCCCGCTCAAGCACCTCTGCCTGCGGCAGTGCCGGGGACCGCTGCCGTTCCTCGCCACCCGCTGGCGCTCCGGCCTGCGCGGTGCGGCGCGGGTGGCCACCGCGCATGCCGCCTACTGCATCGGGTGCTGCTGGGCGTTGATGGTGGTGCTCGTCGCGGCAGGCGCGATGGGGCTGGCTTGGGTGCTGCTCATCGCGGCTGTGGTCTTCATCGAGAAGGTACTCCCGTTCGGCATGCGCGTCACCGGCATCACCGGCGCGGCGCTGATACTGCTCGGATTGCTCGTGGCGATCGAGCCGCAGCTCGCCGCCGTCTTGACCCGGTGAACTCCGGTAGCACAGGCGCTACCATGCGTTCATGACAACCACCATCGGGCTGCGCGAGCTCCGCCAGAAAGCGAGCGAATACGTGCGTCGCGCCGAGGCAGGCGAGCGTGTCACGGTGACCGTTGCAGGTCGCCCCGCCGCAGAACTGGTGCCGCACAGCGGTCTGTCGTGGACACCGCTGGATCGCGTTCTCAACGCGCTCAGCGGCCCGCCGCTCATACCGCTGGAGCGCGATCAGCCTGAAGACCTCATCGATCCCTGGACCACCGGGAACACCCTGGACACCGGGGACGCGCGGGACACGGGGCGGTAACCCTTTCATGCTGGGTGTGCTCGATACGAGCGTGGTCGTCTCCGCGCCGGACGCCGACGAACGCATGCGGCGAATCGTCAGACTCAATGATGTCCAGCGCGGCTTCACGGTCCTGCGGGTCGAAGAGGATGTCGCCGCCAGCTATGGTCTGCTCGCGGCCGCATCGAAGGCTCTGAACCGTACTCCACGCCGTCGAGCCATGGACTTGCTCATCGCGGCGTCGGCGCACGCGTACGATGCCACGCTGTTCACCAGGAATCCCGATGACTTTCAGACGTACGGTGACCTGGTACACATCCACGCCCTGCCGCCCCGCCCGACGCCTGCGCAGAGCTGAGACGCAGAGGCAGAACAGGCCCGGCCGGCGCGACGCAGTGATGCGGCGAACCCGGTGGCACAGTCACCGGCGGCCGAGCGCCTGAGCCGGTTGTCGGGCCGATCTGGCAGACTGCCGTTCGCAGGGGGTTCTCTTCTGCTCTGCACATGGCAGGGGTGGTGGATCACATGGCGTTTCACGGCTGGCCGGCCGAGGCTCTGGAATTCTACGAGGGTCTGGAGGCGGACAACTCGCGCACGTACTGGACCGCGCACAAGCACATCTACGACCGTGACGTGCGTGGACCGATGGTGGAGCTGCTCACGGAGCTGGAGCCCGAATTCGGCGAGGGCAAGATCTTCCGCCCGAACCGGGATGTCCGCTTCAGCGCGGACAAGTCTCCGTACAAGACGACGATCGCCGCCACGCTGGACCGTGGTGGCTACGTCCAGCTCTCCGCCGACGGATTGGCCGCCGGCTCGGGCATATACATGATGGATGCCGATCAGCTGTCCCGGTACCGGCACGCCGTCGATGACGACGAGACCGGAGACGAGCTGCGCGCGCTGGTCGACGAGCTGATCAAGCAGGACGTGGAGGTCACCGCCCGCGAGTACCTGAAGACCGCGCCTCGCGGCTACGCCAAGGATCATCCACGCGTGGAGCTGCTCCGGCACAAGGGCATCATCGCGTGGCGGCATTGGCCGGCGGAGGCGTGGCTCGGCACTTCGGCCGCCAAGGACACGGTGGTGGAGTTCCTGCGCCTCGCGCGGCCGCTCAACGATTGGCTCGCCGAGTACGTCGCCTGAGCGCCCGCACGCATCCCGCCGCACCACCCGTCACCCGACGGTCCACAACCGCACGTGACAGGGCCGCCTGCTTCCCCGACGACATGGCATACTTGACGACGTGATCCCTACCTTGCGCTGCTGGTGGTGGCTGCCGAAACTGGCGGCCTGACCACGCGCATTCCACTGGCCGCCGTCCGGGCGGCCAGCAGGTATCTCACACCCACGGGTGCACAACCGGTCTGCCCGCCGTCGGCGGCCCCGACACACATCGGAGCAGACCATGACCACGACGCACGCGACCAGCACGACGACCACCCCGCTCGTGGCGGACACGACGGAGGTCGCCGCCCATCCCCAGCGGTACCGCGTTCTCACCGGAGATCGGCCCACCGGTCCGTTGCATCTGGGCCACTACCTCGGCACCCTGCGCAACCGGGTGCACCTGCAGGCCCTGGGTGTGGAGACCTTCATTGTCATCGCCGACTACCAGGTGATCACGGACCGTGACCGCCCGGGCGAGGTCGGCGTGAACGTCCGCGAGCTGGTGCTGGACTACCTGGCCGCCGGACTGGATCCAGACCGGACCACGATCTTCGCGCACAGTACCGTCCCGGCGCTCAACCAGCTGCTGTTGCCGTTCCTCGCGTTGACCAGCGTCTCGGAGATGCAGCGCAACCCGACCGTCAAGGACGAAGCGACGACGGCCGGGATCAGCTCGATCAGCGGGCTGCTGCTGACCTACCCGGTACATCAGGCGGCGGACATCCTGTTCTGCCACGCGAACCTGGTACCTGTCGGGGCTGATCAACTTCCTCACATCGAGCAGGCACGAACCATCGCTCGCCGCTTCAACGAACGGTTCGGCGGCGGCCGACAGCTCTTCACTCCACCGCAAGGGCTGCTCTCCCAGACGCCCGTGCTGCTCGGCGTGGACGGCCGGAAGATGAGCAAGAGCAGGGGCAACGGCATCGCCCTGCGGGACGACCAGGACGTCACGGCCCGCCTCATCCGCCGTGCTGTGACGGACAGCGAGCGGCATATCACCTACGAACCGGACCGTCGCCCCGAAGTGGCGAATCTGCTGCTCATAGCGGCGATGTGCACCGGTTTCTCGGCAGAGCAGGTAGCGGAGCAGGTGGGCTCGGGCGGTGCCGTCGCCCTGAAGGCCGTCGTCACCGAGGCCGTGAACGAACACCTACGGCCGTTGCGCGCCCGTCGCTCCGAGCTGGCCGCCGACGACGGATTGGTGCGAGACGTGCTCCGGACAGGCGCCGACCGCGCGGGCACGATCGCCCGGAGAACCCTCGACGACGTCCAGGATGCCCTGGGGATGCGCTATTGACGCTCGGCCGGTGTCGGCACTGCGGCGCTCCACACCCAGTAGCCCAGCCACCAGCAGTCCGTGCATGCCAGCAGCCCGTCCAGCCCATCAGTCCGGGCAGCTCGGTACACCGTGCGCACCCGTACTGTGCCGGATCAGCGGTATCATGCGGGTGCACGACCGCACGCTCGGATGCCAGCTGCGAGCCTCGGTCGTGCGAGGGGGCATAGATGGACGTCAGACAACCGAGTGCGGCGCACGCTGCCGCCAAGCTCGATGAGCTCACCGCGTCTCAGCTTGAGGCGCGGGCAGACGCCGAGTTCTGGCTCGGACAGCCGCGAGAATCGATCGCCGCCCGGCAGCAGGCGTACCGCCTGCATCGCGACGCCAACGACGCACGTCGGGCCACCATGGCCGCATGGCGGTTGTTCTACGCACATTTCGACCTCGACGAGGCCGCCGTGGCCAGCGGTTGGCTCCAGCGTTGTCACCGGCATGCCCTGGAAGTGCCCGAACAGATCGAGAGCCATTACGTAGCGCTCGCCGATGCCGACTGGGCGCTGTACAAGGGACAGCTGGACGACGCCCTCGCCTCCGCGCGCCGTGCCTGCGAGGCCGGACGGCAGTTCGACGACCGCGACCTCGAGGCGCTCGCACTCGGAGTGCAGGGGCGGATCCTCATCACGCGCCGTGATGTGGCGGCGGGGCTCGACCGGCTGGACGAGGCGATGGTCGCGGCGCTCAGCGGAGAGCTCACGGCTTTCGCCACCGGTTGGGTCTACTGCCTGCTCCTGTCCACCTGCCAAGAGCTCGGCGACGTCCGCCGCGCGTCCGAGTGGACCGACATCGCTGTCCGGTGGAGCGAAGAGCGGGGCCAGGACAGTTGGTACCCAGGGCTGTGCCGCCTTCACCGATGTGAGATCCGGTCGCTGCGCGGCGATTGGTCGATGGCCGAGCGGGAAGCCCTACACGCCGCAGAGGAGCTCGCGCCGTTCGGCGATTACCTGATCGCCGAGGGGCAGTATCTGGCTGGCGAGATCCGGCGTCGCAGGGGAGATCACGCCGGTGCAAGGGCGGCCTTTCTCCGCGCCCACGAGCTCGGACGCGAGCCACAGCCAGGATTGGCGCTACTCCGGCTCGCCGAGGGCGAAGCCGAAGACGCGGCCGCCGCGCTCCGCCTGGCCATCTCCGGAAGGCCCGGCAGCCCGGTCGGCAGAGGACGCCTCCTGGCCGCGCACGTCGAAGTCGAGCTGGTCCTGGGACACATCGAGACGGCCGCCAGGTCCGCCGAAGAGCTGAACGATCTGGCGGCGGCGAGCCGGGCGCTGTATCTGCGCGGTATGGCCGCGACGGCGAACGGTTCCGTTCTCCTCGCCCAGGGCGATGTCAACGGTGCGCTGCCCCCACTGCGCACGGCGTGCGACCTCTATCGGGAACTGTCGTGCCCTTACGAGGGCGCCAGCACGCGGGTGCTCCTGGGCATGGCGGCACGTCGCGCGGGCGACGAGCAGACCGCGCTTCTGGAGCTCGACGCCGCCGGCGCGATCTTCGAACGGCTGGGCGCGACGCCTGACGTCCAACGGGTGGCCGAGCTCCGCAGCCGCCCAGTGTCCAGGCCGGACGGCCTGACGTCGCGTGAGCTGGACGTGCTCCGGCTAGTGGCCCAGGGCCGGTCCAACCGGCAGATCGCGGCGGAGCTGTTCATCAGCGAGCACACGGTAGCCAGGCACATCAGCAACATCTTCCGCAAGATCGACGTCGCCTCCCGCTCCGCCGCCGCCTCGTACGCGTACCAGCACCGACTCGTCTGAGCGTTCGCCCGCCTACCGCCGGCCGCCACCAAGAAGCCGGTTTCTGCTACCCACATGGTCAGCATTGACCACGAAGCCCGCCCGCACATTGATTGTTGTCGGCGACGCCGACTGGACGCCTGCATTCCTAGCGTCGGCGGCATGAACTCCGACGTGCGATCCCTCGCGCCGATCTCAGTACCGGCCCCCACAGCCAGACACCACCGCCGAACGCTCCGGCTGGCCGGAGCGATGGCCCTCAGCGCGAGCGCGTCGCTGCTCGTAGTCGCGTCGTCCCTGGCAACCCAGAGCAGGCTCGGAGCTCCGCTGTACTGGGCCTGGATCCTGACCGGCCTGCAGGTTCTCGCCATGTGGGCGGCGGGGCGACAGAAGTGGTGGGGATGGCTGCTCGGAGCCTGCGTCCAACCCGTCTGGATCGTTTACGCGATCCTGACGGGTCAGCTCGGGTTCGTTCCCGGCTGCCTCGTCTCGGCCGTCGTCCAGCTGCAGAACTTCCTCAGTGAGCGCGACGCGTCCGCCGCAGCCCGGCACGTGCTCAATTCTGATCATGTGGCTGGTCGGCCACGTACGCATTCCTGGCGTTGCCGGTTCACGGTGCGCCGGCCTTGCGCCCGGTCACACAGCGGCAACCAACCGCGCGCACTGCTCGACACCCTGGTGGAAGGAGCGTCATGAAGGTTCGGGACCTAGATGTCGAGGCATGCGCTCGGTTCGACCTGGATTCCTGGATAGTCAGATCTGACCATTCACTCGCGGCGCCCGATTGCACAATGCTCGGGCTGTGGGAGGATCCGCGTCTCGCTTAGCGTCGAGCTGTCCGGTGGCACTTCGCCACGTCCGCAGTCAAGCAACGGAGAACGACATGGATTCCACTGTCTCCCGCACGCCGGCCACCTCGGCGTCCGATACGTCCTTCCTGCCGCACGGACAGGTGATCACCCCAGACGACGCCGGCTACGACGATGCCCGCGCCGTCTGGAACGGCATGATCGACCGGCGCCCGGCCGTCATCGCGCGGTGCACCGATGCCGACGACGTGGCCGCGGCCCTCGCGCACGCCCGCGCCCACCGCCTGCCGGTCTCGGTACGCGGCGGCGGCCACAACGTCTCCGGCACTGCCGTGCGCGACGGAAGCCTCGTGGTCGACCTGTCGCCGATGCGAACCGTTGACGTGGATCCCGACCGCCGACGAGTGCGCGCCGACGGCGGCGCGCTTCTCGGCGAGGTCGACCGGGCCACCCAGGAGCACGGACTGGCCGTGCCGTTCGGGGTGTACAGCGAGACCGGCCTGGCCGGCCTCACACTCGGCGGCGGCCTGGGCTGGCTGCGGCGCGCCTATGGTGCCAGCTGCGACAACCTGGTCGCCGCCGATCTGGTCACCGCGTCCGGCGAGCGGGTGCGGGCCAGCGAGACCGAGAACCCGGGTCTGCTCTGGGGGCTGCGCGGCGGAGGCGGCGGCCTGGGCGTGGTGACCTCCTTCGAATTCCGCGCCTACCCAGTGGGGCCGGACGTCACGCTCGCGCTCGTGTTCCACCCATGGACGGACGCCGCGGCCGCAATGCGGAACTACCACGAGTGGAGCCAGAACGCCCCCGACGACGTGAGCTCGTTCGCCATCGTGTGGCACGCACCCGCCATCGACGACATTCCGGCGCAGTACCACCATCAGCCGGTGGTGACCTATGCCGCGGTGCACTCGGGTGATCCGGCACAGGCTCAGGCCGACCTGGCGCCGTTGCGCGACTTCGGCTCACCGATCGCCGATCTCACCGACGTCATGCCATACGTGGACGCCCAGAAGCTGTTCGACGAGGACTACCCGGCGCACGTCATGCGGTACTACTGGACGTCGCTCTATCTGACCGGCATGGATGACGAGGTGATCGATGCACTGCGGGAGCTCAACGAGGCCTGTCCGTCGCCGCATTCCACGCTCGACGTCTGGCAGCTCGGCGGTGCGTTCAGCCGGGTGGGGGCCGACGAGACCGCTCTGGGCGACCGGTCCGCGCCGTACCTGCTCGGTGTCGAGGCGAACTGGGAGGACGACGCGGATGACGAGGCGAACATCGCCTGGGCACGCAAGGTGCGAGACACCATGGAGCGCTTCTCCACCGGCGCGGAGTACCTCAACTTCCCCGGCTTCTACGAGGCCGGCGAACGCACCCTGCGCCGGATGTTCGGATCGAACTACGAGCGCCTCGCCGCGCTACGCAGAGCCTACGATCCGGACGGCCTGTTCAGCTCCGAGGGCCATATCCCGGCCTGAGACGGGAAACTCGACCGGATCACTCACGCCCCGCACGACGGCGTGGGGCTCGGGCGCCTCAGTTGGCTGTCTCCAAGAGTTCGGCGACCAGGAAGGCCAGTTCCAGAGACTGTGTGCGGTTCAGCCGGGGATCGCAGACCGTCTCGTACCGGCTGGACAGACCGTCCTCCGCGATCGGGTCTCCCCCGCCGACGCATTCGGTCACGTCGTCGCCGGTGAGTTCGATGTGCAGGCCGCCCGGGTGGGTGCCTTGGGCGGCGTGTACCTCGAAGAACCCGCGGACCTCGTCCATGACCTCGTCGAACTTACGGGTCTTGTGCCCGCTCGGCGCCTCGTACGTGTTGCCGTGCATCGGATCGCACACCCAGGACGCCACCAGGCCGCTGGCCGTCGCCTTCTGGATCAGCGGCGGCAGGGCATCCCGGATCTTGCCGGCGCCCATCCGGGTGACGAAGGTCAACCGGCCCGGCTCCCGCTCCGGGTCGAGTTTGTCCGCGAGCGCCATCAGGTCGTCCGGCGACGTCGTGGGGCCCACTTTCACCCCGATCGGGTTGCGGATCCGGGAGGCGAACTCCAGATGCGCGCCATCGAGCTGGCGGGTCCGCTCACCGATCCAGACGAAGTGCCCGGAGACGTCGTACGGCGCGCCGGTGCGGGCGTCCACCCGGGTCAACGCGGTCTCATACTCCAGGAGCAATGCCTCATGGCTGGAGTACAGCTCGACCGTGCGCAGATTCTCCGACTCGATGTCGATCGCCCGCATGAACCGCAGCGCCTGGTCGAGCCGCCCGGCAAGGCGCTCGTACCGCTGACCGGCGGGCGAGGTCCGGACGAAGTCCGTGTTCCAGGCGTGCACCTGATGCAGGTCGGCGAACCCACCGCCGACGAACGCGCGGGTGAGGTTCAGCGTCGCCGCCGAGGCGTGGTACGCCCGGACCAGCCGGCGTGGGTCCGGCACGCGCGCCGCCTCGGTGAACTCGAACCCGTTGACAATGTCACCGCGGAACGCCGGCAGCGTCACGTCGCCGCGCGTCTCCGTCGGCTTCGACCGGGGCTTGGCGTATTGACCGGCCAGCCGGCCCACCTTCACCACCGGCATCCCGGCGGCGTAGGTCAGCACGACCGCCATCTGTAGCAACGTCTTGAGCTTGTTTCGCACGTTGTCCGCGGTGACGCCGTCGAACGTCTCCGCGCAGTCGCCGCCCTGAAGCAGAAACGCCTCGCCGCGCGAGACGGCGGCGAGATGCTCACGCAGCTGGTCACATTCACCGGCGAACACCAGCGGCGGCATCGACCGCAGCTCGGCCACGGCCTCATCCACGGCCACAGGGTTCGGCCAGTCCGGCTGCTGCGCGGCCGGCAGGCTGCCCAGCGCGGCGGTCAGGTCGGCGAACAGCTCAGAATCCGCGTGCGAGGTCACGCGGCTAAGCGTATGTCCTCTCCTGTCACGAGGACGAAACATCCCACGCACTGGGACGATGCTTCGCGATGTTCCGCGGGCATCTCCGCGCTCCCTGGACCGTTTCCCTGGAGCTTCACCGGCGATGTTCCCGGAGCGCTTCCCTGAACGTTCCCCGGACGCTCCGCTGGCGCGATCCACCCTGCCCTGTACTAGGGTGAGGCGTCGGGCCAGGAGAGGTTCCGGCACACCGCGGGTTGCGGACCCGTCATGGGTCGAGACCTGAACAGCACGACGATGTGCGCGCCGGCGCCAGAGATTCGAGTGTGCGGAAGGGTTCTTCAGTCATGTCTGATCAGCCGATTCGTAAGGTCGCGATGCTCACCGCCGGAGGGCTGGCACCATGCCTCTCCTCTGCCGTCGGCGGACTGATCGAGCGCTACACCGAGATCGCCCCGGATGTCGAGATCATCGGCTACCTCGACGGCTACGCCGGCCTGCTCACCGGCCGGTCGATCACGGTCACGCCCGAGATCAGGGCGACCGCGCATCGCCTTCACCGCTTCGGCGGTAGCCCCATCGGCAACAGCCGGGTCAAGCTGACCAACGTCGAAGACGCGGTCAAGCGAGGTTTCGTCCAGGAGGGCCAGGACCCGCTACACGTCGCGGCGGAGCAGCTCACCCGAGACGGCGTCGACGTGCTGCACACCATCGGCGGCGACGACACCAACACCACTGCTGCCGACCTCGCCGCCTACCTGAAGTCCAACGGGCACGAGCTGACCGTGGTCGGTCTGCCCAAGACGGTGGACAACGACGTCGTCCCGGTCCGGCAGAGCCTCGGCGCCTGGACCGCCGCGGAGCAGGGCGCCCTGTTCGCCCGCAACGTCATCTCCGAGCACTCGTCCAACCCGCGCATGCTGGTCATCCACGAGGTCATGGGCCGCAACTGCGGCTGGCTCACCGCGGCCACCGCCCGCGCCTACCGGGGCTGGCTGGCCACCCAGGAGTGGGTACCCGAATTCGGCAACGATCCGCGCCGCTGGGACGTGCACGGCGTCTACGTGCCGGAACTCAAGCTCGACATCGAGGCCGAGGCCGGTCGGCTGCGTGCGGTGATGGACCAGATCGGCTGCGTGAACATCTTCCTGTCCGAGGGTGCCGGCGTCGAGCAGATCGTGGCCGAGCTGGAAGCGCGCGGCGAGGAGATCCCGCGTGATCCCTTCGGCCACGTCAAGCTGGACAAGATCAATCCCGGGCAGTGGTTCGCCAAGCAGTTCGCCGACCTCATCGGCGCGGAGAAGGTGAACGTGCAGAAGAGCGGCTACTTCGCCCGGTCCGCCGCCACCAATGCGGACGACCTGCGGCTGATCAAGAGCTGCACCGACTACGCGGTCGAGTGCGCGCTGCGTCGCGAGGACGGCCTGATCGGCCACGACGAGGAGCACGGCGGCCGGCTACGCGCGATCGAGTTCGACCGGGTCAAGGGCGGCAAGGCGTTCGACGCCTCCACCCCGTGGTTCGCCGACCTCCTCGCCGCGATCGACCAGCCGGTGCACTAGCCCGACGCACCTGCCCGGAGCGCACCTGCCCGGACACCGGCTTGTTGAGTGTCAGTGGCGTCACCGACCGGTTGAATGGGTCCGACGCGACACTGACACTCAACAAGCGGGGTCGGATCACCTGCCGGTGAGGAACTCCTCCAGCAGCGGCCCGGCGGTCTGCGAGCCCGACTCGCCGTCCTCGACGAAGACCGCGACGGCAAGATCTCCCTGGGCGGCGATCATCCACGCGTGCGTCCGCGGCGGTGTCTCGGTGCCGTACTCGGCCGTACCGGTCTTGGCCGCCACCGGGTCGCCCGGCACGTCCGCCAGGAACGACGCGCTGCCACCATCCACCGCGGCGCGCATCATCTCCTGCAGCTGGGCTGCCTCTCCGCTCTCCAGCGACGACGCACCGTCGCCACCATCGCCGTCGCCCTCGTCGCCGCCACCGGAACCACCGGGCACCTCGTCCAGCAGCCGCGGGGTGACCGTCTCACCGGCCGCGACCGACGCCGCGACGGTCGCCATTCCCAGCGGCGATGCCAGCACCTCGCCCTGGCCGATCATGGCGGCCGCGTGCGACGTGCCGTCCGCCTCGGCCGGAACGTCTCCGAGGAACGACGCGAACCCGAGGTCCTGCCCAGCGACCAGCCCGAGCGACGCCGCGGCGTCCGCGATCGCACCCTGCGAGGCGTCGTCCCGGGAGCTGATGAACGCCGTGTTGCACGACTCCGCGACCGCCGTTTCCAGCGGGATATCGCCGAGGGCGCTGTCCGGATAATCGCTGTAGTTGCCGAACTCCCGACCGTCCACGGTGATCGTGTTCGGGCACTCGACCGTGGTGTCCGGCGACATTCCCGAGCGCAGCAGCGCCAGTGACGTCGCCACCTTGAACGTCGACCCCGGGGCGTACTGGCCCAGCGTCGCGGTCGAGTATCCCCCGCCACCCGGGCCGCTCGCCGCCGCGAGGATGTTGCCCGAAGACGGCTGGACGGCGACGATGGCGCTGGCCGGTTCGACGTCGGCGAGCACGGACTCCGCCAGTGACTGCACGTCCAGATCCAGCGTGGTCACCAGGTTCGCGCCGGGTACCGGCTCGCTTTCATACAGCGGGGTGGGATCGCCTTCGGCCGGCACCAACTCGACGGTGATGCCCGGCGTTCCGCGCAGCGCGTCGTCGTACTGCTGCTGCAGCCCGGAGAGTCCGACGATGTCCCCGGCTTCGATCCGGCCCTCCGATTCCTCGACGATCTCGGCGGTCGCGTCGCCCACCGTGCCCAGGATGGGCCGGGCGAACTCCCGCGTCGGCGCCAGCGACATGGTGTCCGACAGCGCCACCGCGCCGTCGATCTCCGCGATGCCGTCCAGCAGCGGCTGCGCGTCCTCTTCCCGGAAGGTGATCGCTTCCACGAAGGCGCGTTCCCCCGCGGCGAGAACCTGATCGGCGAGGTTCTCGCCGTCCACGTCGATCAGATCGGCCAGCTCACGAGCGGCGTCGGCCATGGCGTCCTCGCCGGTACCGTCCTCGAATCGGGTCTTGTCGATCCCGATCCGGTAGACGTCCCGCTCGGTGACCAGCACCTCGCCGTCCGCGCCGAGGATGTCGCCGCGTTCTGAATCACTGCTGCGCGTACGGAGCCGGTCGCCGGGCTGTAGATCGGGGTGGATCAGTGCCGGAGACCACTCGACCTGCCACTGCTGCTCTTCACCTTCGCTGAGCGTGAGCAGCCCCGTTGTCGTGTACGCCCAGGCGCCGTCCGCACTCGCGCGATCCGAATCGGCGTCGTCCGAATCAGGGCTCTCGCCGGGCGTCTCCTCGGTATCGGTCGATTCGTCGCCGCCCGACTCGTCTTCGTCCGGTGTGGCGTCGTCGGCGGTCGAGGCGTCAGCGGCCTCGCCGTTGCCCGCGCCGATGTCCCATGACACGTCGAACGTCACCGACCAGGCGTCGTCGTCCTCGCCTTCAGGTACCAACGCGCGTACCTGCACCGAACGCGGCGTGTCGCCCATGCCCTCGGTGATCTCCTCGACCTGGGCCTGTGCGTCGGCCGCGTCCGCCCCGACCAGCGGAGCGCCGCTGAGATCTCCCGACGCCAGCGCCGCGGCCATCGCCTCGGCCGCCGGATCGGGATCCGGCGGATCGTCGCTGCAGGACACCAATGTCAGGACCGCGGCCGTGACGCCCGCTCCCACCAGGATCCGCCGGCGACTCCGCCGCTCGCGGATATGCGCCGTCATATTCTCCACCTATTCGTCCCCTTTGTACGCCGCCGACGAAGCGGAACAGCCTACCTCGCCGGGCTCCAGACTGATCCGGTCCGGATGCCAGACGGCAACGTCGTCCGCCGTCACCCGGGCCAGCACGCACGACCGGCCACGGCCGACCGCCAGCCCGATCACCTCGTCTATGGTTTCCACCCAGTCATCTCCTGCAAGAACGTCATCGCTGCTCAGTATCCCGGCCGGGTCTGCGCCCGGCTCGTCCAGGGCATCGTCGACCGCCTCCGTGTAGGCCGACCGGACAGCCGCTACCACCGTTTCCGGCACACGCCGCTCCGCATCGGACAGAGAGGTGAGCGACTCGGACAGCACGTCACCGAAGCCGTCCGGAAGCTCCGGCACAACCGGCGGCGGGCCTAGTTCGATGACGTCGACCTCCGGGCACTCCTCCAGACGGTCCGGCTTGTAGTCCTCCATGCCGGTGAAGGTCCATCGGTAACACGCACTGATCTCGTACTCCTCGTACTGCCCCGATATCCAACCGATGCGCTCCTGTCGCTGCTGCCGTATGCGCAACACGACCGCCGGAGCGACAGTATCCGGCGGATCTGACAACTCAAGCGTCTCGACGTCAGGGCCGGGTCCGTCGACCCGTCGTGCATACGCCGCGGGATCCGGCCGACGGTTACGGATCATCACCAAGCCGAGCTCCTCCGCGTAGGCGTCGAGCGCGGCCACATCGTCCAGGTCACGCGAACCGGCCACCGATGAACGTTCGCCGGCCAGGTGCATGATCACGAACACCACCGCGGCGGCGATGATCGTCGACACCACCAGCGTCCCTATGATCCACACACGTGCCGTTCGACCCACGGCCATGGAGCCAACCACGCGGCGCCGGAGCCGTCCAATATGGATATCGGTCGCCAACGTGCACGTATCGGATATCGTTGCTGCTCGTGGACCTGGTTCGGCACCTAGAGTACTTCACGACGATTGCGCATGAGCGACATTTCGGACGTGCCGCGGAACGTCTCGGCATCCGGCAACCACCGCTGTCGCAAGGGCTCAAGCGGCTCGAGGCGGAGCTCGGACTGCGGCTGTGTGAGCGGGACAGCCGCGGGGTGACGCTCACCGACGCCGGACTGGCGCTACTACCGGCGGCGCATCGGGTGCTCGACGAGGTCGAGCAGCTTCGCCTACTCGCCCGCCGCCGCGAGGAGCCGGCCCGGGCACGCGTCACCGTGCGGATCGCGCCCGGGCTGGGTGGCGCCCATTACTCGGCGCTGGTCGCGGCGTGCCACCGGGTGGTTCCGGGGGCCGACGTCGACATCGACGAGCAGTCGACCGCGGACCAGATCGGCGACCTGCATGAAGGCCGGGCGGACATCGGCGTGCTGCGCGAACCCGTCGTCGCGCGTGGGCTCACCATCGGGCCGCAGATCGGCGTCGTCGTGAACTGCCTGCTGCCCGCCGTACACCCGGCGGCCCATAGCGGACGTGTGCGGCTCCGTGATCTCTCCGGTCACCACCTGGTGCTCCCGCCGCGTCAGCATGCGCCGGCGGCACACGACGACGTGGTCGCCACCTGTGAGCGGCACGGCTTCCTGCCCGAGTCGGTGGCGGAGGTCGCGGACGAGCGCTTGGTCCGTGGCCTGGTCGCCGCAGGAACACATGTCGCCTTCACCACCGATCCTCCACGGGCCGACGGCGACAGCGTGGTCGTCGCTCTCGATGGCGAACCGCTGAGTCTTCTTCTCCGCATCGCATGGCGAGGCGACCTGAGCGAGCCGCTCGCCGATCTGCCGAAGGCGATCGTCCGCGCGCTGTCCCGGCAGACGGATTCGGCCATCGCCAGCGCCGGCATCAGCGCCGGCACCAGCACCGGCACCAGGGCCAGCGCGGAGGATGCGAGCCCGGCGATGCGTCGGCCACGCGCGGTGTCCGAACTCCCGGCAGCCGACGCATGACCGCCGCCGAACGAAAGATCCAGCAGTGTTTCGACGATGCCGGCGTCTTCGGTCACCTGCACGCAGTCGCGCTGCACGACCGCCACCGCGAGATCGGCGTCCTCCCGGATGAGCCGGTGGTGTTGGCGTCGGTGTTCAAACTCCCGCTGATGATCGCGTTCGCTCAGATGGTCGACGCGGGAGAGCTCGATCCCACGGAGCTGACCACATTGACCCCGGACGTGCGCAGCCCAGGGCCGACCGGGTTCGCCGCCATGGCCGATCCGGTGACCGTCTCGTGGCGCGACATCGCCCGCTCGATGATGACCGTGAGCGACAACACCGCTGCCGATGCCCTGCTCAGCGTCGTCGGCCTGGAACGTGTGCGGACCGCGCTGGCGGGACTCGGCGCCCGGTCGACCCGCGTCGTCGGTGGTATCCGGGATCTGTACGACGCCCTGCAGAAGGATTTCGGGAGCACCTCACTCGCCGATGCCATCCGGCACCTGCAGACCGTCACCTCGCCGGCGGAGTTCGCCGGCTTCGACCCGGCCAACCCGCACAACAACGTGGGCACCTGTCGCGACATGTTGCTCCTGCTGGAGGCCGTCTGGCAGGACCGGGCGGCCTCGGCCGAGCAATGCGCCTTCATCCGCGGCGTCATGGCCCAGCAGGTCTGGACGCAGCGGCTGTCGGCCGGTTTCCCGTTCGACGACGTCGTCGTCTCCGGGAAGACCGGAACCTTCGTCGCGTTGCGGCACGAGGCCGGCGTCGTCGAGTATCCGAACGGCGAGTCCTACGCGGTCGCCGTGTTCACGCTCTCCACGCGGGTGCGTCTCGTACTACCGGCCGCAGATGCGGCGATCGCTCAGGCGGCCAGGCTGGCCGTCGCGGCTCTGCGCTGACCAGCGGTGTGCGCGGGTGTGATCGAAGGCGCACGGCGAGGATCCGGATCGCCGCCGGCGAGGTAAGCTCGATGGTCGTGAGCGGGATGGTCACCAGCAGGCACGGTCGGCGGCTGTGGCGCTTCGCGCTGCTCGCATTCGTCATGCTTGCCGTGGTGGCGATGCACCACGTCTCCGCCCCGAACCGTGCCGAGCAGCACGGCGCCACGACCACCACTGCCACCATCACGGATACGGCCGTCGACGGCGCTGGCACTGCCGACGTGGTCGACGCTGGCGCTGCCACCTTCGACACCGGCGGCCACGGACTGCACATCCCGGTCGCCGACGACGCGGGGTCCGGTCCGACGGAGCACAGCCCGGCGCACCATCTGCTGAACATGTGCCTGGCGGTGCTGATGGCGGCGGCGCTGGTGGGCGGTCTCTGGCTGCTCCTGGCGCGGATCTCGGTGATGGTATCGCCGCTCCGCAGAGGTACAGCGCCACCGGCCGTCCACGCCCGTCCGCCACGAAGACGGCATGGGTTCGCGCTGCTGTTGTCTCTCTGTGTGATCCGCGTGTAGAGCCGTCGGTTCCGAACTGCCCGGCAGCTCTGAACCGGCCATCGCACGCTCAAGTGATCACACCATCGGAGTAACTACAGAGAGACGATGCACGCAATGCCAACCACTTCCTTTTCTTTCCTCAGCAGGGTGGCCTCCGTGGCCGCCGTCGCAGTTCTCGCCGGCGGTGCGCTGGTCGCATGCTCCGACGACGACGCCGGTGACGCCGACGCGCGCACGAGCGCGGACACCGGCCACAACGCGGCCGACGTCGCCTTCACCCAAGAGATGATCCCGCACCACGCACAGGCGGTCGAGATGTCGGCGCTCGCCGCCGATCGTGCCGAATCCGCAGAGGTCAAGTCACTGGCGGAGGACATCGAGGCGGCCCAGCAGCCGGAGATCGACCTGATGTCGGAGATGCTCCGGGCCTGGGGCGAAGACGTGCCAGACACCAACGCTGCCGGACACGAAGGCCACGGCTCCGGTGAGATGCCGGGCATGATGAGCGACCAGGAGATGACCGAGCTCGGCAGCGCTACCGGCGCCGAGTTCGACCGGATGTGGCTCACCATGATGATCGCGCACCATGAGGGCGCGATCACCATGTCCGAAGAGGTCCTCGCGAACGGCTCGGACGCCGAGGTGAGCGAGCTGGCAGATGAGATCATCGAAGTCCAGCAGGCAGAGATCGCCACGATGCGACAGCTGCTCGGTGATGACGCCCCCGCAGACGATGAGTCCGCCGACGATCAATCCGCGGACGGGCACGACCACGCGGACGACGAGTCCGACGCCGACGACCAAGCCGGTGCGGCCTTCGGGCACATCCACGGCCTCGGTGTCGTCGACGGCGTCCTGCACGTGGCCACGCATTACGGCCTGTTCTCCGTGGACAGCGGCGGGGTCAGCATGACCAGCGAAGACGATCACGACTTCATGGGATTCACGGTCGCCGACGACGGCTCGTTCCTGGCCAGCGGCCATCCGAACAGCCGCACCGATCTTCCGGGGCACCTCGGCCTGCTGGGCAGCAGTGACGGCGGACAGACCTGGGATCAGATCGCCCTCACCGGTGAGGTTGATTTCCACGCGCTGGACGCGAAGGACGGCGTCGTGGTGGGCTACGACAGCGGCACCGCACAGCTGATGCGCAGCGACGACCGGGAGAACTGGGAGCAGCTCGGCCAGTACGCCATCGCCGACGTCACAATCAGCCCGGACGACACCGACACGCTCCTCATCACAGCAGAGTCCGGGCCGATGGTCAGTACGGACGGCGGCGGTTCCTTCGCCGGGATCGACGGCGCACCCGTGCTGATGTTCGTCGATTGGCCACGCTCGGGCGAGCTGTACGGGATCAGCCCGGATGGCACCGTGCACCGCAGCTCCGACGGAGGAACGACCTGGGAGGCCGGGGCCGAGCTCGGTGATCGGCCGCAGGCGCTGACGGTCGCCCCGGACGGTTCGATATACGTGGCGTTGCCGGTGTCGATCGTGGTCTCCGATGACCAGGGTGCCTCGTTCGACGAGCATTACGCCTGGACCGCCGACTAGGAAACGTCCCGGGCATCCTTCGACAACCGCCACACGACGGCGCCTCCGCGCCCGCCCGGTCAGTTCGTGGAGGCGCCGTCAGACGGCGATGATCGTCGCGTCGTCCGTGAGTACTGGCCCAGAGCACACTGGGCGTCAGGACGGCTTCCAGGTCGAGAGGTCCGACGGCGGGATGCTGCCGTCCAGACCGAAACGCTTATCGAAGCGTCCTCCGTCTTCAACGTGGAACAATCGTGTGCGCCGCCCAGTGGCACCACCGATGAACCGGCGAGTGGGCATCTCACCTGAACATGTCCGTCCAAGGCGAGGGGTTGACGACGCGGCCAGTTGCCCTTACCGTCTCCGAAAAGCTTTTCGTTCCTTTCGTCACCGTGCCCTGCCTCCACGGCCGGCACGATGGAGGTGTTCCAGTGGCAATGAAAGGCCCACGGAAGAAGACGATCCCAACCAGGTTCCCCACCGCGTCGCCCACCGCGTCCCTCACCAGCTCCCTCACCAGCTCCCTCACCAGCTCCCTCACCAGCTCCCTCACCAGCTCACTAGCCAAGTCACTCTCACTTCTCCCTCCGCGATCCTTCACCAGACGTCTCCCCCTTCTGCTGACCAGATCCCTCACCGTTGCCGCTTCCGCGCTGCTGCTCGCAGCCACCCTGAGCGTCGCGCCCCAGCTCGCGCACGCAGAGCAGACAATCGGCTATCCCACGTTCGCGGGCCCTGAAGACCCGGTCCCGCCGGAGCCGGCCGAATACACCGTCGACGGCATGATGCAGGCCATCTACGACGCGGAGAAGGACGGCACCGACTTCTGGATGGACCGGTTGCTGGCCCGAGCCGGCGACGACCCGGCCGGTAACCAATGGCTGATGACCCGTGGCCGGGCGCTGCTGATGCGCACGCACCAGCCCGGCGTCATCGGATTCGGCGGCCAGATGGCGTACTACGACCCCTATTTCGACCGGCTCAGCGGCGAGGACGGCTACACCGTCACCATCGGCGACGGCGACTTCTCCGAACAAGTCGACCAGCGACGGCAGACACCCAGCCATTGGCACAGCGTGCACGCCAGCGACGCGCAGAACCTCACGGCTGACGTGCACAAGTTCATCACGCACAACAACGTCGCCGTGGCCAACATCGCGATCACCAACGACGCCGACACGGTCCAGACGGTTCCCATCGCGGTCGACTCGCCGTTCGTCTGGACACCCGACGGCGACGAGCTCACCGGTGTGTTGGACGTGATGAACTCTCGGCGTGAGCCGCTCACCACCATCTTCCCTCGGCTGTCCGGTACGGGCTTATCTCCTGACGACAGCCGCTCGCCTGACGACAGCCCCACCGACGGCGAGGGCCGGCTCACCGGCGAGGTCACGCTGGAGCCCGGCGAGACCACCACGGTGAAAGTCCAGCTCGGCGTCGTCGCCGACGAGATCGCCGAGTCGGAATCGGAGTACGAGCAGTACCGCGACCTCTCCCCCGACGAGGCGTTCGCCACCCATGTCCAGGCCTACAACACATGGTGGGCCGACAACGTCCCCTATATCGACGTCCCCGATGAAGCCATCGAGAAGTACATCTACTACCGCTGGTGGCTGATGCGGTTCAACTACGTCGACGCGGACATCCCCGGCAACGACTTCCAGTTCCCCACGTCGATCGAAGGCGTGCTCGGCTACAACAACGCGATCGCCCTGACCGTCCCGATGTTCGTCGACGAGCTGAAATACCTGCGCGACCCGGCCTACTCGTATGGACCGTGGGTCTCCACCGGTGAGAGCTCTCAGGGCGGCAGGTTCCGCGACAATCCGGGCGATCCGGAGAACTGGTCGAACTCGTACACGCAGTACATATCCGAGGCGGCGCTGCGCAGCTACCAGATCCACGGCGGGCCGAGCGCCGTCGTCGAGAACCTTGCCCGCTACGCCGAGGGCGACGTCCGCGGTCAGCTCGACACCTACGACACCGACGACAATTGGCTGATCGAGTACGACTGGGGCGCCATGACCGGCAATGACGCCGACGCGGTCTCGTTCCACTGGCGCAATGGCAACCTCGATCGCGCCGAGTCCGCCTACCAGTACAGCGGAGCGCTCGCCGCTGCCGAGGCGTACGCGATGCTCGGCGACGACGCCAAGGCGGCCGAGATGCGTGCCATCGCCGACAACATCGGGCAGGCGTTCCTGGACGTGCTGTGGAATCCGGAGCGTCAACTCTTCGAACACGTCCACGTGGCCAGCGGCGACCACGTGCCGTGGAAGGAGATCAACAACTACTACCCGTTCTCCGTCGGCGCGATCCCGAACGAGGAGCCCTACATCGATGCGCTGCGCCTGTTCGACGACCCGGAGGAGTACCCGCTCTTCCCGTTCTTCACCGCCAACCAGCGGGACAAGGCCGAGGCCGCTGAGCAAGGCGAACCCGGCTCCAACAACTTCTCGCAGATCAACTCCACGGTGCAGTTCCGGCTGTTCTCGTCCGTGCTGCGCAACTACGACCAGGACTACATCACCGCCGAGGACTACAAGAAGCTGCTCTACTGGAACGCCTGGGCCGGCTACATCGGCGGCAACACCGCCTGGCCGGATTCGAACGAGTTCTGGGCCAACTGGAACCCGGATACGCAACAGATCGACTACCGGTCCTGGATCCACCACACCATCCTCGGCAGCAGCAACTGGACCGTCATCGAGGACGCGATGGGGCTGCGCCCGCGCAGCGACACCAAGATCGAGCTCTCGCCCATCGACGTGGACTGGGATCACTTCACCGTCAACCACCTGCGCTACCGCGACGCCGACCTCACCATCGTCTGGGACGATCCGTCCGATGGCGAGTCGCACTACCCCGGCGTGCCCGAGGGGTACTCGGCGTACGTCAACGGTGAGCGTGCTTTCACCGTCGACAGCCTGACCGCCGCCGTCTGGAATCCGGAGACCGGTGAGGTCGAGTTGCCGGGTGGCGACGGCGAGATCCTATATGCCGCCGCCATGCCTGGGTTGTCCGCACCGCAGGACGTGCAGTTCGACGCCGACGACCGCGTCGTCGACGTGATGGCCAAGGCGGGCGCCGACGTGACCGGGACCGGCGACGCGGCGAACCTGGCCGAAGGCGCCGATGTGACGGCGTCGTTCAGCGAGGACGGCTTCGGGCCCGCCGGTGCCGTCGACGGCGCCACGATCAACCTGCCGTATTGGAGTACTCGCGGTTCGTCTGAGGATCAGGACTGGTACGAGCTCGATTTCGGCGAGCCGACGACGTTCGACGACGTCAGGCTCTATTTCTACCGGGATCGCGTCGCTCCTGGTGGCCAGGGTGGTACAGCCCTGAGGGAGCCGTCGTCGTACCAGATCCAGTATCACGACGGTGACAGCTGGTTCACCGTGGCGGACCAAGCGAAGACACCGGCCATCCCGCGGGCCAACTACAACCGTGTCCGGTTCCCCGAGGTCACCTCGGACCGGATGCGGGTGCTGCTGAACCACCAGAGTGGCCATCGCACCGGGCTGAAGGAGGCGATGGTCTTCGGCACCGGAGTCCAGCCTCCGACACCGGAGAACATGGCCCCGTACGTGCTGGCCCGCGAGGATCACAGCTTCCAGCAGGGTTCGCAGGCCCGACTGATAGGGACGGTGAAGGACGATGGTCTGCCCGTCGACGGCACACTATCGAGCTCCTGGGCGAAGGCCGACGGTCCCGGAACCGTCATCTTCGACGACGCGAGCAGTGCGCGCATCGTCGCGACGTTCACCGAGCCCGGCACGTACACGCTCGAGCTCACGGCCGACGACGGCGAGCTGAGCGAGTCGTCGTCGGTGACCGTGCATGTTTCGGCCGCGGGCGACCAGGTCAACGTCGCCGCAGACGCCGACGTGTCGTGCTCATACACGTCACCGTGGGAGAGTTGTGCCGCCGTCAACGACGGCATCGACCCGCCGCAGTCCAATGACTCCTCCAATCCGCGGTGGGGTACGTGGCCGGAGACAGGCGAGCACTGGGTCGAACTGACCTGGGACGACCCGGTCCGGGTCGACGCATCGGACATGTACTTCTTCGCCGACGTTCCGGCCGGTGGCAGTGGCGGCGTGCAGACCCCGGCGAGCTGGGCGATGCAGTACTGGACCGGTGACGAGTGGGTCGACGTCCCGGGCGCGAGCGGTTATGAGGTCGCAGCCGACCAGTACAACTCCACGACATTCGACACCGTCAGCACCACACGCCTACGGGCCACGCTGCAGAGCCGGCCGGAGGCGGGCGGCGTCGGGGTTCTGGAGTGGAAGGTCTACGCCGAGGCGCCGGAGTCGATCCGCGAGCTGCACGTGCCGACGCTTGAAGGACATGTGCCGGACTTCCCCGAGACGGTGACCGCGGTCCACCGCGACGGCAGCCGAGCCGAGTTGCCCGTCGTGTGGCCGCCCATCGAACCGGAGCAAGTGGCGACCGGCGGCACCAGTTTCGAGGTGACCGGCGTCGTGCAGGGGGCGGCGCTGCCCGCGACCGCCACGGTTTACGTGCGTTTCACCGACGCAGTCGAGATCACCTCCCTGGCCGAGGAGGAGGTCATGACGCTCGCCGGAGTCGCCCCACAGCTGCCGCCGACCGTCACCGCCACCTTCAACGACGGCTCCCGCGACAACGTCTCGACAACAGTGAACTGGGAGGATGTCGATCCTGGGCAGTACGCGGAGCCGGGCACGTTCACCGTGACCGGGCAGGTGGCCGGAACAAGCATCCAGGCGACCGCCACGGTCGTGGTGCTTGACGGCACCCCGCCAGAGGATGCCTGTCCAGACGGCTACTCCCCGGACGAGACTGTGACGTTCGGTACGGATTCCGTCCAGGACTCCGGCGTGCCCAACCGTGACCGGGGTGACGGCTGTACGTTCCTCGATGTGGTCTGGGCGGAAGCGCCGTTCGAGAGTCATGGACAGTTCGTCCGGGTCGTCGACGGAGTCGCCGCCGAGTGGCGGGAAGCGGGACACTACACCGCCCGCGAGATACGCGATATCCGCATCGCAGCCGCGAGATCTGACGTCGACTGATCTCACGACGCTCCCGAGGCACGCTCTGTGGGGCCCGCTCTGAGTTCACGGGCCCTACAGAGTCAGCTCGCCTTTCAGAAGGGCGGTATCTCGTCGTCTTCGGGGCGGACGCTGAGGCGTTGTTGAGCTGTGCTTGTTGTCGTGTTCTGCTCTGCGGTGCTGTTCGTGCTGTCGTGGGGCTCGGTAGCAACCTCGGAGCCCGTATCGGACGGCCCTGTATCGTCGCGCTCTGTATCGTCGGGTTCCGTAGCGTGATCGGCGCTATCGGCGTGGCGATCACGCTGGTCCGCGGCCGCGGTGGTGGTGGCGTGGCGGATGCGGCGTAGTTTCTCGGCCACACGCGCCTTACTGCCGTGCCCAGCATCGCCGTCGCTTGCTCCGTCGCTGCCGCCGGCTTGGTCGCCGTGGCTGCTGTCCTGGCTGTCTTCGTCAGTTGCCGGGCGGGGGTTGGGCAGGGTGGGGATGATCGCCGGGGCCCGGTTGACATAGCGGTGTCCGAGCGGGCTGTGCCAGATGGTGGTGCCGGTGTCGGGGCGGTGGGCTTTCCAGCCGCCGTCGTGGCGTAGGCGGTGGTCGTGGCGGCATAGGCAGGCCAGGTTGCCCGCGACGGTGAGCCCGCCGAGGCAGAACTCGTGTTCGTGGTCCTGATCCGCCCGTACGGCGGGCATACGACACGTCGGATGCGTGCAGCAGCGGTCCCGGATCTGGATATGCCGGCGCAGCCCCGCCCCGGCCCGACGCCGACGCACCCCCGGCCCCGCGCCGGAACCCATCTCGGAACCGTTACCCGAGCTCGTCTCGGTGCCGGTGCCGGAGCCCGTCTCGGTGTCGGAACCGTTGCTCGAACCCGTTTGGGTGCCGGTGGTGGTCTCCCCGGCGGTGGCGGTGGTGGTCTCGCCGGCGGTGGCGGTGGTGTGTTGGCGGGCGAGGTCGGTGATGACCGCGGCCCAGCGGGCACACTCCTGCACCGGTATCTGGGCGTGGGCAGGTTCGTCCGCCGCCTGGCCGTCGGTGGTGGTGTGGATCAGGGTGGCCAGGCGGGCCAGCATCGAGATGGTGACATGCAGTTCGAGGATCCCGCCACGGCGGGCATCCCGACGCACCGCTTGCTCGTCGGGTGAGCGGGGCCGGGCGGTGGTGATTCCGGTCTGGATCAACTGCCCGTCGTCGTTGCAGATGGCGAACCGCCACTGCGCGGAGTGCATTCGTGCGGCGATCTGGCGGGCGACGGCGGCGGGGATGAAGTCCCAGGCGGGTATCTCACCGGGGTGCTCGTCCACACCGAGCAGGCTCGCCAACCCGATACGCAACTCCGGCACCGACCAACCGCCCACACCCGTGCCAGGGCGCGACGATGACGCACCCGCAGCATCAGCCGCGGCACCAGCCGAGGCCGTGTTGTCGCCGCCGACAGGGCCAGCCGCACCTGCGCCGGGTGCATCGGTCTGGCCGGCAGGGCGAGCCGCGTCTGCGTCATCGTGACGATCGCACGTATCCGTGCTGGATGCGCAAGCGCTGGAGGAACCACCACCACTACCGCCGAGCCCGCCGCTGGAATTGTCGTCGCCCTGATCGTCGGAACCACCAGGACCACCAGGACCGTCTCCGGAGCCGTCGCCACCCTGATCGTCGGAACCACCAGGCCCGTCGCCGCAGCCGTCACCGCCGCCAGGTCCGCCGTCACCGCCGCCGTTGGAGCCGTCACCGTCGTCGCTGTCGGGGTCGTCACCGTGGCCGTGGTCGTCGTCGGTGCCGTTGTCGGGGTCGTTGCTGGGACGGTCGTTGCTGCTGCTGGTGGCGGAGCCATCGCCGCTGGGATGGCCGGTTCCGCCGCTGTCGGCGGTGGTGGTGTCGTCGGTGAAGGGGTGGTTGAGGATGTGGGTGATGATCTGGTCTTCGTCGAGGTCTTCCAGCGTCCCGTCGAGCATGCCCAGGAACAGATCGACCCGGATGTGGTCGATCTTGCGGGTATCACCGGCCTTCTTACACGCCCGCGCCAACACATCGATACGCTCACACGCGGCGGCGGCACGATCGATGGGCAGATCGTAGCCGGCCACGTTCGCGCTGCCGTCAGGGTTACGCGAACCCACCACCCGCCGACCCTTGATCGCTTTGCGGTACTTCTTCTCCGCGAACTCCGGGTCGATCGCGATCGCGGCTTTCTTGATCGCATCGATCAACTCCGCCACCGTCATCCCCGGCGCGTCGGGGAGCAGGAAGGCGCAGATGTAACCGGCCTGATCATCATCGAGGCCGTCGGTCCAAGACACGAACGCCTGCGCGCGGGGCTCGTCCAACACCCCGGCCAGCATCGCCTGACCCAGCATCGGCAGACGGTGATGGATGTCGTAGGCGAAACCGAACACCCGCCCGGCGCGTGAACGTGACCACACCAACGCCGCGCGGGCCTCCTCCGGGGCAAACTCCCCCGGCACCTGTACCCGCTGCAGCGTGTCCGCCGAACCGGGTACCCGCATCCCGGTCTCCAGCAGACACAGCAGGAACAACGCCCGGTCCCGGGTGGCCTGGCGGTAGGCCGCCTTCATCACCTCGACCGTGTCACGACCGGACACACCCGCGATCGGGATGTCCTCCAACATCGCCAGCAGATCCGCACCCGCGGGCACCGCATCCAGGCCCTGCGGAACCGGCCACGGCACCCCACCACCACCGCCAGAGTCCTCGTCGCCACCGCCGACGCCGGACTGGTTGTAGTCGCGGCGGCGGGACGCGGCATCACCACCACGCCGCACCGGCACGTCGCGGTCGTTATCGCGGTGCTGACCGTCGCTGAGGCCCTCGTCATCGGTGTGGGGACGCTCGTCGGCGCCGTCATCGTCGTTGCGGCGCTCCCCGCCGTCGCCATTACTACGGCGGGGCTCGCCGTCGCCGTCGCGGCGCTGACCGCTGCTGGGGCGTGCGTCGTGGTTGACACGATCGTCGTTGCTGCCGGGCACGAAGCCCTCGGACACGCCGTCGCCGGGCACGCCGTCGTCGTGGACAGCGTCACCGGGAACGGCGTCGTCGTCGCTGGGATGGGGTTGAACGGACATGGCGGCCGGCCTCCAAAAGGCACAACGGTCAACGGACCGGGCCGGCCGCACCCGCCGAACCCACACCAACCACCACAGAACTCAAACACACCGAGCGGAAACCAGAAACAACACCGCTCCAACGCTGATAAAGCCACCCTATACCGAACAAGCGTACGAGCGCAAGACGATCGCTTCACCATCCGGTGCGGTACGCAATTCGACAGCCACAACCGGGTCCTCGTACCGCGAGTACAGATCGCAACGCACCCGACTGGGCACAGACGCGCCGTCAATGACCAGGGGCGGTCGAGCCGCGGATGACCACTCTCGTGTCGAGCGCCTCAACGCCCGAGGCGGGCTTGCCGTCGATAGCCGCGAACAGTCGTTGCGCCGCGACTCTCCCCAGTCTCTCGAAGTTCATGTCGATACTGGTCAGTGGCGGCCGGGAATGGGAGGTGAAAATCTCCCAGTTATCAAACCCCATGACCGCGACATCGTCCGGGATCTTCCGATCCTGCTCCCGAAGGACGTCCATCACCCCACGCGCCACCTGATCGCTGCCGCACAGAATCGCGTCGACCTCGGGGTGCTGAGCCAACAGCATGGATGCCGCAGCCCTCCCCCAGCCTTCGGTCCATGAGCCGAACCGGACGTCGCCGATGAGCTCAAGGCCGCGCGCCGCCAGCGCCTCGCGCGCCCCTTGCGCTCGCTCCTGTGAGGCACCGTACGTCGGGTCGCCGCTGATGTGAGCGATCCGAGTCCGGCCACACGAGATCAGGTGCTCAATAGCCTGGCGACCGGCACCGACGTTGTCCACGATGATCGACAGGTCCTCCGGGTCCTCGGACGGGGCGTATACATAGACCACGGGCACCGGGAGGTCGCGCCCGAGCGAGGGTCGTGGATCGGTCCGGCTGCCCACCACGATCAAGCCGTCCACTCGTCTCCCGAGCAGCGCACGGACGTGGTGCTGCTCACGGATAGAGTCGCCGCGCGCATCGCATAGGAAGACCGCGACCTTACCTGCACCGAACGCATCCTCGGCTCCCATCAGGATCGGGATGCTGAACCGGCCTTCGAGGTCGCTGGTGAGCAGTCCCACCGTTCCCGTGCGTCCCGCCAGCAGGCCACGCGCAAGCGCATTGGGTGAGAAGGAGAGCTGCTCGGCTGCCTCCTCGACACGCGCCCTCGTCTCCGCCCGCACCTGGCTGCGACCATTAAGCGCCTTGGACGCCGTCGCGACCGACACGCCCGCCAACCGGGCGACGTCGCTCAACGTCGCCTTGCGGCCCTTCAGAGGCGCTGCGCCGTCGTTCATGGTGTCCTGGCTCCGATCTTCCGTGTGCAGCATCTCAGACTCTACTCTACGTTCCGAAATACTCCAGAAATTGTTTCAACACTCCATACCCAAGCATGTCCAGGTCACGTCTCGATGACGTCCACAACCTGCGGTATACAAGGGTCTTGACGGCCGTAGACCCGACTCGTAGGGTCACATAAAGCCTTTTCGGTGTTTTCGTCAGCTTAGGAGCCGCCGCTGCCGAACACCAGCACAGAACACGACGGTTCGCTCCGCGGGCGTCGCGCCACGGGCCATCCACGCCTGTGCCTGTCCGTTCCGGTTTCGCTGAGGAGACTGCACATGAGACACGCAACACGAACACGGCGCCGGCTGAGGCTGGTGAGTATCGCGGCGTCTTTCGCCGCCCTCGCCATGGTCGCCAGCTCCTGCGGCGGCGACGACGACGGCAACGGCGACGCTGGTGATGGCAACGGCGACGAGGGCGACACGGCGGCCGAAGGCGATGCCGCCGACGGCATGGGCGTCGACGACGGCAGCACCATCACCATGTGGACTCGCGCCGCGACGGAAGCCCAGTCCCAACGCCTGGTGGACGCGTACAACGAGAGCCACGAGAACCAGGTGGAGCTGACCGTCGTACCGACCGACGACTACCTTCCCAGGCTGGGGACGGCCGCCGGCGCGGGCGAACTCCCCGACGTCGTCGGCTTGGACGTGGTGTTCGTGCCGCAGTTCACGACGGTCGGGGCGTTCCTGGACATCACGGACCGGATCGAGGCGCTGCCCTTCGCCGACAGCATCGCCCCGTCGCACGTCGACGTCGGCACGTTCGAGGATCGCAAGCACGTGGTGCCGCACACCATGGACCTATCCGTCTACTTCTACAACAAGGACCTGTACGAGCAGGCCGGTCTCGACCCGGAACAGCCGCCCGCCACGCTCGAGGAGTTCGCCGAGCACGCACGCGCCATCGACGACCTCGGCGATGACGTCCACGGCACGTTCTTCGGCGGCAACTGCCCAGGGTGCTACGTCTTCACGTGGTGGCCGAGCATCTGGGCCGACGGGCACGAGGTCATGAACGACGACGGTACCGAGGCCATGCTCGACAGCCCCGAGGCGCAGGCCGTCTACGACGTCTGGAAAGGCCTCGTCGAGGACGACGTCATCGCTCCCGGCACGCAGGACGAAGCCGGGCCCACCTGGACCGGTGTCTTCCCCGAAGGTGATATCGGCATCATGCCGATGCCGTCCACCACGCTCGGTCTGATGCCGGAGGACTTCGAGACCGGCGTCGCACCGATTCGCGGCATCGACGGTGGCGAGTCCACATTCGTCGGCGGGGACAGCGTCGGTATCGCCGCCAACAGCGAGGTCCCGGACCAGGCGTGGAATTTCATCGCCTGGACGCTGTCGGACGAAGCACAGATCGAGGTCGTCGCCGCGAACGACGATGTGGTCGCCCGCACCGACCTCGCCACCAACAAGTACTCCGAGCAGGACGAGCGTCTCGTGACCATCAACGAGGTCGCCGCCCAGGGGCGCACGCCCTACACGCTGAAGTTCTGGGAGGCGTTCAACGATCCACAAGGCCCGTGGCTGCCGCTGGTCCGCGGTTACGTCTTCGGCGACGGCAGCACGATCGAGGCGGACAACGAGGCCATCACCGCCGTCCTGCAGAGCGGGTGATCGACGCGGGTGATCGACGCGGGCGTGGCCGGCGCGATCCGGCGATCGGCGGCGGCGCGGTGGCGCGGTTCCACGCCGCCGACGCCCCGCAGGTCCGCACCCGGGCCAAGGCACAGCCTGCGATCCCTGTCGCTCACCAAAGACGTTCCGGAGCACCTGAAGGGAGCACGGTGTGAGAAGCCCAGTGGCACGGGGCGAGGAGGCGCAGGCCCCACCACGGCCGCCGGCCGCGCGTCGACCGTGGTGGCGGTCTCGGGCCGCCAAGGGAGCCGCGTACGCATCCCCTGCGGCCGCGTTCGTCGTCATGTTCTTCGTCGTGCCGCTGCTGTTGGTCGGCCGGATGTCAGCAAGCGAGTGGCCGCTGCTGCAGGGCGATCAAGGGACCAACTTCCCGGACAACTTCGACGGCATGACCGACGACCGGCTGTTCTGGCCGGCCGTCGGGTTCACGCTGAAATACACGGTCATCGTCGTCGCCATTCTGCTGGTGCTGGCCATGATCATGGCCTTGATCGTGCAGGAACGACGGCCCGGGGTCACGTTCTTCCGCACCGCGTACTTCCTGCCCGTGGCGCTGGGCCTGGCATCTGCGTCGCTGCTGTTCTGGGGGTTCTTCAGCCCGTCCATCGGGCCGATCGACCCGATCCTGCGTGACCTCGGCCTGATCGACGGGAACATCCGCTGGATCGGCACCCCGAACATGGCGCTGCTCTCCACCATCGCGCTGGTCGTCTGGAAGTTCGCCGGGTTCTTCATGATCATCCTTTTGGTGGGGCTCCAGTCGATCCCCACTGAGGTCTATGAGGCGGCACGGATCGACGGCGCGAACCGCGTCCAGACCTTCTTCAGGGTCACGCTGCCCCTGCTGCGACCGTCGCTGGCGCTGGTGTTGATTCTGAGCATCACCGGCTCCCTGCTCGCTTTCGACCAGTTCTTCATCCTCACCAACGGTGGCCCGGACAACTCGACGGTCACCGTCGTGATGCTGATCTACCGCGAGGCGTTCCAGCGGTTCGACCTCGGCACCGCCGCGGCCCTGTCCGTCGTCGTCCTGGTGGTCCTGCTGGTGGTCAACATCGTCCAGTTCCGATTCCTACGCCGCGGCACCGACTGACGAGGACCGACGAGATGAGACTGCAGCACACACTCGGACGAACCCCGTACTACGTCGTCGCCGGTGGCCTGGCCATCATGTTCCTCGTCCCGCTGGTATGGACGACGGTGGCCTCGGTGTCACCACACAGCGCCACCGCGCAGCAGGTCGGCTACGGCCTCGGCAACTACCGGACCCTGTGGGACTACGACGCGGGTCTGCTCCAGTACCTGTGGAACAGCACCTTCGTGTCGGTACTGACGGTGGCGCTCACACTCGGGCTGTCCCTGCTCGGCGGCTACGCGTTCGGCCGCTTCCGTTTCCTCGGGCGCGACGTTCTGTTCCTGCTGATCATCGCCATCCTGATGGTCCCGTACGTGACATTGCTGGTGCCGCTGTGGGTGCTCTTCGGCGACCTGGGCTTGCGGAACTCGCTGTTCGGCCTGTCGCTCGTGTTGACGCTGTACCAGCTGCCATTCGCCATGTTCATGATGCGTATCTCATTCGAGGCGGTGCCCAAGGAGATCGAGGAGTCAGCGCTGGTGGATGGGTGCGGCACGTTCGGCGTGCTGCGGCGGATCATGGTGCGGGCCGTCTGGCCGGGCATGCTCACGGTCGGACTGTTCGCGTTCCTGCACGGGTGGAACGACTTCATCGCACCGTTGTTCCTGATCAATGACAGCGCGACGTATCCGCTGCCACTCGCGATCGCCACGCTGCGGCAGCAGACCATGGGCGCCGTCGATTTCGGCGCGACTCAGGCCGGCGTGGTCGTGATGGCACTCCCATGCCTGTTCCTGTTCCTCGTCCTGCAGCGGTATTACGTCCGCGGCTTCATGTCCGGCGCGCTCAAAGGGTGATCACACGCCCGCTCCGTGTCCACCCACCCGAACCTCGCACCGATGGAGAATCGATGAACGCACCCTCCAGCCAGCCCAGCCAGCCGGACGGCCGGAGCCAGCCGAGTCGGCTGAGATTGCCGAGCGAGCAGTCCGGCCGTCCCGTCGTCCCTTCGCGTGGCCGGCTTCGTCCGCTGGGACTGAACGAGGTCCGGATCTCCGGTGGATTCTGGGGGCACCGGCAGGAAGTCAACGCTTCGGCCACCTTGGAGCACTGCCTGACATGGATGAATCGGCTGGGCTGGATCGGCAACTTCCGCTCCGCGGCGCGCGACGACGAACCGTGGCCTCGGGCCGGCCGGGAGTTCTCCGACTCGGAGATCTACAAGCTCAGCGAGGCGATGGCATGGGAGATCGGGCGCACAGGCAATGGCCGCGTCCGCAAGTGGCTGGCAGAGCTGACCGACATCGTCGGTGCGGCCCAGAAGCCCGACGGGTATCTCAACACCGCCTTCGACGGGCCGGGCCAGCAGCCGCGCTATACCGACCTGGAGTGGGGGCACGAGCTGTACTGCTACGGTTTCCTGATTCAGGCGGCGGTCGCACACACACGCGTCGCCGGCGTCGCACCCGCTCCGGATCAGGGCCAGCACCAGGGCGAGGACGACAGCGCTCTGCTGCATATCGCCCGGCGAGCAGCGGACCACATCTGCGACGTCTTCGGCCCGGACCGTAAGCCGGGAATCTGCGGGCACGCGGAGATCGAGATGGCTCTGGTCGAGCTGGCCCGGCTGACCGGCGAGCAGCGCTACCTCGACCAGGCGCGGCTCTTCGTCGAGCGGCACGGGCAGCAGACGCTCGCCGACATCGAGTTCGGGCGGGCGTATTACCAGGACGACGTGCCGGTCCGGCACGCCACCGTTCTCCGCGGCCACGCCGTGCGAGCCCTATACCTGGCGGCCGGCGCCGTCGACGTGGCGGTGGAGACCGGTGACGACGAGCTGCTCGAGGCCGTGCAGGTGCAATGGCGGGCCACCGTGGCCCGACGGACGTATCTCACCGGCGGCATGGGATCCCGCCACCAGGATGAGGCGTACGGGGAGGACTTCTTCCTCCCGCCAGACCGCGCGTACTCGGAGACGTGCGCCGGCGTCGCGTCGGTGATGCTGAACTGGCGGCTGCTGCTGGCCACGGGTGAGCCCCGGTACGCGGACCTGACGGAGCGCACCCTGTACAACGTCATCGCCACATCGCCGGCGGCCGACGGCAAGACGTTCTTCTACGCGAACACGCTGCATCAGCGGGTCCGCGGCACGGTGCCGGATCCGGACCGGATCAGCCCGCGAGCGCTCTCCAGTCTCCGTGCGCCATGGTTCGCGGTCTCATGCTGCCCGAACAACATCGCCCGGACGCTCGCCAGCCTGCAGGCCTATCTGGCGACAGCCGACGACGATGGGATACAGATCCACCAGTACGCAGACGCGGAGATCTCGACATCGCTGGCCGACGGCCGGGACATCGCGCTGCGGGTCCGGACCCGTTATCCCGATGACGGAGACGTGGTGGTGCAGGTGATGGGCGGCCGTCAGCGGAGCGACTCAGCAGGCCGCTCCGCAAGCGACACCCGGCCGTGGACGCTGTCTCTGCGGGTTCCGGCATGGGCCGACGACGGCGCGTGGCTGACCATGCCCGACGGCCAGCGTCGTCCGGTGTCCCCCGGAATGGTGGATGTGAACTGGGCTTTCAGCAGCGGCGACGAGGTCCGCCTGGAGCTGCCGGTGCGTCCGCGCTGGATCGAGGCCGACCCGCGCGTCGACGCCGTCCGCGGCACCGCTGCTGTGGAACGCGGCCCGGTGGTGATGTGTGCGGAGTCGGTCGATTTGCCGGATGACCTGGACGTCGACTCCGTCTGCGTCGACCCGACTGTAGCCCCGACCGAGCACGACGGCCAGGTCACCGTGGCCGGATCGCTGGTCGATACCGAGCGCGACGACGACGCCTGGCCGTATCGGGAAAGCGGGAGCCGACCGCCGGCGCAAGGACGACCCGCCGAGATCACCCTGATCCCTTACCACTCGTGGGCAGAGCGCGGGCCGTCCACCATGCGAGTCTGGCTACCGACCATCTGACACTCCTCCGGGCGCGGCGGGGATGCGTGCCGGTGATCGATGTTCCCGCTGATCAATCTGTGACGGCGCTACGCCGACGGCGCGCGCAGCACGGTTACATATGGCCGCGGTAGCGACACCAAGCCTCCAGGGATCACCGAGCTCAGCACACAACAGCGGATCTCCGTCCAGGGACTCTCGACCACGTCCGTCAAGATATGGGCGCCGTTGGGGCACAGCCAGCCGTCGAAGTAGACATGTAGGCTCTCATCAGGCCTATAACACACATATAACCGCTGTCGTAGGCGTCAAGGCCACACTAGACACTGTGACAGCTCATTCAGGGAGTAACATCAAGATCGTTCCGAATTGATGACTACCTGAAGGGGACATACGTCGCAGCTCATCACATACGTGGATGGCTTCAACCTGTATCACGGTCTCCGTGAGAAGTGGGGACGACGCTATCTCTGGCTCGACGTCGTCGAACTGGCTCGTTCGCTCCGCCCTAGAGACGACTTGGTCGCGGTCAAGTACTTCACCGCCAGCGTGCTCGACGACCCAGACGGCCAAGCCCGCCAGGACACCTACATCAACGCGCTCAGCGTCCTCCATCCAGACACTTTCGGCGTCATCTACGGCCGTTACCAGCGCAAACAGATGAGCTGTCGCGCGTGCGGGGCTCGCTGGACTAGCTATGAAGAGAAGGAGACCGACGTCAACATCTCAGCTCACATGATTGCGGATGCCTCCAACCGCGCTATGACCAGTGCCTTGCTCATAAGCGCCGACGGTGACCTCGCACCGGCGATCAAGATGGCCAAGACGATCGACCCAGCGTTGTTCGCCGTAGCGGCGTTTCCGCCCCGACGCGCGTCATTCGCTCTGAACGATCTGATGCCGTCGTTCACTATCGGCCCCGGACGCATCAAGGCTGCCCAGCTGCCGGAAGTAGTCACCGTGGACGGCGTCATCTACGAGCGCCCGAAGAAGTGGAGGTAACAAACAAAAACGGCCCTCCGAGGAGGGCCGTCGGGACACGCTCGTTAAAACGTGCCGGGGTATGACAAGAACACTAGCGATTTTCTCCGCCAAAGACAACTCGACCAGCGACGGAAGGAGCCAGCAAGGTGGACATGCTTGTCACCAGCCAGCATGTACGAGACAACCTGGGAGTGTAGGGTCGAATTACATGTGCGGACTCTCAGGCGAGTACACGTTCGACGGCCGCCAGGCTGACCTTGCGGTCGTGGCCCAGATGTGCGACGCGATGGTCGCTCGTGGACCGGACGACTACGGCGCGTACGCGCACGGGTCGCTGGCGCTCGGCCACCGACGGCTGTCCATCATCGACCTCTCTCCCCACGGCCACCAGCCCATGGTCGACTCCGATCTCGGACTGACCACCGCCTTCAACGGCTGTATCTACAACTACAAGGAACTCCGCGAGGAACTCCGCCGGGCCGGGTACGCGTTCTTCTCCACCTCGGACACCGAGGTGATCGCCAAGGCCTACCATCACTGGGGCGAAGACTGCATCGACCACTTCAAGGGCATGTTCGCGTTCGCGATCCACGAACGCGACACGGGCCGCCTCGTCCTCGCCCGCGACCGGCTCGGCATCAAGCCGCTGTATTACTCCGAGAACAGCGACCGGATCCGCTTCGCCAGCAGCCTCCAGGCTCTACTCCGGGCCGGCGACGTCGACACCGGCATCGATCCCGTCGCGCTGCACTTCTACATGTCATGGCACGCCGTCGTCCCGGCGCCGTACACGATCCTCAAGGGCATCCGGAAGCTGCCCCCGGCCACGATGCGCGTCGTCGAGCGCGACGGCACCAGCCGGGAGAGGACCTACTGGGATCTGACCGCCACCCGCGATCCGGAGAAGGCGGGGTGGAGCGAGACCGATTGGGAGGACGCGATCCTGGAGTCGCTGCGGGTCGCGGTCCGCCGCCGGCTCGTCGCCGACGTCCCGGTCGGCGTTCTCCTCTCCGGCGGGCTGGACTCCAGCCTCGTCGTCGGTCTGCTCGCGCAAGAGGGACAGACCGGGCTCAACACGTTCAGCATCGGCTTCGAGGCGGTCGGCGGCGAGGAGGGCGACGAGTTCAAGTACTCCGACGTCGTCGCCCGCGAGTTCGGTACCGAGCACCACCAGATCCGGATCGGCACCGAGCGCATGCTGCCGGCCCTGGAGGATGCGATCCAGGCGATGAACGAGCCCATGGTCAGCCACGACGCCGTCGCGTTCTTCCTGCTCAGCCAGGAGGTCAGCAAGCACGTCAAGGTCGTGCAGTCCGGGCAGGGCGCCGACGAGGTCTTCGCCGGCTACCACTGGTACCCGCCGCTGGCCGGCGTCGACCGCGACCAGGCCGTGGATACCTATGCCGCCGCGTTCTTCGACCGGGACCACGACGGCATGCGGCAGGCGATCCGGCCCGAGCATCTGGCCGGTTCCCCGGTGAGCTACGAGTACGTCGAGGCGCACATGAAGCGGCCCGGCGCGGAGACCGCCGTCGACGCCGCGCTGCGCCTGGACACTCAGGTCATGCTGGTCGACGACCCGGTCAAACGGGTGGACAACATGACCATGGCATGGGGCCTGGAGGCACGCGTGCCGTTCCTCGACCATGAGCTGGTCGAGCTGGCGGCGCAATGCCCGCCCGAGCTCAAGCTCGCACACGAGGGCAAGGGCGTACTCAAGCAGGCAGGACGCCGGGTCATCCCGAACGAGGTCATCGACCGACCGAAGGGATACTTCCCCGTGCCGGCGCTGAAATACCTGCGCGGTCCTTACCTCGACCGGGTACGCGAAGCGTTGCACGCCCCGGCCGCACGCTCGCGAGGACTGTTCAACCCCGACTACGTCGACCATCTCCTCGCCAATCCGAACGCCGAGCTCACGCCGCTACGCGGCAACCGGCTCTGGCAGCTCGGGCTGCTCGAGCTGTGGCTGCAGACCCACCTGTCCGGGCTGGGCGGCACGCCGTGAACGACGCCCGTCGCCGGGGCTCCGGTGACCAGCGGCGACCGCTGTGGAGCCGGCCCTGGCAGGAGACGCCCGAGCACCTGGTGCGTGGGATGCGGCGCAACGTCGCGATGGATTGCGGCTGGGGCCGGCTGATCTTCGCCCAGACGTTCGACAACGACGACGACATCATCGATCTGCTCCGCGCCGAAGAGCTCGGCCGCCGGGATATCGCGATGTACGTGCCCGACCCGCACGTTCTCGTCTCCCGCGCGCCCGATCAGCTGTTCATCGACCCCTCGATGACCTACCGGCTGGAGCTGCACCGGTACCGGCCACGCCGGGAACTGATCCCGGGCATCGTGGTCAGCACCATGGCCGACGCCGACGAGGCGGACGAGATCAACCGCATCTACGCCGCCCGTCACATGGTGCCGGCCGATCCCGAACTGATGTGGGCCAACCAGCGGACCCGGACCTTCAGCTACCTCGTCGCCAAGGACGAGAACTCCGGAGCCGTGATCGGCACCGTTACCGGAATCGACCACGCGCTGGCCTTCGACGACCCTGACCAGGGCACGAGCCTGTGGTGCCTGGCCGTCGATCCGCAGTCGCCGATACCGGGCGTCGGCGAGGCATTGGTGCGCGTGCTCGCCGAACGGTACATCGGCCGGGGACGTGACCATCTGGACCTGTCGGTGATGCACGATAACGACCCGGCGATCCGGCTCTACAAGAAGCTGGGCTTCCGCCGCGTCCCGGTCTTCGCGGTCAAGCGGAAGAACATCATCAACGAGCCGCTGTTCGTCCCGGAACCCGAAGCCGAGCTCACCGAGCTCAATCCGTACGCGACGATCATCGCCGACGAGGCGCGCCGCCGCGGCATCCTGGTGGAGGTTCTCGATCCGGAGTGGGGCGAGATGCGGCTGGTGCACGGCGGCCGCAAGATCATCACCCGCGAGTCGCTCTCCGAGCTCACCACCGCGGTGGCCATGAGCAGGTGCGACGACAAGCGCGTCACCCGGCGCATCTTCGAACGGGCAGGGCTGCGAGTGCCCCGCGGGAAGGTGGCCAGCGACGAGGCCTCCGACGCGGCGTTCCTGGCCGAGGTCGGCCAGGTGGTGGTGAAGCCGGCCCGCGGCGAACAGGGTCGCGGGATCACGGTCGGTGTCATCGACCCGGAGACGCTGCGACGGGCGGTCGAGCTGGCGCACACCTACTGCCCGGATGTGTTGCTCGAGGAGTGCGTCGACGGCGAGGACCTGCGCATCGTCGTCATCGGGCACAACGTCGTGGCCGCGGCGACCCGCAGGCCCGCCACCGTCGTCGGCGACGGGCGGCACACGGTCGCCCAGCTGATCGAGCGGCACAGCCGACGACGAGCGGCCGCGACCGGCGGCGAGTCCACCATCCCGATGGACGACGTCACGGAGGAGACCGTCCGTGCCGCCGGCTACACCATGGAGGACATCCTGCCGGAGAACGAGTCGTTGCGGGTGCGCCGTACCGCCAACCTGCACACCGGCGGCACGATCCACGATGTCACCGCGCAGCTGCATCCCAACCTCGCGGAGGCGGCCGTCAACGCCAGCCAGGCGATCGACATTCCGGTGACCGGGGTGGACATGATCGTCCCCGCAGTGGACAAGCCCGACTACGTCCTCATCGAGGCGAACGAGAGGCCCGGCCTGGCCAACCACGAGCCGCAGCCGACCGCCGCCGCGTTCGTGGACCTCCTCTTCCCCGAGACGCGAGGGGAACCTCGGGCCTGGCAGCCACCGCCGCCGAGTTCGGATCGGTGAATCGGTGACTCGGTGACTCGGTGACGACGCGCCTTCCCGTTGTCACCCGGTAGTGCTACGCTCCTGCGGTTCTTCTTGATCACTGCCAGGAGTTCATAGCTATGAAAGTCGCATTACGTGCAGCAACTGCGCTCGGCCTGCTGAGCGGTTTCTACCTTCTTGTCGGCATCATCGTCGTCGCCGCGATCGTCATCGATATCGGCTCGATCAGCCGTGGCGGGCAAGGCCTGCAGGCGGCACTCGTCCTCACAATGGTGGCGATCGCACTGATCAGAGCACTGATCGTGGTCTCCAGACGCCGCTCCGGCGGCGAGAACGGCGTCCCGGTCGGCACCGGCGACGAGCCGGAGCTCTGGCGCAACGTCACCGAACTCGCCGAACGGGTGCAGACCCGGCCGCCGGACGAGATCCGGATCATCGCCGACGTCAATGCCGCCGTCGCCGAGGACACCCGGTATCTCGGCCTGAAAGCGACGAAACGTCGCATGTACATCGGCATGCCGCTGCTGATGACGATGACCGTGAGCGAGATGCGCTCGGTTCTGGCTCATGAGCTCGGACACTATTCCGGGTCGCACACCCGGCTCGGCGCTCCCGTCTATCGCGGCCGGATCTCGCTCATCGCCACCGTGCAAGGGTTGGAGAAGCACCCGTTAGTCCAGAAGATCTTCGTCGGCTACGCGAAGTTCTACCTCCGCGTCTCGCAAGCCGTCTCCCGACGGCAGGAGTTGGAGGCGGACGAGCACTCGGTGGCGGTGGCGGGCCGGGCGGCAGCCGCCGGCGCGCTGCGCAAGGTCCACGGCATCGCACCCGCCTGGGGCCATTTCCTCGAGTCGTATCTCGGCCTCATCGGGCCGGCACAATCCCGCCCGGACGACCTGTTCGGCGGCTTCCACGCCATGGTCACCGACCCGGTACGGCAGCGCGAGATGGCCGCCGTCGTCGCCGAAGAGGGCGAGCGCTCGCCGTACGACTCGCATCCCGCGCTGCCGGAGCGGCTGGCAGCGATCGAGCGGGCCCCGGAGCCGGACGCGCGGCCGGACGACCGACCGGCTACCACGCTGCTGGCCGATCCGGCGGCGATGGCCAGGCAGGTCGAAGAGTCGCTACTGGCCCCGCCGGCGTTGGCTCTGCCCACGGCCAGTTGGGAGGACCTCGTCGCTCGTGGCATGTATGTCGCTGCCAACCGGGAGGCGGCGCGAGACCTGGCCACGGCCGGGCAGCGACTCGTCGGATCGCCGCAGCCTCGACTGGACGACGCGTTCGAGGCGCTGGCTCGCGGTCATGCGCCCCAGCTGCGGGCCGAGCTGGTCAACGCTGGCTGGAACGACGGTGAGCGGCTGCTCGACCACGTGATCGCCCGCGCTGTGGAGGCGGCGCTGATCGACCACGGTTCCGCCCGCTGGACCCTGTCCTGGTCGTCCGCCCCGCGACTGCTCGACCTGGCCGGCCAGGAGATCAAGCTGGACGAGTTCATCGCGGCCGTGGTCGCGGATCCGGCCAATCAAGTACCGATCCTGCGGGACTGGTTGGCGCGCAGCGGGGTCCACGCCGACTACGGGCCACAGCTGGAGATGGACCCAGCCTGACCACCACGTCCCGCCCTTTCCTGTGATCATCGACCGTGAGACCGGCCCCCGTACGGCACAACGGTTGATGACTACGGGTGGGTGTCCGCGCGTGCCGCCCGGGCTGCGAGCAGCAGCGCGGCGGCGCTCGCCGGATCGTCGAGGCGGAAGCCGAGGAGTTGTTCCGCCCGGTTGAGCCGCTGGTGCAGGGACTGCCGGCGCAGGTGCAACTCGGCGGCGGCTCGGCTCGGGCTACACCCGTACCGGAGGTAGACGTCGACGGTACGCACCAGGTCGCTGCCGTGCGCCGCGTCCCAGCGGCGCAACGAGCCGAGCAGATCGTCGACAAGGTGCGCGCGGGACTCGTCGTCGAGCAGGCCCAGCAGGCGGTCAGCGACCGTCTCCCGCCACGTCCGGATGCCGTCGCGCATGTACTCGGCCGCGGCCCGTGCCTCCCGCAACGAGCGGCCGGCGTCAGCCAGCGGAACGGGCGGTCCGACGGCGCCGGTCAACGTCTCCCCTGCGCCGTCCTGGTCCTGCCGTTCTGCTCCCGCGCGCAGCCGCTCGGCGAAGGCTCCGGCCGGGTCTGCCGCGGCGGCCTCGGCGACGACGATGCCCAGCAGCTGCCCGCGCACACGACCGATCAGGACACCGTGACCGCCGGTAGCGGCTGCGGACCGGATCAGCGCCGTCCCGGCCGCCGGTTCCCGTGCATGCGCCACCACACCGAGCACGGCGGCGCCGGCCGGTGGGTGCAGCCCCGCCAGCCCGGCTCGCACCACCAATTCCTGCTCGGCTACCGGCACGCCGTCCACCAGGTCCTGCAGCAGCGGGGTCGCCGCCGTCCCAGGCTCGCCGGACGAGTCACCGAGGTGTGCGACGGCAACGGCGGCCGCTGCCGCGATCCGGCGGGCAGCCAGTGCCAGCGCGTCCGCCGTCCACACGTCGGCCGGCCATGCCTCGTCAGTCCGCGCATCCGCCGGCTGCGCATCCGCACTTCCCGCACGGGATCGCCCCGCGCCGTCGTCCGCGGCGATCCGTACCTCACCCCAGGGCCGCCCGTCGACGAAGATGTCCGCCCGCGCCGCTGTCTCCGCGACCGCTCTCCGCAGCGCCTTCGGCGAAGTCAGGCCGCCTGCGGTGACAACCCGGCCGGCCACGGTCGACACCGTGACCGCCCGTCCGATCTGCTCGGCAGCGTTACGTGCGACGGCAGCCAGCCCGCCACCCGCCAGCGTCGCGAAGAGCCGGTCGCTCAGTCCGTCGGCAAGCCGGACGGCGACGCTCTCCCGGTTCAGCAGCACGGTATTGACCGCGCGGCAGATCCGCTCGAACGGCACCACCCGGTCCAACCGGATCAGCGGCATGCCGCTCCGATCCGCCTCGTCGACCAGCTCCTCCGGCACGGTGGCGAAGGAACGACCCACCTCGATCGCAACGGCACTCACGCGCCGCTCAGCGAGATCGCGGATCCAATACCGGCGAGCGCCTGCGTCCACGCCGGAGAGGCCCAGACCTGTGGTCAGCAGCAGTTCGCCACCTGAGAGCAGTGGGCCGATCTCGAAGATCTCACTCGAGTGGGCCCAGGTGACAGCCCGGTTCAGGCCGGCCTGCCGGGTGGTGAGGGCCGGTGCGGCGGCCTTGACCTCGGCCAGATCGAGGATCTCCCGCAGCGTCAGAGACATGAGATGACCGTCTCGTAAATCTCGGCCGCAATCAAGGACGCTTCGTCTTGGATCGTGGCGCATAAAGCTGACGTATTGTCCGTTGCCGCGCATTCCGTCAGACAGCAGGCTGATACCGCCTGCTCCTGTGCTGAGTGCCGGTCAAGTCCCTCCGGCCTCTTCCCCCCTGGCCCGTGACATGTGCACCGCCGGGAGCGGGCTTTGTTGAACCCGCTCCTGCACCGTCGCCGGCCGGGTTTCGGCCCGCGGGGCCGCGCGGGCGCTCGATGCGAAGAGGAGACATGGAGGTCGCCGGTTGAGTCTGGAACGGGAACCGCAATCAGCACAACGGTCGGCACAGCAGTCAGCACGGCAACAGCCAGCACCCGCTGAGGACGTGCTACGGGACTGGCTGGGCGTCGCCGTGGCCGAGGCACGCGCCGGTCTGGCCGAGGGCGGTGTGCCGATCGGGGCCGCCCTCATCGGCGCCGACGGTGAGGTGCTCGGCCGCGGCCACAATCGCCGGGTGCAGGACGGGGATCCGTCCCTGCACGCGGAGACCTCCGCATTCCGAGCCGCGGGTCGTCAGCGCAGCTACCGCGGCACCACCATGGTGACGACGTTGTCGCCGTGCTGGTACTGCAGCGGGCTGGTCCGGCAGTTCGGCATCTCGCGGGTGCTCATCGGCGAGGCGACGACGTTCAGCGGCGGACACGACTGGCTGGCTGACCACGGTGTCGAGGTGATCATCCTCGACGACCGCGCATGCGTGAGCTTGATGGAGCGGTTCATCGCGGAACACCCCGCGCTGTGGAGAGAGGATATCGGCGATGACGAGCAACCCTGAGGCCCCCAGCGCCACCCCGGAACGCCCGGTCGACCCCGACTACCCGGTCGACCCCGTTCCGGCGCACGCGCGCAAGTCACTGTTCTCGGTGTCGATCGTCCTGCTCGGATTCACCTTCTTCACGCCCACCATGCTGGCCGGCGCTCAGGTCGGTGCCGCGTTCGAGTTCTGGCCGCTCATGGGTGTACTGGTCTTCGGCAGCGTGGTCCTCGGGCTCTACGTCGCCATCCTGGGCGGGATCGGGACCCGCACCGGCCTGACCACCGTCGTGATGTGTCGCTACGCGTTCGGCGACAAGGGATCGAAGCTGAGCTCATTGCTGCTGGGCGGGACACAGGTGGGCTGGTACGGGGTCACCGTCGCCACGCTCGCCCAGTTTGTCGCGCAGGCGGCCGGCTGGGAGGGCGACACCGCCGAGCGGCTGCTGATGGTGGCGGGCGGCCTGGTGATGGGCGCCACGGCGTACTTCGGCTACCGCGGCATGTACGGACTGTCCGTGGTCTCCGTCCCCCTCCTGCTCGTGCTCGCCGCCTGGGTGACCGTGCGCTCGTTCGACGAGGTGGGCGGGGTGTCCGGCATGCTGGAGCAGGAGCCCACCGCCACCATGAGCGTGGCCGCCGCGATCACCATCATCGTCGGCACCTTCGCCTCGGGCGGCACGCAGGCGCCCAACTGGACGCGGTTCGCGCGGAACCCGCGTCAGGGCTTCGGTGCCTCGCTCGTCGCCTTCCTGGTCGGACAGTTCCTCATGTTGTTCTTCGGCGCCATCGGCGCCATCGCCTTCGGCGAGCCCGACTTCGTGCTCGTGCTGTACGGCCTGGGCCTCACCGGCTGGGGTGTCGTCTTCCTGGTCGGCAACCTCTGGACCACCAACGACAACACCGCGTACAACTTCGGCGTGGCCGGCGCCGAGATAGCCGATTCCCGGTCGAAGAAGCCTTACGTCATCGGTGGCGTGCTGATCGGCACCGCACTGGCCGTGACCGGCATCTACGACAATCTGATCACCTACCTGAACTGGCTGGGAATCATCATCCCGCCGGTCGGCGGCGTCATCATCGGCGACTGGTGGGCGCGTTGGCGGCGCGGGCTGCCGTCACCGTCGACCTACGCGTTCGCCCCAGTACGCTGGGGGAACATCGCCGCCTATGCCGCCGGAGCACTGGTCGCGAAGGCCACCGATGAGTGGGGCTGGGGAATACCGCCCGTCAACGGCATCCTCGTCGCCGCGCTCATCCCGGTGATCGTCGGCGCCCTGTCGCGGCCACGAGCGGCGACGTCATAGCACCTCGGAAGCGTCCGTGATCACGAGGCCTCGCGTGATGCCCGGTGGTCGCGGCCCGCTGGTGCGTCCACCGTCTCCAGGAATCCAGCGACGGCGGCGGCGACGCCCCGGACGTCGTCATCATGAATCCAATGCCCGCAGCCGTCGAATTCGACGTACGACGTCTCCGGGCGACGCCGGACCATCTCGTGCGCGTGGACGGTCGGCAGTACCTCGCTGCGTGTGCCGTGCATGAGCAGGACCGGGGCCGTCACGGACGTCCAATCGGCCCACCAATCGCCGACCAGCAGCTCCTGCGACCGCATCATGTCGTCGTAGTCGAAACCGAGGCCCCACCCATCCGGGTAGCGGATCGCGCCCTGCAGAAAGTACGACGGATCCGGCACGCCCCGCCGCTGGATGGCCACCCCCAGTTCGGTCAGCGTCGGCGCTCGCCGCGGCCAGTCCCGCACGTCCAGTGTCAACGGCTGCACGACGGCCGGTGCCTCCTCGACGATCACCGCGCGCACCAGCTCCGGCCGACGGGCCGCCAGCTGAAAGGCGGTGACCCCGCCCATGGAATGGCCGAAGACGACGGCGGGCGCCACACCTGAGTCGGCCACCAGCTCCGCGACATCACCCACGTAGGCGTCCCTGGTGAATGGTCCGCCGCGCTCGGCGTGCCCGTGCCCACGCAGATCGACGGCGACCACGCGGGCGCGTCCGCGCAGTTCCCATGCCAGTGCGCCGAATGTCCGGGCGGAGCCGAAATGCCCGTGCAAGGCAAGCACGACCGGCCCCGTACCACCGTAGTCGGTCACCGGCAGCGGCAATGCGGAACGCACCATCACGGCACCGATTCTGCCCTCCGCGGACGCACGGGTTGATACCCGGTACGCTGTGGCTGAGACGCCGGTCGAGGCGCTCGCAGGGCACCGCGGCGAGTGTGCCAACCTTAGTCGCATGGACCGCCTTGAGATCGACCTGGACTACATGCGCAACGTCATGCTGGAGCTGTTGCGCACACCGAGCCCGTCGGGCCGCACCGACGCCGTCATGCAGATCATCGGAGACCATCTGGCCGAGCTGGGGCTGCCGATGCAGGTCACCCGACGAGGCGTGCTCCGTGCGACGTTACGCGGCGAGACGTCGGACACGGCTAGGGCGGTCGCCGTCCACGCGGACACGATCGGCTGCATGGTCAAGCGGGTCAAGGAGAACGGCCGCATCGAGGTCGTACCGGTCGGCACCCACAGTGCGCGATTTGCCGAGGGTGCGCACGTCACGGTGTTCGTCGACGACCTGACTCAGATCTACACCGGTACCGTGCTGCCGTTGATGTCCAGCGGGCACAACTTCGGCGAGGCCGTCGACACCCAGGGCGTCGGGTGGCACCAGGTGGAGATCCGGATCGACGAGGATGTGGCCAGCGCCGCGGACGTGCATGATCTGGGCATCCGGGTGGGTGATTTCGTCGCCCTCGACGCGGCTCCGCAGATCACCCCGAACGGCTACATCAAGTCCCGCCACCTCGATGACAAGGCCGGACTGGCCGCGTGTCTCGCGGCGGTGAAGGCCCTGGTCGACCACGACGCCGTTCTTCCCGTCGACGCGTACCTGCTGGTCACCATCGGTGAGGAGGTCGGGATGGGGGCCACGCACGGACTGGACGACCGGGTCGCCGAACTCGTCGCGGTAGACAACGCCGTGGTCAGCGAGGGCCAGCAGTCCCGCGAGGACACCGTGAACATCGGCATGCTGGATTCCACCGGGCCGTTCGACTACCACCTCACCCGACGGCTCATCGGCCTGTGCGAGGAGCACCAGCTGCCGTACCGGCGAGACGTGTATCGCTTCTACCGGTCCGACGCGGCGCCGGCGATCGAGTCCGGCATGGAGGCCCGCACCGCTCTGGTCGGTTTCGGCGTGGACTCCAGCCACGGGCATGAGCGTACCCATCTGGACGGCGTCCAGCGCATCGCCGAGCTGCTGACCATCTACCTGACCAGTCCGCTGACCTTCTCCGACTGGGACGAGGATCCCACCGGCAAGCTGGAGGACTTCCCCAGCCACAGCGTGCAGCCGGCAGAGCCCGAGCCCGAGACCGCGCCCGGCCGGCACGGCTGACCCCACGTCGCGTGGCGTCCTTGCGACCGGTGCCTTCGCCGGACACCTGCCGCGGACACCCGCCGCGGGGACGTGACGCGGTGTCGTTACGCGGGGAGACTACGCGGTGTCCTTGCCGTCCTTGCGCTGCTCCGCCGCGAGCTTGGCCTTGACCGTCGCGGCGTACACGTCGACGTACTCCTGCCCGGAGAGCTCCATCAGGGCATACATGATCTCGTCGGTGACGGCCCGCAACACGTAGCGGTCCGCCTCCATGCCCTCGTACCGGCTGAAGTCCAGCGGCTTGCCGAACCGGACGCCGGGCCGCATCCGCTTCGGAATCAGGCGGCCCGGAGGCTGCATCTCCGCCGTACCGATCATCGCCACGGGGATGACCGGGACCCTAGCTTCCAGGGCCAGCCGGGCGGCCCCCGTCTTGCCTCGGTAGAGCCGACCGTCCGGCGAGCGGGTACCCTCCGGATAAAGTCCCAGCAGTTCACCTTGCCGCAGCAGCTTCAGCGCGCTGCGCATCGCTGCCTCACTCGCCCGACCGCCCGACCTGTCCACCGGCAGGTTGCCGGTCCGGGAGAAGAAGAACCGTTTGAACCAGCCTTTGATCCCCGGTTGGGTGAAGTAATCGCTCTTGGCCCAGAAGGTGACCTTGCGTTCCAGCGTCAGCGGCATGAAGAAGGAGTCCACCACCGTCAGGTGGTTTCCGGCCAGGATGGCCGGGCCCTCCTTCGGCACGTTCTCGGTTCCTTCCGCCCACGGCCGGTAGTAGATGCGCAACAGCGGGCCGAGGAGCACCTTCTTCAGCAGCCAGTAGAGCACGAAGCGAACACTACAACGTGAAGCCGGGAACGCGCGCCCACCTCCACGCGCGGATGTCAGCCCACGCACGTGGCACCAGGCGGCCGACATCAGGTGGCCGGCATCCGGTCGGCCGGCATCCGGTCGGCAGCCATCCGGTCGGCAGCCATCCGGCCACGGTATCCGGTGCGGTATCACGCCGCCGAGATCCGGCCGGGCACGCGAGCCGGGTTCCGTGGGATGATGGGGGCATGCACGCACCGTCGGCCGCCGCTCCGTTTTTCCGCGACGGCGGTCCCACCGGCGTCCTGCTGTGTCACGGATTCACCGGATCTCCCGCGTCGATGCGGCCATGGGCGGAACAGCTGGCGGCGGCCGGACATACCGTGCACGTCCCGCTCCTTCCCGGCCACGGTACGTCCTGGCGCGAGATGAATCTCACCCGCTGGCCCGACTGGTTCGCGGCGGTGGAGAACGCGCTACTGCGGCTGGACGAACGGTGCGATTCCGTGGTCGTGGCCGGCCTGTCCATGGGCGGTGGCCTGGCGTTGAGGCTCGCCCAGGTGCATCCGTCCGCGGTATCGGCTCTGGTGCTGGTGAACCCCTCCGTCGCCAGTGCCGATCGGCGGCTGCGCGCGCTGCCCTTGCTTCAGTACGTCGTGCCCTCGCTCGCCGGCCTGGGCAACGACATCGCCAAGCCGGGCCAGGACGAGCACGCCTACCCCCGGACCCCGCTTCGTGCGCTGCATTCGCTGACCCACCTGTGGAAGGTCGTCGTGCGCGATCTGCCCGCAGTCACTCAGCCACTGCTGATGTTCCGCAGCGCCACCGACCACGTCGTGGATGGTTCGGGAGCGCCGCTGATCATCGACGGCGTCTCGTCGGCGGACGTCACCGAGGTCGTGCTCCATCGCAGCTACCACGTCGCCACCCTGGATTACGACGCGGACACGATCTTCACGCGAAGCGCCGAGTTCATCGAACGCGTCAACCAGCGCGCGAAAACGGGCGCACAGCCGAACAGCGACACCGGAAGGGGTGAGGTCCGCCGATGAGCACCGGCCGCGATGACGAGCAGGCCTGGGCCGAGCTGGTCGACACGTTCCATGCCGAGCCGGAACCCGACGACGGCACCCGGCGCTGGCCGGCGGCGGAGGACATCGATCCCGACGACTCGCCGTACGGCGACGCCGATCCGTACGGCTCAGGCCCGCACGACAGTGACGCGTACGACAGCGATCCGTACGACAGTGACGCGTACGACAGCGATCCGTACAGCGCCGACCGGTCCTCATCCAGCGGCGGCGGCTCGGACACGCTGGAACATCCGTCCTGGAGCGGCCGCGGAGCGGATGCGTCCCGTGCGGACGCCACGGGTTCCACTCGGCACATGCCCGCTTCCGGAAACGCCGACCCCGGTGACCCCGGCTCCGGCGACGGAGACTCCGGCGACGATCATTTCGTTCCGCCGATCCCGCCGCCGATCCCCCGCGGCGATCGGATCACCCGCTGGGCATGGACCGGGCTGCTCGCACCACCGCCTGCCCTGTTGCTCGCCACGATCGCCGGCTGGTCCCCGCCGGATGAGTTCATGGTCCTTTTGGTCGGCGGATTCGTCGCCGGATTCGTCACGCTCGTCGCTCGGATGCGTGGCCGCAACCCGCACGACCCGGACAACGGGGCCGTCGTCTGACCCCGCCTCCGCTCGCTCAGAGGGAGAGCTGCAGGTCAGTCACGACCGGACGATGGTCGCTGGCCGCCCGCACCGCCGGAGAGTCGACGACCTCGTAGGAGATGAGCTCGACCGCTCCCCGCGCGAACACCGCGTCGCGGCGTTCGCGCGGCTGATCCACCGGATACGTCGGCACGGCGTCCGCGGCGCCCAAGTCCGTGTACTGGGACGCGAGCCGGCTCCAGGTGGCCGCCGACGGCGCCTCGTTGAGGTCTCCGGCGATGATGGCGGCGGGCAACGGACCCGCGCCCACCGGCCGGGTGATCCGCCCGACGTCGCTCTCCGGCTCGGCCAGCATCGCCGCCGCACTGCCCGGGGCGCGGATCACCCGGTTGAACAGGCCGGTGATCTCGGTCAGGTGCCGGGCTCGCTCACCGGCGTCCACGCCGAGCTGGACCGATGCGACGGCGAACCGGACGGGCCCCTTCCCGAGCGCCGCCATCACCACCCCACGCCGGCGCAACCCGGGCGTTCTGCGCAGCAGGTGCTCCTGCCGATCATGCACGTCCACCCGTACCGCCGTGTAGAGGGCCGTTCCCGCGCTGGTCCCGCCCCCGCCCGCATAGAGCAGCTCGGCACGGCGGGCCAGCGCCGCGCACTTGCCGCGCCAGGCCAGCCTGGACGGCGCCTCCTGCAGACACACCACATCCGGGTCGAGCTCCCGCAGCACCGCGGCCACGGCCGCGGCATCCCGCTTGAAGCCGTGCACGTTGTAGCTGACGAGCCGCAGCCGGACCGTCGCCGGGCCGGCGTCGCTCGCCGGGTCGTCGTCTCTCTGTGCTGCCATCGACCCACCTATCGGTGAAGACTTCACCTGAAGTACTCGGGACCTAGATGCGCGCCAGGTCCGCGGCGCCGACGATGCCGGCATCGTTGCCCAGGGTGGCCAGCCGGACCGTCGCGAACGGCCGGTGTGTCCCCCCGGTGATGTTGCGCCACAGGGCCTCTTGCGCCGGCTCCAGCAGCAGCTCGCCGGCGTCGGCCACCCCGCCGCCGATCACGAACGCGCCCGGATCGAAGATGGAGACGAAGGATCCCATCGCCGCGCCGAGCCAGCCGGCGAGTTCGGCGATCAGGTGCCGTGCCAGCGGGTCACCGTCCTGTGCGGCCTGTGTCACCATCGGCCCGGTGATCGCCTGCGCATCACCGCCCGCCAGGTCCAGCAGGCGCTCCGGTGAACCGGGGAACGCCGCCGACCCCTGGGCGGCCGCCCGGGCGTTGCGCACCAGCGCCGTTCCACTGGCATACGCCTCGACGCAACCACGCAAGCCACAGCCGCAGTACTGGCCGTCCGGGACCAGTCGCATGTGGCCGAGCTCCCCCGCGATGCCGTTGGCGCCACGGTGCAGCTCGCCGTCGAGGATGACCGCGCCGCCCACACCGGTTCCGACGGTGAGCAGCACCATGTCGTCGACGTCCTCGGCCGCACCGAAGCGGAACTCGCCCCACGCCGCCGCGTTCGCGTCGTTCTCGACCACCACCGGAAGGCCGGTCGCCGCGCCGACGTCGTCCCGGAGCGGGAGATCCCGCCAGGCCAGGTTCGGCGCGAACATGACCCGCGAGCGGCCCGCGTCGATGAAGCCGGCACAACCCACGCCGACGACATCTACGTCATGGTCGGCCGCCAGCTCACGGGTCACCGCGACGATCGCGCCGACGATGCCGGCCACGTCCCGAGACGGTGTGTCCCGCCGCGTGCGTGCGACGATCGCGCCCTTCTCATCGACGACGCCGGCCGCGATCTTGGTCCCGCCGACGTCGACACCGATGCTGTACGTCACGCCGCCGACCTGCTCTCCACCCGCTTCTTCAGCTCCTTCAGAGCCGTATCGATGATGACCTTCTCCGCCTTGCGCTTCATCAGCCCCAACATGGGAATCGCCACATCCACGGTGAGCTGATAGGTCACTTCGGTCTTTCCTGCGGCCGCCTCGTCCAGCCGGTAGGAACCCTCCAGCGCCTTGATCAGCGACCCCTCCACCAGGCTCCACCGCACCTCGTCGTCGCCGTGCCACTCATAGGCCAGCGTGTAGGTGTCCTTGATGGGGCCGGCATCCAGGACGAACCGTCCCTGGCTCGGGCGGCCGTCCGGATGCGTACCGAGTACGTCGACCCGGCGAACCGACGTGGTCCACTCCGGGTAGGCCTCGAGGTCGGCGATCACGGCCATGACAGCGGACGCGGGCGCATCCACCGTGATGCTCGACGTGGTCTGTGCAGCCATGCGCTCAACCTTAGTGGTTGCCCCGAGGGTCTCGGCTAGGGGTGGGTGCGCAGTTGCTGCCGTCGATGGCTTGTCCGCGGACGGTTTCCGAGGCCGCTCGCGCGCGCCGGTCGGACGGATGCGGGGCGTCCCGATTTCCCGGCCGGCCTCGAGACTGTCCTTGAGCGCATGGACACGGCTCTTGAACGAACGCACGTAGTGCTCGCGGAGCCAGGCCGCGTCCGGCCGCCGGAAACCGCGCCGGCGGACGCGGTCCGGGTCCGCCCGCAGAAACCAGTGCACCAGTACGCCGTCGTGCCAGGTCTCCAGCCAGATCTCCGCGGTGCCGGTCAGCTCGCCCTGGACATCCCAACGCAGACCCTCAGTGCCCCTATCCTCGCTGACGGTGAGCGTCAGCCGGGGCCACCAGGTGCGCCACAGTCCGGGGTCGGCGATGTACCGCCGCACGATCGCCGGCTCGGCGACGATGAAGCTGTCGTCCATCACATCGACGGACCAACGCCGGCCTAAGCTCATTGCTCGTTCTCACCACCACACGCGGTCGCGCTCACCCGTGACAGCTCTGCCGCCAACCCGGAGCAATGGTCGCAAATCCGATACATTCGGTCGCGCTGTGTTGCGCACCCACGCATGACCATGGACAATGCGTTCAAGATCTGCTTCAACACGCCATTTTTGATCTCATAGGGCAAACTTATCCGTTGTGAGCGTCCTGACGTCTGATCCTGCTGCGGCGCAACGCCACTGGCGCGCGCTCGCGGTGGCCCGCCCTGGCATGCTCGCCCTGGTCGTGGCCCTTACCGGTTCGGCGCGGAGTTTCGTCGACGACTGGTGGTGGCTCGGCGCGCTAGCACTCGTCGCATTGGCCGCGGCCATCGCCGAGCGCGTCATGCCGCCCTCGCGGTTGCGCGCGGCCGCCGAGATGGGGCTGGCCTCGATCGTGATCGGGCTCGGCTTCCCAGACGCCTACCTGGCGCTGCCGTACCTCCTGCTGCCGGCGTTCGCCGGCGGTCTTGCCGGTGGCGCGGCGGGAGCGATTCTCGCCACGATCATCGCCGGCATGGGCATGGCCGCCGGCGACATCCTCGCCCGGAACGCCCTGCTGAACGGCACGTCCGCCGGAAGCCTGGCCGCCTGGCTGGTGATCGTCTTCGTCACCGGCGCCATCGGAGCGTGGCTGCTGCGCCAGGAGAACGTGCACGTGGCCGACGGCGAGCGCTACGCCGCCGCCTACCGGCTGCTGTCCGAACTGCGTGTGGTCTCCCGGCGGCTGTCCGGCGGGCTGGATCCGATGACTCTGGCCGAGGGAATCCTCGACCACGTCGCCTCCCATATCGACGTCCGCCGGTCCGCGTTGCTGGTCCGCCGCGACGGGGGCGTGCTGTTCCCGCTTGCCAGGCGCGGCGACGACGACGGCTGGCTGGTCGGCGCGGAGAAAGACCCGGTCGTATTGGACGCCTGGACCAACGAGGTGCCGGCCTGGGCCCCGGCAGGCAGACGCGGGTACCGGGTCGTGCTCCCGCTACGGGTCGGATCCCGCACGATCGGCGCGGTCGTCGCGGACGTACCGGAGCAGGTGTCCTCGGACGAGCTGGCCGAACTGGCCCGATCCACGGACGAGGGGGCGGTCCGGCTGGAGACCGCGCTGCTGTTCGACGAGGTGCGCGAACTGGCCACCCGCGAAGAGCGGCAGCGGCTGGCTCGAGAGATCCATGACGGCATCGCCCAGGAACTCGCCTCCCTCGGTTACCTGGTCGACGATCTACTGGCACGTACCACCAACGCCGACGCCGCGTCGCTCGCCACGACTCTGCGTCGAGAGCTCACCCGGATCGTGACCGAGCTGCGCCATTCCGTGTTCGACCTCCGCAGCGATCTGGATCGCGACGCCGGGCTCGGCGAGACGCTGTCCGGATATGCCCGGCAGATCGGCGCCCAGGCGCGGCTCAACGTCCACCTGGTCAACCAGGAGGGCCAGGAGCGGCTCCGCCCCGAGGTCGAAGCCGAACTGCTACGAATCGGCCAAGAAGCCATCACCAACGTGCGTAAGCACGCAAAAGCCCGTAATCTGTGGGTCACCGTCAGTGTGAACCCACCATCGGCTCACATTCGCGTCGCCGACGACGGCACGGGGATGAGAGAACGCCCGAGCGACCGCTACGGGCTGGACATCATGTCGGAGCGAGCCCGGCGTATCGGAGCTACGTTGGTGATCGAAGACGCGCCAGAAGGGGGTACGGTCGTGAGCGTATCCCTGGGAAATGACTACGAAGAGGGGTTAATCCGTGCCAGTGACGGTCATGCTGGTCGATGATCACGAGCTTATCCGTCAAGGACTGCGCCGCGCGTTCGAGCGTGACTCGGAGTTCCAAGTAGTCGGTGAGGCTGCCTCCGTGGCCGACGCTCGCCGACTGGCCGATACCACTCAGCCGGACGTCGCCGTTCTGGACGTGCGCCTGCCGGACGGCAGCGGACTCGACCTCGCTCAAGCGCTGCGTGCGGCACGGCCCGACGTCGGTCTCGTCATCCTGACCATGTACGCCGGCGATGACCAACTCTTCGCTGCCCTGGACGCCGGAGCCTCGGCGTTCGTGCCCAAGAGCGCTCCTAGTGACGACGTGGTGGCCGCAGCACGGCACGCCGCTGCCAAACCGTCCTCGTTCATCGCGGCCGATCTGGCCGAGGCGATGCATCGCAAGCTCAATCCCAGCGGTCCACAGCTCACCCGGCGTGAACGCGAAGTGCTCGGACTACTCGCCGAGGGCCTGGGGGTGTCGAGCATCTCCCGCAAGCTCTACATCAGCGAGTCGACCACGAAGACCCACGTGTCGAAGCTGTACGACAAGCTCGGCGCCGGTAACCGGGCTCAGGCGATCATGGCCGCGGTCCGCGCCGGCCTGCTCGACAGCACCACTGAGCCTTAAGCGGCCTGCGCGCGCGTCTCAACGACGCACTGACGGGACGCTCCCAACACTCGGGGCGCGCCAATCGTGGCCGCCCGAGGCGGGCGGACAGGCTGTGGTCGGCTTGGGTGGGCCGGGGAGTTCGTCTCGCTCTCACGCGATCGGCGGACGGTTCGCGGACGGGCTGCGTTGGTCTGCCGCCGATCGAAGATCGCTCGACGAATCTCCCCGGCCCCATCGTTTCCTCGCCTCGGTCGGTCCGATCGCCTTCTCGCCTCGGTCGGTCCGATGGCCTTCTCGCCTTGGCCTCGCCCCAGGAACTCCGCGGCGGCAGCGGTGTACGTCGCTGCCGATCGACGTCGTGCGCACGCTCGAGCCGGTTCAAGCGGTCGAGATCAGCGCAACTGCGGCTGTGTCCGTGGCCGATATCACCCAGTCCGAGACCGGAACCGCAACGCACGGACGAGGGGCGGAGAACCTTCTCCGAGCGATCTTCGATCGGCGGCAGACCACGCAACCAGACTGATCGTGCTGCCCGCCGATCGCGTGAGAGCGAGGAGAATTCTCCGGCCCCACGCGACCGGCTCAGTAACGGCGCCTCGTCGGCCGCCCGTGGAGCGCCTGCACCTGGCGCGGCGTTCGGAAGGGCTGCGTCGCGGATCAGCCGGGTCGGCTGGCGCCCGCGAACGGCATCAGGTCGACGGGATCGACGCTGACCGGACTTCCCGGGTGGGTGGCGTGCACGATCTGGCCGTTGCCGATGTAGATGGCGACATGGCTGATCGGGCTGTAGTAGAAGACAAGATCGCCCGGCTGCAGCTGGCTCTTCGACACCCGCGTCCCGACGTTGATCTGCGACGCGGACGAACGCGGCAGCGAGACACCGGCCTGCGCCCACGCCACCGACGTCAGACCGGAGCAGTCCCAGAGGTCCGGCCCCGAGGCTCCCCACTGGTACATGTCGCCGACCTGGGCGAGTGCGAACTGCACGACGGCGCCCGCATCACCGCTCACCGGCGGCGGGTCGGTCTCGTCGTCCGAACCGTCGTCACGGTCCTCGCCGCGGCTCTCGTCTTCGGCAGCCCTGCGGCGCGCCTCCTCCTCTTCCTGGCGGCGACGTTCCTCCTCAAGCCGCTGGCGTTCCTCTTCCTCCAGCTCGGCGAGGATCTCCTCGGACTCGGAGAGCTTCTCCTCGATCGAGGCCTTCGTCTCTTCGAGTTCCTCCTCGATCGCCCTCGCGCGGTCACGCTCCTCCTCGGCGAGCAGTTTCGCCTGGTCGAGCGCGCGCGCTTCGTGTTCCACAGTAGTGATCTGGCTCGCCTGCTGGCGCGTGTACGCATCCAGCACGGATGCCTGGTCGAGATACGCAACCGGGTCATCGGCGAGGAGCATGCGGACAGTCGGATCGATGCCGCCGGTCTGATACGTCGCGGCTACCCAACCCGCCATGCCGGCGAGGGCGTCTTCGAGCTTGTCCTCTTGCTTCGCGATGGCGTTCTCCGCGCGCTCCAGGCGGCGCTGCACGTCCTCGAGTTCTTCACCGGCCTGGTGATACTCCTCGGTGGCCACCTCGGCCTCGTGGTGCAGCTCGTCGACCTTCTCCCGGATGTCGTCCAGTGTGGGCTCCGGGTCGGCGTGTCCGACCTGCGTAAGGCTCACTCCGGCCGCGACCGTCACGGCTGCTGTACAGAACGCTATGAGGCGAGCCGATCCACGGGATCGACGCTGATGTTCAGGCACGCTGGTCCTTCCGTAGGCTGGCGTCAGGCACCTGATGCGGCAGCTTAGCCAGCTCAGCCAGCGAGGGCAAACCCCTACACCGTGTTTCACGTAACTCTTACGTCCGGACGTAGCTGATCTTGCGTTGTACCTGGTGATGGATTTGATGATCTCAGCGGACTTCTGCGCTCGCCGGGCTACGCGGCTGCGCGCCCCGGCTGTCGTGGACCTCGGTGACGGTGGGCGACGATCAGATGGCTCAGGCGCTCCGCTCCACCCGCTCCTCCGCCTGCTGGTCCGCCTCCGGTGCCGGCTCCGAGCGGACGACGCTCAGGCGCAGCGGCGGGACCAACCCGGCATCGGCGAGGACACCGATGGCTCGCTGTTCCGCACCGTCGAGCGCACCCTCACCGCCGGACAGCAAGACATTCACCACGCAGTCCGAGCACGCAATGTTCCGCATCTCACAACGATCGCAGTCGATGAGCACGGTCGCAGCCTCCTTGACCTCAGCACTTGTCTATTCGGGCTAGACACTAGAACCCGGCACTGACAAGGTCCGCCCGCCGACGGCTACTCAGCTGCGTAGCAGGCCGATCAAGGCCACCGATTCCACGCTGTGCACGCCGGGCCGGCGGACCGCCTCGGCGATCTCACGATCCGACGAGACGACCACGACGGCGCGCCCTTCGGGCTCGGCGGCGACCAGAGCTTTGATCAGCTCGTCCGCGTTGCTGCCAGGAGGACTGAATCGGACCCGGACCCCACCGGCCGCGCCGACCGGAGGCGGCGCGGACACGTCCGCGCCGTCGAAGACACACGTCACCTCCGACACCGATCGGGCTGCCAGCGCCGCCAGGCTCTGCACCAACCGGGTGCGCTGCGCATGCAGCGGCATCGTCGGCCAGGCCGCCTTCGTCACGTTGTATCCATCCACCACCAGATGTGCGCGGGGCAGCCGGAGCAGCTCATCGAGCAGCTGCGGATCGCTCGGATCCCGCCCGAGCCCGGCTCCCCCACGGCCCTCGTGCGCCGACGGTTCGACCCCGGCGACCGAGTCCGCCGGCCGCAACGAGGAGGCCGGCAGGGCCAGTTCTCGCCGGAGCCCGGTGGCGGCGTCGACGAGCGTGTCCAGCAGCAGGGACAGGCGCGCCGTCGCCAGATCGCGCCCGCCGCGCTCGGCGCGCCGCGACGAGGCTGCGGCCTCCTCCGCCTCGGCCAGCCGTGCCCGCAGCCGCCGCGCCTCGGCTTCCGCCGATCGCTGGGCCGCCTGTGCCCGCTCCACCTCGTCCTGTGCCTCGGAGCGAGCCGTCTGCTCGGCGTCGCGCGCCTCGGTCAACTGCTGTCGCGCGGTCTGCAGCCGGCGGCGCAACGTCGAGTTCTCCTCCTTCAGCCGGGAGATCTCGCCCTTGAGACGGTCGCGGGTCTCGCGGGCCTCGGTGCGCGCGGCGTCCAGCTGCGCCTGCACCCGGGCTACCGCCTCGGTCTCCCGGGATCGTATCTGGTCGTCCTCCTTCTGCTGCACGACCTGTGCGGCCGCGCCGACGATCTCCTCCCAGCCGTCCGGGCGCTGCAGATACGCGACGCCGGCCACATCGGCCGGATCGGCAGCCGGTGGCGCCTTTCCCTCCCGCAGGCTCTCCACCAGAGTCGGATGGTGTTTCGCAGCGGTCTCGAAGACCTTGCGGCGGAATGCGTCGTCAGATTCCAATGCCGCCGCGATGGCGGTGGAGGCCAGGCGAACCCGCTTCGCCGGGGCGAACTTGGCCACCGGACGCAACGGCGCAGGTATGTCCGCGCTGGGTAGCAAGCTCAAGGTTTCGGCACCAAGAGCAACCACCTTCGTCCGTACCGGCTCGGGAAGCACGGTTCCAGGCTAGTGGTCGGCGTCAAACCCGACCGCGTTCCGGCGCCTGCGGACCCGGCAGCGGGACGTGACCGCGGACGACGGAACGACGTGCCGGCCAGGCGGCATTGGCGACGGCACGGCGGCATGGCGCCGTGGCTGCCGGGTGACCGTGCGGCGGCGTGGCGGGGCGACCCTGTCGGTCGGTCCCCGTAGCGTGCGTGTCCATGGAAGGCGTGCAAGGGACCATCGACGAGATCGGGATACCGCTGGCGTCGACCACGTTCGTCGTCGTCGACCTGGAGACCACCGGGGGCTCGCCGAACGCCGCGGAGATCACCGAGATCGGTGCGGTCAAGGTCAGCGGCGGCGAGGTGCTCGGCGAGTTCGGCACGCTGGTCCGCCCGTCGTCTCCGATACCGCCGTTCATCGCCGTCCTCACCGGCATCACCGACGCGATGCTCGCCGACGCGCCTCGGGTGTCCGCGGCGCTCCCCTCGTTTCTGGAGTTCGCCCGAGGCTCGGTCCTGGTGGCGCACAACGCCCCGTTCGATATCGGCTTCCTGCGCGCCGCGTGTGACCGGATCGGCATCGCCTGGCCGTCGTTCCAGGTGCTCGACACCGCCCGGCTGGCGCGCCGGGTGCTCGCCCGCGACGAGGCGCACGACTGCAAGCTGTCCACACTGGCGCGGTTGTTCAGGGCCGGCACCACACCGAACCACCGCGCGCTGGCCGACGCGCGCGCCACCGTCGACGTCCTGCACGGCCTGCTGGAGCGGCTGGGCAACGTCGGTGTGCATACCGTCGAGGAGCTCAGCCTGTGGCAGAGCACGGTCACGCCGGCGCAGCGCAGCAAGCGGCACCTCGCCGAGCGGATTCCGGCGGCGCCGGGCGTCTACATCTTCAGCGACGGCGACGGCCGGACGCTCTACGTGGGCAAGAGCAAGAACATGCGCTCCCGCGTCCGCAACTACTTCACCGCGTCCGAGACCCGCACCCGGATGACCGAGATGATCGCGGTCGCGTCGTCGATCACCGGCATCGAGTGCTCCACCCCGTTGGAGGCCGAGGTCCGCGAGCTGCGGCTGATCGCGGAGCGGAAACCGCGCTACAACCGGCGTTCCCGGTTCCCGGAGCGGGGCAGCTGGCTCAAGCTCACCATCGAGCCGTTCCCACGGCTCTCGGTCGTCCGCAAGGTCAGCGACGACGGAGCGGCCTACCTCGGCCCGTTCGGCTCACGCCGGCTCGCCGAGACCGCCATGACGGCCGTGCACGAGGCGATCCCGATCCGGCAGTGCACACAGCGGCTCTCACCGAACAAGCCGCAGAGCCCGTGCATCCTGGCCGAGATGGATCGCTGCGGCGCGCCCTGCTCCGGCAACGAGACCATGGACGAGTACGCGGCCCACGCCGAAGCCGTCCGCGCCGCGTTCACCGCCGATCCGGGCCGCATCGTGCAGCGGATCCTCGAGCGCATCGAAGCCCTCGCCAACCGGCAGCGCTACGAGGACGCGGCCTCCCACCGGGACCGGCTGTCCACGTTCATCCGCACGGCCATCCGCTGCCAGCGGATCGGCGCCCTTGCCGCCGTCCGGCAACTCGTCGCGGCGCGGCGGCTGGAGGTCGGCGGCTGGGAGTTTCACGTCATCCGGCACGCCCGGCTCGCGGCCGCGGGCACGTCGCCTCCCGGGGCCGACCCACGGCCGTATATCGACGCGACCGTCGCCACCGCGGAGACCGTGCCCGCGCCCCCGCCGCCGCGTGCCGGTGGCACCGCGGAGGAAGCCGAATGCGTGCTGCGCTGGCTGGAGACGCCGGGGGTGCGGCTGGTGGAGGTAGACGGCGACTGGTCCTTCCCGGTGCCGAGCGCGGCGGCGTACGCGGACATCGCCGCCGCCGGTGAACTCGACCGCTCGGCCGCGGTGCCGTTCGGCGACCGTCGCGGGCTGCGCCCGTCGGCGTGATCCGGAAGGAGTCGACATTGTGGTCACGGAGGCAGCCCGGATGTCGTACTTTCCGGTGCCGCTGCCGCGGGCCCTCCGGCGCACGGGGCCTACGGAACCGATAGTGTCGTGCCGAGGACGCCGTCCGGCGAGCACACAGCGTCCTCACACCCGTGAGAGGAGATTCGTCCGTGATCACTGCGATCGTGTTCATCCAGGCCGACGTCGCCCGCATCCCCGAGGTTGCCGAGCAGATCGCGGCCCTCGACGGAGTGAGCGAGGTCTACTCGGTGACCGGTGAGCTCGATCTCGTGGCGATGGTCCGGGTGCGCAAGCACGAAGACATCGCCGATGTCGTCGCCGATCGGCTGAACAAGGTCGACGGTGTCCTGAGCACCGAGACGCACATCGCCTTCCGCGCCTTCTCCAAGCACGACCTCGAGTCGGCGTTCGCCCTCGGCGCCGAGGTCCCGAACGACTGAGCACGCGGTCCGACTCCCGAAAGGGAGTCCGGAGCGTCAGCCGGAAACGTCCGCGGTCACGCGGCCGCGGAGACCCAGCGATCGAGCACGGCGGCAGCGGCGCCCGAGTCGATCGAGTGTCGAGCCTGCTCCAGCGCAACGGACATCCGCTCCAGCAGCGGCGCCTCCGCGGGGTGATATGCCGCCAGACCCGCGGCGGCGTTGAGCACCACGGCGTCCCGCACCGGACCCTGCTCACCGGCGACCACCCGGCGGACGACGTCCGCGTTGTAGTCGGCGTCGCCGCCGCGTAGCGCCTCCTGCGACGCGGGCGCGAGATCCAGCGCCGCCGGATCGAGCCGCTCCTCGGCCACCTCGCCACCGGCGACCACCCAGACTCTGGACGTGGTCGTGGTGGTGAGCTCGTCCAACCCGTCGTCGCCGCGGAATACCAGCGCAGAGACGCCGCGGCCGGCCAGCACACCGGCGAGTACATTCGCCATCCGCGGATCGGCCACCCCCACCGCCTGCGCCGATGGCCGCGCCGGATTGGCCACCGGACCGAGGAAGTTGAACACGGTCGGCACGCCCAGCTCGCGGCGCGGCACCGCGGCGAACCGCATGGAAGGATGGAAGGCCGGGGCGAAGCAGAACGTGATGCCGACCTCGTCGACCAGCTCCGCCACCCGCTCCGGCGCCAGGTCCAGGCGCACTCCGAGCCGCTCCAGCACGTCCGCGGCGCCGCACGCCGACGACGCGGCACGGTTGCCGTGCTTGACCACACGCGCGCCCGCGCCCGCCGCCACCAGAGAGGCCATCGTCGAGATGTTGACCGTGTGTGCCCCGTCGCCACCGGTGCCGACGATGTCCAGCGCCGGGCCCGAGCCTCGGAACGGCGTGGCGTTGGCGTACATCGCCTCGACCAGGCCCTCGAACTCGCCGACCGTCTCACCCTTGGCCCGCAGCGCGATCACGAAGCCGGCGATCTGCGCCTCGGTCGCCTCGCCCTGCATGATCTCGTTCATCGCCCAGGCCGTCGATTCAGTCGGCAGGTCCTGACCTGCAAGCAGCGTGCTCAGCACCGCCCGCCAGGTCTGCGGCGCGCTGCTCATGACGCCGTCCGCAACTCACCGCGGCGACGCATCAGACCCGCCACCGCGGACGCCAACTCGAGCGGGTCGATCGGGTGCGAGACGGCGGCCTCCGCGCGTGACCAGGTGGCAAGCCAGGCATCCTGGGGACGCCCGAGCAACAGCAGGACGGGCGGCGCCTGATAGATCTCGTCCTTGATTTGGCGGGCGATGCCCATACCGCCGGACGGCACCGCCTCACCGTCCAGGATCACCACGTCCACGCCGCCGGCGTCCAGCCGCTTGATCACGGCGGGGTGGGTGGCCGCCTCGACGATCTCGATCAGCGGCACGTCCGCTGCCGGCCGTCGGCCCAGGGCGAGTCGGACCTTGTCCCGGGTCGCACGGTCGTCGCTGTAGACGAGGATCGTCATCTTCTCCTCGGTACTGCTCATGGGTTCTGGTCCTCGCTGGCGTCGGAGTGCACCGCACGGCACGACCCGGGAGGAGATGCATCCCAGACGCCGTGTGGCAATGGGCGGAATCCTGTCAACGATGATGGTACTGGCTCCGCAAACACCGTGTCGGCGGGGCGGCGTCACGTCGCCGAGGCCGGACCGACATAATGGCTCCGTGGCTTCCACGACTGTCGACGCTGCCCACCCCCAGTCGCCGGTGCGGCCGAACCTCACATCGGTCGGCACCATCGTCTGGCTGTCCAGCGAGCTCATGTTCTTCGCGGCGCTGTTCGCGATCTACTTCACCCTGCGGTCCAACGAAGAGGAGCTCTGGGCTGAGCGGTCCGAACTGCTCAACATCCCCTTCTCGTTGACCATCACGACGATCCTGGTGCTGTCGTCGGTCACCTGCCAGCTCGGCGTACTGCGCGCCGAACGCGGCCAGGTGGGCCGGACCGGCAGCCTGCTGCAGGTCGGACAGTGGGGTATGCGCGAGTGGTTCGTGCTGACGTTCGTCATGGGTGCGCTCTTCATCTCCGGCCAGGCATACGAGTACGCCGAGCTGGTGATGCATGAGGGGTTGACGCTGTCGAGCGATCCGTACGGCTCGATCTTCTATCTCGCCACCGGCTTCCACGGTCTGCACGTGACGCTCGGTCTGCTCGCGTTCCTGCTCGTCCTGGGCCGGACGTTCATGACCCAGCGGTTCACCCACCAGCAGGCCACCAGCGCGATCGTCGTGTCGTACTACTGGCACTTCGTCGACGTGGTCTGGATCGCCCTGTACCTCACTATCTACATCGCCCAGTGATGAGGAGAAACGTGTCCCCATCTACGTCCCGTCGCAACGGCCGGTGGCTGGGCCGGGCGCTCTCCCGGCGCCGCCGCCATCCGATGGCGGCGGTCGCGGTCCTCCTCGTGGTCCTGTTCGCCTGCGGCAGCGCATACGCCACGCTCAGTCCGTCGTCGGCGCCCGCGTCGACCACGACCGCGGCGCAGACCACACAGATCGAGGAAGGCCGGCAACTGTTCGCCATCGGGTGCGCGTCGTGCCACGGACTGAACGGAGAAGGCCAGGTGCGCGAGGACGGCACCGTGCTCGGTCCGTCACTGGTCGGTGTAGGCGCTGCCTCGGTGGACTTCCAGGTCGGCACCGGACGCATGCCGATGGCCGCCCCCGGCGCCCAAGCCGAACGTAAGCAGCCTGCGTACAACGAGGAGCAGATCGCCGCTCTCGCCGCGTACGTGGACTCGTTCGCACCTGGCCCGGACATCCCGGACGAGTCGATGGTCAACGTCGACGCCGAAGGTGTCGACGTCGCCCGCGGCGGTGTGCTGTTCCGTACCAACTGTGCGCAGTGCCACAGTGCCACCGGTCAGGGCGGTGCGCTGACCTACGGCCAGCACGCTCCGAACTTGACCGGCGTCGAACCCAAGCACATTTACGAAGCCATGATCACCGGCCCGCAAGCCATGCCCGTCTTCAACGACGAGCTTCTGGGGCCGGAGGAGAAGCGAGACATCATCGCGTATCTGAAGAACGTCGAAGACCAGCCTGACCCGGGCGGCCTCGGCATCGGCCGGGCGGGGCCGGTCTCCGAGGGCTTGTGGGCGTGGCTCGTCGGAATCGGAGGCCTGATCGCCTTCGCTGCCTGGGTCGTGACCCGGTCCGCAGCGGCGAAGTCGGGCTCGTGGAGGTCGTCGTCGTGAGTACACAAGATGAAGATGCGAAGCGTCTGACCGGAGAGCTGGAGAAGACGCCCGCCGACCACCCGGAACAGGCCGGTGAGGTCGAGCGGCAGGCGCCGGACGGCGACCCGATCCCCGACCCGGGCCTGCACGACCCGGGCCCGCGACTGACCGAGATCGACACCCGCGCCGCCAAGCGCGCCGAGCGCCAGGTCGCGGGCATGTTCACCTTGGCATCGGTCTTCATCGTGGCGTCGATCGTCGCGTACGTGATCTTCGGCATCGACGGCGGAGAGGAAGGCGTGGACATCGGCGATGTCCAGGTCTCCAACTTCGCGCTCGGCATCACCCTGGGCATGGCGATGCTGCTGATCGGAGTCGGCGCGGTGCAGTGGGCGCGCGCGCTGATGACCTCCCCCGAGTTCGCCGAGAAGCGCAAGCCACTGCGCAGCTCGGACGACGTGCGGGAGAGCGCACTGGCGAGCTTCGACACTGGTGCGGCGGAGACCGGCTTCGGCCGGCGCAAGATGATCCGCAACTCGCTGCTGGGCGCCTTGGCGCTGCTACCGCTGCCGGCCATCGTGTTGTTGCGCGATCTCGGACCGACACCGGGTAACGCGAAGGAGCACACCGTCTGGGCCGAGGGCGTGCGGCTGCTGACCGATGTCACGTTCGAGCCGATCAGAGCGGCGGACCTGGAGATCGGCCAGCTGGTGAACGTCATGCCCGCCACATATGAGGAACTGCCCGACCACGGTCCGGAACGGATCAACGAGCGGGCCAAGTCCCCGGTCATGCTGATCCGGATGCTGCCGGAGGAGATCAACGCGGCGGCCGGCCGGGAGAACTGGCACGTCGACGGGATCGTCGCCTACTCGAAGATCTGTACCCATGTCGGGTGCCCGATCAGCCTCTACGAGCGAACCACCCACCACATGCTCTGTCCGTGTCACCAATCGACGTTCGACCTCGCGAACAACGGAGAGGTCATCTTCGGACCGGCCACGCGGGCATTGCCACAGTTGCCGATCGCCGTCGACAGCGAAGGTTTTCTCGTCGCGCAGAGCGACTTCACCGAGCCGGTCGGGCCGAGCTACTGGGAGCGTGAAGCATGACCACCACGACTACCCCGCCGGAGACCGCCCGCGAAGCGCCTCCGGAGACCAGGGCGAGCGACAACGCCGTCGTCAAGGGCGCTGGCCGCGTGGTCGACTTCGTCGACCAGCGCATCACGGCCAGCAACTGGCTCAAGCGGAACATCCGGAAGGTCTTCCCCGACCACTGGTCGTTCTTGCTCGGTGAGATCGCGTTATTCAGCTTGATCTTGATCATCTTGTCGGGTGTGTTCCTGACGCTGTGGTTCAAGCCCTCGATGGCGCACATCACCTATGAGGGCGCGTACATACCGCTGCGCGGGGTCGGTCTCTCCGAGGCGTACGCCTCGACGCTGGAGCTCTCCTTCGAGGTCCGCGGCGGACTGCTGATGCGCCAGGTGCACCACTGGGCCACGCTGGTGTTCATCGCGGCGATGTCGGCACACATGCTGCGGATCTTCTTCACCGGCGCGTTCCGCAAGCCGCGGGAGCTGAACTGGCTGGTCGGTCTGTCCTTGCTGGTGCTCGGCATCACCAACGGCTTCACCGGCTACTCGCTCCCGGACGATCTGCTCTCCGGCACCGGGCTGCGAATCATCGAAGGCGGCATGCTCGCCATCCCGGTGGTCGGCACGTACCTGTCGTTCTTCATCTTCGGCGGCGAGTATCCGGGCGACGACATCATCTCCCGGCTCTACCCGATTCACATTCTGCTGGTCCCCGGCCTCATCCTCGCACTGGTGGCGCTGCATCTGATGCTGCTGTGGTACCAGAAGCACACCCAGTACCCGGGTGCCGGCAAGAGCGACCGGAATGTGGTGGGTTACCCGTTCTTCCCGGTTTATGTGGCCAAGGCCGGCGGATTCCAGTTCATCGTCTGGGGCTTCATCTTCCTGATGGCCGCCACCATCCAGATCAACCCGGTCTGGTTCTGGGGACCGTACGATCCATCGCAGGTCACGGCCGGAACACAACCAGACTGGTATGTCGGCTTCCTGGACGGTGCGCTGCGAGTGATGCCTGCGTGGGGCATCGACATCCTCGGGCATGAGCTCGCGCTGAGCGTGTTGATCCCGGCGGTCATCCTGCCCGGCCTGATCCTCACGCCGCTGGCGCTGTACCCGTGGATCGAACAGAAGGTCACCGGAGACACACGGGAGCACCACGTCCTGGACCGCCCCCGGAACATGCCCGTCCGGACCGGCCTGGGCGTCGGGTTCATCGTGTTCTACATCCTGCTCTGGATCGCCGGCGGGAACGACTTCTTCGCTACCATCCTGGAGATTCCGGTCAACTGGATCTCTCGCTTCCTTCAGTTCAGCATCATCCTCGGGCCACCGCTCGCGTTCTGGGTCACCAAGCGGATCTGTCTCGGGCTGCAGCGGCGTGACCGGGAGAAGGTGTTGCACGGCCGGGAGAGCGGCATCATCGTGGTCAGCCCGGACGGCGAGTTCTCCGAGCGGCACCAGCCGCTGGAACACGGCGATGCGTACGCTCTCACCGCGCACGACCGGATCGAGCCGATCGAGCCCGGCCCGGCGACGGACGCGAGCGGTGTGCCCAATCCTGCATACAAGAAGGAACGGCGGCGTGCCCGGCTGTCCCGCTTCTACTTCGGCGACGTCATCCAGAAGCCGACCCGGGAGGAAATGGAGCAGGCGCACCACAACGGACACGGCGAGCTGGAGAGCGGCGCACATGAGGAGCACCCGGGAGACCAGGTGACGACGCGCTGACCGGCCAGTCGTGACAGGTGCTGCCCTGACACGGCACACCCGTCCCGTAGGAGAATGAGCCGCGGAAACGGCCGTGAGGACCAAGGGGACCGATCCCCTTCGGACTCACGGCCGTTTTGCGTTCGCCTCGGGCGGCGCCCACAGCTTCGTCCAGGCGCGGCCACACGTTCCTTCAGGCGCGCGGGGGCTGCGGATTTCTCAATCCACGGCGCGACGCCCAACCAGGACCGCGTTCATACCACGCTCCCCTCCGCGCATGACCACTCGATGGCCGAACATGAACAGCGGCCGCAGCACCGGCGTCGTCAGCCGCATCCAGCGCGCTGCCGGCGTCAGCTCCAGCGCGACATCGATCAGCGTGCCACCCGATGACCCGGCGGCGAACTCCACCACGGCCCCGCCCGTCACGTCGCCACGCACCGACAGCTCGACACGTTTCTCGGCCACCACATCGACGAGCTTCAGGTCGGTGCGGACACGGTAACCGATCGGACTGCGCCATACGCAGCGAGCCTCGCTGCCGACCAAGTCGTCGGCCCGGTCGACATGAATCTCCTGCAGCCGCGGCCACCAGTCCCGCCAACGTTGCCCCGGCGCGGTGAGAAACTCCCAGCACCGCTGCCGCTCGTCGTCGATCAGCCACCTCGTCCGGAGCCGGAACGCACGGGATCTCACCCCACCGACCTTACGCACGACGTCCTGCACCCCCGAGGCCTGGGGCACTCGGGGGTGCAGGACGTCGTGTGCGCGACCCCGCGGGACCTGGTCGGCGGAAGGAGGCCGTATGCAGGGGGCGCGGCGCAGGATCTAGTGGCTGTACTCGCCGCGATAGTACTCGAAGACCCACCCGATCACGGCGATCGCCGCCAACGCGACGCCGATGATCAGGATGAACCAGGCGAACACCAAGCCGAGGAACACCACGGATGCGGCGAGGCCGCCCATCAGCGGCCACCACGAGTGCGGGCTGAAGAAGCCGTACTCCCCGGCCAGCTCCTCGATCTCACCGTCGTGTCGGTCCTCCGGGCGTGGGCCGAGCCGCCGCACCAGCAGCATGAAGTAGAACGCGATCATCGCGCCCAAACCGAACGTCACGGCCAGCGCGGTGGTACCGGTCGGATCGTTGGAGGCGAACCAGTAGATCGGTGTCACGACCGCCAAGAAGACCGCGACGACGCCGAAGACGAGTGCTTCAACCTTCACTACTCTTCATCCTCCCTCTTGCGGCCGTCCGCAGGCTTCTCGTAGCCTGTCGCGTCCACATCCGCCGGGCCGAGCACCTCGACGATCGTCCCGCTGCCGGCCGGTTTCAGCTGCGAGCCGGCCGCGGCCTCGGGGAACTTCAAGTCGAACGCTGGGCGCTCGCTGCGGATCCGGGGCAACGACGTGAAGTTGTGCCGTGGCGGCGGGCAGGACGTCGCCCATTCCATGGACTGACCCCAGCCCCACGGGTCGTCCACCGCGACTCGCGGCAGCTGTCGCGACTTCCACACGTTCCAGATGAACGGCAGCGTGGACACGGCGAGGATGAACGAGCCGATCGTCGATATCTGGTTCAGGAACTCGAAGCCGTCGTCGACGGTGTAGTCCGAGTAGCGCCGAGGCATGCCCTCGACACCCAGCCAATGCTGCACCAGGAACGTGCCATGGAACCCGATGAACAGGGACCAGAAGTGGATCTTGGCCAGCCGCTCGTCCAGCATGCGACCGGTGAACTTGGGCCACCAGAAATAGAAGCCGGCGAACATCGCGAACACCACGGTGCCGAACACCACGTAGTGGAAGTGCCCCACCACGAAGTACGAGTCCGAGACGTGGAAGTCCAGTGGTGGCGACGACAGGATGACACCGGTCAACCCGCCGAACAGGAACGTCACCATGAAACCGAGCGCGAACAGCATCGGCGCCTCGAACGTGATCGAGCCACGCCACATCGTCCCGATCCAGGCGAAGAACTTCAGGCCGGTCGGAACCGCGATCAACATCGTCATCGCCGCGAAGAACGGCAGGCTGACGGCGCCGGTGACGTACATGTGGTGCGCCCACACCGCCACCGAGAGCATGGCGATCGACAGCGTCGCCAGTACCAGGCCCTTGTAGCCGAAGATCGGCTTGCGGCTGAAGACCGGGATGATCTCGGTGATGATGCCGAAGAACGGCAGCGCGATGATGTACACCTCGGGATGGCCGAAGAACCAGAACAGGTGCTGCCACAGGACCGCGCCGCCGGCGGCGGGATCGAAGATGTGCGTGCCCAGGTTCCGGTCCGCGAACAGCGCGAACAGCGCGGCCGCGAGCAACGGGAAGGCGATCAGCACCAGAATGCTGGTGACCAGGATGTTCCAGGTGAAGATCGGCATCCGGAACATGGTCATACCCGGCGCCCGCATACAGACGATCGTCGTCACGAAGTTCACCGCGCCGAAGATCGTCCCGAAGCCGCTCATCGCGAGGCCTGCGACCCACAGATCGCCGCCGACGTGCGGGGTGTACACGTCATTGGAGAGCGGCGTGTACGCGAACCAGCCGAAGTCGGCGGCACCGCCCGGGGTGAGGAAGCCGGAGATGACGATCAGCCCACCGAATAGGAACAGGTAGAAGCTGAACATGTTCAGCCGGGGGAAGGCCACGTCCGGCGCACCGATCTGCAGCGGCACGATGATATTGCCGAACCCGATGAACAGCGGTGTCGCGAACAGCAGCAGCATGATGGTGCCGTGCATGGTGAACAGCTGGTTGTAGACACCGTCGCTGACCACCTGGCGCCCCGGCGCGAACAGCTCCGCCCGGATCAGCAGCGCCATCACGCCGCCGATGAGGAAGAAGCCGAACGAGGCGATCAGGTACATGTACCCGATGATCTTGTGGTCGGTGGACGTCATCCACCGGACGGCGACGTTGCCCTTCAGCCGCGGCATCGCCGCCGGACGTGGGGCGGCCTCCCGCGTGGCGGCCGTACGTTCGAGGTATGTCGTCACTCTTGGCTCCCGCCTTCGCCTTCCGGCACGTTCGCATACGAACCGCGGAGCGGGACATCGATCTGTCCCGTCTGGCCCTCCTGGCGCAGTTCCTGCATGTGAGCGGCGTACTCCTGCTCGGAGACCACCTCGACGTTGAACAGCATCCGCGCGTGATATGCCCCGCACAGCTCGGCACACTTGCCGGCGTAGGTGCCCTCCTCGTTCGGGGTCACCTGGAAGCTGTTGGTGCGCCCGGGGATCACGTCCATCTTCATGTAGAACTGCGGAACCCAGAACGAGTGGATCACGTCCGGCGAGTCGAGCTCGAACCGCACGGTCTGGTTCACTGGCAGGTAAAGCGTGGGGATGTCGGTGGTCGTCCCGATGTCATACACGTCCTCGTCGGTGTAGTTGAACGCCCACGACCACTGCTGGCCGATGACGTGGACCGTCAGATCGGGGTCCTCCGACTCGTCGAGGATGTCGTCTTGGTGCTGCACAGTGAAGTAGAACAGCACGCCGATGACGATCAGCGGCGTCACCGTGTACAAGAACTCGATCGGTATGTTGAACCGAGTCTGCTTGGGCAGCTCATCGTTCCGCTTCCGGTACGCCACCACGGCCCAGAGGATCAGCCCCCAGACCAGGACACCGACGGCGAAAGCGGCCACCCAGGAGCCGACCCAGAGGTCACCGATCAGCGGCGCCTCTTCCGTCACCCCCTCGGGCAGGCCAAACCGCTGCCCTTGGTTGTCAGCGTCCGCAGCGCAGCCGCTCAGTGCCAATACCGTGCCCACCGCGGCGGACGCAGCCATGACTCTGCGACGCACCGGGCGAGCCCACCTATCCTGACCCACGAGGCGCCCTTCCATGCATTGCACCCACCCGTGCGGCAGCGCGAAACGGGACCGGAGCGGTCGAACGACGCACTGCGCCCTAGGCAAGCTTCTCTTGTCGCAGCCCACCCTAGCGGTTGGCACTCGACGCCGAGCCAGCAGGTCTGCCTATTACCGTACGTGTCGTGGACCCCACACGTACCGACGGCGCTGCCCAGAGCCGGCAGGGATACTTCGACGCGGCCTCGACAGAACCGCTGCATCCGGCGGCCCGCGATGTGTGGCTGGCGGCGATCGACGACGGCTGGGCCGATCCGGCCAGGCTGTACGGTTCGGCACGGCGCGCGCGGGTGCTGCTCGACAACGCCCGGGAACTGGTGGCCGCCGTGATCGGTTCGAAGCCGGACGAGGTGTCGTTCACCTCCTCCGGTACCCAGGCCGTCCAGTTGGGCATGCTCGGCACGGCCCGGGCTCGCGACCGCTCCGCCGCCGGCATCGTGGCCTCCGCCGTCGAGCACTCCTCCGTGCTGCACACCGCACGTCACCTGGCCATGGAGCGCACCGGACAGACCGGGCCGGACGTGCGGATCGTCGAGGTAGACCGGCTCGGACGGGTGGACACGGCCGCATTCGCCGCCGCGCTCACCCCGGACACCGCGCTGGCCTGCCTGCAGACGGCGAACCACGAGGTCGGAACCGTCCAGCCGGTCGAGGCCGTCGCCGACGCATGTCAGGCCCGGACGGTTCCGTTACTGGTCGACGCCGCGCAGACGGTCGGGCGGCAACCTGTGCCCGGTGGATGGTCGGTGCTGACGGCAAGCGCACACAAGTGGGGCGGCCCACCCGGCGTCGGGGTCCTCGCAGTCGGCCGGAAGACTCGATGGCGATCGGCCTTGCCCGAGGACGAGCGGGAGGGCGGCCGTGTGCCGGGCTTCGAGAACGTGCCGGGTGTGCTGGCCGCGGCGGCCGCACTGCGGGCCCGCGTCGAAGAGGCGGATGAGCTCGCCCGCCGTCACCGGGAACTGATCGACCGGATCCGTCAGGAGGTCCCGCGGCGCATACCGGACGTGGAGGTGGTCGGTGCTCCCGTCGACCGGCTTGCGCACCTGGTGACCTTCTCCTGCCTGTACGTCAACGGCGAAGCGCTCGTCACCGAACTGGACCGGGCCGGGTTCGCCGTCAACAGCGGCTCGTCCTGCACCGCCAGCACGCTGCGACCCAGCCACGTGCTGGAGGCGATGGGTGTGCTCACGCACGGCAACGTGCGCGTCTCCCTGTCCCGGGACGTCAGCGGCGACGACGTCGATCGCTTTCTCGACGTACTTCCCGAGGTGGTCGCCCGGCTCCGCTCCGAGGCGGGCATGTGAGCGGAGCGCGACCAATCAACACGAGCGGAGCGCGACCAGACAACACGAGCGGCGACGCGACGAGAGCGTGGAGGTGTCGGCGATGACGGACCTGGATCTCGACTGCCGCGGCAAGCGGTGCCCGCTGCCCGTCATCGAGCTGGCGAAACGGATCGGTGATGTCCCGGTGGGCGGGATCATCCGCGTCATCGCCGACGACCCCGCGGCGGCGACCGACATTCCGGCGTGGTGCCGGATGCGAGAACACGAATACGCCGGCCCAGGCGAACCCGAGGCTACGGCCCCTTCATACCTGGTCCGGCGTATCCGGTGAAGAACTGGCGCGCTGAGACGATCAGTGGAACGAGTCGCCGCAGGCGCAGGAACCGCCGGCGTTGGGGTTGTCGATGGTGAACCCCTGCTTCTCGATCGTGTCGACGAAGTCGATGGTGGCGCCGGTGAGGTACGGAGCGCTCATCCGGTCGACAACGACGTTCACACCGTGGAAGTCCTGGACGATGTCACCGTCCAGCGACCGCTCGTCGAAGAAGAGCTGGTAGCGCAGGCCGGAGCAGCCACCCGGCTGGACAGCGATGCGCAACTGGAGGTCGTCCCGGCCTTCCTGGTCGAGCAGGGCCTTGACCTTGCCGGATGCCTCCTCGGTGAGCACCACGCCGGTAGCGGCCTGTTCCTGAACCGTCATCGTTGTTCTCCTGACGAATAGCGGACTGCGTGTTCAAGGCTTCCAACACCTGCGGCGGCGGCGTCATTCCGTACCGCCATTGCCAGTGTAGGACCCGAACTCACTGTTCCCATAGCACCCGGCGCCCGCCAGGGACGATGGTCCTTGCCGGGCGCGTATCGGGCATGTTCGGTGTCACCGTGCCCTTCCCCACGTCTTGGCCACGCGCGCGGCGACCGCGGCCAGGCTCTGCGCGGGCTGGGCGAATGCCTGTTCCTCCCCCACGATGTCCACCAGCGAGTACGCGGCCTCGATGCCGTTGGCGCGGAGTTCACGGTTGCCCACCTGTACCGCACCGGCGAGGGCGATGCACGGCCGCAGAGCGGCGTTCGCCACCCCAGCCACGCCCACCGGAACCTTGCCGTTCATCGACTGCCAGTCGAGTTTGCCCTCGCCGGTGATGACCAGGTCGGACGCCGTTACCAGGTCGGACAGGCCGACCGCGCTCGCCACGGTGGCGAATCCCGGCTCCCGGCGTCCGCCGAGGACGAGCAGGGCGTATCCGAGGCCACCCGCCGCACCCGCGCCGGCCGCCTCAGCCGTCTTCCGCTCGACCGCCTCGGCGAGTCTGCTGAGCGCGGCGTCCGCGGCCAGTCTGGCGTCCTCGTCGACCAGCCCTTTCTGCGCACCGAACACATTCGACGCGCCACGTAGCCCGAGCAACGGGTTGTCGACGTCGGATGCGGCGACCAGCTCGACCCCGGCCAGTCGCTCGAGCGCTGGTCCGAGGTCCACGGAGGTGAGCTCCGCCAGCCCGTCCGGTCCTCGGGTCAATGCCCCGGCTGGTTCCGACGTCGCACCCAGGGCCGCAAGCAGCCCCGCCCCGCCGTCGTTCGTACCCGAGCCACCGAGGCCGATGACCACTCGCCGCGCGCCGGACTGCACCGCCGAGCCGATGAGCTGACCGACTCCATAGGTGGACGCACGGTTCACCGCCCCCGGCTCCGGCGTACGCCCATCCGGTCCCAGCGGCATCAGGGCCAGCCCGCAGGCCTGCGCCGACTCGATATAGGCGACATCCTCGACCAGGAGGAAGGTCGCCGGAACGGGCTCGGCAAGCGGGCCGGACACCGAGCCGGCGAGCAGCTCACCGCCCAGACTGGCATGCAGGACGTCCACAAACCCGGGACCGCCGTCCGCCATCGGTATCGGCACCACCTCTGCCTCCGGCGACGTGCGTCGCCAACCGTCGGCGATCGCCTCGGCCGCTTCAACCGCCGTCAACGTCCCAGCGAACTTGTCTGGAGCAACAAGGATGCGCATGCGGAGAGTCTGTCAGATACCTCCCCATGATCATGAACGGTAACCGTGCCATGTGAACGGTTATCGTTCATGATCATGAAGCTATAGTTGGCCAGGCGGGGAGGAGGTTCGAATGCGGATTCGGCCGATGCGAGCCGACGACGTCGCCGCCGCGGAACGCATCACCGCGCGCGCCTTCGCGCTCCCCACGCCGTCCGCGTCCGGCTCGTCCGGTGCGCCCAACTCGTCGCCTGCCGGACGCGCGCCGCTGGCTCGGGAACGTTGGATGGACCGGCTCCGGCATATGCTCGCGGTGGATCCGGCGGGGTGCTGGGTGGCGGCCGACGACGACGGCGTGTTCGGTGTCGCCGCGGCGCTGCGCCGCGATCTGCTCTGGGTGCTGTCCACCTATGCGGTCGATCCGGACCGCCAGCGCGAAGGCGCCGGCACGGCTCTGCTGGAGGCGGCGATCGACTACGGCCACGGCTGCCTGCGCGGCATGCTGTGCGCGCTGCCCAACCCGGCGGCGCTGCGCCGTTACCGCGGCGCCGGCTTCTCCTTGTATCCGGCGTTCAAGCTCGTCGGCACTGTCGATCACCATGTCATCCCGGAGATCGACGGCGTCCGGGCGGCCACGGACAGAGATCTCGACCTTGTCGACTCCGTGGACCGGCAGGTGCGCGGCGCCACTCATCGCCCGGACCACGCCTTCATGACACGATACGGGCAGCTGCTGGTGTGCGACCTGTTCACCGGCTCGGGCTACGCCTATCTCGACGGTTCCGCGATCGCGCTGCTGGCCGCGACCAACCGCTCGATCGCGCAGCGGCTGCTGTGGGCGGCGCTCGCCCAGACACCACCCGGAGAAGAGGTCACCGTGCGCTATCTCACATCTGACCAGGAGTGGGCGCTCGACGTCGGCCTTGCCGCAGGTCTGCGAGTCGAGATGGACGGCTGTCTCGCATTACGACACATGCGGCCGCCGGTTCCATATGTGCCGTCCGTGCCGTTCGGTTAACAACGTGCAACGATAGAGGTGTGGCACGGTAACCAGCACGCCACGCGGCAGCACCGAGGGCCAGAGCGAGTCTCGACCCGGGACGGGCATACCAGCCGTCCTACGTGTGTTGACGCCAACGTCGAAGGAACGCGGGACGCGGGCACGAGATGACGACGTCGAGGTCCACGACCGCCGGAAGAAGGACGAAAGAGCTGTGACCGTCACGCAGACATCGCCTCAGAACCCTCTGCCGTTGTTGCTCCTGGGAAAGGGTGCCGACCCCGCCTCCGAACGTGGCGTCGAGTGTCCCGGCGATCTCCCCGCAGCCAGCGACCCAGACCTCGTCGACCGTGCCCGGCGCGCCCGAGACGCGCTCGGCGACCGGGCATTCCTCCTCGGCCACCACTACCAGCGTGACGAGGTGATCCAGTTCGCCGACGTCACGGGTGACTCGTTCAAGCTTGCCCGAGACGCCGCGGCCCGGCCGGACGCCGAGTACATCATCTTCTGCGGCGTGCACTTCATGGCCGAGTCCGCCGACATCCTCACCGGCGATCATCAGCAGGTGGTGTTACCGGACCTCGCCGCCGGCTGCTCCATGGCCGACATGGCCAAGCTCGTCCAGGTGGAAGACGCGTGGGCGCGGCTGGCCGAAGCCGGTGTGACGTCCACCACGGTGCCGATCACGTACATGAACTCTTCGGCCGACATCAAATCGTTCGTCGGTCGCAACGGCGGCGCGGTGTGCACCTCCAGCAATGCGCAGCGTGCCCTGGAATGGGCCTTCGAGCAGGGCGAGAAGGTGCTCTTCCTGCCCGATCAGCACCTCGGCCGGAACACCGCGGTACTGCAGATGGGGATGTCGCTGGACGACTGCGTGCTCATCGACCCGCACAAGCCGGACTTCGGCGTCACCGACGAGCAGCTGCGCGCGGCTCGGATGCTGCTCTGGCGCGGTCACTGCTCGGTGCACGGCCGGTTCACGGCCGACTCGGTCGCCGACGTGCGCGACCGGGTGCCCGGCGTCAACGTACTGGTCCACCCGGAATGCAAGCACGAGGTGGTGACCCGGGCCGACTACATCGGTTCCACCGAGTACATCATCAAGACCATCGCCGACGCACCGTCCGGCACCGCCTGGGCGGTCGGCACCGAGCTGAACCTGGTGAAGAGGCTGGCCGAGCGGCACCCGGACAAGAACGTGGTCTTCCTGGACCGCAACGTCTGCTTCTGCTCGACCATGAACCGCATCGATCTCCCGCACCTGGTGTGGGCGATGGAAAGCTTGGCTGAGGGTCGTGTGGTCAACCGGATCGAGGTCGACGACGACACGGCGCACTGGGCGCGCGTGGCGCTTGACCGGATGCTCGCGCTGCCCGCCATCTCCGCCGGGTCGAAGAGTTAGACGCCAGTCGTCCGCGCCGCACGTCGCCCTCACGGCAGCGCGGCGCGGACGGCATCGAAAGGCAGCCGACGTGGGGCGTGGCCGCGCGGACGGCGTCACGTCGTCGATGCGTCCGGCGCGGGAGACCGAAGCCGCACGACGGAGCCGCCGAACGACGACGGACGAAAGCTCGGCCGGTGCGGTGCTCAGACGCCGGGTGCGCCCCAGACGGGGAACCAGCGGCTGACGTCTTCCTCGATTGCCAGGTCACCGCTGACCAGAGCCCGCACCTGCAGTTCAAGCGCGTTATCCCGGCGCTGCGCCTTACTGTCGGCCGGCGCGAACGGATAGAAGGTGCCGCGCTTGTACAGGTACACCAGCGCCAGTCCGCGGCCGTCGTCGGAGCGCAGCCCGATGGTCGTGCACAACAGCGACGGTCCGAAACCGGCCGCTTCTAAGGAAGAGTTCACCGAGTGCAGGTCGGTGCAGAGCGAGGTCATGTCGTCCGGGGCGCGCCGCACGATCAACCAGGTGTAGCCGTAGTCGTCCTGGAACTCTTCCGGTTCCGAGCCGCCCAGAAGCTGGGTGATCTCCTGCTTCAGCCGCGCGAACGGCCCACCCTCGGCCTGGCGGAAACAGACGGCGCCCACGCCCGTCGGGTGCATCTGCGCCGACGCCTCCAGCGTCAACGCGGCCGTCGGCAGAGCGAACAGCGCATCGAGGTTCGGCTCCACGCGCTTGGACCGGCCGAGAATCGAGTCCAAGAATCCCATGTGCCCCTACTGACTCCTCATCCGTGTGGCCGACCGTTTCGCCGGTGTGTCGCCCGACCGCTCACTCCCGGCCCAGTTCAACGGAGATCTTGTCGAGCTGCGCGAGCCGCTTCTCCAGCGGCGGGTGGCTGGCGAACAACGACGCGATGTCCAGCTTCCCGGTCATAGCCGGGTAAAAGAAGAACGCGTTGTACGGCTCCGCCGCCCGCAGATCCTTGTTGGGAATCTTCGCCATATCGCCGGAGATCTTCGTCAGAGCGCTGGCCAACGCCGAGGGCTGACCGGTCAGGATGGCACCGCCCCGGTCCGCGGCCAGCTCCCGGTACCGGGACAGCAATCGCGTGAGCAGGAAGCTGACGAAGTACACGACGGCCGCGACCAGCATCACGCCGAGCGCCACGATGGCCGCGTTGTTGTTATTGTTCCGACCGCCCATCATGCCGCTCCACAGCACAGCGCGGGTCATGAAGCCGGCGAGCACACCCACCACCGATGCGATGGTCATCACCAGGACGTCCCGGTGCGCGACGTGCGAGAGCTCATGCGACACGACCGCCTCGAGCTCCCGCTCATCCACGCGTCTGCGCAAACCGTCGGTGACGCAGACCACCGCCCGGTCCGGGCTGCGACCCGCGGCGAACGCGTTGGGCAGGTCTGTGTGCGCCACCGCCACCTTCGGCTTGGGCATGTCGGCCATCGCGCACAACCGGTCGATGATCGCGTGCAGCTGCGGATCCTCGGCCGGCGAGACCTCACGCGCGCCCATTGCGGAGAGGGCCAGCTTGTCCGAGAAGTACCACTGCCCCCACAACACGGCGAGCCCGATGATCACACCGAGCAGCCACGCGCCGGACAGCAGTGAGATCGCGCCGACCAGCACGACGTACAACACGGCCAACAGGCCCATCGTCACCAGCATGCGAGCGGTCAGCCCGCGGTCCGGAGCGAACCTGGTACGAGCCACCCGACTATTCCTCCTGTTATCGCACTCCTGCGGAGCCTTGCATACGAGCCTTCGCTCTGATCAACGCCGTAGCGAGCTACAACGTTCCCGATTCCACCCGCTCCGCAGGGGCGGCTTCAGCGCGCCGACGTCGGCGGGTCTGCCGGAATCAGACCTTCCTCGGTGAGCAGCTCACGGACCTCGTCGATGTGCGCCTCCGCGTACGGAAGAACGAGGTCGCTGTCGACCAGCTCGTCGTCCGGCACCGGTGTGCCCACCTTCCGGACCTCGTCCAGCAACGTCACCAGCGCGGCGCGGAACTTCTCGTCGTCGCCCGAATCGATCGCCTCGCTGAGCTCGTCGTCGAGCCGGTTCAGCTCGGTGAAGAACTCGTCCGCGATCCTCAGCTGTCCCTCACCCATGATGCGGACGATCACCGCTGCTCCTCCTCGCGCTTGATCTCCGCCTCAAGGACGGACTCGGCCGAATTCGACTCTCCTTCGATCGCCTTCGGCGCCTCGCTGGAGCCGCCGGTCAGCTCGCCCTTCATCTTGGCCAGCTCGAGTTCGACGTCGTTCGTCGACGAGAGCCGGTCCAGCTCGGCGCTGATGTTGTCCGAGGACGTGCCGGTGACGTCGTCGAGCGCGCCCGAGGCCAGTAGCTCGTCGATCGCACCGGAACGCGCCTGCAGCTCGGCCGTCTTGTCCTCGGCCCGCTGCACCGCCATGCCGACATCGCTCATCTCCTCGGAGATGCCGCTGAAGGCCTCGCCGATGCGGGTCTGAGCCTCGGCCGCGGTGTAGGTGGCCTTGATGGTCTCCTTCCGCGTGCGGAAGGACTCCACCTTCGCCTGCAGCCGCTGCGCGGCGAGGGTGAGCTTCTCTTCCTCACCCTGCAGCGCTTCATGCTGGGTGCGCAGGTCACCGATCTGCCCCTCCAAACCGGAGCGCCGGCTCAGAGCTTCACGTGCCAGGTCCTCACGCCCGAGAGACAGTGCCTTCTTGGCCTGCTCCTGCAGCTTGCCGGACTGCTGTTGCAGCTGGGTCATCTGCACTTCGATGCGTTTGCGGCTGGTAGCCACATCGGCTACACCGCGCCGCACCTTCTGCAGCATCTCGAGCTGCTTCTTGTAGGAGTAGTCAAGGGTCTCCCGGGGGTCCTCAGCACGATCAAGCGCCTTGTCGGCCTTGGCCCGGAAGATCATGGACATTCGCTGAAAGATCCCCATGTGGCCAGGTAGCCCTTCCTTGAGCGGTGGTCAGTCTGTATGAATGTTCGCAGTCCTACCCTACGACCTCCGGGCCCGCGATGGCAGAGGAGGCTACGCACCTGTCCGCCTCCGCCGGCGACCGGTAAGCCCAGCCGATGGTCTAGGGACTCTGTCTAACTTACCCTGTAGGTGTGTTCCGTCGCCGATCCGACACTGAATCCAGCAATGCCCAGACCGTGGCGCACGCCGATCCGGGAGCCGAGTCGTCCTCGTCCGGCACCGGGCGGGACGGTTCCGCCCCTGGTCCCAAGGGCAGACCGACGCCCAAGCGCAGCGAGGCCGAGCAGGCTCGCAAGGAGCGCCGGAAACCGCCGCTGAACAAGCGCGAGGCCATGCGCAAGGATCGCGAACGCGTGAAGGCGCAGCGGGCGAAGGCGCGCGAAGCCATGGCTTCCGGCGACGAGCGCTACTTCCTCAAACGAGACCAGGGCCCGGTGCGCAAGTTCATCCGCGACTTCGTGGATTCGCGGCGCACCGTCGGCGAGTACTTCCTGCCGATCATCGTGATCGTGCTGTTCGGTAACTTCATTCCGGTCGCCCAGATCCAACTGATCATGATGGCCGTCTGGCTGGTCGTCATGCTCTTGTTGATCATCGACATGACCATCCTCGGCATCCGCGTCAAACGCGCGGTGCGGCAGAGGTTCGAAGACGACCAAGGGCGGGGCCATGCCTTCTACGCCATCATGCGCGCCATGCAACTGCGCCGGTTGCGGCTGCCCAAGCCCGCTGTGAAGCCTGGAGAACTGGTGTGACGGACACGTTCACTGGCGGGAAGAAGGACGCGACCGAGATCCTGTTCCGTTCGCTGCGCTACTCCGACCCGGTCGTCCGCGCACTCGAAGACGAACTGCAGCAGGAGTACATCGAGCGTTACGGGGATCCCGACGACGCTCCCGTGGAGCCCGACGAGTTCGCACCGCCGGAAGGCCAGTTCCTGGTGGGGTTCCTGGGAAACGAGCCGGTGGCGACGGGCGGCTTCCGACGGCACGGCGAACGCGTCGCGGAGATCAAGCGGATGTACGTTCCGCACGACCACCGCGGCGGAGGGCACGCCCGCCGGATGCTGATCGAGCTGGAGAATCGCGCGGCCGCAGTCGGATACGAGCGGATCGTGCTGGAAACGGGTCTGAAGCAGCCCGAGGCGATCGCGCTCTACACGTCGAGCGGCTACTCGCCCACGGCGCCGTTCGGTCATCACGCGCACAATCCGTACAGCCGGTATTTCACCAAGACGCTGGCCGTGGATGAAAGCGTCGACGGCCATCAGCCCGATCCCGACCCGGCCGACGGCGATCATGCGGGCGGCGACGGTGCCGACAGCGAAAGCGACGAACGAGAGCTGTTGTAGCGTCAAGCTCATGGAGTTTCGCAGACTTGGCCGATCCGGCCTGAAGATCAGTGAGATCACGTACGGCAACTGGATCACGCACGGCTCGCAGGTGGAGGAGGACGCGGCTCAGGCCTGCGTCCGCGGCGCGCTGGACGCCGGCATCACGACGTTCGACACGGCTGACGTCTACGCGGCCGGCCGAGCCGAAGAGGTTCTGGGCCGGGCGCTCGCAGGCCAGCGCCGGGAATCCCTCGAGATCTTCACCAAGGTGTTCTGGCCGGCGAGCGGTACCGGCCCGAACGACCGCGGCCTGGGCCGCAAGCACATCCTCGAATCGATCGACGCGTCGCTGCGGCGGCTCGGGACCGATTACGTCGATCTCTACCAGGCGCACCGTTTCGATCACGGAACGCCGCTGGAGGAGACGATGGAGGCGTTCGCGGACGTCGTCCGTTCCGGCAAGGCCCTCTACATCGGCGTCTCGGAATGGACGGCGGAGCAGATCAGGCAGGCGCACGAGCTCGCGCGCGATCTGCGCATCTCGCTGATCTCCAGCCAGCCGGAGTACTCGATGCTCTGGCGCGTCATCGAATCTCAGGTGGTGCCCACCTGCGAGGAGCTCGGTGTGTCGCAGATCGTCTGGTCCCCGATCGCGCAGGGCGTCCTGACCGGGAAATACCGTCCCGGACAGGCTCCGCCGGCCGGTTCCCGGGCCACAGACGAGGCCGGTGGTGCCGGCGCCATCCGCCGCTGGCTGGAAGACGACGACCTGCTGGGACGGATCCAGCAGCTCAGGGCCTTAGCCGATCAGGCCGGGCTGACCATGGCACAGCTCGCCGTGGCGTGGGTGCTGCAGAACAGCAACGTCGCCGCGGCGATCATCGGCGCATCCCGGCCCGAGCAGGTCGCGGAGAACGTGCAGGCGGCCGGGGTCACGCTCGAGCCGGAGTTGATGAAGGCGATCGACGAGACGCTCGGCGACAAGGTGGAACGGGATCCGGCCATCACCGCCACCCGCTCCCCCGTCTTCGACTGAACGACGGCAGCACACCATTCACGCCGCTGTGTGCGGCCGGAGCGGAAACGGCTCCGGCCGCACACAGCGGGATCAGAAGCATGCGTTCAGGTCGTGATCGCGACCCGAATGTCGTTCTCTTCAACTCGCCGCCTACTCGGGCGGTTCCAGGCTCATCGGGCCGTACACCTCACGGCCGTCCTCGTAGAGCGTGACGGAGTGGACACCCGATTCCGACAGCTGCCGCCAATGCTCACCGATCCAGCTCTCCGCGTCGGACTGAGTCGGGAACTCGACGCCGCTGCCCGCCTCCGAGCCGTCCTCGTCCTTGATCACGGCACCGTGATCATCGATGAATCGCCAGCTCCATGCCATCCGTTCGCTCCTCTCGCGCCTTGCGTGCATAAGTGTCGCAGATCACGCGTCATGACCGCCGCGCCCACCCGTCGTGATCTGGTGACGGGGCCGGTTCGCCGGCGGCGGACAGGGGACGTCGCCGACGGCCGGCCTCGCCGACACAGGACCGGCCGGCAGGACCCTCCGACAGCCGGATAGCTGCGCCCGGAAGGTCGCCTTGACAGATCACCCATCATCCTGTTTTCTCCCTGGTAAAGTTTCGACGTCTCCGGGCGAGCGGGGTCTCGGGTGCATTCTTCTTCCAGCGAGCCGGAGCGGCGTCTCCTTGACGACGCTGACCTGCGCAGATATCTCATCGCGCGATTGGTCTCGCTGAGCGGATCGGCAGTGACATATGTCGTCATGCCCGCCCTGGTCTATTCGCTCACCGGCTCTGCCACATGGACCGCACTGGTGGCCGTCTCCGAAGGGGTGCCGTACCTTTTCGCCGGGCTCTGGGCCGGCTTGCTCGCCGACCGGTTCGAGCGCAAGACGGTGATGATCAGCTCGGACGCCGCGGCGGCGCTGGTGCTGATCACGATCCCGCTGGCCGCGTGGGCGGACCGGCTCACCGCCGCCCACGTGCTCGTGGTGGCACTACTCGCCCAGACGATCTTCGTCTTCTTCGACGCCGCCAACCTCGGCGCGCTGCCCAGCCTGGTGCCACGGCGCCGGCTTCCCGCGGCCAACTCGCTGGTGGCCGGCGGGGGGACGATCGTCGAGGCCACCGTCCCGGCGATCGCCGGACTGTTGCTGGTGGTCCTCAGCCCTTCATCGCTGCTCGTCATCGACGCCGTGACGTTCGTCGCCTCGGCACTGCTCGTCCGCAGCATCGTGCGGCCGCTGAGCCGGCCGCGCGTCCTCAGCGAACAGTCCGGCCGCCGCGGCACCGGTGGGTTCGCCGCCATCGCGCAGGGCGTGCGGTTCATCGTGGACCACCCCGTCTTGCGGTATATGACGGTGATCGGCACGTTCGTGGCATTCAGCGGCGGCTCGCTGGTGGGCGTCCTGGTGGTATGGGCCGACCGCAGCCTGGGGGTACGGGAGGGCGACTGGCGATTCGGCTTCGTCTTCGCCGCATGGGGCGTCGGCGCGGTCGCCGGCAGCATCCTCATGCCCAGGATCATCTACAGGCTCGGCGGGGTCCGTACCGCGCTGGTCTGTCTGCCGTTGTCCGGAATCGGCGGCGTGGCCACCGCGCTCGCCACGAACTGGATCGTCGGTGTGTTCGCGGTGGCGGCCTGGGGCGCGGCCTACATCATCGTCGCGGCGAACTCGGTCACGCTACGCCAGCAGGTGACCCCCGAGCCCTTGATGAGCCGGGTCATGACGGTAGGTCGCATGACGTCGTTCGGCTCGGGGTTCCCGGCGGGCGCCATGGTGGCCGGCCTGCTGGCCGACCACATCGACGTGTCGTACGCTCTGCTGCTGTGTCAGGGCGCGATCGTGGCCGCCACCGCCGTCGCCTGGTGGTCGCCGCTGCGGCACGCGCCCCGGCAGCTCGCCACCCCGGAGGACGCGGCCGCCTAAGCTACCTACGCCGGCGACGTCTTCACGAACGGCGGCCGCACCACCTCGAACGTCTCCGAGCGGCCGCGGATGTCCACGCCGACCTCGTCGCCGTCGCTGACGTCCCTCGGCAGCAGCGCCAGGCCGATTCCCTGCTTGAGGGTCGGCGAGAACGTCCCCGAGGTCACCACACCGACTTCCGCGCCGCCCACCGTGACCACCATTCCTGGTCGCGGAATACCGCGCCCGGTCGCCCGGATGCCGCGCAACCGGCGCTTTGGCCCGGCCTCCTTCTCCTCCAGCAACGCGTCGCGTCCCCAGAACGCCGGCTTCGACCAGCCGACCGCCCAGCCGCTGCGGCCCTGCAGCGGGCTGATCTCCCGGGAGAGGTCCTGTCCGTGCAGCGGATAACCCATCTCGGTGCGCAGCGTGTCCCGGGCCCCCAGCCCGCACGGCGTGATGCCCTGCGGCTCCCCGGAGGCGAGCAACGCGTCCCAGATGACGTGGACACTGTCCGAGGCGGCGATGATCTCGTAGCCACGCTCGCCGGTGTATCCAGTGCGGCAGACGGTGATCGGGACGTCGTTGAACTCGGCATCGACGAACGACATGTAGCTGTGGCCGACCGGGATCCACAAGGCGGACAGGACGGCGTCGCTGTTCGGCCCCTGCAGCGCGAGGATGGACAGCCTCGCACGCTCGTCGCGGATCTCGACCTCGTCCGGCGCGGCGGCCTCCAGCCGGCGGATCACCTCGGTGGTGTTCGCGGCGTTCGGAACCAGCAGCAGTTCCTCATCGGAACGCAGATACACGATGAGGTCGTCCACGACGCCGCCGGACTCGTCGCAGCACAGCGTGTACTGCGCCTCCCCAGGGCCGATCTTCTCCAGGGCGTTGGTCAGGCAGGAATCCACGAAGGCGCGCGCACCTGGACCGGTGACCCGAACCTTCCCCAGGTGGCTGACGTCGAACAGACCCACCTGCTCGCGCACCGCTTCGTGCTCGGCCACCACCCCTTGGTACTGAAGCGGCATCTCGAAGCCACCGAACTCCGCGAATTTCGCACGGAGTTCGACGTGCCGGTCGTACAGGGCAGTTCTCGCGGGTGTCTCAGTCTCAGTCACACCTCCGCACCATATCGTCTATCCCCACGATGCGTCTGTCGCCTCCACGGCGCGACCTGAGCCCAGCACCGCGCGAGGCAGCTCCACGTCCACGGCCAGACCGGCGCCCTCCACACAACGGCCCGAGTTCTCGAAGGTCAGCGCGGTGCTGACGGAAAGCCGGACGCCGGCCATGAGCCGCACCGACCGTGGGCGGCCGCTCCCGCCCCCGCTGGGTTCGCCGAAGAACTGAACGTGATCCAGGTCCCGCAGGCCGAGCAGCGCGTCCTCCGTCGCGGAGTAGGACAACCGATCCAGCAGAAACCGGACCGGCCGGCGCCAACGACGCGCGTCGGACGGTTCCCCGTCGATCGGTGCCGGCGCGGCCAGGCCGCCGCTGCCGTCGCTGAACCGGATCGATCCCAGTCTCGTCCGGGCGTCCAGGAATCGATCTCGAAAACCGAGCGCGGCCACCAGGTTTCCGCCGAAGTTGCCGCGGACGTCGACGATCATCCGGCCGCACCGGTCCAGCTCGGCGAACGCCGCGTCCACCGCGTCAGACCAAGACGGCGCATCCTGCCAGCCGCGAATCCGCAGGTAGCCGGTGCCGGAGGACAGACGGGTCCAGGAGATCGGCACATGTTGGGGCACCGGCATCGCCTCTTCCTCCCAGCGCACCGTCCTTCCCCCGCGGGTGCGCACCTCGACGCCGACCGGCCCGGGCGGGGTGACCGTCATCGCCCGGCGACCGGCGTACCACCCGCGTGTCCGGGTCTCACCTGCGGAGGTCCGCAACAGCCCGGCGGCGTCCAGCACATCGCCGACGACCCGCACCGTGTCACCGCCGCGCGCGCCGGCGGCCCACCCGGCGCTCCACCGCGGCACGTGGCCGAGCCGGACCACCGGCTCGGCATCCGGGCCCGGCACATCCGGGCGGTCCGCGACCGCGACGTACGCGGTGTACGGCAGCAGCCCTCGCGGCCGGCTGCGCTGCACCGAGGTGTGCGGGTCCCGGAGTTCGGCGATCCATTGTTGAAGCACACCCAGATCTGCATCACTCTGTTCCGCGCGGGCGCGCCACCGGCTCGTCAGTTCGGGCCAGTCGATGCCACGCAGCGCGAACGACGGGTACGTCCAGGCCACCTCGTCGACTACACGCTGCACCGCCTCGGCGGCGTCGGCGGCCGGTCGTCCGTCGACCCGGGCTCGAGGGGAATCACCGGCGATCATCCGCCGTGAGCGCACTGCGGTTCGCAGCAGGCTGATCGCCTCCGGCACGTCGGCGGGTCCGCCCGGAGCGTCGATGACGACGACATCCCGGTCGATCTCGACGTAGGGCAGGTCACCGTCGCACCCGCCATGACCGTGGTGCCCGTCGCCGTCGGAGCCGCCATCGTCACCACCGACGCGGTCGCGTGCCGCCCGCCAGGAACGAAGTTCGGGGTTATGTGACGACGGCCCTACATACACGGTCGGGTACTCGACAGGGCGGCTCCGGCCGATGTGCTCGGACACACGAAACGTCACCGGAGCGCCGAGCTCGGCCTCGAACTCGGCGCTCTCCCGGACGATCAGTTCACGAAGCCCGCTCACGTCCGCGTCGTCGCCGGCCGGCAAGACGACACGGACCGTCTCGGCTCCGGCGAAGGGGCGCACGTCATCCAGCACGGTCGCAGCCTATCGACCGCGACCAGCGGCCTATTTCACGAGGACGCCGCGATCCACTCGTTCACCCGTCGCTCGGCCTCCTCGCGCGACACATCCTGCACACGAGTCATGATCGCCCATCGGCGGCCGTACGGGTCGACGATGCTGCCGTACCGATCGCCGGTGACGAAGTCTTGCACCTGCTCGCGCACGCTGGCGCCGGACTCCACGGCCTTCGCGAAGACGTCGTCGACGTCGTCGCAGTACAGCACCAGCGACGCGGACGAGGCCTCCGGGTCCGGCGCGGCCAGCCCGAAAGCCGGGTTCGGGTCGCTGAGCTGGAGGATCGAATCGCCGATCCGGAGCTCGGCATGCATGACGGTCCCGTCCGGCCCGTCATGACGACCGAGCACCTGCGCCCCGAACACCCGCTGGTAGAAGTCGATCGCGCCGGCGGCGTCCGCACAGACGATGAACGGCGTGAGGCTGTGGTAGCCCTCGGGAATCGGATTGACCTTCGTGTTCATGCGTCCGATTGTGCTCAGGTGAGCATCGGCCGGTCTTGTACAAACGCGACAGCGGTCCGGCGTGCGTACGGCCTTCCGGATCCATCGCACCGACCGGCGAGTAGCATCGACGTTTGACTTGTGGAGTACGACGTCAGGAGAACCGTGACTGCCATCACCTTGTCCTCAGCCAATCCCACCGGGCTCAAGGTCGACGCCGTCGTCATCGGCACCACCAGTGGCGATGACGGGCCGGGCCTGCTGGCCGGCGCAGAGTCTGTCGACAAGGCTTTCAAGGGCACGCTGGCGGAGACACTGAGACAACTGGGCGCCACCGGCAAGGCCGACGAGGTGATCAAGCTCCCGACCATGGGCAAGGTGAAGGCCCCGGTCGTGGTCGCCGTCGGCGTCGGCTCGCCGGGTGCGGCCGGTACGCCGGCTCGCCGGGAGGAGATCCGACGTGCGGCCGGAGCCGCGGCGCGGGCCCTCGGCGGAATCAAGAGCGCGGCGTTCGCGCTACCGGTGGACGGTGAGGACGAGGCGGCGGCGGTCGCCGAGGGTGTTCTGCTCGGCGCGTACTCCTTCGACGAGTACAAGTCCGACACCGCCAAGGAACCGCTCGAATCCGCGACGCTGGTCGGCCCCGGCGTCAAGGCCAAGGCCGCCAAGGATGCGGTGACTCGCGCCGAGGCGGTGGCCACCGCCGTCAACCGCGCCCGCGACTGGGTGAACATGCCGCCACGCGACCTGTCCCCGAAGGTGTTCGCCGAGATCAGCTCCAAGCTCGGCAAGGCCGCGAAGCTCAACGTCGAGGTGCTCGATGAGAAGGCGCTGGCCAAGGGCGGCTACGGCGGTCTGATCGGGGTCGGGCAGGGCTCGGCCAACCCACCGCGGCTGGTCCGGTTGAGCTACCGGCCCACCCGGGCGAAGAAGCACGTCGTCCTGGTCGGCAAGGGCATCACCTTCGACAGCGGCGGGCTCTCGCTCAAGCCGTCGGACAGCATGGCGACCATGAAGTGCGACATGGGCGGTGCGGCCGCCGTGGTCGCCGCGGTGCTGGCGGTGGCGGAGCTCGCGCCGCGGGTGGCGGTCACGGCGTACGCCGCCATGGCCGAGAACATGCCGTCCGGTGACGCGCAGCGCCCCTCCGATGTCATCACCATCTACGGCGGCAAAACGGTCGAGGTGCTCAACACCGATGCCGAAGGCCGTCTCGTGCTGGCCGACGCGCTGGTACGGTCGGCCGACGACGAGCCGGATCTGATCGTCGACGTCGCCACCCTGACCGGCGCCGCCGTCGTCGCCCTCGGCCCTCGCGTCTCCGGGATCATGTCCAACGACGACGAGCTCTCCGGCCAGGTGCACGACGCCGCCGAGCGCGCGGGTGAGGCGATGTGGCCGTTGCCGCTCCCCGCCGAGCTGCGGAGCAAGCTCGACTCCGCGGTCGCGGACATCGCCAACGTGGGCGACCGCAACGGTGGCGCGTTGCAGGCAGGACTGTTCCTGCAGGAGTTCGTCCCGGACGGCGTCGCGTGGGCGCACCTGGACATCGCCGGGCCGGCGTTCAACGACGCGGAGCCGTACGGCTACACCCCGAAGGGCGGGACCGGCGCCGCCGTTCGCACGTTGGTGCAGGTCGTCGACGACGTCGCGGAAGGCCGCCTGTGACGGATCGCTAGCGCAGCCAGCTCGCCCGCGCGGGCGAGCTGGTGGTCACACCCCGCGCCCCCCGGTCTTGCGGTTCCACTCCCGCATCCGTTGCGGGTAGCCGACCACCTGGGCGTCGTATGCCGGTATGCCGAGCTTGCGGGCCAGATCGTGGGCAGCGGCCGCGTCCTTCACCCGTCGGCGGGTCCACTCGCCGTCATGGGCGACGAACACCACGGTGGTGGCGGTCATGGTGGTCGGCGGCTCGACGAACGCCTCGACACCGTGCCGAGAGCTGGCGAATTCCTTGAGATGCTTGATGTCGGCGTCGTCGGCGGCCCTGTCCAAGCTGCCTTCAGCGCTCTTGCGTCGCCGGCCGAACCACCGCATCATCACACCTTCCGTTGAGCTGTCTGTTGAACTCCTGACAGTACCGCGTGTGTTCCATCCGGATCATCCGCATGGTCCCCCGACCGGCTGTGTCGTCCCTCGGAGCGGCCGTGTCGCCCGCTGGAGCGGCGGTGTCGGCGCGCGGCAGGGCGACCGTCGCACCGCTCGGTCCGGGGTGACAGGATCGTCCTGACAGGTCTATCCGATGTCACCAACGGTCGGCCGCGTCATGCCGGATCAATGGGTTGGCGATCGCGGGGAATGGGAGTGAGCATGAATGCTGAGGATCGCGACTACGACGTGATCGTCCTTGGCGGCGGTAGCGGCGGCTATGCGGCCGCGTTCCGCGCCGCCGAGCTCGGACAGCGTGTCGCTCTGGTGGAGAAGGACAAGGTCGGCGGCACCTGCCTGCACTACGGGTGCATCCCGACCAAGGCCCTGCTGCACGCCGCCGAGGTCGCCGACGTCACCCGCGGCAGCGAGACGTTCGGGATCAAGGCCGCGTTCGAGTCGGTGGACATGACCGCGGTCAACGCCTACAAGGACAAGATCGTGGGCCGGTTGTACAAGGGTCTGCAGGGTCTGGTGGCGGCCAACGGCGTCACCGTGCTCGAAGGCGCCGGACGGCTGGCCGACGCGCATACGGTCGACGTCGGCGGCACTCGGTATACCGGCGCCCATGTGGTGCTGGCCACCGGCTCGCGTGCCCGCAGCCTGCCTGGCCTGGACATCGACGGCACTCGGGTGCTGAGCAGCACGGAGGCGCTGGCCCTGGAGCGGGTGCCGACGTCGGTGGTGGTGCTGGGCGGGGGCGTCATCGGTGCCGAGTTCGCCAGCGTCTGGCGGTCGTTCGGCGCGGAGGTCACGATCGTCGAGATGTTGCCGCGGCTGCTCCCCGGCGAGGACGAGGCCTGTTCGAAGGCTGTCGAGCGGGCCTTCCGCAAGCGTGGCATGACCATCAAGACCGGCGCTCGCGTCGCCGACGTGCAGCGGCGAGACGATGGCGTCGCCGTCACCTTGGAGGGCGGCGAGACGATCGACGCGGAGACGGTTCTGGTGGCCGTCGGTCGTGGCCCCGTCACCGAAGACCTCGGCTATGAACAGGCGGGAATCACCCTGGACGACGGCTTCGTCGGCGCCGACGAGCGCCTGCGCACCGGCGTACCAGGCGTGTTCGCCGTCGGCGATGTGGTGCGCGGCCTGCAACTCGCGCATCGCGGATTCGCACATGGAATCTTCGTCGCCGAGGAGATCGCCGGGCTCACCCCGGCGCCGGTCGACGACGCGGGCATCCCGCGCGTCACCTACTCCGACCCCGAGGTCGCCTCCGTCGGGCTCACCGAGGCCCAGGCACGCGAACGGCTTGGCGATGACGCCGTCGAGACGCTCGACTACAACCTGGCCGGCAACGGCAAGAGCCAGATCTTGGGCACCCAAGGCTTCGCCAAGCTCGTGCGGGAGAAAGACGGCCCGGTGCTGGGCATCCACCTGGTGGGCGCCCGGGTCGGTGAGCTTATCGGCGAGGCCCAGCTCATCTACAACTGGGAAGCGCTGCCGGACGACGTCGCCCCACTCATCCACCCGCATCCGACCCAGAGCGAGGCACTGGGCGAGGCGCATCTCGCCCTGGCCGGCAAGCCGCTGCACGTACACGGCTGACATCCGAGATCATGGACGCACAGAATCGCCTGTGTCGGCGGTCACAGGAGGCCTGTGACAGACCACAAGCAGACGCCATATACGCTCATGTTGCTGGCACGCCTCGCATAGGCTCAAATGGCGTAAGAGACGTTCGAGAGGACTGACGATGGCAACCTCTGTCACCTTGCCCGCACTCGGGGAAAGCGTCACCGAGGGCACAGTGACCCGCTGGCTCAAGCAGCCCGGCGACCAGGTGGCCGTCGACGAGCCACTGCTGGAGATCTCCACCGACAAGGTCGACACCGAGATCCCCTCCCCCGTCGCCGGCGTCCTGCAAGAGATCAAGGTCGGCGAGGACGAGACCGTCGAGGTCGGCGCAGAGCTGGCCATCATCGGCGAAGAAGGCGCCGCACCCGCCGCCGAACCCGAACCCCAGCAGCAGGCCCCGCAACAGGCCCAGGAGCCCCAGCAAGAAGCTCCGGAACCGGAAGCGCCGCCGCAGCCGGAGTCCGCGCCGCCGCCGGCCGAAGAGTCGCAGCCGCAGGAACAAGCCTCGCAGCAGGCGCCCGCGGGCGGTGGCACGCCGGTCACGTTGCCCGCACTCGGGGAAAGCGTCACCGAGGGCACAGTGACCCGCTGGCTCAAGCAGCCCGGCGACCAGGTGGCCGTCGACGAGCCACTGCTGGAGATCTCCACCGACAAGGTCGACACCGAGATCCCCTCCCCCGTCGCCGGCGTCCTGCAAGAGATCAAGGTCGGCGAGGACGAGACCGTCGAGGTCGGCGCAGAGCTGGCCATCATCGGCGAAGAAGGCGCCGCACCCGCCGCCGAACCCGAACCCCAGCAGCAGGCCCCGCAACAGGCCCAGGAGCCCCAGCAAGAAGCTCCGCAGCAGGCTCAGGAGCCCCAGCAGCAGGCCCCGCAGCCGCAGGCCCCCGCCGCGGAGCAGACACCGACCCCCCAGCCTGAACGCGCCCCCGCAGCGTCGGAGCAGCAACCGCCGCAGGCAGCCCAGCAGCCGTCGGCAGCCGCACCGTCCGGAGACGGAGCACCGTACGTCACGCCGCTGGTGCGCAAGCTCGCCGCCGAACACGGCGTCGATCTCTCGACCGTCACGGGCTCCGGCGTTGGCGGCCGCATCCGTAAGCAGGACGTGCTGGCCGCCGCCGAGGCTGCCAAGGCCGCTGAGCAGGCTCCGGCCGCGCCCGCCGCCGAGGCCCCATCGGCCGGTGCACCCTCGCCCGTCGAGCCGTCGCCGCTGCGTGGCACCCGGCAGAAGATGAGCCGGATCCGCAAGGCGATCGCCGAGCACATGGTCAACTCCCTGGCCACGTCCGCGCAGCTGACCACGGTCATCGAGGTGGACATCACCCGCATCGCGCGGCTGCGTGACCGGGCGAAGAAGGACTTCCAGGCGCGCGAGGGCGTGAAGCTCTCCTTCCTGCCGTTCTTCGCGAAGGCCGCCGTCGAGGCGCTCAAGGTGTACCCGATCGTCAACGCCAGCGTCGACGGCGACGAGATCGTCTACCACGACACGGAGAACCTGGGCATCGCCGTCGACACCGAGCGCGGGCTGATGGTGCCGGTGGTGAAGAACGCCGGCGATCTCAACATCGGTGGCCTGGCGCGGCAGATCGCCGACCTGGCGGAGCGGACGCGCACCAACAAACTGAAGCCGGACGACATCGCCGGGGGCACCTTCACGCTCACCAACACCGGCAGCCGCGGTGCGCTGTTCGACACGCCGATCCTGAACCAGCCCCAGGTCGGCATGCTCGGCACCGGTGCCGTGGTCAAGCGGCCCGTCGTCGTCACCGATGACACCGGCGCGGACAACATCGCGATCCGGTCGATGGTCTACCTGGCGCTCTCCTACGACCACCGGATCATCGACGGTGCGGATGCTGCCCGTTACCTCAGCGCGGTGAAGCAGCGCTTGGAGGAGGGCCAGTTCGAGGGAGAGCTCGGACTGTAGGTCTCGCCACGCAGCAACGAACGACATTGCGGTCGCGGGGACGACCGTAATGTCGTTCATCACGACCGCCATGTCGTTTCGTGAGGAGATCGCGCCCGCCCGCACGACCGTCTGCATCATCCGGCGCTGGGTAGGTTGGGTGCATGCGGGTTGCGATCTCCGGATCCAGCGGCTTCATCGGCACTGCGCTGGTCAGGTCGCTCACCGCCGACGGCCATAACGTACTGCGGCTGGTGCGCCGGCCGGCCGTCGCCGACGCCGGCGAGGTGCCCTGGGATCCAGCGGTCGGCGACATCGACCCGGCCCCGCTGGAAGGGCTCGACGCCGTGGTGAATCTCTGCGGCGCACATGTGGGCGAGCGGCGATGGACGAAGCGCTTCAAGGAAGAGCTGTACCGTAGCCGGATCCGGAGCACGTCCATTCTCGCCAATGCCCTGACACACCTGGACCGACCGCCGCGTGTATTCGTCTCCGCCACCGGAACCTCGGCCTACGGCAGGAACCGCGGCGCCGACGTCCTCGATGAAGACTCCGGCCCTGGTGCCGGCTTCCTGGCCGACCTATGCCAGGCGTGGGAGGCCGCCGCCGAGCCGGCCAAGAGCGCGGGGGTCGCGGTGTGCTATCCACGCTTCGGGCTGGTCGCGGACTCGTCCGGCGGCATGCTCGCCCGGATGCTCCCGCTGTTCAGGTCGGGGCTCGGCGGTCCGCTGGCCGGCGGCGGACAGTACTGGAGCCACGTCTCGCTTCCGGACACGGTGCGTGCGCTGCGGTTTCTGATCGAACAGCCGGGTTGCGTGGGGGCGTTCAACATCACCGCACCGGAGCCCGCGACGAACGCCGAGTTCACCCGCGTGCTCGCGCATGCGCTGAACCGGCCGGCGATCATGCCGGTGCCGCGCTTCGCGCTGCGCATCGCGCTCGGCGAGTCGGCTGAGTATCTGGCGGGTAGCCTACGGGTTCTCCCCCGCCGCCTGGTCGACAGCGGCTTCGTCTTCGAGCATCACACGGCGCGCGACGTCGTCACCGCCGCGCTGCACGGGCGACCGTCCGCGACGCGCTGACGCACCCGGCCGACGCCGGTCAGCCGAACCGCCACGACGGCGTCGTGGAGCCTTCGTCCGCGATCGGCACCAGTTCCGCCATCCATGGGTCGTTCTCCTGGCCCGGCTTCTCCTGGACGACCTCGCCGTCGTCGTCGATGAGCTGGTAGGCAGGAAGGCGGTCGGAGATCTCGACGACGACGGTGCCGCCCTCCTGCTCGACCAGTTCGGCGTCGATCACCTCGAAGGAGAGGTTCTGCGTACGCACGCCGGCATCCGCGTACTCCTGCATGAGCTCGACGTCTCTGACCAGGCCCTCGCTCGTGGGCGCATAGACCTGGCAGAGCAGTTCCGCGTTGAGTTCCTCGAACGCCTGGGCGCGCAGCGTATACAGGCGCTGGACCTCCTGCGTCCAGTCGGACACCTCCGGCGGTTCCTCTTCCGGCGCCGGACGAGGCCCACCGCACAGATTCACCTCGGCGGTGTCGGCTGCATCGGGCGTACCGAGGTCGGCGCTCGGCAGATCGGATTCGTCGTTCATCAGGTTCATCACGATGAGGACCGCGCCGGCCGCGAGCAGCAGCACCACCAGCACACTAGCCACCTTGGTGAGGTCACCGCGGCTCGGGCGCCCACGCGGGCCGCGGGAGGAGTCCTTCGTGGCGGGGGCGTCGTCGTCGCGCGTCTTCTGGCCCCGTCTGGACGTCGAGCGTCCGCGCGGAGGCGCCGATTCCCCGGCAGCCGCGCCGCGCCGCTCGGTACGATCCCGTCCGCGCCGGCCCCCGCCCGAAGGCTCCGTCGACACGCCACCTGAGCCGCGCCCGGATGCACGGGACTCGCGGCCGGCGGGTTCCTCCGTCGCGGCTCTGCGGGAGGGCACCGCGCGGCTCTCGCCCGTCTCGTCGTCCTCCGCAGAACCACGGCGGCGAGCTCGCCGTCCCGGGCTGCTCACCTGACGCATGAACGCGGTGACGTCCTCCTGACCCGGGTCGTGCGCACCGTCGTCGAAGGCGGTGGGTTCCGGCGCACCGGTGGGTGGCGCGGACGCGGACAGCGGGGGCAGCGGTCCGGGACCGTACGTCTGCGTCACCGGTGCCGACGGCGCCGCTAGGCCCGCTGGCGCCGACGGGCCCGCTGGTGCGGATGGGCCCGGCGGCACGTCGAGATCCGGCACCACAAGCTCGACCGGTTCCGGATCGGCGATCGCGTACAGCGCGTTGACCAGCGTCTCCGCGTCCGGCCGGCGGCTGATGTTCCGGCCGATGGCGCGCGTGACCACCGCCTGCGCGGCCGGCGGCATGCCGGTGGCCAGCAAGTGCTCCGCCGATGCCGCGTACAGCTGCTGCGCCGAGACGGGCCCGGTCAGGCACAGGACGCCGATCGCGGCGATGCTGTACACGTCGGCGGGCGGGGCGAATCCGGACCCGGAGCCGGACGCGGCCTCCGGTGCGATCGTCACGCCGTGCAGGTTGACCCGGGCGCCGACGTTGGCCAAACCGATCCCGGCCAGCATCGGCCGGCCGTCCCGGGCGAAGACGATCTCGTCCGGCGTGATCGCCCCGTGGACGATGCCATGCTGGTGGATCTCCGCCAACGCCTCGGCCACCGGCGCACATGCGGTGACCATCTCGCCGGGCGGGAGGATACGGCGGTTGATCAGAACGTCGGTCAAGCTACCGCCGTCGGCCGCGCCGAGGATCAGCACCGGCCCGGTCGGCGTCTCGACCAGCTCGTGAAAGGGGATGACGTGCGGGTGGTTCAGCGCACCCAGCACCAGCGTCGCCGACCTGAGCCCATCGCGGAGAGCTTGGGCATCACCGCGCACCTGCCGCAGGGTGACAGCCTGTCCGGTGGCATTGTCAGCGCCAAGCCACATCGGCGAATCGGCTGACCCCAACCGCCGGATGACGGTGTAACCAGGGACGTGCAACGACCCCTCCATAAGCGTCTATGTTTCCAAATCTTGGTGTTCGTCGCCGCCCGAGATCAATTTTCCATCGAATAATCTCACTCAGCCGCGTCCCTGGCGACCTCGGACGACTTCTGCGCTGGACCCAACCGCCAACTGTGACGCATTTTGTCCGTTTTAACCACTTTGTGGCTGTCGGAGTGATGCACGTGACATGCGCCCTAGAGTACGGCCACCCCGGCGTCATAAGCTCGTCACCCATGAGCGAGTTGCGGGTGATCCGTCATGACGCGCACGTGCCGTACGTAGACGCGTGGGAGGAGCAGCGCCGGCTGCATGCGGCCCGGGTGGCCGGCGACATCTCAGACACCGTCGTCCTACTGGAACATCCGCCCGTCTACACGGCGGGAAAGCTGACCAAACCGCACGAGCGGCCGCTCATCGATGCCGGCGCCCCGGTGATCGACGTCGACCGCGGCGGGAAGATCACCTGGCACGGTCCCGGCCAGATCGTCGGCTACCCGATCATCGAGCTGCCCGGGCGGCTCGACGTCGTCGCCTATGTGCGCCGCGTCGAGCAGCTGATGATCGACGTCTGCGCGGAGTTCGGGCTCAGCGCGGAACGGATCAAGGGCCGCAGCGGCGTATGGGTGCCGGCCGACGAGCGGGGTCCGGCCCGCAAGGTCGGCGCGGTCGGGATCCGGGTCGCGCAGAAGGTCACCATGCATGGCTTCGCGCTCAACTGCGACTGCGATCTGAGCTGGTACGACCGGATTGTGCCGTGCGGGATCTCGGACGCCGCCGTCACCTCGATCTCGCAGGAGCTCGGCCGCGCGGTCACGGTCGCCGAGGTCCTCCCCCGCGTCGAGGCACACCTGCACGTGGTGCAGACGGCCACGCCGGCACCGGCGCAGACCGGCCAGCCGGCGGTGGCGCCGGCGCCGCCGCAGCAAGCGGTCGTCTGAGCGCGGCTCCCGCCTGAGGCACCCGGTGGGCTGAGCGTGGCGCCGGCCTGTGGCGCTGGGCACACCGCGTGGTCCGCTGCCGTCTAGACCTCGTAGGGTGAGGGTGTGACTGTCGCACCGGAGGGACGTCGGCTGCTGCGCCTCGAGGTCCGCAACAGCGAGACGCCCATCGAGAAGAAGCCGTCCTGGATCAAGACCAAGGCCACCATGGGCCCGGAGTACCGGGAGTTGCAGGCGCTGGTGAAGCGCGAAGGCCTGCACACGGTCTGTCAGGAGGCGGGCTGTCCGAACATCTTCGAATGCTGGGAGGATCGTGAGGCGACGTTCCTCATCGGCGGCGACCACTGCACGCGTCGCTGTGACTTCTGCCTGATCGACACCGGCAAGCCGGACCCCCTCGACGTCGACGAGCCGCGCCGGGTGGCCGAGTCGGTGCAGGCGATGGGGCTGCGATACGCCACGGTCACCGGTGTCACCCGGGACGACCTCGAGGACGAGGGCGCCTGGCTGTACGCCGAGACGGTCCGGCAGATCCATCAGCTCAACCCGAACACCGGCGTCGAGATCCTCACCCCCGACTTCTCCGCCAAGCCGGATCTGCTCCAGCAGGTGTTCGACTCGAACCCCGAGGTCTTCGCGCACAACGTCGAGACCGTGCCGCGTATCTTCCGGCGGATCCGCCCCGCATTCTCCTACGAGCGCTCCCTCGAGGTCCTGTCCATGTCGCGCGCGGCCGGGATGGTCACCAAGTCCAACCTGATCCTCGGCATGGGTGAGACCCGTGAGGAGATCTCGCAGGCGCTGGTCGACCTGCACGACGCCGGCTGCGACCTGATCACCATCACCCAGTACCTCCGCCCCACTCCGCGGCATCATCCCGTCGAACGCTGGGTCACCCCGGAGGAGTTCGACGAGCTGGGTGCCGAGGCGACCGAGATCGGCTACGCCGGCGTCATGTCCGGGCCGCTGGTGCGTTCGTCGTATCGGGCCGGCCGGCTGTACCGGCAGGCCGTCGCGGCCCGTCAGGGTCAGACCAACTGAGTACGCCACGCACCGTCGCGCTGAAGATGGCGCACCTTAGCTAGGATTTGTCATATGGCGCGTAAGGATCAGGAAGACACCGGCGAGAAGAAGGGCCGGATCGCTCAGATCAAGCAGACCTACCGGATGGCCAGGCGGTCGGACCGGTGGGTCGGATGGGTCACGCTGGCCTGGATGCTCGGCGTCCTGGGCCTGACGATCCTGATCGGCTGGTTGATCGGTCCGATCTGGATCTGGCTGATCCTCGGCCTTCCGTCGGCGCTGCTGGCCGGTGCCATCGTGTTCGGCCGCCGGGCCGAGCGGGCGGCGTACTCGCAGATCGAAGGCCAGCCCGGCGCCGCCGCGGCCGCGCTCGGTACGCTCCGGCGGGGTTGGGATTCCGCTCCCGGCATCGGCGCCAACCGTCACCAGGATGTGGTGCACCGCGCCGTCGGACGGCCCGGCATCGTCCTGATCGGCGAGGGAGAGGTGCACGGGCGGGTAGCCAACCTCCTTCAGCAGGAGAAGAAGCGACACGCCCGAGTGGCCCCGGAGACGCCGGTCTACGACATCGTCGTCGGCCGCGGTCAGGACGAGGTGCCCCTGCCGAAGCTCACCAAACACCTGCAGAAGCTTCCGAAGAATCTGCGCCCCGCCGAGGTCACCGAACTCCGGCAGCGGTTGCGTGCCCTCGGCACACAGCCAGTGGGGATGCCCAAGGGCCCGCTGCCCAAGGGCATGAAGCTGCCCACCGGCGGCCCGCCCCCCACCACCCGCCGTTAATCGCGCGCGCCCTAAATGATCATGTGAAGTAGGTTTTCTCGTGCCCTGACAGGTCTGCAGGCATGGTAGGGCACGAGAAAGCCTACTTCACATGATCATTTAGGCGTTCGGTGTGGGCCGTTGACGGCGGCCGTGTTGGCGGCCAGATCGTGCAGACCGCGGCGGTCCTTGTCGGCGACGATCGGCGGGATCACCAGCAGGATCAGCGCGGTGCGCAACGCGGCGTTCAAGACGCCCACCCGACCACCGGCGACTCGGACGATACGAACACCCAGCATCCACTGGCCCATGCTGGCCCCGGTGAAGGCCGTGCTCAGCCACACCATGCCGAACCAGCACACGAGAGGGACCCAGGTCATGCTGGAGCCGACCTCCCACGCCTCTCCCCCGACCAGGATCAGCGCCGCGATGTTCGCCAACACCCAGTCGATCATCAGGGCCGCGAAGCGGCGGCCCCACGTCGCCGGCGAGCCCGGCCCGGTCGCCGGAAGCCCGGAACGCGATGGAGACGGTTGATCGGTGCTCACCATACGACTCTACCGACGCCGGAGCCGGGTTCGGCGCCCGGCCGCCACCGCACCGCGGACATCACCGCGAAGCATGGCCGTATCGGGTCTGTAACGTGAACCGGCGATCATCAGACATATGTCGGCGCTCAGCCGCGTGCGCTCTGACGCCTACTGACGGCGGCGTAACACTCGTGAAACACTAGAGACACAAGCGGGAAATCCTCCCCCCATAACGTCGCAGGCTATCGAGCGAGTCGGTCAATGCTGACCGTCGACACCCCCGGCCAACCCCGCCAGGTGCGAAGGAGAGAACATGTTCACCAACGCCGACGAGCTCCTGAAGTTCGTCAGAGACGAGGGCGTCGAGTTCATCGACGTCCGTTTCTGCGACCTCCCCGGGGTCATGCAGCACCTCACCATCCCGGCTGACGTCTTCGACGCGGACGCGATCGCCAACGGGGTCATGTTCGACGGCTCCTCGATCCGCGGCTTCCAGGCCATCCACGAGTCCGACATGAAGCTCATGGCCGACCCGGCGACGTCTTTCGTCGACCCGTTCCGTCAGGCCAAGACGCTTGCCCTGAACTTCTCCATCGTCGACCCCTTCACCGACGAGCCGTACAGCCGCGACCCGCGCAACATCGCGTCCAAGGCCGAGGCCTACCTGGCGAGCACCGGCCTGGCGGACACGGCCTTCTTCGGCCCGGAGGCCGAGTTCTACGTCTTCGACGACGTCCGCTTCGAGACCAACGAGAAGTCCGGCTACTACTTCATCGACTCGATCGAGGCGGCCTGGAACACCGGTCGTCAGGAAGAGGGCGGCAACCGCGGCTACAAGACCCGGTACAAGGGCGGCTACTTCCCCGTCCCGCCGACGGACCACTACGCGGATCTGCGCGACACGATGGTCAAGACGTTGATCGCGTCCAACATCCCGGTCGAGCGCGCCCACCACGAGGTCGGCGCCGCCGGCCAGGCCGAGATCAACTACAAGTTCAACAGCCTGCTGCACGCCGGTGACCAGCTGATGCTGTACAAGTACATCATCAAGAACGTCGCCTGGGCCGCCGGCAAGACCGCCACGTTCATGCCGAAGCCGGTCTTCAACGACAACGGCTCCGGCATGCACTGCCACCAGTCGCTGTGGAAGGACGGCTCGCCGCTCTTCTACGACGAGCTCGGCTACGCCGGCCTCTCCGACACCGCCCGCTGGTACATCGGTGGTCTGCTCAAGCACGCCCCGTCGCTGCTGGCGCTGACCAACCCGACGGTGAACTCGTACCACCGCCTGGTGCCGGGCTTCGAGGCGCCGGTCAACCTGGTGTACTCGCAGCGCAACCGCTCCGCCGCCGTGCGCATCCCGATCACCGGGACCTCGCCGAAGGCCAAGCGGATCGAGTTCCGGGTGCCGGACCCGTCCAGCAACCCGTACCTCGCGTTCTCCGCGATGCTGATGGCCGGCGTCGACGGCATCCGCAACAAGATCGAGCCGCCGGAGCCGGTGGACAAGGACCTCTACGAACTTCCGCCGGAGGAGTTCGGCGACATCGGCACCGTTCCGGCGTCGCTGCCGGACGCGCTGAAGGCGCTCGAAGAGGACCACGACTACCTCACCGAGGGCGACGTGTTCACCCCGGACCTCATCGAGACCTGGGTCGACTGGAAGCGCACCAACGAGGTCGACCCGATCCGGCTGCGTCCGCACCCGCACGAGTTCGAGCTCTACTACGACCTGTAAGGCTTCTCGAACGCTCGAGATGATCAGGCCAGGATCGCTGCGTGCGGTCCTGGCCTGATCATGTCGGCGGGACGTGTGGGCATCGAGCGGTTCACTCAGGCGACCAGTAGACGAGCCATATCTTCACGATGCTCGTCGTCGGTCAACATCCGTCGCACCTGGAGCACGTGGCGGCGGCGCACATTTCAACATCCCGGGACGACCTCGAATGCGTACCCGCGTTCGGCGAGCTCGGGCAGGGCCTCTCGTAGCGCCTCCGCGGTCTGCTTGCGCCCTGTCCCGCCGTCGTGCATCAGGATCACGTCCCCGCTGTCCACGCCGAGCAGCCGGTCGACGATGTGGTCGACGCCGGGCTTCGTCCAATCCTCGGTGTCGACGTTCCACATCACCTGGTGCATCCCGCGCTCGACCAGCTCGCGTTCCACACCGTCGTCGGTGGAACCGTACGGAGGTCGCACACACGTGCTGTGGGACCCGAGCCGGGCGAGCAGCGCGGCCGTCTCGTCGAGCTCGCGGTCGAATCCAGCATCGTCAAGACCGGTGAGATCCGCATGGTTCCAGGTGTGGTTGGCGAGCACGTGGCCCTCGGCGACGATCCGTCGGGCCACATCCCCCTGCTGCGCGAGGTTCTGCCCGACCGCGAAGAACACGGCCTTGGCATCGTATGTGCTCAGTACCTCCAGGATCTGAACGGTCTCCCTGGAGGGCCCGTCGTCGAAGGTCAGATAGATCACCTTGCCCACGCCAGCCCTGCCGCCACCGCCCGTCCCGCCGTCTCCGTCTACCACGCCGTCACCGGCAGGCCCCCCGGGGAGGAGGCCGGTCGAGCAGGCGGCCATACCGAGCGTCACCGCAGCGATAGCCGCGATCAGCAGTCGTCGTGTTCGTCTCACGGACGTCGACATTCCTGCCGCGGTTTGGCCGCCCTATCGCAGGAATGTCGCAACCGTGTCGCAGAGCCGGAGAACCGCGTGCCGGGCCCTCACCTCATGTCCGATACTCGAGCCATGCCCCGCATCCTGCTTGTCGAGGACGACGACTCGGTCCGGATCAGCCTGGCCAAGGCGCTGGGGCGCTACGGCCACGAGGTCGACGCGGCGCCGACCGGTGAGCAGGGCCTACGGATGTACCGGGAACGTGCTCCCGAGCTCGTCGTGCTCGACCTCATGTTGCCCGAGATCGACGGGTTCGAGGTATGCCGCCGGGTTCGGGCGGCCGGAAACGTGCCGGTCATCATGCTCACGGCACGGGGCGACGACACCGACATCGTCGGCGGGCTGGAAGCAGGCGCCGACGACTACGTGGTCAAGCCGGTCGAGCCGCGCGTCATGGATGCCCGCATCAAGGCGGTGCTCCGGCGTGGCACCCCCGCCCCGACCGAGCAGCCCAGTACCGCCTCCTTCCGCGACCTGATCATCGACCGCGCGTCCATGACGGTCACCAAGGCGGGCCGGGAGGTCGCGCTGACCCCTACCGAGCTGCGTCTGCTGTTGGAGCTGTCGGAATCCCCCGGCCGGGTGCTGACCCGGCAGCAGCTGCTGGAATCCGTCTGGGATCACAGCTACCTCGGGGACTCGCGTCTGGTGGACAACGGGGTCCAACGGTTGCGCGCCAAGATCGAGACCGACACCACGGCGCCGGTCTTCATCCAGACGGTCCGCGGCTTCGGCTACCGCTTCGGGCCGGTTTAGCCATCCAACGGCAGATGCGCCTCGGAGATGTCATGCGCTGGCCAGGTGGCCTGCGTACCCGGGTGATCGTGGCGTTCGTCGTGGTCGCGATGGCGGCCGCCACGGCCGCGTCAGGCGCCGGCTACGTCGTCGCACGGGGCTCGCTGATCGAGGAGTCGCAGCAGCGCGCGACCGACTCGCTCCGCGACCAGCTCACCCAACTGGCCCCGGATGTGACGTACCCGCCGGACCAGCAGGCTCTCGACCGGTTGCGCAGGTCGATCGGCGACGACGCGCTGGTCACGTTCGACGGGATGAGCGCATCCGCCGGCAGCGCACTCGGACTCGTGAGCGACGAGCTGCGTGCCGCGGTCGCAACCGGGGACGGTTTCGCCGTCCAGCGCGTCGTCGACGATTCCGGCCCCAAGCTGGTGATGGGCACGTCCATGACGCTGACCGGGCTCGACGGCACGCGGAGCGAGTCGGGCGTCGACGTCTACGTCATCCAGGACCTGCAGCGCCTGCAAGATCAGCTGGACCAGTGGACGCGAGTGGTCGGATTGACCATCGCCGGCGCGCTCCCCCTCGCCATCGCTCTGGCCCTGCTGATCTCCCGAAGCGTTCTGCGTCCGATACGGGGGCTCCGGGACAGCGCGAACCAGCTCGCGCACGGGGACCTGAGCACCCGTCTGTCGCCGACCGGGCGGGACGAGCTGGCAGATCTGGCGACCACGTTCAACCACACCGCGGCGGAGCTGGAACGCTCGGTCGGCGAACTGCAGCGCCGCGAGGCCGACGCACGCCGCTTCGCCGGAGACGTGTCCCACGAGCTGCGTACGCCCATCATGGCGTTGACGTCGCTGATGGAGATGCTGGAGGCGGACGCGCGCAGCCGATCGCCGGACGATGCACAGATGGCGGCCATGGCCGTCGGCCAGACCCAGAAGCTGGCGCGCCTGGCCGAAGACCTGCTGGAGATCTCCCGTTTGGACGCCGGGGCCGCCCAGCTCCGGCCGGAGATGGTCGACGTCGCTCGCGTCGTCGCCGATTCCCTCCAGCTGCGCGCGTTCGACGACGGCGTCGAGCTGAGGACGCACGCCCCAGTCCTCGCCCGGGTGGACGTGCGCAGGTTGGACGTCGCCGTCGGCAACATCGTCGGGAACGCGCTCCGGCACGGCCGTCCACCGGTGATCGTCGACGTCCAGGTGGATGGCGACGACATCGTCGTCATCGTGACCGACCACGGCCCCGGCATTCCCGACGACGTGGGTCCCGACGCGCTGTTCGCCCGGTTCTACAAGTCGGACGCATCCCGGTCCACATCCGACGGCAGCGGCCTCGGTCTGTCGATCGCCCTGGCCAACGCACGGCTGCACGGCGGTGACCTGACGGCGTGTAACACCGAGGGAGCCGGCGCACAGTTCACGCTGCGTCTGCCGCGCCGGCTCGACGACGACGATCCGCCGCCCGCACCTCCCCCACCGGATCCGGCGGCGGATGGACATCCAGGAGGGGACGATGGCAGACGGTAGCGGCCCGTCGCAGGCACGGCATCCAACGATCCGAGGGCGGGCGGCGCTGCTCCTGACGGCGGCCGCGCTCCTGTTCGGCGGGTGCGGGGTGAGCCCGAGCGAGGTCCAGTACGCCGGTGAAGCGCCGACCGGGCTCGCCGAAGGGACCACGGTGTTCTTCCTCGACGACGACGGGACGCCGACGCCGAGCCAGCGCGACACCGGCCGCCTGGGTACCGTCCTGGGAGCGGTTCAGCTGCTGATGTACGGCACCTCCCCGCCAGAGGTCGGCGACGGCCTGCACACCGAGATCCCCGACACCACCGTCAGCCCGAGCATCGTCGACGCAGGCGAACACGTGACCATTCGGTTGCCGTTCATGAGCGGCGATATCAGTCCCGAGGGCATCGATCAGATCGTGTGCACGGCCATGGGCGTCATCGCGGCCTCGGGGCGGGACCTCGACCGAGTCGAGGTGGTGGTGAGTCTCACCGACACCGGCCCGGAGGAAAGGTCGTGTCCGGTTCTCGGCTGACCGCCTCCCATGATCATGAACAGTAGCCGTTCACATAGCACGGTTACTGTTCATGATCATGGGAGTGGCTCGGCTGACCCGTCTGAGGTCCACCCACGGGATGACGCACCACGGGATGACGTCAGCGCGCAGGTGGATCTGCCCAGGCACCGAAACATCCCCCGGGCAGACGCATGGACGGGCCGATCCCGGGCAGTCTGGATAGTGTCCGCACAATCCAGCAGGAGGACACCATGGCCACCTACGCGACGGCCGCCTCTCCCACCACGCAGCAGCCGGCCACGACCTGGCTACGGCGCGCGGCGCGAGTCCTGTCCCGCTACCACCGCACCGTCGGCGACGCATGGCGACAGCTGAGCAGTCCGCCGGCCGCGGATCCGCTGTCCGTCCAGCGCATCCTGGTCGAGATCGGCCGGCTTGAGCCCCGGCACGCCACGGGCACCACCAACCCGCACACGCTGCGCGCGCTGGCGGAGTTCCAGCGCGAACGGGAGTTGCGCAGCGACGGCATCGCCGACGCCGCCACCGTGCACGAACTGGCCCTCACCTGGCACGCGATGTCGGTGACCGCGCGGAAGGCCGACGGAGCCGACAGGCCCGACCGAGCGGCCGGGCCGGACGGCGCGGACGGCACGGACGGCACGGACGGCACGAGCGGGGCGCCCGGTTCCACCGATTCGCCCGGCTCCGCCGCCGCGCCCGAGCATTACCGCTCCGCGGCATGAAATGAGGACGGCCCGGCTGGGACTTGTGCAGTCCCGGCCGGGCCGTGATCGTGGGGGTGGTCAACCCCTCGCGTCCCGCAGCGCGTGCACCGACCGCCACGCGGCCAGGGACGCTACGACGGAGGCGACGCGCTCTTTAGTAGCGGTAGTGCTCGGGCTTGTACGGGCCCTCGACGTCGACGCCGATGTATTCCGCCTGGTCCTTCGACAGCTTCGTCAGCTTGCCGCCCAGCGCCTCCAGGTGGATCCGGGCGACCTTCTCGTCCAGGTGCTTCGGCAGCAGGTGGACCGTGTCCGTGCCGTACTGGCCCTGCTTGGTGAACAGCTCGATCTGGGCGATCGTCTGGTCGGAGAACGAGTTGGACATCACGAACGACGGGTGGCCGGTCGCGTTGCCCAGGTTCAGCAGACGGCCCTCGGAGAGCACGATGATCGAATGCCCGTCCGGGAACGTCCACTCGTCGACCTGCGGCTTGATGTTGACCCGCTTGACGCCCGGGTACCGTTCCAGCTCGGCGATCTGGATCTCGTTGTCGAAGTGGCCGATGTTCCCGACGATCGCCTGGTGCTTCATCTTCACCATGTGGTCGATCGTGATGACATCCTTGTTCCCGGTCGTGGTGATGATGATGTCGGCCTGGTCGATGACGTCGTCCAGCGTGGCCACCTGGTAGCCGTCCATCGCCGCCTGCAGCGCGCAGATCGGGTCGATCTCGGTGACGATGACCCGGGCGCCCTGGCCGCGAAGCGACTCCGCGCTGCCCTTGCCGACGTCGCCGTAGCCGCAGATGACGGCGGTCTTGCCACCGATGAGCGTGTCCGTGGCGCGGTTGATGCCGTCGATCAGGGAGTGGCGGCAGCCATATTTGTTGTCGAACTTCGACTTGGTGACGGCGTCGTTGACGTTGATCGCCGGGAAGAGCAGCTCACCGGCTTCGGCCAGCTGGTACAGCCGGTGCACGCCGGTGGTGGTCTCCTCGGTGACACCCTTGATGTCCGAGGCCAGGTTCGTCCACTTCTTCGGCTCCTCCGCCAGCGACACGCGCAGCAGCTCGAGGAAGACCTTCCACTCGTCCGGGTCGTTCTCGTCCGCCGCCGGCACCGCACCGGCCTTCTCGAACTCGACGCCCTTGTGCACCAGGAGCGTCGCGTCCCCGCCGTCGTCGAGGATCATGTTCGGACCCTCGCCCGGCCAGGTCAGCATCTGCTCCGTGCACCACCAGTACTCCTGCAGCGACTCGCCCTTCCAGGCGTACACCGGGGTGCCGGCCGGGGCGTCCTTGGTGCCGTTCGGCCCGACGACGACGGCCGCCGCCGCGTGGTCCTGCGTGGAGAAGATGTTGCAGCTGGCCCAGCGGACCTCGGCCCCCAGCGCGACCAGCGTCTCGATCAGCACCGCCGTCTGGATCGTCATGTGCAACGAGCCGGAGATCCGCGCGCCCTTCAGCGGCTTGGTCTCCCCGTACTCCTCACGCAGCGCCATCAGCCCGGGCATCTCGTGCTCTGCCAGCCGGATCTCGTTACGGCCCCACTCGGCCAGCGACAGGTCGGCAACGGCGAAATCGATGCCGTTGATCGTCTGCTTCGGCACGGACGGGGTGGTGAACCCTGCGGTCATATCAGATGACTCCTCTTCTTCGTGTTCGTTTCAATGTCCCGGCGGTGTGTTCTAGGTGTTGAAGTACTTGGCCTCCGGGTGGTGGACGACGAATGCATCGGTGGACTGCTCCGGATGCAGCTGGTGCTCGTCGGAGAGCTTCACGCCGATCCGTTCCGGCTCCAGCAACTCGACGATCTTGTCCCGGTCCTCCAGGTCCGGACACGCGCCGTAGCCGAGGGAGAACCGCGCGCCGCGGTAGCCGAGCCGGAAGAACTCGGTGATGTCGTCGGCGTCCTCCGCGGCCACCTGCGTGCCGTCACCGAACAACAGCTCCTCCCGCACCCGGCGGTGCCAGTACTCCGCCAGCGCCTCGGTGAGCTGCACACCGAGGCCGTGCACCTCCAGGTAGTCCCGGTAGGAGTTGGCGGCGAACAGCTCGTTGGCGAAGTCCGCGATCGGCTGTCCCATCGTGACCAGCTGCAATGGCAGCACATCCACCTGGCCGCGGGCTGCGGCCAGCTCCCGGGAACGGAAGAAGTCGGCTAGGCAGAGCCGACGATCTCGCCGCTGCCGCGGGAAGGTGAACCGGGTCCGTTCGGGGGCGTCCGGCTCCGGCGTGGACAGCACGACGACGTCGTCACCGTCCGAGACGCACGGGAAGTACCCGTACACCACGGCCGCGTGCGCGAGGATGTTCTCCGTCGTCAACCGGTCCAGCCAGTACCGCAACCGCGGTCTGCCCTCGGTCTCGACCAACTCCTCGTACGACGGCCCGGCACCGCCCTTCGCGCCGCGCAGCCCCCACTGGCCGAAGAACGTGGCCCGCTCATCCAGCATCGCCGCGTAGTCCGCCAGTGCCACGCCCTTGACGACCTTGTGGCCCCAGAACGGAGGCTCCGGTACGGCGACGTCCGCCGCCACGTCGGAACGTGCCGGCACCTCCTCGGCGGCTCCGTCGCCGGACGCGGCCGCCTGCGCCTCGCGGGCCGCGGCGATCCGCTTGGACCGTTCCCGGCGCGCCTTGCGCTCCGCACGCTTCCGCTCGGCCTCCTCATCCGCCTCGGTCACGTCACCCTTCTTCCGGGCCATGATCGAGTCCATCAGCCGCAGACCCTCGAACGCGTCGCGTGCGTAGGAGACCTCGCCGTGGAAGATCTCGGCCAGATCGTCCTCGACGTACGAGCGGTTCAGCGCGGCGCCGCCCAGCACCACCGGCCAGTTCTCCGCGACGCCTCGGGAGTTCATCTCCTCGAGGTTCTCCTTCATGATCACGGTGGACTTGACCAGCAGGCCGGACATGCCGATCGCGTCCGCCCGGTGCTCGCTCGCCGCGTCGAGGATGGCGTTGATCGGCTGCTTGATGCCGATGTTCACCACGTCGTAGCCGTTGTTCGACAGGATGATGTCGACCAGGTTCTTGCCGATGTCGTGCACGTCGCCCTTGACCGTCGCGAGCACGATCCGGCCTTTGCCGCCACTACTCTCTGGGTCGTCCTTCTCCATGTGCGGCTCGAGATGAGCGACGGCCGCCTTCATCACCTCGGCGGACTGCAGCACGAACGGCAGCTGCATCTGCCCGGACCCGAACAGGTCCCCGACGGTCTTCATCCCGGCCAGCAGCGTGTCATTGATGATCTCGAGCGGCTTGCGCTCCTTCATCGCCTCGTCGAGGTCGACTTCCAGGCCGTTCCGCTCGCCGTCGACGATCCGCCGCTCCAACCGCTCGTTCAGCGGCAGCGCGGCCAGCTCCTCCGCGCGCGACTCCCGGCTGGACGACGCGGTCGCCCCCTCGAACAGCTGCATCAGCTTCTGCAGCGGGTCGTAGCCTTCGCGGCGCCTGTCATACACCAGGTCGAGGGCGACCTCGCGCTGCTCGTCCGGGATCCGAGCCATCGGCAGGATCTTCGACGCGTGCACGATCGCCGTGCTCAGTCCGGCCTCGACGCACTCATGCAGAAAGACCGAGTTCAGCACCTGCCGGGCCGCCGAGTTCAAGCCGAACGACACGTTGGAGACACCCAGCGTGGTCTGCACGCCCGGGAACTCGGCGGTCAATCGGCGGATGGCCTCGATGGTCTCGATCGCGTCCCGGCGGACCTCCTCCTGACCGGTGGAGATCGGGAAGGTCAGGCAGTCGACGATGATGTCCTCGACCGCCATCCCCCAGTTGGTCGTCAGATCGTCGATGAGCCGCCGGGCCACCCGCAGTTTCCACTCCGCGGTGCGTGCCTGGCCCTCCTCGTCGATACAGAGTGCGACGACGGCGGCCCCGTGCTCGGACGCGATCCGCATAGCCCGCTGGAACCGCGAATCCGGGCCGTCGCCGTCCTCGTAGTTCACCGAGTTGATGACGCACCGGCCGCCGATCCGCTCCAGGCCGGCCCGGATCACCTCCGGTTCGGTCGAGTCGACCATGATCGGCAGGGTCGACGCGGTCGCCAGGCGTGCGGCCAGCTCGTCCATGTCCGCGACGCCGTCCCGCCCGACATAGTCGACGCACAGGTCGATCATGTGCGCGCCCTCGCGTGTTTGCGCACGAGCGATCTCGACGCAGTCCTCCCACCGTTCGGAAGCCATCGCCTCCCGGAACGCCTTGGAGCCGTTGGCGTTGGTGCGTTCTCCGATCATCAGCACGCTGGCGTCCTGCCGGAACGGTACCGGCTGATAGATCGAGGCCACCGACGGCTCGAACTGCGGGCTCCGCTCGAGCGGCTGCAGATCCGCCACCGCCTCGACCACGCGGTCCAGGTGCTCAGGGGTGGTTCCACAGCACCCGCCGACCATCCGGGTGCCATATTCGGTGACGAATCCGGCCAGCGCCTCGGCCAGTTCGTCCGGGCTCAGCGGGTAGACGGCGCCGTTCGGACCGATCTCCGGCAGCCCCGCGTTCGGCATCACCGACAGCGGCACCCGCGCATGCTGCGACAGGTACCGCAGATGCTCTCCCATCTCCGCCGGACCGGTCGCGCAGTTCATGCCGATCATGTCGATGCCCAGCGGCTCCAGCGCCGTCACGGCGGCGCCGATCTCGGAGCCGACCAGCATGGTGCCCGTCGTCTCCACGGTCACCTGAGCCACGATCGGCACGGTCCGGCCCTCGGCGGCCATGGCCCGCTTCGCCGCCAGGATCGCCGCCTTCGTCTGCAGCAGATCCTGGCTCGTCTCCACCAACACCACGTCGATGCCACCGGCCAGCATGCCGCGGACCTGCTCGACATACGCGTCGCGGATCTTGGCGTAGGTGACATGTCCCAGCGTGGGGAGCTTCGTTCCCGGGCCGATGGACCCGAGCACGAACCTCGGCTTGTCCGGGGTCGAGAACTCATCGGCCGTCTCCCGAGCCAGCCGGGCACCGGCCTCGGCCAACTCGTGGATCCGGCCCGCGATGTCGTACTCGGCGAGGTTGGCCCAGTTACTCCCGAACGTGTTGGTCTCGATCAGGTCGGAGCCGACCTCGAGAAACCCGCGATGCACACTACGCACCACGTCGGGCCGAGTGACGTTGAGGATCTCGTTGCAGCCTTCCAGGCCCGCGAAGTCGTCCAGCGTGAGGTCATGTGCCTGCAGCTGAGTGCCCATCGCCCCGTCCGCGACCAGCACCCGCCGGCGCACCGCGTCCAGAAATGCACTCTCAGCCACGTCTGCCACCTCCTCTAGGCAGCCTGCCCGATGAAGGGCTTGATCTCGGCGGCAGCGTCTTCACCGTAGGCGTCCGCGAACCGGCGGACGAACGAGTCCGGTTCGACCTCATAGTCCTGTCCCCCGAGCGTCTCCAGGACGGTCGTGGCGAGCACACCGCCGACCTGCATGGCGCGCTCAGCCGAGACTTGCCAGGATACACCCGCGAAGTAGCCCACCCGGAACGCGTCGCCGATGCCTGTCGGGTCGACCTCTTGCTTGGCCGGCACGCTGGGCACGGTCACGACGTCGCCGCCGCTCGACTCGAGCCGTGCGCCGGCCGCGCCGAGCGTCGTCATCCAGAAGTCGACCTGGCCGAGGACCTCGTCTTCGCTCAAGCCGGTCTTCTCCAGCAGCAGGCTGCGCTCGTACTCGTTGGTGAACAGGTAGTGCGCCCCATCCACCAGCTGACGCAGCTCGTCGCCGGTCATCCGGGCCACCTGCTGCCCCACATCGGCCACGAACCGGTAGCCGCGCTCGCGGCATTCGTTCGTGTGTTTGATCATCGCCACCGGGTCGTTCGGGCAGATCAGCACCAGGTCGAACCCGCCGACGCGGTCGGCGATCGGGCTCAATTCGATCTCCCGTGCCTCTTCCATCGCGCCCGTGTAGAACGAGGCGATCTGGTTCTGCATCTCGTCGGTGGTGCAGATGAATCGGGCCGTGTGCTTCTCGTCGGATACGTGGATCGACGAGGTGTCCACACCGTGGCTGTCCAGAATGGCACGGTACTCGGCGAAGTCCTGTCCGACCGCGCCGACCAGAACGGGAGACAACCCCACCTTCGCGAAGCCGAAAGCGATATTGCCGGCTGTCCCGCCACGGCGGATGTCCAGATGGTCGATCAGGAACGACAGCGACACCTGTTCCAGCTGGTCGGCCACGAGCTGGTCGGTGAACCTGCCCGGGAAGACCATCAGCTGGTCGGTCGCGATCGATCCGGTCACTGCGATACGCAAAGGGGTCTCCTCGTTCAATCGAGCTGGGCGGCGGCGGGCGCGTGTCGGTTTCGGCCCGTGCCCTCGTCGGCGTGCATCGTCAACGGCGTCGGTCTGTCACCCGGCGCGCGTGGGCGAGCATGCGCGGCGATATTCATTGTCGCCGCGGAACGCCCACGCGCGCGAGGGTGACCTACTCTCGGGGCGCCTGTCCGGCCCCTCAGACGCGGGCCGCAGCCTTGAGCTCCTCGACCCGGTTGGTCCGCTCCCACGGCACGTCCAGGTCGTCCCGGCCGAAGTGGCCGTACGCGGCGGTCGGCGCGTAGATCGGCTGCAGCAGCTCGAGATCGCGCACGATCGCGCCGGGACGCAGGTCGAAGACCTCCTCGATGGCCAGCTGGATCTTGGCCGGGTCCACCTTCTCGGTGCCGAAGGTCTCGATGAACAGCCCCACCGGCGCGGCCTTGCCGATCGCGTACGCGGACTGCACCTCGATCTTGTCGGCCAGCCCGGCGGCGACGGCGTTCTTCGCCACCCAGCGCAGCGCGTACGCCGCGGAGCGGTCCACCTTCGACGGGTCCTTACCGGAGAACGCGCCACCACCGTGACGGGCGTAGCCGCCATAGGTGTCCACGATGATCTTCCGCCCGGTCAGACCAGCGTCGCCCACCGGGCCACCGGTGACGAACCGACCCGTCGGGTTCACCAGCAGCCGCGTGGTCGAGGTGTCCAGACCCAGCGCCTCGATCTGCGGGCGCATCACCTGGTCCCGGATGTCCGGGGTGAGCATCGCTTCCAGGTCGATGTCGGCAGCGTGCTGCGACGACACCACAACCGTGTCGAGGCGGACCGGCTTACCGTCCTCGTACTCCACCGTGACCTGCGTCTTGCCGTCCGGGCGCAGGTACGGCAGCGCGCCCTGCTTACGCACGTCGGTCAGCTGCTTGGACAGCCGGTGCGCCAGCGCGATCGGCAGCGGCATCAGCTCCGGGGTCTCGGTGCAGGCGAAGCCGAACATCAGCCCCTGATCCCCCGCGCCCTGCGAGGCGATCTCGTCGTCGCTGCCCTCGACCCGCTTCTCGAACGCGGTGTCCACACCCTGGGCGATGTCCGGGGACTGCGCGTCGATCGCGATGTTCACACCGCACGACGCACCGTCGAAACCCTTGGCCGAGGAGTCATAGCCGATCTCCAGGATCCGCTCCCGGACGATGCTCGGCATGTCCACATACGCCTCAGTGGTGATCTCACCGGCGATGTGCACCTGCCCGGTGGTGATCAGAGTCTCACACGCCACCCGCGACTTCGGGTCCTGCGCCAGCAGCGCATCCAGGATCGAGTCGCTGATCGCATCCGCCATCTTGTCCGGATGCCCCTCGGTGACCGACTCACTCGTAAACAAACGCCGATATGCCATTCTTCTCCACTCTCTTCTCTCGTCACAAACGGGCCGCGCCGAACTGAACGAAGCCGCCTTGGCTTCCGCGGGCGCCTCATAATCTCCGTTGGAAAGGCGTTACCTAACTTACTGACGTGCGATGATGATGCCCCAGGCCAGGTTTCCGGCGTGGCCGCCCTCGACCCAGTTCTTCAACCCTGCCTTCATCCGCTCTTGATATTCGACGCTCACCCGCCCGGTCAGCTCGGACGCGCGCTGCTCCAGCTCGTCCCGGACCCGGCCGTAGTGACGCGGCAGCTGCTCGCTCTGGTCCCTGAACTCGACGTTGCCCATGCCGAGCCGGTACAACTCGCGGCGGTAGAAGCCGGGCGAACCCATCGTGTCCAGCTGCAGACGAGCCAGAATGGGCTCGAGCGCGCCGGCCGGGCAGTGGTCGGCCGCCATCGGGTCGGTGAAGATCAGCGTCCCGGACGGGCGGAGTACCCGGACCACCTCTTCGAGCACCCGGACCCGATCACCGCTGTGCAGGAAGGCGTCCTGCGACCAGACGATGTCGTAGGAGTTGTCCTCGAACGGTAGGTCCTCGAACGATCCGTCGACCACGTCGATCAGGTCGTCGATGCCCTGCTCGGAATTCATCTTCCGGTTGCGCTCATTCTCGACCTCACTGAGGTTGAGACAGGTCACCCGGCAGCCGTAGGTCTTGGCGAGGTAACGCGCCGAGCCACCGTAGCCGGCGCCGACATCCAGAATCTTGGTGTCCGCGTCGATCTTCAGTTCGGCGGCCATGTTCTCGACCGTGCGACGGCTCGCGGAGGCGATCTCCTCATCCGGTGTCAGGTAGGTTCCGACGTGGATGTCTTCGCCGCCCCAGATGATGGCGTAGAAGTTGTCGGCGTCTTCGGAGTTGTAGTAGTCCCGCGCCACGTTGACCGGCGTCGAATAGATCTCGGTCAGCTCTTCATCGGGGCGGTAGCGCTTCTCCGCGACGTGAATGAAGAAGTCCGGCTCGTTTTCCTTGTACGTTTCCTGGAAATCGCCGTACGTCTCGATCCGCTGGAAACCCACCTCGCGCATGAGGCGGCGCACATAATTCTTGCGCAACGGATACATATTGAGGTAATACTCGGAGCCGTCAGGGAATGTGTACTTAAAACGAGCCAACCCGTCATCGACGTGTTCTGGAACGGCGGACACGTCATCGCCGGCGTAATAATAGGTGTGCTTACTGGAGAAACCCTCGTCCAGAATCGCGTCATAATTGCGCTGATCCAGAATCAGCACACCATCGTGTTTGAGCATCGCGTAGAACTCGGCCAGCGCCTTGCGGCGGTCACGCTCTGAGAAGAGGTGGGTGAATGAGTTACCCAGACACACGATCGCGTCATATTCACCGTGGACGTCCCGGTTGAGCCAGCGCCAGTCGGCGTTGACCACCCGCAGGATGTGCCCGCCGTGCTTGACGCCGTTCTCGAACGCCTTGGCAAGCATCTCCGGGCTGCCGTCGGCACTGACCGTCTCGAAACCTTCTTCGATGAGCCGCACCGAGTGGAACCCCGTACCGGTCGCCACGTCGAGTACCTTGCGGACCCCGCGCTCCTTGAGCTGGTCGACGAAGAAGTTGCCCTCGCTCTCGGCCCGCTTCTTCCAATCGATGAGGTCGTCCCACTTGTCGACGAACCCGGTCACATATTCTTCGGTGTAGTGATCGGTCGTCCTGACCTCCAGCGGATTCTCGCCGAAGTCCTGATGAACGTCGGAAGTCCCAGATGACTCCGGGTCGGCATTGACGCTGTCGGTTCCACGGACTGCTGCACTATTTTCTCTGGCCATGCACAACTCCCAGTGTTCATGCGGCATGCGGAGCACCGCAGCCGAAGCACCGTTGCGTCAGCCGCTGACCGCTCCCGTCGGGCAAGGAAACACGTTCAGGCGACGCTCTCTGCCGCGCGGGCAGCCTCACGCCCGCCTGTCACCTGACTTCCCGTCGGCATTTCACTGGACCGGTCCCAGCGTCGCGGCGGAACCCGCGGCTGGCCCCGTCGCGCATTACTGAACACGCTAAAGGATCCGAACAGACATATCAACTCTCACCCACCGAAACCCGGGCTGACCTGGGAGGTCACGGACCATTTCATACGTGGTCCCGATGCAATCCAGACGCCTGCGAGGGCACCTGGCCATAGCCGTGAATCAATGGCGTAAAGTAGTGCCGTTCGGTAACTTCACCAATATCTCACCATGTGGGCGGGAGCGATTCCGATCTTCCCACGTCAACGCTGGTCCGTACGTCTTCATGTACCCTCCACGCGCATTGCATAAACGATGACAGATTTGTTCCCATGGGCGCAACCGTTCCGAAGTGCGCAACATTTTCATGGCGTACTGCGAGTGATTTCACAGCGAATCTGATCATGATTTCCACCCAATGGCGGGTGCAATATCGGTCGCTCAATTCGACCGTCTCCGGTGGTCAGCGCGGTGTTCGGCTACAGAACGCTCGTCCGGCTAGCGTCCACTGGCGCGTCGACGCTCGCTGCCCCGAGCGCCCCGCGCGACGCCCTCGCCGGGGCAGGTCGAACAGGCCGGCTCGGCACGCCGGGTAGGGGGCATAGCGGAAGTGAACGACGGAACGTGGTCGAATACCACCATGCTCTCCGCCGACGACGCCGCACAGATCGTAGGTGCTGGGGTGGTCGCCCTGGTGACTGTCTGCCTCACTATCGCCTGGATACCGGCGCGCGGCCGATATCCGGGAGGCCTCCCGTCCCGGGTCTTCATCTCGGTCGGACTGGTGGCCATCATCTGGGAGCCGGCCGGCCTGGGCGTGATCGGCTTGGTGCTCGCGGCCATGGGTCTGGCCGTGTGGTGGTCAGGTCAACCCGAGCCCGAGCTCCCCCGCCCGCGTCGAGTCGGCTTCGTCGTCTCGTCGCTGTTCTTCGGCGCGTTGACGTACGCGGTGATCCGCGGATGGTGGGTGTTCGGCGCGATGAGCGAGGAGGTACGGCTCATCGCGAGCGTGTTCGCGGCTGGGACGGGCCTGCTGGGCACCCTGGCCATCGCCGACCGTGCTCGTGTGACCTACCGGGACGCGCTGCGCCGGCATTTCCGTCCGCCGCCCACGGCCGCTCCCCCGCCGTGAAGGTCACCAGGAGCTTCTCACCCCACACAGTAGGGCCGCGGCCGGGTGCCCACCGGGGTCCTCGCGCTTGTTCATGAGTGCACGTTGCGTCATACGCCGGTTTGGGAGCCTGTATGCGTCACTGACACTCAATGAGCGGGCGAATCATCCTGAGACAGCGCAGCCTGACACGCTCGCCGCCTCCTCCTGCGGCACACCGATCGACGGCATGCCGAGCAGCACGCCGCTGCTGCCGCCGCCCGCATCCGCCGCGGTGGCCCGCTCGTACGCATCACCGGCCCGGGTACGACGTATCTCGTAGCGACCGCCGTCCGCCGCCGAGTCGGCCACCAGGTAGTGCGGAGCGGCCCTGGTGACCTCGACGGTCACCACGTCACCTGGACGGGGCGGCTGTGGGCCCTCAGCACCGTCCTCCGTCGTGGTGGCGGGCACTGCGAAGTGCACCAGCCGGTTGTCCCGTGCTCGGCCGGACAGGCGCTGCGTGCGCTCGTCCTTGCGGCCCTCGCCGTCGGAAACAAGCACGTCGACCTCGCTGCCGACCAGTGCCCGGGCCTCGTCCCAGGCCACCTCTTCGACCAGGTCCGCCAGCCGCTGATACCGCTCGCGGACCACCTCCGGCGGGACCTGATCCGCCATCTCCGCCGCGGGTGTCCCCGGGCGTTTGGAGTACTGGAACGTGAACGCGGAAGCGAACCGGGCCTCACGCACCACGTGCAGGGTCTGCTCGAAGTCCTCGTCCGTCTCGCCCGGGAAGCCCACGATGATGTCGGTGGTGATCGCGGCGTCCGGCATCGCCGCACGCACCCGCTCCACCAGGTCCAGGTACCGGCGCTGCCGATACGAGCGGCGCATCGCCTTGAGTATCCGATCCGAACCGGACTGCAGCGGCATGTGCAGCTGCGGCATCACCGTCGGTGTCTCGGCCATCGCGGCGATCACGTCGTCGGTGAAATCCCGCGGGTGCGGGCTGGTGAAGCGGACCCGCTCCAGGCCTTCCACCGCGCCCACCGAGCGCAACAGCTTGCCGAAGGCGTACCGGTCGCCGAACTCCACGCCGTAGGCATTGACGTTCTGCCCGAGCAGCGTCACCTCGATGACACCGTCGGCGACGAGCGCCTCCACCTCCGCCAGGATGTCTCCAGGCCGCCGGTCCTTCTCCCGGCCGCGCAAAGCCGGCACGATGCAGAAGGTGCAGGTGTTGTTGCAGCCGACGCTGATCGCCACCCACGCCGAGTACGGGCTCTCCCGCCGGGACGGCAGCGACGAGGGGAACACCTCCAGCGCCTCGACGATCTCGACCTGGGCCTCCTGCTCCACCCGGGCCCGCTCCAGCAGCACCGGCAGCGACCCGACGTTGTGCGTGCCGAAGACCACGTCCACCCAGGGTGCACGGCGCACGATCTCGTCCCGGTCCTTCTGCGCCAGGCATCCCCCCACCGCGATCTGCATGCCCGGACGGGAGGCCTTCACCGAGGCCAGATGCCCCAGGTTGCCGTACAGCTTGTTGTCCGCGTTCTCCCGGACGGCACACGTGTTGAGCACGACGACGTCCGCACCGGAGCCGTCGTCGCCCGCCTTGGTGTAGCCGGCGTCGTCGAGCAGACCGGCGAGCCGCTCGGAGTCGTGGACGTTCATCTGGCACCCGTAGGTGCGGACCTGGTATGTGCGCGCATTCATGTCGGGATCTAGGCTACGCCAAACACCCTGCATCATCCGAAGTCGAGTCGTAGCCTGACCGTAACCGTGAAATCCGTGCACATCCCTGGTCAAGATAGGTAGGTTGCCTGCATGACCGCCAGCGACGACATGACCGGCTCCGCCTCCGTGCCCACGGCGGAGGTCGGCCAGCCCCTTGTCGAATTGCGTGACGTCCAGAAGTATTTCGGCTCGCTGCATGTGCTGCAGGACATCAACATGTCCGTGGCGCGCGGCGAGGTGGTGGTGGTGATCGGCCCGTCCGGCTCCGGCAAGTCGACGTTATGCCGCACCATCAACCGCCTGGAACCGATCGATTCCGGCACCATCACCCTCGACGGCCAGCCGCTCCCCGCGGAGGGGCGGGCGCTGGCCCGGCTCCGCGCCGACGTCGGCATGGTCTTCCAGGCGTTCAATCTGTTCGCACACAAGACGGTGCTACAGAACGTGACACTCGGGCCGATGAAGGCGAAGGGGGTGAAGAGAGCGGCCGCGCAGGAAGAAGCGATGCGTCTGCTGGAACGGGTCGGGGTGGCGAACCAGGCGAACAAGTTGCCGGCTCAGCTCTCCGGCGGTCAGCAGCAGCGGGTTGCCATCGCCCGCGCGCTAGCGATGAAACCGAAGGTCATGCTCTTCGACGAGCCGACGTCCGCACTGGACCCGGAGATGATCAACGAGGTCCTGGACGTGATGACGTCGCTCGCCAAGGAAGGCATGACGATGGTGGTGGTCACGCACGAGATGGGATTCGCCCGACGGGCGGCCCACCGCGTGATATTCATGGACGACGGCCGAATCGTCGAGGAGGCCGCCCCCGAGGAGTTCTTCACCCGACCGAAGAGCGATCGGGCGAAAGACTTCCTGAGCAAGATCCTGACGCACTAAGGAGTTCAACCCGATGCGCACCAAACGCTTCATTTTTGCCGCGGTCGCTGCCTCGACCGCGCTGGCCCTCGCCGCGTGCGGCGACGACGATGACGACACCACGACGGAGCCCGAGGACGTCGAAGCGGGCGACTTCGAGGAAGGCACCACGATGGCCGAGCTGGCCGACGCCGGCTCCATCACCATCGGCACCAAGTTCGACCAGCCTCTGTTCGGGCTGCGCGGGCCCAGCGGTGACCCGGAAGGTTTCGACGTCGAGATCGGCAAGATCATCGCGTCCAAACTCGGTATCGACGAGGACGGCATCGAGTGGGTGGAGACCCAGTCGGCCAACCGCGAGCCGTACATCGAAGACGGCCGGGTCGACATCGTCGTCGCCACCTACACCATCAACGACGAGCGCAAGGAAGTCGTCGATTTCGCGGGTCCGTACTACGAGGCCGGGCAGATGATCATGGTCCGTGCGGATGAGGAGGAGATCGAGAGCCCGGACGATCTCGCCGGCAAGAGCGTCTGCACCGTCGAGGGTTCCACCCCGGCGCAGAACATGCGGGACAACTATCCGGATGCGAACCTGGAGCTGTTCGGTGCCTACTCTGACTGTCTCGAGCCGCTGCGGCAGGGTCAGGTCGACGCGCTGACCACGGACAACGTGATCCTCGCCGGATACGTGTCGGAGAGCCCGGACGACTTCAAGCTCGTCGGTGAACAGTTCACGGAGGAGCCGTACGGCATCGGGCTCGCCAAGGGCGACGACGAGTTCCGCGACTTCATCAACGATGTCTTGGAGGAGTCCTACGACGACGGCAGCTGGGTCGAGGCGTGGGAGTCCACCGCCGGAGAGGTCCTCGAAACGCCGGAGCCACCGGAAGTCGACCGCTACTGATCGCTCGTCAGACGGCCATCGGTCTTCGACCACGAACTCGTGTGGCCGAAGACCGATGGCCTCGCCGTCGATGCTCATGATCGGCGGATACCCGTCTGCGTCCGCCGGCCGGCGGACCGGCCCCAACTGATCGACGCGTTGAAGAAGGAGGTGAACGTGCGTGGATGCCATCTTCAGCAACCTGGACCTGTACTGGCAAGGATTCAGGATGACCCTGTGGCTCACCCTTGCCTCCGCCGCGACCGCCCTGGTTCTCGGAACGATCCTCGCCGCGTTCCGGGTATCACCGGTGGCGAGCCTGCGCTGGTTCGGCACCGTCTACGTTGAACTGGTTCGCAACACCCCACTGACCATTGTCTTCTTCTTCTTCATCTTCGTGGCGCCGCAGGTCGGGATAAGAACTCCGAGCTTCTTCGTCTCGGCGTGGGTGGCGTTGTCGATCTACACTGCGGCCTTCGTGTGCGAGGCGGTACGGTCCGGAATCAACAGTGTCGGGGTCGGTCAGGCCGAGGCCGCGCGTGCGATCGGTCTGACGTTCACCCAGACGCTCCAGCTCATCGTGCTGCCGCAGGCGTTCCGGACGGTTGTGCCGCCGCTGATCAACATCTTCATCGCGCTGACCAAGAACACATCGGTGGCAGGCGGTTTCGCCGTGACTGAGCTGTTCGCCATCGGACGCAGGCTTGCCAACTCCAACCCCGCGGACGTCATACCGGTGCTGATCGGCATCGGAGTGTGTTACCTCATTCTGACGATACCGTCCGGAATCCTGGCGAGTTGGGTTGAACGGAAGGTCGTGTTCGCGCGATGAGCTCGGTACTTTACGACACCCCTGGTCCGCGAGCCCGGCGCCGAGAGCGCATCGGCTCCGTCATCGGCGGCCTGGCGCTGCTCGCGTTGCTCGGCTTCGGCGCGTGGCAACTGCAGAAGAACGGCATCTTCGAGGCCGAACGCTGGTCGATCTACTTCGACCCGCCGAAGAACCAGGAAGCGGCCGACGTCTGGAACTTCCTTCTGGTCGAAGGGCTCGGCGCCACACTGCGCGCCGCCGCGATCGCCGCGCCGCTCGCACTGGCGCTCGGGCTGATCCTCGCCGTCGGCCGGATCACCCCACAGCGCTGGATCAGCTGGCCGTCGATCTTCGTCATCGAGATCTTCCGGGGCCTTCCCGTGGTGCTGATGATGCTGTTCGGTGTCTTGGCGCTCAACCTGTCGTTCCTGGAAGCCGTGGTATTCGGCCTGGTCGTCTACAACATGGCGATCTTCGCCGAGATCCTGCGCGCCGGTATCGTCTCGCTGCCGGCGGGACAGGCCGAGGCTGCATACGCGGTCGGCTTGACACGCACCCAGACATTGCTGTCCATCCTGCTGCCGCAAGCCGTCCGGCGCATGCTGCCGTCGCTGGTCAGCCAGCTCGTCGTGTTGCTCAAGGACAGCTCGCTCGGTTTCATCATCGGCTACGCCGAGCTGCTTCGATCGGTACAGAACCTCCGCGACTTCTTCGGCATCCGGTACGTGGTCCCGCTGTTCGCCGTCGGCGCCGCGATCTACATCATCATCAACCTGACGCTCTCCCGGCTCGCCGTCTACCTGGAACGCCGTGGCTCCGCCAAGACCGCCGGCGGTGTAGCCGCCGCGAAGGAGGCCGTCGGCGGCCAGGTACAGGGCCCAGACGACCGTTCCACGGGCGCGTAGCCAAACGCCCACCCAGCACCATGCCATGGTGTGGCAGAGCCGGTACCCGCTACGGGACGCGCCGTCTCGGGTTCAGCTCCACGGCTGTGCCCGAGAGGATGGCACATTGCGCGCTCATAGCCGCGCGAAGGACAGGGACTATCGAGCGAATTCGGTGGCGCGGGACTCGCGAACCACGGTGATACGGATCTGGCCGGGGTAGGTCAGTTCCTCTTCGACCTGCTTGGCGATGTCCCGGGCGAGCACCTGCGCTTGGAGGTCGTCGACGACGTCCGGCAGCACCATCACCCGGATCTCGCGGCCGGCCTGCATCGCGAAGACCTTCTCCACACCGTCCTGGCCCATCGCGATCTCTTCCAGCCGCTCCAGCCGCTTGACGTAAGCCTCCAACGACTCCCGGCGGGCGCCGGGCCGGCTGCCGGAGATGGCGTCAGCCGCCTGCGTCAGCACCGCGTAGACGGTGCGTAGCTCGACCTCGTTGTGGTGCGCCTCGACCGCGTGCACCACGTCCTCGCTCTCGCCGTACCGGCGGGCGATCTCCGCCCCGATCAGGGCGTGGCTGCCCTCCACCTCGTGGGTCAGCGCCTTGCCGATGTCATGCATCAGCGCGCACCGCTTGGCGAGGGTGACATCCAGTCCGAGCTCAGCCGCCATCATGCCGGCCAGGTGAGCCGACTCCAGCAGATGCTGCAACACGTTCTGGCCATACGAGGTGCGGTAGCGCAACCGGCCGATCAGCGCGACCAGGTCCGGATGGACATCGGTGATGCCGACCTCGACCAGCGCGTCCTCGCCCGCACGCACGCAGAGGTTCTCCACCTCGGCCCTGCTCTTGTGGTACTGCTCCTCGATCCGGTGCGGATGGATCCGGCCGTCCAGCACCAGCTCTTCGAGGGTCAGCCGCGCGATCTCCCGGCGCACTGGATCGAAGCAGGACAGCAGCACCGCCTCGGGCGTGTCATCGATGATCACGTTGACGCCGGTGATCTGTTCGAATGCACGGATGTTCCGGCCCTCACGGCCGATGATGCGGCCCTTCATCTCATCACCCGGCAGGTTCAGCACCGAGACGACCGCCTCGGAGGTCTGCTCCGACGCCAGCCGCTGAATCGCCAGCGTGATGATCTCCCGGGCCCGGCTCTGTGCCTGTTCCGTGGCATCGCGTTCGATGTCGCGAGCCTTGATCGCCGCATCCCGCTTCGCCTGGTTCTCGATCGCCTCGATCAGTTCGTTCTTCGCCTGTTCGGGTGTCAGGCCGGCCACCCGCGCCAGTTCGGCTTTGCGCGCGCTCTCCAGCTCGTCGATCTCGACCAGCCGCTGCGCCATGGCGGTCTCTTGCTTGGTCAGTTCCTGTTCGCGGCTTTCCAGAGAGCGAGCTTCCACGTGCAGGCGCGCTTCGCGCTGTCCCAGCCGGACCTCACGCTGCTCCAAGTCGAGCCGCTTCTGGTGCAATTGACTATTGGTGTCGTCGGCATGTTGCTCGAGCTGCTCGGCCTCGGCGCGTGCCTGCGCCAAGATCTCAGCCGCCTTCTCCTCGGCAGCCGCCTTGGTAGCCTCTGCGGCCTCGTTGGCCGCCTCGAGCCGCGCCGATCGGTCGGCCCGTTCCTGCTCCGCGCGCGCGTGCTCGAGCTGCTGACGATGGTTCGCTCGCCGGAACAGCCCGATCGCGACAATGGCCAGAACGAGGGCAAGAACTGCGCCGACGACGAGGATGGCAGTGGCAGTGTCCATCGTCGGCTCCCTCACGTCGACGCCCGAGTTGGGCGTTGCCTCGGTGGAACCGTTCTGCGACCACTATGGCAGCACCACATCGCCCTGGGCACTCCATGGCCGACGCGTTGCATCGCCCATTCGCCCGGCGCACTCAGCTAGACGTGTCTACGCCCGGCCACCATCACATATGCGCCAGCTCGCCACCCTATGAGGACGGGAGTCCTGTATTTCGTACCCGTTGCGCTGTAGCTATGTCGATCCGCGGTCGCGGAGAACATTCCACCTTTAGGACGAGGCTACGTAAAGGCGAAGTCGTGGTCAAGGCAGGGTTACCTTACCGTGCCTCATCTGCCGCACGGTTTAGACCTTCAACGTGGTTCCCCACACACGATACGGACGGCACGCTACCCGCCCTCGTGCGTCCGGATCAAGATCGTCTCGCCAGAGTGTCAGATCTCTTCGCGCCGGACAGGAAGCGGCAACCGTGCGTTCACGTTCCCGCTACCTTCACTCGAGCTGCGGCTCGGGTAGGTCGTCGCCGTCGGCTCCGTCTGACTCCAGCGCCTCGCGGACTACCCGATAGGCGAGGCCCTGCGGATACCCCTTGCGTGCAAGCATCCCCATCAGCCTCCGCATCCGAGCCTGAGGCTCGAGTCGCCTCGTGCCCGCCAGCCGCTTGGCCACCAGCTCACGAGCTGTCTCCTCCTCACGCTCCGTCGGCAGGGCCGCGACGGCCTCGTCGACCAGTGCCGGCTCGACGCCGCGTTGACGTAACTCATGACCGAGCGCGCGACGGGCCAATCCTCGACCCACGTGCCGCGACTCCACCCATGCCTCGGCGAAGGCTGCGTCGTCGATGAGGTTCAACTCGGCGAACCGGTCCAGAACACGCTCCCGGACATCATCCGGCACGCCCTTCTTCGCCATCGCTTGGTCGAGCTGGGCCCGCGTCTGCGGAGCAGCGGCAAGCCGACGCTGCACGATCTCCCGCGCAATGCTTTCAGGATCAGCCTCTGCGTCCTCGCTGGCCGCTCTACGGGAGCGGCCAGCACCAGCCCTGTCAGTCACCACTATCAACTCATTCGGCGGAGATACGTACTCAGAAGTCGACCGGAGGCTCCTCGGCTGCCACGTCAATCTTGGGGCCGACGCCCAGCTTCTCCTTGATCTTCTTCTCGACCTCTTCCGCGATGTCCGGGTTCTCCTTCAGGAAGTTACGGGCGTTCTCCTTGCCCTGCCCCAACTGATCGCCCTCATAGGTGTACCAGGCGCCGGACTTCCGGACGATGCCCTGCTCAACGCCCAGATCGATCAAGCTGCCTTCTCGACTGATTCCTTCACCATAAAGAATATCGAACTCTGCCTGCTTGAATGGAGGCGCTACCTTATTCTTGACCACTTTAACCCGAGTCCTGTTTCCGACTGCGTCGGTTCCGTCTTTCAGAGTTTCAATTCTACGGATATCCAAGCGGACAGAGGCATAGAATTTCAGTGCCTTGCCACCGGTGGTGGTTTCCGGGCTGTTGTGCACCATCACGCCGTCGACGAAGTAGTTGTGATTCCCCTCGACCTCGATGTCAAACCTGCGCATCGAGCGCGTCGGCGGCTTGACGTGGATGTCGAGCACGCGTGCAGGCATGAGCTCTAGCCGCTCTTCCACGAACTCCGAAGTGACGTCGAACTGGCCGCGGAATTGCGGAAGTAACTTGTGCTGCATCGAGGGATGAACATATGGCGCAATCAGCTCGTGCAGCTTCGCGGTCCCCGCCGTTGTGAATTGAAGAACGTTTTGCCGACGACTACCGCGCTTGCGGACGGCGCATGCGACTCCCAGAGTGTCGTTCAGATACTCGACCAGACGCTCCTGCGTCCCTGTACCCATCGCGTCGACGCAGATCTCGGCACGTCCCGTCCCGCCTCTAGTGCGCTCCTGCACACCCTTGGAGCGGATGCTGAACGAAGCATCGTCCATATACCAGATGGCCAACGCCAACGGCGTCAACTTTTTCAGATACTCAAACGATAGATGCTTCCTTCCGTCGCCCCAGTACACGGCGTCATATAGCTCGCCGAGCTCCGGCAATGGGGTGAAATCGATCCACGCCGAACCCCGTTCATCAGTACGCCGCGTCTGCGTGATGTTTCCGAGCAGAGAGCCCTTCCAGTCGAGGTAATTGACCTGCTTGGGTCCGTGCCCCATCCGGAACCGGACCCCGTGGCGGTCCCGGCGATTCGGGGCGAGGTGACCGTCTCCCATGACGCTGCCTAGGATCACCTGCCACTGCTGATCACTTAGGCACATCGGTTCGGAAACCATCACGCGCTCGCCCACCTTGATGTCGCCCGCATGGCGCCAGCCACCGGCAGTACCGATCAAGTGGTTTTCCGTGGCGGCGAACTGGGATCGGCCATTGCCGCCGGACTTCTCCACCGTGAACTGGAGGAAGCGTTCGGCGTTGCCGTTGTCGAACCAGTTGACGATCCGACGTGGGACCACCTGGCCCGTCTCCGGATCATAGGAGAGCACCTCGACGTCCATCTTCTGGTTGACGATCTTGCCGATCTTCTCCGTGGTGCCGTCGGCCAGGTTGACACGAGTGCTGTAGTTGAAGCAGCCGAAGAAGACTCCGACCTTTTCCCGGAGCTGATTGATGAAGATCGCCGTCGTCTTGGAGTGACTCAGCGCTCCGGCGATCTTCCGCAACGCCTGGCTCATCAGCCGGGCCTGCAGACCCACGTGGCTATCCCCCATCTCACCTTCGATCTCAGCGCGCGGGACCAACGCGGCGACCGAGTCGATGACGATGATGTCGAGAGCGCCCGAGCGGATCAGAGTGTCCGCGATCTCCAGCGCCTGCTCTCCGGTATCCGGCTGGGAGACCAGGAGCGAATCCGTGTCTACGCCGAGCGCCTTCGCATACTCGGGGTCGAGAGCATGCTCGGCGTCGATGAAACCCGCCACGCCTCCGGCCTTCTGTGCATTGGCCACTGCATGGAGAGCGATCGAGGTCTTACCCGAACTCTCTGGGCCGTAAATCTCGATGACCCGGCCTCGGGGCAAGCCGCCGATGCCGAGTGCGACATCCAGCGAGATCGATCCGGTAGGGATGACCTCGATCGGCGCACGGGCTTCCTCGCCCAAGCGCATTACCGAGCCCTTGCCGTGCGCGCGCTCGATCTGCGCCAGCGCCGTCTCAAGGGCTTTCTCGCGGTCTGCGGGAGCTGCCATGGTTACCGCCTGGGGTTGACGGGCCGCGCCGCGGCCCTGAGCTTTCTTCGTCATCGATCGAGACGTTACGCCGTGCCACCGACAAGGTCGAGATCAATCCTCAACCTGTGGATAACTTTGCTCCGTCTCGACAACCGCCACGCTATACCGAAACTGTGTTCGAACGCCAAATGACACGCCGACGGCGTGCGAGCAGTCCTCACGCGCCTACCGGATCCGCCGGCCGCACCTCGCACACGGACGCTCGCAGCGGCGAACTGCCGCTGATCGGATCACTCGGTGTCAGGCTCAGCACCGCATTGAGGTTCGCGCTCCCCTGCCCCACGGGTGGATACCCCGGAAAGCCGCCGTCGGCGCACCCTTGCCACCAGCCGTGCTGGCCGAACACCACTTGCGGATCGAGACCGGCGGTGAGCTTGGCGCGGGCGAGCGCGCTACCCACCGGGGTGTCGATCCGTACCCAATCCCCCGCGGCGATCCCCCGGCTCGCCGCCGTGTCGGGATGGATCTCCACCTGTGGATCCGGCGCACGGCTGCGCAGGCCCGGCAGGTTGCGATGCTGAGTCTCGCAGAACCACAGTGACTTGGCGCAGGACAGCGTCAACGGGAACCGCGACGCGAGATCGGGGCGAGACCGGGTGCTGATACCGGGCTCGGTGAACTCCGGAATCGGCGCGTATCCGTGGTCGGCAAGTTCCTCCGAGAACAGCTCGACCACGCCGGATGGCGTGTCGAATCCCCGCGGCACTCCGCCAGTGTCCATCGCGTACGTGCGGTGCACGGTCCGCAGCGGCACCCGGACTCCCTCCGGCTGAGCACGCAACTGCTCGACGGTCACTCCGCTTGGCGCTAGCTGATAGCGCCACGCCACCTCGATATCGCCGCCGAAGAAGTGGTCGCCGAGCCCGAGCCGCCTCGCCAACGCGAAGATGATCTGCATGTCCGACCGTGCTTCACCGCGCGGCGGCGCCACCGGCCGGCGCAGCTGCACCAGCGACTGCGCCTCCTGACTGACCTCGAACCCGACCCGCAGCGCCTCGGACTCGAACGCGCTGGTCACGGGGAGCACGATGTCAGCCTGCTCGGCAGTGGCGTTCATGAACATATCGGCGTGGACGAAGAAGTCGAGCGCAGCCAGGGCGCCCCGCCCGCGGGCGCTCTGGCCGTGCGCCATCATCAGGTTCGCACCGAACGCGACCAGTGCACGCGCACGATAGGGACGGCCGTCCAGAGCGGCGGCGTAGAAGTCCTCACCGGTGATGAACTCGAACCGGGCCGGCCCGAGCGGCCGTTCGGCCACCCCGAGGGCCTTCGCCCGCTGTTCGGGGGCGAGCAGCTCGACGCCGTCGATCCGGTTGGTCGGCACGCCGGCGAACGCGACATTCCCTCCCGGCGCGTCGAGGCATCCGGTGAGCGCGTAGAGCTGGTGGATCGCACGAACCGTCTGGGTGACGTTGCCGTGCTGCTCGAGCCCACTCCAGGTGTAGAACGCCAGCGGACGCGACTCCCATAAGGTTCGCGCCGCACGCTCGATGTCGAGCGCGGGCACTCCGGTGATCTCGCTCGCGATAGCCGGGGCCATGGCGCGGCATCGCTCCGCGACCAGGTCGAACACCGGGCGGCACCGGATCGGGCCGTCGACGGTCATGACCTCGACCGTGCCGGACAGCGCAAGCCGGGTGTGGTCCGCAGCGGCCCCGCCGCGCACCCGATCGACGACGACCGGCCCGCCGGCGATCCGGTCCCACGCCACGGACGCGTCGGTGTCTGCTCCGGCCCCCAGCGCGGACGCGCGCAGCAGCCGCCCGTCGTCGGACCGTACGAGGAACGGGGCGTTGGTCCAGCGACCGACGAACTCGCGGTCGAACCAGCCCTGTTCGATCATCACATGAGTCAGCGCGAGTGCCAGCGCACCGTCCGTGCCCGGACGCACCCGCAGCCAGTGGTCGGCCCTGCCGGCCAAGCCGGCACGACGCGGGTCGACGACGACCAGCCGGGCACCCCGCCGCAGCGCGGCCACCGTACTGGTCGCATGGACCAGCCGGGAGACCGACGGGTTGTATCCCCAATACAGGATGCAGCCCGCCCGCTCCAGATCCGGCATGTAGACGCCCGGCACGGGTGCGCCGAAGGTGTACAGCGGGGCGAGGTAACGGCCCCATCCGCACAGTTCCATGTACACGCAGAAGTTCGGGCTGCCGAAGGCCCGGCGCAGGCGCATCACCCAGTCCACCGAGTCGGACATGGCCGACGTGGACGGCGAGGCGGAGGCGAACACGACCGACTCCGGCCCGCTCTCCCGCGCGATCCCGGTCAACCGCTCGGCTACCGTTTCCTCAGCCTCGTCCCAGCTGATGCGGGCGAACCGAGGCCGCGCCGCGCCCTTCGGGCTGACCCGTCGCAACGGATGCAGCAGACGCTCCGAGTGGTAGACGATCTCCGGCGCGGCCTTACCCTTGATGCACAACGCCTGGCCGGTCGGGTGCGAGGGGTCCGGCTCGAGCGCCGTGAACGTGCCGTCGGCGACGGTCGCCGTCGCGCCGCACCGCGACACACACAGGGGGCAGAAGGTCGGCACGTGCTCGATCGTGTGCGGTCCAGCCATCGGGCTCTCCGATCGGACATGGTCATGCCCGCATGCGCAGCGCTCCAGATCGCTTCACGACCAGGAATCGCGGTGAATGTCGAGGCCTGGCCCGGTTGTGTGCGTCGATTGTAGACCCGTTGAGCGCGTTTTCAGAGGTCCCGTTTCAGAGATTCCCGTGCACGAACTCACCGCCCACGACGGTCGCCAGCACCGGGATGTCGGCCAGCTCGGACACCGGCACGTCCCGCGGGTTCGCTGCCAGCACCGTCAGGTCCGCGAGTTTCCCCGGGCTCAGGCTGCCCTGCTTCTCCTCCACCCGGCAAGCCCGCGCGCTCCCCGTCGTGTACGCCGCCAGCGCCTCCTTCACGGTCAACGCCTCGCCCGCGCCCACGGACAATCCGCCCGAGCTCTTCCGCTCCACCATGAACTGAATCGCGCGCAGCGGTGCCCCGTCGGCGACCGGCCGATCCGAACTGCCGGCGAGACCGATGCCGTGGTCGGCGAAGCCACGCCCCCGGTACATCCACGCGCTGCGTTCCTCGCCCATGATCCGCGAGTAGTCGTCGCCGAACGCGTGCAGGAAGGTCGGCTGGATCACGGCGGTCAGGCCCAGCTCCGCCATCCTGGGCAGCTGGTCGGGCCGGACCAGGCCGGCGTGCTCGATCCGATGCCGCGCGTCGGGACGCGGGGTCTCGCGCTGTGCAAGGGCCACCGCGTCCAGCGCCTGGTCGACGGCACGGTCGCCGATGGCGTGGATCGCCAGCTGCCAGCCAGCCCGGTGCGCGTCCCGGACCAGCTCGGCCAGCTCCTCGTCGTCATAGGTGAGCTGGCCGAGCCCGCCGTCGGCATAGGGCTCGGTCAGCGCCGCGGTCCGCGCCATCATCCCGCCGTCGAGCCACATCTTCAGCGCTCCCACGGACAGCCGGTCACCGCCCAGCCCCGTCCGCAGGCCCAGGTCGATCGAGCGCGGGATGCCGTCTGCCGGGTCGGCTCCGGAGGCATGCAGCATCGCGGCCGGAACCATCGTCTGCATCCGCACCGGGAGCCGCCCCTGTTCCACCGCGCTCTGATAGGCCGCGAGCTCGACGGGTGAGTACCCACCGAGCCCGACCGCGATGCCGGCATCCGCACACATCGTGACGCCCTCGCTCGCCGCCTGCCGGGCAGCGATCTCGATCGCGTCGGCGATCTCCTCCATCCGATACGGCATCCGCCGGGACCGGGCCAGGTCCATCGCCTCCTCGACGAACACGCCGCTGGGACGGCCGTCGTCGTCGGTGAGCACACCGGCGTCGGCGGCCGCCAGCTCGTCGTCGCCGATCATGTCCAGCACGGCCCGCGAGACCAGACAGGCATGCCCCGAGGCATGGGTGATGTAGACCTTGCGCCCGGCGGCCACGACCTCCAGGTCACGCCAGCTCAGATGGGCGCCGAGCGGCCGCTGATCGTAGCCCGCGAGGTCGACCCAGCGTCCGTCCGGCGTCGCCGCGACCGCTTCCGCCACCGCGGTCAGAATGGCCTCCCGGGTGCGGCAGCCGGCCAGGTCGACCTGCTGACTCGCGGCTCCGGTCCAGGTCAGGTGGGTGTGGGCGTCGATGAAGCCGGGCAGCACGACCGCGCCGGACGCGTGGACGACGTGGGCCGCGGGCAGGTCACCGAGCTCGTCGTCGAAGCCGATGATGCGTCCGCGCCAGATGCCGATCGACGACGCCGTCGGCCGGCTGGGATCCATGGTCAGCGCCCGACACCCGGTGATCAGCAGATCCAGCTGCACGGCATTCCCCTTCCCTCCTGCGACCGGCGTGGCGCACGGGCCCTCTGCGCGACTCGCCGGTTCTCGTCGTCGTAGCGTTACGTTACAGTAGGCGATCTGTACTAATACAGTAAGGAGAGCGGATGCATACGCCTCGTCACTATCAGGCCGGCGCACCCTCGCGCATCTCCCGGTTGATCAGGGAGAATCCGTTCGGGCTGATCGTCAGCGCGAACGGCGACGGAGTACCGCTGGCCACCCATGTTCCGATGCTTCGCTCGCCGACACCTGCCGGCCCGCCAAGCGACGACGTGCCACTGGAGGGGTCGAGGATCATCGGGCACATGGCCCGGGTGAATCCGCAATGGAAGTCCTTCACCGACGGCGGCCAGGTGCTGGCGGTCTTCTCCGGGCCGGACGGCTACGTCTCGCCGACCGTCTACCAGGTCACGCCTGCCGCCCCCACCTGGAACTATGCAGCCGTGCACATCACCGGGCCGGTCCGGCTCATCGAGGACGCCGACGACGCTCTGCGCACCATCATGGCGACCATCGACGTCACCGAGGCACACACGCCCACGGCCTGGGATCCCTCCGGATCGATGGATTACATCGAACGCATACTCCCCGGCATCGCCGCATTCGAGATCACGGCGGAACGCGTCGACAGCCAGTTCAAGCTGAGCCAGGAGAAGCCGGCCGAGATCCAGCACCGTGTGCACGACAGCTTCGCCGCCAGCCCGCACGGGCGCGACCGGGAACTGGCTGCGCTGATGTCCGACGTGCTCGGCCTGGGCAGCGTTGCGGAGAACTAACCGCCGCTCTCCCGCTTGATCCAACCCCAGATCGACGTCCCGATGAACAGCGCCAGACCGATGACAAAGAGCCAGATCAGGCCCTTGATCAGCAGGCCGATGAGGGAGACGGCAAGCCAGAGCGCCAGGAGCAGCAGCACGATTCCCCACATGCATCCCAGTATCGCACGTCGCCTGCTCTCCCGATAGCACGGCGTGTAGAGTGGATGCCAAGATTGCAACCGCTTGCATTGAGGACGGTCCCGTGTTGCGTATAGGCGTCATCGGAACAGAGAACTCACATACCGATCACTTCGTGCGGCATCTGAACGTGGAAGGCCGACACGAGGGCTGCCGGGTGGTCGTCCTCGCCGGCGGAGACACCGAGAAGAACCGTCAGCTCGCCGTCGCGGGACAGATCGACGACATCGTCGAGACCGCCGAGGACCTGGTCGATCGGGTGGACGCGGCGATCGTCGCCGACCGGCACGGAGGCCTGCACCGCTCACACGCGGAACCCCTGCTGGATGCCGGCAAGCATGTCTTCGTCGACAAACCCACCGCTTTGACCGTCGCCGACACGAAGGCGATCATCGCGGCCGCCGAGCGCGGCGGCGGCGTGCTCGGGTCGTGGTCGGCGGTGCGCCTGTCCCCCACCGTCGACGAGATCCGCGCCGCCACGTCCGGCCTCGGCGATATCCAGACAGTGGCGGTGACGGGCCCGGCCGATCGCGACGATCCGCACGCCGGGCTGTTCTTCTACGGCTCGCACGTGGTGGAGCCCGCGCTCGAACTGCTCGGCAACCCCGACGTCACCGACGTGCACACGCTCGGCGCCGCAGACTCCGTGACCGCCACGGCTCGGGCCGGCGACGTTCAGCTGTCGCTCTCCTTCGTCCGCCCGGACACGCACGGCCGGGTGCCGTGGCACATGGTGGTCGCCGGCCGGCATGGTCTCGTCGCACGGGAGCTTGAGCTCGGCGCCGACTACAACGCCCGCGGTCTCGCCCGGTTCATCGACGCTGCCCTCAGCGGCGTCCCGCCGATGCCGTACGAGCAGCTACTGCCGCCGGTACAGCTGCTGGAGACCGTCGTCGCCCAGCTGTGACCGGCCCTGGGCAGCCGGCCGCACGCCGGGCCGAGACAATGGGAGACCACTCGAGAAGGAGAGCGATCGACATGGCGAACGAACCGATCCGCGTAGGCATCCTCGGGCTGGGCCGCTCCGGGTGGAACATCCACGCGGCGGGCCTGGCGGAACTGACCGGCGAATACCGCATCGTCGCCGCCGCCGACCCGGATGCGGAGCGCCGCTCGGAGGCCGAGGCCCGGTTCGGTTGCGTCACCTATCCGGAGCCGGCTGACGCCATCGTCGACCCGCAGGTCGAGCTGGTCATCGTCGCCACGCCGTCCCACACCCACGTGCCGCTCGCCGTCGCCGCACTGGAAGCCGGCAAGCACGTCGTCGCCGAGAAGCCGATGGCGCAGAGCGTCACAGAGGTCGACACCATGACCGAGGCCGCGCAGCGGTCCGGCCGGGTCCTCACCTGCTTTCAGAACAGCCGGTTCGACCCGGCCTTCATGGCCATCCGCGAGCTGATGGACTCCGGACGCCTCGGCGAGCTGGTCATGATCCGGCGCACCCATCATCGATTCGCCCGCCGGGCGGACTGGCAGACGCTGCGCAAGTTCGGCGGAGGTGAGCTGCCGAACACGGCGTCGCACTTCCTCGACCAGGTGTTGCTGCTGCTCGGCGACGGGCCCCTGGACCTGTTCGCGGACCTACGCCGCACGGTCTCCGCCGGCGACGCCGAGGACCACGTCAAGCTCGTGCTGAAGACCAAGACCGGTCTCACCGCCGACATCGAGTCCAGTTCCGCCGTCGCGTTCCCGCAGCCTACCTGGCTCGTCGCCGGCACGGCGGGCAGCCTGGTCAGCACCGACGACGGCGGGCTGCGGGTGCGCTGGTGCGATCCGGTATCGCTGCCCGAACTCGCCGCCGACGAAGGCCCGGCGGCCGGGCGCGCGTACGGCACCGGCGAACAGATCGCCTGGCAGGAGGAGACCATCCAGGTCGATCCTCCCGGCGGCCGGCGCACCGTCCTTTACTACCAGCACCTGGCGGCCACACTGCGCGACGGCGCCGAGCTGTTCGTCACCCCAGATTCGGTTCGCCGCCAGATCGAGGTCATCGAACGCGCCCGCGAGCAGACCGGCATGCTCTAGATTTCTCCGATGGCCGCACACACTCATCCGTCCGGGCGACGGAGCACGATCTACTCGGTCGCCCAGGCGTGCGGCGTCTCCTCTTCGACCGTCTCCCGTGCGTTCACCCGGCCTGATCTGGTCCGCGACGACGTGCGGGAACGCATCCTGAGCACGGCCGCCGCCATGGGTTACCGGCCGAACAGGTCCGCCCGCGCCACCGCCACCGGCCGCACCGCGATGCTGGGCCTCGTGGTGCCGGACATCACCAACCCGTTCATGCCGCCCCTGGTCCGCGCGGTGCAGCGGGCCGCCGCGGACATCGGATGCTCGGTCACGTTGATGGACGCCGAGGAGAGCGCCGGCGCGGAGACTCAGCTGATCGGCCAGCTGCACGGGCAGGTCGACGGGCTGATCCTGGCGTCCCCGCGGGCCTCCTCCCGGGCGCTGGCGGAAGCGATCGACGAGCTGCCATGTGTGCTGGTGAATCGCGTGGTCAAGGAGTTGCCCAGCGTGGTGTGCGACAACAGCGGTGCGCTCGCCCACCTCGGCGACCGTTTGGCCGGCCACGGGCACCGCACGTTCGCCCTGTTGTCCGGGCCGTCGGCGTCGTGGGCGGCGAAACAGCGAGCACGTGCGATACGCGCCTGGGCGAACCGCAAGGAGGACGCCGGCGTCTCGCTGGTCGAACTGGGCCCGTTCGACGCGTCCTACGACGGCGGCCGCCGGGCCGGCGCAGCGCTGCTGGACACCGCGGCGACGGCCGCCTTCGCTTTCGACGACGTGATGGCGTGCGGGGTGCTCGCCGAACTGGACGCCCGCGATGTCCAGGTGCCGATGCAGCGGAGCGTCGTCGGCTGCGACGACGTGCTGCTCGCGCGGATGGTGACCCCGAGCCTCACCACCGTGGCGGCGCCGATGGCCGCGCTCGGCGACACCGCCATCACGTTGCTGCATCACCGGATCGCGAACCCGGGCATCGCAGCAGAGACGGTCACCCTGAGCGGCACGCCCGTGGTGCGCGACTCGACCGCCCCACCCGCCCCACCCGCCCCATGATCATGAACATTTCCCGTTCATATCGCACGGGAAATGTTCATGATCATGGGAAGTTAGCGGGGGTCGTCGTAGAAGACCCGCTCGACCACCGCCCGGGCGTGCCGGGAACTGCGCCGATAGTCGTCGAGAAAGGCCGCGCTCTCGCCGGGTGCGTACCCCATCACCTTGGAGACCGCGGACAGCGTCTGCGGATCCACCGGAATGACGTCCGACGCGCGCCCGGTGACCAGCACCGTGGCGTTGCGGATGGTGGACGCGCGGCACCAGGCGTCGCGCAGCACACCCCGGTCGGCGTCGCTGAGCAGGCCCGCTTCCACGGCGACGTCCAGCACGTCGAGGGTCGCCGTCGTCCGCAACTCCTCGATCCGGCCCGCGTGCTGCAGCTGGATCAACTGCGCGCACCACTCGACGTCGGAGAGGCCGCCGGGACCCAGCTTCAGGTGGATGGAACGGTCCGCGCCGCGCGGCAGCCGCTCCCCCTCCACCCGGGCCTTCATCCGGCGCACCTGAAGGACCTGGGCCGACGTCAACCCGCCTGAGGGCCAGCGCAACGGATCGATCAGGGCGGTGAACCGGCGCAGCAGCTCAGGGTCGCCGCAACACGGCGCGGCACGGAGCAGCGCCTGCCGTTCCCACACCTCACCCCACCGCTCGTAGTAGGCGGCGTACGAGGTGAGCGTGCGTGCCAGCGGACCGGCCTTGCCTTCCGGTCGCAGCGCGGCGTCCACGGTGAACGCCGGCTCCGGAGACGGCAGCGCCAGCAGCCGTCGCATCTCGTTCGCCACCGCGGTCGCCGCCGACGCCGCCTCCTCATCGGTCGCGCTCGGCAACGGCGCGTGCACGAACAGGACGTCCGCGTCCGAGGCGTAACCCATCTCGCGGCCGCCGAGCCGCCCCATCGCCACCACAGCCATCCGGGTCGGCAACGCCGTTCCGCGCTGTGCCTCGACGGCGCGGACCGCCGTGGCGAGTGCTCCCGCCAGCGTGGCGTCGGCGATATCGGTCAGTGCTTCGCCGACCCCGCGTACCGGTAGCCGGCCCACCAGATCGGCGACGGCGGTCCGGAACAGTTCCCGGCGGCGCATGGCCCGGACGACACCGATCGCCGCGGTGGGATCCTCGTGCCGGGCAGTCCCGGCCAGTACCTCCGACGTCAGCTGTTCCCGCTCCCGTGGAACCAGCTCCGCGTCGCCGCTGAGCATCGTCACCGCTTCGGGCGCCCGCTGGAGCATCTCGGTGGCGTACCGTCCGGACGCCAGCACCTTGGCCATCCGTTCCGCGGCGGCCCCGTCGTCGCGCAGCAGGCGCAGGTACCACGGCGTCTCGCCCAGGGCGTCGCTGATGTGCCGGAACCCGGAGAGTCCGGTGTCGGGCTGCGGGCCGTCGGCGAACCAGGCCAGCAAGACCGGCAGCAACGTCCGCTGGATGGCCGCCCGGCGAGAGACCCCCTTGGTCAGCGCCTCGATGTGGCGCAGCGCACCGGACGGATCGGTGTAACCGAGCGCCTCCAGCCTGGCCAGCGCCGCTTCGGGGCTGAGCCGCACCCCTTCCCCGGGGAGGCCGGCCACCGCCGAGAGCAGCGGACGGTAGAACAGCTTCTCGTGCAACCGCCGGACCTCGCGGGTCTCGCCGCGCCACCGTCTGGTGAGCTCGTCGGCCCCGCGCAGGCCCAGCACGCGGCCGAGCACGCGCAGGTCGGCTTCATCCTGCGGCAACACGTGGGTGCGACGCAGCTGGCGCAGCTGGATGCGGTGTTCCAGCGTCCGCAGGAACCGGTACGCCTGATCCAGGACGGCGCCGTCGTCACGCCCGACGTATCCCCCGTCGATCAGCGCGGTCAGCGCGTTCAGGGTGGAGCGATGGTGCAACGCGTCGTCCGCTCGACCGTGCACCAGCTGCAACAGCTGCACGGCGAACTCGATGTCGCGCAGGCCGCCGGGGCCGAGTTTGAGTTCTCGGTCGGCGTGCCGGCTCCGGATGTTGTCCTCCACCCGGCGGCGCATCGCCTGCACCTCGGTGACGAAACCGTCACGGCAGGAGGCGTTCCACACCTTCGGCTGGATCGCCTCGACGAACGCGGCGCCCAGGGCGTGATCGCCGGCCACCTGTCGCGCCTTCAGCAGCGCCTGGAACTCCCAGGTCTTCGCCCATGTCTCGTAGTACTTCAGGTAACTCGCTGTCGTCCGCACCAGCGGACCGGCCTTGCCCTCCGGGCGCAGCGCCGCGTCGACCGGCCAGATCGTCCCCTCCGCGGTCCGCTCGGAACAGGCACGCATCGTCAAGTTCGCCAGCTGTGCCGCCGTCTGCAGGGCCGCGTCGCCGTCGACATCGCCGGTGACGTCGCCCGTGGCGTCGGTGTCCTCCGGCTCCGCGACGAACATCACGTCCACGTCCGAGACGTAGTTGAGCTCGTGACCGCCGCACTTGCCCATCCCGATGACGGCCAGCCGGCACGGAGCGGCCCCGTCCGGCAGGTGCGAGCGGGCGATGGCCAGCGCCGCCTCCAGCGTCGCCCCGGCCAGGTCCGCCAGCTCCGTGCCGACGGCGGGCATGTCGAGCTCCCAGGTGAGGTCGAGCGCGGCCAGGTCCAGCAATTGTCGCCGGTACGCGACCCGCAGATCGTCCAGGAGCCGGCGATGCTCCCCGTCGGCCACCGGCGCAGCCGCCATCGGATCCGCGCCCACCGCGCGCAGCATGCGGCGGCGCAGCTCAGCCGCGTCCGGCCGCGGGCTGGGTGTGAGGTCGGCCAGGCGACGGACGTCCGCGGGGTGACGCACGAGGTGGTCGACGAACGGCGAGCTGAAGCCGAGGACCGCCAGGATCCGCTCGGCCCATGGACCGCCACGCTTGACGGCGTCCACCAGCTCGTCGCGGTCCGACGGCGCATCCAGGGAACCGAGCAGCCGGGACAGTCCGCTCAGGGCCAGATCTGGATCGGCTACCCGGGCGAGCGCGGCGACGAGCTCACCTTCGCCCAAGGCGTTCAGCGGTGGGTGGTCGAGTTCACGCATGGCCGCCTCCGTGTCGGTGAACCCAGAGCGCGCCAGCTCAGCGCCTCGGCTCTGAGTACGACGTGGAGGTCGCGCATACACGCCTTCGAACTTACCGCCTCCAGGTCGATCGTCCGTGACCGGCCAGGACGACCGGTCAGGACGACCGGCCACGCGCCCCGGTCACGCGCCCCGGTCACGCGGCCCGGTCGCGCGCCCCGTGCACACGCCCAGGCAGCGCGACCGGTCACCCGGCCGGTCACACGACGCGGTCACGCGGCAGGGTCATATCGCCCGGTCATGCGGCCGGACCGAGTAACGAGGGGCATTCTGGGAGATACTCAGCCGAACGCACCATAGTGCGCGCACGCTATACCGATTAAGATCATGCTTCGCATGACTGGCAGAATGTATTTGAGTATGGTCGGCGCGACGATGACGCCGGCCTGCGCCACAGCCGCCGTCCAACCACACATCGTCGGCGGCTCGATCCGCTCTGGATCCGGTACGGGGAGTACTCGATGAAGCTGATAGAAAGCATGAACCCACGCACAGGCGAGCCCGCCGGTGCCGGTGTGTCGGAGACGCCCGCGGCTGAGCTGAGTTCCACCCTCTCGTTGGCGAAATCGGCCGCCCGCCGGTTCGCCACCGAGCCGCTGACCGAACGTTCCGCGCTGCTCCGGGCGATCGCCGACAAGCTCGACGACCGCGCCGAAGAACTCGTCCCGCTCGCCGACTCCGAAACCGGCCTGGGCAAGCCGCGGCTGACCTCGGAATTGGCCCGCACCACCTTCCAACTGCGCCTGTTCGCGCAGGTGATCGACGAGGGTTCGTTCCTGGAAGCCACCTTGGACACGCCCGCGCCGGACGCGAAGCCGGTGCCACGGCCGGATCTGCGCCGCGTCCTCGAGCCGCTCGGCCCCGTGCTGGTCTTCGCGGCCAGCAACTTTCCGTTCGCCTTCAGCGTCGTCGGCGGTGACACGGCTTCGGCGTTGGCCGCCGGGTGTCCCGTCGTGGTGAAGGCGCACGAGGGCCATCCGGAGCTGTCCCGCCGTACCGGTGAGATCGTCAGTTCGGTGATCGCCGAGCACAACCTGCCCGCCGGCATCTTCACCGTCATCTTCGGCCAGCAGGCTGGACGGGATGCCGTCGTCGACCATCGGATCAAGGCGGCCGGCTTCACCGGCTCTACCACCGGCGGCCGCGCGTTGTTCGACCTCGCCTCGGGCCGGGTCGACCCGATCCCGTTCTACGGCGAGCTCGGCAGCGTCAACCCGACGGTGGTCACCAAGGCCGCGGTGCGCGCCCGCGGATCCGAGATCGCCTCCGGCTTCGTGAACTCCTTCACCCTCGGCACGGGCCAGTTCTGCACCAAGCCGGGGCTGCTGTTCCTGCCCGCCGGGCACAACCTGGACACCGCGCTCGCGGAGGCGATCGGAGCCGTGGAGCCGACCCCGATGCTGAACGCGCGCATCGCCGAGTCGTACGCGAAGTTCAGCGCCGAGCTCGCCGCGTACCCGGCGGTGCGGAGCATCGTCACGCCGCGGCTGCACACCGAGCCAGGCGCCTGGGGTGTGCCGGCCCTCTTCGTCACCACCGCGGAGAAGTTCACGGAGGCCGCCGAGACGCTCGCCACCGAGTGCTTCGGCCCGAGCTCGCTGATCATCGAATACGCCAGCACGCACGAGCTCATCAACGCGCTGCAGTCGGTCGAAGGCAGCCTCACCGCCACCGTCCACGGCGAACAGTCGGACCTGCAGAACATCACCCCCGTGCTGGACGTGCTCCGGCCGCGGGCGGGGCGGCTGATCTGGAACGGGTGGCCGACCGGCGTCGCCGTGGCCTGGGCCATGCAGCACGGCGGACCGTGGCCGTCCACCACCAACTCCCTGCACACCTCCGTCGGGCCGACCGCGGTCCGACGGTGGCTGCGGCCGGTGACGTACCAGTCGTTCCCGCACGACCTGCTTCCGCAGGCGCTGCAGGACGGCAACCCGCTGGGCATTCCGCGCCGGGTGGACGGAGCGCTGCGCCGCTAGGAGCTACGAGGCCAGCGCCCACCCGGCGGCCGCCGCGGCGACGCCGGCAATGACGCTGCCCGCCACGTTGCCGAGCGCGTACCAGCGGGCACCGTCCTCGAGCAGTCGCAGCGTCTCGTAGCTGAACGTACTGTACGTGGTGAGCGCGCCGCAGAAGCCCACCCCCACCAGGGCGACGGTGTCGTCGCCCAGGCCGCCGTCGGCCGACAACGCCATGACGACGCCGAGAACGAACGAGCCGACGACGTTGACCGCCAACGTGCCCCAGGGGAACACGGCGTCGATCCGGGACTGGATGAAGCGGTCGGCGAGGTAGCGCAGCGGCGCACCCACGGCCGCACCGAGCGCGACCAGGAGTACCGTCACCGGCCCTCCGCCGCGTCGTCGTCCGTAGTTCCGTCCGGAGTTGATGCGTCGTTCCCGGTTCCGTCCGCCGCGTCGTCGTCCGCGCCGTGCGGATCGCCACGACGGCCGGCGTATCGGACGACGTCGACATCCGCGAGCGTGATCAGTCCCTCGTCGATCAGCGGCTCGATCTCGGCGACGAAGGCGTCGACCTTCTCCGCGGTGTCCACGATCTCCACCTTCATCGGAAGGTCCTCGGAGAGACTGAAGATCCGCGTGGTGTGGATGTGGTTCGACGCGCCGTATCCCTCGACGCCGCGGAACACACTCGCCCCGGCCAGTCCGGCGGCATGCGCGCGGTGAACGATCTCGGCGGACAACGGCTTGCCGTGCCACGTGTCGGACTCGCCGACGACGATCGTCAGCTTGCGCGCGGGCCCTCGCAGCGTCATCGTCGTCTCCTCTGTCACGTTCCACGGTGCCGCAGCCGGCCGAGCGCCGCCCCGGTTCCACGTACGCCGAGCCAGACCGCTGTCAACGCTGCCAGCGGCGTGATCACCAGGTAACTCAGCGCCGCCGCGGCCCGGTCGTCGGCGATCAGCTCCCGCACCTCGACGGCGTATGCAGAGAAGGTGGTGTATCCGCCGAGCATCCCGACGCCCAGGAACGGCCGCACCAGCCGGTGTGGAGCCGTCAGCTGAAGGATCACCGCCATGAGCACACCGATCAGGAAACAGCCCGTGATGTTCTCGGCCAGCGTCGCCCACGGAAACCGCGGGTCATCGCCGCCGAGGAGGGTCAGCGCGTACCGCGCCTCGGCACCCACGACACCGCCGGCGGCGATGGCTCCCAGCACCTGAGCTCGACGCTTCCACACCGCTCGCACGAACCCACGATAGCCGTCAGAACCGCCGCGGCCCTGCGTCGCCGAAACTGTTCGAGATGTAGCTCCGGTGATCCGCGGACTTATCGACATCGTCTAAGCCAGGACCTTGACAATGTCGACACATCGCGACGGCACCTCGTGCTGGTCCACGCGCCCGCCCGCGGGGCGGGCCACCTCCTACAGCACGGGCAGCATCGTCTCCCGCTCGTACGGGGTGACCTGGCGACGGTAGATCTCCCATTCCTGACGCTTGTTGCGCAGGAAGAACTCGAAGACATGTTCGCCCAGCGTCTCCGCGACCAGCTCGGAGCTCTCCATGGCACGGATCGCTTCGTCGAGCGAGGCCGGCAACGGGTCGATGCCCAGGGCGCGCCGCTCTCGGTCGGTCAGCGCCCAGACGTCGTCCTCCGCCTCCGGCGGCAGCTCGTAGCCCTCCTCGATCCCCTTCAACCCGGCCGCGAGGATGACCGCGTACGCCAGGTACGGGTTGCACGCGGAGTCCAGCGATCGGAACTCCACCCGGACCGACTGCGCCTTGCCCGGCTTGTACATGGGCACCCGCACCAGTGCGGAGCGGTTGTTGTGCCCCCAGCAGATGTATGCCGGCGCCTCTCCCCCGCCCTGCAGCCGCTTGTACGAGTTCACCCACTGGTTGGTGACCGCGGTGATCTCCGGCGAGTGCTTGAGCAGGCCGGCGATGAACGCCCGCCCGGTCTTGGACAGCTGGTATTCGGCGCCCGCCTCGAAGAAGACGTTGCGGTCCCCCTCGAACAACGAGACGTGCGTGTGCATGCCGGAACCCGGGTGCTCGGTGAACGGCTTCGGCATGAACGACGCGTACAGTCCCTGCGACAGCGCGACCTCCTTGACCACCGCCCGGAACGTCATCAGGTTGTCCGACGTGGCCAGTGCGTCCGCGTATCGCAGGTCGATCTCCTGCTGGCCGGGAGCGTTCTCGTGGTGGCTGAACTCCACCGAGATGCTCATCTCCTCGAGCATGGTGATGGCATCGCGCCGGAAGTCCTGCGCCACGCCGTGCGCAGTGTGGTCGAAGAAGCCGCTGGCGTCCACCGGGACCGGCTCCTTGCCCGGCTCCGGCCGCTCCTCGAAGACGAAGAACTCCACCTCGGGATGGGCGTAGAAGGTCAAGCCCAGATCCGCGGCCCGCCGCAGTGCCCGTTTCAGCACGTAGCGGGGGTCCGCGTACGACGGGGAGCCGTCCGGCATCAGGATGTCGCAGAACATCCGGGCCGTACCGCCGCGCCACGGCAGCACCTGGAACGTGGACGGGTCCGGCTTGGCCAGCATGTCCGCCTCGTAGACACGCGCGAAGCCCTCGATGGCCGAGCCGTCGAAGCCGATGCCTTCCTCGAAGGCGTTCTCCAGCTCCGCCGGTGCGACGGCGACCGACTTGAGATACCCGAGCACGTCGGTGAACCACAACCGCACGAACCGGATCTCGCGCTCTTCCAGCGTCCTCAGGACGAACTCCTGCTGCTTCTCCACGACACCCCAGTCTGCCGCACGCATGTGTCGGGCGTATAGCCAGCACCGGCTCCGCGTGTTGCGCGCCAGTTGCGCACGACGGCCGCATGCCGTGTGCCGCGACCCGGCGCGCGCCCGGGATCGCCGACCCGGCCCAGTGCGTGCCCGAGATCGCCGCCCCGGCCCGGCTCGTGCCTCACGCTTGCCTTCCCAGCGACTGCTCGGGTCGCAAGATACGCTCGTTGATGTGCCGCAGATCAGACTCGCCCTCGCCCAAGTGAACCCGACGGTCGGTGCGCTGGACGCCAACGCGGATCTCGTCGTCCGCATGACCCGGCATGCCGCCGGCCAGCACGCGCACCTGGTGGCGTTCCCGGAGATGGTGCTGACCGGTTATCCGATCGAGGACCTGGCGCTGCGCCGCTCGTTCGTGGATGCGTCGCGGGGCGCACTGGAGAAGCTCGCGGTACGGCTCCACGACGAGGGCCTCGGATCCATCGCCGTCGTCGTGGGGTACCTGGGTCGCGATGACGCCACCGCCGACACCGTGCAGCTGGGCCGCCCCAAGGGTTCGCCGCAGAACGCCGTCGCGGTGCTGTACGGCGGGCACGTGCTGGGCCGGCAGGCCAAGCACCACCTGCCGAACTATGGCGTGTTCGACGAGTTCCGCTATTTCGTGCAGGGCGACCACCTCGGCGTCGTCCGGCTGCACGGTATCGACATCGCCCTCGCCATCTGCGAAGACCTGTGGCAGGACGGCGGCCCGGTGGCGGTGGCGCGAGAGGCGGACGCGAGCCTGCTGCTGGTGATCAACGGCTCACCCTACGAACGCCACAAGGACGACTCGCGGCTGGAGCTGGCGCGCCGGCGCGCCGCCGACTCCCGGGCCACGCTGGCCTACGTGAACATGGTGGGCGGCCAGGACGAGCTGGTGTTCGACGGCGACTCCCTGGTGGTCGACGCCAACGGCGAGCTGCTGGCACGTGCGCCTCAGTTCGAGGAGGGGTGCCTCGTCGTCGATCTCGACCTGCCTCCGGCGACGGCGGCCGCCCCGGAGCCATGGGGGGTGGTGGACGAACACATCGCGGGTTTCCGTGTCCGGCGCACCACATTGTCCACGGAGGCCCTTCCCGCATACACGCCCGAGCCGGGCGCTATCGCGCCGGTCCTGTCCGATCCGGCCGAGGTGTACGCGGCCGTCGTCACAGGGCTGCGGGACTATGTCCGGAAGAACGGGTTCACGTCCGTGGTGCTCGGGCTGTCCGGGGGGATCGACTCCGCGCTCTGCGCCGCCGTCGCCGTCGACGCCATCGGGGCGGAGAACGTGCACGGCGTCTCCATGCCCAGCTCGTACTCGTCGGAGCATTCCAAGAACGACGCGCACGAGCTGGCCGAGCGGACCGGGTTGCGCTACCGCGTCGTTCCGATCGCGCCGATGGTGCAGTCATTCCTGGACAATCTCCCGCTCACCGGCCTGGCCGAGGAGAACCTGCAGGCCAGGGTGCGCGGGATGGCCCTGATGGGACTGTCCAATCAGGAGGGCCACCTCGTGCTGGCCACCGGCAACAAGAGCGAGCTGGCGGTGGGCTACTCGACCATCTACGGCGACGCCGTGGGCGGCTACGCACCGCTCAAGGATGTGCCGAAGACCCTGGTGTGGGAGTTGGCCCGCTGGCGGAACGCCGTCGCCGTGGAACGCGACCAGCAACCGCCGATCCCAGAGAACTCGATCGACAAACCGCCGAGCGCCGAGCTGCGTCCGGGGCAGCTGGACACCGACTCGTTGCCCGATTACTCGCTCCTCGACGAGATCCTGGACCACTACGTCGAGCAGGATCGGGGCAGCAGCGAGCTGCTCCAGGCCGGTTTCGCACCGGAGCTGGTCACCAAGGTGCTGCGGATGGTGGACGCGGCGGAATACAAGCGCCGGCAGTACCCGCCGGGACCGAAGATCACGCAGCGCAACTTCGGGCGGGACCGGCGGCTGCCGATCACTACGACTTGGCGCGAACACGCACCGACCGCGGACGAGCTGGGCACGGCCGAGCAGCCACCACCGCCGCCACCGTCCTGACACGCCGAGTGGCGGCCTGACACGCCATGTCGCGCCGGGGCACGGGCGCGCCCGATCACTCTCGCGGTGGAGGAGGCGGCGGGGGCGGTACTCCAGGTGCTGTCGGCGCCCCGGGTGATGCCGGCGCCGGCGGTGGTTGCGGTTCACGGCCCGGTTCCGGTTCACGATCCGGTTCCGGTTCCCCCTCCGTTTCCGGTTCACGATCCGGTTCCGGTTCCCCGTCCGGCAGCTTCTCCGGCTCGTCGAGGGGGTCGTGATCGGGCTCCTCCTCCGGTCCTTGGTCCCCCTCCGGCTCCCCGTCCCCTTCCGAGAGCCGGGCCCCGTCCGAGGTCCGACCCCGATCCGCTTGCTCAATGACCAGTTCCTCTTCCTCCGCGACGAGCTCCTCCTCGTCCGCGACGTCCGGCGCCGGTTCCCGTTCCGCGGCGGGTTCGCTCATGCCCGCGCCGATGACGAACTCATACACGGCCCATGCCGCGACCGCACCGATCAGCGGGCCTGCCAGCCATGCCACCGTGCCGGCCCACTCGGCGCCGACGAGCGCCGGTCCGAGCGCGCGAGCCGGATTGAGCGCACCTCCGGTCAGCCCGCCGATGGCGTAGATGCCCGCGACGTAACTGAATCCGATCGCCAGTGGATACGCCGAGAACGGTGCTCGCTGATCAACGATGGTGCCGAACACCGCCACGACCACCAGCAGGACGGCGAGCGCCTCCAACGCAACCGCCCCGGCCAGGTTGAGGTCCCCGCCTGTGCTCGGATCAGGCGCCGCCGCGGCGACCGCGTCCTGACTGAGAATGCCCAGCACGGCCAGAGCGGCAAGCAGTCCGCCGGCAAGCTGTGCGGCCCAGTACACCGACGCCCCGACCAGGTCGATCCGGCGGTTCAGCAGGATCGCCAGCGTGACAGCGGGGTTGAAGTGCCCGCCGGAGATGTGCCCCAGCGCGGCTACCAGCACGGCGATCGCCAATCCCTGAGACAACGCGTACGGCGTGAGCGTGCCATCCGTGCTCGCGGTCAGGATCGCGACGAACGTCAGCACGAATGCGCCTAGCGCTTCGGCTACCGCGTTCCGGGCCCATACCTGCGGCATCGAATCCCTCTTCCGCCTTCCGACACGTACTCCTCCGCGCTCTCGGATACCCACCTGCGTGCCACGCACCGAGGTCCGGACGTGTTCGTTCGTATGGCAGGCATGGATCTCGGCAGGCGTGGGAGAATTCCTGGTGTCAGGGGACCCGAGAAGCGGGCCTCGAGACGACGTAAGGAGTCTTGCCATGGCCGTTGAGACGGCACCGCTGTACGGCGGTGAACGGAGCAGGCGCATCACCATCCGCGACCTCCGCGTCGCGAAGGAGAACGGCGAGCGCTGGCCGATGCTCACCTCGTACGACATGTACACGGCGGAGATCTTCGACGAGGCGGGGATCCCCGTGCTGCTCGTCGGCGACTCGGCCGGAAACAACGTGTACGCGCATGCGGACACCGTGCCGGTGACAGTGGAGGAGATGGTTCCGCTCGCGCGCGCCGTCGTACGCTCCACCAAGCGCGCACTGATCGTCTGCGACCTGCCCTTCGGCTCGTACCAGCTCGGGCCGGAACAGGCGCTGGCCACGTCGATCCAGGTCATGAAGGAGACCGGGGTCCAAGCGGTCAAGCTCGAGGGCGGCCGCACCGTGGTCGAGTCGGTGCGCCGGATCGTCGAGGCCGGCATTCCGGTGATGGCGCATACCGGCTTCACCCCGCAGAGCGTCAACGCGCTCGGCGGGTACCGGGTGCAGGGCCGCGGGGCTCAGGCGGACGAGCTGATCGAGTCCGCCCTGGCGCTGGAAGAGGCCGGCGCGTTCTCCATCGTCCTGGAGATGGTCACCGCGCAGGTCGCAGCCGAGGTCACCAAGCGCCTGTCCATCCCGGTGATCGGCATCGGCGCGGGCCCGGACTGCGATGCACAGGTGCTGGTCTGGCAGGACATGGCCGGCATGCGGCCGGACGAGGCGCCGACGCCCCGATTCGTCAAGGCATTCGGCCATCTCCGCCGCGATCTCGCGGCGGCGACACACGCGTTCGCCGACGAGGTTGTCGCCGGACGGTTCCCGGCCGACGAGCACACCTACCACTGAGTCGCCGAGACAATGAGCCGCTGATCGACTGAGCCGCTGATCGCGATGCGGCACAGTCGATGCCTCGCGGGGCGGCGTCGGGCCGGACCGACCCGGCGCCGCACGGCGGCGCTTTCTCGCGACTCGTCGTACCGATGACAGCCGATGTCCGCCGCCGGGAGCTTCACCGCTTAAGCTCGTCCGTGGCCCAGCGACGACGGACGAAAGGTGCATGTCGTGGCCACGCACGGACACCAGCACGGCCCCCGCGGCGCACGCCGGCACGCCCGGCGCAGTCGGCGGCGGCAGCGATACGGCCGGTTCCTGGTCCGGACGGCGGCCGGCACGCTTCTTCCCGGCCTCGGCCTCATGGCGGCAGGCAGGCGGCGCATCGGCGGCCTTCTGCTCGGCACAACCCTTCTCGGCGCCTTCACCGTGGTGCTCCTGGTCATCCTCATCCCGAACCGGCGGCTGCTCGCCTACGGCGGTGATCGCAGTGCGCTGTTGCTCGTCGGCGTCGGCCTGATCTCGGTTGCAGCGATCTGGCTGATGATCGCGCTGGTCAGCCATCGATTGCTGGAGCCCGTGGGATTGCCGGTGCGGAAGCGGCTCGGTGGTGTCCTCACCGTGACCGTCGCGGCGTCCCTGGTGGTGGGACCGCTCACGCTGGCCGCACACAACGTCTTCACTCAACGCAGTCTCATCGGAGCGATCTCGGGCGGCGAGAGCCTCACCGCACCCGAGATCGCGGACCACAACGATCCATGGGCCGATCTGTCCCGGCTCAATCTCCTGTTGCTCGGCAGCGACGCCGGCGATGGACGAACCGGCGATCGACCGGACACCCTGATCGTGGCCAGCGTCGATACCGACAGCGGTGACACGGTTATGATCTCGGTGCCGAGGAACCTCGTGGGCTTCGAGTTCCCGGCCGGCAGCCCGTTGCACGAGCGCTACCCGGACGGCTTCACCGGTCCCGGAGATCCACGTGATTGGATGATCAACGCCGTTTACGACTTCGTCCCCCGCGACCACGCCGACGTCTTCGACGGGATCGACAACCCCGGCGCGGACGCGACGAAGGCCGCGGTCGAGGGCGCGCTCGACATCGACCTCGACTACTTCGTCATGGTCAATCTCGAGGGGTTCCAGGTGCTCGTCGACGCGATCGGGGGCGTGACGCTCGATGTGCCGCGCGACATCCCGATCGGCAACAAGAACAAGGAAGACGGCACCGGCTGCACCGAGCCTCGGGGATACATCAAGGCAGGCGAGAACCAGCATCTCGACGGATCGCAGGCGCTGTGGTTCGCCCGATCTCGGTGCGGTTCTGACGACAACGACCGCATGGTCCGCCAGCAGTACGTGCTGAACGCCATCGCACACCAGGTGGATCCACAGACCATGCTGACCCAGTATCAGAGTATCGCCACGGCGACCAGGGACATCGTCGAGACCGACATCCCCGAGCAGCTGTTTCCGGCGCTGATCCAGCTGATGTTCGACGTGCAGGACGGCGCTATCGAGACGATGCCGCTCACCTATGACTTCTTCCAGACGACCATGGGCTCGACGTCCGCTGATCCCGACTACGACATCCTGCATGAGGCCGTCGCCGACGCCATCGGCCCGAAACACCGGCCGAGTTCGGGCATGTCAGGTGCGAGCCCGCGACCCACGCCGTCGTGAGGACCGAACGGGGGTCGCCGCCAGGCCGCTGCCCGAGGCGCTCGCCCGAGACGCTCGCCTGAGGCGCTCGCCGGGCCGGCTGACCTAGCGGCCCTCCTCCCAGCCTTTGCCCCACTCACGTTCGCGCCGGTCGGCCTCGTCCATCTGGGCGGTGCGTTCGCGGGTCCGGGCGATCGCCTGGGCCGCCTCCTCTTCCGTCTCGTACGGTCCGAGCCGTCGATCGTTCGGACAACCGGCCTCCGGCTCGACGCGTGCGTGAATCAGGCACCAATACCACGGTCCGCTCATGCCCGGGCTCCTTCCGATCTAAGACCACGATAGGTGCACATACCCCACCGACGCCCACGGTTCCGGGCACGGACGTGGATCACACAACTGACGCAATTAGACTGGCCTGTTGTGAGTCACCTCGTTCCCGGCACCGTGTCGCCCCGACGACCCGTCCCGCAGTCGATCGCCCGCCCCGAGTACGTCGACAAGCCGCAGCCGGCCAGGTTCACCGGGTCAGAGGTGAAGGACGCCGAGACCATCGAGCGCATCCGTGTGGCCGCACAGCTCGCCGCGCGAGCGCTCCAGGAGGTCGGCAAGCACGTCGCCCCCGGCGTCACCACCGATGAGCTGGACCGGATCGGTCATGAGTTCCTCTGTGACCACGGCGCGTACCCGTCGACGCTCGGCTACCGTGGCTTCCCGAAGTCACTGTGCACGAGTGTGAACGAGGTCATCTGCCACGGCATCCCGGACTCGACGGTCATTGCCGACGGCGACATCGTCAACGTCGACATCACCGCCTACATCGGCGGTGTGCACGGCGACAACAACGCCACGTTCTTCGCCGGGGACGTCGACGAGGAGAGCCGGCTGCTGGTGGAACGGACGCACGAGGCGCTGATGCGGGGTATCAAGGCGGCCAAGCCGGGACGCGCGATCAACGTGATCGGCCGGGTGATCGAGTCCTACGCGAAGCGCTTCGGCTACGGCGTCGTGCGCGAGTTCACCGGGCACGGCGTCGGCGAGGCGTTCCACTCCGGATTGGTCATCCCGCACTACGACGACCCGGGTTCCACTACGCTCATCGAGGCCGGCATGGTCTTCACGATCGAGCCGATGATCAACCTCGGTACGCACGAGTGGCGGATGTGGGACGACGGGTGGACGGTCGTCACCAAGGACCTGCGCCGCTCCGCCCAGTTCGAGCACACCATCCTCATCACCGAAAGCGGCGCGGAGATCCTCACCACCCCATGATCATGAACACTAACCGTGCACATAGCACGGAAAGTGTTCATGATCATGGGGTGGTGTCAGGCGGCGGGGACGAAGGTGGCCGAGACGCCGGCGCGATACCCACTCGGCCGGATCCCGAAGTGGCGCTTGAACGCCACGCTGAGCGCATAGGCGTTGGAGTATCCGACCTTGCGCGCAATGGACTCCACGGTCGCGTCGGTGCGTTGCAGCAGGTCCGCCGCCATGCTCAGTCGCCAGCCCGTCAGGTAGGCCATGGGCGGCTCACCGAGCAGCTCGGTGAAGCGCCGCGCGAACGTGGCTCGTGACACCCCTGCCTCTCGGGCAAGCGTCTCGACCGTCCATGTCCGGGTCGGCTCGTCATGCATGGCACGCAACGCGGGTCCGACGGTCGGATCGCTGCTCGCGCGGTACCACGGCGGCGGACAGGACCCCGGCCGGGCGAACCACTCCCGCAGCGTCGACAGCAGGATCAGGTCCAGCAACCTGTCCAGTACGGCTTGCTGGCCAGGGTCCTCGCGGGCGATCTCCTCGACCGTCAGGTCGAAGATCGGGCACGGGCCGCCGTCGTCGGGCACCACCAGGACCTGGGGCAACGCGCTCAGCAGCCGGCCGGGGATCTGTCCGGCGACCTGGTAGGTTCCGGTGAGCAGCACGTTCGGACTGTCCAGGCTGTCACCGCAGGTCCGCGTGGTCAGCCCGAGCGCGTCCTCGACCGGCTTCCCGGATGCTGTCACGCACTGGTCAGGCGCCAGGACCACGTAGAGCGGCACCGTGCGCCGGGATGGGTCGTCGGTGACGGTGAACGGTTCCGGCCCGACGACGATCGCCGTGTCCTTCGGCCGGATCTGTACCGGTTCGCCGCCGTCCGGGACTATCCACGCGTTCCCGCGCACCATCGTCACGAGAGTGAGCGGTGCACCGTCTTCGAACCGGATCGCCCAGGGCGCCCCCATGATCGTGCGACCGAACAAGGATCCGCTCGATCGAACCTCGTGCATCATGCCGGCAAGCGCATCCACGCCGCCATCTTAGACGAGCGAACATCTCGATGAGCCTCGAGGACATTTCACCGTCGCACATTCCACGGTTGGCTAGAGGCATACCGGGACGACGCCCTGTCCGCGACGCACCGTCCGCACTGTCGTCCCCCAGCTCGATTTCCGTCTACGAAGGAGCGAGAACAGCCATGGCATTGAGCGCCGACGGCACCACCCAGACCGCTGGCAGAGAGATCCGGCTTGCATCCAGGCCGGTGGGCGAACCGGAGCTCGCCAACTTTGAACTCGCCGACATCGACATTCCCACGATCGGTGACGAACAGGTTCTGGTCCGCAACACATGGATGTCCGTCGACCCGTACATGCGCGGCAGGATGAACGATGTCGAATCGTATCTTCCGCCGTTCCAGCTCGACGCCCCGCTCGAAGGTGGCGCGGTCGGTGAAGTCGTGGCTTCCAGGTCCGACGCCGTACCCGCCGGCGCCACCGTGTCGCATTTCCTCGGCTGGCGAGATTTCGCCGTCGTCGACGCCGCCGACGCGACAGTGCTGGATACGACCATCGCGCCGGCCGAAGCCTATCTCGGCGCACTCGGCCTGACCGGGCTCACCGCCTACGCCGCCGTCACCGAGGTCACCCCGGTCCGCTCCGGAGACGTCGTCTTCGTCTCGGCGGCCGCCGGCGCCGTGGGGAGCATCGCCGGGCAGCTGGCACGCACGTTCGGCGCCTCCCGAGTCATCGGTTCGGCAGGCGGCCCCGCGAAAACCACCAAGCTGGTGGAGCAGTTCGGTTTCGACGCGGCCATCGATTACCGCGCCGGGTCGATCGAGAAGCAGCTCGCCGAGCTCGCGCCCGACGGTATCGACCTCTACGTGGACAACGTCGGCGGCGACCACCTGGAGGCGGCTATCGGCGCTATGCGAGCCGGCGGGAGGATCGCGATGGTGGGATCCATCAGCGGATACAACGCCACCGGACCGGTCCCCGGCCCGCGCGACTTCTTCCGTGCGCAGTTCAAGAGCCTCACCTTGCGCGGCATGATCGTCACCGACTATCTGCATCTCCTTCCCGAGTACGTCGCGATGGCTGCGCCCTGGCTGGTCGATGGGAGCCTGCGGACTGAGACGACCGTGTACACAGGGCTGGACCAGGCCCCTGCCGCCCTGCTCGGCGTACTCAACGGCTCGAACGTCGGCAAGATGCTTGTCCGGCTTGGCGACTGAGCCGGCGGAGAGGACGGAGACAGCGGAGACGGGCGCGGCTGACTGAGCTCCCTGACGAAGTTCGCTCTGGACAGCTCCGGCGATCCGCTAGGTCGGAACTGGCGACGGCCAGATCCGACCTAGCGCCCCTGTGGTGACGACACGTTCGACACTCCGAGGGGAGACATGGACACGACAACCACCTCCGCGCCGGCCAAGGCGGGACGCCGCGAGTGGCTCGGCCTGGCGACACTCGCCATTCCGACGATGCTGATCGGGCTGGACATGACGGTGCTGCATCTCGCCGTGCCGGAGCTCAGCTCCGACCTGCGACCGAGCAGCTCGCAGTTGCTGTGGATCACGGACATCTACGGCTTCCTCATCGCCGGTTTCCTGATCACGATGGGCACCCTCGGGGACCGGATCGGCCGTCGACGCCTGCTGCTGATCGGCGCGGCCGCGTTCGGCCTCGCGTCGGTACTGGCCGCCTACTCGACCAGCGCGGAGATGCTGATCGCCGCCCGCGCATTACTCGGTATCACCGGGGCGACGTTGATGCCGTCGACCCTCTCGCTGATCAGCAACATGTTCCAGGACCCGCGTCAGCGCTCGTTCGCGATCGCGGTCTGGATGATCAACTTCATGGTCGGCGGTGCCGTCGGCCCGCTGATCGGTGGCCTGCTCTTGGAGCACTTCTGGTGGGGTTCGGTCTTTCTCATCAGTGCGCCCGCGATGGCGATTCTGTTGGTGCTGGGCCGCGCGCTGTTGCCCGAGTACCGGAACGCGGGCGCGGGACGGCTCGACATGGCCAGCGTCGCATTGTCCCTGGCGGCGATCCTCGCGGTGGTCTATGGCGTGAAGGAGATCGCCAAGGGCGGATCGATATCGACGGCCCTGGCCGTCCTGGGTGGTGGGCTCGTCGTCGGTGCGGTGTTCGTCCGCCGGCAGCGCAGGCTGACCGAACCGCTGATGGATCTGAAGCTGCTGGGCGACCGGCGCTTCAGTACGGCGCTCGGCGCGCAGCTCGCCGGGCTGCTCGTGATCGCAGGCATGCAGTTCCTGATCATCCAGTACCTGCAACTCGTCCTGGACGTCTCGGCCCGCACCGCGGGGCTGCTGATCATCCCGGGCATGGTCGTCGCGATCGGCACCAGCCTGGTCGCACCGGCGCTGGCGAGGCGGTGGCGGCATGCGCCCGTCATCGCGGTGAGCATGCTGGTCAGCGGCCTGGGCCTGGTCGCCGTCACCCAGGCGGGTCCGGACAGCAGTGTCATCCCGGCGGTGCTCGGGTTCACGATCATCTCGCTGGCGATCAATCCGGCCGTCGCTCTCACGTACGATCTCGTCATCGGCAGCGCTCCGCCCGAGCGAGCCGGTTCCGCCTCGGGCATGGCCGAGACATCGTCCGAACTCGGCTTGGCGATGGGTGTCGCAGCCAGCGGGAGTATCGCGACGGCGGTCTACCGAGGCCGCACCTCCGGCGATGCGCTGCCCGACGGACTCGAGTCCAGCGCCCACGACCTGGCCGGCGACACGCTGCCCGCTGCTCTCGACGTGGCAGCCGGTCTTCCGGCGCCGACGGGTTCGGAGTTGCTGGAGGTCGCACGGGATGCGTTCTCCCGGGGCTTGCAGGTGGCCGGCGCGGTCAACCTCGCCCTCATGGTGGCGATGGCCGCGCTGGTCGCGATACTGCTGCGTCGCGCTGGCGAGGACGGCGAGGATCGGCCAAGCTAGTGGCGTGGCGACCACGAACGAGATCGGCTTCGGCATCGACATCGGCGGCAGCGGAATCAAAGGAGCACCCGTCGACCTGCGCCGCGGTGAGTTCACCGAGGAGCGGGTGCGGATCGAGACGCCGGACGAATCCACGCCGCAGAACGTCATCGAGGTGGTGCTCCAGGTACTGGAGGCCTTCGATTGGAAGCAGCCGTTCGGCTGCACCTTTCCGGGTGTCGTCCGGCGGGGCGTGGTCGGCTCGGCCGCGAACGTCGACGACGCGTGGGTCGGCGTGAACCTGGAGAAGGAGCTGACCGAACGTACCGGCCAGCCGGTCACCGCCATCAACGACGCCGATGCCGCCGGGCTGGCCGAGGCGCGCCTGGGTGCCGGTGCCGAGGTCGACGGTGTGGTCATCGTGACCACGCTCGGCACCGGCATCGGCAGCGCGCTGCTGCACCGAGGCGTGCTGCAGCCGAATACGGAGTTCGGACACCTCTACCTGGAGAACGGCCTGGAAGCCGAGCACTACGCGGCGTCGTCGGTCCGGGAGCGCGAAGACCTCTCGTGGGAGGACTGGGCGGACCGGCTGCAGCTGGTCTACTCCTATCTGGAGTTCCTCTTCTCCCCCGACCTGTTCGTCGTCGGCGGCGGGATCAGCAAGAAATCGGAGCGGTTCCTGCCGCGGCTGAAGCTGGAGACGCCGATCGTGCCCGCGGCGCTCCGCAACGACGGCGGCATCATCGGCGCTGCACTGCTGGCCGCCGAGACGCACCCGCAGTGAGCCGTTCGGACAGAATGTACGGCGCGAATAGCTTCGCCCTTCATGCACCAATTGCCTGAGCAATCATCTCATTATCCCTGGCCACCGATCGAATTGCGTCTCGCATGACGCAACATGGCAACCGCAGAGGTCGCCGTGCTAGCGTGGCCGGGGTTATGCACGAGAAGTGAAGGGCCCCCTGGTGAATAAGAAACTCCTCATTAGCCTCGGCTTGGTTGTCTCGCTACCTTTCCTGGCGGCATGCAGCGACGATGACGCAGACGAGAGCGCTGACGAGAACAGCGCAGAGCAGGAACCCGCCGCGCCTGAACCCGATTTGGAGAGCATTCCCGACGTTGTCGCCGTCGTGAACGGCGAAGAAATCCTCAAAGAGGATTTCGTTCCCGCTTACGAAAGCCAATTCCAGCAATTCGCTATGCAGGCGCAGGCGACCGGCGAAGACGTCGACGAGGAACAACTCAAGCAGCAGACAGCCGACAACATGGTCAGCAACGAGCTGCTGCTCCAGGAAGCGGACAACCGCAACGTCGACGCCTCGCAGGAGGAGATCGACCAGACGTTGAACGATCTCGCTACGCAGAACGGGCTCGAGTCGGCGGACGAGTTCATCGCCGCGCTGGAAGAGCAGGGCATGGCCGAGGACGAGGTGATGGCTCAGCTTGAGAATCAGGTCAAGCTCGACGAGCTCATCGCCGACGAGGCCGGCGACACGGAGCCGACCGAGAAGGAATTGCGCGAGCTTTACGAGCAGGCCGAGGCTCAGCAGGGGCAGGCGGGCGAGGAAGCACCCGAGATGCCTCCGTTCGAAGAGGTCAAGCCGCAGCTTGAAGAGCAGGCCAAGGCGGAGAAGGAGTCCGCCGCCGCGGAAGAACTGGTCGGCAAGCTCCGCGAGGACGCCGAGGTCACCATCAACCTGTGATCTCAGCCAAGGTATCCTCGAGACACGAGGATGAGCTGGCCGGGCGGCCGCGTCGGCACCATGCGTGCCGCCGAGGAAAGTCCGGACTCCACAGGGCAGGGTGGTGGGTAACGCCCACCCGGGGCAACCCGCGGGACAGTGCCACAGAAAGCAAACCGCCCGCGTGCCACGGTGCGCGGGTAAGGGTGAAACGGTGGTGTAAGAGACCACCAGCGTCCTGGGTGACCAGGACGGCTAGGTAAACCCCACCCGGAGCAAGGTCAGACAGGGAACGTTCGAGGGTCGCCCGCCCGAGTTCCCGGGTAGACCGCACGAGGCCGTCGGTAACGGCGGCCCCAGATGGATGGTCGCCGCTCCCGGCGAAAGCCGGGAGGCACAGAATCCGGCTTACAGGCCAGCTCGTCCTCCCTACCCGCGCGGGTGGACATGAGCGCGCGACGTCGCCGAACCAGGGCGAAGTTCACCCTGAGCTGGACCTGCGGGCAGGCTCACGCTGAGTTGAACCTGCCGGCCCCCAGTGAGGGGGCGGTGCGGAGAGCCTGAGCGACGGGTCTCCGCACCGCCCCGCGGGTACTATCAGCGGCCCATGATCTGGTCGACCTGTGTCTGGGCGCCGGTCAGCGCCTCGGCGGCGTCGCGCTGGCCGAGCAGGATCTCGTCGATTGCCGCGCCGACCGCCTGCGTGACCTGGTCGAAGTTGGTCGTGACCGGATAGAGGAACGTCGAGTCGTTTTCGATGTACGTGAGGAACGCGCTCACATCGATGCCTGCGTCCTCCCGGGCCTGTTCGCCGATCTCCAACGACGACTCGACGGCCGGGAACACCACGGCGTGCTCACCCACGACGTCCTGGCACTCGGCAGAGCCGAGGTAATTCACCCATTGCCAGGCCTCGTCCGGGTGCTCGCTATCGGCCGTGATCGAGTCCGCCAGCCCGTTGTACATGCTCCATCGGCCCTCGGGACCTTCCGGCAGCGGCGCGAACTCGACGTCGATGGATTCGTTGCCGACCAGTCCGCTGATCGCCCAGGATCCGTTGGTCACCATGGCCACGTCACCGGCGTTGAACAGCTCGGTGAAGCCGACGCCCTGAAGATCACCTAGCGGAGTGATGTATCCCGCCTCGATCATCCGGGCGAACCAGTCCAGCGTGTCTGCGAGTCTGGGGTCGTCGAACTGGTAATCGGTGCCCCACGGGTTGCCGTCTGCAAGCAGCTCGAAGCCAAGGCTGCGGGCGAAGTTGCCCCAGCTGGTCTGGCCGGAGGCGGAGTTGGACGGGTTCTCGAAGCTCAGCCCGTACACCGCCACGTTGTTCGGGTCGAACCCGGGCTCGTCGCCGCGCACTCCGTTCTCGTCCACGCTCAGGCGGGCGATGATGTCCTCGAACGTGCCGCCGTCGTCCGGGTTCCAGGTGGCGGTATTGATGTCATCGGCACTCAGCCCGGCATCGTCGACCATGGCGGAGTTGTAGGCCATGGCGATGGTGTCCCAGTCCTTCGGCAACCCGTACGTGCTGCCGTCCTGGCCCACCCAGAGGTCGGCGAGCCCGGGCAGATACTTATCCATGTCGACGTCGTCCGCTGCGATGTACTCGTCCAGCGGGAGCAGCACCTGGTCCTGGACGAACGTCGGGTAGAACGCCAGGTGATCGGTGAACACGTCCGGTGCGCGGCCGGCCGTGAACTGCGTGTTGAGGTTGGACCAGTACTCCTCCCACGCGAAGACCGAGAACTCGATCTCGATGCCGGTCTCCGCGGTGAACGCCTCCGCGCACTGCTCGTATTGCGGCCGCTGGTTGGAGTCCCACAGCCAGTACTCGATGGTCACGCCCGCGGCGTCGGTGTCACCGCCGTTGTTGCCGTCGCTCCCACCGCCGTCGCCGCATGCGGCGACCAGCAGCACGGCACACGTCGATGCCGCCGCGAGCCCCGTGGTTCGATGCCTCATCGCAATCGTCTCCCTCTCTCGTGTGGGTGGTGATGTCTCGATTTCGGGTCGGCGTGTCATCGCAGGCCCGTGAACTGAATCGAGTCGACGATCCGTCGACCCATGACTAGGAAGAGCAAGATCACCGGGACCGCACCCAGGCAGGTGGCCGCCATCAGTCCGGTCCAATCCGGGCCGGCTTGAGGCTGGCCGGCCCGGAACAGCGACAGCCCCACCGTCAGCACCCGCACGCTCTCGTCGGAGCCGGCGACGAGCGGCCACATGAACTCGTTCCACGCGATCACGTAGGCGAGGATCGCCGCCGTGGACAGGGGTGCTGACATGATCGGTACGTCGATCTGCAGGAAGATCCGCGGATGGCCGGCCCCGTCGATCCTGGCCGCCTCCTCCATTTCGGTGCTGATACCGAGGAAGAACTGGCGCAGGAAGAAGACCATGAACGGAGTGACGAAGAAGTACGGCGCCGCCAATGCGGCGAAAGTGTCGAGCAGGCCGAGCTGATTGAGCAGGACGAAGTTCGGGATCACGATGAAGACCGGCGGGATCAGCAGCGCAGCGAGGAACACATAGAAGACCGCCTCCCGACCGCGCCACTGCAGCCGGGCGAACGCATAGGCCGCCATCGCGCAGAACGTGACCTGCCCGACCGTGATCAGGACCGACACGATCACCGAATTGCGCAGGTACAGCAAGAAGTCGAACTCCGCACCGGAGCCGCCCGCGGCCATGGCCTCCTCGGTGCTGCTCAAGCCGAGCACCCGCTCGAAGTTGACCCAGGTGGGCTCGGGCGGGAGGAACGACTGGTCGCCGGTGAACAGAGAGCTGTTGGTCGTCGCGGCGGTGCGCACGATCCAGTAGAACGGCAGTAGCGTCACCAGCATCAGGACGATCAGGATCAGCCAGGCGGCCGCTCGGGACGGCCGCCACCGACGCCACGGAACTGCCAGCCGACGCGGTGGGACCGCCGACCGACGTTGTGTGGCCGTCGACCGGCCCCGTGCGGCCGGAGCGGCAGGCGGATGCGATTTCGACATGAGCCCCCCTTGTCAGGCCAGGTCCGATCGCGAGCCCCGCAGGGACCGCATGATGAGGAACGTGACGCACGCCAGCAGGACGAACAGCACCGCCGACATGGCGGCCGCGTAGCCGGCTTGGTTGAAGTTGAACGCCTGCCGGAAGATGTAGACGTAGATCACCAAGGTCGAGTTGGCCGGCCCGCCAGGCTGCCCACCGATTCCGCCGGTGGCGACCTGCACCAGGTCAAAGACCTGGAAGGAGCCCACGACGGACAGCACCAGCACAAGCGCCAGTACTGGCCGCAGCAGCGGCAACGTGACCCGCCAGAACATCCGCCACTCCCCAGCACCGTCCATGGCTGCCGCCTCGTAGAGCTGCTTGGGGATCATCTGCAGACCGGCGAAGAGCAGCAGAGCCGTGTAACCCACAAACCTCCAGGTGTTGATGGCGGCCAGAGTGGGAACCGCTTGGTCTGGCGACCCTAGGAACGCCTGGCCCCCGATGCCGACCATCTCCAGCAGGTGGTTGACGAGCCCCAGTCGTGGATCGAGCATCCACAGCCACAGCAGGCCGACCACGACCTGCGGTATCAGCCAGGGCAGTACGAGCACGCCGCGAACGATGACCGATCGGGTCAGCCGGTCCATCATCACGGCCATCGCAAGCGCCAGCACGGTCTGCATCCCGATGTTGATGACGACGTACTGCACCGTCACCCACATCGAGTGCCAGAACAGCTGGTCATCCACGAGCTGCCGGTAGTTCTCCAGCCCGGTGAAGTCTCCCGAGCGGCGGAGCAGGTTGTAGTCGGTGAAACTCATCCACAGCGCCCGCAGAGCCGGCCACAGGTAGAACAGCGCGAAGCCGAAACCCGCCGGGAGCAGGAACAGCGCCGCGACCCAACCCTGGCTCCGGCGCAGGCGCCGCCAGCCTGACGACGCTCTGTGCTGGTGTTGACGTGCAGCGCGGGCGGAGACGATCGCCATCGGCAGGCTTCCTTCCGTACGGGGTGGAGGCCGACTTACCTGCGTGTCAGGATGATAACGTTTTCAAGCGCGCTGTCAACGGTTTGCGTCGCCACAGTTTCGGGATAGTTACCTGACCGACGGTGGCCCGCTAGACTCGCGGATCACCAATCGTGGTGTGGCCAGCGAGTTCTGCGGGGGGTGCTGGTCGTTGACCAAACCGGCCAGCAGGTCGAACGCGCGCCGGCCGAGCCCGACGAAGTCCTGCTCGACCGTGGTGAGTGCGGGCGTGGCCACCGCAGCAAGCGGGTGGCCGTCGAATCCGACCACGCTGACGTCGTCGGGTACCCGGCGTCCCTGCTCGTGCAGTCCGCGCATCACGCCCATCGCGATCTCGTCGTTGCCGCAGAGCACCGCGGTCACGCGTTCCCGCCGCGCCAGCTGCTGGCCCAGCCGGTAGCCGGTGATCGGATCCCAGTCCGACTGCAATACCTCTGGGACCTCGGCCCCCGCCCGCTCAAGCGCCTTCCGCCAGCCCACGACCCGCCCGCTGCGGCGCCCGGCGGCCGGAATGGCAACGTGGTGGACAGTGCGGTGCCCCAAGGACAGCAAGTACTCCGTGGCCTGGGAAGCCGCGGCGGTGTCGTCGAGAACCGCATGCGGCACGCCGCTGCTGCGCCCTCCGGATGCGGCCACCACGGGCAGCCCGGCCGGCAGCTGGTGCAGCGCCTTGACCGACGCCGCGTCGAACTTCAGCACGATGACACCTGCCACCGGATGGGCCAGTGCCAGGTCGACGGTGGACGAGATCAGTGCGGGCTCCTCGGAGTCGATCACCGTGATCATCACGATGTATCCGGCCAGCCGCGCGGCCTCTTCGATCCCCTGCAGGGTGCTGGCGTACCCGTACCGGGTGGTCCCCCCGGTGAGCACAGCGATCGCCTTCTGATGCCCCGCCACCAGAGCCCGCGCCGCACCGTTCGGCCGGTAGCCCAATTGTGCGATCGCCGCCAGTACGCGCTCCCGCTTCTCCGCCCGCACCGGCGTCGAGCCCGTGATCACGCGCGACACGGTCGGCACCGACACACCTGCGACCCGGGCGACATCGGTGATGGCCGGTCCCCGGGTGGTGACCCGGCCGCGTCGGGCGGCGTTAGACATACACTCATCATCCCTGATCACCGGCGGATTCAGCCAGTTCGAGGCGTCGAGGCCGGATCGAAAGCGGGTATTGACGGCAGTTTTGAAAACCTTATCATGACGGTGTGACCGCGACTGAGCGTACGGGACCGGCAGCCGGCTCCACGCACACCACCGACCGACTTCTGCGATGGGGACACAGCGCCCTCACCCTGGTGGTCGACCTCCCGGTGGATGCGCCGCCCGCTCTGATCAAGCTCGATGGCACCGACGTCGCCGCGGACCATGCGGTCGATACCACGCGGGCCAGCACCGCTCCAGGACCACAGCCCATGGCGGAGATCCTGGTGGCCGGCCACGGGCGTGCGTGGTCGGGGACTCGTTCCATCGGCACCGGCGTCGGCGGCCGTCTGCGCTACGCGGGCCACGCCGAGGACAACGAGGGACAGTGGCGGCAGTTGCGGATCGACGCGACCGACGTCGAGACCGGCCTCCGGGTCGAGGTCGTCTTCCAGTCCCAGGACGGCGTGCCCGCCGTCCGGACCTGGACCCGGATCCGCAACGAACACCGCGAGCCGATCGTCGTACACGCGGTGAGTTCCTTCGCCTCCGGCGCGTTCCTCCATGGCGGCGGCAGCGTCGACGACGTCGACCTGTACTGGGCGCCCAGCGGCTGGTTGTCAGAGAGCCGGTGGCGGGCTGCTCCGCTTCGCGACGCCGGGCTGCCCGACCTGGACTTCGCCGGGCACGGCTACCGGTCCCGAGGCTGCTTTGCGGTCACCAACACCGGCACCTGGTCGACCAAGGACGCGCTGCCGGTCGGTGCTCTCGTCCATCGCCCGACCGGCCGATCCTGGGCGTGGCAGATCGAACACAACGGCAGCTGGCGATGGGAGATCGGCGAGTCCCGCGACGGTGTATACCTCAGCGCGGCCGGTCCGTCGGATACCGATCACCAATGGCGCCACATGCTTGCTCCGGGCAGCGAGTTCTCGTCGGTGCCGGTGGGCATAGCGGTCGCCGACGACGGTCTCGCCGGTGCCGCCGCTGCCCTGACCCGATACCGCCGGTGTCTCGTCCGACCGCCATCCGGCCGCACCGCTGCCCTGCCGGTGATCTTCAACGACTATATGAACACCCTCATGGGAGATCCGACCAGCGACGCTCTGGAGCCGCTGATCGATGCGGCGGCCACGGCCGGCGCGGAGTACTTCTGCATCGACGCCGGCTGGCATGACGACTCCCGAGCACACGACTGGTACCGAGAGATCGGTGCGTGGGAGCCGTCCACCACCCGTTTCACCGACGGCCTGGCCGGGATCCTCGCACGGATCCGCGCCGCCGGAATGGTGCCCGGGCTCTGGTTGGAACCGGAGGTGGTCGGCGTGCGCAGCCCGGTGGCGCGCGACCTGCCAGACGCGGCGTTCTTCCAGCGCGACGGCCGGCGCCAGGTCGAGGACGGACGTTACCACCTTGACCTGCGTCACCCGGCGGCCGTCGCCCACCTCGACGGAGTGATCGACCGCCTGGTCCGGGAGTTCGGAGTGGGTTACTTCAAATTCGACTACAACGCGGACTTCGGGCCCGGCACCGATGTGAGCGCAGCGGCTCCGGGTGACGGGTTGCTCGAGCACAACCGGGCACACCTCGCATGGCTGGACCGGCTGCTGCAGCGGCATCCCGGCCTGGTGATCGAGAACTGTGCCTCCGGAGCGATGCGGATGGACTACGCGATGCTCGGCCGCCTCCAGGTGCAGTCCACGAGCGACCAGCAGAACCCGCTGCGATACCCGCCGATCACCGCGGCCGCGCCGTTGGCGGTGCTCCCCGAGCAGGCGGGCAACTGGGCATATCCCCAGCCTGGCATGTCCGCCGAAGAGATCGCCTTCTGCATGGTCACCGGCATGACCGGGCACATGATCCTGTCCGGACACCTGGACAAGATGACCGCCGACGAGCTCCGGCTGGTGACCGAAGGGGTTGCTGCATACCGGGGCTTCCGCGCTGCTCTTCCTCGGGCCGTGCCGTTCTGGCCGGCCGGTCTGCCCGGCTGGACCGACCCGTGGGTGGCCCTCGGATTACGCCCTTCGAGCGACGACCTTGACCAACCGACGTATCTGATGATGTGGCGCCGGCCGGGTGCCGGCCCGGAGTTGTCGCTCGCGTTCCCGCACCTGGCCGGCCTGGCGGTCCGGCCATCGCTGGTCTACCCGACCGGGCTCGAACCCTGGCAGCTGGCATGGACAGCGGAGGACGGCCTGCTCACGGTGACCAGCCCGGGAGCCGCGCCTGCGGCGCGAATCATCGCGTTGACGCCCGTGACCCGAGCCGCCGGCCATTCTCAGGGGCTCGATCGAAGCGGACTTATACCGAACGTCGGCCAAGACTGACGACCCAGGCCGACGCTCGTTCGACTGATCACGACGCTGTCGAGGAGGTGAATCGCACGCGAGCTGAACGGCGTCCGGCATGAGACCTCCCCCGGATTCGTGCCCGGCGTCGGTCCCTGTCCTCCCAGCCTCAGACCAACGAGGAGACTAGGCATGGCGACAGTACACAGATCGAGAAAGCTACCGTGGTCGACGGTATCTCTCAGCGCCCTGAGTGCCACCGCGCTCACCGTCGGCGCTCTGCTTCCCACGAGCGCCCAGGACCAGGACGCCACCGCACAGGACCAAGACGTCCAGGAACTCGTCGTCGACCTCGGCGAGCGGACCGGCGAGTTCCGTGGCGCCGCGAGCGGCGCGCTGTACGGGCTCAGTGACGAGGGAGTCCCCAGCGACAACACGCTCGAGCCGCTGCGCATGACGACCGTGAATCAGAAGCCACCCGCGGGCGCACAGCACCCGAACGGCGACGCGCTGGTGGTGGCGGACTCGTTCTTCCGCACCGGCGGTGAGTACATCCAGATCAACGTGCAAGACATGTACGCGCAGTGGACCTACGAGGACCTCGGCTTCGACGACTACATGGAGAAGCTGGCATGGGTCGTCGACCAGGTATCGAACAGCTCCTACGCCGACCGCATCGTCTACGTCCCGTTCAACGAGCCAGACGGCATCTGGTACAACCTGGGCACCGGCAACCAGGCCGCTTACGAGCAGAACATGGCCACCTTCCTCAGCCACTGGAAGACCGCCGTGGAGTACATCAGGGAGCATCACGAAGGCGCCCGGGTCATGGGGACGAACGACGCCACCTTCCGGACCCGCAACTACGGCGATTTCCTCACCTTCGCCCGGGACAACGACGTGTTGCCGGACTTCGTCTCGTGGCACCAGCTGCACTCCGACAGCCTGGACTCGTCGAGCCCGAACTACTTCCGGGACAACTATGAGGAGTACCGGGCACTGGAGCAGGAGCGGGGAATCGACCCCATCCCGATCAACATCAACGAGTACGGCGGCAACCGCGACCTCACGGTGCCCGGGCAGCTCGTGCAGTGGACGTCGATGCTCGAGGAGAAGAAGGTCGACGCCGGCGGCAAGGCCTACTGGACCGCGGCCGGCCTGCTGGGCGGCGACGTGGTCGAGACCAACAAGCCGGGCGCCGGCTGGTGGTTCTACAAGATGTACGCCGACATGCACGGCGGCGACACCGTCACGGTAGAGACAACCGAGGGCGGGCACGCCGTCAGCCGGGTACCGGGACAGTTCGGCAACGCCATAGCGCCGCAGGGGCCAGAACCCAACCAGTACGTCGAGATGCCCGACGGTGTCCTGAACGAGCTCACCGACATGACGATCGCCACCTGGGTCAACTGGAACGGCAACCAGAACTGGTCCAGGATCTTCGACTTCGGCTCCGGCACCAGCGTCAACATGTTCCTGACACCCGACGTCGGCGGCCCCGACGGGCTGCGGCTAGCGATCACCACCAACGGCGCCGGCGGTGAGCAGCGGGTCACCTCGTCCGAGGCGTTGCCGTCCGGATGGCAGCATGTCGCCGTCACGCTCCAGGGCGACACGGCCACGATCTGGCTCAACGGCGAAGAACTGGCCAGCTCGGACAACGTCACCCTCGACCCCGCCGACCTGGGCACCACCACGCAGAACTACATCGGCCGGTCGCAGTACTCCGATCCGCTCTTCAATGGGGCGGTGGACGAGTTCCAGATCTACGACCGGGCTCTGACCCAGGACGAGATCGCCTCGCTGCTCGACTCGCCAGGCGGCACGACCGGTGGTGGCAATGTGGCCTGGTATCAGTTCGACGAAACAGGCGGCGCTGCCGCGCTGGACTCCTCCGGAAACGGCAACGACGCGACGATCGCCACCGTCGCCGGTGTGGACGCACTCGAGGCCATCGCGGTGATCGACGACGAGCGCCGGCAGGCGCGCATCGTCGCCGGCGGTACGGCGGATCCGTTCGACGTCGTGGTCGAGAACGTCGACCCCGAGACCTTCGGCGACACGGTGCACGTTCGCCTTGCGGCGAGCACATGGAGTGGGCAGAACTCCGACGCGCCGCCGCCCGAGGTGTTGCTGGAAGAGGACGTCGCGGTCGATGATGATGGGTCGGTGACCGTGCCGGTACGCGGGCACGACGTCCACGGCGACGGCGGAACCAACGTCGACCGGATGGCCGCGTACGAGATCGTGCTCTCCCCGGGCGGCACCGGCCGACGAGAGACGGTGGACCGGCCATGGCGGGCCGCCTATGAGGCCGAGGACGCCACCATCACGGCCGGCCAGGTGAACACCCGGGGCACGCCGCAGAACTGGAACGCGCCCGCCGCCTCGGGCAACCAGGACGTCGGCGCCCTCGACCAGCCGGATAGCGCCGTGACGTTCGACGTCGAAGTACCGGAGGCAGGCGAATACCGGCTGAGCATCATGTACGCCAACCAAACCGGTCAACCGTCCCAGCAGATACTCACCGTCAACGGCGACGATGCCCAGTTCGTCGACTACCAGGCGACAATGAACTGGGCGTGGCGTACCCGCACGGACGTCGTCGTGGAATTGGATCAGGGGAACAACGAGATCCGGCTCGCGAAGTCGCACCCCGACCTCGGCACCGCCGAGGGGCAGGCGACCCTGGACCGGATAGACCTCGAACGCATCACCGGCGACGGCCCCGTGACGCGGCACTACGAGGCGGAACTGGCACAGTACGACGGCGCGGTCGAGCTCGGCTACGACCACCCACAGCAGTCCGGTGCCGGGCACATCTCGCTGCGCCGCGGCGCCGAGTCGACGTTCGTCGTCTACGCGGAGCAAGACGGCTACTACGACCTGGACTTCCGCTACTCCGCACCGGGACGGCCCGGCTCGGAGGTGGGCCAGATCAGCCTGGACCGTAGGCCGGTCGAAGGCGCGATGCTGCGGGCCGCACCGGGAGGTGAGTTCTGGCACACCCAGACCGAGCGGCTGTTCCTCTCCGCCGGTGTGAACCGGGTGACGGTGGAGCAGACCGGCCGCGCCCCGCTACGCCTCGATCACGTGTCCGCGACCCGTGCCACGTCTGGCTCGATGCCGGTCCAAGAGGTGGAAGCGGAGGCCGCGATGCTGAGCGGCAGCGCGGAGGTCGAGAGCCACGGGTACGCGTCCGGCGGCGAGTACGTCGGATCGGTGGGCCAAGGGCCGGACAATCGCGTGACGTTCGATGTCGAGGCGGAGGAGGCCGGCGAGCATCTGCTTGTCGTCCATTACGCCAACGACGAGCGGGACACCGGCCATCCGTACAACGCCGACATCATCTCCCGCCCGATCGACATCTCAGTCAACGGCGACGAACCGACCCGGCACTGGTTCAAGAACACCTGGTCCTGGGGCAACTGGTGGGCCAGAGGCGTCCCGGTGACCCTGCAGGAGGGCACCAACACGCTGGTCCTTTACAACGACCCCGCCCAAAGCGCGACGGCGGAGGGTTGCCCGTCGCCGTGCATGCCCGTACTCGACAGCGAATGGGCACCGTACCTCGACAAGTTCGAGATCGCTCCGATTCGGATCCCCTAGCATCCGACCGGCGGTGGCTCGCTGCGCGTCGCGCGGCGAGCCACCGCCACGCCCTCAGCGCATGGATGCCGGCCGCGCTCGCGCGGTGATTCCCGGCTCCGGCCGCGCGCTGATGCCGAACGCCGGGCTACCCGGGGCCGGTGGCGCGGTGCTGACCTTCTCCATCGACGCACAGATGTATCAAATGATACATTGACGAGGTTGACGGAATCAGGAGGGCGCGTGAAAGCGCAGGGCTGACGCAGGCTGAGCTCGCTGAGGTCTCGGGCGTGGCGCGGCCCAACATCGCCGCTTACGAGTCGGGCGCTCGCATGCCGTCGCGAGCGATGGTGCGGCGGCTTCTCGAGGCGATCAAGCCGAGGCCGAGCTCGGCCCTGGCTGCGCACAGGGACGAGGTCCGTCGGCTGGCGCGGGATTTCGGGATGGAGAACCCGCGAGTGTTCGGCTCTGCCGCTCGCGGCGACGATAGTCCCGGAAGTGACCTCGATCTGCTGGTTCGCGTACCGCGAGGGAAGGGTCTGCTCGCGCTGATGGGCTTCGCGCGCGCAGTCGAGGATGTGCTCGGCGTCCGCGTCGATGTTGTGTCTGAACGCGGGCTCGGCGAGGGTCATGCCGGTATCCGTCGGGACGCGGTGCCGGTGTGACGGGCCAGGATCTGGCGTTCGCGACGCAAGCTACGATCGCGCGCGAGCACGGCGAGCGGGTGCTGGAGGCGCTCGTCCATATCGATACGTTCATGACCAGGACTGCCCGGCTCGTGGCTCGAGGGCGTGACTGGTATGACGCTGATGTGGACGAGGTCCCGCGGCTGGCGTGTGAGGCATTGATCATCAAGGTCGGAGACGCCGCCACCCGTATTCCCGTCGCGCTGCGTGAACAGCACCCCGAGATCCCGTGGACGCTGATGTCGGACATGCGGAACCACCTCACCCATGTCTATGACGTGACCGACTACGAGATCGTCTGGGACACGCTCGAGAGCGACTTTCCCGATGTCCATCTTCAGGTGCGCGCGATACTCGGGCACCCCGCCGACACCTGACCTCGTGAGGCCGCTGGCCTGCGGGGTCGGATACGGATGCGTGAAGGGTTGATCAAGATCAGAGATGTGCGCGTAGCCAGGTCTCGGTCGTATTGACATGCATCATGGCCGCGGATTGGGCCAGGAAGGCATCACCGGCGGCGAGCGCGTTGTAAATCGCCTCATGCTCAGCCAGTGTCCGTCCGGCGGCGCGATCATCGACCAGCCCTCGCCAGACCCGGGCGCGCACCGTCCTTCCGGCGATACCCTCCAGCACGGCGGACAGGGTCTCGTTTCCGGTGGCCGCGATCACTTCTCGATGGAAGGCCGCGTCATGGCGGTTGAGTAACTCGACATCGTCTGCCGCGGCACGCATGGCATCGAGGTGTTCCTTGACCGAGGCCAGCTGCTGCTGCGAGATACGGGTGGCTGCGAGTGCGGTGGCGACCGGCTCGAACAGGCGGCGCACCTCGATGACCTCGAGGAGCGTGTCCCCTCGGAGAAGCTCCACAGCCCCGCCGACGCCATGCAGCAACTCCTTCGGCTCCAGGCTGGTCACGTAGGTGCCGCTGCCGCGTCTCACCTCCAGGACGCGCATCGCTACCAGCGCCTGAACGGCCTCGCGCAGCAGGTTGCGCCCCAAACCGAGCTCAGCCGCCAGCTCCTGCTCGGGCGGCAGTTTCGATCCGGGTTCGAGCTCGCCGGACTGGATGAGCTCACGGATTCGCGCGATGGCCTTGTTGGTCAGCGACATTGGCGCCCCTGCCTGGTCAGCCCCGGGTGGTCAGGGCGGGGAAAGCGAGTCGATATCCGGCACCATCCTAAAGCCATCCCATGTCTATGACCATCAGTCGACACCGCCCACTACACCTCTCCGCTCGAGCATGCTTTTACATGCGCATACTTGACGAGCTGCATCACATCCCTGGACAAGGTCACCACCGCCACGTATAAAGACATCCCATGACCGGCACGCGCCGGCAGCCGACGTCCGCAGCTTCCCGACGTATCGGAGGATCTCCGCCCGTGACTTCGCCACGCACAGCACCGTTCGAGCCCACCGTCGATTCGCTGGCCGGCTTCGAGGTACCGGACTGGTTCCGCGACGCAAAACTCGGCATCTGGTCGCACTGGGGCCCGCAGTCGGTCCCCCGTTTCGGCGATTGGTACGCCCGCAACATGTACCGCGAGGGCACCGACCAGTACAACTACCACCTACGCACCTACGGGCATCCCTCGCGATTCGGTTACAAGGACCTGGTGGCCTTGTGGAAGGCGGAGCGCTTCGACCCCGAGGAACTGATGGATCGCTACGTCGCGGCCGGCGCGAAGTACTTCGTCGCTCAAGCGGTCCATCATGACAACTTCCTCAACTATGGTTCGGCGCTGCACCGCTGGAACTCGGTCAACGTCGGGCCAGGCCTCGACATCGTCGCGGCCTGGCGACAAGCCGCCGTCGCGCGAGGCCTTCCGATCGGACTGAGCGAACACCTCGGCGCCACGTTCACGTGGTGGGCGGTGAACAAGGGCGCCGATAGCGCCGGCCCGTACGCGGGCGTGCCGTACGACGGGACCGACCCCGATCACCTCGACTTCTACCTCCCCAACCACGAGCACGTAGCCGATTCTCGTCGTGGTGTCCCGGAACCGTGGTACACGACGGATCCGCAGTGGCACAGCCGCTGGCTCGAGCTGGTCACCGAGATGATCGACACGTTCCAGCCGGATCTCCTCTACACCGACGGCGCCTTACCTTTCGACAGCGACGGCCGCGCGGCCGGAGCGCGGGCGGTGGCTCACCTGTACAACACGAGTGCCCGCGCGCATGGCGGCGTCAACCATGCGGTGTACACCCAGAAGATGCGCGAACCGCAGGTGGCGCGCGTGGGGGTGCTGGACATCGAGCGCAGCCAGGAGCCGGACATCCGCCCGGAGCCGTGGCAGACCGATACCTGTGTCGGCGGATGGTTCTATGACGTGCGTGCCACGTACAAGCGCCCTGGGCACGTGCTGGAGATCCTCGTCGACATCGTCGCCAAGAACGGAAATCTGTTGCTGAACATCCCGCAGCGTCCGGATGGCTCGATCGACGACGAATGCCGTTACCTGCTCGACGAGATGGCACGATGGGTCGCGATCTGCGGGGAGGGCATCTTCGGCACCCGGCCGTTCCGGGTCTTCGGAGAAGGGCCCAGCAGTGTGGTCATCGACCACTTCAGAGAAGACCGGGTCGACTGGACGGCGCGGGACGTTCGGTTCACTCAGCGCGACCGCACCGTCTACGCCTTCCTGATGCGCTGGCCGTCCGACGGCTCGGCCTTGATCCGCTCCTTCACCTCGTCCGACGACGTCCGATCGGTTCGCCTCCTCGGCTCCGACCCGGTGCCGTGGGAACAGTCCGCGCAAGGCCTGCATGTCCGGCTACCAGACGCCGGTCCGGCCGGTGACCTCAACTGCCTGGCCATCGACCTGGCCTGAAGCGACGCACTCAGATCGCCGCCTCGCGCGGAACAGCACAGAACGGGAGCACATCCGGCCGGCGATCCGATACGGCAAGCCTGACCGGCGTCATCCCATGTCTTGAAGAATCGACGTCCTTGAGTCCCCACATACAAACGTCAATCATGGGCGATATATGCAGGTCAGTGGCGTTCTTGCCTCCGAGGTATAGACACGACCGCGATCTAGCATTATAAATACATCCCATTACTTTGGGATGTCCTCCGCATGACAGATCGGAGACCTGAACCGTGGCACAGCACCAGCGGCGACCAGGGTCCAGACCTACGAGGAGCGTGTGATCGTGGCTGAGGTCATCAGTGCACTCGACGCGGTCGATGTCCGCTTTCCCACGTCACGCGACCTGGACGGCTCGGACGCGATGAACCCGGAGCCGGACTACTCGGCGGCTTACGTGGTGATCCGGACCAGCGCCGACCGGCAGGGTTTCGGGCTCGCTTTCACCGTGGGCCGCGGCAACGACGCCCAGGTGGCCGCCATCGAGGCACTCGCACCACTGATCGTCGGGCTACGTGTGGCGGACGTGCTCTCTGATTTGGGCGGGTTCTCCCGGATGCTCACCGGTGACAGCCAGCTGCGCTGGCTGGGCCCGAACAAGGGTGTCATCCACATGGCGGCCGCCGCGATCGTCAACGCGACCTGGGACCTGTTCGGCCGTATCGAAGGCAAGCCGGTGTGGCGCTTGCTGGCCGAGATGTCTCCACAGCAACTGGTCGACCTCGTGGACTTCCGATACCTCGAGGATGCGCTGACGCCCGCCGAGGCGCGGCAGATCCTGGAACGCGCGCTGCCCGGTCGCACCGCCCGCCAGGCTGACCTGCTCGCCCGGGGTTATCCGGCCTACACGACCACGCCTGGCTGGCTGGGCTACACCGACGACAAGCTCGTCCGGCTCTCGAAGGAGGCCGTCTCGGACGGATTCGGCCACATCAAGCTCAAGGTCGGCGCCGACCTCGACACCGACATACGACGGTTGAGGCTGGCCCGCGAGACACTCGGGCCGGACGCCCGGATCGCCATCGATGCGAACCAGGCTTGGGGCGTCCAGCAGGCGATCGAATGGCTCCAACCGTTGGCACGCTTCGAGCCCTACTGGATCGAGGAGCCCACGTCGCCGGACGACGTGCTCGGCCACGCGACGATCCGGAACGCGGTGGCACCCATCAAGGTGGCCGCCGGCGAACACATCCACAACCAGGTCATGTTCAAGCAGTTCCTGCAGGCAGGAGCCCTCGACGTCGTCCAGTTGGACGCATGCCGAGTGGCCGGCGTCACCGAGAACGTGGCGATCATACTGCTCGCCGCCAAGTACGGGGTGCCCATATGCCCACACGCCGGCGGTGTCGGCCTGTGCGAGATGGTGCAGCACCTGGCCATGTTCGACTATGTCGCGGTCAGCGGCAGCACCGACGGACGGGCCATCGAGTACATCGATCACCTGCACGAACACTTCGTGCAGCCGGTCATGATCCGCGATGGCAGGTACCTCGCCCCCACTGGACCTGGAATCGGTGCGCAGATGAAACCCGAATCCGTCGACGCGTACCGCTGGCGCGGTGATCACCGATGACCCGCAGGACCGCCGCCAGGCATCGGTTCGCCATGCCGCAGCGGCACTGAGGAAACTCCAGGAGGTGCCTTCAATGGCGTCCGGTGCACCCGTGACCCCGCGCATCGACGTGGGGACCACGTCTGAGCCACTGCGGCCGAATGGACACCGATCAAGCCGGAGTGTGGCGATACGCAAGATCCGTCGGCATTGGCAGCTGTACCTGCTCGCCCTCGCGCCCCTCGTGTACTTCCTCATCTTCAAGTACGTGCCGATGGTGAACGGCGTCATCGCGTTCAAGGACTACAACGTCGTGGACGGGATATGGGGCAGCCCCTGGGTCGGCCTGGACAACTTCCAATCGTTCGTCGAGAACCCGGCGTTCTGGAGGATCGTCCGCAACACCTTCATCCTGTCGGCATACGTCGTCATCGCGGCCTTCCCGATCCCGATCATCTTGGCCCTCGCGCTCAACGAGGTACGGCACAGACTGTTCAAGCGGACGGTTCAGATGGTGACGTTCGCGCCGTACTTCATCTCGACCGTGATCGTCGTGTCGATGACGATCCTCTTCCTCTCCCCGCGCATCGGACTCGCCAGTGACGCGCTCGGCCTGTTCGGCATCGGATCGATCGACTTCCTCGGCAATCCGGACTACTTCCGGCACATCTACGTATGGAGCGATGTCTGGCAGACCGCCGGCTATTCGGCAGTGATCTACATGGCCGCTCTCGCAGCGATCGATCCCTCACTGTACGAAGCCGCCAAGGTGGACGGAGCCTCCCGGATACAGAAGATCATCCACGTCGATCTCCCGGGCATCATGCCCACGGCCGCCATCCTGTTGATTCTCGGGGTCGGCAACATCATGGCCATCGGGTTCGAGAAGGCGTTCCTGCTCCAGAATCCGTTGAATCTGAGCCATTCGGAGATCATCCCGACCTACGTCTACAAGACCGGCCTGCTCAACGCCGACTTCAGCCTCGCCGCAGCAGTCGGCCTGTTCAACTCGGTGATCAATCTCGTGCTGCTCGTGGCGGTCAATTTCATCGCCAAGCGCGTGTCCGGCCACGGCCTGTGGTGATCGAAACCGACGAAAGGAGGGGACCCGTGATGGCCGATCCCACCGCAGTGCAGAACGACGGCACCGGCAACTCCCGCGGCTCCGGCGCGATCACTCCGACGATGGTGTCGACGGGGAAGAGGCGCCGGCGGTCCGGTCGCCGGATCCGGGAGAGCAACGTCGACCGCGTGTTCATGCTCGGGGTCTACCTGCTCCTGTCGACATTCCTCGCGGTGGTCCTGATCCCGCTACTGCATATCCTGGCCAGCTCGTTCAGCAGTCCGAACGCGGTCTCGTCCGGACGGGTCACGCTGTGGCCGGTCGAATTCTCCATCCGCGGTTACGAAGTGGCGCTGTCCAACAGCCAGGTCATCACCGGTTTCGCGAACTCGCTCTTCTACACGAGCGTGGGCACGTTCATCAGCGTCAGCCTGACCGTCGCGATCGCCTACCCACTCTCCCGCCGGGACTTCGTCGGCGGCGGCATCATCACCCGCATCATCGTGTTCACCATGCTGTTCGCGGGCGGCGTCATCCCGACGTACCTGGTGGTCCAGTCCCTCGGCATGCTCGACACCCGATGGGCGATGATCCTCCCCCAGGCCGTAGGTGTCTGGCAGGTGATCATCGCGCGGACCTACCTGCGGCATTCGATACCCGAGGAGCTGTTCGAGGCCGCTGAGATCGACGGCGCCAGCGACCTGCGGGTGTTGTGGTCGGTCGTTCTCCCGCTCGCCAAGCCGATGCTTGCGGTCATCGCACTCATGTACGCGATCTACCAGTGGAACTCGTACTTCGATGCGCTGCTCTACCTCAAGAGCGATGACCTCTACCCGCTGCAGCTCGTACTGCGCAACATCCTGATCCTGAATACCGAAGGCGGTACCGACACGACCACGATGATGGAACGACGCCAGCTGGCTGACCTCCTTAAATACTCACTCATCGTGATCTCCACCGTGCCGGTCCTGCTCATCTATCCCTTCATCGCCCGCCACTTCACCAAGGGAGCGACGATGGGCGCGATCAAGGGCTGACCACGACACCCGGTTCTCGCCATGCACGCGAGGCCCTGATTCACCACTCACCCCGTCCCGTCCAGAACAACGAGGTGCCACCATGATCCCGACCATCAGAAGACCGATCGTCGCACTCGCCGCACTGCTCGTCGGCGTCCTACCGGCCGCCTGCTCCGGCGACGGCGCAGGGTCCGACGACGGCACCATAACGATATTCGCGCCTGAAGGAGCCAACGGAGATCTAGAGGATGCCTGGTTCACCCAGCATGTGGAGGAGACATTAGACGTCGAGTTATCGTTCGAGACCACTACATACGACGGCAACGCGGCGAGAGAGAAACGGCAGATCTCCCTCGCCAGCGGCGACCTGCCGGATGTCTACATGCTGGTCCCATGGGTCGATCAGTTCTCCAAGACCGAGTTGCAGCGGCTCGGCCAGCAAGGCGTGATCGTGCCGCTCAACGACCTGATCGCCGAACACGCCCCGAACATCACCGCGGAGTTCGAGCGGACACCTGAGCTCGAGCAGCTCGCCACGGCTCCGGACGGCAGCATTTACGGCTTGCCTCAGTGGAACGACTGCTACCACTGCTCGTACAACGCCAAGCTGTGGATGAGATCCGACTGGCTCGACGAGCTCGGCCTGGACGTTCCGACCACGACCGAAGAGATGCGCGATGTGCTGCGGGCGTTCAAGACGGAGGACCCCAACGGCAACGGCAAGGCCGACGAGATCCCACTCTCCGGCAGCACGTCGGACCTCGTGCTGCCCTACTTCATGAACGCATTCCTGTACAACCCGCAGGCGTCCGACGTCTACTCGTCGACCCTCGCTCTCAACGACGGCTCCGTACAGCTGCAGGCTAGCCAGGAAGGCTGGCGGGAAGGGCTACGCTACCTCGCGTCCCTCTTCGACGAGGGCCTCATCGACCCCGGCGCGTTCACCGACAACCGGGACGCGCTCCTGGCCAAGGGCGACAACGCCGACGCGCCCATCGTCGGCGCCGCCACCGTGCAGCATCCCGGCCTCGTCGTCACCCTCAATCAGGAGGACGGCCGCGACAAGGACTACGACCCCGTTCCACCGCTGACCGGCCCTGACGGAGCACAGTACGCGGCGTACAACCTGCCCAGCATCGCCGGCGCGACATTCGTGATCACGAGCGAGGCCAGCGAGGAAACCCAAGTCGCCGCGATCGAGCTCCTCGACTACATGTTCAGCGAGGAAGGCCACATTCTCGCGCAGTTCGGCCAGGAAGGCATCGGCTGGGAGCCGGCAGCCGAGGGCGAGGTCGCTCTCGACGAAAGCCTGGAGCCGACGTTCAGGTACATTCCGCCGGATCCGGATGAGCCGAATGAAGCCGGTGGATGGGGGCCGATGGCTCAGTACAACGACACGGAGGAATTCCGCAACTCGCAGGTTGCCGACACGGACGTGTACACGGCTGACGGTTTCGAACGTCGCCTCTTCGAGGCCACGAAGCTGTACGAGGGCAAGGAGGCAGAGGACCAGGTCTACCCGTACTGGAACGTCTGGTTCGATCCTGACGTCAGCAGCGAACTGGCCACTTTGCAGACGAATATCGAAGACTTCGTCAACCAGTCCAGTCTGCAGTTCATCACCGGAGACAACGACATCGACAGCGACGCAGAGTGGGAGAGCTACCTGCAGAACCTCGACGGACTAGGCCTGGAACGCTACCTCGAGCTCCACCAGGAGGCCTACGAAGCCTCCCTCGGATAGGTTCTGAGGGACGTCGATCTGCGGCCACCGTCGTACCAGGACGGAGCGACGGACCAGCATGGCCAGCACAGGCGTGCTGATTCCCCGCAGGGTCTTGACCGATGTAAACGCTACCCACTACGTTGAACGTTAAATCCAATGAAAACGTAATCGGTAACGTTTACATACGGGTGGTGACATGACCGAAGTCCGAGGTCCGGTGACGGTGCGCGACGTCGCACGATCGGCCGGCGTCTCCATCGCCACCGTGTCCCGGGTTGTTAACGGTCACTACGGCGTCAGCTCCCGCACGGTGGAGCAGGTCCGCGCCGCCATCGAGGAGCTGGGCTACGAGTCGAGCCTGGTCGCGACGAGCCTTCGGCGGAACCGTACCAACGTCTTCGGGCTGGTCACCCACAGTTTCGAGTCGTATACCGCCGAGGTCCTCAAGGGCGTCATGGAGGCGCTCAGCGGTACCGGCCTGGACTTGATCGTCTACGCCAACAGCGACACATACGGAACACGCTCACATGGCTGGGAACAGCGGAATCTCACCCGCTTGTCGGGGACACTCACCGACGGGTGCATCGTGGTCACGCCGTGGACCGAGGTCAAGAGCAGGACGCCTGTCGTCGCCATCGACCCAGTACGTGATTCGACCATGCCGTCGGTCGCCGCCGACAACCTCGCCGGCGCGGTCACCGCGGTGAATCACTTGCTGACCCTCGGACATCGCCGCATCGGCTTCATCGGCGGCCGATCGAGCCTCGCAGCGGCCTGGGCACGCGAGGAAGGCTATCGCGCGGCCCTCGCCGACGCGGGTCTGACCGTCGACCCGACACTCATCGGCAGAGGCGACTTCCACCCCGAGACGGCGATTGCACCAGCCCGTACGCTCCTCGACTCGGACGACCGTCCCACGGCGATCTTCACGGCAAGCGACGGAATGGCGTTGAAGGTCCTCGAGGTCGCCGGGGACCTCGGCCTTGACGTCCCCGGCGACCTCTCGGTCGTCGGCTTCGACAACATCCCGGAGTCAGCGCTGGCACAACCGGCGTTGACCACCATCGATCAATCCATGCACCAACTTGGATACGAGGCGGCCCGCTTGCTACAGGAGCTGGTCGCCGGATCCGCCGAGCAACCGCTGCAGCGATTCGTTCCAACCGAGCTCGTGGTTCGCGATTCAACCGCACCTCCGGGCAGGTAACGCAATACAACCGCAATGCCGCACCAAAGCTCGACCGCGCCCGCGACACGACCTGCATAGCCGATATGGAAAGGACCACCTGAACATCGCGGGCACTCCGATCGGTTCCGCTCGCCCGGGAACTGTTCTCTCGGCGAGAAGTACCCACCGCGCACGGCGTGTTCAGCCGCGCGACGGTGGACGAAGAAGGAGAGAAGTCAATGGTGATCGCATCTCGTCAAAGACCATTACGCCGGCCGGCTGTGCACCGGCGCGTCGCAGCGTTCTTCGTCACCGCCTTGGTGATCGCCGCGACCTTGATCGCAGTGCGGCCGGCTGCGGCGGATACGCCATGGCTCAGCGTGAGTGATGACGGCTTCGCGACATTCAGCGTTCCCGCGGATTATGTCCAGGACACTGTCGGAGACGCATCGCAGGTCGTCGCCGAGGGGAATTTCGGCCCGGGATCCAACTGGGCGGAACTGGGGCTCGCGCGACGGGGTGGCGCGTGGACGGCGGTGATCGGCCCGCTCGAGCCAGGCCTGTACTACTACCAGATCACAGCAGACGACACGAAGACCTTCAAGGATCCGACCAACCCCACGACCGTGGAGTCCGAGCCGGAGTGGAGCACATTCTTGATCGCCGGTGACTCCGCGGAGCTTCTGGCCGACGTTCCGGACGGCCAAGGCGGCACAGTCGAGACCATGACCTACCGGAGCAAGGGCGCGCGCGAGACGCGGTCCGCATTGGTGTGGACTCCGCCGGGTTACGATCCCGCCCGCAAGGAGCCCTACCCGGTGCTCTATCTGCAGCACGGCGGTGGTCAAAGCTACCGCGACTGGGTCGAGGTCGGGCGAGCACAGCAGATCTTCGACAATCTCACGATCCGCGGTGACATGGAGCCCATGGTCGTGGTGATGGGCAACGGCAACGTGCAGGATTTCCAGAAGGAACTGTTCCAGAACATCATGCGGGCGGCCCGCCACGAGTACAACATCTCTCACAAGCCTTCCCAGCAGGCGCTCGCCGGCTTGTCCATGGGTGGCTACCAGACCCTGAGCACCCTCTTCGATCGCCCTGGCAGGTTCGCCTACGTGGGCTCGTTCGCGGGCTTCGGCGACGCCAGCGATGTTAACGCTAACGCGATCAACCAGGGCACCACACTGCTCCGCCTGTACACCGGCAACGTCACCGATCTCGCGTACAACGCGAACTACCGGCTCATGAACGAGCTCGACGAGGCCGGGGTCGAGTACGAGTTCGATGGGGTCAACCCGGACGCCGGTCACAACTGGGATGCGTGGCAGGAGAACCTGATCGACTTCGCACAACGGCTGTTCCGGGAGGTGCCGGACCACGGCCCCAGCCCCGGTCATCTGCCGCTGGACAGTGAGTTCACCACTCCCCCGGCCGGCACGACCCCGACACCGTGGCTCAGCGAGGACGCCGAAGGCAACACGTTCGTCACATTCGAGACCACTACCGAGTTCGCCGACGCCGAGCACGTCACCGTATGGGGCAACTGGGCGCCGGGAGGAAGCTGGACTCGCGTGGAGTTGTCCCGCGCGGGTGACCGGTGGCGTGGCACCATGGGCCCGCTCGAACCGGGTTTCTACCACTACCGCCTCATCGTTGACATGCAAGCGGTCAAGGACACGGGGAATCCGACGAGCATCACGTCGGAGCCGACATGGAGCACCTTCCTCGTACCTGGCGAATCGGCGCGCATGCTCACCGACGTTCCCGACGGTCAGGGTGGCGACGTGCACGAGATGACCTATCACAGCTCCGTCGCCGGCGGGGAGCGCACCTCCTACGTGTGGACCCCGCCCGGCTACGATCCCGGACGCGACGAGCCCTACCCGGTCTTCTTCCTGCAGCACGGCGGCGGCCAGAACTACACCGATTGGATCGAGATGGGACGTGCCAAGCAGATCCTCGACAACCACTTCCTCGATGGAAACCTCGAGCCGATGGTGGTCGTGATGAGCAACGGCAACGTCTCGAATTTCACCGCCGAGCTACTCGACAACATCGTTCCGGCGACACACGAGAACTACAACGTCTCCGACGACCCGTCGCGGCGAGCCCTTGCCGGACTCTCGATGGGCGGTGGACAGACGTACGGCGTGCTCAAGTCGCATCCAGGCGAGTTCGCGTACATCGGAGTGTTCTCAGCCGGTTTCGGCAGCGCTGAAGGGGTCGACGCGGACGCCATCAACGACGGCACCACCCTGTTGAAGCTGTACGTCGGCGATGTCACGGACTTCGTGTATCCGGGGTTCATGACCTCGCTGGAGACCATGGACCAACTCGGAATCGAGTACGAGTTCGACGGTCCGACTCCTGGCCCGCACGGCTGGGATGTGTGGCAGAAGAACCTCGTCGACTTCGCTCCGCTTCTGTTCAAGCAGGGCTAGCACCGGCGACGCGGACGGTCGTCGGTCTGGAGATCTCCGGGCCGACGACCACTCCGAAGGCCACTACTCATTGACCCACTATCTGCATGCTCCGCGCATGCGCCACAGACGAAGGGATTCAAAGGCGATGACCACACGTACCGGAACACAGCTCACCCGAACCGCCAATCATCGACGCAGGATGAAGCTCTCCTTGCTGGGCATCCTCACCGCGACGGCGACGCTGGCCGCGGCATGTGACAGCGGCGGAAGCGTCTCCGATCTCGAAGACGGCGGAGGCGAACAAGACACGATGGAGGCCGACCCGGAGCATGAGGGTGAGGAGATCGAGCTCGAGTTCTGGACCTTCGTCGACGCCCATGCCGACTTCATGAAGGAGCGGGCGGAGGAGTTCAACGCGGAGAACTCGGATTACAACATCGTCATCAACTCATCCATCGCCGATTTCGGGGAGATGCACGACCGGCTGCTGGTCGCGCTGCAGTCCGGTGCCGGCGCGCCGGACATCGTGGATATCGAGATCGGCAGGTTCGGCACCTTCGTCCGCGGTGACGTGCAGCTGCATCCGCTCACCGACGTCGTGGACGAACATCGCGATCAGCTGGTGGAGGAGCGACTCGCGCCCTACCAGTCCGATGGCGTGGAGTACGGGATCGACTACCACCTCGGCACGTATGTCATGTACTACAACAAGGCCGTTCTCGACGAGGCCGGCGTCGACGCCGATGAGATCGTCACCTGGGACGACTACATCGAGGCCGGCAAGCAGGTGGTGGAGAACACGGACGCGATGATGACCTCGGTGGAGCCGGCGTCCGCCAGCACGCTGCTGGGATTGATGAAGCAGAACGGCGGCGGTGTCTACGACGAGAACAACGAGCTGATCCTGGACAGCCCCCAGAACGTCGAGGCTGTTCAGTTGATCTCCGACATGGTGCACGAGCACGGCATCGCCGAACCCACGCCGGGCGGTGAGAACCACGAACCCACCTATTACGAGGCGTTCAACAACGGTGAATACGCCTCGGTGTGGATGCCGCAGTGGTACATGATCCGCTTCAAGGACTTCATGCCGGACACCGAGGGCGACATCCTGGTCCGTCCGCTGCCGGAGTTCGAGCCCGGGGGGAACATCAGCACGATGGGCGGTGGCACCGGCACGGCGATCACCACGCAGATCGATGAGGACAAGCTCGACGCGGCGAAGCAGTTCCTGGGGTTCGCGAAGCTCACCGAGGAGGCGCAGGTCGCGCTGTGGACCGACCTCGGATTCGACCCGTTCCGCAACGACGTCTACGACGACCCGGCACTGACCGAGCCCGACCCGTGGTTCAACAACGAGCCGGTCATGACAAACCTGCTGGACATGTTCGACCGGCTGGCGCCTGAGTACACCGGCCCGCGCTACCCGGAGGCGACAACCGAGCTCGGCGAGAACGTCGCGTACGAGGTGATCGAAGAGGGAGCCGATCCCCAGGAAGCGCTGGAGCGCGCCACCGATTCGGTACGGTCGATCGACGAATAAGCGAGCACACGATGTCGACAATCACGACGCAGCAAGCTCTGCAGCACAATCGTCCGAAGCGCCCCAAGACGCCGTTTTTCCATCGCCGGTGGGTGGTGGCGTTGGTGTTCATGTTGCCGTTTTTGGTGTTGTTCGGGGTGTTCCGGGTTTATGCGGTGGGTTATGCCGTGGTGCTGAGTTTCCAGGACATCGAGGGTATTGGTGTCAGTGAGTGGAGCGGGTTCAGTAATTATCGCCGGTTGTTCTCTGATAGCACGTTCTTCACTGCGTTGCGGAATACGGCGTTGTATACGGCGGGGACGTTGTTGGTGTTGGTTCCGGTGCCGTTCGTGTTGGCGGCGGTGTTGCAGTCCAAGCTGGTGGCCCGGCAGGCGGCGTTGCGTTCGGCGTTCTTCTTGCCGGTGT
>NZ_JAAGOA010000010.1 GCF_010550675.1 Phytoactinopolyspora halotolerans | reverse complement strand
CGGCAACCATCGAAATCAACGGCAACATCCAGACCTTCCCGCCCGCACTCAACAACGACCACAAGGCCCTCATCGACGCCATCCACACCCCAAGCCCAAGGCACTAAGGCGTATGACCCAACTCAGGAGATCGCCGGCCTCGGTGGGGCGGATGCCGCGGGCGCTGCGCTCGAGCAGGCTGGCGCCCAGCCGTCGCTCCAGCTCGGCGACCTTGCGGCTCACCGCCGACGGGGCCATGCCCAGCTGACGGGCCGCAGCCCGGATGGAACCGGTCGCATACACGGTGCGGAAGTAGTGCAGCGTCCGATCGTCAGGCGTCATGGGCGCAGGATAGAGCCCCCATGATCATCGAGGATCGGTGGTGCCATCACCCCTGACATCCTCGATGATCATTCAGGCGTCCGGGAAATCGGGTGCGGTCGCCACCATGACCTGGCATGCTGCTGGCGTGCTGATCCGCCGTGAGACCGCTGCCGATATCGATGCCATCCGAGCCGTGCATGAGGTGGCGTTCGCGCCGGCGACGGAGTCCGGCCGCCCGGTGGAGGCCGGGCTGGTCGATGCGCTCCGCGCCGACGACGGCTGGATCCCCGCACTGTCGCTGGTCGCAGTCGACGGCACCGACGTGGTGGGGCACGTCGTCTGCACCCGCGCACGTGTCGAGGAGCATCCCGCATTGGGTCTGGGGCCGCTGGGTGTGCTGCCCGCCTACCAAGGTCAGGGCGTCGGGGGTGCGCTCATGCACGCGGTGCTGGGCGCCGCCGATGCACTCGACGAGCCGATCGTGGTGCTGCTCGGGCACACGGATTACTACCCCCGGTTCGGGTTCCGCCCGGCGAGCGAATTCGGCATCCTGCCACCGGATCCCAACTGGGGTGCCCACTTCCAGGTGCGATCGCTCTCGGCGTACCAACCGTCGATCCGCGGCCGCTTCGAGTACGCCAAGCCGTTCAGCGAACTGTAGCGAGCCGGTTCCGGATGCCGGCTCGTGCAGCCTCGGGCGGCCGGGACCCTCGATGGTTCAGTCGCCCACCGGTACCCCCGCCAGATGTGGCCAGAGGTCACGGAGATTGCGGTAATCGCGTTCGGGCAGCCGGTTCAGGGTGTCGAGCAGTTCCACGCGTGCGCGTTTGGCCGTGGCCTGCGCGAGCAGGTCAGCCTTGCTGGCAGGGGGCGCGTTGAACGCGTCTTCGATTGCGTCGGCGATTTCGAGCCTGGTGACGTCCACGTCCTCGCACTCTACCGTAACGTGAGGGCAGAGTCGCCGTGGACATGGCGTGGCGTGTGCGGCAGCTCGATTTCGACTGGATCTCTGACGTGAGGGTAGAATCGACCTTTTGCCGAGAGTCGATGAGAGGTAGTTCGTGTCCCTGCGGCACATGCAGATCGGTGAGGTCGCCGAACGGGTGGGGCTGTCGTTGCGCACCATCCGCTACTACGAGGAGGTCGGGCTGGTCCGGCCGTCGGCGCGTACGCCGGGTGGGTTCCGGCTCTACGCCGAGCCCGACGTCGCGCGACTCAACCTGGTGAAACGGATGAAGACGCTCGAGTTCTCCTTGGAGGAGATGGGGGATCTGCTGTCCTTGCTCGATCGGCTCTCCGACGACGAGCGGGACGACGAGCAGGACGACGAGCAGCCGGGCGCGCGCGGCGAGATCATCGATCGGCTGAGCATGTACCGCTCAGCGGCGGAACAGCGCTGCAGCGCGCTGCGTGCGCAGCTGGAGACCGCCGAGGCCCTTGCGGCCGATCTGCGCACCGAACTCTCCCGTCAGCGCCGGCATGCCAGGATGTCCCGATGACGGCGGGCGGCACAGTGGCGAACTCGGTAGCAGGCGAGGCCGGGCGGCGCCGGACGTTCGCGGTCATCAGCCATCCCGACGCCGGCAAGTCGACCCTCACCGAAGCCCTGGCGCTGCACGCACGCGTGATCGGTGAGGCCGGTGCCGTGCACGGCAAGGCGGGCCGGAAGAGCGTCGTCTCCGACTGGATGGAGATGGAGCAGGCACGTGGCATCTCTATCACCTCGGCGGCGCTGCAGTTCGAATACGGCGACCACGTGATCAACCTGCTCGACACCCCGGGCCACGCGGACTTCTCCGAGGACACCTACCGGGTACTGGCGGCAGTGGACTGTGCGGTGATGCTGCTCGACGCCGCCAAGGGCCTGGAGCCGCAGACGCTGAAGCTGTTCGACGTCTGCCGGCACCGGGGGATACCCGTGATCACCTTCATCAACAAGTGGGACCGGCCCGGCCTGCATGCCCTGGATCTGTGCGACCAGCTGGAGGAGCGGATCGGGCTGCGCGCCACACCGCTGAACTGGCCGGTGGGCGAGGCGGGTCACTTCACCGGTCTGCTCGACCGTCGCAGCGGTGACATGATGACGTTCGAGCGGGCGCCCGGTGGTGCCCGCATCTCCGCCGAGCACCGGCTCACTCCGGACGAGGCGGCAGCGGCACACGGCGACGAGTGGCAGGCCGCCGTAGAGGAGGCCGAGCTGCTGGACGAGTACGACGAGGCGTCGTTCCTCGCCGGCAAGACGACCCCGATGCTGTTCGGCGCCGCGGTGTCCAACATCGGCGTGGCGCGCCTGCTGGATGTGCTGGTCCAGCTGGCCCCGCCGCCGGCGGCACGACCCGATGTCGATGGGACGCCGCACGATCTGGACCAGCCGTTCTCCGGGCTGGTGTTCAAGGTGCAGGCCGGCATGGACAAGGCGCACCGGGACCGGGTGGCGTTCGTCCGGGTGTGCTCGGGGCGGTTCGAGCGCGGGTCGGTGGTCACCCACGCGGCCACCGGCCGCCCGTTCGCGACGAAGTACGCACAGGCGATCTTCGGACGGGACCGGGATACCGTCGACGTCGCCTACCCGGGTGACATTGTCGGGCTGGTGAACGCGTCGGCGCTTCGGCCCGGGGACACGCTGCACGCCAAGGAAGCCTCCGTCGAGTTCCCGCCGATGCCGTCGTTCGCGCCGGAGAACTTCTCCGTCTGCCGGGCCCGGGACACCAGCAAGTCCAAGCAGTTCCGCAAGGGGATCGAGCAGCTGGCGCACGAAGGTGTGGTGCAGGTGCTCCGGTCCGACCTGCGTGGGGACGCGGCGCCCATTCTGGCCGCGGTCGGGCCGCTGCAGTTCGAGGTCGCCGCGCACCGGCTGGAGCACGAGTTCGGCGCGGCGGTCACGTTGGAGCGGCTGCCGTACACGCTGGCGCGACGGACGCGGGCGGACGACCGGGCAACGCTCGACGCCGAGCATGACGTCGAGGTCGCCAATCGTGGCGACGGTGCCGTGCTCGCGCTGTTCAGCGACAAGTGGCGGCTCAACTCGGTGCAGCGTCGGCACCCGGATCTGTTGCTGGAACCGCTGGTGGCCGGGGCCGACGCGGAGAGATGATGAGAACCGTCTCATCGAGCTCTCATCTCTGCTTCGCCTAGAAGGTCCACTGTCGTGTCCGTGAAGTCGATCGCCACCCTTGCCGCGGCCGTCGCGGCGCTGCTGGCCGCCGCCGTCGTCGGTGTGGCGGCGGTGCTGGCGGGCCCAGACGACGGGCCGGACCTCGGCGATCCGGTGAGCGTCACCCCGACCGCCGACGCGACGCCGGACCAGTCTGGAGCACCCACGTCGCCACCATCGCGGTCCCCATCGGCGGAGTCGTCCACGACCGGCACGCCGAGCTCACCGCCGTCGGCCGGCGAAGGGCCGACCACCGTCACACCGCGACCGCCGTGTACTCCCGACGGTGATGACGACGATGACGATGACTGCGACGATGATGACGACGACGAGGATGACGACGATGACGATGACGACGATGACGATGACGATGACGACCGCGATGACGATGACAACCGCGACGACGATCGGGACGACACCTGAGCGCCGAGGCTGACGCCGCACCCGCGCGCATCCGCCGCGGGCTCACGGTCCGGGCACGTGTGCTGGCGGCGGTGCTGGGAGCCGCCGCGATCGGGCTCGTGGTGGCCGGCGGACTCTCCTACCTGGTTCAACGGGAACGGGTGGACAACCGCATCGATGAGAACCTGGCGCAGGAGGTGGAGGAGTTTCGCGGGCTGGCGGAGTCCGGAGTCGACCCGCAGACCGCAGCGCCGTTCACCTCGGTCGATCGGCTGCTTTTCGTCGCTCTGCAGCGCAACGTGCCCGGTGCGAACGAGGGCATGCTCGGCCTGGTCGACGGGGAGGTGGCCTGGGTCCCGTCCAGTGCAGATCTGCGGCTACAGGACGACGCGCCGCTGTTGGGCGCCGTCGCGGAGCAGGGCCCGGAGGCGGGCATCCGGGCCCGTACCGTGGACGGGGCGTCCGGCTCGCTGCGGTACGTGGCGGTTCCGGTGACCGTCAGCGGTGATCCGGCCACCGGGATGTATGTGGTGGCGTACTCCCGGGACCGTGAGCATGCGGACCTGGTTGACTCCTATCGGACGTACGTGCTGGCAGCGGGCGCGTCACTGCTGCTGATCGGTGGCGTCGCGTGGGCTGTGGTGGGCAGGTTGCTGGCCCCGCTGCGGCTGTTGCGGGAGACCGCGCAGCGGATCAGTGACACCGATCTCTCCGGACGCATCCCGGTGGACGGCGGTGATGACGTGTCCCGTCTCGGTCACACGGTGAACGAGATGCTCGACCGGTTAGAGGCCGGGTTCAACGCCCAGCGCGAGGCGCTCGATGATGCCGGGCACGAGCTGCGGACGCCGATCACCATCATCCGTGGCCATCTGGAGTTGATGGATGCCGCTGACCCGGACGACGTCGCCGAGACCCGGGACCTTGCCCTGGACGAACTCGATCGGATGCATCGCCTGGTCGAAGACCTCATCCTGCTGGCGAAGTCGCAGCGGCCGGATTTCGTGCGGCCGCAACCGGTCGAGCTGGGCCGGCTGGTGGACGATGTACTGGACAAGGCGCAGGGCATGGGCGAGCGGCGGTGGGCTGTGGACACCCGGGCTGAGGCTCTGGTGGAGCTCGACGAGCAGCGGATCACTCAGGCGCTGCTTCAACTCGTCTCGAACGCGCTGGCCGTCACGGATACGGACGACACGGTGGCCATCGGCAGCGAGATCGACCCGGGACGCGCGGTGCGGCTGTGGATCCGGGACTCCGGCCCAGGCATCGATCCGGCTCAGGCGGAGTCCATCTTCGAACGGTTCGCGCACGGGAACTCGCGGCGGCACGACGGATCCGGCCTGGGGCTGGCCATTGTCCGCGCGATCGCGGAAGCGCATCACGGCAGCGCCACGGTGCGCAGCACGCCCGGATACGGCAGCGTCTTCACCATCGAGCTTCCCGCTGTCCGCATCGTCTCGGCCGGCCGGGACGACGACATCACCACGGAGAACACGCCATGAGCACCATCCTGATCGCCGAGGACGAGGCGCGCATCGCCTCCTTCATCGAGAAGGGTCTGCGGTCGGCCGGGATGACACCGACCGTCGTGGCCGACGGGCGGGCGGCGTTCGACTATGCCATGACCGGAGGCTTCGATCTCTTGGTGCTGGACATCGGGCTGCCGGCGATGGACGGCTTCGCGGTACTGCGGCAACTGCGGGAGGCGCGCAACCACATCCCGGTGATCATCCTCACCGCGCGTGACTCGATCACCGACACCGTGGCAGGACTCTCCGGCGGCGCGGACGACTACATGGCCAAGCCGTTCCGGTTCGAGGAACTGCTCGCTCGTATCCGGCTCCGGCTCCGGGACACCGATCGGGCGCCGGAGGCGACCGTGCTGCGTCATGGCGGGCTCTCTCTCGATCTGCGGTCACGGCGGGCCGACGTGGACGGAAAAACGGTGGAGCTGTCCGCGCGCGAGTTCGCGCTTGCGGAGACGTTCCTGCGTAACCCCGGTCAGGTGCTCAGCCGGGAGCAGCTGCTCAGCCGAGTATGGGGTTACGACTTCGACCCCGGCTCCAACGTGGTCGATGTGTATGTGCGCTATCTACGGCGCAAGCTGGGGAACGAGCGGTTCGTGACCGTCCGGGGCGTCGGCTACCGCCTCGCCGAGTGAACCCCGTTGATCATGAACACTTGCCGTACATATAGCACGGCAAGTGTTCATGATCATTGGGACTTGGAGGGCGACTCAGTCGGCCGAGTCCGCCGAGTCCGGCGACGCGGGGGACGCCGGGGTGTTCGGGCTGTCCGGTGTGTTGGGTGTGTTCGGAGTGTTGGGGGTGTTCGGTGTGTTGGGCGTGTTCGGTGTGTTGGGGGTGTTCGGTGTGTTGGGCGTGTTCGGGCTGTCGTCGGCGTTGGATGCGCCGGCGTCCGCGCCCTGATCGTCGGCGTCGTCTCCGACGGAGCTGGTGGCGCTCAGCCGGGGCGCGGCGTCGTCGGCGGCCATCGCCGGGATGGCCACGGCAGATCCGGTGCCCAGCCCCAAGGCGGCGAGCGTACCGACGGCGATCCACTTCTTCTTGGCCTGCATACTTCTCTCTTCCTTCTCGGCGGGCGAGTGCTCGCCCTGTGCACTGACTCTTCGATCCTCGCCGTCGGGCATGAGTTGACCAGGAGAAGCAGATGAGAGGATTCTCAGACAGGGATCCGGAGCCCGCCGGCGGCGTCGAGCCATAGCCGAGCCAGGGTGAGCCGGTCAGAGGTCGAGCGTTCCCACCCGGCCTCCTGAGAGCGGAACGCGCCGGTCGCTAGCGAGACGATCACACCTGCGGTGCGCACCCGCAGCTCGCGCGGGTCCACTCGGCGATCGAATACCGGTGTCCACCATTCCAGCGCTTCCCGCGCTCCTCGTGCCGCCCCCGTCTCGAGGATGGTGAGCAGCGAGAGGTGCGCCAACATGCAGGCGAGGTCGTCCACCCGACGCCCCGGGCCCGCGGTGTCCACGTCGAGCAACCCGGTGATCCGGCCATCGTCCACCATCAACTGGGCCTCGTAGAAGTCGCCGTGCGTCGGCTCGACGGTGCCGCCGGCGTATGCGCTCAGCGCCACGTCGATCTCGGCGGCGACGTCGTGCACTCGCGCCGCTTCGCTCGGCAGTGTAGAAGCGATCACACCGGCGTAATGCTGTGCATACTCGGCCCACGGCCGTCGCCGCGGCAAGGCGAGCAGCTCGGCGGGTAGCCGGTCGAGCATGGAGATCAGGTCCATCGGATCGCAGGCGGCGGCTCCCGTCACGGTCAGCGCCGAGCCGAGCGGCGTACCTGGCACCTCGGACAGGACCAGCAGGCCATCGTCGCGCGCGGCAAGGCAGACCGGTACCGGGAGACCGGCGTCGGTCAACAGCTCGTGCCGGCGGCGCATCTCCGCCCCGACAGCCGGCCGGAGCACCTTGACGTACCAGGTAGCGCCGGGCCTGCTGACCCGGATCACCGCCCGTTTGCGCGGCCGGTAGGACAGCACGTCCACGTGCGCACCCGCTGCGTCGATCCCGAGACTGCGCAAGGTCTGAATCGCCGAGTCTTCGAAACACATGGCCGCCAGCGCCGGCAGCTCCGCGTCGAAGGGGAACCGCCATACCTCGATTTCGTGGTCGCCGTCGGTCACCACCAGCCGGTCCGTGCTGGCCTCCTGGGCAGGCGTGCCACCTGGAGTGACGGTCGCCGCGAACGTCTCCGCGCGTACACCGCCGGGCCAGGCGACGTGTACCGCGTAGGAGACGGTGGTGCGCCGGCCGGGACGGTGGTCGACGTCGCGGACGGTCCATTGCTCGAGCCGTGCACCGGCCGGTGCCAGTGCGGCCGCCAGCAGCTCGTCGACGTCCGGCCCGGTCAGCAGGGCCAGCATGGCGTCGGGCAGGGCGCTCTGATCGGCCATGGACACCATCTTCGCGTGCTTGGATGAGAGGCGCCCGCCCTTTGGATGAGGAGCCTCTCATCGAACGGAAAGCCGACATGCGGGGCACCGGTGAACAGCTGTCAGCCGCGGCAGGCAGGATAGGCGTATGACTGCCGACCATACCGCCGACGCCCCGGGTACCGTCCGCGCGACAGCGGAGGCCTACTGGCGGGCTTTTCTGGAATCCCAGCCGCTCTACGCCTCGCTTCTCGGTGACCATCGCTTCGACGACCGGGCCGATGACCTCTCGATCGAGGCCGAGCAAGAGCGACGGCGGCACTGGGTCGAGTTGCGAGACCGCGCTCGCGCGGTCCCCGAAGACGGGCTCGCCGAGGTCGACGCCATCACCCGTGATCTGCTGATCGGCGAGTTGACCGATAACATCCGCGCTGTCGACGCTCGGCTGGTGGAGCTCACCTCGGATCAGATGCAGGGTGCGCATGCGACCCTCCTGGTCGGAGCGGGCCAGTTGCAGGCGCCGGAACCCGAACACGCGAGGATGGCCGTGGCCAGGGTCGACGCCATGGCGCGCATGCTGGACCAGGCGGCGCAACGCTACCGGGACGGAGTCGCAGCCGGCCGTACACCGGCCCGGATCAATGTCACCCGGTCGCGGAACCAGGTGGAGGGTTACCTCGCCTCTCCGCTGGAGCAGGACCCATTCGTCAACCTCGCCGGACCGGCGGACTGGGCCGGGGAGCGGGAATGGCGCTCCCAGCTGTCCGATGCCGTCCGGGAGACCCTGCGGCCCGCGTTCGCGCGGTACCGCGACGTGTTCGCCACCGAACTGGAGCCGGTGGCCCGGCCGGACGAGCGGGCCGGGCTGGCCCACATCGCCGACGGCGACGAGATCTATCAGGCACTGATCGAACTGCACACCGGGTTGCCGCTGACCGCCGACGAGCTGCACGAGATCGGCCTCGAACAGGCGACGCGGTCGATCCGGGCCGAGTTCGCCGACGTCGGTGAGCGAGTGTTCGGGACGTCGAACGTGGCGGAGATCTTCGAGCGGATGCTGGGCGACGCGGATCTGCGCTACCGGCACGCCGACGAGTTGCTCGCGCACGCCCGCTCCTGCCTGGAGAAGGCAACGGGCGTCATGGACGACTGGTTCGGCATCCTGCCGCAGGCACCGTGCGAGCTGATCCCGGTGCCGGACTACCTCGCCGCGGATGTGCCGCCGGCGTACTACCTGCCGCCGGCCGCCGACGGGAGCCGGCCGGGCACGTACAACGTCAACTTGCACAACCCGACCGAGCAGCGCCGCTACCAGACCGCGGCGATCGCGTACCACGAGGCGATCCCCGGCCACCACCTGCAGCTGGCCATCGCCACCGAACGCACCGATCTGCCGCAGTTCCGCCGGATGGGCGTCGGCCACACCGCGTACATCGAGGGCTGGGGGTTGTACACCGAACGGCTGGCGGACGAGATGGGGCTCTACGCCGACGACCTCGACCGGCTGGGGATGCTGGCGTCCGACGCGTGGCGGGCCTGCCGGCTGGTCGTGGACACCGGACTGCACGCGCGCGGCTGGAGCCGCCAGCAGGCGATCGACTTCATGACCGAGTACGCGCCGATAGATCCGGTGACGATCGCGGTGGAGGTCGACCGATATATCGGGATGCCTGGTCAGGCACTGGCGTACAAGGTGGGTCAGCGGGAGATCCTGGAGCAGCGCGCCGAGGCGGAGGCCAAACTGGGTGCCCGGTTCGACCTCAAGGGTTTCCACGACGCCGTCCTCGGTGCCGCCACGATCAGTCTGCCGGTGCTCCGTCGACGGGTTGCCTCGTGGATCGCTGAACGCTCTTGAGGTTGCGTCCGATCGCGTCTCTGGCCGCCCGAAGGACCTCGCCGCGGCCGAGCGGGCGACCGCCCGGGTATCCGTCGGTGGATGAGCCCGCCATCCGGCAGATCGCCGCCGACGCGGGGTTCACCCGCATCCGGCGCGCCGCGCAGAGCGCCGTGAACATCGCTTACGAGATTCGGCCCTGAACCGCGTCAGAGCTGGCCGGCCTGCGGCGGCTCCCAGTAGACCTCGACCCGGTGACCATCCGGGTCGAGCACCTTGAAGCCGACGTAGGCCGGCTCGTCCCATCGGTCGATGATGGTCGAGCCGTCCGCCTCGAGCCGTTCCCGTACACCCCGGACTTCCTCCGCCGAGGCCAGCCGGAAACCGAAATGCAGAAACTCCGGTTGAGGGTCCACCCGCGCGACGGGGTGGAAAGCGAGATCGAACCCGTCTGCGTTGCGGATGATGACCGTGTCGTCCTCGAAACGGGTCGCGGTATCCGGGTCGAAGCCGAAGTAGGACGCGTAGAACCCCTGGCTACGCAGCACATCGCTGACCGGCAGGCCGAGGTGGCTCAGTCGCATGGATCGAGGTTACCCGTGCCGGCCGGTCGCCGGGTACAGTTGTCGGCATGTTCGACCGGATCATGATCTGCGCCCGCACCGGCTCCGTCCGGGCGCGAGTATCCGTGCGCCGCTGAGCGCCGCCTCCATCCGTTCGATTCTTCATACACCTTCCCCTTCACCTCGCCGGCCGTGCGTGACCCGCGCGTCGGCGGGCCGATCAGTACGGAGCCATCCATGCCCGACCACACACCGGACAAGCCCACCCTTGACGGCCTCGAGGAGACCTGGTCCGAGCGCTGGGAACAGTGTGGAACCTACCGGTTCGACCACGCCGCCGGCCGGGATGAGGTCTACTCGATCGACACCCCACCGCCCACGGCGTCGGGCGAGTTGCATGTGGGCCATGTCTTCTCCTACACGCACACCGACATCGTCGCCCGTTATCAGCGGATGCGCGGGCGAGCCGTCTTCTATCCAATGGGCTGGGACGACAACGGCCTGCCCACCGAGCGGCGGGTCGAGAATTACTACGGCGTGCGGTGCGACCCATCGCTGCCATATGACCCGGAGTTCGTCGTGGACGATCAGGCCGCACCGCCGGACGCCGGAAGGCGAGGATCGACGTCGACGCCCAAGCGGCCGGTCTCCCGAAAGAACTTCATCGAGCTGTGCGAGCGGCTCACCGCGCGCGATGAGCAGACGTTCGAGGAGCTGTGGCGACGTCTCGGTCTCTCCGTCGACTGGTCGTTGACGTACACGACCATCGGTGAGACCGCGCGCACGGTCTCCCAGCGCGCGTTCCTGCGCAACCTGGCGCGGGGCGAGGCGTACCAGGCGGAGGCGCCGACGTTGTGGGACGTCACCTTTCAAACCGCGGTCGCGCAGGCGGAGCTGGAGGACCGGGAACGTCCCGGGGCGTTCCACCGGATCGCGTTCGCCGGGCCGGATGGTGAGATCCACGTCGACACGACGCGTCCGGAACTGCTGCCGGCCTGCGTCGCGCTGGTGGTCCATCCCGACGACGAGCGGTACACGGCACTGCTGGGCAGGCAGGCTCGTACGCCGCTGTTCGACGTCGCCGTGCCGATCATGGCGCACCGGCTGGCAGACCGGGACAAGGGGACCGGGATCGCCATGGTCTGCACCTTCGGCGACGTCACCGATGTGACGTGGTGGCGGGAGCTCGACCTTCCGGTGCGCGCGGTGATCGGGCGAGACGGCCGCATGCTGCCCGAAGCGCCGGACGGCGTCCCGGCCGAGGCGTACCGCGTGGTGGCCGGATCGACGGTGGCCCAGGCGCGCCGACGCGTCGTCGAGCGGCTGCGGGAGACGGGACTGCTGGTCGGCGAGCCACGCCCGATCACACACCCGGTCAAGTTCTATGAGAAGGGCGACCGGCCGCTGGAGATCGTCACCAGTCGCCAGTGGTACATCGGCAACGGCGGGCGGGACAGCGGGCTGCGCCGTCAGATGCTGGACCGGGGACGTGAGCTGGCCTGGGTGCCGGACTACATGCGCCATCGTTATGAGCATTGGGTCGGCGGGCTGACCGGTGACTGGTTGATCAGTCGGCAGCGCTATTTCGGCGTCCCGATCCCCGTCTGGTATCCGTTGGACGCCGACGGGTGTCCTCGCTACGACGAGCCGCTGTCGCCGGCGGAGGCCGACCTGCCGGTCGACCCCGCCTCGGAGGCCCCGCCCGGGTATGACGAGTCGCAGCGCGGGACACCGGGAGGGTTCGTGGCGGACCCGGACGTGATGGACACCTGGGCGACGTCGTCGCTGACGCCGCAGATCGTGTGCGGGTGGGAACGCGATCCGGACCTGTTCGCCCGGACCTTCCCGATGGATCTGCATGCTCAGGCGCACGAGATCATCCGGACCTGGCTGTTCTCGTGTGTGCTGCGGGCACATCTGGAGAACGGCTCATTGCCGTGGCGGCGGGTCGCCATCTCCGGCTTCGTGGTGGACCCGGACCGGAAGAAGATGGGCAAGTCGGTCGGGAACGCCACGACGCCGGTCGGTGTCATCGAGCGGTACGGCGCAGACGCGGTCCGCTGGCGGGCGGCGGGCGCGCGCCCGGGCCGGGACACCCCGTTCGACGAGGCGCAGATGAAGGTCGGGCGCAGGCTGGCGATGAAGGTGCTCAACGCGGGGCGGTTCATCCGTGGCCTGGCGGATCGCGGTGCTACGCCGCCCGGAACGGCCGAGATTACCGATCCACTCGATCTCAGCATGCTGGCGGCTCTGGGCGAGGCGATGCGCGTGGCGACGGAAGCGCTGGACGGCTACGACTACACCACCGCCCTGGAAGCCATCGAGCGATTCTTCTGGACCTTCTGTGACGATTACCTGGAGCTGGTCAAGGAACGGGCCTACGGAGACGAGGAGCGCGACGGATCGGGCGAGGGCGCGGCCTCGGCGCGTGCCGCGCTCGACTTGGCGCTGTCGATCCAGCTGCGGCTGCTGGCGCCGTTCATGCCGTTCGTCACCGAGGAGGTGTGGTCGTGGACGCATGACGGATCGGTGCATCGCGCCGAGTGGCCGACCCAGGACGAACTGCCCGCGGGCGGGGACCCTCAGGTCCTGTCGGCTGTCGGCGCGGCGCTGTCCGCGGTGCGTGGCTTGAAGAACGCACACCGGCTGTCGATGCGCGCTTCGCTGGGTCACGTGTCGCTTCGGCTCCCGGACGGTCATGTCGACCGGATCCGCCTCGCCCAGCGGGATCTCCGTGCTGCCGGCCGGATCGGCGAGCTGACCATGACCGTCGCCGACGACGACGGCGAGACCCGGGCTGAGCTGCACGAAGAGGTCCGCGACTAGGGTGTGTCCACCTGGTGGCTGCCTTGTCGCGCATCCGGTGTGGGTTGAGGTTACGCTAGTCTCCAGTGCTCCGAACCTGGGAGCTGATTCTGGAAGGAGTTGTGTCCGCCGTGTCGGACGCTTCAAGTCACAACCCCGGCTCATCTTGGATTGAGCAGGTCCCGCAGCGCCGGAGTGGCCGATGAGCGCTGTGCTGGGAATTCTCGCCGTCTTTCTGTTGACGTTCGGCACTGCCTACTTCGTGGCGCAGGAGTTCGCCTACGTCTCGGCCGACCGGATCGAATTGGCGCGGCAAGCCGCAGCCGGAGACAAGCGTGCGGCGTCGGCCGTGCGGGTGATGGAACGGCTGTCGTTCATGCTCTCCGCCGCTCAGGTCGGCATCACGGTCACGGCGCTGATCGTCGGGTTCATCGCCGAGCCGGCGTTCGCCGAGGTGCTGCGTCCGGTCTTGGAGGCGATCGGGCTGCCCGACGCCGCTATCACGGGGGTCACGGTCGGTGTGGCGTTCGTACTGGCCACGGTCATCCAGATGGTGCTGGGCGAACTGTTCCCCAAGAACCTGGCCTTGGCCAAGGCGGAGACGCTGGCCAAGGCGCTCGCCCCGTCCACCCACGTCTACCTGGCGGTGAGCGGCCCGGTGATCCGGCTGTTCGACAACTCGGCGAACCGGTTGCTGCGCTGGGTCGGCATCGAGCCGGTGGAGGAACTGCACCACGGCGCGACGCTGGAGGAACTCGGTCACATCATCGGCGAGGCCGAGCAGCAAGGGTCGCTGTCGGCGCACCTGTCCGACGTGCTCGGCCGGGCGATCGGTTTCACCGAGCACTCGGCGGGCGAGGCGATGGTGCCGCGCCCGGACGTCATCAGTGTGCACGCTTCAGCGCCGGTGGAGTCGGTGATCGAATTGATCCGCCAACGCGGACACTCCAACTACCCGGTTCTGGGGGAGACCACGGACGACATCGTCGGCGTGGTCGGTGTGCGGGAGATCATGCGACTGCCGCAGCACATGATCGCGTCCTCCACCGCCGGGGACGTCGCCCGGCTGGCGCTGGTGGTGCCGGACAGCATGGCCCTGCTTCCGTTGGTCAAGCGGATGCAGCAGCGCGATGACGAGTTCGCCTGCGTACTCGACGAGTACGGCGGGTTGGCCGGCATCATCACCCTGGAGGACATCGCCGAGGAGCTGGTCGGCGAGATCGAGGACGAGACCGATGAAGAGGCCGTCCCAGCGGTGCTGGTCGACGGCTGGTGGGAACTCGACGCCGGCCTGCGTGTCGACGAGGCCGCTGCCTATACCGGCGTGGATCTTCCGGATTCGGAGGATTACGACACGGTGGGCGGGCTGATCCTGGCGGAGCTGGGCCGGCTGGCTGAGCCCGGCGAGTCGCTGGAGCTGGAGCTCCCCCGTGGCGACGAGCTGCACCGCGTCCAGATCGACGTGGTGACGGTGAGCCGCCGGGTGCCGGAGCGCGTCCGGCTCCGCGAAGCGGTGGAGGTGCAGCAATGAGCGCCGGCACCGCTCTGCTCGTCACCGGCCTGCTGTTCGTGGCGAGCGGGTTCTTCGTCGCCGCGGAGTTCGCCTTGGTGGGTGCGGCCCGGCACCGCCTTGAGCAGGCGGTGGCCGACAAGAAACGGGGCGCCAGAGCGGCGCTGAACGGGGTGCGGGAGCTGTCCCTGATGCTGGCCGGCGCGCAACTCGGCATCACGATGGTGATGATCGGGCTCGGTATGGTCAGCGAGCCGGCCCTGCACCACCTGCTGGAGCCGCCGATGTCCGCGCTCGGCATGCCGCACGCGGCGGCGGACGTCGCCGCGTTGGTGCTGGCGCTGGCGATCGTGACGTTCCTGCACGTCGTCGTCGGCGAGATGGCGCCCAAGTCGTGGGCGATCGCCCATCCGGAGCGATCGGCGATGATGCTCGGTCCCGCCTTCCGGTTCTACGCGGCCATCGTGAGATTCGTGCTGGTGGCGTTGAACGGCCTCACCAACGTGCTGGTGCGGCTCGTGCGGGTGCAACCTCGCGACGAGGTGGTGACGGTCCGCAACCGGGAGCAGATCCACCAGCTGGTGTCGGAGTCGCAGCGGCTCGGCCTGGTCAGCGACGAGCAGCACGGTCTGCTGACCCGTGCGCTGGGTGGCCCCGGCGCCGCCGTCGGGCAGGTCATGGTGCCGCTGGACCGGGTCGTCAGCGTCGGCGCGGACGCGGGACCACAGGACGTGCTGGACATCGCCACGCAGCGCCGGCACACCCGGCTGGTCGTGCGCGACGCATCCGGCACGATCATCGGCGCGGTGCATGCGCGCGAAGCGCTCGCCGGCCGCGGTGTCGATGCGGCCTGGTCCGCGGGTGCGATGGCGCGTCCGATCCCCTCGGTCTCGGTCGATGCGGATCTGGCGACCGCCGCCGAGGTCCTGCGCCGGAATCGGGCACAGCTCGGCGTCGTGCGCGACGGCGCGCAGCGCGAGGTCGGCATGGTGACGATGGACGACCTGGTCACCAAGATTCTGGTGTCGGCGTAGGCGAGGCACATGCGGTACGGCTGGCTGGCGTTTCTGACCGACTATGGCTACCACGACGGGTTCGTCGCGGCGTGCCACGGGGTGATCGCGCGCATCGTTCCAGACGCGCGTGTCATCGACGTCACCCATGCCGTACCGCCGCAGGATGTGCGCCACGGTGCGGTGGTGCTGGAGCAGACCGTGCCGTATCTGCCTGCGTCGGTGATCGTGGGGGTGGTCGATCCGGGCGTCGGTTCCGAGCGTCGCGGCGTTGCCCTGCAGGCCGGGGAGTCGGTGCTGGTCGGCCCGGACAACGGGCTGCTGGTGTGGGCGGCGGACGCCCTGGGCGGTGCATCGGCGGCGGTCGAGCTGACCGCGCCGGAGTACCGGCTCGGCGGTGATGCGGCGACGTTCCACGGACGGGACATCTTCGCGCCGGCGGCGGCACACGTCGCCGCCGGCGTGCCGCTGAGGGCACTCGGCCCTGCCGTATCGGTGGAGGACCTGGTCCGGCTGCCGACGCCGCGAGCTCGAGCCCGGGCCGGCGTCGTCGAGACCGAGGCGCATCTGGTCGATCACTTCGGAAACGTGGCGCTGGCCGCACGTGCCGATCACCTGAATGAGGCCGGTCTGGCCGTCGGCGACCGCGTCGACGTCACCGTCTCTGGTGGGCCGGTGCACCACGACGTTCTGCTCGGCCGCATCTTCGCCGATGTCGCGCCGGGTGAGCACCTGGTGTACGTCGATTCGCATGGCTATCTGTCGTTGGCGACGAACCAGGGCGATGCCGCATCGAGCCTCGGTGTCGAACCTGGCGACGACGTACGCGTGTCGCGGTCCCACGCGCATGGGTGATCGGGTTGCCCGTGACGACGGCCGGTGTCGGACTCGACTTCTGGAGCATCGGCCTTCCGACATGATCGAGACGGTGGCTCGTCCTACCACCGGATGCACGAACGACGCCATACGTGTCGTGCCTGGAAAGGAAGAAGGGCGCCCTCACGGAGCGCCCCTTGACCTCTGACCTACGCCCGGACATTCGCCCGGCTCGGCCAGCACGCAGCACTGTAGCTTCGCTGAAACTGCGCTGTCAACGCAGTTTAAAGGTTCCTGTCTAGGTTGCCCTAGACAATGCTTGTCTAGGGCACATTTGAGTATAGTAAGTCGCGTTTGACGCGTCGATGTTGTCGGTAGCGTAGTGTAGCGTCTTTCAAGACTTGGTTCGCATGCAGGTGTTGAGAGGACCCGCTATGCCCAACAGCGCGACCACCGCTCCGGCAACGGGCGGTGACGGATGAGCTCGATATTGACGCCGGAACGTCTCAATGACCTGGCGGCCAGCAACAATGCGCCCGCGCTTGAGTTCGCCTACGTGGACGAGACTGGGAACACCGGTGACGTAGCCAGAGGTGGAAGTCGTACTTTCACGCTCGGATGTCACCTCATACCCGTTGATGATTGGGCGCTGCGCTTGGAAGCGCTGACAGAGACGCGACGTGACATCAAGCAAGTTTACGGTGTGCGTCTGAGAGACGAATTGAAGGCGTACTACTTGATTCGGCCAAGAGGAACGCTCAAGGGTAGTGGCCTCGGTGATAGGCAACTCAGAGATATCTACCGCCGGGTCATGAAGGTACTCGCTCTGGTGTCTACAGGGGTGTTTGGCGTCGTCGTCGACAAGGAACAGCCACTGAGCGCAGATCCGTTTACGATCGCATGGCAAGAGCTGATCCGCCAGCTAGCCATCCGTTCCGTGAACAGGGGGCACCCCATCATGTTGGTTCATGACAACGGTGAGGATCACAAGGTTCGGACGCTGTACCGGTTGGCGCGCGAGAGTTGCGCTACGGGCAGCGATGGGCATGTTGCCGCGGATCTCCTAGTTGAGGATCCGGTCTCAAGGCGATCCGAACTCTCGTACTTCATCCAAGCCGCTGACCTCGTGGCGTATGCAGCCTTCAGGCGGGTGCAGCCACCAGGCAAGAACAACGCCACTGTGTGTGATGAGCGGATGTGGCTGGAGGTGAAGTCGGGGTTAGCGGCCAAAATGTGTGTCCGTTGACGGGGTGTTTTGGCTGGTCAGCCTCCACGATTTGGGTGTGATTATGCCTTAGAACCCTTAATCGTGAAGGGTGCTAGGAGATCAGGTAAGTGCGTGGTATGTGGCGGTCGGCTCAAGCGCAACGGCACGACATCAGCGGGACGGACGAGGTGGCGATGTGCCTCGTGTGGAGCATCGTCGACGCGGTCACGCCCGGATGTGACACGCCGGGGGCAGCTCGAGGCGTTTGTGGCGTGGCTGACGGGTACCGGCTGCCAACACGACACCACACCGGCCTCGGCACGCTCATTTCGCCGCCAGAGCGCGTGGTGCTGGCGCGTTGAGCCGTCGATCGCGGTGACCGGCGAGGTCTACGACTGCGTCCAGCTCGACGGGATCTACCTCTCCGGCGGCTGGTGCTGCCTGATCGCCATCACGCGTGGGCACCCGATCGCGTGGCAGTGGTGTGACCAGGAGAAAAAGGTCGTCTGGGCGGCGTTGATGAACACCCTGCCCGCTCCACGCGTCGTGGTCACCGATGGCGGCCGTGGCATCCACGCCGCGCTGGGCGAGTGCTGGGCCACCACCCGGGTCCAGCGGTGCCTGGTCCACGTGCAACGCAACATGCGCACCTACCTCACGTCCAAGCCGCGCACCGACGCCGGCAAAGCCCTGTGGGCCCTGGGTAAGCAGCTCACCCGGCTACCAGAGCCCGACGACGCCGCCAAATGGCTGGTCGGGCTCAACGCCTGGCACGAGCTCTACGGGCACCTGACCCGTCAGCGCACCTACCGCAGCGACGACACCCTGGCGCCGTCCTGGGTCAAACCCACCCAGACCTGGTGGTACACCCACGCCAACCTGCGCAAGGCCTACCGCCTGCTGCAACGTCTAGCCCGTGAGCAGACCCTGTTCACCTACCTCGACCCCGACCTGGCCGACCTGCAGATCGCCTCCACCACCAACTGGATCGAAGGCGGCATCAACGCCCAGCTACGCCGCCTGCTCGCCACGCACCGCGGCATGACCTGCGAACACCAACGCCGCGCGATCGAGTGGTACCTCTACCTGCACTCCGAACACCACAAGGCACCAGCCAAACTCATCAACCCCGAGCACTACACCCCAAACACCCCGCGCCACCGCGAACCACGAAACGAGCCCATCGGGCCCGTCGAATACGACATCCACCCCACCGCCGAAGAAGGCCTCTGGGCCCGCAAAGGCTGGGCCGGACGACCATGACACGCCCGAGAACAGACACACATTTTGGCCGCTAACTCTGAAGTCGGCTTGGCTTACAGAGGTGAGCCAGAGCAGGTCGGACGGCATTGTGGTGCGGCCAAAAGAGAGGGCACCCTCAACGGGTGCCCTTGACCTCTCGCCTACACCGAGCATGCACTCGGGTCAGCCAGCACGTTAATGGTACCGGATGGAGATTGCCGAGTCCAACTACCGGCTTGAGGGTGAATGCCCTGACGGGCGATGCGGCCCTCCGTCAGCTCGCTGGCGAGAGCCGCCCCGATCAGTGGGTGCTTCCACGGTGAGCGACGCGGGTGTGGCGGCCACGTGCCATGTGGCTGACATGGGGCTGCGTCCGATCGCTGCGGCGCTAGGTGGCGCTGGGGTCGCCCTCGTGCAGGGCGGCGTAGATGCGGTCGCGCAGGTCGTTGGCGTCGTCGCTGGTCATGGTGCGGTCGACGGGACGCAGGACAAGGCGGACGAGGAGATTCACCTGTCCGGGACGGATGCCGAGCCGTTGCCGTGCGGTGCCGGGCAACTTCTCGTACGGCGTCGTCGAGAGCACGGTGACCTCCTCGACTAGGTCGGCATCATCGCCCAGGGCATCGCGGACCCGGTCGCCGAGCACCTCGTCGTCCACGCCGGCGTCGATGGCGATGGAGATGTCACGGCGTGCCGGTGGCAGGTCGGACACCTCGCGGTAGGGCACGAGGTCGAGCATCTGCTCGCCGATCCGCGGGTCGGCCGAGCGCAACAGCCGGATGTCGGGAATGCCTTTGCGCAGCATCAGCATCCGATCCAGTCCCATACCAAGCGCCAGGCCACTCCACTCGGCGGGGTCCAGCCCGGCCGAAGCGATCACGGCGGGTGCGGCCAGGCCACACTCGGCGATCTCCACGGGTTCGGCGCCGCGGATGGCGTCGACCTGGCGTCCGCCGACGGTGTACGGGTGCGTCGCCGTCGTCCAGCGCCAATGCGTCCCCGGCAGCAGTGCGTCGACCAGGGCCGTCACCATGTCGTGCAGGTCATCGTGGTCGAGCCGGCGGCCGCCACGGCGGAGCAGCCACAGGTCGAGCTGGTGTGGCGTGCCGGTATGGATCCGGTCGATCGAGTCGCGGCGATGACAGATCCCGGGAAGGACCAGGAGCAGTTGCTCGCCGCGTCCGGCCCTTCCGCGGCTGGTCTCCGCGGCCGTGTCGCGCTGAGTGCCGGCGGCGGTGGCGCGCTGGGCTGCGGCGAGCCGGCGTAGAGCCGGTGGGATCCCCGCCGACGTGTGGCTGCGCAGCATCGTGGTGTCGCTGACGTAGCGGGTGTAGCGGGCGTCTCGCGCGACGGCGTCGGGTGCGTAGCCGAGGCGATCATAGTTGTCTTCGAGGCTCACGATCGGTCGTGATCGCTCGATCCGCACCGCGGTGTGCCAGAGGCGCGCAAGGGCGTCGGCCGCGTCGTCGATGAGGACCTGGATGGCGTGCGGCCCTTCGGCGGGGTCGGTGAGATCCCGCATAGATAGGGCGTTGAGCAGGGCGGGCAATGGCAGTGGGCGCGGCGCTGCCGGCACGCGGGCGACGTTGCGGGCAGCGGGGGAGGACGCAGCGGAAGACGGGGTAGCGGGAGATGGGGCAGGAGAAGACAGGCCAGCGTGTGCAGGACAAGCAGACATGGAAGGGATCCTTCTTCGCGGAAGAGAACGGGCGAGTGGGGTGAACGCTCCCCCGGCCGGATGGTCCGCGAAGGGTGACTGCTCAGGCGCAAGTACCCCGCGGGCGGCGAACCGTCGCCGACCGGGGGCGGATAAACAGGCGCTGACCTGGCATGTACATGAGACTATCCCGTCAGCGTCCGCGATGCCAAGCGTTCGATGATCATGATCACCGACGGGTTGAGCCGGGCATCACCGGTTCAACCGTCAATGATCATGGGTCAGGACTGTTCGTCGAGCAGGCCGCGCTGGTAGGCGAGGGCCACCGCCTCGGTTCGGCTGGCTGCGCCGAGTTTGGACATCACCCGGGACAGGTGCACGCTGACCGTCTTCTCGCTGATGAACAGCTCCTCGCCGATCTTGCGGTTGGTGTGACCCTGCGCGGCGAGCGCCAGCACCGATCGCTCCCGGGGCGTGAGGACATCAGCGGACGTCACCGGTGTGCCAGGCAGCGGGATCCGCGCTCGCCGCGCGAGCGAACGCACCGCGTCTTCAAGCGGTCGCGCGCCCAGCCGCTTGGCGTCCGATAACGCCTGCTGCAGCTCCGCCGCCGCATCATCGCGCCGGTCGGCGGCGATGTGCACCTCCGCCAGCCGCCATCGCGCGATCGCCTGCTGGTACACCTCGCCGTAGCCGAACGCGTCGATGACCGCCTGCCAGCCGGCCGCGTCGTCGGTCCCGCACAACCGGGCGTATTCGGCACGCGCGCGGACGAGCCAGGCTCGGCCTTCCGGTCCCAGTTCACCACCGCGAGGATCACCGAGGGTCGCCGTCTGCTCGGCCGTCTCGAGGAACCTCGCACCCGTCTCCATCAGTGTGGCGTCCGCCGCGTCATCGCCGGCAGCCGTGACCTTGCGGACGCGGTCGGCCTGGGCCTGCAGGCCCAGTGCCGCGAACCGGATGCCACTCATCGGCCACTCCTCACCGGAGCAGGCCCGGATGGTCGCCATCGCCTCATCCACGATGGCGACGGCTTCCTCCGGCGATCCCTGCCAGCACGCGAGCTCGGCGCCCGCCGTGCCGGCCAGGACGGCGATCTGCTCGTCCTCGTTGCGGGTCCACTCCGACCGCAGGCGCCGCAACTCCAGGGCGGCTTGCTCGAACTGGCCCCTGGCCACTTGGACCGTCGCGCCGCATGCCGCGAGAAGTGCGAATATCGCATCGGAGACCGGCTCGCCCGGCAGCGTGGCCGCCTCCGCGGCCGAGTCCCAGTCGCCGCGCGCGTAGTGCACCATCGCGCGCATCCACCTGATCTGCAGCCCGTATGTGCTCCATGACAGCCCCAGAGTGGACGCCCGGTGGGCGGCGTCGTCGGCGATAGCTGCGGCGGTGTCCAGTTTGCCTTGTTCGTGGCGGCCGACGATCAGGTTGTAGCGAGCCCTGAGCTCCACGTCGAGCGCCCCGGCTTCTTCTGCGCGCGTGCGCGCTCGCTCGAGCAACTCGGCGGATTTCTCCGGCCGGTTCTCCCGGTTCTCGCAGAACGCCTGCGAGATCAGCGCGTCCGCCTCCGCGCTCGCCGCGCCCGACGCCCGCGCGTCCGACTCGGCGGCCTCGGCGAACGCCCTCCGCTGGGCGTCGACCACGCTGAGCCGGGCACGGACCGCCAGCACCCAGGCCCGCTCGACGCTGGGCGGGCTGTCCTTGATCAGCTCCCAGGCATCGGAGATCACTTGCTCGGCCTCGGTCCATACCCCGTTGCCGAGGAGCGTCGTCGCGAACTGTCGCCGGGTGTCCGCGGAGACGATCGGATCGTTCTGGGCATCGGCCAAGCCGATCGCCGTCCGCATGTAGGCGACGGCGCGTTCCGGGTACCCGGCGGACACCGCTGCGTGTGCGGCCTTACAGGTCAGCGTGAACTCGCTGACCCCGGCTCGGCCTTCGGCGTCGTCGACGACGTCCCACAGCTCGAGCGCTCGCTCGAGGTGCTGCAGCATGGCGCCGAAGGCGCCCTTGCGCTTCGCATCGCCGGCTGCCTGGACCGACGCGGCGAGCGCAGCGGGGAGATCGTTGGCGCGGGTGCTGTGGTAGGCGAGCGCCGCCGCGATGCCCGTGAGATTCTGCTTGGCCAGCCACTGTGCGTAGGTGGCGTGCAGTCTGACCCGCTCGCCCGGCAGTAGGTCGGCGTAGATCGCCTCGCGCAGCAGGGCGTGCCGGAATGTGTAGGCGTCTTCGACACCAGGCACCAGGATGTTGTGTTGCAGCGCCTCGCGCAGCGCCGCCTCCAGCTCGCCGGCGTCCAGATCCATGACGGCATGCAGAGTGCTGTGCCGGACGTGCCAGCGGCCGCTGACCGAGGCGACCCGGACGACGCGCTGGGCCACCGGGCTGAGCTGCTCCACCCGCGTGAGCAGCACGTCGGCGAGGACGGTGGGGATCTCCGCGTCCGACGTGGACCGGGCCGCCAGCAGTTCCTCGGCGAAGAACGCGTTGCCCTCCGAACGCCGGGCGATGTCGACCACGACGTCGCCGGGTACCTCACCCTCGGACAGCGTCCGTACGAACGTCTCCGCGTCGTCCTGTCCGAACGGCTGCAGGTCGAGCCGCTCCACGGACGGCAGCCGTACCAGCTCGGCGAGCAGGCGCCGCAACGGATGCCGTCGGTGCAAGTCGTCGGAGCGATAACTCGCCACCACCAGGAGTCGCTGACTGCTCAGCCGAGAGAGCAGGAAGGAGAGCAGGTCCCGGCTGGACGGGTCGCTCCAGTGCAGGTCCTCGATCTGCAGCAGGACGCAGGCGTCCTCGCTGAGGTCGCTGAGCGCGCCCAGAACCGCGTCGAACAGCTGGAGCTGGTCGAACATGTGCGCCCGCGCAGCCGCGTCCTCGCCGCCACTGCTACCGGCCCCGGAGGCGGGCACCGGAGCACCGACTCGCACCGGATCGGCGACACCGGTGCTCACCAGGGTGGAGAGCACCGGCCGGCGAGCGAGTAGTTCCGGGTCGTGCGCGCGGATCTGGTCGACGATCTCGCTGAACGGCAGATAGGGAAAGCCGGCCGCGCTGATGTCGACGCAGCGGCCCATCAACACGACCGCCCCGGAGGCCCGGCTCATCTCGGCGGTCTCGGCCATCAGCCGGCTCTTTCCGACCCCGGCGTCACCGGAGATCAACACGGCGCCGGCGGTACCGGAGCGGGCACGCTCAAGTGCGGCGCGCAGCCGATCGACCTCGGCCTTGCGAGCGACCAGAGGGAACCCAGAACTCAAGCGCGGCACGGAGTCAATGGTCGCACGGCGGGGCGGCAACGGTGTATTGATATTCGGCGTCGCGGAGTTCGCTGCCGACGGGACGGCCGCCGACGAGACGCTCGCGGACGGACGACGTCTCACGCCGTTCCGCCCGGCGGCGGCCCGGAGATCAGACACAGGCCGGAGTGCTCGCCGGGTCCAGACGTGCTGGTGACGATTCCGCCGCCGGCTCGGGCTCGGCCCCCGGAGTGCTCGGCATGCTCGGCGCACCGCCAGGGCGACCGCCGCCGCGTGCCGATGCCGGAGCACCGGACAACCGGCGCTCGTCTCGGCTGCGCCGACGCCCCCACCGACGTCCGCGCCGCCGGCGCGCCGCCTCGTCCTCCCGGGTGGCGACCTCCGCCCACATCAGATCCACGTGGTGCATGAACATGACCGTCTCCGATCCGCCGTCGTCCCTGCTGTCATGTTCAAGACTCGCCGTGAGGGGCGGGTGCGGACATCGTCAAGTCGCCTGATCTTCGGTGGCGACAACCCCTTAGTTTCACCGGCGTGGAGCCGCCGGAGCCGGTAAGTGCCTCAATGAGGGGGTAAGGCCCCGCGGGGACAGGTAAGGCAGAGCGGGATCAGTCCACCTCAGCGGCGGTGGGCGGGTCGGCGCCCCGGCGTCCGCACGTGATGGCGGCGATGCGCGCGGAGCGCTCCAGAATGGGACGCAGCTCCTCCGCGCCCAGTGCGGCCAACCGCTGCCGGGCATCGGCACCGAGCAGTCCTCGCAGCCGCAGCGAGTCCACCAAACCGGATGTGAACGAATCCCCGGCGCCGACAGTATCCACAACGTCGACCGGTGCCGCGGCGATCTCCACCGTGGTGCCGCCGGCGGTGGCCGCCACGGAGCCGTCCCCGCCACGGGTGACGACCACGAGAGCCGGTCCGCGTTCCGCCCAGCTCTTGGCGATCTCGGCCGTGCCGGTGCCGGGCACCAGCCAGGCGAGATCCTCGTCACTCACCTTCACTACATCGGCCAGATCGATGAGCGTGTCCCATTGTTCGCGCACGTCCTCCGGCGGCCCGAGCAAGGCTGGGCGGAGGTTCGGGTCCAGCACGATCGCGGCCGTGCCGCGCTCGCGCTCCCGGCGCAGCAGCTGCAGAATCGCCGGTGATCCGGGCTGCCGCGCCGCCGCGATGGAGCCGGTGCACAGCGCGACGGTTCCGGCGGGCAGCGGATCCGGAAGCTCGTCCGGACTCCACTGCCAGTCGGCGGTACCTTCGGCGTAGAAGTCGTAGGTCGCGTGACCGGCGGCGTCCAGGGACACCACTGCCAGGGTGGCCGGCTCGTCCGCGTCGATGGCGTGGTCGAGCCCGACGCGATTGTCTTCCAGGTGTTCGCGGATCAGCCGGCCGAACGCGCCGGACCCCAGCCGGGCCAGCAGTTGCGTTCGCGCACCCAGCCGGGCCAGTCCGACGGCCACGTTCGCCGGTGAGCCGCCCGGGACCGGGCGGTATACCCCGCCCGGCTCAGCGACGAGGTCGATCAGGGCTTCCCCCGCGACGACGATCTGCTCTTCGGTCACGGCGACACTCTAGAGCACATCGGGCTTCGCCTTTCCGAGTCCCGCACGCCCGCGCCCAGCCCTTGATCACCAACCGCTGGACGGTCATGGCGCCGCCAACGGTTGATGATCAACGGGGAGAGGCTGTCAGTCGCCGATGTACGGGCCGCCGGAGGGAGACTTCCGCCAGATGGTGACGACGGACGGCCGGGCGAAGTCGCCGTACGGGAATGTCGACGCGGGGTTGTCGACGGTGGCCCCGCTGACCTCACCCGGGTGCTGGACCGCGACGAGCGCCGTCCGGCCGTCGGCGGTGATGGCCGGCCCGCAGCACTCGGCGCCGATGGGGGTGGAGACGAACCGGCGCAGGTGGCCGCGGTCGTCGCCCTCGACGGGCATGACGAACATCCCGTCGTGCACGCCGGTGGAGCCGGGCATCCCGTCCGTGCCGATCCACAGTCTCCCGGAGGGGTCGAAGGCGACGTTGTCTGGGCAGGAGATCATGCTGACCTGCGACTTGTCGTAGCCGTCGTAGTAGGTCTCCGGGTCCTCCGGGTCGCCGCAGACGATGACGATCTGCCACGTGAACGTCTTCGCGGCGGCGTCGTTCCCAGCCTCGTCGATCGCGATGACGTGACCGAAGCGGTTCTCCGCGCGCGGGTTGGCCTCGTCGACCTCGGCCGGCGTGCGTCGGCTGTTGTTCGTCAGGGCGACGTAGACGGTTCCGGTGGCGGGGTTGGCCTCAACGTCCTCCGGGCGGTCCATCTTGGTCGGGCCGACCTGGTCAGCGGCGAGCCGGGTGAAGACGAGGACCTCCTCGACGCTCATCCCGTCGACCTTGCTCTCGCCGTCCTCGATCAGTGGGAGCCACTCGCCGGTGCCGTCGAACAGGCCGTCGTTCGGCGGGCTGTCCGGGAACTCGGGGCTGTTGCCGGTGAACTTGGCGACGTAGAGGTCGCCCTCCTCCAGCAGCGTCATGTTGTGCTGGCGGGAGCGCCGGTCGGTGCCCTCGCGGTACGTGTTCTTCGAGACGAACTTGTACACGTAGTCGAAGCGCTCGTCGTCGCCCATGTAGGCCACGGCGCGGCCGTCCTCGGCGATGGAGATGGTCGCTCCCTCGTGCTTGAACCGGCCGAGTCCGGTCAGCTTCCGCGGCGTGGACTTCGGGTCGTACGGGTCGATCTCGACGATCCAGCCCTGGCGGTTGACCTCGTTGGGCTCCTTGGCGAGGTCGAAGCGGTCCTCGACGCGGTCCCAGCCACGGCTCGTGCCCGCCGATGTGCGGATGCCGTACCGGCCGAAGCGTTCACGTGTGGTGGGGTCGGAGATGTCGGCAGAGGCGCCGAAATACTGGTGGAAGTTCTCCTCCGCCGTCAGGATGGTGCCCCACGGCGTGGTGCCGCCCGCACAGTTGTTCAGGGTGCCGAGCGCGGTGGTACCCGACGGGTCGTCGCCGGTCTTGAGGAAGTCGCTGCCCGCGGCCGGACCGACGATCTCGAACTCGGTCCAGGTGTGGATGCGGCGGTTGTAGCGCTTGCGCTTGGCCGGCTTCCACTCGCCGGTGTCGCCGACGCGCTCGATCTCGACGACGGAGCCGCCGTGTGCCGCCATCGCGATCTTGAGCTGGTCCTCGGTCGCCGACGCCACGTCCACCCAGTCCCGGAACATCAGGTTCTCGTTGGTGTACTCGTGGTTGACCCACAGCAGGGCACGGTCGAACGTCCGGTCGAGCGGTAGCACGGCGACGAAGTCACAGTTGTAGCCGAACTGCTTCAGCTGCGCCTCGACCGACTGGTTATCGATGTCGAACTCGGGTGCGCCCTGCTCGACAGGCTCACCCCAGGCGATCGTCACCGACCAGTCGTATCCGTTCGGGACGACCACGCTGTCCACGGTGTTGTCCTGCACGGCCATGAAGTTCACCGGACGGCCGAGTTCCGGCAGCTCGACCTGGAGGTCGCCGTCCCCCGGCGGGCGTCCGCCGGCGGCAGCCGGGCGGGCAGCGGGGGCCGCGCCCGCGAGTGCGGTCGCCGACGCGCCGCTTCCGACGACGAACGCCGCCACAGCGCCGGTGCGCAGCAACCCGCGACGCGACATGGCCTTGGACACCATGTCGCCGAAGTACTCGTTGTCGCTCTCATTGGGTGCGGGGTGAGCGCACTGGTTGCCACAGCGGTACTCGCAGGTCATGGCGCTGCGCCCACCGTTGCGGTTGTTCAGCAGCGGCAGCAGCCGCCGACGTACGCCGTTGCCGTTCGCTTCAGGCATGGGTGTCCCTTCGTCTAGGCCGAGTCTGTGTAGAACCTACGGAGTCGCGTCCGACCGGACCACCACGATGGGACGAACAGTAAGTAAAGGACGCATGTGTTAGGCAAGCCTCAGTTCGCATGTGATGGAGTGTGGTTGCGAAACGCTCGCAGGGACACGCTGGAGGCGCTGACCAGGTGGCGGCGACCCGGGCGTCATCATCTAACGTGGTCGTCCTCACACCTTTGTTCTGAGGAGCCGAACGTCGTGACGAACGTGCCCAGTGTCTCGTACTCGATAACGGTCCGCCTGGAGGTTCCGGCGGGTGCCACGGCCGTCAGCCTGCTGACGGCGACCGTGGAGAAGACGGGTGGCCTCGTCACCGCGCTCGACGTGACCGGCTCCGGCCACGACCGGATCCAGGTGGACGTCACCTGCGCCGCAAGTTCCTCGGCACACGCCGATGAGTTGGTCGAGGCGCTGCGTTCGGTTCCGGGCGTGACGATCGGCAAGGTGAGCGACCGGACGTTCCTGGTCCACCTCGGCGGCAAGATCGAGGTCAAATCCAAGGTCCCGATCCGGAACCGGGACGACCTCTCGCTCGTCTACACACCCGGCGTCGCCCGCGTGTCGGAGGCGCTGGCACGGAATCCCGAGGATGCGCGTCGGCTGACCATCAAGCGGAACACGGTCGCCGTGGTGACCGACGGATCCGCCGTGCTCGGTCTGGGGAACATCGGCGCCACGGCGGCGCTGCCGGTGATGGAGGGCAAGGCGGCGCTGTTCAAGCGGTTCGCGGACATCGACGCGTTCCCGATCTGCCTGGACACCCAGGACACCGAGGAGATCATCCGTACGGTTCAGCACATCGCACCGGTCTTCGCTGGGATCAACCTGGAGGACATCTCCGCGCCGCGGTGTTTCGAGATCGAGGCCCGGCTGCGCAAGCTGCTCGACATCCCGGTCTTCCACGACGACCAGCACGGTACCGCCATCGTCGTCCTCGCCGCGTTGATCAACGCGCTCAAGGTGGTCGGCAAGGACCTCAGCCAGGTCCGGGTGGCCATGGCCGGCGCCGGTGCGGCCGGACACGCGATCGCCCACCTGCTGTACACCGCGGGTGTCCGGGACATCGTGGCCGCCGATATCCACGGCGTCATCCATCCGGGGCGTGCGGACCTGGCCGGCGTGCCGACGTGGTACCTCGAGCACAGCAACCCTCGCGGCGTGACCGGCGGCCTGCGGGACGCGGTCGCTGGCGCGGACGTGTTCATCGGTGTCTCGGCGCCGAACATCCTCACCGCGGACGATATCGCCACCATGACCGACGACGCCGTCGTCTTCGCGCTGGCCAACCCGGAGCCGGAGATCCAGCCACAGGAGGCGGGCCGGCATGCGGCCGTCGTCGCCACCGGGCGCAGTGACTATCCGAACCAGATCAACAACGTGCTCGCCTTCCCCGGGGTCTTCCGCGGCCTGCTGGATGCACACAGCCGCAGTATCAGCACCGAGATGCTGATCGCGGCGGCCCGGGCGCTGGCCGGTACCGTCAGCGATGAAGAGCTCAATCCGGCGTACGTGATCCCGAGCGTCTTTCATCCCGGCATCGCGGACACGGTGGCCACGGCGGTGCGGGACAGCGTGGAGATCATCCGCAAGACGGCGGAGGAGACGGGCGAGTTCCCCGCCGTGCCGGTGTAGCAGAGCCGACGGCGGGCGAGGGCGTACCGGCGTTGAGGCACGATAGGGACATGGGGCAGAAGAAGCTGACTGGGCAGTTGCTCGTCGCGACCCCGACATTGAGCGGGTCGACCTTCGAGAGCAGCGTCATCTACATGCTCTCGCACGACAGCGACGGTGCACTCGGCGTGATCGTCAACCGCCCCAGCGACGTGCCGATCGAGCGGCTGCTGCCGAACTGGAGCCATGTCGCCTCGGAACCCGACGTCATCTTCCAGGGTGGCCCGGTCAGCACCGACAGCGCACTCGGTCTGGTGCTGATCAGCGGCGACGGCGAGCCACTCGGCGTGCGACGGGTCAGCGGTGACGTCGGTGTGCTGGACCTGGACACCCCGGCCGAGGTGGTTGAGCCGGCCGTCGGCGGCCTGCGTGTCTTCGCGGGGTACGCCGGGTGGGCGCCGGATCAGCTGGAAGGCGAGATCGAGGAAGGCTCCTGGTACGTGGTGGACGCGGAACCAGAGGACGCGTTCTCCCAGCATGCCGATGGGCTGTGGCGCTCGGTGCTGCGCCGGCAGCCGGGGCCGCTGGCGCTGATGGCATCGTTCCCGGATGACCCGACGATGAACTGAACGCTCCTCATGGTGTGTCGGGCGAGGTGGCGCGCTGAGACCGGCGGCCGTGTGGGGTGGGAGATGATCCCGGCCCCGCCCGCGACGAGGTCGTCGACCCCACCCTACGAAGTTCCTCGCTAGCGCTCGGATACTTCGCGGGGACCCCGGGGGCTCCTCCCACGTCGATGCCCGCGCCTACCCTGGCCGGGATCATCTCCCACCCCACCCTCGCTGGTCTCCGCGGCTGCGGTGCTTGTCGCCATTGGCCCATGCGATGCCATGCCCCATGTTGCGATGCCATGCCCCATGTGCGATCGGTTTGCTTGTCACCCTCCGTACCGCGTGTCACCGCTCGTATCGCGTGTCACCGTCCGTGCCGCATGTCACTTTGCGTCACGCATAGAGCCGGATTCTTGGCCCAACGCGCGACGGATGGTGACATGCGCGACGGGTGGTGACATGCGCGACGGCCCGACCTTGATTGCCGGCGAGGGAACTAGACGTTTGGACTAGTGACAATAGGCGTGACTGGGCGGTAGTTTCGACCTCGCATCCTGTCACATTCAGGGTGGCAGCAGGACGAGGGGAACGTATCGTGACGCGCCAGGTATCTCGCCGCACCGCTCTGGTCGCCGGCGCTTCGTTGGTTGTGGCTCCATCCGCCGCATCGGTGGCGCATGCGCGCCCGGGACGCGCGGACCCTCGGGTGAGCACGCCCGGATTGTCCCGGATGGACATGGTGTTCCGGCAGGCCGCACAGGCGCATGGGGTTCCGCGAGACATTCTGGTGGGCCTGGCGCACACGGTGAGCCGGGTGCGCGGCGGCGTGAGCGCATACGGCGGGCACGGGGTGATGCAGCTGAGAGATGCCGCAGGTGGCGGAACCCTGGACGCCGCGGCCGAGATCACCGGAGCGTCCGTCGCACAGGCGCGGGACGAGCTGGTCGCGAACGTGGATGCCGCGGCGGCATGGCTACGGGCTCTGGCCGATCAGGCCGGATTGAGCGGTGCGGAGCGGGAGCGGCTGGAATCGTGGTACGAGCCGGTGGCGGCGTACTCGGGTATTCCGGACGAGGCGGTGGCGCGGATGGAGGCGGACGCCGTGTATGCGGCGCTGGCGCGCGGATTCGTCGTCGAGACCGAGGAAGGGACGGTGCGGGTGCAGCCGGGGCAGGAACCGTTCACGCTGGCAGCACCGGCGTCGTCGTTCCAGGCGTCGGCGACCGACTACCCGTCGGCGCGCTGGGTCGCGGCCCATTCCAGCAACTACCGAACGCAGAACCGGCCGAACGACTACGCGATCGACCGCGTCGTGATCCATACGACGCAGGGTGCGTATGCGGGTGCCATCTCCTGGTTCCAGAATCCTGACTCGAACGTCTCGGCGCATTACGTGATCCGCTCGTCGGACGGTCAGGTGACGCAGATGGTGCGGCACAAGGACGTCGCGTGGCACGTCGGCAACTACAACAATCGATCGATCGGCATCGAGCACGAGGGCTGGGTAGACGACGCATCCTGGTACACCGAGGAGATGTACCGGTCCTCGGCGAAGGTGACCCGGTTCATCTGCGACCAGTACGGCATCCCGATCGACCGCACGCACATCGTGGCGCACAGTGAGGTGCCGGGGGCTACCCACACGGACCCGGGCCCGAACTGGGACTGGGACCGCTACATGGGCTACGTCCGCGGCGACACCGGTGGCGGATGGCGCGTGATCGTCGACAACGACGACGCCGGGTTCAGCGCCAGTGACAACTGGGTCCGGGTGACCACGTCGGGCCGAGGGGGTAGCCACCGGCACGCGCAGCCGGTTCTGGCGAGCGACGTGGCCTGGTTCAGCGCTGACATCCCGTCCGCCGGCAGCTACCGGGTGGACGTCTGGTATCCGCAGAGTTCCAGCAACAATCCCCGCGCGCCCTACCTCGTCGCCACGTCGGATGGGCTCCAGACGGCGTACGTGGACCAACGCTCGGGTGGCGGCCGATGGAACAGCATCGGCGTCTTCCCTCTCAAACGCGGGAGACAGCAGGTGGTCGGCGTCAGCCGATGGACCGGGTCGGACGGCTGGATCGAGGCCGATGCCGTGCGTATCAGTGAGGCGTGACCGCCGGCCGACGGCGCCGGCGCGTCAGGGCGCCCGATCCACCTGGGCGCGCGGGCCATTCAGCACCGGCCGGTCGCCGTCCCAGATGAGCTCGGTCAGCCACATGGTGCGGCCGGGTAGCGCCGATCCGATCGCGTCCGGCGGCCACGCGTGGTGCACCATCCAGGTACGCCCGTCGTGTTCGATGAGCACGCAGTGACCCGGCCCCGCTGCGTCGTCGGTGGTGGACAGGATCGGCTCGGTCAGCGGTTTCTCACATGGCCCGAGTGGGCCGTCGCACACGGCGTAGCCGACCGCGTAGGCGGCTGAACCGTAGTCGTTCGCCGAGTAGAACAGGTAGTACCGGCCGTCGCGTAGCCACATGAACGGCGCCTCCACCAGGTGCCCCTCCCACGGCTGGTCCTGGCGGATCAGCCGGACCGGTTCGCCGGTGAGCTCCAATCCGTCGTCGCTCAGCGGCTGCGCATAGATCCAGGTGTCGACGCCGATGGCGTTGCCGTCGTTCTTCCACAGCAGAAATCGCGTGCCGTCGGCGTCGGTGAACGGGCTCGCGTCGATCGAGCCACCCTCGTCTTCCTGGCAGATCAGCGGCCGATCCGACTCGTCGACGAAAGGACCGGCGGGCGACGACGCCACCGCACGGCCGATGCACTGCCGCTGGCTGTGCTTGTCATGTGCGGTGTAGTACACGACGTAGCGGTCGGGGCCATGCACCGCCACCTCTGGGGCCCAGGTGCGTCCGCCGATCACCCAGGGCGCCAGGGCGGGCATCGCGTCGCCGGCCCGCTCCCACGTCACCAGGTCCTCGGAACGCAGGACGGGAACGTTCCCAAGAGATGAGTTGGTGGCGTAGGCGAACCATCCGTCGTCGGTGTGGATCACGGCTGGATCGGGGAAGTCGCGGTCGTAGACGGGGTTGGTGAATCCCATGTCGGTTGTCTCCGGGATCGTCGGCTCGGTCGGGTCCGCAGGCTCGATCGATTCGGTCGGGTGCGTCGATTGTGCCGCGTCGCCGTGATCGGCGGGCTCGCTGGCCGGCTCGCCGGTGGCCGGCCCGCCGCACGCGCTGGTGAGCAGGCCGGCCGCAGCGAACATGAGGGCGATTCCCCTCATCGCAGCTCGTGGAAACGGACGTAGTCGAACGTGGCGGTCGTGGCCGGATCGGAGCCGCCACCGGCGTAGAGCCCGACTTCCGGCTCGGCGTCGGCCGGCAGCGTCCAGGTGGCACCCCACCGCCAGGTCTGTCCGTCCCGCGACGACGCGGACCGATACCGGTGCTCACCGGTCTGGTGATCGGTGGTGTGCGCGATCCGTAGCCACATCGTCTCGGCGACCGGGCCGCCCAGATGCGCACCCCAGCGCAGCTGGCCGCCCTCGTCGATCTCCTTGCCGAACTCCACCTGCCGAGATCCCCAGATGGCCACGTCCCCGAGCCGAAGCAGTGTGTCGTCGTCGACATGGACGATCAAACCGGCTTGCTGATAGTTGCGGATGGTGTCGGTGCCGAGGTCGAGCTGGAGCTTGGTCTCCATGATCCAGTCGCCGTCCGGCGGCGTGCGCAGCAGCAGTGGACCGGTGTTGCCGGAGCCGACGACGTCGACGGAGTCCAGCGGCCAGGACAGCCGGCCGTCCACGACCTTGACGGAATCGTCCGGCCGGACCCACCGCCATCCGTCGCCGGGTGCCTCGTCGAACTCCTCCGCGTGCAGCACCGCGCCCGCGACCGGATCGGCCACTCGCTGGGTTGTCGGGCGGTGCGCGGGAACGACGGTCAGGTTGTCCACCTCGGCTTCGCCGCCGGCGGCGGTCAGCCGGACCGGCCGCGGAATCGCCGCGCCTGCCGGCAGCTCCAGGGTGACCTCGGCGTCGACGTCACCGAGCCGGCTCTCGCTCAGCTGCGCGTGCACACGGCCGTCGCGCAACTCAACCGCCAGCGAGGTCCAGACGCCCGGATCGAACCGCTCGGGCAGCTCCGCGACCTGTTCCGTGCCACCTCGCGCGGATCGGGCGGCGACGCGCAGCTCACCGGCTGCGGCGTCGACGGTGACCGTCACGCCGCGCGGGCCGGCGTCGGCGAGCCCGACCGAGAACGCGCCGGAACCGTCCACCCGGACGTCGGCCTCGACGCGGACCTCGCGAGGAGCGACGCGCCGGGTAGTGACGTGTGCCGCACCGTCGTCGCCGGGAACCAAGCGCCCGACCTCTCCCGCGTCCCCGGTGGTGTCCGTTCCCGGTTGCCACGTGCCGGACTCGGCCACCAAGGCGTCGTCACCGGCCGGGTCGGCGCTGTCGATGCCGAGCCCGGACGCGGTCACCGGTGCGGGCTGCGGCGAGTCGCTCGGTCCCGCGCCGGCCCGCGTCACCGGCCAGCCGTCGATCCAGTCCAACCGGTCGATCAACGTGGGACGGCGGTTGACCCCGCCCGGCTCGTTCAGCCAGGCCTGGTCGCGGTCGATCCCGTGGTAGAGGATGTAGTCCTGCCCGGCGACGTCGCTGACGATCGCGTGGTGGCCGACGCCGATCCAGCGGTTCCCGTTCTGCGCCAGCACCTGGGTGCCGCCCACGCGTGAGTCGAGCATCGAGACGCCTTCGTGGTCGACGAACGGTCCGCGCGGGCTGGTGGAGCGGCCGGCGTAGACGCTGTATCCGGTGACCGGGCCGGCGCAGCAGTTCGCCGACGAGGCGGTCAGGTAGTAATAGCCGTCCCGTTTGACCACGAAGGCGCCCTCGTAGCGGTCGGCGCGCGCCACCTGGGTCGGCTCGCCGACGGCCCGGGTGCCGGTCTCGTCCAGCTCGGTGACCCAGAGGCCGCCGTGGTAGCCGCCGAAGTACAGGTAGCGGGTCCCGTCGTCGTCGGCGAACAGGGCCGGGTCGATGGTGTTGAAGTAGCCACCGCCGCCGTCCGGCCGCGGCTCGACCACCGGTCCGCCGGAGTCGGTCCACGGCCCGGCGGGTGTCGGCGCGGTGGCCACACCGATGGCGTAGTTCCACGGGCCCGGCTCGTCGACGGTGTCGGTGGCGGTGTAGTACAACACGTATTCACCGTCGACGTAGCGGATGTCCGGCGCCCAGTAGAACGACGACGACGTGGTCCACTCCGGACGGGCGTCGTCGTCGAAGATCGTGCCGAGATACTCCCAGTCTGCGAAATCGCGGGTCCGGGCGACGTGCATCAGGCCGAACTCGCTCGGTGCGGAGTGCAGCGGATCGCTGGTGGCGTACAGGTACCAGTAACCGTCCTTGCCGCGGATCACCGCCGGGTCGGCATACGTGTCGGAGAACGGCGCCGAGATCGGGTTCTGCGTGGTGCCGTGGCCGCGGTGTGCGCCGCCGGACGCGTCGCCGCCGGCCGGTGCCGCCGAGACGGCCAGCGCGGACGCGGCCATAGCCGCTGCCACCAGCGGCACGAGAAGCGTGGATCGGATCGACATGGACATGGTGGTCGGATCACCCCTTGAGGCCGCTGCGCGAGACGCCTTCGATGACGTATCGCTGCGTGAACAGGAACAGGATCAGCACCGGCACACTCGCCACGAACGCACCGGCCATGATCACCGGGTAGTCGGTGGTGTATGCGCCCTGGAGCAGGCGCAACCCGGCGGGCAGGGTCAGCCGCTCCGGGCTGAACAGCACGTAGATCGGCCAGATGAAGTCGTTCCAGTTGGTGAGGAAGGAGAGCACGGCCAATGTGGCCAGCGCGGGTTTGGAGTTGGGCAGCACCACGCGGGTGAAGATCTGCCACTGGTTGGCGCCGTCGATCAGCGCCGCCTCCTCCAGCTCGCCGGGGAGCATGGCGAAGAACTGCCGGAGGAAGAAGACGCCGAACGCCCCGGCCGCTCCGGGGACCACCAGTGCCCAGATCGTGTCCAGCCAGCCGAGCCGGTCGATGATCAGGTAGTTCGGCATCAGGAACACGAAACCCGGCACGAAGAGGGTCGAGACGATGACGACGAAGAACAGGCCGCGCAGCCGGAACCGCAACCGGGCCAGCGCGTACGCGGCCATCGACGCCACGGTCAGCACCAGCAGCATGTGCAGCGTGGCGGCGAGAAGACTGTTGAAGAACCAGCGCAGCACCGGGTAGGAGCCGTCCAGCCGGAGCAGCCCTTCATACGCGCCGACCGTCGGGTCGCTCGGCAGCACGGTGGGCGGGACCGACGTGGCCTCCGGGTTGGTCTTCAGCGACGTCAGCAGCATCCAGACGATCGGGCCGACGAAGATGACGGTCAGCACCGCCAGGAATGCCCAGAACATGCCGGTGCCGAGGATCGACCGGGGTCTGCCACCGGGAGGCGACGACGGTCTCGCCGCTCCGCTCCTCGCTCCCTGCGCGGGCGGCTGCGCTCGTTCCTCGCTACGCCGACCACTCCGCTCGCTCGTCGCGTCGCCGCTCATGTGGACTGCCTCCTTCCGCGGACGGCCAGCACGTTGACGATCGAGACGATCCCCAGGAAGACGGCGAGCAGGTAGGACATCGCCGCCGCCGACCCCATCCGGAACGACTCCAGGCCTTCACCGAGGATCACCATCAGCGCGGTCCGCGTCGAGTCGCCCGGTCCGCCACCGGTGACCAGCACCGATTGGCCGAACATGTTGGCCGACGCGAGGACGGTGATGACCACGACGAACAGCAGCACCGCACGCAGGCCCGGCAGCGTGACGTAGCGGAACTGCTGCCACCGGGATGCGCCGTCCACCTTCGCCGCGTCGTACAGCTCGGATGGGATGTCCTGCAGTCCGGCCAGGTAGATGATGGTGTTGAAGCCCAGCGTCCACCAGACGGTCATCACCACGAGGCTGATCCACGCCCAGGGCTGAGCGGTGATCCAGGGGATCGGTGTGCCGATCCCGACGGCGTTCAGGACCGAATCGAGGCCGACGGCGTCGATGGCGGCGTTGATCACGCCGATGTTCGGGTCGAGGATGAACCGGAACAGCAAGCCGACGACGGCGACGCCGAGCACGTACGGCATGAAGAAAACGGCCCGGAAGAACGTCCGGCCGGCGAATCGCCGATTGAGCAGCACCGCCAGGCCCAGCGGGATGGCCACCAGCAACGGCACGCTGGCGACGGTGAATACGGCGGTGGCCTGGATGCCGTTCCAGAACATCTCGAACGCCGCCGACGCCGGATCGAACAGATTCAGGTAATTGTCAAACCCGACGAACGGCTTCTCCGGGAGCATGTAGTCCCAGTCGTGCAGGCTCATCCAGACGCCGAAGACGGCGGGCGCGGCGACGAACGTGACGAAGATGATCAGGAACGGCGCCATGAACGCGTACGGCGTCCACGGCGCGTGCCGGCGGATGGGCCGACGGGCACCGTCGCCGGCCCGCCCTCGTCTCGTCCGTCGCGGTGACAGGGCTGTGCTGGCCATGGTCGCCTACCCGCTGTACTTGTCGCGGTTCTCTTCAAGCTTCTTGGCGGCGCGCTGCGCGGCCTGTTCCAGCGCCTGCGCCGGCTCCTTGGTGAGTAGCACCGCCTCGTTGAGCGCCTGATCGAAGTCGGCGAACGCATCTGAAATGCCCGGGACGGCGGGCGGGAAATGCAGGTACTCGACCTGCTCGGCGAAGGCGGCCTGCTCGGTGAGCGCCTGAAAGTCCTCCGACTCGCGAACCGAGGTACGGGCCGGAACCTGCCCACCCTCCGCCCAGGCCAGGGACTGCTTGCTCACCCAGTTGACGAAGACGCGAGCCGCGTTCAGCTTGTTCTCATCCGGACGACGAGGCTTGGTGAGGACAAAGTTGTGCGAACCGGCCCAAGCGGCCTGCGTGCCGCCGATGTTCGGCAGCGGCGCCACGCCCCACTCCAGCCCGGAGACCTCCTTGAGGGAGTTGATGTGCCAGATGCCGTTCCAGTTGAACGCCGCCTGGCCGTTCTGCAGCGCGATGGCATCCGCGTCCTGCCCGACATCGGTCGGGCTGTAGTCGTTGTGGATCGCGTCCACCATCCAGGTCAGCGCCTGGACGCCGGGATCCTCATGCCAAGTGACCTCGGTGCCGTCGTCGTTGAACAGGCTGCCGCCGAACTGCCAGATCAGCGACTGCAGCGTCATGCTCCCGGTGAACGGGTGCGGCGACATCCAATGTCCCTTGATGCCGGCCGACTTCAATTGCTCCAGGGCCGCTTCGTACGAGTCGCGGTCCATCGGCGGGTTGTCCGGGTCCAGCCCGGCTTCCTCCATGACGGTCTTGTTGTAGTAGAAACCGAGCGGGTGGACGTCGAGCGGGATGCCGTAGCGCTGCCCGTCGTACTCGCCGGCGCTCCACACCGCGTCGGCGAAGTCGGAGGCCTGCAGGTTGAGTGCGGCGGCGACGTCGTCGAGCGGCATGATGACGCCGCGTGCGGCGTTGGTGGGCAGCGAGTCGATGTGCATGATCCCGACATCGGGTCCGCGGCCGGAGGAGACCGCGGCGGGGAGTTTGGAGTAGTAGTCGGCCCACTCCATCACGGTCATCTTGACGGCGATGTTGTCGTGTTCGGAGTTGAACGTGTCGACGAGGTCTTGCATGAACGGGCCGTCGCCGCCGGTGAACCCGTTCCAGAACTCGAGCTCGACGTTGGGTCCGTCGTAGGTGTCCGAGGCGGGGGTGTCCGCCCCCGCCGGTTCGGAGTCGGGGGAGGCGGACCCGCCTCCGCAGGCACTGAGGAACGCCCCGGCGCCCAGCGCTCCGGTTGCGGAGAGGAAACGGCGGCGGGAGAGCGGATGGGACAGGGATGGACGGTGGTGGTTCACAGCAGCTCCTTCACAGACGTTGGGAAGCGGATCACTGTTGTGCGACGTGGTGGTGGCTCACTGTTGTGCGGTGCGGATGCGGATCAGGTGCCAGGACAGCGGCGCGAGCGTCGCGGTCAGGCGGCCGTCGGCGATCTCGGTGCCGGAGACCGGCCGCGGGTGGATGCGGTCCGGGTGCTCGGCGGTGTTGGTGGCGTGCGGGTCGGCGTCGGCGATGGTGACGTGCTCGATCAGCGCGTCATCCGTGACGCCGAAGGACGCGAGTGACGCGTTGAGGCGTGCCGGATCGGTGCGGTGCCGGTTGGTGGCGAGCAGCACCAGTTCGCCGGATTCGGCGTCGTGCACGGCGGTGACTCGGGCGGCGGGCACGTCGCCGTGCCGGGCGGTGGCGAGTGCGGGCGTGCTGACCGCGGTCCGCAGCGTGGTTCCGCGGGCGTGCCGGGCGGTCAGCGCGAACGGGTGGAAGGTCGTCTGCCGCCAGGCCGATCCGCCCGGCTCGGTCCGGATCAGTCCGATCACGTTGACCAGTTGGGCCTGGCAGGCGATGGCGACCCGGTCGCACTTGTCCAGCAGCGCCATCAGCAGATCACCGACGACGACGGCGTCCGCGACGTCGAAGGTGTCCTCGATCAGCGGCCCGCCGTCGCGGACCTCCAGCCCGTCCTCGCCGGGGAACCGGTTCTGATACCAGACGTTCCACTCGTCGAACGAGACGGTGAGGCGTTTGCGGCTGCGGGTGGTCGCCGCCACGTGATCGGCGGTCGCGGTGACGGCGTCGATCATCGAGCGCATGTTCTCCGACGAGGCGAGGAAGCTGTCCACGTCGCCGTCGATCGGTTCGTAGTAGGCGTGCAGCGAGATGTGGTCCACCAGGTCATAGGTGTGTTCAAGCACGGTCCGCTCCCAGCTGCCGAACGTCGGCATCCCGCTGTTGGAGCTTCCACAGGCGACCAGCTCGATGTCCGGATCGGCGCGGCGCATCGCCCTGGCCGTCTCGGCAGCTAGGCGGCCGTACTCGTCGGCGGTCTTGTGCCCGATCTGCCAGGGGCCGTCGAGTTCGTTGCCCAGGCACCAGGTGCGGACGGCATGCGGCTCGGGCCGGCCGTTGCGTGCCCGCCAGTCGGCCATGGCGGTGCTGCCGGCCGGCAGATTGCAGTACTCGAGCAGGTCCACGGCGGCGCGCACGCCACGGGTGCCGAGATTGACCGCCATGATCGGGTCGATGCCCACGCCCCGGGCCCAGCGGGTGAACTCGTCCACGCCCACGGTGTTGGGTTCGATCGACCGCCACGCCAGGTCGAGCCGTCGCGGCCGGTTCTCGACTGGGCCGACACCGTCCTCCCATCGGTACCCGGAGACGAAGTTGCCGCCGGGGTATCGGATGACGGTGGTGCCCAGCTCGGCGACGAGCGCGGCCACATCCTTGCGGAACCCGTGCTCGTCGGCGGTCGGGTGGTCCGGTTCGAAGATGCCGCCGTAGACACACCGGCCCATGTGCTCGACGAAGCTCCCGAAGAGGCGGGGATCCACCGGGCCGACGGTGAATGCCGGGTCCAGGGCGACCGTGATCTCGTACACGCATACCTCGTTTCGCCGTTTACAACGGATAACCGTCCGCTCATCTTTCACCGCTATTCCTCCGTTGTAAAGACACGGTTGCGAGATTGTTGCCATCTGCCGCCGGTGGCCGGGCGTGAGCCGATGGTGCGGTTCGCGGAGCACTAGACTCACACGGGCAAGGGCATCGACGTGGGAGGGAGCGGATGTGGGCGCGCGGTTGAAGGACGTGGCCGACCGCGCCGGCGTGTCCTTCAAGACCGTCTCCAACGTCATCAACAACCATCCCAATGTCACCGAGAAGACCCGGCAGAAGGTGCTGCAGGCGATCGCCGAGCTTCGATACCGCCCGAACGTGACCGCGCGGAGCCTGCGGCACGGACGGTCCGGGTTCCTCGCCATCGCCCTGCCCGAGCTGCGTTCGCCGTACTTCGCCGTCCTCGCCTCGGAGATCGGTGCGGCGGCGAAGCGGGAGGGGCTCGTCGTCCTGATCGAGGAGACGTTCGGCGAGCGGGACGGCGAGCGGATCGCGCTCGAGGGGCTCGCTTCGACGCTCATCGACGGGATCGTCTTCAGTCCGATGGCGACGCCGGCGAGGGATGTCGCCGCTCGGCTGGACGCCACGCCGATGGTGCTGCTCGGGGAACGGGCACATCCGGCCGGCTGCGACCACATCGCCGTCGACAACGTCCGCGCCGCCCGTGAGGTGACGCAACACCTGCTCGACATCGGCCGCCAGCGGATTGCGGCGATCGGTGCCGAGCGTGGTTCGGTGACCGGTGGCTTACGTGCGCGCGGCTACCGGCAGGCGTTGACCGCCGCGGGAATCGACGTCGACCCCGCTCTGACGGTGTCCAAGATCGGGTACGACCGCGCCGGCGGGGCGAGCGCGATGGCGGCGCTGCTCGACAGCGGAACCGACATCGACGCGGTCTTCTGCTTCAACGACCTGATCGCCCTGGGGGCGCTGCGGGTCCTGCGTGAGCGGGGGGTGCGCGTGCCGGAGGACATCGCCGTCGCCGGCTTCGACGACATCGAGGACGGCCGGTACTCCTCGCCGACACTGACCACGGTGTCGCCGGACATCCCGTTCCTCGCGGCCGAAGCGGTCCGGCTCATCGTGCGGCGGCTGGCCGATCCGGACGCGCCGGCGACGGACGTCGAGGTGCCGTTCACCGTTCAGGTCCGCGAGAGCACCGCCGGCGGTTGATCCGAAGCCTCAGTCCTGCTGCCGGGTGGATGCCCACGTTCGGATCGTGTCGATGCGGTTCTGGATCTCCTCCGCCGTGGCCAGCGCGGCGGGCGGTCCGCCGCAGGCCTTGCGCAGCTCGGTGTGGATCACGCCGTGCGGCTTCCCGGTGCGGTGATGCCAGGCGCCGACCAGACCGTTGAGCTCACGGCGCAGCATAGAGATGCGTTCATGTTCGGGGACGGTGCGGCCACCGTCGGCTCCCCCCTCTGAGCCGTTGCGGGATGCACTGGATCCGGCGGTGTCGTCGGTGGGGTCGCCGTCACCGCGCGCTCTGGCCGTCGCCTGCTGTTCGGCCTGCCGTCGCCGCAGCAGCGCGGCCACCTGGTCGGGCTCGAGTAGGCCCGGGATGCCAAGGTAGTCCGCTTCCTCGGCGGAACCGGCCTGGGCCTGGGTGCCGAACTCGCCGCCGTCGTAGAGGACCCGGTCGAAAGCGGCGTCCGAACCGAGTGCCTCGAACGGCACCAGCTCGTCGGGGGTGTTCTCCTCTCGCTGGGCGGCGGCGATCAGCTCTTCCTCGGCGGCGAGCGGATCGTCGTCGGGGGAGGAGGTCTTGCCGAGGATGTGGTCCCGCGAGGCCTCCATCTCGCCCGCATAGGACAGCAACGTCGGCACCGTCGGCAGGAAGATCGAGGCGGTCTCGCCGCGCTTGCGGGCGCGGACGAAGCGCCCGACCGCTTGGGCGAAGAACAGTGGGGTCTGCGTCGCGGTGGCGTAGACGCCGACGGCGAGCCGCGGCACGTCGACGCCTTCGGAGACCATCCGGACCGCCACCATCCAGCGGTCCTGGCTCTCGCTGAACTCGGCGATCTTCTTCGACGCTTTCGGCTCGTCCGACACGACCACGGTGGGACGCTCGCCGCTGATGCGCGCGAGCAGCTTCGCGTAGGCGCGGGCCTTCTCCTGGTCGGTGGCGATCACGAGACCACCCGCGTCCGACACGTGCCGGCGCACCTCGGTGAGCCGGGTGTCGGCGGCGCGCAGGACAGAGGGAATCCACTCACCCTCCGGATCCAGCGCGGTCCGCCAGGCCTGGGCGACCATATCCTTGGTGAGCGGCTCGCCGAGCCGGGCGGCCACCTCGTCACCGGCCCGGGTGCGCCAGCGCATCTCACCGGAGTAGGCCATGAACAGGACCGGTCGCACGACTCCGTCCTGCAACGCGTCGGCGTAGCCGTAGCTGTAATCGGCGGCGCTGCGCTGTAGCCCGTCCGCTTCCGGGATGTAGGTGACGAACGGGATCGGGTTGATGTCCGAGCGGAACGGCGTGCCGGTCAGCGCGAGCCGGCGGGCGGCCGGATCGAAGGCCTCCCGCACGGCATCGCCCCAGGACAAGGAGTCACCCGCGTGGTGCACCTCGTCGAGGATCACCAGCGTGCGACGGTTCTCGCAGCGAGCGCGGTGCAGCATGGGATGGGCCGCGACGCCGGCATAGGTGACCGCGACCCCGGTGTAGTCCCGGCTGGTCCGGCCCTTGCGGCCGGAGAACGCCGGATCGACGGTGATGCCGACCTTGTCCGCCGCATCGGCCCACTGCCGCTTCAGGTGTTCGGTGGGCGCGACGATGGTGAGCTGGTGCACCACCCGCTTGGCGAGGAGCTCGGCCGCGACCCGCAGGGCGAAGGTGGTCTTTCCGGCGCCGGGCGTGGCGACCGCCAAGTAGTCCTTCGGGTCTCGCTCCAGGTAGTCGGAGAGGGCGGCCTGCTGCCACGCCCGCAGCTTGCCTGCTGTTCCCCACGGCGCTCGCGCCGGGTACAAGGGTGGCAGGTGCTCAGCGGCGGAGGTGCTCACAGATCTCCTCGTCTGGTCTACGACCGGGCACAGCAACGCCCGACCCGCTGCATCAGCGAACCGGGCTCGTTCACGACGATAGCCGCCCACCCCGACAGGTCACGAACCGACATGCGTGCGGACCGTCGAGCAATACCGAGCACCGGGCACGCCGCCGGCGAGGTCCGACTTCGGTCAGAGGACGTCACGCTTGGCGCGGCCCGGAGCGGTTCCCGCGTGAGCTGGACTCAGGGACTCGCGCACCCTCACGGTCCGGGCGTATCCGGCCGGCGGCCCAGGCGCCGAACACCGCCAGAGCGGACATGACCACCAGGATCACGATGTAGATCCAGGTGGGGACGGAGACGTCGGAGGCGGTCTCGGTCCCGTGACCGGAACCGAAGATGACCCCGGCCAGGCCGACGAAGGCGATGGAGAAGAGAGCGTCGGACAGCTGCATCGCCGCCGAGTTGGACCCATGCTCCTCGACCGGGGAGAGTTCGAACAGCAGGACGCTGATGCTGGACATCGCCATCCCCATGCCGATCGCTCCGAAGCTCCAGATCACCGCCGCGACGATCGCTGGGACCGCCGGGAGCAGCACTAGCATGAGCAGCGCCACGGCGGTGGCGACGACGGCGCTTCCTGCCTGCACGAGCATGTGCCGCGGGATGACCGTGCGCGGACGGCCCTGATACCACGAGCCGGCCGCCCATCCCAGCGCCCCTCCGGTGAGCGAAAGCCCGGCGAGGGTGGACGACAGCCCGCGCTCGGCGACGAGCATAAGCGGCAGGAACGCCTCCGCGCCGAAGAAGGCGCCGGCGAGGATGCCCCGCATGAGCACGACGGTCGGCAGGCCGCGGCGGATCCGCAACGTGCCCGGTGGCAGCAGCCTGGGGACACTCGGCACCAGCAATGCGGCCGCGATCACGCAGAATCCGACCGCGGCGAGATCCGCCCGGCTGCCGGCGTACTGCAGCAGCCCCATGCCGGTGGCGGTGGCGACGGCCAGCGGCATCCGCCGGCGCCGCACCACCGGTCCGGACGGTGGCGGTCCGTCTACGGCCCGCACCGAGGGCAGGATCAGCACCATCGGGATCACCACGAACGGCGCCAGGCCGAGGAACACCCAGCGCCATGATGCGTGGTCGCTGAGCAGCCCGGAGATGAGGGGTCCGACGATCGAGGGCACCACCCAGGCCGCGGAGATGGCGGCGAAGATCCGCGGGCGCAGCGACTCGTCGTACGAGCGTCCGACCACCACGTAGAGTGCGACGATCACGAGGCCTCCGCCGAGTCCCTGGGCGGCACGGCCCGCGACGAACGGCCACATCGACTGGGCGGTCCCCGCGATGATCAGCCCGACGCTGAACGTCACGCCCCCGACCACGCTGGGCAGCAACGGTCCGCGGCGATCGCATAGCTCACCGGAGACGACCATGCCGAGCAGACTGGTGGTGAAGAACCCGGAGAACGCGAAAGCGTAGTACTTGACGCCGTCCAACTCGGGAACCGCCGTGGGCATCGCCGTCGCGACCGCCATCGCCTCGAACGCGATGAACGCGATGGTGGCGACGATGCCGACGGTGAGCGACCGGTGTGCCGGACTGAGGATGCCCGGACTCATGGGCTGTCCGGACGTCCGTGTCATGAGTGAATAGTAGAGACACTCATGTCCTCAACTCCAGTCGATCAGCAGTTGTCTCGATCCGTAGACTGGGGATTGTGACTACGCAGTTCAGCCCGGGCACCGAGACCATCGAGCGACCGGATACCGGAACCCAACCTGGTGATGGTGACGGCGAACGCGATCGGTTCTCCCACTACGTGCCGAAGCACAAACTGACCGATGCCATGATCAACGGTACGCCGGTGATCGCGCTGTGCGGCAAGGTGTGGGTGCCGAGCCGAGACCCTGAGAAGTACCCGGTCTGCCCGGAGTGCAAGAAGAAATGGGAGAAGATGCGCCCAGGTGGCGACGACGACAGCTGACCGCGCGTGCGCAACCGCCCGCACAGACGGACGAGGTCGGCGGGCGCGCAGGTCGTCGGTCGGGGCACGGGCGTCCTAGGTCGGCAGGATGTCTCAGGTGCGCTCGTACGTACTAGCGGACGGATGGATGTTATCCTCTCCGTGTGCTCATACGTATGCCGTGCCGGGGTGTCATGGTCGGGCGGCACTGGCGGGGATAGGTAGGCCGGATGGCAAGACGTCGGGAACGCGCGCCGCGCCAGGCGGACGTGGCGCGGCTGGCCGGCGTGTCCCAGTCGGCGGTGTCCCGGGTCATCGCGTCGGACGCGGAATCGGCGCGCATCCCGGAGGAGACCCGGCGCCGGATTCTGCAGGCCGTAAAGGAACTCGGGTACGTCCCCAATCCGTCGGCGCGGAGCCTGCGCAAGAAGCGCAACAAGCTGCTCGGCGTCCACACGTTCGAGCCGGTGTTCCCGCACGCCCGAGAGAGCTTCTACTTCGAGTTCCTGCTGGGAATCGAGGAACGGGCCGAGGAGCTGGGTTATGACCTGGTCCTGTTCACCTCGACCGGCACCTCGGACGGCCGTCGACGCGTCTATCGCGACGGGGTCAACCGGCTGAATCTGGCGGACGGCAGCGTGCTGCTCGGTGCGTTGACGGATAAGAACGACCTGGCCCGGCTCTGGGACGAGGGGTATCCGTTCGTGCACATCGGCCGCCGCGAAGTGCCGGGCGCGGAGATCCCGTGCATCGTTCCGGATTACTTCGGCGTCACCGGCGACATCGTCGAGATGCTGGCCCGGCACGGGCACCGCCACCTGACGTACCTGCACGGCACGCTGGGTATGGAGGCGTACGAGGACCGGCGGCGCGGATATGTCGACGCCGTGCGGAAGCTCGGGCTGGAGGATAGGTCGAGCGCCGGGTCGGCGCTCTCCGAAGACAAGACGAGCCTTCTCGCCTCGTGGTTGGACGAGCTCGCCGCGGGGCCGGTGACGGCGGTGGTCGCGGAGAGTGAGCCGCTCGCGGAGATGCTGCTGGCCGGGCTCGACGCCCGCGAGCTCAGGGTGCCCGACGACGTTTCCGTGGTGGTGCTCGAGGCGGTCGGCCCGGAGGCCCGTCAGCGCTGGCATGCGCTGCACATACCACGCAAGGAGATCGGCCGGATGGCGATCGATGCGCTGGTGGAACTGGTCGACGATCCGGAGGGGCAGGGCGCCAGCGTCGTCGTCCCGTGTTCGATCGTGGAGGGAGCAACGGTCGCGGCGGCCCGCGAGCGCCGGTAACCGCATGGTGGGCCGAGAGTCGACGGCGGACACGCCCGCGTCTGGGTGTGGGTCTGGGCCTCGCTCTGGTTCCGGGTGTCCTGGACTGTCACGTCAGGGAAATCCACCGTTCACCCTTGACTCGGCGAGGAAGTCTCTCTAAAGTCGCTGCAACGAAATAGCAAATAAAGCGTTATTCCTGCTAATACGTTGCTATTACGAAATAGCAGAGGAGAGTGGAGTGGCGATCAAAAGCCGCCAGCAGGCGCCGACCCAGAGCGACGTCGCCAGACGCGCCGGAGTGTCGCAGGGGACGGTGTCGGCGGTGATCAACGGCCGGGCGACCGCTCACCGGATTCCGGAGGAGACGGTCCGGCGCGTCCGCGAGGCCGTGCGCGACCTCGGCTACGTCGCGAACCCGGCGGCACGGAGTCTCCGTGGCAAGCGCAACAAGCTGCTCGGTGTGCACACGTTCGAGTCGGTCTTCCCCATCAGCCAGCGGGACTTCTTCCACGAGTTCCTGATCGGCATCGAGGAGCAGGCTGTGCTCGACGGTTATGACCTGGTGCTGTTCACCTCGACCGAGGAACCGAACGGCAAGCGGCGGATCTACCGGGACGGCGTGAACCGGCTGAACGTGGCGGACGGGAGCGTCTTGCTCGGTTTCACCCACGACAGCTCGGACATCGCCAAGCTGGCCGACGAGGGATATCCCTTCGTCCACGTCGGCCGGCGGGAGGTCCCGGGGGTGGAGTTCCGCTGGGTCGGAGCCGACTACACCACCGCCACGAGGGACGTCGTGGACCGGCTGATCGCCCTGGGCCATCGGCGCATCGGTTACGTCGGATTGGACGGGCGGATGGAGGCGCTCATCGACCGTGAACAGGGCTACCGAGCGAGCTGCCAGGCAGCCGGGCTGCCGGCGTTGCCGGTGCTGATGGGGGCCCAGCACCTCTCCGTGGATTGGTTCGACCATGCCCTGGCCAGCGGCATGACCGCCTTCGTGGCCGAAGACGAGAGCTATGCGGCGCGGCTCGGCGAATTCGCCCGGGAACGCGGCATGACCATTCCGGACGACGTGTCGGTGGTCGTCTTGCGCGGCACCAGCGACGGGCCGCATCCGGGCCGCTCGTGGAGCTCGATGGGCATCCCGCGGAACGAGATGGGGCGTGCGGCGGTGCGGATGCTGGTGGAGATCCTCGAGGACCCACAGGCCACCCGTGACGACCACTTGCTGTTGCCGTGCACCCCGCCCGGAGAGAGCACCATGGCGCCTGCGACGGGGAGGTCCGCATGACGGAGATCGGCGTAGACGTCGCGGTCATCGGCGGCGGGCTCGGTGGCGTCGCCGCCGCGTTGGCCGCGGCGCGGCACGGCATGACGGTGGTGCTGACCGAGGAGACCGATTGGGTCGGCGGCCAGATCACCGCTCAGGGCGTGCCGTCGGACGAGCATCCCTGGATCGAGCAGTTCGGCTGCACGGCGACCTACCGGTCGTTCCGGGACGGCATCCGCGACTATTACCGGCGGCATTACCCGCTCACCGAAGCCGCCCGGGCGGCGCGTCACCTCAACCCCGGCGGTGGAGCGGTGAGCCGCATCTGCGCCGAGCCACGGGTCGCGCTGGCCGTGCTCGAGGCGATGCTCGCGCCGCACCGGGCTGCCGGCCGGCTGGATCTACGGCTGCGGCACCGGCCGGTCGCGGCCACTACGGACGGCGACACCGTCACCAGCGTCACCGTGCAGGACGAGGAGACGGGTGAGCGGTTGACCGTCACGGCGCGCTACGTCCTGGACGCGACCGAGACCGGCGAGCTGTTGCCGCTGACCGGCACGGAATACGTCACCGGGTTCGAGTCGCAGGACGATACCGGGGAGCCGAGCGCCCCGGCCGAGGGCCAGCCGCTGAACATGCAGGCGGTTTCCTGGTGCTTCGCGGTCGACCATCTGGAGGGCGAAGACCACACCATTGATAAGCCGGACGATTATGCCCTCTGGCGGGAGTTTCAACCGCCGTACTGGCCCGGGCCGATGTTCGGTCTGGTAGCGCCGAAGCCGCACAGTCTGGAACCGGTTCAGCGGACGTTCGAGCCGCATCACGATGAGGAGTTCAACCGACGGTACGGCGGCGGCGACATCGATCTCTGGCAGTTCCGCCGCATCATCGCCCGGGACAACTTCGTGCCGGGTGCGTTCCGCAGCGACGTCGTCATCGTGAACTGGCCGATGATCGACTACCTGTCCGGTCCGGTGTTCGAGGTGGACGACGACGAGGCAGCCCTCCACCTCGAAGGCGCCCGGCGGATGAGTCTGAGTTTCCTGTACTGGATGCAGACCGAGATGCCACGGATGGACGGCGGCACCGGCCTACCGGGCTTGCGGCTGCGCGGCGATGTCTTCGGCACCTCGCACGGCCTGGCGAAGTATCCATACATCCGCGAGTCGCGGCGGATCGTCGCGGAGTACACGATCGTGGAGCAGGACGTCGCGCAGGCGCTACGGCCAGAGCGAACGGCGAAGCCGTACGACGATTCGGTGGGTGTCGGCTCGTACCGGATCGATCTGCATCCGTCCACGGGTGGGGACAACTACATCGACGTCGGTTCGTTGCCGTTTCAGATCCCGCTGGGTGCGTTGCTGCCGGTGCGGATGCGCAACCTGCTTCCGGCGGCGAAGAACATCGGCACCACGCATATCACCAACGGCTGTTACCGGCTGCACCCGGTGGAGTGGAACGTCGGCGAAGCCGCCGGCGTACTGGCGGCGCACTGCGTGGCCGAGAACACCACACCGCAGCAGGTGCGGCACGACGAGGCCCGGCTACGGGCGTATCAGAAGACGTTGACCCGCGACGGCGTCGAGCTGCGCTGGCCCGACGTCCACGGCTACTAAGAGGCCCTGTTCGGCGGAACACCGTGTTCCGCCGCCCGATGCACATCTGGCCATGACGCACCTCAAAGGAGAGTGTCTGATGGACCCACAGATCGATCGACGGCACCTGTTACAGCTCAACCGACGACAACTGCTCCGCGCGGGCGGGGCGCTCACACTTGCGGCGCTGGTTCCCGCGTGCAGCTCCGGCAGCGGCGACGGCGGCAACGGCGCGACCCCGAGCGCGCCGCCGGAGGGCGGTACCGGCGAGGCGCCGGGGCTCAAGGCATTGGTCGACAGCGGTGAGCTTCCGCCGCTGGCCGAGCGGCTGCCGGCCAGCCCGATGGTGGTACAGCCCATTGAGGAGATCGGCCAGTACGGCGGAACCTGGCGTAACGGCATGGTCGGCACCGACGGTGGCCGGCTGATCTACACGCTCGCGTACGAGAACCTCGTGCGGTGGAACCTGGACTGGACCGAGCCGATTCCGAACGTAGCCGAGGCAGTCGAGATCAACGACGACGCCACCGTCTACACGTTCATTCTCCGGGAAGGCATGAAGTGGTCGGACGGTGCGCCGTTCACGGCCGACGACATCCTGTTCGCCTACAACGACGTGCTCACCCACCCCCAGGTCAATCCCGGTGACTACGGCCTGTTCGTCGCGGGTGGCGAGATGGGCACGCTGGAGAAGGTCGACGACGTCACCGTCGTCTTCACCTTCGCCGCGCCGCACGCGCTCTTCCTGGAGCAGCTCGCCGGCGAGATCGCCTATATGCCGACCCGGCTTCCGCGCCACTACCTGGAGAAGTTCCACCCGGACTACAGCGACGACGCGGAGCAGAACGCGAAGGACGCCGACTTCTCCGGATGGGTGGAGGCGCTGCAGGATGCGTTGTGGGGCGGGGCGATGTGGCACGACATCGAGCTGCCGCGACTGCACGCGTGGGTTCCGACCACGCCCGTCTCGGACGCCACCGAGATGCTCTTCGAGCGGAACCCGTATTACTGGAAGATCGACCCGGACGGCAACCAGTTGCCCTACCTCGACGGGATCCGCTTCGGCATCTTCCAGGATGCCGAGGTCCTGTTGCTGAGCACGCTGCAGGGCGAGATCGACATGATCGATCGGGTGGTGACCACGACGACGAACAAGCCGGTGCTCGCCCGCGACCGGGAGTCCGGTGGCTACGACTTCTTCGACCTGGTGCCGGACAAGATCAACACAATGACGATCCTGCTGAACCAGAACTGCCAGGACGAGGTTAAACGGGAGATCTTCGGCAACAAGGATTTCCGGATCGGATTGTCGCACGCGATCAACCGGCAGGAGATCATCGAAGCGGTCTACGCCCGCCAAGGGGAGCCCTGGCAGCCGGCGCCGCTTCCGGAGAGTGCTCTGTACGACGAGGAGATGGGCAAGCAGTACACCGAGTACGACGTCGACCTGGCCAACCGGCACCTCGACGACGCCGGGTACACCGAGCGGAACGCCGACGGCATCCGGCTGGGGCCGGACGGCAAGCCCATCTCGTTCCGGATCCTGGTGGCCACCGATTCCGGCAAGCCGGAGATGATCGACAGCCTGGAGCTGGTGAAGGGGTACTGGCGCGAGGTCGGCATCGACATGAGCATGCAGACCGAGGCCAATGAGCTGCGCTACGAGCTGATCCAGGCCAACGAGCATGAGGCACACGTCTGGGACGGCGACGGCGCCCTCGACCCGGTGAACTCTCCCAGTTTCTACCTGCCGCGGTGGGGCATCGACAACGTCTTCGCGTCCAAGTGGTCCAACTGGCTCGACGGCGACACCGAGGACGGCATCGAACCGCCGGAGCCGGTCAAGGAACAGTTCCGGATCTACCAGGAGGTTCTGGTTGAGCCAGACCCGGATCGGCGGAACGAGCTGATGGCTGAGGTGCTGCGGATCGCCAAGGAGCAGTTCTACCTGATCGGCATCAGCACGCCGGTTCCGCCGTACGGCGTGGTGAAGAACAACTTCCGCAACATGGTCGACCAGACCTTCTTCGCCGCGAAATTCCCCTACCCGGGCGTGACCCACCCCGAGCAGTACTTCGTGACGTAGCGACGCGGCCCGGCCGCGCTGTGCCCATCCGTCCGTAACGTTCACTGCTCTGACACGCACAGGAGGTGTGGCGTGCTCACGTATATCGGGCGCCGCTGTCTCTATATGGTGCCGACCTTGTTCGCCATCTCGGTGGTGGCGTTCGCCATCATTCAGCTTCCGCCGGGCGACTTCCTGACCTCCTGGGTGACCCGGATGGAGTCCGAAGGCGAGAAGGTCGACCCGGCCATGCTGGAAGGCCTGCGGGAGCGGTACGCCCTGGGCGATCCGTTCTATGTGCAGTACGGCAAATGGATCAGCGGCATCCTCTTCCATGGCGACTTCGGCGAGTCGTTCGAGTTCGGCCGGAGCGTGACGAGCCTGGTACTCGACCGGCTGCCGTGGTCGATCGGGCTGACCGTGTTCGCGCTGATCTTCACCTGGGTGGTGGCGTTCCCGATCGGGCTGTACTCCGCGGTGCGGCAGTACTCGATCGGGGACTACCTGGCCACGACGATCGGCTTCCTGGGCCTCGCGATTCCGAACTTCATGCTCGCCCTCGCCATGATGTACATCGCGTACCGCGTCTTCGGGTTGAGCACCAGCGGCATCTCGCCGTTGACGATCGGGATCGCGATCGTGGTGCTCGGCACCGCGGGCACCGCCGGAACGATCCGGATCCTGCGCGCCAATCTGCTGGACGAGTTGAAGAAGCCGTACGTCGTGGCGGCGCGGGCGCGGGGCGTCTCGGAGCGGGCACTCGTCGTCAAGTATCCGGTCCGGATGGCGTTGAACCCGTTCGTGTCGACCATCGGCTGGGTGCTCCCGGGGCTGGTCGGTGGCGAGGTGATCGTCGCCCAGGTGTTGAACCTGCCGACGACGGGGCCGCTGCTCTTCAGCGCGCTACGTACCCAGGACATGTACCTGGCCGGATCCATCATCTTGATCATCAGTGTGCTGACGGTGATCGGCACGTTGCTGTCCGACATCCTTCTCGCCTGGCTGGATCCACGGGTCCGGCTGGGCTACCGGTAGGAGGCGACTCATGACCACGGTGCTTCTCGACGCCGACACGACCTCGTCCGTCGAGGCCGGGGCGGAGACCGGAACGAAGAACGGCCGGCGGACCGCCAAGCAGTGGCGGCTGGTGTGGTGGAAATTCCGGCAGCACAAGCTGGCCATGGTGGGGCTCGTCCTCATGTTCGGCATCTACCTCGTGGCGCTGTTCGCCGAGTTCCTGGCGCCGTTCGGCACGAGCACGTTCAACTCCGAATACACCTACGCGCCTCCGCAGCGGATCCACGTGGACTGGGGTGAGGGCCTGTATGTGCACGGCTACACCTCGACCATCGATGAGGAGACGTTCGAGCCCACCTTCGAGGTGGACGAGAGTCAGCGGATCGAGATCGGGCTGTTCGTCAAGGGTGAGGAGTACGAGCTGTTCGGGCTCATCCCGTGGGATCGGCACCTGATCGGACCAGAAGACCCGGGCCAGCCGATGTACCTGCTCGGTGCCGACCGCAACGGCCACGACCTGCTGTCTCGCCTGATCCACGGCACCCGTATCTCGATGACCATCGGGCTGGTGGGCGTCGCGATGGCTCTGGTTCTGGGGATCATCCTGGGCGGTGTCTCCGGCTACTTCGGCGGCAGGACCGACACGGTCATCCAGCGCATCGTCGAGTTCTTCATGTCCATTCCCGGTATCCCGCTGTGGATGGGGCTGTCGGCGGCTCTGCCACACGAATGGGGACCGATGCAGCGTTATTTCGCGATCACGGTGATCCTGGCGGTGATCGGCTGGACGGACATGGCGCGGGTGGTGCGCGGGCGGTTCCTGTCGTTGCGGAACGAGGAGTTCGTGACCTCCGCGCGCCTGGACGGCAGCGGGCGGCCACGGGTGATCTACCGGCACATGCTGCCGTCGTTCACCAGCCATCTGATCGCGTCGGTGACGCTGTCGATCCCGGCGATGATCCTGGCCGAGACGTCGCTGAGCTTCCTCGGTCTCGGTCTGCAGGATCCGGTCGTGAGCTGGGGCGTGCTGCTGCAGGACGCACAGAACGTGCGGGTGCTCTCGACGGCGCCGTGGCTGATGCTCCCGGGCGTCGCGGTGATCGTCGCGGTGCTGGCGCTGAACTTCGTCGGCGACGGCCTGCGGGACGCCGCCGATCCGTACAAGAGATGAGGGCGTGAGCACATGCCGCGTGAAGATCCATTACTGGAGATCTCCGATCTGCGTACGCACTTCTTCACCCGGGAGGGCACGGTGCGTGCCGTGGACGGGGTGAGCTTGACCGTTCCGCGGGGGAAGACGGTGTGCGTCGTGGGTGAGTCGGGGTGCGGCAAGAGTGTGACAGCGCGTTCCGTACTCGGACTGGTCGACGAGCCGGGGCGGATCGTCTCCGGCGAGATCTGGTGGCGGCGCCGTGGGCAGGAGCCGGTGAACCTGGCACAGCTCGGACCGAGAAGTGAGGAGATGCGCCGGGTCCGGGGCGGTGAGATCTCGATGGTGTTCCAGGAGCCGATGGCGTCGCTGTCGCCGATGTACACGATCGGTGACCAGCTGGTCGAGGCGATCCGGATGCACCTCCCGTTGACCCAGGAACAGGCACGTGAACGGGCCACCGACCTGCTGCGTCGTGCCGGTATCCCGCGGGCCGAGGAGCGGTTGGATGCGTACTCGTTCCAGTTGTCGGGTGGGATGTGTCAGCGGGTGATGATCGCGATCGCGTTGGCGGCGGATCCGGCGTTGTTGATCGCGGATGAGCCGACGACGGCGCTGGATGTGACGACGCAGGCGCGGATCATCGACTTGCTTCGTGACCTGCAGGCCGAGACGGGGATGTCGGTGTTGTTCATTACCCATGATCTGGGTGTGGTGGCGGAGATCGCCGATGAGGTGGTGGTGATGTATCTGGGCACGGTGGTGGAGCGTGGCGGTGTGGATGAGATCTTTCATGATCCGAAGCACCCGTACACCAACGCTCTGTTGGGGTCGATTCCGCGGATGGGTGCCGGCGCCGGGCGGCGGTTGGCCACGATCCGGGGGAATGTGCCGCATCCGTCGGATCGGCCTGCGGGGTGTCCGTTCCATCCGCGTTGTGATGCGGCGATCGGTGGCGTGTGCGACGTCTCCGACCCGCCGCACATCGTGTTCGGCGAGGCCCGCAGCGTGCGATGCGTGCTGCACGACGACGTGCACCGTTCGAGCGCCGCGGAGGTGCGAGCATGACGGATTCGGTGGCAGCACCCGAGCCGGTCATCGAGGTCCGGGATCTCACGGTGCATTTCCCGGTGCGGAAGGGTTTCATCGGCCGCACCGTCGGGCACGTGCGTGCCGTCGACGGCGTGGACCTGGCGATCCGTCCCGGTGAGACGCTCGGCCTGGTCGGCGAGTCCGGGTGCGGGAAGACGACGCTCGGGCGGTCGATCGCCCGGATCCTCAAGCCCACCGGCGGCGAGGTCCGGTACCGCGGGCCGGACGGCACGGTGACGGACCTGGCCACGCTGGGTGAGCGGGCGCTCAAGCCGTTTCAGCGGCAGATCCGGGTGGTCTTCCAGGACCCGTTCTCTTCGCTCAACCCGCGGATGACGCTGCTACAGATCGTCGGTGAGCCGTTGCGCGCGAACGGGATCGCGTCCGGGTCCGAGCTGGAGCATCGCGTCGCGGAGATGCTCGAGCGGGTGGGGCTGTCGCCGAAGTACATGAACCGGTACCCGCACGCGTTCTCCGGCGGGGAGCGGCAGCGGGTCAACATCGCCCGGGCGTTGATCTTGGGGCCGCGGGTGGTGATCGCCGACGAGCCGGTCTCCGCGCTGGATGTCTCGGTGCGGGCGCAGATCCTGAACCTGTTGCGTGACCTGCAGGAGGAGCTGAAGCTGACGTATCTGTTCGTCTCGCACGACCTGTCGGTGGTGGAGAACATCTGTGACCGGGTGGCGGTGATGTACCTGGGGAAGATCGTCGAGGTCGCGGATACCGCGGAGCTCTACTCGTCGCCGCGGCATCCCTACACCGAGGCGCTGTTGTCCGCGGTTCCCCGGCCGGACCCACGGCTGCGGGGCGCGGGGCGTCGGATCCGGCTCGCCGACGACCTGCCCGACCCGGCCAACCCGCCACCCGGTTGTTACTTCCACACCCGCTGCCCGTATGCCGTGCCGGGTGTGTGCGACATCGACGGCCACGGCCCGGTGCTGACCGGAACCGGGCCCCAGCACGACGCCGCGTGCCTGCGGACGAGCGAACTCGACCTCGTCGGCGTGGCGTCCGAACCCGCCTGAACGACCTGGCGAAGGGAGGCATACGTACCGCACCTGAACGCGTACCGCTCGCGACGAAGGGATCACACCATCATGCGAACGCGACGACGCATCACCTTCACTGCGACCGCCGCGGCCGTCACTCTCGGCGGTCTCACGGCCGTCACCGGCCAGGCGAATCCAGCCGACTCGGCCCAGCCCGACGCCGCCGAACCGGCGCAACCTCAGCTCAGCGCCGCACTCGACCCGGGCGGTGAGTCGTTCGTCGAGGATTTCGACGCAGGGATAGACGAGGGCTTCTGGTACGTCAACGACGGCTACAACAACGGCGGTCACCAGAACTGCCAGTTCAACGCGGCCAACGCCACCACCGCCGACGGCATCCTGACACTCACCCTGGACGACACGGCCTACGGGGACCGCGACTACTCGTGCGGCGCTATCCAGACGAACAAGCGATACAGCTACGGCACCTACGAGACCCGGATGAAGGTCGGCGCGGCGAGCGGCACCAATTCGTCGCTGTTCTCCTACGTCGGTCCCTACCACGGGCAGCCGCACATGGAGATCGACTTCGAGGTGCTCGGTAAGGACCCGACCGTGGTGGAGCTCAACACCCACGTCGACGGTTCCAACCGGGGCCCGTGGCCGGTGGACATCGGATACGACAGCAGCGAGCAGTGGGTCGACTTCGCCTATGTGTGGGAACAGCACCGGATCCGGTACTTCATCGACGGCGAGCTGGTGCACACGCTCACGGATCCGGCGGATATCCCGACGCACAACCAGTTCGTGTTCACCATGCTGTGGGGCACCGACACCCTGTCCGGGTGGATGGGTCCGTTCGAATACCCGGGCCACCCCATCACCACCGAATACGAGTATGTGGCTTTCACCCGTGCGGGCGAGGACTGTCAGTTCGCCGGGTCGGTCGCGTGCGATATCGACGTCCAGCCGCCGACCTCGTCGTTCGTCGACGAGTTCGAGACGCTGGACACGACCCGGTGGGGCGTCTCGGACGGCTGGAACAACGGCGCGCGGCAGAACTGCACCTGGGACGCGGACCAGGTGGCGGTGTCGGACGGCGTGTTGAATTTGACCTATGTGGAGCAGCCCACCGGCGACCGCGACTACGCCTGCGCGGAGGTGCAGCACAAGAGCAAACTCGGCTACGGCACGTACGAGGTGAGGATGAAGGGCGTGCCGGGGTCCGGGGTGATGTCGACGTTCTTCACCTGGGTCGGCGCGACGTCGTCCGAGCCGTCCGAGGCGATCGATATCGCGAAGCTGCTCGGCGTCAATACCGGCCAGGTCAAGGTCAACACCTGGCGGAACGACCAGCCGCTGCGGCCGACGCTCGTCGACTTGTCCGCGCCGTCGGACGAGGTGTTCCACGACTACGGGATGGTGTGGACCGCGGATCAGCTCGACTTCTACGTCGACGGCGAGCTGTCCGTGTCGATCATCAACGCCGACCGTATCCCGGACCGGGCCACCAACATGTTCCTCAACATCTGGGCGAGCGAGACCACACCCGAGATGGGAGACTTCGTCCCGCCGGACGGCCCGCTGACGATGCAGGTGGACCGGGTCGCCTACACCGCACCGGGCGACGCGTGCCAGTTCGCCGGCTCCATCGCCTGCAGCTAGCGGCCCGATTCCGCTGTAGCGGCCGCCTGCATATCTGAAGAGACCAGCACGAGAGACAAGGACACGTCCCACGATGCCCGATGACACTGCGACACCCGTTGACACGCAGCTGACGCTGTTGGTGGAGAAGCTCACCCTGGAGCAGAAGGTTCGGTTGCTGACCGGAGCCGACATGTGGGGCGTGCACGACGAACCCGCGATCGGCCTGCGCCGCATGGTGCTCTCCGACGGCCCGTCCGGCATCCGCGGTGAGAGCTTCGACGGCCGGGAGACGGCGCTGAACCTTCCGTCGGCGACGTCGCTGGGGGCATCGTGGGACACTGACCTGGCCCGCCGGTATGGCGCGATGCTGGCGGTCGAGGCCCGCCGTCGCGGTGCCGACGTGGTCCTCGGGCCGACCATCAACCTGCACCGAAGCCCGCTCGGCGGGCGGCATTTCGAAGCCTTCTCCGAGGATCCGCTGCTCACGTCGCGGCTGGCGGCGGCGTACGTGCGCGGTATCCAGGACGGTGGCGTCGGCGCTTGCCCGAAGCATTATGTCGCCAACGACTTCGAGACCGAGCGGTTCACCGCGGACGTGGCGGTCAGCGAGCGTGCGCTGCGGGAGCTGTACCTGGCGGCGTTCGAGGACACCGTGGTGTACCAGCGGCCGTGGATGGTGATGGCCGCCTACAACGCGGTCAACGGCACGACGATGACCGAGAATGCGCTGCTGGCCGAGCCGTTGTGCGGCGAGTGGGGGTTCGACGGCGTCGTCGTTTCCGATTGGTGGGCGGCGCGCACCACGGACGCGGCGGCGCTGGCCCGGCTGGACCTGGTGATGCCCGGGCCGGACGGGCCCTGGGGCGAGAAGCTCCTGGAGGCGGTGCGCGCCGGCCGGGTGCCGGAGGCGACAGTCGACGAGAAGGTCCGTCGGCTGCTCCGGTTGGCCGGCCGGGTCGGTGCGCTGGACGGCATCGCGGCGGCGGTTCCGTCTCCACCGTCCGGCGAGGACGGTCCCGCGCTGGCTCGCGAGGCCGCGGCCGCGGGCATGGTGCTGGTGCGCAACGCCGGTGAGCTGCCGTGGGAGGCGTCCGGCCTGCGGAAGGTGGCCGTGATCGGCCAGAATGCCTACCTGGCCCGTACCCAGGGTGGCGGCAGCGCGCTCGTGGAGCCGGAGTACACGGTCTCCCCGCTGGATGGGCTGCGGGCCGCGCTCTCCGGCACCGACGTGACGTGGTGCCTCGGAACGGTCGCGCAACGGGCGGTGGTGCCGCTGCCGCCCGGTGACCTCACCGACCCGGTGACCGGAGAGCCCGGCGTGCGCGTCGTCTACACCGACGCCGAGGGTGAACAGACACATAGCGAGTGGCGACGGGACTGCGACCTGGCACGCCTGGGTTCGCCGCGGCTGCGCGAGGCGGCGGCCGTCGAACTGGCAATGCGATATCGACCGCGGGAGTCCGGCCCGGCACGCCTGGCGGTCGCCGCTGCCGGCCGGGTGACCCTGCAGGTGGACGGCGTCGCCGTGCTGGATGAGGTGCTCGTCCACGACGGTCCGGTCTTCGGTGGCGGGCTGGTGTCACCGCCGCTGGCAGGGGTGCCGGTCCAGTTGATCGCGGGCGATCCGCTCGAGATCCGGGTCCGGTTGGAGCCCGCTCGGGACCTGCCGGAGAACGCGGCCAGCCTGGTGGTCGGATTCGACCTGGAGACGATGTCGCCTCAGGAACACCTCGACGAGGCCGTCGCTGCGGCTCAGGCTGCCGACGTCGCCGTCGTCGTGGTCGGGACCAGCCCGGATGTGGAGAGCGAGAGCTTCGACCGGGCCGGCCTGTCCCTGCCGGGCCGGCAGGACGAACTGGTGCGCGCAGTGGCGGCGGCGAACCCGCGCACGGTCGTCGTCGTCAACGCGGGCGCGCCCGTCACGATGCCGTGGCGGGACGAGGTGGCGGCGATCTTGCTCACCTGGTTCGGCGGCCAAGAGTATGGGAACGCGCTGGCCGACGTCCTGCTCGGGGTGGCGGAACCGGGCGGTCGGCTGCCCACGACGTGGCCGGCCGAGGAGGCGGACGTACCGATTCTGGATACCGCGCCGGTGGACGGAGTGGTCCGCTACGACGAGGGTGTGCACATCGGGCACCGGGCGTGGTTACGCGCGGGAGCCATCCCCGCCTACCCGTTCGGCTTCGGCCTCGGCTACACATCGTGGGACATGTCGGATCTGGAGGTGGACCTGCCGTCGGTGAAGGTGCGCGTGCGGAACACCGGCGCACGGGCGGGCACCCACGTCGTGCAGGTGTATCTGTCGTGTCCCGACAGCTCCGTCGAGCGGCCGGCGCTCTGGTTGGCCGGCTTCGCCGTCGTCCGGGCGGAGGCGGGGCAGACCGTCACGGCGACGGTCGACCTCCAGCCGCGGGTGTTCGCGCACTGGGAAGGCCGGTGGGAGGTAGAGCCGGGGCAGTACCTGGTGCACGTCGGTCACCATGTGGGCGATCTGCCGCTGACCGCCGAGGTACGGGTGCCGTGATGTCCATGCCGGAGCCGCCCAACATCGTCCTGATCATGGCTGACCAGTGGCGCGGAGACGCGCTCGGGGCGGCCGGGCATCCGGTGGTGCAGACTCCGTTCCTGGACCAGCTCGCCTCCCGCGGTGTCCGGTTCAGCCGGGCGTACTCGGCGTCGCCGACGTGTATACCGGCGCGGGCGTCGCTGCATACGGGGATGTCGGCGGCGTCGCATGGACGGGTCGGCTATCAGGACCACGTTCCGTGGAACTACCAGGTCACGCTCGCGGGTGAGCTCACCCGCGCCGGCTACCAGACGCAGGCGGTCGGGAAGATGCACGTCTATCCCGAACGAAGCCAGCTCGGATTCCAGAACGTGATCCTGCACAGTCCGACCGGGATCGTGCGGATGGCGCGCCAGCGCGGGCTGGATCCGGACCTGGTCGACGACTACCTGCCGTGGCTGCGTCAGCAGCTCGGCCGGGATGCGACCTACTTCGACCACGGCATCGACAGCAACTCCTACGTCGCTCGGCCGTGGGACAAACCGGAGCACACACACCCGACGAACTTTGTGGCGACGCAGGCGGCCGACTTTCTGCGCCGCCGTGACCCGCGCAAACCGTTCTTCCTGTTCGCCTCGTTCAATGCTCCGCATCCGCCGTACGATCCGCCGGCCTGGGCGTTCGAGCAATACCTCGACCTGCCGATGCCGGAGCCTCCGGTGGGTGACTGGGTCGATCGGTTCGCGGCGCAGACGGACTCGGCGAACCCGTCGGCGTGGGTGGCCGACGTCGACGATCGGACGCTGCGGCGCGCCCGGGCGGGCTACTTCGGGCACATGTCCCACGTCGACCAGCAGATCGCCTTTCTGCTGGCGGAACTGGAGCATCACGGGGTTCGGGACAACACGTACGTCTGTTTCGTCTCCGACCACGGCGAGATGCTCGGTGACCACCACCTGTTCCGGAAGGGATTTCCGTACGAGGGTTCGGCGCGGATCCCGGCCCTGCTGGCCGGACCGGGCCTTGCCGGTGGGGCGGTCCGGGATGAGGTGGTGGAGCTCCGCGACGTCATGCCGACGCTGCTGGAGTGCGCCGGTGTCGAGATCCCGGCGACCGTGGAGGGGCGGAGCTTGCTCGGCCCGGCGCGCGGCGTAGAGGAGCCCTGGCGGGAGTACCTGCACGGTGAGCATGTCATGTTCGGTGAATCGCAGCAGTGGCTCACGGACGGCCGCACGAAGTACGTCTGGTTCTCCGGATCCGGACATGAGCAGCTCTTCGATCTTCAGACCGATCCGGCCGAGACACATGATCTGGCGGGCGGTCCGTCGTCGGCGCAGATGCTCGGGCGGTGGCGGGAACGGCTGGTGAGGGAGTTGTCCGGCCGGCACGAAGGGTTCACCGACGGCCGGCGGCTGATCCCGGGGCGACCGGTGTCGGCCTGCCTGCCGCACGCCACCGGTACCGGGTCCGATCGGTAACCAACGCATCTGCCGCCCAGCCCGCTTTCCCGCCGTCCTGCGGCGCAGGGCTGAGGTCGTGGCCTTCACGCTATTGACACCCCAGCGTCATGTGTCATAACTTCGCGTTCATACGTAGAAGCACAGTCACGCATTTTCCATCGAGATTTGCTCATACGTATTCAAGCACTGGTTGTGGCGTACCTGGAGGAGCTCAGCGTGACCGGAGACATCGAGATTCGGGCGGACATCGCCGTGGTCGGCGGCGGCTTGGGTGGGGTGGCCGCCGCGTTGGCCGCGGCGCGGCACGGCATGACGGTGGTGCTGACCGAGGAGACCGATTGGGTCGGCGGCCAGCTGACCGCCCAAGGCGTCCCGTCCGATGAACACCCCTGGATCGAGCAGTTCGGGTGCACGGCGACCTACCGTGAGCTGCGCGATGGGATCCGGGACTACTACCGTCGCTGGTATCCGCTGACCCCGCAGGCGCGTGCACGCAAGGCCTTGAACCCCGGGAACGGCAAGGTCAGCCAGCTCTGTGCCGAGCCCCGGGTGGGCCTCGCCGTGCTGGAGAGCATGCTCGCGCCGAGTCGGGCACACGGGAATCTGGAGGTGCGGCTGCGGCACCGGCCGGTCAGCGCCACCGTCGACGCGGATACGGTCACCAGTGTCACGCTGCACGACCAGGAGCACGGCCGTGTGGTCACCGTCGTCGCACCGTACATCCTCGACGCGACCGAGACCGGTGAGCTGTTGCCGCTGACCGGCGCCGAGTACGTCACCGGGTTCGAGTCGCAGGACGATACCGGGGAGCCGAGCGCCCCGGCCGAGCGCCAGCCGCTGAACATGCAGGCGGTCTCCTGGTGCTTCGCCGTCGACCACCGGCCCGGCGAAGACCACACCATCGACAAACCGGACGACTACGCGTTCTGGCGGGACTACCAGCCGCCGTACTGGCCGGATCGGATGTTCAGCATGGTGGCGCCGTCGCCGCAAACGCTGGAACCGGCGCAGCGATACTTCCTCCCGCACGGCGACAACGAGAAGCTCGGCGCCGACCGCGACCTGTGGGCGTTCCGGCGGGTCTTGGCCCGGGACAACTTCGCCGAGGGTGCGTTCGCCAGCGACCTGGTGATCGTGAACTGGCCGATGATCGACTACCTCGAGGGCCCGATCTTCGAGGTCAGCGACGACGAGACGGCGACGCACCTGGAGGGTGCGCGGCGGATGAGCCGGAGTTTCCTGTACTGGATGCAGACCGAGATGCCGACACCCGACGGCGGTGCCGGCCTACCGGGTTTGCGGCTGCGCGGCGATGTCTTCGGCACCTCGCACGGCCTGGCGAAGGCGCCGTATGTCCGCGAGTCGCGGCGGATCGCGGCCGAGTACACCGTCGTCGAGCAGGACGTCTCGCTTGCCCTGCGCGGACAACGCGGCGCCCAGCCATACCAGGATTCGGTGGGTGTCGGCTCGTATCGGATCGATCTGCATCCGTCGACGGGTGGGGACAATTACATCGACGTCGGTTCGTTGCCGTTTCAGATCCCGCTGGGTGCGTTGCTGCCGGTGCGGATGCGCAACCTGCTTCCGGCGGCGAAGAACATCGGCACCACGCATATCACCAACGGCTGTTACCGGCTGCACCCGGTGGAGTGGAACGTCGGCGAAGCCGCCGGCATGCTGGCCGCGTACTGCCTGCGGCATGGCGCCACACCGCACCAGGTCCGGTCCGATGACGCGCACCTCGCCGCCTTCCAGCAGGCCCTGACCGATCGCGGCGTCGAGCTCTCCTGGCCGGAGGTGCGCGGCTACTGACGCGTCGACGGTCTTCAGCGCAACGGCGATGACCGGGCGCACCGCCCAGGCAGTTCAGATCCTCTGGCGTGACTCACTTCGAAGGAGAACGTGATGGAACCACAGATCGACCGTCGACGATTGCTCCGGGCGGGCGGAGCGCTTGCCCTCGTCGCCATGGTGCCGGCCTGCACATCGTCGTCCGGTGGCGACAACGGCAACGGAGCGTCGCCGGACACCTCCGCCGGTACCGCATCCGGTGAGGCGCCGTCGCTGCGTGCCTTGGTGGACAGCGGGGACCTGCCGCCCGTGGCCGAGCGGCTGCCGGCGGATCCGGCCGTGGTGGAGCCGATCGAACAGATCGGCTCCTATGGCGGCACCTGGCGCAACGGCATGGTAGGTGCGCAGAGCTTCCGGCTGGACTACGCCATCGGCTATGAACCCTTGGTCAGATGGAATCTGGCCTGGGACGAGGTGATCCCCAACGTGGCTGCGTCCTTCGAAGTCAGCGACGACGCCACGCAGTACACGTTCACCCTCCGCGAGGGAATGAGATGGTCCGACGGTGCGCCGTTCACCGCGGACGACATCCTGTTCGCCTACGACGATCTGGTCGCCAACCCGGACGTGATGCCGGACGGGCTCAGCCTGTTCATGGTCGACGGGGAACTGGCGACGCTGGAGAAGGTGGACGACACCACGGTCACGTTCACCTTCCCCGGCCCGCATGGTCTCTTCCTGGACGCCCTCGCGAACCAGCCGATCAATGTCCTGACCCGCCTGCCCCGGCATTACCTGCAGAAATTCCACCGGGACTACAGCGACGACGCGGATCAGGCCGCCAAGGACGCCGGGTTCTCCGGCTGGGTGGAGGCGCTGCAGCACGCGATCGGCGGGGCGGCACTGTGGAGCGATATCGAACTGCCGCGACTGCACGCGTGGGTCCCGACGACGCCGATCTCGTCGGCGACGCGTATGACCTTCGAGCGGAACCCGTACTACTGGAAGGTCGACCCGGAAGGCAACCAGCTGCCCTACCTGGACGGGGTGGAGTACTCCATCGTGCAGGACGAGGAGGTGCTGCTGCTCAACACCGTGCAGGGTGAGATCGACATGATCGACCGCGTGGTCACCACGACGGCGAACAAGCCGGTGCTGGCCGCGGACCGCGAGACCGCGGGGTACGAGTTCTTCAACCTGATTCCGGACAAGCTCAACACCGTGACCATCCTGCTCAACCTCACCTGCAAGGACGAGGTCAAGCGGGAGATCTTTCAGAACAGGGACTTCCGTATCGGCCTGTCGCACGCGATCAACCGGCAGGAGATCATCGACGCGGTGTTCGCCCGCCAGGGCGAGCCGGCGCAGCCGGCTCCGCTGCCGGAGAGCGCACTGTACGACGAGGAGTTCGCCACCCAGTACACCGCGTACGACGTCGACCTGGCCAACCAGCACCTCGACGCCGCCGGGCTGACCGAGACCGACGGGGACGGCATCCGGCTCGGCCCGGACGGCACACCGGTCTCCATCCGGGTGCTGGCACCGTCGGACCAGAAGACCGAGTTGATCGATGCGTTGGAGCTGATCAAGGGCTACTGGCGCGACGTCGGTGTCGAGCTGACCGTGCAGGGCGAAGGCAGCGAGCACCGCTATGAGATCCTCGATGCGAGCGACCAGGAAGCGCACGTCTGGGACGGCGACGGCGGGATTCACCCGGTCAGCACGCCGCAGTACTACCTGCCGATGGACGGCCTGGACAACAGGTTCGCGGCGGGTTGGAGCACCTGGCTGGACACGGACGGCAGTGGCGAGGGCGCGATCGAACCACCGGACGCCGCCAAGGAGCAGCTGGAGCTGTACCGGCAGGTGCAGGCGGAAGCCGATCCGGAACGCCGGAATGAGCTGATGCGGCATGTACTGCAGATCGCCAAGGAGCAGTTCTATCTGATCGGCGTCAGCACCCCACTGCCCGGATACGGCGTGGTGAAGAACGAGTTCCGCAACATGGTCGACGAGACGTACTTCGCCGGCGGCTTCCCGTATCCGGGCGCCACCTATCCCGAGCAGTTCTACCTCGACAACTGACGCCGGTGCCGCAGTGTTGACCTTCATCGCTCGCCGGTGCCTGTTCATGGTGCCGACGCTCGTCGCCATCTCCCTGGTCGCCTTCGCCATCATCCAGCTGCCGCCCGGGGACTACCTGACCACGATGGTCAGCCGCCTGGAATCCGAGGGCCAGTCGGTGGACCAGGCGATGCTGGACGGGCTGCGGGAACGCTACGGACTCGGCCAGCCGCTACACGAGCAATACCTGAAGTGGATCTCCGGGATCCTGCTGCACGGGGATTTCGGGCAGTCGTTCGAGTACGGCACCAGCGTGGCCGGCCTGATCGGCGACCGGCTGCCGCTGTCGATCCTGCTGACGGTCACCACGTTGCTGGCCACCTGGATCATGGCGTTCCCGGTCGGGCTGTACTCGGCGGTGCGGCAGTACTCGGCCGGCGACTACATCGCCACGACGCTCGGCTTCCTGGGCCTCGCGATTCCGAACTTCATGATCGCGTTGGGGTTGATGTACGTCATGCATACCGTGTTCGGGTACAGCGTCGGCGGTCTCTTCTCGCCGGAGTTCCGGGACGCGGCCTGGAGCCTGGCCAAGGTCGGTGACCTGATGGCGCACCTGTGGATTCCGATGGTGGTGCTCGGCACCGCGGGAACGGCGGGGTTGATCCGTATCCTGCGGGCGAACCTGCTGGACGAGGTCCGCAAACCATACGTGATGGCGGCGCGCGCACGTGGCGTGCCCGAGCGCAGGCTGGTGCTCAAGTACCCGCTCCGGGTGGCGATGAACCCGTTCGTCTCGACCGTCGGCTGGGTGCTCCCGGCGCTCATCTCCGGCGAGGTGATCGTGGCGTCGGTGCTCAACCTGCCCACCACCGGACCGCTGCTGCTGGGCGCCCTGCAGAGCCAGGACATGTATCTGGCCGGATCGATCATCCTCGTGGTCAGCGTGCTGACGGTGATCGGGACGTTGCTGTCCGACATTCTTCTCGCCTGGCTGGATCCTCGGGTCCGGCTGGGCTACCGGTAGGGAGGCGCATCTCGATGGCTCACACGACCGCCGGCACCGACGCTGCCACCGCCACCGACTCTGGCCCCGCTACCGACACCGACGCCGGCACCGACTCCGTTACCGGCGGCGAGACGGCGGCGCGCGGCGATGACCGCTGGTCCAGCGCGTCTCAGCGGAGGCTGGTGTGGTGGAAGTTCCGGCAGCACAAGCTGGCCATGGCCGGCCTCGTCGTCACCGGGCTGGTCTACCTGATCGCGCTCTTCGCGGACGTCATCGCGCCGTTCGGCACGAGCACGTTCGACGCCGAGTACACCTACGCGCCTCCGCAGCGGATTCACGTGGACTGGGGTGAGGGCCTGTATGTGCACGGCTACACCTCAACCGTCGACGAAGAGACGCTGCAACTGTCATTCGAGATCGACGAGACGCAGCGGATCGAGCTCGGGCTGTTCGTGAAGGGTGAGGAGTACGAGCTGTTCGGGCTCATCCCGTGGGATCGGCACCTGATCGGCCCGGTCGATCCGGACGAGCCGATGTACCTGATGGGCGGTACCCGGACCGGACATGACCTGTTCTCCCGGATCGTGCACGGGACCCGGGTCTCGATGACGATCGGGCTCGTCGGCGTCGCCATGGCGTTCGTCCTCGGCGTCGTGCTGGGCGGTGTCTCCGGATACTTCGGCGGCAGAACGGACATGGCCATCCAGCGTCTGGTCGAGTTCTTCATGTCGCTGCCGAGCATCCCGTTGTGGCTGGGGCTGGCTGCTGCGCTGCCGCCGGGATGGGGGCCGATGCAGCGCTATTTCGCCATCACGACGATCCTGGCGGTGATCGCCTGGACCGACCTGGCACGGGTGGTGCGCGGGCGGTTCCTGTCGTTGCGGAATGAGGAGTTCGTGACGGCGGCGCTGCTCGACGGATGCAGCCGGCCGCGGGTGATCTTCCGGCACATGTTGCCGTCGTTCTCCAGCCATCTGATCGCGTCGGTGACGCTGTCGATTCCGGCGATGATCCTGGCTGAGACGTCGCTGAGCTTCCTCGGCCTGGGTCTGCAGGCGCCTGCGGTCTCGTGGGGTGTGCTGCTGCAGGACGCGCAGAACGTGCGGGTGCTCTCGACGGCGCCGTGGCTGATGCTCCCGGGCCTGTGCGTGATCATCACGGTCTTGGCGCTGAACTTCGTCGGCGACGGCCTGCGGGACGCCGCCGATCCGTACAAGAGATGAGGCAGATGCGGATGTCGCACGACGAACCGCTGCTGGCGATCGATGGGTTGAAGACGCATTTCTTCACCCGGGAGGGCACGGTGCGTGCCGTGGACGGGGTGAGCTTGACCGTTCCGCGGGGGAAGACGGTGTGCGTCGTCGGTGAGTCGGGGTGTGGCAAGAGTGTGACGGCGCGTTCCGTGCTCGGACTGGTCGACGAACCTGGCCGGATCATCGACGGCCGGATCGCCTGGCAGCCCGGAGCCGGGGAGCCCGTCGACCTCACCACCTTGGATCCGAAGGGTGAACGGATGCGCCGGATCCGGGGCGGTGAGATCTCGATGGTGTTCCAGGAGCCGATGGCGTCGCTGTCACCGATGTACACGATCGGGGACCAGCTGATTGAGACTATCCGGCTGCACCTGCCGCTGGGCAAGGAAGAGGCGCGGGATCGAGCCGTCGAGCAACTACGCCGGGTCGGCATCCCACGGCCGGAGGAGCGGTTGGATGCGTACTCGTTCCAGTTATCGGGTGGGATGTGTCAGCGGGTGATGATCGCGATCGCGTTGGCGGCGGATCCGGCGTTGTTGATCGCGGATGAGCCGACGACGGCGCTGGATGTGACGACGCAGGCGCGGATCATCGACTTGCTTCGTGACCTGCAGGCCGAGACGGGGATGTCGGTGTTGTTCATTACCCATGATCTGGGTGTGGTGGCGGAGATCGCCGATGAGGTGGTGGTGATGTATCTGGGCACGGTGGTGGAGCGTGGCGGTGTGGATGAGATCTTTCATGATCCGAAGCACCCGTACACCAACGCTCTGTTGGGGTCGATTCCGCGGATGGGTGCCGGCGCCGGGCGGCGGTTGGCCACGATCCGGGGGAATGTGCCGCATCCGTCGGATCGGCCTGCGGGGTGTCCGTTCCATCCGCGTTGTGATGCGGCGATCGGTGGCGTGTGCGACGTTTCCGACCCGCCGCACATCGTGTTCGGCGAGGCCCGCAGCGTGCGATGCGTGCTGCACGACGACGGTGCGGCGGTAGGTGGAGATTTCCGCGTCGACGGTGAAAGGGCATGACGACGATGAACCATGACATATCGGGCGCAAGCGGCGTCGAGGCGGGCGCGGACGAGGAAACCGCCACTCCGATCCTCGACGTCCGCGGCCTCACGGTTCACTTTCCGATCAAGAAGGGGTTCCTCAGCCGAACGGTCGGCCACGTGCGCGCCGTCGACGGAATTGATCTGAGCGTGCGCGCCGGCGAGACGCTCGGCATCGTCGGCGAGTCCGGGTGCGGGAAGACCACCTTGGGCCGCAGCGTCGCCCGGGTGATCGAGCCGACCGCGGGTCAGATCGTCTACCGGGACACCGCCGGCAGGAATGTCGATCTGGCGGAGCTGAACGCTCGCCGACTGCGACCGTATCAGCGGCAGATCCGGGTGGTCTTCCAGGACCCGTTCTCTTCGCTCAACCCGCGGATGACGTTGCGGCAGATCGTCGGTGAGCCACTGCGGACCAGCGGCACCGTCACCGGGTCGGAGCTGGACGACCGCGTCGCCTCCATGCTCGAGCGGGTGGGGCTGTCGCCGAAGTACATGAACCGGTACCCGCACGCGTTCTCCGGCGGGGAACGGCAACGGGTCAACATCGCCCGGGCGTTGGTCCTCGGGCCGCGGGTGGTGATCGCCGACGAGCCGGTCTCCGCGCTGGATGTCTCGGTGCGGGCGCAGATCCTGAACCTGCTCCGTGATCTGCAGGAGGAGCTGAAGCTGACGTATCTGTTCGTCTCGCACGACCTGTCGGTGGTGGAGAACATCTGTGACCGGGTGGCGGTGATGTACCTGGGCAAGATCGTCGAGGTCGCCGGGACCGCCGACCTGTACGCCCAACCCAGGCATCCCTACACCGAGGCGCTGTTGTCCGCGGTTCCCCGGCCGGACCCACGGCTGCGGGGCGCGGGGCGTCGGATCCGGCTCGCCGATGACCTGCCCGACCCGGCCAACCCGCCGCCCGGTTGTTACTTCCACACCCGCTGCCCGTACGCGGTGCCGGGTGTGTGCGACGTCGCCGAGCGCGCTCCGCTGCTCACGTCCAGTGGATCGGGACATCGGGTGGCGGCATGCGTGCGCAGTGACGAGTTGGGGCTCGCAGGTGTCGGTTCCGAGGTGGGTGGGCCATAGCGCCACCCGGGGCCGAGTGTCAGGAGAAGAACCCAGCCAGGAAGGGAGGCCGGCAGCGCGAGGCGCCGGCTCACCGTCGGCTCAGTGCGCCTCGATACGGGGATGACCTGCAACGATCGCAGACAGAGGAAGGGAAGACGCATGACTGGACCACGACGACGTACGTCCCTGATCGCGGCGATGACCGCTGCCCTTGCCCTCCCCGCCGTCGGCGCGCTCACGGGACACGCGCAGACCGCGGACACGACCGATGCCCGGGCGGAGGCCGTTGCGCAGACAGCACCGCTCGCCGCCAACGGCGGCCCGTCCTTCGTCGAAGACTTCGACGCGCCCCTCAACCGGGATTTCTGGTACGTCGCCGACGGGTACCGTAACGGCACGTACCAGAACTGTACGTTCAACGAGAACAACGTCGCCGTGGCCGACGGCATGCTGACGCTGACACTGGACGACACCGCCTACGCCGGCCAGGACTACTCCTGTGGAGTCATCCAGTCCACGCAGCCCTACGGCTACGGTACGTACGAGACCAGCATGCGGGTCGACCAGGTCAGCGGCACCAACCAGTCGCTGTTCACCTATACCGGTCCCACCCAGGGGACTCAGTGGCACGAGATCGACGTCGAGATGCTGGGCAAGGACACCACCGAGGTCGAGCTCAACACGTGGGTGAACGGCGTCGCGGCGGGCGGCGGGCCGGTGCCGGTCGGGGTCGACAACAGCCAGGAGTTCGTGCACTACGCGTTCATCTGGGAACCGGATCGGGTCCGGTTCTACATCAACGGAGAGCTGGCCCGAACGTACACCGACCCGGCGCAGGTACCTACGGTCGAGCAGCGCATCTTCACCATGATCTGGAGTACCGACACGCTCACCGACTGGATGGGGCCGTTCGAGTACCCGGGCCGGCCGGTCACCACGGAGTACGAATACGTGGCCTTTACGAAGGCGGGCGAGGAGTGCCAGTTCGCCGAGTCGCTCGCGTGCGACGTACCGGTCGAACCCGTGACGGACTCGTTCGTCGACGACTTCGACACGCTTGACACGTCGCGCTGGTTCGTCTCCGACGGATGGCGCAACGGCGCCCAGCAGAACTGCATCTGGGACGCGGACCAGGCGCGGGCCTCCGGTGGCATGCTCAACCTGACCTTCGTCGAGCGAGCCACTGGGGATTTGGACTACGCCTGCGCTGAGGTCCAACACCGGCAGCCACTCGGTTACGGAACATACGAGATCAGGATGAAGGCGGTCGGGAACTCCGGGATCGTGTCGTCGTACTCCACGTATGTGGGAGCCGGTGACGACGGCCCGGCCGAGGGTATCGACATCGCCAAGCTGTTCGGGGTCGATACCGGCGACGTCGAGCTGCGGACGTCCCGGTACAACCAGCCGATGGTCGCGACGTCGGCGGATGTGTCCCCGCCCGCGGACGAGGCATTCCATGACTATGGGATGGTCTGGTCGGCCGACCGCCTCGACTTCTACCTCGATGGGGAGATCGTGCACTCGGTGACCGACCCGGCGAAGATCCCGCTTCGGGAGGCGAAGATGTACCTGAGTCTCTGGGGCAGCGAGACCACGACCGAGATGGGCGAGTTCGTGCCGCCGGACGGGCCGCTGACGACGCAGATCGATAGGATCGCCTACACGGCACCGGGCGACCCCTGCCAGTTCACCGGCTCCATCGCTTGCTGACCGCCCGCTAACCGCCTGCTGGCGGCCCGCTGACCACCTGCTGAGCGCCATAAGCGTCGGCCTGGCATGTGTGGCCGGACGTCGCTCCGAGCGCCGACTAGAGCTTGCGCATGCTCCAAGCCTGTTCGGCGCTCTGGGCGACGGCCTCCAGATCGGCACCGGTAGAGGCGAGCACGGCCGCGGCCACCGCGCCCTCGACGAACGGCGCGTCGGCGAGCCGCACCGTCGGCTCGCCGCCGTCCTCCTCTAGGTCCGCGTCCTCCAGATCTGCCTGCAGCGTCTTGGCCGTCAGCACCGAGCTGCCCATGTCCATCAGGATGAGCACGCCGTCGCCGGCGTCGGCCTTGGTGACCGCGGACCGGATCAGCTCGATGCTGGTGCCCATGCCGCCGTCGTCGGTGCCGCCGGCCGGCTCGAGCAAGACGTCGGGACCGGAGAGTGCACCGGCGACGTCGGCCGTCGCCCGCGCGAGTGCGGCGCTATGCGAGACCAGCACGATGCCGACCGTCATGGCGCCGTCACGTCCGCCAGCGCGCGCAGGATGAGGGCCGTCGAAGCCGCACCCGGATCCTCGTGTCCGACGCTACGCGGGCCGAGATAACTGGCGCGTCCTTTCCGTGCCTGCAGCGGGACCGTGGCGGCGAGGCCGGCGTCGGCGGCGTCCGCCGCTGCCTCGGCGGCGGCGTGCAGGTCGGAGCCGTTGCCGGCCGCCTCCTGGAATGCGACTACCGCGGGTGCGAGCGCATCGATGATGGTCTTGTCGCCTTGGGTCGCGCCGCCGAGTTCTTCGATACCGCGGAGCATGGCCTCCAGGGCCGCTCCCACCTGGCCGACGTCGCCGCCGTCGCCCAGCTCCTTGCCGGCCCGCCGGAATCCCGTCCCGTACAGCGGTCCGGAGGCACCGCCCGTCTTGGCCACCAAGCCCCGGCCCGCCGCGATGAGCGCCTTGCCAGGGCTCTCCGGTTCCTTCTCGCCCATCGCGGTGACGGCGGCAGCGAGCCCGCGGGCCAGGTTTGCGCCGTGATCGCCGTCACCGATAGCCGCGTCCAAGGCCGTGAGCCGCGACTCGTCGGCGCGGACGAGCTCGGCGGCACGGGTGATCCAGGCGATCGTGGTGGCTGTGTCCAGCGTCATCCGATCACACTCCCCAGCGCAACGCGGGCGTGGAGACCGGAGCGTCCCAGTACCGGACCAGTTCATCGGTGAGCGAGGTGACGGTGATGGAGAAACCTGCCTGGTCGAGGCTGGTGATGTAGTTGCCGACCAGGTTGCGGGCGACGGTCGCGCCGTGTCCGTCGAGCCAGTCGACCGCCTCGGCGAAGGCCCCGTACAGCTCGATCAGCGGGGTGCCGCCCTGGCCGTTCATGATGACCAGCACGTCGCCGGAAATGGGCCGATCGGCGTGGATGGCATCCAGGGCGTAGCCGACGAGTTCCTTGACCGGAGCGAACTCACCGCGCTCGCGGCCCGGTTCACCGTGGATGCCGACGCCGATCTCCACCTCGTTCTCGGCGAGATTGAACCCGGGCTTGCCGGCGGCGGGGACCGTGCCGGCATGCAGCGCGATGGCGAACGAACGGGAACGCTCGTTGACCTCGGTGGCCAGCCGGGCCACCGTCTCCAGGTCGGCGCCGTCCTCGGCGGCGGCACCGGCGACCTTCTCGGCGACGATCGTGCCCCCGACGCCGCGCCGCCCGGCGGTGAACGTGGAATCCTCGACGGCGACGTCGTCGTCGGTGACGACGGAGACCACCTGAATGTCCTCGTCCTCGGCGAGTTCGGCGGCCATCCGGAAGTTCAGTACGTCTCCGGTGTAGTTCTTCACGATGTGCAGCACCCCGGCGCCGGCGTCGGCGGCCTGTGTGGCGGCGAGGATCTGGTCGGGCACCGGGGATGTGTAGACCTCGCCGGGCGCCGCGGCGTCGAGCATGCCGAATCCCACGTAACCACCGTGCAAGGGCTCGTGCCCGGAACCACCACCGGACACCACGCCGACCTTGCCGGGCGTGCGCTGGGCACGTGAGATCACCCGGTTCTCCAGATCGACATGGAGACTCGGGTGGGCCGCGGCAACGCCGCGGAGTGCGTCCGGGATGACTGCGTCGGGGGAGTTGATCAGCTTCTTCATCGGCGGCTCCAACCTCATGCTCCGGCGGATGCATCGGGCCGTCGCACAGGCGCAGTCCGCTCCGGCCCGATCTGTACTTCACCCTACGCCCGAACGCCGGCCACGTGGAGCCGTTCCGGTTCCGGTAGTCGGTCACATCGTCCGGCGTCCATGATGGGTGGGGTGGACTGGTCAATGCACGCGATCTGGTGGCATGTCTACCCGCTGGGATTCACCGGAGCCGAGCGGGAGGCTCTGCCGCCGGACGCGCCTGCCGTTCCGCGGCTGGCGAAGCTGTCCGACTGGCTCGACTACCTCGTGGAACTCGGGTGCAACGGGCTTGCGCTGGGGCCGGTGTTCGCGTCAGAGACGCACGGCTACGACACCGTCGACCATTATCGGATCGATTCCAGGCTCGGGACCGAGGAGGATCTTCTCGCACTGATCGAGCAGGCGCACGAGCGTGGCGTTCGGGTTCTGCTGGACGGGGTGTTCAATCACGTCGGACGGAGCTTCCCCGCGTTCGCGGAGGCCGACAGGGATGGCGCACGGTCGGCGTATGCGTCGTGGTTCCGGACGAGGGAGGACGGCGGATACCTGACCTTCGAGGGTCACGATCATCTCGTCACGTTGAACCACGACGAGCCCGCCGTGGCCGGCTACGTCGTCGATGTGATGACGCATTGGCTGGATCGCGGCGCGGACGGCTGGCGGCTGGACGCGGCGTATGCGGTTCCGGTGAGCTTCTGGCGGCAGGTGACCGAGCGGGTTCGGGACCGGCATCCGGACGCATGGTTGGTGGGTGAGGTCATCCATGGCGACTATGCCGGGTTCGTACAGGAGAGCGGGCTGGACTCGATCTCCCAGTACGAGTTGTGGAAAGCCGTCTGGAGTTCGTTGAACGATCGGAACCTGCACGAGCTCGGCTGGACATTGGGTCGGCACAACGCGATGTTGGAGACGTTCGTGCCGCAGACGTTCGTCGGGAATCACGACGTCACGCGGCTGGCGAGCCGGTTGGATGACGAGCGGAGCCTGGCACACGCGCTGGTGGTGCTGTTGACCGTGGGAGGCGTTCCGTCGATCTACTACGGCGATGAGCAGGCGTTCCGGGGAATCAAAGAGGAGCGAGCGGGCGGGGACGACGCGATCCGGCCGGCGTTCCCGGACAGTCCCGCGGGGCTGGCGGAGGACGGATGGGACTACTACCGGCTTCATCAAGAGTTGATCGGGCTGCGCCGTCGCCACCCGTGGTTGGTATCCGCGCGAGTGTCGGTCTGCGCGCTGACGAACACGGCCATGGCCTACACGGTGGCCGGTGGACGTCAGCGGCTGGCAGTGGCGCTCAACCTCGATGAGCAACCGGTCGACCTCGAATTGCCGGCGGCGGAATGGAGCTGTCTCGCAGGGGACGGTGAGTTTCGGGCTGATCGGGTGGCTTTGCCGCCGGCTGGGTGGGCGATCGCAATGGAGCGCTGAACCGACAGCGGAGGATCGTATCCGGTCGGGTGACGTTCGGCCCGGCGCGGGCGACGTATCACGTGTGACCATCCTCGACTGAGCCGACTCGGCGTGTGTGGCTTCTGTTCACCTCAATGAGGCGTTCGAGGACGTCCGCGAGACGGCCGGCGTCGTCTGCACCCAACGAGGCAAGCACAGTTACCGCATCAGCGTGGATGCGGTCCCAGATCTCGGCCCGAAGCTCACGATGACCGTCGGAGATGCCGATGACCTGACCACGACGATCGGTAGGGCTGGGACTCCGGGTGACGAAACCCGCCCGGATGAGCCGGTCGGCCACCTTCGTGATCGCGGCCGGGCTGAGGCCGCTGAGGACCGCGAGCTGCTGGGGTCGCATCTCTCCGTGTCGTTGGAGGATCTCGAGGCAGCGCAGGTCATTCCGGCCGATTCCGTATCGTTGCGCGACCTTCTCCAGCAGCGCGTCATGCGAGGCGTGCAGGGCACGGAACGTCTCGAGCAGGGACGCCGCCTCAATGGCTCGAGGATTGGTAGGGGCCATGGCGCACAGCGTAATCCACGTTGTGTACCTTTTACGGCGTGAAATACATTCCGACTTCCAATCCATGGGCTGTTGCGGCCACCGTGCTGTACGCGCTGTGGGGGATTCTGCACGCAGGCCTGGGTGTCGCGATGCTCATCGACGCCGACTGGGGCGACGCCATGGATGAGGCCGCCGCGGAAAGCAATATGTTCTTCACGTGTGCGGTTGTCCTAGGTGTTCAGGCGGTCGCGGTCGCCCTGGCGATGAACCGGCTCAACAGCCGGCGTGGATACTGGCTCAACCTGTTGGTCCTCGGTGTCGTCGACGTTGTGTTTCTCGTCGTCATGGTGGCGCCGGGGTACGTCGACCTGGTGGGCGGAATGTCTGGGCCGGTGATCTGGTTGGCGGCAGCGGTCACGTCGACGCTGGCGCGCCGTGGCTATCCGACGACGCCGTGACGCGAGCGCATCAGGACACACGCATCCCGGACATCGTCGAGATCGGCCTGTGCTCACTGGTTCGGGCCAGACGCCTCGTCCACCGGCGATGCGGGAACGTTCAAGCTGCGGTCGAGGTCTGATTATGCGTGTGTGCGGCATGCAGCTGTCGAGTGCGATGATCGGACGTTGATAGCCGGTTTTCCGTGCTGTCTTCTTGGCTTAAAGCGTAATTCCGTCACGTTACGTCCGCCAACGTTGATTTCGAACTGGTGTTCGGCTACCGTGATCGTTATGAGTGAGGCCAGCTTGAATGCCGACGCCGGCGGGGACGATGTCCCCGGCGGCGTGGAGGGCTGGGCTGGCCTGGATGCGGGCGAGTGGGTCCGCGCGGTGGAAGCGGAGCAGGGCGCGTGGGAGGCCGGCCGTGCGCGGCGGGCACGTTTGTGGGACCCGCAGGATCCGTCGGGTGGGGAGCTTTTCGCCGAAGACGCGTACGTAACGGCGGCGGCCTGGATCGGTGATCCGGACGCGCAGGGTGGCGTGGATGCTCATGCCGGGTCGAGCGGCGATGCCGGTGGTGGGCCGTTGGGTGCGGTGCCGGGCGCGGATGGTTCGGTTTTCGCTGATGTCGCGCCGGGGGTGGAGTTGGTGCTGGCGTTGCAGCGGGTCGTGCCGGCGGGGTCGGAGGTGGGTGAGCTTGCCGATGTGGTCGGGGCGTGGGAGAAGGTGATGGCCTGGGCGGCGGCGAAGCAGGCCGAGGCGGCGGCGGAGTTGACTCGCCGCCCGGAACTGCGCCCGGATGATGACAACGGCCGGTACGGGTGTCTGCATCCGGTGCCGGTGACCGCGGCGGCGTTGTGTGTGGTGTATCCGTGGACCAAGCCGCAGGCGGAGAAACTCGTCGATCTCGCGGTCGCGCTGGTGGAGGACTATCCGCGGGTACATCAGGCCTTGGCCGAGGGCCGCTTGAACATGAAGAAGGCCCGGCTGATCATCACCGCGTTGCGTAAGTGTTCCGGCGCCGACGTGGCGGCGATGATCGTGAAGGCGGTGTTGCCGTTCGTGCATGCCTGGACCGAGGTGAAGCTGTCCAGGGTGCTCAACGAGTTGCTGCACGAGTTGGACGCCGCGGGGGCGAAACGTCGTCGCCGGCAGGCCCGGGCCCGCCGGAACGTGTGGTCCGAGCCCGGCGAGGACGGCATGGCCTGGCTGATCGCCTACCTGCCCGCCGAAGAGGTCACCGCGATCATGACCGTGCTCAACGCCGCCGCGGAGGCGGAGAAGAACCGTGACTGTGCCCACGCCGGCACCTGCACCTGCCCCACCGGCGACGACGAGCCCTGCCCCGGCGACAACAACAAGACAGGTCACGGCGACGACGGCCGCGATGGCGACGACGGCCGCGATGGCGGCGGCGGTGACGATGGTGGTGACCGCGCTGGCGCTGGGGCCGGCGGTGGGGGCGGGTGCCGGGGGAGGAGCGCGGCGCAGCGCCGCGCCGACGCGCTGGCCGCGTTCGGCTGGGCCTCGCTGTCCACCGGCATCCTCGGCGCCCGCGCCTGCACCGAATGCGGCGCCGTGGATGGGGTGAAACTCGCCAGCGCACACCGGCGACCCGTCTTGGTCAACATCACCCTGCCCATGACCACCCTGCTCGGCCTGGACGAACACCCCGCTTACCTCGACGGCTACGGCCCCATCGACCCCGACGTCGCCCGCCACCTCGCCGCCGCCGGTATCTGGCGCTGGGTCGGCACCGCCCCCGCCGGCGGACACGCCATCGACTACGGCACCACCCGCTACACCCCACCTCAAGACCTGGTCGACTTCGTGATCCTGCGCGACCGCGAATGCCTGATGCCCGGCTGCCACAACCCCGCCTACCGATGCCAGATCGACCACCGCATCCCCTGGCCCTACGGGCCCACCTCAGCCTGCAACTGCTCACCGCTATGCACCGCCTGCCACCTGCACAAACACCGCGCCGGCTGGAAAATCACGCGCCGCGGCGACGGCAGCCACCAATGGACCGGCCCCACCGGCCACACCACCACCGTCCACCAACCCCGCCTCGCCCCCGACGCCCGGCAGCACCCAGGCGGTGAACACACGATTGCCAGGAACACCACCGCGGACAACAGCGACCGCCCGCCACCCGACCCAGACGCCCCACCCTTCTGACCGCCGCGGCGGGGACGCGCGTACCTATCGTGTGAGCGCGCCGAGACAGGAACGGAATTCTCTCGGCTCGGACACAACGTGCGGCTATCGTCCATGCGTCTGCACGGTAGGAATGCAGAACCGGGCCGGTGGAGGTGTTCGTGCGCGCGGAGTTGGAGGACTCCTTCACCAGGCTGGCCTCGGCGGAACTGCCCCGCCTCCGCCGCTTCGCGTACGGGATCTGCGGTGATTGGCATCGCGCTGACGACATGGTCCAGCTGGCTCTGAAACGGATGTACCTGCGCTGGCCAAGGATTCACACCGCGGCCGATCCCGGCGCGTATGCGAGGACCGTGGTAGCCCGAGTGGCCATCAGTGAAACAAGACGACCCTGGTGGCGACGTGAGCGGATCAGCGACGCCGTGCCTGAGGTCGCCGCTGCGGACGACGTGGCAGTGGCCGTCGATCGCATGGACATAGCGCAGGCCCTGAGCGGGCTCGCACCCAAGCAGCGAGCCGTCGTCGTGCTCCGGTTTCTGGAGGATAGGTCTGTCGACGAGGTCGCCGAAATCCTCGGCATAGCTCCGGGCACGGTGAAGCGGCAATCTCATGACGCCATTGCGCACTTGCGTCGCCGTCTGCACGTCACAGACCACGCGCAGGCGGCACCCGGGGTGTCGGAGCCGCAGAAGGAACGTGATGCCTGATGGACGACGTGATCGAACGACTTCGCGCAGCCGATGACAGGTCCAGCCCTCCACACGTGTTCGACCTCGACACCGGGCTGCGGCTCGCCCGGGTCCGGGCACGACGTCGGCGCGTGATCCAGGGCGCTGTCGGAGTGAGTACTGTCGCCGCCGCTGTCGCCGTCGCGGCGGGCATGGTATGGCCCGACGATCCTTCCGACTCTGCGGCTGCCGATAATCCGAAGCCGGAGCAGCTACTCGAAGCGTTCACCTGGGAACAGAAGCCGCAGGACGAGTTGCCGGACGCGTACGTGGGGGAGGCGTCAACGCCGGGCGCGGACGAGCTCGTCGAGTCGTCGAGTCGGCTGGTGGCGCAGGGACGGCACGTCGACTACTGGACCGCGCTCGACGAGGCGGGAAACATCTGCCTGGTGCTCTATATGCCCGAGCACGGCACCGGGGCGCAGGAGTGTCGTCCCCCGGCCGCGTTTGCCGTCGAAGGCGTCACGGCCGAGTTGGCCGATGCAGAAGGCGATGGGAGTCGGGAGCAGAATTCCGAGGCATGGCTGATCCCGGACGGGTATGACGTGGACGCGATCTCGGCCGACCGGTGGGCTCTCATGATGCCGAACTTGGCGGTGCGGGTGCCCGACATCGAGCCGACCGAGGTGTTGAGCGTGCTCGCCGAGCCGCAGCGGCCCGAGGACCGGATGCCGACCCTTCCGGATGGCCGAGAGATCACTCGCTCGATCGTCGATTCGACGTCGCGCCTCGTGTACCGGGCCGAAGACGTGCAGGTGTGGGCCGGCCTTCGCACTCAAGAGGAAACGAGGGGGCAGCCCGAAATCTGCGTGGTCGTGTATATGAGCCATGACTCATGGGCGACTGCGAACTCATGCGCCACGACGGGGCTGGTCTGGGATTCCGGGCTTGAATTCGGGCTGGAGGCGGGTGGGCATGAGTTCCACGGGTGGCTGCTCCCGGACGGGTTCGAACTCAGACCGGACGAGACCCAAGAATGGACCGTGGTTGCGCCGAACCTGGCCGTCCGCGAGCCGGAGTGAGACGCTCTCGGACGGCGTTGACACGCCCAGCGTCGACGCTGTGCCTACCGCCGACGCCGACGGAGGACGATCCAGAGCAGCACGGCCAGCAGTGTGCCCGCCGCGGCGTACGGACCGTAACGCCGGATGGCGGCCTGCGCCCCGGTGATCTGGAGCAAATCGATCGGCTCGACCTCGACGTTCGCTTCCTCGGCCGCGACCTGGTCGGCAGACGGCGGTTCTTCGCCGCCAGGTTGGGTCGCGCCTGCCCGAGTGCTTGACGTATTCGTCGCTCCATCGGGGGTGGACTCGCCACCGGCGCCGGCCGTCGTGGATGCTCCGGCCGTCGTCGCTCCGCCGGTTGCGGGGGTCTCGGAGGCCCCCAGCGTCGTCGCCAGGCAATCGGCGAACTGACCGAGCAGCTTCCCGCCGACGTCGTTGATCATCCCTCGCCCGAACTGTGCCGGACGACCGGTGATCTTCAAGTCTGTTGTCACGTTGACCGTGGTAGATTCGCCCTCCGGGGTCATGGTCGCGGTCACCGTCGCCGCCGCTGTTCCGGAGCCGCGGCTTTCCTTACCGGACGCTTCCATGACCACCCTGCGCGCGCTCTCATCCGTCTCGGCGAAACGACCTTGACCCTTGTACAGCAGGTTGACGGGACCCAGCTTGACCTTGACCGAGCCGGAGAACGTCTCACCGTCGAACTCGTCGAGTGAGGCACCGGGCATGCACGGGGCCACGCGTGGCACGTCGAGCAACGCCTTCCATGCGACGTCGACCGGCACTGGGACGGTGAACTGGTGATCAAGCTGCATGATCCTCCTCCTCTTCGACCCGCCGTGTCTCTTGGGCGGCGCCGTCGGAACGGATCGGGAGTCGATCGAACTCGATGAAGATCGACCGACTCCCGTCCCGAATTGTTCGTTCAGATCCCCGCCGCAGACTCCAATGCCCGGCGGGTGAGCACCGTGGCCAGATGCGTTCGGTAATCCGCCGACGCCGAGGCGTCACTCGTCGGTTCTGTGCCCTCCGCCGCGTGATCACAAGCGGCGGCGAGCGACTCCGCCGTCGCCGGTGCGCCGGCCAGCGCCTCCTCGACACCGTGTGCCCGGACCGGCTTCGACGCCATGTTGGTCAGCGCCACGCGTGCCTCCTCGATGGTGCCGTTGTTCCGGCGGACGGCCGCGGCGACGCCGACCAACGCCCAGGCCTGCGCTACCCGGTTGAACTTCTCGTAGTGGGTACCCCAGCCCGCCAGTTTCGGCACTCGCACGGACACCAGAACCTCGTCGGGTTCCAGCGCACTGGTCAGGTAGTCGACGAAGAACTCCGACGCGGCGACCGACCGGCGCCCGGACGGGCCGGCGATCTCGAACGTGGCGTCCAATGCGGTCGCGACACTAGGCATATCACCGGCTGGGTCGGCGTGCGCGAGTGAGCCGCCGAAGGTGCCCAGATGCCGGACCTGCCGGTCCGCGACCGTTGCCGTGGCCTGCGCGATCAGCGGCGCGTGTGCCCTGATGAGCGGGTTCTTGAGCACCTCATCATGTGTCGTCATGGCGCCGATCACCAGGTCATCGCCGTCTTCGCGCACGCCGTGCATCTCGCCGATGCTGCCCAGATCGACCAGCATGCTGGGCGCGGCGAATCGGAGCCGGAGCATCGGGATCAGACTCTGCCCGCCGGCGAGTACCTTCGCGTCCTCGCCGGCGTCGGTCAGCGTCTGTACCGCCTCGTCGACGCCGGCAGGCCGGCTGTAGTCGAACGCGACCGGGATCATGGCCGGTCACCGCCTTCCTGAGCGTTGCCTTGCGCGTTTCTGATCGCCTGCCATACGCGTTCCGGCGTGCACGGCATCCGCACGTCGTTGACACCGAGGTGACGCAGAGCGTCGACCACCGCGTTGACCACGGCCGGCGTGGAGGCGATGGTGCCCGCTTCGCCCACGCCCTTGGTGCCGAGGGGATGGCCGGTCGCCGGCGTCTCGGTCCTGTCGGTGGTGAAGTCGGGCAGGTCGGCGCTGCTGGGAAGGGTGTAGTCGACGAAGGTTCCGGTCATGAGGTTGCCGTCGTCGTCGTAGATGGCCTCCTCGTACAGGGCCTGTGCGATGCCCTGTGCGACGCCGCCGTGAACCTGACCCTCGACGATCGTCGGATTCACCACCTTGCCTACGTCGTCGACGGCCACGTAGGAGCGGATCGTCACCCGGCCGGTCTCGGTGTCGACCTCGGTGGCGCACAGGTGAGTGCCGTGCGGGTAGGAGAAGTTCTCCGGATCGAACGTGGCGTCGCCGTCGAGACTCGGCTCGACGCCGTCCGGAAGGTCGTGCGAGGTGAAAACCGCCAGCGCACAGTCCGCCAACGTCTTGCCGGCGCCGGGCGAACCCTTCACCCGGTACTGCCCCTCGACGAACTCGAGATCCGCGGGGTCGCATTCCAGCAGGTGCGCGGCGATCGGCTTGGCCTTGTCGACCACCTTCTGGCAGGCGTTGACCAAGGCGATCCCGCCCACGGCCAGGGAACGGGAACCGTAGGTGTCCAGGCCCTTGTGCGACGTGCGGGTGTCACCGTGCAGCACCTCGATGTCGGCGAAGTCAACGCCGAGCTGGTCGGCGACGATCTGGCTCCAGGCGGTCTCGTGACTCTGACCGTGCGGCGACGTTCCGGTGACGACCTCGACCTTGCCGGTCGGGAGCATCCGTACGGACGCGGCCTCCCATCCGCCGGCCGCGTACCGCAGCTGACCTAGCACGCGGGACGGTGCGATACCGCACATCTCCGTGTAGGTGGAGATTCCTATGCCGAGCTGGATCCGGTCACCGGACGCGCGCCGTTCCGCCTGTTCACGACGGAGGTCGTCGTAGCCGAACATCTCCATCGCCTTATCGGTGGCGGCCTCGTAGTTGCCCGAGTCATACGTCAGTCCGGCTGAGGTGGTGAAGGGGAACTCGTCATGGGTGATCCAGTTGCGCCGGCGCAGCTCCATGGGTTCCATATCCAGCTCGGCGGCGAGCTCGTCCATGATCCGCTCCAGCGCGAACGTCGCCTCAGGCCGGCCCGCGCCGCGGTAGGCGTCGGTCTTGGTGGTGTTGGTGAAGACACCCGTGCACTCGAGCCGATACGCGGGGAACTTGTAGATGCCGCCGTACATGAACGCGCCGAGCAGCGGTGTGCCGGGCGTGATGATGCCCAGATAGGCGCCCATGTTGGCCAGCAGTTTCGCCGAAATGCCGGTGACGGTGCCGTCCCGCCTCGCGGTCACGGTGATGTCCTGGATCTGGTCCCGCCCGTGGTGGCCGGAGAGCATCGTCTCGGACCGCGACTCGGTGTATTTCACCGGCCGGCCGAACCGCCGGGCGGCCGCGAAGGCGATGAACTCCTCGGGAGTGACCTGCAGTTTGCCGCCGAACCCGCCGCCGACGTCGGGCGCGATCACGCGGATTTTGTGCTCGGCGACGCCAGTGGACATGCTGAGCAGGATCCGCAGGATGTGCGGGACTTGGGTAGCCGACCACACGGTGATCTGGTCGCCGGTCGGATCGACGACGACGCTGCGCGGCTCCATGAACGACGGGATCAGCCGTTGCTGGATGAATCGGCGCCGGACGACGACCTCCGCATCCGCCTCGGCCTGGGCGACGTCGTCTCCGGTGCCGGCCGCGGCCGAGTCGAGCACCCAGGTGTAGCACCTGTTGGTGCCTTTCTCGCCGTGCACGAGCGGAGCGTCGTCGGCCAGGGCGGCTTCCATGTCGAGCACCACCGGCAGCGGCTCATAGTCGATCTCGATCGCCTCCAGCGCATCCTGGGCGCTGGCCCGGTCCCGCGCGGCGACCACAGCCACCGGCTCACCGGTGTGCCGGACCTCGTCGACGGCGAGCGGCGGGTAGTCCGGCATCACAATGTCTTCGGTGACCGGCCATACGCACGGAAGGGAGCCCTGCATGTCGGCGACGTCGCGGCCGCTGAAGGCCTCGACCACACCAGGAAGCCGGAGCGCCGGGCTGACGTCGAGGTTGGTGATCCGTGCGTGCGCCATCGGGCTGCGCAGGATCGCCAGGTGCACCATGCCGGGAAGGCTGAGATTCTCGGTCCACATCGTCCGGCCGGTGATGAGCCGGGCGTCTTCCTTCCGGTGCCGATCGCGCCCGACCTCCGCACCGGTGCGTTCCTCGGTGACGGTCATGTCCTCACCTCTCCCACAGCCGTGGTGTGCGCGGGGCCACCAGGTGCCGTTGCCGCTGGCTGCTGCCCCGGGACGCCGTTCCCGGCGTCCGAGGTGGCGGGCTCGGGCGACGCCGCCGTGGCGGTCTGCATCGCCTGCCCGGCCTCGCGTACGGCCTTGATGATGTTCTGGTAACCGGTGCACCGGCAGAGGTTGCCCTCGAGCCCTTCGCGGATCTCCGCATCGCTGGGGTCGGGGTTCTCGGCGAGCAGATCCACCGCGGACATGATCATGCCTGGTGTGCAGTACCCGCACTGCAGCGCATGTGTCTCGTGGAACGCCTGTTGGACCGGGTGCATCTCGCCGTCGCGGGCGGCCAGACCCTCGACCGTCGTGATGTCCGTTCCGTCCGCCTGCACGGCGAAGACCGTGCAGCTCTTGACGCTCTTGCCGTCCATGAGGACGGTACAGGCGCCGCAGTTGCTGGTGTCGCAGCCCACCACGGTGCCGACTTTGCCGAGTCGATCCCTCAGATGGTGGACGAGGAGTGTGCGGGGCTCGACGTCGTCGTCGTACCGGACGCCGTCGACCGTCATGGAGATAGTGGTCATGGGCCCTCCCGCGTACCGCATGGGGCCGATCGACATGCCGGCCCGTACTTCTGCGCATCAGCGGGCGCCGCAGCGCGCGTCACCTCCTTGTGATCGTGATCATGTTGCACCTGACGGCGTCCAGATCTCGATGCGCGCTTGTTGCACACCAGCAAAGTCCACGTGAGCGGTGGGCGCAAGGGTTTCCTCGGAACTTGTGTCTCGGACCCACGGCCGGGCGCGGTGGCGATGCTCATGCGGACGGAGATGCCCGGGCGCGTCGCCGGCCGAGGGGTCTGCTGAGTCGGCGCGCGCATACCGCCGGTGAGGGCGCAACTGGCGATCAAGCCTGGTGTGCGGCACCATGGTGAAAGGTGTCATATCACCATTGATCGTCACGTATCGGTTTCAGGCTCGCGGCAAGGAAGGCGCGGTGTCGCGTCGTCGCGAGGAGTATCACGGTGCTGTTCGACTGCCCCGAGTGCGGGCTGCCGGCTACGGTCACCACACGCGGGCAGCTGCCCAGCACATCTGGACGTGTGGAGCATGTCGACGTGCGGTGCGTCGCGGACCATCGGTTCATCGGCCCGGCGGACAGCTTGCGCGTCTTGCTCTGAGATCTCGCTCAGGTATGTCCGGTTCACCTCGCGTGCGCCCATCGTGTCTCACCATGTGAACACGGCGCGCGTGGGTGGAGGGCGCTGAAGGCGCAGCGCACGCCCACGTTGCCGCACGTTCGTGCCGCTCTGGCGTAGCGCTCTCGGTTGTCTGTCTCAGTGGTGGCCGCTAACGTACGGGGAGCTAATCGTTCGCGTGAACGATTAGAGCGCGCCAGAATGACGGCATTCCGACGTACGTCACCCGGGCATGTACCCGGGTGCTGAAGTACCGCGCTGAGGCGGCGGCCATGACGCCGTTCCGGCCATGACGAGCCGTCGCCGCGGGCAACGAAGCCCGACGTCGTGGACGGCGACGAGCGCGGTGTCCGTGTTCCCTACCCACAGGAGTTCGCGTGCGACGCCCTGCAGCGACGGGTGCTCCCATCACCCGGCGGAGCCTGCTGGCCACCGGTATCGGTCTTGCCGCCGGAGCCATGACGGGTTGTTCCACCGCAGGTCCGGCGACCACCGCCCTTCCGGAGCAGGCGCGTGCCGGGTCGGCCCGGGCCGGCGGCGAACTGCGCATCGCCCGGCCGCCCGCCTCGAACGCTGAGACGCTGGACCCCGCCAGCTCGCTCTGCGCGTACGAATACCTCGGTGCCCTGTACAACCGGCTCACCCGTATCGATCGCGACGGTCAGGTCGTGCCGGATCTGGCCGCGGAATGGGACGTCACTGAGGACGCCATGCGCTGGACCTTCCGGATCCGCGACGACGTGAGCTTCCACGACGGCCGGCCGTGCACCGCCCACGATGCCGTCTACACGATCCGCCGGCTGCTCGATCCGGATCTCGCCTCGCCGCAACAGGGCGTGCTCGCACCCCTGATGGAACCGGGTGGCGTCACCGCCGCCGACGACCGCACTCTGGTCATCGAGCTCGCCACGCCGAACGCCGAACTGCCGAGCCTGTTCACCGGCTACAACTGCTACGTCGTTCCGGACGGCAGCGGTGACGACATCGGCGTCGCCGGAATCGGTACCGGGCCGTTCAGGCTGGACTCCTTCACCGCCGCCGGGCGCGGGCGGGTCGTCGCCAACGACGCCTACTGGGAAGGCCGGCCGACGCTGGACAGCATCGCCTTCTTCTCCATCGCCGACCAGCAGGCCCGGACCAACGCGCTCCTCGCCGACCAGGTGGATCTGCTCTCTCAGACCAACCTGGACTTCGTCACCGCCCGGGTGGTGAACGCGTCGGACAACGCCACCATCGCTCGGGTACGCAACGGCCAGTGGTACACGATCCCGATGCTCACCACCGTGGAGCCCTTCACCGATCCGGACGTGCGCCGGGCGGTGAAACTCGCCTACGACCCACAACGGGTTCTCGACGTCGCGGCCCAGGGCGCGGGGGACCTTGGGCACGACAATCCGGTGCCGCCGGACAACCCGCTGTGGGTGGACCACGCGCTGGAAAGAGACCCGGACCAGGCGCGGGCGCTGTTGCGCGCTGCCGGTTATGACGGCCTGACCGTGGACATGTACACGTCCAGTTACGACCCGGTCTTCACTCCGATGACGCTCGCCTTCAAGGACAGCGTGGCCGACGCGGGCATCACCGTGAACGTCCGCAACGCATCGGCCGACTCCTACTACTCCCAGGTCTGGATGCAGCAGCCGCTGATGGCCACCTACTGGTACACCGGCCGCCCGGTCGACCAGCTGCTGAACCAGATCTTCCGGGGCGGATCGTCGTACAACGAGACGGCGTGGGCGGACGACACCTTCGACGCCATCCTGGACGACGCTCGGCGCGAGATCGACGACGACAAACGGCGGACGCTCTACCAGGATGCGCAGCGCTACATCGTCGATCACTCCGGCTCCATCACGCCGATGTTCGCCGACCGGCTGGTCGGGCTCTCCCGTGACGTCGTCAACTACTACGAGCACGGTTTCGAGTTCGACTACCTCAACATCGGGTTGGCCGATCACCGAGGGGAGCGGTCATGACGCTGTTCGTCGCGCGCCGTCTCGGTGCGATGGTGCTGACCGTTGTGCTGGCGTCACTCTTGGTGTTCGTCGCTCTGCAAGCCCTGCCGGGCGACGTCGCCACCCAGATCCTCGGTAGGGACGCGACGCCCGAGGCGGTGCAGGTTCTCCGCGATCAGCTCGGCCTCGACCAGCCGGCGTGGCGGCGTTATCTGGAGTGGGTCGGCGGTGCGATTCAAGGTGACTTCGGCACGTCGCTCGCCTCGGGCGAGGCCGTCGGATCCGAACTGGCCCTGCATCTGCGGAACACGCTGCTGATCGCGGTCCTCGCCATCGCGGGCGGACTGCTCTTCTCCCTGGTGCTCGGCGTGGTGGCCGGCTTGTACCGGGACCGTTGGCCGGACCACCTGATCTCCGGCGCGAGCCTGGTCGGCATGAGCGTCCCGGAGTTCGTCGTCGCGACCGTCCTGGTGCTGCTGTTCTCGGTGACCATTCCGGTCTTTCCCGCGGTGGTGCTCGACGACGCCGACGCGACGGTGGGGCAGCTGCTGCCGGCGATCTGGCTGCCGGCGCTGGCGCTGAGCATCGCGTTGGCGGCGTATGTGGTGCGGATGATGCGGGCCAGCGTCATCGACGTGATGGCGAGTGAATACGTCCAGACCGCACGGCTGCGAGGGCTCGGCACCGGGCGGGTCGTGCTCCGGCATGCGCTGCCGAACGCCGTGCTGCCGACGCTGAACGTGATCGCGCTGAACGTCGCCTGGCTGGTGGGCGGCGTGGTCGTCGTCGAGACGGTCTTCAACTACCCGGGGATCGGCACCCTCATGATCGACGCCGTCTACGACCGCGATCTGCCGGTTCTGCAGGCGATCGCGGTGCTCAGCGCGGTCGTGTACGCCCTGTGCAACCTGGCGGCCGACGTGGCGGCCATGGGGCTCAACCCGCGGTTGCGCGCCGGAGGAAGGAGTACGGCATGACCGGGAGCGAGCTGACCGTTGCGGGCACACCGGCCCAGGGGACGCTGCGGACCGTGTGGGCCGGGATACGTAGCTCGCGCGCGGCGACCATCGGGCTGGCGATCGTCGCGTTGCACGTGCTGGTCGCGATCGCTGCACCGCTGCTGACCTCCTACGCACCGACGCAGAGCGTCCCGGCCGAAGCCCTCGCGGGAGTCAGCTGGGACCATCTCGCCGGCACCGACCAGTACGGGCGGGACGTGCTGACCCGGGTGTTGCACGGCGGCCGGTTCGCCTTGGTCGTCTGCGCCCTGTCCACCGTCGCGGCGGTGGGCCTGGGCACCGTCGTGGGATGCTTCGTCGCGCTGCGCGGCGGCTGGGCGGACAACGTGGTCATGCGGTTGGTGGACAGCGTCCTGGCGGTGCCGGCGATCCTGGCACTGCTGGTCGTGGTGACCGCGCTCGGCACCGGTACCTGGGTGGTCGTCGCCGCCATCACCATCGTCTACGTGCCCGGCGTGGTCCGGGTGGTGCGGGCGGCCGCGCAGAGCGTCGTACCCCTGGAGTACGTCACCGCGGCCCGGGCGCGCGGCGAGCGGCGCTGGTCGATCCTGCGGCGCGAACTGCTGCCGAATGTCGCCGACGTGGTCGCGGTTGAGCTGGCGATGCGCGCGTCCTGGGCGGCGTTGCTGGTCAGCTCGCTGTCTTTCCTGGGTTTCGGAGCCAACCCGCCGACTCCGGACTGGGGCCTCATGGTCGCGGAGAACCGCACCGCGCTCACTGTCGTCCCTATGGCCACGCTGGCCCCGATCGTCGCGCTGGCGACCTTCGTCGTCGGGCTGAACCTGGCCGCTGACGGCTTGGCGAAGGCGTGGGGGATCGACCGGTTCCGGCGGGACGGCCGGTGACGCGGATGCATGGGGCGGCCGAGGACGGGACGGAAATGGAGCGGTCGATGCGCGCAGACGACGTGCTGGTCCGGGTGGACGACCTGAGCGTGGCGTACGGGGACACCACCGTCGTCGATCAGGTGAGCTTCGAGGTGCCGGCGGGGTCCACGACGGCTCTGGTCGGAGAATCCGGGTCAGGCAAGACGACGGTGGCCCGCACGCTCCTCGGTCATCTGCGTGCCGGAGCCAGGCTGACGTCGGGCCGGGTGAGCGTCGGCGGGCGCGACGTGTTCGGGCTGGATCGTGCCGGACTGCGCCGTCTGCGTTCCACGACCGTCGCGATGGTCCCGCAGAACGCGGGGCACGCGCTGACCCCGTCGATGCGGGTGGGGCGCCAGGTAGAGGAGGCCCTGCTGGCGGCCGGCGCCGACCGGGCAGCCGCACGGGAACGCACCGTCGAGACATTCGCACAGGTCAGCCTCCCGGATCCGGACCGGATCGGCCGTCGCTACCCGCATCAGCTCTCCGGCGGCCAGCAACAGCGGGTGGCGATCGCCCTCGCGGTGGCCGTCCGTCCGAAGGTGTTGGTGCTCGATGAGCCGACGACCGGCCTGGACGTGATCACGCAGCGGGCCATCCTCGGCCTGCTGCGCGAACTCACCCTGCGGCTCGGCACGGCGACGGTCATGGTCAGCCATGACTTCGGTGTGGTGGCGGCGCTCGCCGACCATGCGACGGTGCTGCGGGCCGGCCGGGCCGTGGAGTCTGCACCGGCCAAGCAGCTGTTCCAGGAGCCCGGTGACGAGTACACCCGAGAGTTGCTGGGGGCGGTTCCGCGTATCGGCGGAGCAGTGAGCCGAAACGGAGCCGATCAGAGCCAGCGCGGTGAATCGCCGCGCGGTGAATCGCTGCTGCGGGTGCAGGACGTCCGGATCGGATACGGCCACCGCGAGCGGGACCTGGCGGTGCGCGGCGCCTCATTCGAGTTGCGTCGTGGCGAAGTCGTCGCCCTGGTCGGCGAGTCGGGCAGCGGCAAGTCGACGCTGGCCTGGAGTCTTGCCGGGCTGCACGGGCCGCGTGACGGTTCGATGCGATACCTGCCCGCCACCGGCGACGGTGACCTCGCGCAGGCGGCCCGCAGGCGGCCGTTGGAGCTCCGCCGCCGTATCCAGCTCGTGTTCCAGAACGCGGACACGTCACTCAACCCTCGCCGGGTCGTGGCGGAGGCCGTGCGGCGGCCGTTGAGACTGTTCCGTGGGCTCCGCGGTTCCGAGCTCGCCGCCCGCGAGGCCGAACTCGCACGGGATGTGCGGCTGGAGCCGGAGTTGCTGCGCCGCCTGCCGATGCAGCTCTCCGGCGGGCAACGGCAGCGAGTCGGGATCGCCCGAGCCTTGGCGGGATCGCCGGCGGTGATGGTGGCTGACGAGATCACCACCGCACTGGATGTCTCCGTGCAGGCGTCGATCCTGGATCTGCTGGAGCAGCTGCGCGGTGAGCATGACCTGGCGTGCCTGTTCATCAGCCACGATCTAGGCGTGGTGAAGCGGATCGCGGACCGGCTGCTGGTGATGCACGGAGGCGTCGTGGTCGAGGAGGGGCCTGCCGATGCCGTCTTCGACGGCCCGAACCACCCGTACACCCGCGAGCTCATCGAGGCCACGCTGGAGCCTGATCCCGAGCTCGCACGGGCATCGGTGCGTCCGGAGGCCGGCGGCGACATCCGGGAGTCGCTCAGCGCCGGGCGGCTCACGGGGCTGCGTCACGACGCCACAGACCCGGGTGTCGGTGCGAGCACCGGGGCCGTCGTGTGGCGTTGGCGGGACGCCGGCCCGGAGATGGTGGAGCTGGGCGACGGACACCGCGTGCGGCAGTGGGAGTTGACGAGCGAGCGATGAGAATCCGCACGGACTTCCCGCGGCGCGTCGTCGTCGATGACGTCTGGATTCCGACCCGGGACGGGACCCGGCTGCACGCACGCATCTGGCGTCCCGTGGACGCGGAGGTGGATCCGGTGCCCGCGCTGCTGGAGTACCTGCCCTATCGCAAGGACGACTGGACCGCCGTCCGGGACGCGCAGCGGCACCCCTGGTACGCGGGGCACGGTTACGCCTCGGTCCGCGTCGACCTGCGCGGCTCGGGCAGCTCCGAGGGGGTGATGGTCGACGAGTACACCGAGGTCGAGCTGGCCGACGGCGTCGACGTCGTGCACTGGCTCGCCGAGCAACCCTGGTGTACCGGTGCGGTGGGCATGTTCGGCATCTCCTGGGGAGGCTTCAACTCGCTGCAGATCGCCGCGCTGCGGCCGGAGCCGCTGAAGGCGGTCGTCACGGCCTGCTCCACCGATGACCGCTACGACAACGACGTGCACTACATCGGCGGAGCCGTCCTCGGCATCGACATGCCGGCCTGGGCGGGCACGATGCAGGCGTTCACCGCGCGGCCCCCGGATCCGGCGGTGGTGGGCGAGCGGTGGCGCGAGATGTGGAAGGAGCGGCTGGACGCGGCCGAACCATTCCTGGCCACCTGGCTCTCGCATCAGGAGCGGGATGCGTACTGGTGCCACGGCAGCGTCTGTCAGGACTATGCGTCGGTGGACGCGGCTGTCCTCGCGGTGGGCGGTTGGGCCGATCCGTACCGTGACACCGTGCTGCGGTTGGTGGAGAACCTGCCGGGGCCGGTCCGGGGCATCGTCGGGCCGTGGGCGCACCGGTATCCGGACATCGAGCTTCCGCCCGGGCCCGCCATCGGGTTCCTGCAGGAGACGTTGCGGTGGTGGGATCAGTGGCTCAAGGGGCGCGACACCGGGATCATGGACGAGCCGCTGCTGCGGGTGTACCTGCAGGACGGTGTCGGCCCGGCCACCGCCTACCCGCGGCGCGAGGGGCGCTGGGTGGGCGTCGACGCGCCGCCCTCGACCCGGCGTGTCATCCCGCTCAGTGGATTGGGCACGTCCGCTCTGGCCGAGCCGGACGGCACCGTGGTGGTCCGCACCCCGCAGCACACCGGGGTGGATGCCGGGCGGTTCTTCCCCTTCGGCAACCCCAGCGATCTGCCCCCTGACCAGCGGGCCGAGGACGGTCGTTCGGTCTGCTTCGATTCCGCACCGCTGGCCGAGCCGTTGCCGGTCCTGGGGCGGCCCGCGATCACGTTGAGGATGTCCTGCGACGTGCCGCGGGCGAACGTCGTCGCCCGGCTCTGCGACGTCGCGCCGGACGGATCCTCCACACTGGTCAGCCGTGGTGTGTTGAACCTGATGAAGCGGCACGGGCGGGACCGCGCGACACCGTGGCCGCCCGACCAGGTCGAGGACGTGCGGATCGATCTCACCGCCACCGGTTACGTGCTTCCCGCCGGACATCGGCTCAGACTGGCGGTGAGCACGACCTACTGGCCGTGGGTGTGGCCGCACGGTGAGGAGGCGACGCTGCGAATCGATACGGCCGGGAGCGCGCTCAGGCTGCCGCTGTGCGAGGACGGCGCGCCGGACGGGCAACGCGTCACCTTCGATGGGATCGTGTTCGACGAACCGGAACAGGCCGCGCCGCTCGAGCACCGCCCCGGAACCGGCGGTGACGGTCCGGAGCGGATGGTGACGCATGTGGTGGACACCGGTGAGTGGACCGTCGCGGTCGACCCGAACTACGGCGGCACCAGGGTCTTTCCCGACGGTCTGCACTATACGGAGCGTGCCCGCGAGACCTACCGGATCCGGGCGGATGATCCGCTCTCGGCCACCGCATCGTCCGAATGGCATATCGACCTGTCACGGGGCGAATGGCGCGCCAGCATCCATACCGTGACGGAGATGACTGCCACGTACGATGACTTCGTGGTGGAGACGCTGCTCGAGACGAGTGACTCCGACGGTGTGGTGGCCAAGCGGGAATGGCGGCACCGGATCCCGCGTACGTCGGCCTGACCGCATGGCAGAGGTACGCCGTCGTCAGCCGCCCGAGGTGCGGCGCCAGATGATCGTCGACGCTGCCGTCCCGCTGCTGCACGAGTCCGGACTGCGGGGGATCACGCTGCGCGGAATCGCGCGAGCCGCGGGCGTCTCGGTCGGCACGGTCACGTATCACTTCCGCTCCGTGGCCGACATCGTCGACGTGGCCGTCGCACAGGACGTGACTGCCTATTACGAACGGCTGGAGGAGCGGGTTCGCGCGGAGAGCGATCCGCTGGGCGCCCTGGACCTGCTGATCGAGGGGGTCTTCACCGAGGAGACCAGGCGGCATTGGCAGCTGTGGTTTGACTCCATCGGCCCGGCCGAGGAGGCCCGGGAGGTGCGGTCCGGGCAGCGGTCCCGGTACGCCCGGTGGAACGAGATGCTGCGCGCGATGGTGACGGATGGCGCGGCCGCCGGTGCCTTCGTCGCGCCTGATCCGGATCGCACCGTGACACTACTGGTGGCCCTGGTGGACGGTCTGTCTCTGCAGCGGCTACGCGGGGAGCCGGCACTGACCACGCAGCAGGCGCGGGAACACTTCCGTGCCGCGGCGTTCGAGCTGCTGGGCGTACCGCACCCGCGGTGACCGCTACTCGATGGTGACGACGGCCTCGCTGGAGACGATTGAGTCGTCGTTGACGCCGATCATTCGGAACGCGTTCTGGCCGGGGCGGCTGGACTGAACGTTCCCGGAGATCTGTCCGTTGTCGTCGGTCTCACGGGCGTCTATGGGGAAGTTCTCCCAGCCCGCACCGTCGACGTTGCGCTGCATCTGCATGAGCACGCCGGCCTCACCGGAATCGAGCGTGAGCGTGTACTCGATGGTCGCGTTGGCGCCCGCCGTCGACTGGGACAGTTCCAGGCTGGCACCCGATCCTCCGGACGGCTCGTCCTCGCCGTCCTCGTCCTGCTCGTCGCCGTCGGAGGGGGCACCGGTCGAGTCCCCGTCTGGCGTGTCCGTGCCTGGCGGGTCGGTGGAAGCCGCGCTGGGCTCGGCGTCATCGCCCGATTGGGTGCCAAGGTAGGCGCCGACGGCGAAGCCGACGATCGCAGCCAGGATCAGGAAGGCGGAAAGCGTACCGCCCGACGCTCGTTTGGACACTCTGCACATTTAAGCCTGACTACCCGGGGCCCTGGCAAGTGGGGTCCGCACTACGGATGGTATCGGTGGCATGACGCTGCAGGTGACAGCTGGTCAACTCCCCGTCTCGGCGCGGTGCAGCAGAGGTAGGACGCGTGGCCCCACGACGGTCGAGAGCGCGATCAGGGTGGAGGTACGCACGATGTCGGCGTCGCCCACCAGCTCGTCGATGACGCGCTGCAGGTCGTCGTTGTCCCGGGCGACGATCCGGCAGAGCAGGTCGCCTTGGCCGGTGATGGTGTGCACCTCGAGGACCTCGGGGATCCGTTCGAGGTGCGCGGCGACGGACTGTCGCGCCCCCTGCCGGATGTCGAGTGAGGCGAAGGCCGTCACCCGGTAACCGAGCGCGTGTGGATCGACCGTCGGCGCGAATGAGCTGATCACGCCCGTCGAGACCATCTTGTCCAGGCGAGACTGTACGGTCGCCCGCGCAACGCCGAGCCGGCGTGAGGCTTCGAGTACGCCGATCCGGGGCTCATGAGTGAACAGTTCGATGATCCGGGTATCCAGCGCGTCGACCATCTCCTCGACCACACCTCATTCTCCGCTTGCGCAGCGCGCGACGGTCGGCTGGGACCTTGCGGCCATCGGCGCTAAGCCCTCTTGATAGTGATCATATTGTATATAGAAGAGCGCTATTGTCTGCTCAAGATGTGCACTATGCCAACTGGTTGCGGTGATGGTTGCATAGTGCATGTGGCGCACGGCACAGTCCGTGTCATACCGGCTGCGCTGGTCACGCAACCTGACTCACACCACGCTGGAGGTCACCATGAGCGCCACCGACTCGCCGCGTCTGCTCACCCCGGAGGAGCGCGCGGCGGATCTGGAACTCGATGAGCTCAAGCGGCTTGTCGGACTTGTCGAGTACGACGAGAGCAAGGACCCCTTCCCGGTGACGGCGATGGATGCCGTGGTGTTCGTCGTCGGCAACGCCACCCAGGCAGCGCACTTCTACCAGTCGGCGCTCGGCATGGAGCTCGTCGCATACGCGGGTCCGGAGACGGGCAACCGCGACCACAAGTCGTACGTGTTGCGCAGCGGCTCGGCACGGTTCGTTGTGAACGGCGGCGTGGCTCCGGACAGCCCGTTGCTCGACCACCACCGGGCGCACGGCGACGGCGTCGTGGATCTTGCCCTGGAGGTGCCCGACGTCGACGCCTGCATCGCACACGCCCGGAACCAGGGCGCCACGGTGCTCACTGAACCGCACGACGTCTCGGACGACCATGGCACGGTGCGGCTCGCGGCGATCGCCACCTACGGAGAGACCAGGCACACGTTGGTGGATCGCTCCCGGTACGACGGACCGTACCTTCCCGGTTACGTCCCGCGCCGCTCCACCTACGTCAAGCGGGACGGTGCGCCGAAGCGGCTGTTCCAGGCGGTCGATCACTGTGTCGGCAACGTCGAGCTCGGCCGGATGGATTACTGGGTCGACTGGTATCGCAAGGTGATGGGTTTCGCGAACATGGCGGAGTTCGTCGGCGACGACATCGCCACCGACTACTCCGCGCTGATGTCCAAGGTGGTGGCGAACGGCAACCACCGCGTGAAGTTCCCGCTCAACGAGCCTGCCGCAGGCAAGAAGCGGTCCCAGATCGACGAGTATCTGGAGTTCTACGGCTCACCGGGCTGTCAGCACATCGCGCTGGCCACCAACGACATCCTCCGCACCGTTGACGCCATGCGGGACGAGGGCGTCGACTTCCTGGATACGCCGGATGCCTACTACGACGACCCGGAACTGCGTGCCCGGATCGGCGAGGTGCGGGTTCCGGTCGAGGAGCTGAAGAAGCGGGGGGTGCTGGTCGATCGCGATGAGGACGGTTACCTGTTGCAGATCTTCACCAAGCCGATCGGTGACCGGCCGACGGTCTTCTTCGAGTTGATCGAGCGGCACGGTTCGCTGGGCTTCGGTAAGGGCAACTTCAAGGCCTTGTTTGAGTCGATCGAACGGGAGCAGGCTCGCCGCGGCAATCTGTGACGTTAGTCCTCGGTAGCCTTCGCTGACTCGTACAGGTGAAGAAGCAGCGGCCGGCTCTCCGCTTCGTCGTTGTGGGCCTCGAACCTATCGCCGGCGAACGGCAGATGGCGGAGCGGATTGCGCGGCTTCGGCGCGTGACCGTCGGTCGCCAGCAGCTCGATCTCGGACAGGACGTACGCTGCCGCATCGGCGCAGATTCGCCGGTAGCGTCGCCGGAAGATCCACCGCGCCGCTGTCAGCAGTAGACCGCCCGGCAGACGGAGTTCAGCCCGAAGCCGGACGAGCGTTCCTCGTGCGGATGAGGCCAGGTCGATGTGGGCCCGCCACCCCGCGTTGGCCGCGCCTGTGGTCTCGAGGACCAGCTGCCGGTGTCTCTGAACGGAAACCAGGCGGAGTCGATCCGGATTGCCGCCGTGGACCTCGGTCGCCGGGTTCTTGAGTGCGAAGACGCCGCCCGGGCGTAGTGAACTGCCCTGTGCGGACAGGATGGTGGCGAGTCGATCCCAGACGACACTCGGGCGGACACCGATCTCGCGCTCACCCGTGATCTTCACGTGGGGCACGGGGCGAGCGTAAACGACCGCCAAGCATACATTGGCCAGATGCGCTATCATCGGTATATGCCGATGAATCCAACCGTTGTCGGCGGCGTCGCGAGCCGTGAGACGGATCAGGCGGCCGTCATGCTCTTCCACAGCCTGGCCGATCCGGCCCGGCTGGCCATCATCCGACTGCTGGGTGACGGTGAGCGACGCGTCGTCGACCTCACTCGTGATCTTGGACTGGCCCAGTCGACCGTGTCCGGGCACCTGGCATGCCTGCGCTCGGCCGGCCTGATCGACGCGCATCCACACGGCCGGTCGACCTACTACGCACTCGCCCGACCGGAGCTGTGGCGCATGCTCGCCGCTGCCGAGAATGTGCTGGATGCCGGCGGCTCGGCCGTCACGCTCTGTCCTGAACACCATCGACCGGAGTCCGCGGAGGCCTGTGGTGCCGCGGTCCGTGGGTGCCTGCACGCCTCCGGCCACGCCGGAACCCAGGCGCGTCCGCGGAGGCACTGATGGGCTTCGGGCACGGACACGGCCACGGCGACACGACCGGAACGGCCGCCTACGCGCACCGTCGACGGATGATGGCGGTCCTCGGCATCGTCGCCGGAATCACGCTCGCGCAGGTGATCGGCGCGTGGTTGTCCGGCTCGATGGCGCTGTTGGCAGACGCGGCGCACAGCTTCACCGACGGCACCGGGGTCGCCCTGGCGCTACTGGCCACGTTGATCGCGGCCCGTCCTCCGAGCGCGCGACGGACGTTCGGCCTGCAGCGGGCCGAGATTCTCGCTGCGATGACGAACGCCGTCGTGGTCGGGGTGGCCGCGATCCTGGTGCTGATCGGAGGGGTGCGCCGCCTGACCGACCCGGGAGCCGTCGAGAGCGACGTCATGCTCGTCGCCGCTCTCATCGGTCTGGCCGGCAACGGGGTCTCACTGCTTATCCTGCGACGCGGGAAGGAGCAGAGCCTGAACGTGCGCGGTGCCTATCTCGAGGTGCTGGGCGACCTGCTTGGTTCGGTCGCCGTGGTGGGTGCGGCGATCGTGATCATGGCAGGCGGTGACGTCCGTGCCGATGCCGTGGCGTCCATCCTGATCGGGTTGATGATCCTGCCGCGCGCGTGGATGTTACTGCGGGACGTGGTGCATGTCCTGCTGGAGGCGACCCCCAAGGGCGTGGATCTGGACGAGGTCCGCAGGCACATGATGGACGTTCCCGGCATCGTCGACGTTCACGACCTGCACGCGTGGACCATCACCAGTGGCGTCCCGGTTCTCTCGGCACATGTGGTGGTGGACGAGATGAGCCAGGCCGAATGCGGCACCGAGTCGATCCTGGACGGATTGCACGGTTGCCTGGCCGGCCATTTCGACATCGAGCACAGCACGTTCCAGATCGAGCCGCGCGGGCACCTGGACCACGAGTACGTTCAGCACGACTGAGATCGCTCAGCGGCCGGAATCGCCGGCGGGGCGGACGCTGCCGCTGACCTCGCCCAGCTTCAGACGGGTTCCGCCGGGTCCGGGGGCGGTGGCGCGGATGATGACCGTATCGCCGTCCTCCAGGAAGCTGCGCCGGGAACCGTTGTCGAGAACCACCGGCTCGCTGCCGTTCCACGACAGCTCGAGAAACGACCCTCGTTCGTCCTTCTCCGGTCCACTGACCGTTCCGGACGCATACAGCTCGCCGGTACGTACGGCGGCTCCGTTGACGGTGAGATGCGCGAGCTGCTGCGCGGGTGTCCAGTACATCTCCGCGAACGGTGGCTGGGACACCACCGTGCCGTTCCACTCGACCTCGAGACGGATGTCCAACCCCCATGGCTCGGCCTCGGCCAGATACGCAGCGGGCTCCGGATCGCGGACGGGCGGTTCGATCCGGGCATGTTCCAGCGCCGCCAGGGGCACGACCCACGGCGAGATCGAGGTGGCGAAGGACTTGCCCAGGAACGGTCCCAGCGGTACGTATTCGAACGCCTGCAGATCGCGGGCGGACCAGTCGTTGACCAGCACGACGCCGAAGACGTGTTCGGTGAAGTCGTCTACCGGCACCGGGTGTCCGCGCTCGGACGGCGTCCCGACGACGAACCCCACCTCGGCCTCGATGTCCAGCCGGTTCGACGGCCCGAACACGACGCCGTCACCGCTGCGGCGCAGGCCGGACGGGCGGACGATCTCCGAGCCGGACGGCACGACCGTCGCCGATCGCCCGTGGTATCCGATCGGCAGGTGTCGCCACGCGGCCGGCAGCGACGGCGAGTCGGGCCGGAAGATCTTGCCGACGTTCTCCGCGTGCGACCGGCTCGAGTAGAAGTCGACGTAGTCGGCGACCTCGAACGGCATGTGCAGCTCGACGTCGGACAAGGGGACCAAGTGCGGTTCCAGCAGCTCACTCGGTGACCCCGCGGTGACCAGCTCCAGCAGCCAGTCGCGCACCGCCTGCCACGCCGGCCGGCCCAGGCTCATGAACGGGTTCAGGGACGGCCGGTCGAACACGTGGCCGCCGTCGAGCCCTTCGACGGCCGCCAGCGGCGCCAGGTCGATCACATAGTCGCCGACGGCTGCGCCCACGCGCGGTTCCTCGCGTGCGGTCGAGAACACGCCATAGGGAAGCGTGTAGCCGTCGAACATCGCGCCGTCGGGTGTCTCCAGCCGGCTCCGTTTCGCCTCCGTCATGGAGCCGACGTTATCCGAGAACGGCAAGGCCCCGGGGCGCCGTCGATGAGGTGGGCATCGCCGGTGCCCCGGGGCGGGATCGGAGCTCCGGCTCCCCCTGGAGGCCGGAGCTCCGGGCCAACGCGCCTCGGTGGACGTTCCGAGGCGACGTGGTGATCGGATGCGCCCAGGTCAGCCGCATCCTGGGCGGGAACTTACATGCACTCGCTCATGATGTGGTCGCTGATCCGCTGTGCGGCCCCCATCATGTCGTCGAGCCCCTCGAGCTCCGCGGCGGCGTCCGGATCCGACATGTCGATGTCGGAGATCGTCTCCAGGGCGTCCGCCATGGCGGACCAGTCGGCCGCGATGTCGCTCGGCGCCGCATCGGCGATCTGGCGGTAGGCGTCGACAAGGCCGCTCGCGGCCTCCGGATCGGTCATCGCGGTGGAGTCATTCAGCACATCGGTGCCGAACTCCTGGACCGTACCGCAATAGTCGCCGGCATCCGTGCTCTCGCCAGAGTCCTGCTCGGTGTCGCTCGACTCCTCATCCGTGGAGTCGGTGTCGGCCGAGTCGTTGTCGGTGGCGTCGGTGTCGGTCGACTCCTCGTTCTCCGACTCCGACGCCGTCGTGTCGTCGCCCTCGTCGTCGGAGTCACATGCGGCCGCGGTGAACAGCAGGGTGACGCCGACGAGCGCACCGGCGACGCCGCGGAGGCGTCGTCCGGCCGTGCGAGCAGCGATGTTGGACGTGGTGGACTTCATGTTCGTTCTACTCCAGATATGAATCGAAATGGTGGCGCCACGTGATACGGGTGTACGGCCGAGACCGGCCGATCTACCCGGCCCCTGTGTCGGCGCCTTGATTACTGGTGGTGCATACGCTGGCCATCCGGATGAATGATCACGCTCATGCGGTGATCCCAGGCCGGACGCGCTCAGCGTCACCTCGATCGGCGATGGCGGATGCGGATGCTCGACGTACCGGTGTCCGGCAGGTCCTCCCCCGTGTCATCGCCATGATCGATGCCGACGCCGGTGCCTCCATCGCCACCGTTGTCGCCACCGATCTCCTTCCGCGCCCCGTCGGCGGTATGGGGCTCACCCTCGTCGACCGCCGTGGAGTCGTCCACAAGCCGCCGACGAGCTGCCGGCTTCCGGCCGCTCCGCATCCGGGGTGTTCGCCGCGGAGCATAGTAACCCGGCCACGCGCGGTGGGTGGTGAGCTGGTCTCACTGTTGCCGTCTCCTGCAGATGTTCGCCGTGCGTCCTTCCGGGGATCGAGCTGGTGGCTGCTGCCCGGATGAACGGCAGAGAATATGACTGATCCCGCTATACCCGCGCTACACCGCCGGCAGGACCAGGTCGGGGCCGGCCGTATCGTCACCGGGCGTTCTCCGATCGACGTCGCCGTGGCCTGGGGGCGGTGTTCTCGGCGTCCGGCCGCAGCGGGGCCCGGCGTGCGCCGTGCGGCTCATCGAGCAGGACGCGTACCGAGCGACCCGGAACCACCGAGGCGAAGAGGTCGGCCAGCGCGGCGACGTCGGCGGGAACCTTGCGCTCGTCCACTCCGAGTGAGCGGAGGAAGCGTGCCAGGACCATGCCGACTTCGTTGCGGCCGAGCTCGCGCCGGGACCGGACATGCGGCGCATCGTTGCCCGCCGGACCTGCGCTTCCGGCGGTGGCGGGGCCGGCGCCGAGCGTGGTTGCCGGCGCACGCGACTGGGCCGGGACGGCCCGGCGGTCGGACCCGACCGGGGCACGTGCCGCAGCCAGCATCGGATCACCGTTGAGGATCGCGCGCTCGAGTTCACGTAGCTGTCCGTTCGGCTCGATGCCGAGTTCGTCGATCATCGCCGTCCGGGCGCGCTGGTAGACGCCGAGCGCGTCCGCGGTCCGCCCCACCCGGTGCAGCGCCAGCATCAGCTGGCCGTAATGCCGCTGGCGTAGCGGATAGGTCTCGACGAGCGTCGTGAGCTCCGGGATCAAGGCGTCGTGCCGACCGAGATCGAGGTCGGCGTCGATCTTGAGCTCGATGATCACGTGGCGGAGTTCGCCCAGTCGCAGTGCTTCGGCATGGATCACGCTCGAATGGTCGACGTCGGCGTAGGCGGTATTGCCCCGCCATAGGTTCAATGCCCGCCGGAACAGCCGGGACGCGCTCTCCGGGTCATGCGCCTCCAGCGCCTGACGGCCGTGGTCCGCGAGCTGTTCCAGCTCATCGTCGTCGGACTCATCCGGCTTGACCGTGAGCTCGTAGCCCGCCATCTGGTGGGCGATGCGGCCCTCGCCCAGGCGGCGCCGCAGCCGGTGGACGTAACTCTGCAGGTTCGTCCGGGCCGACGACGGCGGCTCGGCGTCCCACAGCATCTCCAACAGGCCATCGGTCGACACCCGGGTGTTTCTCCGGCAGAGCAGTATGGCCAGCAATGCGCGCTGCTTGGAAGATGTGGGAGAGATGGGACGCCCGTCGTCGTCGTGGACAGTGAGCGGCCCCAGCACGCCGAACCTCATCATGCACCCCCCTTGTGTACGTACCTGGCGACGCGGGCTTCACCGCCTGCGAAGTTCGTGGCAACCTTGACAGGACATCACGTCGTGGTCACTGATCGGTCACTGGTTGGTTGTGACCGTGCGGATGGGCACGACGGTCGTACTGGCCAAGGCTGGCAGGATGGCGGCGGCGATACGACGGAGAGGGACGGCGGCCGGCGAAGACGGGTGACCGGGACAAGGGGACGGTGTGCAGTTCGAGGTGCTGGGGCCGGTCCGGCTCATCCGGGACGGCGCCCCCGTTCCGGTGTCGGACCAACGCCGCAGACTGCTCGCGGTGCTGCTGGCCCGTGCGAATCGTGCCGTGAGTGTGGCCACGCTGGCGGAGGCGCTCTGGGACGCTGACCTGCCCGGGCGGCCGCACAAGAGCCTGCAGATGCACATTCACCGGCTCCGCAAGGCATTGGACGATACGGAACGCTTGACCGCGCAACCGGGAGGCTATCTGCTCCGGATCGGGCCCGGCGAGCTGGATGCCGAGCTCTTCAGCGAACAACACGGCGAGGCCCGCGAGGCGATGGCGGCGGGGCGCCTGGACGACGCGGTCCGCGAGTTCCGGGGCGCGTTGGAGCTGTGGCGTGGTGAGCCGTACGCCGACGTCGACGATGTGGACCGGATCGGGGCGGAGGCGGTGCGCCTCACCGAGGCCAGGCTGGCTGCATATGAGGAGCTGTACGACGCGGAGCTTGCGCGCGGCGCACATCGGGAGATCGTGCCCGAGCTGACCGAACGGGTGGCCGAATACCCGCTGCGGGAACGGTTCGCCGGGCAACTGATGCGGGCGCTGCACCGTGCCGGCCGGCACGCCCGGGCGTTGACGACATACCGGCAGCTCCGCCGCCGGCTGGCGGAGAAGCTCGACCTCGAGCCCGGCACCGAGATCCGTCGGCTGTATGAAGAGATCCGGGCAGAAGCACCGGTGGCGGCGGAACGCCCCGCCGACGCGGACAGCCCTGCGGAGCAAGGTTCGGCGCCCGCCCGCACCGAACCTCCACCGAGGCAACTTCCGCCGGTGACCGCGGTGTTCGTCGGGCGCCGGGCGGAGCTCGCCGAGTTGGAACGCGTGCAAGCCGACGGTGCTTCCGTCATCGTGGCCTCCGGGCCGGCCGGGGTGGGCAAGACCAGCCTGGCTGTTCAGTACGCCCGCTCCGCGGTAGACCGGTACCCGGACGGGCAGCTCTACGTCGATCTGCGCGGGCACGCACCGTCGCCGGCGCTGGCGCCGATCGACGCGCTTTCCCAGCTGCTGCTGGGGCTGGGCGCGGATCCCCGTCGCATTCCGGTGGACGCGGAGGCGGCGACGGCGGCATACCGGTCGTTGCTGGCCGACCGCAAGGTGTTGGTGTTGCTGGACAATGCGGAGTCGGCCGGTCAGGTGCGCCCGTTGTTGCCGGCGTCACCGGGGTGCGTGGCGCTGGTGACCAGCCGTGACCGGATGCTGGGACTCGTCGCCCGGGAGGGTGCGTTCCGGCTCAACGTCGATCTACTCCCGCAGGAGGAGGCGCGCGAGTTACTGGTTCGGCTGCTCGGCACGGATCGCGCGGTCGCGGAGCCGGAGCGGATCACGGATCTGGTCGAGGCGTGCGCCGGCCTGCCGCTGGCGGTACGGATCGTGGCGGCTCAGCTCGCTGATCAGCGACACCGATCGCTCGCCGAGTACGTGTCCGACCTGCGGAAGAGTCCGCTGGCGCAGATGGAGATCACCGGTGACGAGCAGGCTGCCGTCGCGACCGCGTTCGACCTGTCGTACCAGCGGCTCGATGATGACGCCCGCCGTATGTTCCGGCTCCTCGGGTCGGTGCCCGGTCCGGATTTCTCGGTTGCCGCCGTTGCTGCGCTGAGCGCGATGGAACCGGCGGCTGCGTCCAGGTGCCTGCGTCGGCTCGCGGCGGCACATCTCGTGGACGAACATCAACCGGATCGGTACCGGTTCCATGACCTGCTCCGCGAGTACGCGCAGGCCCGAGGACAGGCGGAGGAGTCGCCTGAGACCCGCGCGCTTGCGCTGAAGCGTCTCATGACCTGGTACTACCTGAGCAAGGAGGCCGCCAGTTCGACTCTGCGACCGTTACGTCCGATGCAGACACTGCAGGACATCCCGGAAGGCGTTCCGCCGCCGGCGATCAAGGACAAGGCGGACGCGATCAGCTGGTCGAAGGGCGAGCACGACAACATCGCCGCGGCAGTCGCCGCGGCCGGAGATCAGCTGCCGCTGCACTGGGCGTGGGATCTCGCGCTGGCCCACGGCACGGTCATGTCGAGCCTCGGCTACACCGCCGGTGCCATCGCCGTCTTTCGCAAGGGCGCCGACGCGGCGAGAGCCGCGGGAGACTCGCAGGCGCTGGCGGGCTCACTCACCGGACTGGGCTCTGCACTGCACTACGTCGACATCCGCCGGGCCGCGGAGGTGTACGCCGACGCGGTCACGCACGCCGAGAACGCCGGCGACCAGGTTCTGCTCGGCATCAGCCTGAACAATCTCGGTCTGGTGCATCAGGATCTCGGCAATCTGGAGGCCGCGGACACGCACCTGACCCGGGCACTCGCCGTCAAGCGGGCGGAGGACGGAAAGTGGGTCGAGTCGACGTTGCACAACCTCGCATATCTGGCTGAACTGCGCGGCCAGTTCGCTCGGGCCGCCGCGATGTACGAGGAGGTCATCGAGCTCATCGGTAACGAGTCGGACAGCTTGGCTGCACGGGCCGCCGTCAATCTGGCCGAGGTCCGGGCCGAACTGGGCGATCTCCGCGATACGTTCGCCGTCCTCGATCGCGCTGAACGCCACGCCGTCGCGTTCGGTGGTGCACGCACCGAGTTGTCGGCGAAGACCCTGCGGGTCAACGTGTTGACCGATATCGGGCGGATCGAGGAGGCATTGGGTCAAGCCCGTGTTGCGGTGGCACGAGCGGACGAAGCCGGCGATGCGCGCTATCGGGCGCTGACCCGGATCGCCCTGGGCCGGGCGCTGCTTCAGGCGAACCGGCCGAGGCACGCCTTCGAGCAGTTCGAGCAAGCCGTTGCCATCGCGCGCACCACCGGCGAGCACCAGCCGCACATCGGCGCCCTGCTCGGTGCCGCGCGGGCCGAATTGCGGCTCGGTGCCACGTCGTCTGCCGAGTCGGCTGCCCGCGAGGCCTATGTGCTCGCCCGTGGCGGGCTCCGCGCCCGGGAGGCCGCGGCACTGGTGGTCCTCTCCCAGATCGACCTTGCGGCCGGACGGGAGGAGGACGCCGTCAATCGTGCCAAGGAGGCGCTGGCGATCCATCAGGCGTGTGGCCAGTACCTGGCCGAAGCCCGGGCGCTGGATGCGCTCGGCGAGGCGTTGCGGAAGACCGGCGACACGGCGATCGCAGACGAACATGTCGAGCGGGCGCGGAGGATGGTCGCCGAGTTCCGCCGCGCCGGCGGGACCGGCGCGGCAGCGGAACGTGAACCCGGGGGCGGGTGAGCTGCCGTATATCTCGGCAGCGGAGACCAGATGCGGATTCTCGCCGCGGCAGGTGACGTGACGTTCTCGACGCATATCACGGAGTGGTCACTGACCGATCACTGGGCGATCTCTGCTGGCAGGATGTGCATGGCGGCGGCTGTGGCGTCGTCGTCGAATGAACAAAGGGGTCGGCGTGCGGTTCGAGGTGCTCGGGACGGTCCGGATAGTCCGGGACGACGGCGCTGTGCCGGTATCGGAGCAGCGGCGGCGGTTGCTGTCGGTGTTGTTGGCCCGGGCGAACCGTGTGGTCAGTGCCGATGCTCTGGGCGAGGTGTTGTGGGGCGAGGATCCGTCCGGCTGGCCGAGCCGTTCCGACAAGAGCCTGCAGATGCACATCCATCGGTTACGTCGCGTGTTGGACGCACCGGATCGGTTGCGGGGTGAGTCCGGCGGTTACCTGCTGCAGGTGGCGGCAGGGGAGCTGGACGCCGGCGTCTTCGCCGAACGGCACGCCGCGGCCCGGGAGGCGGCTGCCGCCGGGCGGCTCGACGACGCGGTACGGCTGTATCGCGAAGGGCTGGCGCAGTGGCGCGGCGAGCCGTACGCGGACGTGGACCAGGTCGAGGTTGTGGGTCCTGAGTCCGCGCGTCTGACGGAGGCGCGGCTCGCCGCCTACGAGGAGTTGTACGAGACGGAGCTGGAGAAGGGTGCGTTCCGCGAGATCGTGCCGGAGCTGACCGAGCGGGTCGCGGAGTATCCGCTGCGCGAGCGGTTCGCGTTTCAGCTGATGCGGGCGTTGTGGCACAGCGGCCGACCAGCGCGTGCGTTGACGACCTACCGGCAGCTGCGTCGGCGTCTCGCGGAGAGCCTGCGCACGGAGCCGGGTGCCGAGCTGCGCGAACTGTACGAGCGGATCCAGGCGGAGTCGCCGGATCCGAGTGTGGGTGCGGGCTCGCCGGACGACGCCGGTGACGACCGTCCGTCCCGCCCGCGGCAGCTGCCGCCTGGGTCCGGGGTGTTCATCGGCCGTGCGACCGAGTTGGCCGAGATCGAGCGTGCGTGCGCGGATGACGGTGCGGCGGTGCTGGTGGCCACCGGTACCGCCGGCGTCGGGAAGACGACCGTCGCGCTCCGGTACGCACACGCCGTCGCCGACCGTTATCCCGACGGGCAGCTCTACATCGACCTGCGCGGGCATGCTACGGCTCCAGCCCTGGAGCCGATCGAAGCGCTCACCCACCTGCTGCGCGGTCTGGGTGCCGATCCGGGCAGCATTCCGACTCAGCTGTCCCCGGCCTCGGCTGAGTATCGCTCGCTGCTGGCGGAGCGGAAGGTCCTGGTGCTGCTGGACAACGCCGCGTCGGCTCAGCAGGTGCGACCGCTGCTGCCGGCCTCACCGGGCTGCCTTGCCCTAGTGACCAGCCGGGACCGATTGCTCGGGCTGGTGGCCAAGGAAGGCGCACATCCACTGCGGTTGCGGACGCTTCCCGATGACGAAGCCTACGAGTTGCTGGTCAGCCTGTTGGGGGAGGAGCGTATCGCGGCGGAGCCGGAACAGGCCCGGGCGTTGATCGACGCCTGTGCCGGTCTGCCGTTGGCGCTCCGTATCGCCGCCGCACAACTGGCCGACCAGCCGCGGCGGACGGTGGCCGGATACGTGGCAGAGTTGCGCGCCGCCCCGCTGACCACACTGGAGATCCAGGACGACGACCAGTCCGCGGTGGCGGCCGCGTTCGACCTGTCATATCAGCGACTCCCGGACGGCCCGCGGCGGCTGTTCCGGCTGCTGGGCCTGGTCCCCGGTCCCGACTTCACCCCCGACGCGGCGTCGGCGTTGAGCGGGGAATCTCCGCAGGCCGTTCGCGGGCACCTGCGCCGGCTGGAGACCGCCCATCTGGTGGAGGAACACGCCGTCGGCCGGTATCGCTTCCATGATCTGCTCCGGGATTTCGCCGCACACTGTGCCGAGGCGGAAGAGTCCGTCGAGACCCGATCGGCCGCGATCGACCGGCTGATGGCCTGGTACTACCAGGGCAAGGAAGCGGCGAGCCGCCGATTTCGCCCGGAGAGCCCGAAGCTGGACGCGCCGGCGATCCCGGACGGCCTGCCCGAGATCGTGCTTCGCGACGCGTTCGAAGCGGCGTCGTGGTCGCAGGCGGAACACCGCAACATCGCGGCCGCCATCGCGCGTGCCGCGTCTTCGGGGCCACAACACTGGACGTGGCATCTGGCGCTCGGGCACTGCGTCGCCGTGGCGGACAGCGGGTACATCACCGACTCGATCGCGATGATCCGTTCGGCGGTTCGCGCGGCCCGGGAGACGGATGATCGGCACGCGTTGGCCCACGCGACCGCCCAGCTGGCGACGGTTCTCGCCCGGCTGGACACCCGGCAGGCCGTGGACACCCTCACCGACGCGGCACGCCAGGCGGAGCAGAACAGCGACCCGATACTGCTCGGTTACTGCTTGAACAACCTGGGGGTGTACCTGCAGAACCTCGGGGACCTGGATGCGGCCGACGACTGCCTCACCCGGGCGTTGGCGATCAAGCGGGAAAGCGGCGCCAGCCGGGCCACGCAGGCGACCACGGTCAACAATCTCGCGCGCTTGGCATGCATGCGCGGCCAGCTCCGGCGCGGTGCCGAGATGTTCCAGCAGGCCGTGGAGCTGCGCGGCGACGCCTGGGGAACCTCGTCGGTGAACGCCCTGGTCAACTGCGAGCTGACCAAGATCATCCTGGGTGAGACGGAACAGAGCTTCGCCGTGCTCGAGCAGGCCGAGCTGCTCTCGACGGAGCTGGGTGACCACGTCACCCTGTTCCACGCACTCGAGGTCCGTGCGGACCTGCTGCGTGATCTCGGCAGGCTGGCGGAGGCACGATGCCAAGCACATGCGGCGAAGGAGTGCGCGGAAGGACTCGGCCAGCCCAGGCACCGCGCCCAGGCGCGCGTGACCCTCGGCATGGCGTACCTCGGCTTGCGGGAACTGGAGGCTGCTCGTGGCGAGTTCACCGAGGCGCTCGCCATCGCCGAGCGGGTCGGGGAGCGCGAGCCGGAAACGGACGCCTTGCTGGGGCTCGCCGAGTACGAGATGCGCGTCGGTGACCTGGTGGAAGCCGAGAGGTACGCGCGCCGCGCACATCAACTCGCCCAGGCGTGCGGCAAGGTGAAGGAAGGCAACACGCTGGCGCTACTGGCCCGAATCGAGCTGGCCGGGAACCGCCTGGACCAAGCGATCCGGCACGCGGAGCGGGCATTGGCCGTGCACCGGTCGACCGAGTACCACCTCGGGCAGGCCCGTGCGCTGCGCGTCCTAGGCGAGGCGCAGCGCACGGCCGGCCACGAGCGCGATGCGTGTGCGCACCTCCAGCTGGCGCGGCAGATGTTCACCGCCTTCGGCTCCCCGGAAGCCGACCAGATGCGGGCCCTTGCGTGACCATTGATCAGGCACACTCGCTGCTGTGGTTCTCGTTGATTCGGTCTGCGATCAGCCATCCTGGCAGACGGTCCTCAGATGCGAGCCGAGGCGCATGGTGATATTGGGCAGGTCGCCGAACATGCTTGGGTTAGAGGTGGACAACTCGTAGAGCGCCTGGCTGAGAACCGTGGGGTCGCTCATGTCCTCGAGTGATAACAGCCCGACGGCCATGGCGTACGTGCTCCAGTCGTCCGCCACCGCCTGGCTCGGTGCGAGAGCGGCGATCTCCTCGAGCTGGCCTTCGACAGCCGATCCCCGCTCGTAGTCGCTGAACGTGGAGGCTGCGAACAGGTCGTCGGCGAAGGGCTCCACGCGGCTGCAATATTCGGCCGACGCCACAGCCTCAGACTCTTGCTCGGCGTCCTGGTCGTGCTGCCCGCCTCCGTCGGCGGCCTGCGATCCGCCGCCGGCCTCGGTGAGGTCGACGCCGCACTCCGCCATGCGCGCGTCGAGTCGCTCCCGGATGGCGTCGAAGTCCCAGTCCTGGTAGAGCTGCTCTCGTTGTTCACCGGAGGGATCATCGTCGGGTGCGGGAAGGTCGGCAAGGGCATCCCACGCGTCAGCCGCGGTGCTCCAATCGTCTGCGATGCCGGCGTCCGGTGCGCCGGCGGCGATCTCACGGAACGCGTCCGCTATCTCGCGCGTCACCTCTGCGTGCGACGAGCCGGAAGCGTACGCTCCGGATACCTTGTCCTCCGCGGTGTCGACGAGCTGTACGACCGCGTCGCAGTAGTCGCCGGCGGGCTGTCCCTGATTGTCCGTCTGTGATCCGTCGCCGCCGGTGTCGTTGCCGACGCCGGCGAACGGGTTGGCACCTTCGTCGGAGCCGCACGCGGACAGCAGCAGTGTGAGAGCGGCAGCGGTGATGGTGGATGTGATCGTCGTCGTGCGATTCATTTGCGTGCTGACCCCGTGGTGTCGCGTGTCATCCTGACATATGCCGGGCGAGGCGAGAGGCCTGCGCAGCGATCGCAGGCCTCTCTCAGCCGGGTGGGCGTCGACCGATCGGTGGCCCACTATGGCGGACGTCGCTTCACCGCTACTACACACACGCGGTGCCGCGCTACACGCGTGGTTGCGCCGCGCGGCTGCTCCTACCAGGAGGATTCGCGGCTTGCGTAGACGTAGCGCATCCCGGGGTATTCGGTCTGCGACCAGATCTCGTCCCGTCCAGGCCAGTACGAGACGTCCTCCGGTCCGATCGGTACCGCGCCCGTGTACTGGGTGGCGAAGCTCCCGGGCCGCCAGATGAAGACGTCGCCACGGGTGGAGGAGCCGTTGCTGCGATGGATGTGGAACTTACCGTTGACCGACACGGCGCCCTGGACGCTCCGGATGCCCACCGTGTAGGCCCAGTCCGCGCGGGCGTAACCGTCGGAGTCCTCGGCGATGCCGTAGTCGCCTTGGTCGAGGTTGTACCGCGCCATCCGGGCGTCCGTACCGGGGTTGCCGTACTCGCTGACCAGGATCGAGTCTGGGCTGGTGGTGCGGTCGAGTGCGATCTGCGAGTAACGGAACCGGCCTTCGCCGCCGGTGGTGCTCGGCTGGTAATGCGCCTCCTGCGGCAACACGTAGAGGTAGTTGTGGGCGTAGTAGCTGCCATCGGGCTGGCGGCCGATCTTGGTGTTGTCTCCGGTGGAGACACGCATCAGATCGTCCATGTCGAACACGCGCAGGCCGTTGTACGTATTGGCGACGTAGAGCTTGTCGCCGTACCAGACGATCCCGCCGGCGTGTGCGTTGACCGGGCCGAACGAGGGCTGGCCGCCGTCCCAGCGGGGCTGGACGAGCAGCACGTGCCGATACTCGGGTGTCGTGCGGTTGCTCATGTCGACGAAGCTGATCCGGACGCCCATGTTGCGCCCGCTGTCCTTGTCATACCAGGAGCTGAGCAGCGCTTCCCGGCCTTCGTATTCGCCGGACGCGTTGGCGTCGCCGGTGGTGGTGACCCCTTGGGGCATCCAGTACGCGACGGACGTGTCACCGGAGTTCCAGCAGAACGACGCGGTGCGGTGGCGGACGGATGGCGAGCAGGACCGGCCGGTGCGGTTGGCGGAGTCGAGGACCGTCGAGACCGTGACGGTGCCGAGCTCGGAGCGGAGTCCTTCGAGCAGGGCCGGGTCGGTCTCGGAGCGCAGCAGGCGGATATCCGAAGGATCTGGGTTGGCATGCGCCTCCTGCGCCGGCACGGTCAGTAGGGCAAGCGCGGCGGTCAGGATGGCCGCGCCGGCGATCAGGATGGATGCGAGGTTGGGGGTGCGACGGAATGCGGACACGGAGGGCGTCATGCGGATCTCCTCACGTCGGTGATCATCACGAGCGTGCCGCGAGACGAGGGTCCTGTAAAGGTCTAGACCTTAGCCGAATTCCGGCGAACAGGTGAACGGGCGGCCACGGGTCCTCACACGAGGTCCCGCCGCCGATGCACGACCGCGGCGAGAACGGCGAAGACCACCAGGTAGGCGCCGGTCACCGCGGCCGCAGGCCCGCCATCCAAGACCTCCAGCACGCCCGGCGCTCCTCCGCTGCTCGCGTCCGCGCCGAGTGCACCGGCGACGGAACCCGCGGCGGTCCCGGGCAGCACGTCGGTCACGTAGCCGATGCCGGCGAGCAGTTCGGCGACGCCGCGCAGCAGGTTCTCCACCACCAGGGACCACACCAGACCGAGGCCCACGGCCAATGCCGGGCTCCGGGTGAGGACACCGATCAACGCACCGGCCGCGGTCCACATGCCGAAGATCAGCAAGCCGCCGCCGACGGATCGGACCGTCTCCGCCGCAGCCGGCCACGGGATGCTGTCCGCCTCGATGACGCCGATCAATGCGGCGACTCCGAGGTCCAGCGCGAGTGTGGCCAGCACGGTGGCGATCACCGTCACCGCCAGCGTCACCAGCGTTCCGCCGAACGCGGCAAGACGTCCCGGTCCCTGCATCGCCACCGTCTTCCACGTGCCCCAGCCGTAGCCGCTGCCGGTGACCAAGGCACCCAGGATCAGCATGATCGCACCGCCGAACATGGGCATGCCGCTGGTCAGGATCTGCGGCACCGCCGCGGGCATCAGGTCGTCCAGGAGCTGCTGCCGGGGCATGCCCTCGGTGGCGAAATTCTCTGACTCGGTGGCGTAGGCGAGGTAGTTGAACAGGTAGGCGAAGGTGAAGTTCAGCAGCATCCAGACACCGAGCATCACCCAGAAGGCCGGCCATGCGCGCACCCGCAGGAGTTCGGCGCGGGTGCTGGCGGCCAGCGGGTGTCGTGGTCCGCGGGCTGCGGTCGTACGCGACTCGCCCGCCCGGGTCTGCGCCCGGCTCGCCGTGCGTGCGGCGTTCGTGGTGGTGCTCATCGGTCGCCCTCCTCGGCGTGGTCGGTGCTCGGCTCGGTGTCCGTGCGGTCCGACGTCATCTCGAAGAACACGTCCTCGAGTGACCGTTCGGTCGGCCGGATCTCATGGATGGCGACGTCGGCCTCGACCAGCTCCCGTGCGATCCGTGGGGCAGCGGACACGTCGACATCGATGTCCAGTCCGTCGTCGACCACCCGCACCGCATCGTCGCCCGCGATACCCATGGCGACGGCCAGCGCGGTATCCACGGGTTCCGCGCGGACGCGCAGCGTGCTGCCGCCCCGTAGCTCCGAGACGGTGCTCTCGGCCAGCAGTCGTCCGTTCGAGATGACGCCGACCCGGTCGCAGATCTCCTGGACCTCGCTGAGTATGTGACTGGACAGGATCACCGTCTGCCCGCCTTCGGCGAGGTCGACGATGAGCCGGCGCATCTCCGCCATGCCGGCCGGGTCGAGGCCGTTGGTCGGTTCGTCCAGAATGAGCAGCTCCGGATCGCCGAGCAGCGCCGACGCCACACCCAACCGCTGCTTCATGCCCAGCGAATAGGTGCGGAACGGGTCGCCTCCGCGGGAGCTCAGCTCGACCCGCCGCAGAGCGTCGTCGGCCGACCCATCGTCGATCCCCTGGTAGCGGGTGAGGACCCGGAGGTTGTCGCGTCCGGACAGGTAGGGGTAGAAGCCCGGCCCTTCGATCAAGGCGCCGATGCCGGCGACGGCCGCCGGATGGCCGGGCGCGTGTCCCAGGATGGTGGCACTGCCGCTGGTGGGCCGGAGCAGCCCGAGCAGCATGCGGAGCATCGTGGTCTTGCCGGCGCCGTTCGGCCCGAGGAAGCCGTACACCTCGCCGGCGTGAACGGTGAGGCTGACCTCGTCGGCGGCCGCATGCTCGCCGTAGCGCTTGGTCAGCCGATCGGTGGTCACGATGGTGTTCGTCATGCCACCCACCGTCGCGCATCGACCGTTGCCGCGCGTCCGATCAGATGCGTCATCTGACGTACGCAGATCGACGTACACCCGGCGTCGTCGGCTACGCCTGCCGGGCAGCGGCGGGCCACATGTCGCGTCGTACTGTTTCCGGCCGGTTCGGGTGAGCGCAAGCGAGGCGCAAGTGAGGCGCAAGCGGCGGCTGCGATCCTGTCTACGCCCCGCGCCATGGTGCGCGTGTGCTCAACCCGAACTCCCTGCAATCAACGACTAAGGAACTCCGATGCGCACAATAGTCGGCACCGCTACGCTGACCGCTGCCCTGCTCACCCTCGCCGCCTGCGGCGACGACGATTCCGCGACGATCAGCCCGGAGGATTGCGACGGCCCACCCCAGGTCACGGTCACCGACGCGGGGAGTGAACCACGCGATGTCATGGAGATGTCACCTACCGCGGGCGACACGGTGGCCCTGGACATGCAGATGGAGATGAGCAGCGAGGTCCGCGTCGACGGTGACAGCATGCCCTCGGGCTCGGTGCCCGTCATGACCATCGGCATGGAGACGACGGTTGACGAGGTCACGGACGACGAGATCAGAATGTCGTTCGTCTACGACCGGGTCGATGCCGGCGACGACGCCGCGACGGCAGGGCTGTTCGAACCCATGGTCGGTATGTCCGGGACGCTGACCACCACGCGCAACGGCGCGTTCATCGACGGCGAGGTCGACGCGGACGGCTTGGACCCCGTGATGAGCGAGGCGGTCGGACAGTTCGAACAGATGCTGGCCGACATGACGGTGCCCTTCCCGACCGAGCCGGTGGGTGCCGGTGCCGAGTGGGACATGGTCAGCTCGGTCGAGACGAGCGGTCTCACCCTCTGCAACACCGCCACGTATCACCTGGTCGAGTTCGACGGGGATGCGTACGAACTCGACGTGGAGGTGTCCCAGCAGGCTCTTCCGGGCACGCTCGACGAGGGCGGCGTGACGGCGGAACTGGCCGAGTTCGAAGCCAGCGGCACTGGGAATCATCGGGGCAACCTGAGTTTCCCGTTGGCGGTCTCCGGTTCGAGCAACGTCACGACGGAGATGGAGATGAAGCTCGAACAGGACGGCACCGAACACACACAGGAGATGACGATGAGCATCACCACCGAGATCGCACCGCGGGAATGAGCGGGGCGGACAGGCAGGTACGTCGGTCACGACGGCACACGCGCAGCTTTCCGACACCGCGCGCCGCCGCCATTCTCGTCGCGGCGTTAATGCTGGCCGACGCCCCGGCCGTGGCACGTGCGGACACGGAGCCGGACGCCGTGATCGACGTGGCGGACATGGAACCCGGGCAGGCAGTGACCATCGCAGGGATCGGGGAGCCTGAAGATTACCTGCGTGATGGCGGCGATTCCGGCGACGGTGGTGCCGCGGCCGACGCGCCGCTGGGTCGCGAGCTGAGAATCGAAGTGGCGCCGGACGGGACGCTGTACATCTCGGACGGGTGGAACGAGAGCCTCCGGGTCGTGGATACCGAGGGCGTGATCGCGACGATGGCCGGCGCTCGCACGTCGGCGGAGATGGAGCATGATCGCTCCGTCACGCCACAGGTGTCGATCGACGACGACGGCACGATCTACGTCTCCAACGGTTCGGTCGTTCGCCGCATGGACTCAGACGGCGGCGAAGCCGTCACTGTCGCCGGCGGCGGTGATGCGAGGATGGACGACGGGCGCGTCAACGGCCGCGCCGTGGACGCGACACTGCGGATCACCGATCTGGCCGTGCGCGACGGCGTCCTCTACGTCGCCGACCGCCTCGGCAAGGAGCAATGGCGGATTCACACCGTCGACGGCGACGGCAGCATCACGACGCTGGCCGGCGGCGGGGACCTCGGGGTCCAGGCGAGCGAGGGAGGAGCGGCGACCGAGGCGCACTTGACGAGAGTGAGCAGCATCGCCGTGGACTCACAGGGCAACGTGTATGTCACGGAAGACCGGTACGACGATCTGCATTCGGAGGCCCGGCCGTACATCCGCAAGATCGGCGCGGACGGATCTATCAGTACTGTGCTGGGTGGCACGGAGCCGGGCTACACCGGCGATGGCGGCCCCGCGAGGGCGGCGCGGATAGGCCGCGCAGGCCCGGCGCTGGCCGTCGACGCCGAGGACCGGCTCCTACTCGTCGACAGTCAGAATGGCGTGATTCGCCGAATCGATGGCCGGGGCGTCATTTCCACGGTCGCACCCGTCTGGGACGCCGTGACCGATATCGCCGTCGGCGCGGACGGCAGCCTCTACCTGGCCGGCCAGGGCCGGGTCGTGATGATGGCACTGAACGGTCTCGCCGTCGACCCGGGGATGGACGACGCCGAGGAGGCGGAGGCGGCAGCCGATCCGTGGGCCGACGAGGAGCAGGGAACGGTCCTGACCGTCGCCGACCTCGCCCCCGACGAGCTGATCGGGCAACCGCGTGGAATCACCGTCGGCGTCGATGGCACGATTCACGTTGTCGGGTCGCGAGACGACTCCGTCCTGGCAATCAGCGCGGAAGGAGACACGGAGCGCATCCCCACCGGTGTGGGCGGGACATATCCGTTCGAACGCGTGACGACGGACGTCGAGCGGGGCGCCGACGGAAGCGTGTACGTGGCGGTGGACCGTGCCGTCGTGCGGATCTATCCCGACGGGTCCACTGCCGTCGTCGCGGGTGGCGGCAGGGTAGGGGATCCGGCGGACGGCCAGCTGGCCTTCACCGCGATGATGCGCCAGGGCGTGCGGCTGGCCTCGGCCCGGGACGGAACTTTGTACGTGGGTGACTTTCTCTCCCGCCGGGTGTATGAGCTCGAACGAGACGGAATCCTGCGGATCGTGTCCGACGGCCCGGTCGGGGCACAGACCGGAGGCTTGGCGGCCGGCCCGGACGGTCACATCTATGTATCGGGATGCGTGAACCGTTCGGTGAATCTCGAGGAGCTGAAGCACGAGCATGCGTTGGTGCTCGACCCGGACGGCAATGTCGAGCCCCTCGTAGAGTTCAGGACGCCGTTGTCGTCTCTGGACGTCCTCGACTACTGCCACCCGCTGCAGGCGGCTCCCGTGAACTCGCCGAGCGACATCGCGGTCGACGACGACGGCACGGCCTACGTCGCCACATCCGAGGGCATACAGAGCGTGGGCCCGGACGGCTCGGCCCAGACCGTGGTCGAGCCGTCCGATGATGCGGGCGTTCCGAGTGCTCTCGCTCTCGATGTGCACGGAAACCTGTACTTCACCGAGTCGTCCAGCGACCGGGTGCGGGTGGTGGTGCGGCCTGGCGGGGACGCGGGACTCGAACGGGGCGTCGTCATGGTCGCGGCGGGTGGCTTCGCCTTCGTCGGACTGATCGGCGCCGGCGTGGTGCTGTACCGCCGTCGGGGGCGCGTTCGCGCGACCGGGTGAGCTTGGCCACGTGCACGGGGCGCCGAGGTCCATGAACGCCTGTTCGGCTGAGCATCTTCGGTCGGCACCTGGCAGACTCGTAGGGTGCAGCTGTCTGAACAACCGCCCCGCATCGTCGCTACTGACCTGGACGGAACCCTGCTTCGCAGCGACGGGTCGATCTCGCCGCGCACCCTGTCCGCGATCCGCCAAGCGGAGGATGCCGGCGCGACGGTGATCTTCGTCTCCGGCCGACCGCCACGGTGGCTGGACATCCTGGCCGGCGCGGTCGGCAGCCACGGGCTGGCGGTCTGTGCCAACGGTGCCCTGGTGTACGACGTCGCCGGGCGGCGGATCGTGGAGCAGTATCCGCTGGCCGCCGATGCGGCGATGGAGGTGGCGCATGCCCTGCGTGCTGCGGTCCCCGGGGTGACCTTCGCGATGGAACGCGAGCTTGTGTACGGCAAGGAGCCCGCCTTCCGGCATCGATGGGTGCTCCCGCAGGGAGCGCTGGAATGCGAGCTGGAGGTGCTGCTGGCCGAGCCCGTGGCGAAGCTGCTGGCGCGGCACGACGAGATGGCACCCGCCGAGTTCATCAAGCTCGGCACCGACGTGATCGGTGAACTGGCCACCGCGACCTACTCGGACGGCCAGGCACTGCTGGAGATCAGCGCTCCCGGGATCTCCAAGGCGTCCACGCTGGCCGCGCTCTGCGCTGAGCGCGGCGTCGGCGCGGACGAGGTCGTCGCGTTCGGCGACATGCCGAACGATGTGTTGATGCTCGAGTGGGCCGGCACGTCCTATGCCATGGCCAATGCGCACCCGGATGTGGTGGCGGCCGCGGACGCCCGGTGCGCGAGCAACGACGAGGACGGCGTCGCCGAGGTGCTGGAGAAGCTGTTCGCCTGAGCTCCGCCTTGGGTCTCCAGACGCCCTTCCCGGCGACTCTGGAAGGTGACCAGGCGCCTGGAAGATGATCAGGCGCCTGGAAGGTGATCAGGCGCCTGGAAGGTGATCAGGCGTGTGGAGCGTGATCAGGCGGCGCGTACGATGGGCGTGCCGACCAGGTCGACTCCGGCGTCGCGCATCTCGGCGAGCGCGCGCTCGGTGGTGGCCGGGGACACCCCCGCCGTCAGATCGAGCAGCACCCGGGTAGCCAACCCGGTTCGGACGGCGTCGAGGGCGGTGGCGCGGACACAGTGGTCGGTGGCGATGCCGACGATGTCCACCGCGGTGACCTCGCGTTCACGTAGCCACGCCGCCAGTCCGCTGCCGTCCTGGCAGCTGCCGTCGAAGCCGGAGTAGCCGTGCGAGTACTCGCCTTTGTTGAAGATGGCATCGAACGGCTGCGGGTCCAGATTGGGATGGAAGGCTGCCCCGTCGGTGTCCGCGACGCAGTGCCGGGGCCAGCTCGTCACGTAGTCGGGGGTGTCCGAGAAGTGCTCGCCGGGATCGATGTGGTGGTCGCGGGTCGCGACGACGTGGTCGTATGGCCGGTTCTCGGGCTCCTCGTCGTACCACTGACGTAACACTTCCGCGATGCTGTACGCCGTCTCGGCTCCTCCGTTCACGCCGAGCGTTCCGCCCTCGCAGAAGTCGTTCTGCACGTCGACGACGATCAGTGCGCGCTTCATCATGGCTCCTCGTAGAGCGTGGGGATGGCGGGTTCGCCACGAGACATCTGCAGGGCCACCCGGGGCAGTTCGGCCAGACCTTGCCGGTGGCGCTCCTGGGCGGCGTCGAGCGGCTCGCGTCCGACCACCTCACCCGAGCGGACCAGCGGCAGCAGCAGGTCCCGGTCGTCGGCGTCCGACTCCGGCCGGTGATCGATCGCGATCACCTCCGCCTCGGCGAAGCCGTTCCGGTCGCGTCGCCGTACCGGAAACTTGCGGCCCCCGACCCCTGGCTTGTCCTCGCTCTTCTTCTCGACCGGCGTCAGCTCGCCGTCCGGACCCTCGCGAGCGACGAGCTTGTACACCAGGCCGGCCGTGGGCGAACCGGAACCGGTGACCAGGGATGTGCCGACCCCGTAGGCGTCGACCGGTGCCGCGGCGAGCGCGGCGATGGCATGTTCATCGAGGTCGCTGGTGACGACGATCTTGGTACTGGTGGCGCCCAGCTCGTCCAGTTGCGCGCGGACCTCGTGGGCCTGCGCCAGCAGATCCCCGGAGTCCAGCCGGACGGCGCCCAGGTCGGGTCCGGCGACGTCGACGGCGAGCGCGACCGCCTCGGCGACGTCGTAGGTGTCGACGAGCAGCGTGGTGCCCTTGCCGAGGCTCTGGACCTGGGCGGTGAAGGCGTCCCGCTCGGTGTCGTGCAGCAGCGTGAACGCGTGCGCGCTGGTCCCGCGGGTCGGGATGCCGTAACTCCGGCCGGCCTGCAGGTTGCTCGTCGAGGAGAACCCGCCGATGTACGCGGCCCTCGCCGCGGTGACAGCGGCCTGCTCGTGTGTGCGGCGCGAACCCATCTCGATGCACGGCCGTCCACGTGCCGCCGCCGTCATCCGGGACGCGGCCGCCGCTACGGCGGAGTCGGCGTTGAGGATGGAAAGCGTCAGAGTCTCCAGGAGCACCGCCTCTGCGAACGGTGCCTCCACGATCAACAGCGGAGAGTGCGGGAAGTACGGTTCCCCTTCGCCGTACCCCCAGATGTCGCCGGAGAAGCGGTAGCCGGCCAGCCACTCGATGGTCGGACGGTCCACGACACCGCTGCTGTCCAGGTGCTCCAAGGTGGCGTCGTCGAAGGAGAACGCCTCCAGCGCGTCCAACAACCTGCCGGTGCCGGCGACGACGCCATACCGGCGACCGTGTGGCAGGCTCCGGGCGAACACCTCGAAGACCGCGCGTCGTCGCCCGGTCCCCCTGGCCAACGCGGCCTGGAGCATCGTCAGCTCGTAGTGGTCGGTTAGCAATGCAGTTGTCGCCGACACATCACTCAGACTATCTCGACGGCGCGCCACTGGGCGGTGAATGTGGCCGCAGCGAGCCAAGAGTGCGACACTTGAGGATTGTGACGACCGCACCTGTCGAGATCGAGCGTCCGGAGGTCGAGGAGACCGAAGCTCCGGCGCCGGAGACCCCCTGGGTGACGGTTGTGTGGAATGACCCGGTCAACCTCATGTCCTACGTGACGTACGTCTTTCAGGCCTACTTCGCCTACCCGAAGCCGAAGGCGGAGCGGCTCATGCTCGATGTACACGAGAAAGGCAAGGCCGTCGTGTCTGAGGGCAGCCGTGAGGAGATGGAGCGTGACGTCGAGGCCATGCACTCCTACGGATTGTGGGCCACACTGCAGAAGGCGGGGGACCTAGGCTGAGTACAGCGTTCCGGCGGGCGCGCGGGGGTGGCGTGACCGCGTCCTTCCATACGGCCGAGGTCGAGCTTCTGCGCTCATTGGTGGGCCAGCTGTTGGAGCTGGTGCGGGACACACCGGAGCAGAAAGAGGGCGATGACGACGGCTGGGCCGCGGCGCTGGGCCTGGCCGACGACGACACGCCGAAACGGCCGACGGATCCAGTCGTGCTGCGACTGTTCCCGGACGGGTACCAGGGCGACGACGAGGCCGCGTCGGACTTCCGGCGGTTCACCGAACGTGGACTGCGCGAGGCCAAGGCGGGCATGGCCGCTACCGTGCTCGCGTCCCTGGCCACGGCCGAGGGGGTGGACCCGGGCGAGCGTAAGTCGCGCGAGAAGACGCGTGTCGAACTCAACGCCGAGGAAGCGGATGCGTGGCTGCGGACCCTGACCGACCTGCGGCTGGCGCTCGGCACCCGGCTCGGCGTCTCCGAGGACGACGAGGATCAGTGGTTGAGCCTTCCGGAGGACGATCCTCGCCGGCACATCCACGACGTCTACGACTGGCTGGGCTGGCTCCAGGAAACACTCGTCCGCACCCTCTCCGCCGGCCTCCCCTAACCCCGCCCTAAATGATCATGTGAAGTGGGTTTTCTCCAGCACTACCATGCCTGCAGACCTGTTGAGGCACGAGAAAACCCACTTCACATGATCATTTGGAGACGGCGCGGCGGGCGAGGAGGGCGGCGGCGCCGGTGAGGTCGCGGTCCGCGCGCCAGATCAGCCGCAGCAGGCGGCGCAGGTCGAGTCCGGCCACGTCGACGGCGACCAGCAGCTGCCCGGCGAGCTCGGCCCGCACGGTCAGTGAGCTGAGGACGCCGACCCCGTCCGAGTCGAGCAGGGCGGTCTTGATCGATGCGGTCGAGCCGAGCTCCAGCGCCGGTTGCGGAAGCGGCAACCCCAGCGCGGCCACGGCGTGGTCGAAGGCCTCGCGCGTTCCGGATCCGGGTTCGCGCAGGACGAGCCGCGCGGAGAGCAGCTCGCTCACGGTCACCGGCCGGCGTCCGCTCGCCCACGGGTGGTCGGCGGAGACCACGACCGCGAGCTGGTCCTCGGCAACTGTGTGTGCGCGCACGCCCTCCGGAAGTGTGACACCCTCGACGAATCCCAGCTCGGCGCTGCCCGCCAGCACCTGGCCGGCCACCTCCTCCGAATTGCCGACGCGGAGCGCGATGGCCAGATCGGGTTCGTGCCGCTGCAGGTCGGCGAGCCACCCAGGCATCAGGTACTCGGCGATGGTCATGCTCGCCGACACGTGGAGCTGACCGGCGCGTTCATGCCGCAGCGCGGCGACGGCCGCCTCGAAACGATCCGAGGCGGTGAGGACTTCCCGTGCCCAGTCGGTGACGGCGGACCCGGTCGGTGTCAGCCGCGATCCGCGGGCTGTCCGTTCCACCAGCCGCAAGCCGAGCTGGTGCTCCAGCCGCCGGAGGTTGGTGCTGACGGTCGGCTGCGCGAGCTGTAGCGCGCGGGCAGCCTCTCCGATGCTTCCGTGTTCGGCGATGGCCAGCAGCAGCTCCATCGCACGCAGCTCGAGGCGCGAACTCATAGATCGAGTCTATGTACCCATCGCCATCTGGGCCTTCTGCCCGGGGCCGGGCTGGCTCACGATCGATACGTGACCGTATCCGCGCAGCAGCCGGCAACCTGGGGCGGGGCAACTGCGGGTGTGCGGCGTGCCATGCCCGGTCTTGCCGTTGTGGCCGGAGCGGTCGCGGTGGCCTACGGGGTGAGCATGGTGTCGCCCGCGCTCGGGCCGTTGACCGGCGCCGTGATGCTCGGCATCCTGGCGAGGAACCTGGGGCTGCTCTGGCCGGCGGCGGAGCCCGGAGTGGCGTTCGCGGCCAAGCGGATGCTCCGTGCGGGCGTCGTGCTGCTCGGCCTCAAGCTGGCGATACCCGAACTTGTGCAGCTCCGCCCGGTGACGCTCGTCATCATCGTGACCACCGTCGTCGTCACCTTCGTCGGTACCCGCTGGATCGGGCGACGATTGGGCCTCGGCGACGACCGAGCGCTCCTGCTCGCCACCGGATCGGCGATCTGTGGAGCATCGGCGATCGCCGCGATGAGCAGCGTCGTGGACGGCGAGGACGATGACACCGCGACCGCGGTGGCCATGGTCACCCTCTACGGCAGCCTCGCCATGGCGCTCTACCCGGGGTTGCAGGGGCCGCTCGGCCTGAGTCACGAGGAGTACGGCATCTGGGTCGGGGCCAGCGTGCACGAGGTGGCGCAGGTGGTGGCTGCCGCTACCGTCGTGGCCGAGCCGGCGCTGCTGGTGGCCGTCGTGGCCAAACTGGCTCGGGTGGTGTTGCTCGCTCCGCTGGTGGCGGCGGTGGCCGTCGTACGACAGCGGGACGGCACGCCCGACGGCCGCCGTCCGCTGATCCCCGCCTTCGTGCTCGGCTTCCTGGGGATGATGCTGCTGCGCAGCGCCGACGTGGTGCCGTCGTCGGCGCTCAGCGTCGCGGATACGGCCAGCACGTTGCTGCTTGCGGCGGCGATGTTCGGATTGGGCGCCGGCGTCCGGCTGGCCGCTCTGGCGCGAACCGGGGGCCGTGCCTTGCTCGCGGGTGCTGCCGCCACGGTCATCGCCGCCACCACGGCCTATGCCGGATTGCTGGTCGCGCGGATGTGAGCGATCCGATGTGACAGGCCGGATATGGCGGACGGGATGGCGCGCCGGAGATGACGGACCGGATGGCACACCGGGTATGGCGGACGGGATACGACAGGCCGAGGGGCCCACCGGTGATCCGGAAGGCCCCTCGGGTCGGTGTCGGCTCAGCGACGTCGGTCGTCCTGGTCAGTTGTTGATCATCTCGATGGCCGGAGCGGTCGTCACCGGCTGGCTCGCGCCGGCTTCCGGCCGTCCGCGAGCGACCCAGACGAGGCCGCCGCCGGTGGCCAGGAAGGTCACGCCGAGGCCGGCGAGCAGTCCGGCGACGCCCAGTCCGAGCTGCAGGGTCGAGTGGGTGACCGTGCCGACGCCCAGTTCGCCGAAGAGGCCGTGCGCAGTGCCGGTCCATGCCATCTCCCGAGCGGCGCCTTCGATCGGGTGCTCGCGGTCGAAGTCGGTCCAGTACCGACCGTCGACGTCGAACTCGTAAGTGCCGGCTTCGAATGTCTCGCCGTTGTACTCGACGGTCTCGTCCAGGACGATCGTCTGGGTTCCGTGCAGGACGTGGTAGCCGACCGTCGCCATCTGGTACATGTACTCGGTCGCGGTGTTGACCACCGGGTCGTTCGGGTCGAGGTCCGACTCGACAACCGGGTAGTTCCACTCCTCGGTGAGCAGCTCCATGATCGCGTCCGCGCCTTCGGTGGTGCCGCGATCGGTGAGCTGGCCGTCTTCGTTGTAGGCCAGAGTGACGTTCTGCGCCTCGCTGAACGCGTTCAGCGAGTCATAGCCGTCCTGGACCTTGGTGTAGGCAACGCCGCCCGCGACCAGGAAACCCAGGCCGAAGACTCCGAGCACCGCTCCTAGGACCCGCAGCCGCTTCTTCATGAGCTTGTCTCCTCGCTTGTGTTCGTTGAACCCGATGTCTTCACTTTCGCTGAGATCGAGCACCTGTGCTTAGAGCCGTTGTGCAGACAACGACGGGACATTGGGCCTGTCTGGTGAGGGCCGCATGACCCGGCACGACACATTGCTCGACGGCCCCGACGCCAGCCGCGTCGCCGGGCTGTGCCGCTGCTCCTTAAGCTGTCAGTGCCACACGTCAGGGACACCACTCGGTCGAGAGGAGACCGGATGCTCGAGCAGGAAGCGCCAGCCGTGACGGAGGAGGTCTTCGGGACCACGCCCGACGGGACGCAGGTGGATGCCTACACCTTGAGCAACGCATCCGGGGTGCGGGCGCGGATCCTGACCTATGGCGGGATTCTGCAGTCGCTCGAGACGCCGGATCGCGACGGCGTGTCCGCGAACATCGTCCTCGGTTTCGACAACCTCGCGGATTATCTGGAGCGGAACCCCTACTTCGGCACGATCACCGGCCGGTACGCGAACCGGATCGCGAATGGAACGTTCACATTGGACGGCGTCACATACCGGCTCACCCAGAACCGTCCGCCGTTGCATCTACACGGCGGCGCGGCGGGCTTTAGCCACCGGATCTGGTCGGCTCGGGTGGTCGGCGACGCCGCGGACGGCGCCACCGCGAGCGGCGACGTCGCTGTTGAGCTGACCTACACGAGCCCGGACGGCGAGGAGGGTTACCCCGGCACGCTCGAGGCGACGGTGCGCTACACGCTGACCGCCGACGGCGAGCTCCGCATCGACTATCACGCGACCACGGATGCGCCCACCATCGTGAACCTGACCAATCACGCGTACTTCAACCTCGCCGGCGAGGGCAGCGGTAGCGTCCTGGGGCATCTCGTGCGGCTGAACGCGGAGCACTACACGCCGACCGACGAGCAGGCGATCCCCACCGGAGAGATCGCACCGGTCGAGGGCACGCCGCTGGATTTCCGCGAGCCGATGGAGATCGGTACCCGGATCCGTGACCCGCATCCGCAGCTGGTGATCGCCGGCGGATACGACCACAACTACGTCGTGGCGCGTTCCGGTGACGGCCTGGAGCTGGCCGCACGCGTCACCGAGCCGGGCAGCGGCCGGGTGCTCTCGGTGCATACCACTGAGCCGGGCATCCAGTTCTACACCGGCAATCAGCTCACGACACCGCTGGTAGGCACGGGCGGGCGCCAATATCGCCAGGGGGACGGGCTGTGTCTGGAGACGCAGCACTTCCCGGACTCGCCGAACCATCGTCAGTTCCCGTCGACGGTTCTGCGTCCCGGTGAGGTGTTCCGGTCGAGCACGCTCTTCGCGTTCTCCGCGTCGTAACGCTCAAGGCGGCGCATAGACGTCATCGAGCCGTCGTCGGGGCCGCGTGTCGTCTGCGCCGACGGTCCGCAGGTCCTCCGCGGTGACGACGGAGCTTGGGTTGACCTCTGTCCGAGTGTGTGATCCCATGGAGTAACCATACCGGTCTGTATACACTCGGAGGTGAGAGACGTGCATGCTGTCCTGCTCACCGGCTTCGGGGGTCCCGAGAAGCTGGAGTATCGCGAGGATGTGCCCGATCCCCAGGCGGGGCCGGGCGAGGTGCGGCTGCGCGTGGGCGCGGCGGCGCTGAACAACACGGACATCTGGACGCGGGAGGGCGCCTACGGATCCTCCGATGACCCATCGGCCACGACCGGCTGGCGGCGTGAGTCGCTGAGATTCCCGCGCATCCAGGGTGCGGACGTGGCCGGGCTGATCGACCAGGTCGGACCGGGCGTCCCGGAATCGCGGATCGGCGAACGCGTCCTCGTCGACCCGATGATCTATGACGGCGGCGAGCGGGAACTCGTCGTCAACGACTACCTCGGCAGCGAGCGGGACGGCGGCTTCGCGGAGTTCGTCACGGTGCCGGCCGGCAACGCGCACGCCGTGGACACTCCGCTGAGCGACGCCGAACTCGCCACCTTCCCGACCGCCTACACGACCGCCATGCGGATGCTCAACCGGGCGAAGGTCCAGTCAGGCGAGACCGTGCTGGTCACCGGCGCGTCCGGCGGAGTCGGATCGGCGCTGATCCAACTGGCGACGGTCCGTGGCGCCCAGGTGGTCGCGGTTGCCTCGGCCGCGAAGCACGATCGCGCCCGGGAAATGGGGGCGGTGGCCGTTGTCGACCGCGCCGGCACGGATCTCGTCGCGGACGTGCAGGAGGCGCTGCAAGGCCGGCCGCTCGACGTGGCGGCGGACGTCGTCGCCGGCCCCTCGTTCTCCGCTCAGCTGGACCTGCTCCGGCCGCTGGGCCGATACGTGGTGGCCGGCGCGATGGCCGGCCCGATCGTGCAGACGGACCTCCGTACCGTCTACCTCAAGCAACTGCAGCTGATCGGCTCCTCTTTCGGCAGCCACGAGGATTTCGCCCAAATGCTGGCGCACATCACGGCCGGCGAACTGCGGCCGCTGCTGGCGAAGACGTTCCCGTTGCGCGACCTGCGCGAGGCGCAGCGCCACTTCAAGGAGAAGAACTTCTTCGGCAAGATCGTCGTGACCCCGGCTGGGCCGGCGGAGCAGGAACCGTGAGTGCCGACGGCGGCCGTATCGAATCTACACCTGCCGTCCGTGGCCGAGCAGGCCGTGGCGGTGCGTGCCGGAGGCGCGGGCTACGCTGGTTCCGAGGTGTACGGTAACAATTCGTAACAGTGGGCCGCGCACGGCTGCCGCCCACTGTGGAACAGGGGATGTCGCATGGCGCCGCCGCTCTCGATCCTGGATCTGGCCACGGTCTCGGACAGCAGCACACCGCGGGATACGCTGCAGGCCAGCGTCGTGACGGCACAGCGGGCCGAAGAGCTCGGCTATCTCCGCTACTGGTTCGCCGAGCACCACAACATGCCGTCCATCCTGTCCTCGGCACCGAGCGTGCTGATCGCACACATCGCGGCGCACACACAGCGGATCCGGGTCGGGTCCGGCGGGGTGATGCTGCCGAACCACTCGCCGCTGGTCATCGCCGAGCAGTTCGGCACATTGGAGACGCTGTACCCGGGTCGGATCGATCTGGGTGTGGGACGCGCCCCGGGCGGAGACCAGGAGACCTTCCGGGCGCTGCGGCGAGACCCGGCCGCAGCCGAGTACTTTCCGCAGGACGTGGTGGAACTGCAGGCCCTGCTCGGGCCGAAGCAGCCCGACCGGCGCGTGCAGGCCATCCCAGGCGCCGATACCAACGTGCCGATCTACATCCTCGGATCCTCGCTGTTCGGCGCGAAGCTCGCCGCGCAGCTCGGGTTGCCGTACGCATTCGCCTCGCACTTCGCGCCGGCAGCGCTGGACGAGGCGCTGCGCGCGTATCGGGATGAGTTCCAGCCGTCCGAGCAGCTCTCCCGCCCGTATGCGATCGCGGCGATGAACGTGTTCGCCGCGGACAGCCGGCAAGCCGCGGAGGCGCTCTTCGTCGAGAACCTCACCCGGATGGCGCGGGGCCTGGTCAACCGGGGCGGCGCGTCGTCGATATCGATCAGCGACGAGACGCTCCTCGCGTCCCCCGTGGGGCAGCAGGTGCAGCAGATGCTGCGCCATTCCGCCGTCGGCGACGCGGCGGCGGTGAAGGAGGTTGTGCAGGCTTTCGCCGACCACACGCAGGCGGACGAGATCATCGTGGCGTCGAACATCGTCGACACCGGGTCGCGGCTCCGATCGTTCGAGATCCTGGCCGACGCCATGCACCCCTGAGCGACGTCACGTCCAGCACTGTTCAATCGGATGTCGCCGGCGGTTGCGAGTCCGGCCGCCGGAGATCCATACCGTGACGGTGTGACCGAGAGGTTCGCCGGGTGACGGCACGTGCGGCCGGCACCGTGCCAGACCTGCCGGGCCGCTGCTGATGGCGATCTGGTGGGTGCTGTTCGGACTCGTCATGGTCGGTGGGCTGGGGTCGGCCGCCGCAGCTCTGTGGGCCGATCGCAAGCCGAAGGCGGATGAAGCGCGCCGCGCCGTGGAGGCTTGGCCGATGGGCGTGGCACCCGTCGGTCTGCTCAGCGGTGGGCCGGTGCGGGCGATCGATGCTCGCCTGGTCGACTTCGTCGAACGCGGGTTGGTGCGGGCGGAAGCCGGCAAGCTGATCGTCGCAGCGGAGATGGACGACACCATCGACGCACCTCTCGGCTCGACGCGCGTCCGTGGCTTGGGCCCGGACGACGTGCGACTTCTTCGCGTAGTGCGCGAACACGGCGGGGATGGGCTCGATGCCGTCCGTCGCCGGGCGCCCGTGGGCGCGCTCAGCGTGCTGTTCGGCCAACTGGCCAGGCAGGGCCTGCTGATCACTCCGTTGCGCCGCACGTACGGGCCGATGAAGATCGCGTACCCGGTTCTGTTGGCGTTCCTGCCATGGTTCGCCGGGGTGCTGACCCTGGGGGTCGAGACCGCCGATGAATTCAACGATCTGGACGTGCTGTCGTTGTTCGGCTGGTTCGGCGTGCCCATCGCCGGCGCGCTGATCTACGCGCGGAAGGACGGATACCGCGGGCCGAGCCCGGTGAGCTCTCGGCCACGCCGTCCTGGCACAGCTCGGCGCCGAGCTGCCGCCGGACGCCTCCCAGGCTCGGCGGGTCGCGCTCGGCGGATTCGCAGCGATGACCGATGCGGCCGTGCGAACCGCGATCCAGGGTCACGAGGCGGATTCCCGGTGGAACATGCCGGCGCGGCGCGGCGACGATTACGGCGTCAACGCTGCCATCGCCCGTGCCGCGGGAATGCTCGACGGAGGAGGCGGCGGCGACGGCGGAGACGGGGGCGGGGACTGACGACAGCGGCACGCTGTGTGCGCTGAGTCACGTTCGCGCGTGTCACGTCGGCTCGTCGTCGTTCCGTCGTTCTGGTGTCAGCTAATCGACGACGACGAAGAGGAACCTCGACGATGACACAACGCATGGACATCCGCACCGCTGCCCCGGAGGGTTTCCAGGCCGTCTGGGCGCTGGAGAAGTACGTCCAAGCCAACGTGGATTCGACCCTGCTTCACCTGGTCAAGCTGCGGGCTTCGATGACCAACGGGTGCGCGTTCTGCGTCGACATGCACAGCCGGGACGCGCTGGCCGAGGGCGAGGACAGCCGTCGCCTGTTCGCCGTCGCGACGTGGCGTGAGGCGCCGTTCTTCACCGACCAGGAGCGGGCCGCTCTGGCCCTCACCGACGAGGTGACCGAGTTGGGTCCGCATGGCGTCTCCGATGAGGTCTGGGACCGGGCGGCGACGTTCTGGACCGAGAAGGAGCTTGCCGATCTCCTGCTCGCCATAGCGACAATCAACGTATGGAACCGCACGTCCGTCGCGACACACAAGCAGCCGCCGATGCACGCGTGACGGTCACCTCGCAGGCGGATGCCGCCGCTGAGCTTCAGGCGCATCGGACCATGCTGTTCGGGGTGGCCTATCGCGTGCTGGGCTCGGCGGCGGACGCCGACGACGTTCTGCAAGACGCCTATCTGCGCTGGAGAACGGTCGACCATGATGAGGTGCGGGAGCCGCGCCGTTATCTCACCCGCATGGTGACCCGGCTCGCCATCGACCGGCTCCGCTCGGGCTCCAATCGAGAGACATACGTCGGGTCGTGGCTGCCCGAGCCGGTTCCCACCGAGGCGGCACCGCTGGATCCGCTGGACACGGTGGAGCAACGTGATTCGGTGGCCACGGCCACGCTGTATCTGATGGAGCGGCTCGACCCGGTGGAGCGGGCGGTGTTCGTCCTGCGCTCCGCATTCGACGTGCCGTATGCGGAGATCGCGGAGATCGTGGAACGCACCCCGGAGCACTGTCGCCAGCTGTACCGCCGTGCCGGGAACCGCCTAGCGGAAGGAGATCACCGGTTCGCTCCCAGCCGCCGCGAGCACGCCGCCCTGTTGGAGAGCTTCCTGACCGCGGCGCGCGAAGGTGATCTCGAAGGGCTGCGCGCAACCCTGCACGACGACGTCGTGACGTGGTCCGACGGCGGCGGGAAGGTCAAGGCGGCCCGGAACGCCATTCTCGGCGTCGACAGGTGCGTCCGGTTCTTCGTCGGCGTCTATGGCCGCAAACGCCGCCCGACGATCGTGCCGATGGAGATCAACGGGTCGCCGGGGGCGGTGGTGTACGACGCCGACATCTATCAGGTGGTGACGTTCGGCGTTCGCGACGGCAGGATCGGCGCGGTCTTCCTGGTCTCCAACCCGGACAAGCTCGCCCTCATCCGCGACGCCGGGCGTCGGCGCTCCGGCGGTTGAGGCAGGCGCGCAGCGGCCCGTACCGGCCGATTGCGTAAGCTGGCGACCGTGCTGACCATACGCCGCGATCTTGTCGATGCCATCGTCGCTCACGCACGCAAAGACCATCCGGACGAGGCGTGCGGCGTGATCGCCGGGCCGGCCGGCTCGGACCGACCGGAGCGGTTCATCCCCATGCTCAACGCGGCGCGCTCGCCCACGTTCTACGAGTTCGACTCGATGGATCTGCTGCAGCTCTATCGCGAGATGGACGACCGTGACGAGGAGCCGGTGGTGATCTACCACTCGCACACCGCCACCGAGGCATACCCATCGCGCACGGACATCTCCTACGCGTCTGAACCCCATGCCCACTATGTCTTGGTCTCCACGCGGGACGAGCACGAGGAAGAGTTCCGCTCTTTCCGCATCGTGGACGGTGAGGTCATCGAGGAAGAGGTCAAAGTCGTCGACTGAAGGCCGCCTGCTCCGCGGTTCACCCAAGCTCTGAGAACGCTCGGGGCCTACGGGTATAACTAATGGGTGCCATAAGGAATGATTAGGGGGCTGCGCCTGTTGCCCTCAGTAGCGACGACGCGAGAGTCAACCGAGTCTGTTGGGAGCATGTTCGATGGCCGTCGAGGTTCGTATCCCCACGATCCTTCGTCAGTACACTTCAGGCGCCAAGGCCGTAGAAGGCACCGGCGACACTCTGGCCGCGCTGGTCGATGACCTCGAGTCTCGCCATCCCGGCTTGAGCGAGCGGTTGATCGACAACGGTGAGCTGCGCCGCTTCGTCAACGTCTACGTCAACGACGAGGACGTGCGTTTCCTGGACGGGCTGAAAACCCCGCTCTCCGACGGCGACTCGGTCACGGTGCTTCCGGCCGTCGCCGGTGGATCCGCGCCGCGGAGCGCATAGATGCGCTACGCCTCGCTGCTGGACTCGCTCGGCCGGACTCCGCTGGTCGGGCTTCCGAAGCTGTCTCCGTCGCCGAGCGTCCGGCTGTGGGCCAAGTTGGAGGATCGCAACCCGACCGGTTCGGTGAAGGACCGCCCGGCGTTGCGGATGATCGAGGCGGCCGAAGCAGCCGGCAAGCTCACGCCTGGGTGCACCATCCTCGAACCCACCTCCGGGAACACCGGCATCTCGCTCGCCATGGCGGCCAAGCTGAAGGGTTACCGGCTGGTGTGCGTCATGCCGGAGAACACCTCGGAGGAGCGGCGGCAGCTGCTGCGTATGTGGGGCGCTCAGATCATTCCGTCCCCGGCGGCCGGCGGGTCCAATGAGGCGGTGCGCGTGGCGAAGGGGCTGGCGGAAGAGCACCCGGACTGGGTGATGCTCTACCAGTACGGCAATCCCGGAAATGCGGCCGCGCATTACGAGACCACAGGACCGGAGATCCTCGATGATCTCCCGGAGATCACACACTTCGTGGCCGGGCTCGGAACCACCGGAACGCTCATGGGTGTCGGGCGCTACCTGCGTGAGAAGGTGCCCGGCGTGCAGATCATCGCCGCCGAGCCCCGGTACGGCGAGCTGGTGTACGGGCTGCGGAACCTGGACGAGGGATTCGTCCCGGAGTTATATGACGAGTCCGTGCTGACGTCGAGATTCTCCGTCGGGCCACGCGACGCCGTCAAACGGACCCGGGAGCTGCTCGAGGTGGAGGGTATCTTCGCCGGCATCTCCACCGGTGCGGTCGCGCATGCCGCGCTGGGTGCCGCGCGCAAGGCCGTGCAGGCGGGAGAGCGGGCGGACATCGCGTTCGTCGTCGCCGACGGCGGCTGGAAGTACCTGTCGACGGGCGCCTACGAAGGCACGCTGGACGACGCGGAGGACCGGCTCGAAGGCCAGCTCTGGGCATGACCACGGTGATTCGGCGTGGCGTTGGACACCTTTCGGCCCGCGGCTGATCGAAACGTCGTAATCTCGTGGATCGATGACTCAGGTGCAGGGGTACGACGGTGGCGCGCGGGCCGGCAGCCCCGGCGAGCGCGGCAACGACGCGCCGATCGGAATCTTCGACAGCGGCGTGGGCGGACTGACCGTGGCACGCGCGGTGCTGGACCAGCTGCCGCACGAGCCCGTGCTCTACGTGGGCGACACCGAGCGCGGCCCGTACGGTCCCCGATCCATCGCCGAGGTCCGCGCGTACGCGCTGGACGTGATGGACACGCTGGTGGCCGAGGGGGTCAAGCTACTCGTCATCGCCTGTAATTCGGCCAGCAGTGCGGTCCTGCGGGACGCTCGTGAGCGATACGACGTGCCGGTGATCGAGGTGATCCAACCCGCGGTCCGGCGGGCTGTGGCGGCCACCCGCAACGGTCACGTCGGCGTCATCGGAACCCAGGCGACGGTCACCTCCAAGGCCTACGAAGACTCGTTTGCCGCCGCGCCGGACCTGCGCATCACCTCCCAGGCCTGCCCGCGCTTCGTCGAGTTCGTCGAGCAGGGCGTGACACACGGATCGGAGCTGGAACGCGTGGCGCGTGACTACCTGGAGCCGGTGCGCGAGGCCGGGGTGGACACGCTGGTTCTCGGCTGCACCCACTACCCGATGCTCACCGGGGTCATCTCCTACGTGATGGGAGAGGCCGTCACGCTCGTGAGCAGCGCGGAGGAGACCGCGAAGGACGTCTACCGGGTGCTGGCGGACCACGGCTTGATGCGCGGCGACGCGCTCCCGCCCCCGGAGCATCGGTTCCGTTCCACCGGCGACCCGCGTCCGTTCAGCGAACTCGGCCATCGTTTCCTCGGACCGGAGATCGCGATCGTGGAGGAGACCAGCGAGATTCCGGTGGTAGGACGGGAGACGCTGGCGCCATGAGAGGAGAGGTGACCGCGGCGTGAAGCTGACCGTGTTGGGTTGCTCCGGCTCGCTGCCGGGTCCGTCGTCGGCGGCGTCGGCGTATCTGGTCGAGGCGGACGGGGCCCGCATCGTCGTCGATCTGGGCAGCGGAGGCTTGCACGAACTGCAGCGGCACGTGGACTACGAGGGTCTCGACGGCATCGAGGCGGTGCTCATCAGTCACCTCCACCCGGACCATTTCATGGACTTGTGCGGCTACTACGTGGCGTTGCGCTATGGACCGAAGCGGCCGCGCCGTCGTGTTCCGGTGTGGGGCCCGGCGAACACCGCGGAGCGGCTGACCGTCGCCTACGGTGACACGCCCGATCCCGGCATGGCGGAGGAGTTCGACTTCCACGCGTATCCGGACGGCGAGTTCAGCGTCGGGCCGTTGACCGTCACGGTGACGCGGGTGGCGCATCCGGTGACCGCCTACGCGCTGCGGCTCGAGCACCGCGGGAGATCGCTGGTCTACTCCGGCGACACCGGCCCGACGCCGGCGCTCGTCGAGCTCGCGCGCGGCGCCGATCTACTGCTCTGTGAGGCGGCGTTCCGCGACGGCGACGACAACCCGCCGGATCTGCACATGACGGGCCGGCAAGCGGGTGAGCACGCGGCGGCGGCCGGCGTCGGGCGGTTGGTCATCACGCACGTACCGCCCTGGGGTGACCCCGAACATGCGGTCGCCGAGGCCCAGACGACCTTCGACGGGCCGGTACAGGCGGCCTACCCGGGAGCCCGCTGGGAGCTGTAGTCCGGCGCAGGAAGCTCCGCGGCGTGGTGTGTGTTGTGATCGGCACCTACATTCGATCGAGAGGTGGATCTCCATGACGGACGCCGAGGTCGCAGTGGAACCCCTGGAGCCGCTGCCCGAAGACTGGGACACCGGTCTGGTGCTCGTTCCGCACCCGGACGACATCGAGTACGGCGGCGCCGCGGCCATAGCCCGCTGGACCGGGCAGGGCAAGAAGATCTCCTATGTGCTGGTCACCAGTGGCGAGGCCGGGATCGACGGGATGCCCCCGGAGGAGGCCGGTCCGCTGCGTGAGCGGGAACAGCGGGAATCCGCACGCATCGTCGGTGTCGACGACGTGGAGTTTCTCGGCTACCCGGACGGTGTCATCGAGTACGGGCTACCGCTGCGGCGGGACATCTCGCGTGTGATCCGTCGGTACCGGCCGGAGATCGTCATCACCGGGAACTTCCGTGAGACGTACGGCGGGGTCTTCCTCAACCAGGCCGACCACATCGCGGTCGGGCGAGCGGTGCTCGACGGGGTGCGGGACGCGGGCAACCGATGGGTCTTCCGGGAGCTGCTGGACGAAGGCTTGGAGCCGTGGAACGGCGTGCGGGCGGTGTGGGCGGGCGCTTCGCCCGACGGAAGGCACGGCGTCGACACCACGGACACGTTCGACCTGGGTGTGGAGTCGCTGCGGGCGCATGCCGCCTACCTGGAAGGGCTGGGCGAGGACATGCCGGACCCGGCGGAGTTTCTGGAGGGTTTCGCTCGCCAGGCCGGGACGCGTATGGGTTGCCGGTTCGCCGCCGGATTCGAGGTCTTCCAGCTCAAGTTCGACTGAGCGTGATGCCATCACCATGTCGGCTGTGGCGGCCGCGTGCACGCGGCTGCGCTTCGTGGCCGCCGACCATATGCGACGGTCGGCGATGCGTGACGGGAGATGACGGGCGATAGGGACGCTGACATCGGCGGCGCGGGCGCTCGACGGAGCGGGACGTGATCGACCCGATCGGGCGCCCTCTTCGGTTCGGCTGAAGTGTTCGCCCATGGTTTGACCGTGTGTCATATCCGCGTGTACCTCCGGCGGGGAACGGTCGGGCACTGTGAAGGCCGTGAGCGTGACCTTTGTAGCGCTTGGCGATTCGACGACGCTGGGCATGGGCGATCCGAGGCCGGACGGCGGGTGGCGCGGTTTCGCGGCGCTGCTGGCCGAGGCTTTCGGCCCGGACACCGGTTACACCAACCTGGCGGTGAGCGGTGCGCGCGCGGCCGACGTCCGGCACCGTCAGCTGAGTCAGGCGTTGCGGTTGCGGCCGGACCTGGCGTCCGTGATCGTCGGGATGAACGACACCATGCGCTCTGATTTCGACATCGTGGCGATGCGGGACCACATCCTGGTGACCGTGGGCTCGCTCGCGGCGGCCGGCGCCACGCCGCTCACCGTCCGGATGCATGACCACAGCCGGGTCTTCGGCTTGCCGGGCTTTCTGGCCCGGCCGCTGTGGCGGCGAATCCGTCGGCTCAACGCCGTGTACGACGAGGCGTACGAACGTTTCGGCGGCATCCGTATCGACCTGGACCAGCAGCCTTGGGTCTGGCAGCGGGAGACCTGGAGCATCGACCGGTTGCATCCATCCGAGTCCGGGCATCGCCGGCTGGCTTACGGCTACGCCCGTACGTTGTCCGCGGCAGGGTGGCCCGTCGTCCAGATGCCGTCCGTGGAACGGGACGGAGTGGTGGTGCCGAGCACGGCGACGGACGTGGCATGGCTGATGACCAAAGGTGTCCCGTGGGTAGTGCGCCGGGGCCGCGACTTGGTCCCGTGGGCGGCGACCATGGTGATGCGTGAGACGAGGGTCGGCGCGTCTCCGATGGAGTCCGATATGAGGGCGAGACAAATGCCGTGACGTAGGAGATAACGTCGGCTGGTCGGACGGGCGTGTGGGATTGTCGTGGGCGGCAGATAGCCTCACCTGTATGACTCGAATAGACGGCCGTAGCGCCGATGAGCTTCGTCCGGTGCGGATCACGCGCGGTTGGCTGGAGCAGGCCGAGGGATCCGTCCTGGTCGAGTTCGGCAAGACGCGCGTTCTGTGTGCGGTGTCGGTGACCGAAGGCGTGCCCCGCTGGCGTAAGGGTTCTGGCCAGGGTTGGGTGACGGCCGAGTACGCCATGCTGCCGCGATCCACCAACACCCGGTCCGACCGTGAGTCCGTCAAGGGGCGCCTCGGCGGACGCACACACGAGATCTCCCGACTGGTCGGCCGATCCCTGCGCGGCATCGTCGACACGGCCATGCTCGGTGAGAACACCTTGATGGTCGACTGTGACGTGCTGCAAGCCGACGGCGGTACCCGGACGGCATCCATCACCGGCGCCTACGTGGCGCTGCACGACGCGGTCACCTGGATGCGGGAACGCGGGCTGCTGGTGCGCGAGCCGGTGTTGACCGACTCGGTGGCGGCCGTGTCGGTGGGCGTCGTCGACGGCGAACCGATGCTGGACCTGAAGTACGAGGAGGACGTGCGCGCCGGAAGCGACATGAACGTGGTCATGACCGGCGGCGGCACATTCATCGAGGTGCAGGGTACGGCGGAAGGCGCACCGTTCGACCGGGCCGAGCTGGACAAGCTGCTGACCTTGGCCGAGGCGGGCTGCGCCGAGCTCACCGCGGCACAGCGAGCGGCGTTGGAGGCCTCGTGACGTCTGTCCCGCGTGTGGTGCTGGCCAGCCGGAATCAGCACAAGGTAGGCGAGATCCGGCGCATTCTGAAGGAGGCCGGTGCCGTCGTGGACCTGGTCAGCGTCGCGGAATTCTCCGGCGTGCCGGACGTCGTCGAGACGGGCCTGACGTTTACCGAGAACGCTCTGCTCAAAGCGCGTGAGGTCGCGGCCGCAACCGGCCTTCCGGCGCTGGCCGAGGACTCGGGGATCAGCACCGATGCGCTGAACGGCATGCCGGGTGTGTTCTCCGCACGCTGGTCCGGCCGGCACGGCGACGATGTGGCGAATCTGGAGCTGCTGCTGGCCCAGCTGCGGGATGTGCCCGACTATCGGCGCGGCGCGGCGTTCGTGTGCGTGGCGGCGCTGGTGGTCCCCGCCGGCACTACCCCCGGTCTTGTCACGCCCGCCACGCCGGAAGCGGTGGCCGGTCCGGCCGAGGTCGTCGAGGAGGGTCGAGTCGACGGGCACCTGATCCGCGAGCCACGGGGCAGCGGCGGTTTCGGCTACGACCCGATTTTCGTGCCCGAGGGACATGACCGGACCACGGCGGAGATGTCGGCGGAGGAGAAGGACGCCTTGAGTCACCGGGGCCGGGCGATGCGCGCCATGGCGGCACACCTGTCGTAGCCGGCTCCGTGGCGTAGCGGCTCCGCGGCGCAGCCGTACCGGCGAGCTCTTCCCGTTGCGGGGTACATGACGCCGGTATGGGATGGCTCATGCCGATGCCGGTCGCGGTGGCCGTGCTCGCCGTGGCGGCGCTGGCCGTCATCGTCTTCGGGCGCCGGTTGGCGACCGTGGTCGATCGGCTGGCCGACCGTACCGGCATCGGCGAGGCGCTGGCAGGTGCCGTGTTGCTGGCCGCGGCAACCTCGTTGGCCGGGCTGGTGGCCAGTGTGACCGCGGCCTCGGGCGGTGACGCGCAGCTGGCGGTCAGCAACTCCATCGGCGGCGTCGGAGCCCAGACCGCGTTTCTGGTGGTGGCCGATCTGCTGCACCGCGGCGCCAACCTGGAGCATGCGGCCGCGTCGATCACCAACGTGTTCAGCGCGCTGCTGATGACCGTGATGCTGGGCATCGTGGTGATCGGAATGGCCACCTCCACCACGTCGGTGTGGGACGTGCACCCGGCTTCGTTGTTCCTGCCGCTGGTGTACGGGTACGGACTCTGGCTGTCCAGGCGAGTCAGCCAGGAGCCGATGTGGCGGGCGACCAGGACGCCGCAGACGCGCGTCGAGACGCCGGATTCGACTGCGGCGCGTGGCTCGCTGACCACCATGTGGCTGTCGTTCGCGCTGTTCGCGGTGCTGGTCAGTGCCGCCGGCTTCGCGGTGGCGCGGGCCGGCGTCTCTCTCGCCGAGGCGAGCGGATTGTCCAGCACCTTCATCGGGGCGTTCATCACCAGCATCGTGACCTCCATGCCCGAGTTGGTCACCACCGTCGCCGCGGTACGGGCTGGAGCCCTGAGCCTGGCCGTCGGCGGCATCGTGGGCGGCAACGCCTTCGACCTGCTGTTCGTGGCCGCGTCGGACGTCGCCTACCGGGACGGCGGCATCTATGCCGCCATGGGGGCGTCGGACATGTTCCTGGTGGGCTGGACGATTCTCCTGGTGGGGACGGCGGCCGCAGGATTGGTCCGCAGGGAACCCACCGGCATCGGCTTCGAGGGCTACTCCATCCTCGCTATCTACGCGGCCGGGGTCGCCGTCCTCGGCGTGCTGGGCTGACGAGCCGTCACGACGACGCCGGCCGGCGCGATGCTCCCGCCGCGGACGGACCCCTCTTCGACGAGATCGCGAGCGCCGGTGGCCGTGCCCGGCAGCGGTCGTCGAGTCCGAACCGGTGGCAGGGGCGAACTTCTGTGGGTGGCGCGGACGGGTGGGCCATGCTGCGTGGGCGAATCTCTCCGTGCCGAGGCGCTGAGATCAATTACGGTGACATGTACGGTGAGCCCTGTCATCAGCATCGAATGCGACAGGGATGTCAACGCGGGAAGGGGAGCTGAACCATGCCCACCGTTGTGCTGGTCGGCACACTGGACACGAAAGGGCACGAGTACGCCTGGCTGCGCGAACGTCTCCTGGAGTTGAGATGTGAAGTCATCGTGGTGGACGCCGGCGTCGGCGAGCCGGTCGCCGGATCGCCTGAGATCGGCAACACCGAGGTGGCCGGGGCCGGCGGGGCGGACCTGAACGTGCTGCGATCGGAACGCGACCGGGGTGCTGCGGTCACCGCCATGGGTGAGGGCGCGGCGAACGTCCTTGATGGGCTTTACGCCGAGGGCAGGATCGACGGTGTGCTCGCGCTGGGCGGCAGCGGAGGATCCTCCATCGCGGCGCGGGCCATCCGTGACCTGCCGATCGGCGTCCCCAAACTGATCGTGTCGACGATGGCGTCCGGCGACGTGTCGCCGTATGTCGGCGCGAAGGACGTCGCGATCAGCTACAGCGTGGTGGACATCGCCGGGATCAATCGGCTGTCCCGGCAGATCCTCGGCAACGCCGCCGCGGCCGTGGCCGGCATGGCGCACGCCTACGCCGACAGGCCGGAAAGCGTGCAGGGTGACCGGCCGTTGATCGCGGCGTCGATGTTCGGCGTGACCACACCCGCGGTCGAGGCTGCGCGGTCCCGGCTGGAGGCGCTCGGCTACGAGGTGCTGGTCTTCCATGCCACCGGGGCCGGTGGCCGCGCACTGGAAAGCCTGGCGGACAGCGGCATGCTGGCGGGTGTGCTCGACCTCACCACCACGGAGCTCGCCGACGAGCTGGTGGGCGGGGTGTTGTCGGCCGGGCCGAACCGGTTGACGGCGGCGAGCCGGAACGGTGTACCGCAGGTGGTCGCGCCCGGTGCGCTGGACATGGTGAACTTCGGCCCGAAGGACACGGTCCCGGCCCCGTTTGCCGGCCGGAACCTGTACGTACACAACCCGACGGTCACGCTGATGCGCACCACCCCGGAGGAGATGGAGGAGCTCGGCCGGCGGGTCGGGGCGAAACTGCGGGGGAGCGCTGGTCCGGCGGCGCTGTTCCTGCCGTTACGCGGCGTATCGGCGTTGGACGCTGCGGGCCAACCGTTCGCCGATGAGGAAGCGGACCGGCGCTGTTTCGACGCGATGCGCGCCGGTCTCGACGGGTCCGCCGTGGAACTCGTCGAGCTGGACGCTCACATCAACGACGCGTCGTTCGCCGAGACGATGGCGGACCGGCTGCACGCCATGATCGAAGGGATGAAGGCATGAACCGTGGCGAGATCCTCGGGCGTCTGAGAGAAACCGTCGCATCGGGCCGGGCGGTCGTCGGAGCGGGCGCCGGAACCGGGCTCTCCGCCAAGTGCGCGGAGGCCGGCGGCGTCGACCTGATCATCATCTACAACAGCGGGCGCTACCGGATGGCCGGCCGCGGTTCGCTGGCTGGTCTGCTCCCATACGGCGACGCGAACCAGGTTGTGGTGGACATGGCCGCCGAGGTGTTGCCGGTGGTGCGTGACACCCCGGTCCTGGCTGGTGTGTGCGGCACCGACCCGTTCCGGTTGATGCCGGTCTACCTGGACCAGCTGGCGGGCATGGGATTCTCCGGCGTGCAGAACTTCCCGACGGTGGGCCTGTACGACGGCGTCTTCCGGCAGAACCTGGAGGAGACCGGGATGGGATACGACCTGGAGGTCGAGATGGTCCGCCTGGCGGCGGAGCGGGACCTGGTCACCGCGCCATACGTGTTCGACCCCCAGCAGGCGGAAGCGATGACGGCGGCCGGGGCCGATGTTCTGGTTCCGCACGTCGGGCTCACCACCAAGGGGAGCATCGGGGCGAGCACCGCGCTGACGCTCGATGACGCGGTCGAACGGGTTCAGGCGATGCGCGACGCGGCGGTGGCGGTCAATCCGGATGTGCTGGTGCTCTGCCACGGTGGCCCGATTGCTGAGCCGGACGACGCCCGCTATGTCCTCGAGCGCACCAGCGGCATCGTGGGTTTCTTCGGCGCGTCCTCGGTCGAGCGGCTACCCACGGAGCGCGCCATCACCGCGCAGGTGGCCGAGTTCAAGAGTTTGCCTGTCTGACCGCAGCTCCCACAACACGGCACGGAACGAGCAGCGCATCCGTCCTGCGCGGCCCGGAGCCGGTCGGCCTCAGGATGTGGCAGCGATCACGTAGCGCCATCCCTTGACAGCCGCATCGCTGGCGTTTACGTTCCAGAAAATCTGTAGGATATCTGGCAGGAGCGGACATGGTGCGACGACGGATGCTACCCCTATTCATGCTGGTCACGGCCGTCACATCCAGCGGACTTGCCGCCGGTGCGGCTGGAGTCGGGCCCAGTGAAGCCGCTCCGGGCGCAGGGCCGTCCGTCGCCGCCGACCAGGCCGTCGCCGGCAGCCCGGGAACCCACAGCACCGTCTTCGAACGGGGCGCGGACGGGTACCACACGTTCCGCATCCCGGCGGTCGTCGAGGCGGCCGACGGTACGCTTCTGGCGTTCGCTGAGGGTCGGGTCGACAACCCGAGCGACGACGGCGACATCGACCTGGTCCTGAAACGCTCCGCCGACGGTGGGCGCAGCTGGGGACCGCTGCAGGTGGTGGCGGACGACGGGCCGAACAAGTGGGGCAACCCGGTGCCTATCGTCGACGAGGCCACCGGCCGGATCATCCTCAACACGACCCGTACCGGTGGCGACGTGACCGGTGCCGACGTCCGCTGCGGCCGTGCCGACGCCGAGCAGACCCGGCGCTCGTTCATCCAGTACAGCGACGACCACGGCACGACATGGTCCGAGCCGGAGGAGATCACCGCCGACGTGCGTCCGGACGATTGGCGGCACTTCGTCGGCGGACCCGGTCATGGCATCCAGCTGGCCGAGGGCGAGCACGCGGGACGGCTGGTGATCCCCGGCAACCACGGAGCCGCCCCGCCGCCGGACTCCGGGCGGGAGTGTTCCGACGGCACTGATGCAGGTGGGCACGCCCTGTACAGCGATGACGGCGGCGCTACATGGCATCTCGGCGCGGTCGACCGGCCCGGCGACGGCGTTCTCGTACCGAACGAATCCGCCGCCGTCGAACGAGCCGATGGCACGATCTACTTCAGCGCGCGCGATCAAGGTACCAGCCCTGGTCAGCGGCTTGACACCACGAGCGCGGACGGCGGTGCGTCGTTCGCCGGGCCCTATGACCCCGTAACCGGAGTCGTCACGAGCAAAGTGCAAGGATCTCTGCTCCGGTTGGCGGCCGGCGGCGGCGTGCAGGACAGGATTCTGCTGGCCACGCCCGGGCATGCGACGGCACGGGAGAACCTGACACTCTGGTCGAGCTTCGACGGCGGCGACACCTGGCGTCCGAGCCTGCAGGTATACGACGGGCCCTCGGGCTACTCGGACCTAGCCGATCTGGGTGGCCAACCCGGAAACCGCGTCGTCGGTGTGCTGTTCGAGAACGGCGAGCGCTTCCACGACGAGTCGGCACTGCCCTACCACCACCGGATCAGCTTCGCCCGCGTCCCAGAACGGCAGCTCGGCCGCCCGGGCCGGCCGCAGCTGACAACCCCGGACGTGTCCGGACACGGGAACGACGGTCATCTCAGCGGTGACCCGGAACGGATCGATGGTGTGACCGGTTCCGGCTTGGCGCTGGAAGGTGACTACATCGAGCTGCCGTTGAACGACGAACTCGCTTTCGGTGCTGGTACGTTCACCGCGGCCGCGTGGTTCCGCACCGAGTATCGGGGCTCACAGGCCATCATGTGGGCGCACTCGACCGGCTCGGAGCCCAAGTGGTGGATCCGCCTGGAGCCAGGACAGGACCGGATCAGGACGCTGATCGACACCGACCAGGACGATCGGTTCCTCGTCGCGACCGGCGATCTCGCCGACGGCGAGTGGCATCACGTAGCGATCACGCGGGACGATGACGGGCTCGCTTTCTACCTGGATGGCGAATTGGCCGACAGCTCAGGTCCGGTGCCGGGGTCGGTCTCGGCGGAAGCGCGCACCGGCCTGCGCATCGGTGCGCGGGTGGACGGGATCAACAATCCGCTGATCGGCTCGGTCGATGAGGTCTGGCTCTTCGACCAGGCGCTGACCGCCGACGAGGTGGCGACGCTCGTCGCCGACAATGACGCTCCGCAAGGCCCCGCCGTCGCCCACCTCCCCTTGGAACGCCTCTACCGCTGACCTCCCAAATGATCATGTGAAGTAGGTGTTCTCGTGCACTACCATGCCTGCAGACCTGTTGGCGCGCGAAGAAACCTACTTCACATGATCTCTATGAAGCCGGGGGCCGGTGTCAAGGGTTTGGCGGGTTGTTGAATGCGTGTGTTCGGCGTGTTGGTAGGGGGTTGGTCCGGGATGGGTGGCCGGGCGGTGTGGTTTCCGGGCAGGCTTGTGCCTGCCCGGGATGGTGCTGGCCGGTAGGCCCCCGCACAGGCTCCGCGGTCAAGGGCGGCCGGGAGGCCGTCGCGTAGCGACCGTGAGGCCCTTGACGGTGGAGTGGGCGGGGGCGGAGACTTGCGTCCGGCCGCCCATCCCGGACCAACCCGGGGCGGGCGGGGTCTTCGGCGTCCTGGTCGAAGGGGCTTCATCTCTCTATTGCCGTTTCAGGATCGGGTCGGTGGGGTCGCTCCGGTAGCGCAATTCATTACGGGCCGTCATGCGGCCAGATCATGTGTGGCGCCTGCCGGAGCGAAGTCTTCGTTCTTGGTGAGCATGTGCCAGATCGCGGTCGCCAGCTCGCGGGCGACGACGATCCGGGCGATCTTGGGACCGCGGTGTTTCCCGAGTCGTTTCTTGGTGTGCTGGTAGCGGGGCTTGTACAGCGGGTGCGCGGCGGCGTGCACGGCAGCCTCGATCAACGCCCACCGCAGATATCTCGGTCCGTTCTTGGTCAACGGGCCACGCCGGTCGAGGTTCCCGGACTGATACACCTTCGGGCACAGCCCGGTGTAGCCGACGAACTTCCTCGGGGTGGGAAACCGGGTGATGTCGCCGATCTCTGCGGCGATGGTGTAGCCGAGCACCGGCCCGATGCCCGGCGCGGTCATCAACCGGGGCACATAGGCATGTTCAGCCCCTGCCCGCCGCAGCTGCCGCTCCAGACCGAGAATCTCCTCGTCCAACCGGTCATGCAACGCCAACGCCGTCGCGGTCGTGTCCGCCCACGGCTCGGGCAACGCCAGCTGCTGCAGCAACCGCCGGCCCTCAACCCCGAACAGATCCGACACCGGACACCGGTGTCCGAACGCGATCAACGCCGAGTGCACCCGGTTCTTCACCATGGTGCGATGCTTGACCAGATGCAGCCTGAACCGGGCCAGCTCCCGCGCCTGGCGCACCGGCATCGGCGGTAACCAGATCGCCGGCACCAGATCCCGTCGTGACAGCTCCGCCAACACCCACGCATCGATCTCGTCGGTCTTACACGCCAGCGGAGCCATCCCTTTCACCTTCGCCGCGTCGGCGATCTCCACCACCCATCCCGACGCGGTCAAATCATCACGCACCTGCCGAGTCCCGTTCATCGACTCGATCACCGCGCACACCGGCTCATCCGGCTCGTCATAACGCGCCACCCGAGCCGCCAGCGACCTCAACGACTGCGCATCCGGGGACACCGCTGTCGACCACAACTCATCCCCAGCGGCATCCATCACATGGACATCCACCTTGCTACGCGACAGATCCAGCCCTACGTGCAACATTGAAACCAGGCCTCCTTTCGGAACGCACGCGCTACATACCTCTAGCGTGCTACCGGGGGGAGGCCCCCGGCTTCATGACATTCATTTAGTGGCGGGCGTGCTGACGTCGGGGGATCGGGGTCGGGGCTACCGGCTCACCGAACGGTCGTGGACGGTGTACCGGCTCATATAGGCCGTCGACTGGTCGTCGGGGTCGTCGGTGAAGCCCATCGCGCCGATGAACCCGTCGACCTGCGCGTTGCGGGACATCGACGTGTATCGCGACTGGTACCGGACTCCGCCCTCGGTGTACCTGGACGTCTCGGTGGACTTGGCGGTGTCGCCGACGCCGGTCCACGTGATATCGACAGGTGGGGCGGCACCCTCGCCTGTCTCGTGGTTCTCGACGATCAACGTCCCGGTGAGCCGAGCCGTGTCGAGCTTGCGATCCATCGTGAACTCGACGTCGCCACCGGATATGGATCGGAAACCCTCGAACTCGCAGTTCGTCTCGGGCTCTTCGTCCTCCGCGTGCGGGCCGCCGCCGTCCGGGGGCAGCTCGCCCTCGGGGCACGTCCAGTCCGCGACGTCGCCGTAGACGTCCACGTACGACGACGTATACACCTCCAGGTAGCCCACGTGTGCGTTGCCCGGAACGCCGCCCGGCAACGTGCCCATCTCGATCCACTGCGTGGAGGCGTTCGCGCCCGACGCCCGGTAGGTCCACGACTCACCCGCCTGCGCCGGGGCTGCCACCGAGACCGCGATCAGGGGTGCGATGGTCAGACCCGCAACCGCGGCCCACCGCCTTCCAGCCATACCAACCATGCCAGTCCTCCTTGAGAAACAGGCGCCGGCCCCATAGACCGGTCGCCGGGACGGGTGCGGTGCCGCGGGATCGCTGCACCGGAAGAGGAAATCGTCAGCGACGAGTGCGCAGCCGCTCGATGACGAGGGCGCCGATCCGGTCGCCCTGGACCTTGCCGGCCTCGATGCCCATCGGATAGTGGATGTTGCCGTAGAGCCGGGACTGAGCCGCCTCGTCGGCCGCCTCCATGAACGACGTGAAACTTCGCGCCGGCATGCCCCTGGGCGCGTGGCTGTCGTCGACGAATGCGCGGCTGCCAAGCAGGTCGGTCAGGACCGTTGCTGCGGCGCGCGATGCGACCGAGTGGCCCGAGGTGTACTCAGGGAACTGTGGCGAGTTGACGAAGGTGTTCCACTCCGGGTCGATGTAGCGACGCACGTACGTCACCGGCCGGAGCAGGTTGAGGCGGTACTTCCAGGTCCAACAGTTGAGGAACGCGTCGTGCAGGGCCACTCCGAGCCGGGCGTAGGCCTCCACGGTGTCCGTGAGCGACAAGCCGTCGCGATCGGAGACCTGCGAGGCGATCAGCATCCAGTGGCCGGATGGCAGGCCGGAGAGCAGGGGGTTGTCGGTCCAGAAACGGGCGATGGCCCGCTGCTCGTCGGTGAGCTCCTGGGCGGTGCGGTAGACCGTCATCGCCTGTTCCCAGAAGTCTGAGCCCTCGTCCGCGGAGAACGGCAGGTGCGGATCCGGCACGATCTCGGCGGCGTCGCGGAGGATCATCGGGCGGATCTGCGACCAGTACGGTTCGACGGCGGAGCGGTAGTTCGGCGGTGTCGGCTGCCACTTGTCGGGGCCCTCGGGCGGTGTGTAGGTGCGCCCGGCGATGCCGTCGTACCCGTCGTCGGCGATCCACTCGGTCAGGGCGCGGCCGATGCGTCGTCCGTGATCCAACGAGTTCGTGAGTACGCCCTTGGGCGTTCCGGCGGCCTTGCGCGCACCCACCTGGCTCGCGAACGTGCGGGCCAAGAGCTCCTTCGATGTCTCGGACGCGTCCGTGAAGAGATGGTCCGCGACCGTCGACACGCTGCCGGTGAGCACAGCCGGCCAGTCCAGCCGGCCCGACGGCGGCTTGGGCAGCCGGCCGAGCCCGGACAATTGGCCACCGAGTGAGCGCAGGTGCTGGGTGCCCGGCACGACGGCCTCGTACATGGCGATGGCGATGTAGTTGTAGACCCGCGCTGCGTTGGTCGGCGTGAGGTCCTCCGGCCAGACGACGTCGTAGACGGCCGCCATCCAGGCATTGGCCGTGTCCGGCGGTTGGCGGCTCGGGTCGCCCGCGGATGTGCCGCCCGCGGCGCCCGTCAACGGCGTCGCACCGAGGACCACACCACCGAGCCCGCCCAGCAGTGCTGCCCTACGCGATACCCGGGTACCGTTACCAGATCCCGATGAGCTGCGGCTGAAAGCGGCGTCCATGCTGCCCCCAAGGCGCTACCGCACCCCCGTAGGGTGCGCTTACCGCTAAAGACGCCTAGGTACGGCGGACGGTTGCCTGGATGGGAAGGAAATTCTGGCGGTCTTCACGGATCGGTCGTGCCGCGGGAGTCTATGAGGACTGGCCGGTGGCCTTCGACTCGAAATAGGTGCGGTGGTCGGCCAGCGCTGTCTGATCTTCGGGTGGCACGTTCTCGGCGTCGATCTGTGGGGCGTTCTCGTCCAGGTACGTCGGGGTCGGCGTCTCGAAGAGCATCCAGTTCGCCAGCTCGGAGCGCAGGTGCTCGGCTTGATCGGCATGGGCGTGGTCGTCGATCCGATTGTGCAGCTCGAACGGGTCGGTCATCAACGCGTACAGGGCGTCCCGGGAGCCCCGCGCAGCGGCGGAGGTAGTGGCCGGTGAAAGCCCATGCACACCGGCTGGCGTGCCGGCGGACGCGGCGTCGGTGAGAGCACCGCTGACGCCGGAGTGCAGCAGCAGCTTGTGCGTGGCGCTGCGCGCCATGAACACGATTCCGTCACCGGTCCGGTTCTCCGCGAAGACGCAGCGCCGCACCACCCTCGGCTCGGCCAGGTCGAGTCCGGGCAGCGGCTGGGCTGGTGCGACGCCGCACGCGGACAGCACCGTCGGGGCGATGTCGACCAGCGAGATCAGCGCGTCGTCGACCTCCGCGCGGCGGGACGTCCCGGTGCTGCCGACCGGGAACTTCACGATCAGCGGCACCTTCGCCACCGGATCGTACATCGGCCCCCATTTCAACAACAGGTGGTGAAACCCGAGATACTCGCCATGGTCCGAGGTGAAGACGATCAGCGTGTCGTCGTAGAGACCGGAGGCCTGAAGCTGGTCGAGGAGACGGCCGATCTGGTGGTCGAGCTGGCTGATGGTCGCGTAGTAATGCGCCATCACGCGCCGCAGGACCGGCTCGGTCAGTCCGCCGTAGTCGAAGTAGCCGTGCTGGTGTCCGCGGTCAGCTTCCGGTACCCGCTCGGTCCAGCCGGGCAGCGGGCTCAGGTCGTCCGGGTGGTACATCTCATCCCATCCCGCCGGCGGGTCGAACGGGTGGTGCGGCTTGACGAAGGACACATGCAACAGGTGGCTGCCGGAATCGGTCCAGCCTTTCAGCTCCTGCACCGCGCGCTCGCCGATCCAGGTGGTCGAATGCCACTCCTCCGGCAGGTCAGAGCGCCCGGACCCGTATGTCTCCCAATACGACGCCGGTGCCTGTGTACGCAGGTGTTCTTCCTGGTCGAGTAGATCCAGCACCGGTGCGAGCCCGGCCTCGCGCAGCTCGCGGTGGTAGTCGTCGTGGTAACGGCCGGGACCGTGCTGCTCGGCCAGCGCCATGTGGTCGTAGCCGACGTCGAGATACGTGGGAGTGAAATGCATCTTGCCGACGGCGGCGGTGCGATAGCCGGCTCGTCGCAGCGACCTGGGGAACGTGTCCAGTGCCGGCGGCAGCGTGCTGTGATTCGTCCACGCGCCGTGCTGATGGACGTAGAGCCCGGACAGCATCGAGTACCGCGACGGCGTGCACACCGGCAACGGACAGAACGCGTTGGTGAACAGCGCTCCGTCAGCGGCGAGCCGATCCAGATTCGGTGTCTGCACGTCCGGATTGCCGGCGGCGCCCAGGCAGTCCCAGCGAAACTGGTCGGCCTGGATCACCAGCACATTGGGACGGCGAGGTGCTGTCGTCATGGTCCCTCCGTTGACAACCGATCGACGATGATCATGCGACACCAGCGACCGGCCGTCACAACCGGCCCTCGTGAACTTCCGGGGAATGTCTGAGGAACATTTTCAGCGACGCCGTCGGGTGAGCGTGTCAGCGATCACGCGGCTCGAGGAAGCCGACCCGCTCGAGGTCGGCACGCATCAGTTCGAGCCCGTGCTCGTCGGGCGAGCGGAGCGGGGATCGGCATGGCCCACAGTCCAGACCGGTGAGTTTGGTGGCGGCCTTGAAACCCGGGAGCTCGCCTCCGTAGCCGGCGACGATGTCGATGGCTTGCTGGGCCAGGTATTGGCAGCGCTGCGCTTCTCGTCGCTCGCCCTTCTCAATGTGGTCCAGCATGCGCCGATACAGCGGTGCTGCGAAGTTGTACACCGAGCCGATCGCCGCCCGGGCACCGATCCCGATCGACGCGAGCAGCAGCTTGGCCGCGCCGACGAACACCTCGTGCCGACTGTCCGCCAGTTCCAGGCAGCGCTGCAGATCGGTGAGATCGCTGTGCGCGTACTTGATCCCGGCGAAGGTGGGGATGCGGTCCCGGGCGGCGACCAAGACGTCGCTGGCGCGCAGGTGCACACCGGTGGCGCCGGGGATGTGGTAGTACGTGAACGGCAGCGTCGGCGCGGCGTCGGCGATGTCCGCACAGAAGCTCACCAGCGCCTCCACGTCGCCTGGGCGGTGGAAGTACGGCGCCACGGAGGCGATGGCCCGTGCGCCGGACGCTTGCGCGTGGGCGGCCAGCCGGCGTGCCTCCGCGAGACTGGTATGGCCCACGTGCACGATGACGTCCAGCTGCCCTCCGGCCACCTCACACCATCGCTCCACCAGATCCTTGCGCTCCGCCACGCTCAACGACGCTCCTTCGCCCGCGGTGCCGGCGACGAACACCGCCGGGCAATCCCACTCGGCCAGCGCCTTCGCCTGCGCCTCGACCCGGTCCAGGGCGAGGCGCCCGTCGTCGTCGAACGGGGTGAAGACAGCGGTCAGGAGGGCCACGCCTGGGCGTTCGGCGGTGTAGTCCACGGTGTTCATGCAGGGCCTTTCTGCTGGTGAGAAGGGGTAGACGAACGGGCGTCGTCGCGGCGGGCCTCGGTCACGTCCCCAGGACCGGTCACGTCCGCAGCGTCTCGGTGAGGACCAGGAAGTCCCGCGGGTCGACGGTGAGACCTTCGATGCCGTCGGTGAGCGCGGAGAGCGACGGCCGGGTGGAGATGCCGACCGCCCACGCCTCGTCGACGAGCACCTCGTTCAGCCGCGCGTACGCCGTGGCTTGCTCGTCCTCGCTGACCGCGCTCTGCGTCGCCTCGACGGCCTCGACATAGGCATCCGGCACGTTGTCGCCCATCATGACGTTGTCCGTGCTGGGCAGCATCTGCCGGCCCCGCGCGATCAGCGACGGGCTCTGCATGTTGTTCGGCTGCGCCGCGACACAGCACTCCAGGTTGCTCGCGAAGAGTTCCTCAAGGAATGTGGTCTGCTCCATCGGCTCGATGGTCAGCTCGAAGCCGATCTTCTCCAGGTCGGCCTGGATGATCTGCAGGATCTCCATCGCCCCCGGTTCGTTGCCGACACCGGCCGTCGCTCGCGTCGGCCCTCGCGACGCCTGCAGCATCTGCTCGGCGGCCGCCAGGTCGAATCCGTGCGAATCCAGGTAGGCCGAGTCGTATGCGGGGGAGGACGGCATGAATGCCGTGTAGACGGGTTCACCCAGGCCGAACCGGACCTGCTCGATGATCCGTTCCCGGTCGATCGCACGCGCGATGGCCTGCCGCAGCTCCTTGTTGTCGAACGGCGGCTTGGACCCGTTCATGAAGAACAGGTCCATCCGGCCCGGACTCTCCACCAGGGTGAACCGGTCGCGCAGCCGCTCGGCGTTGCGCAGCGCCAGGTAGGTGGCGCCGTCGACGTCGCCGGACTCCAGCGCCGACACGAGGGCCTCCTCGTCCCGGAAGAACCGGAACTCCACCTCGTCCAGGTACGGTTTGCCGTCGTCGAAGAAGTCCGGGTTGCGCGTGAGGACCAGGCTCCGGTCCCGCTGAAAGGACTCCAGCAGGAACGGCCCCGACCCGGCCGGTTCGTTCTCCAGCGTCCGCGGATCGTTCTTGTCCGCAGGCACCAGCGGGAACGCGGACATCCAGTCGATCACCAGTTCTTCCGGAGTGGGGCGGACGAAGTCCAGCCGGACGGTGAGTTCGTCCACGGCGGTGGCCGAGTCGATGAACGCCGACGGCTGCGCCAGGGTGAACGCCGCCTCCGGGTCCTGCGCCCGTTCCACCCCGGCGACGACGTCGGCGGCGGTCACCGCGTCGCCGGAGTGGTACGTCGCCGCTCGCAGGGCGATGGTGACCGAAGTGTGGCCCTCGTCGAACTCCCAGCTCTCCGCGCCGGTGGGGATCGCCGTGTAGTCGTCCGGTCCGGCGTAGTCGACCAGGTACGTGTAGAAGGTGTTGATATGGATCTCGGTGTTGGTCAGGTACGGGTCGAACTGCATGATGTTCGCGATGCCGAGGGTGATCCGGCCGCCGGCGCCGTCCGCACCGCCGTCGGAACCGGAACCGGAGTCGGAACCGTCATCCGAGCCGCAGGCGGTGAGCAGCGGCACTCCCGCGAGTGTGCCGGCGCCCGCGGCTCCGAACGCCTGGAGCAGGCGTCGGCGGCTCATCGTGCGGTAGGGACGCGACGTGCGCGGTGGTGTGTGAGCCATGGCGGTCTCCTTGAGGGGTTGGGTGCCGGGCCGCGGTCTCGCAGGCCCGGTCAGGCCAGCCGGATGCGCGGATCGAGGTAGGCGTAGACCACGTCCACCAGCAGGTTGAGGCAGAGGAAGGTGGCGACGACGAACAGCACGCCGCCTTGGACGACGGCGTAATCCCGCTCGCCGATCGACGTGTAGAGCAGCCGTCCGAGGCCCGGGTAGTTGAACACCGCCTCGATGACGACGGTCCCGCCGAGGAACGCTCCGAGCTGGATCCCGACGATGGTGATGGTCGGCAGCGCGGCGTTGCGCATCGCGTGGTGCCGGACGACGTCGCGCTCCGGTACGCCCTTGGCCCGCGCGGTGCGGATGTAATCCCGGCCCCTGACCTCGCTGAGCGACGTGGAGAGAAACCGGGCGATCACCGTCGAGGCATGCACCGCGATGCCGAGTGCGGGCAGGATGGTGTGCCGCAGCGCTTGCCCGGGGTCTTCCCAGAACGGTACGTAGTCGCTGGCCGCCGGCAGTGCATTCAGCTGGACGGCGAAGGCGATGATCAGCAGCAGCCCGAGCCAGAAGGCCGGGATGGCCAGTCCGGCAGTCAGGTAGCCCTGCAGCGCCCGGGCGGCGATCGAGTGCGGCTTCAGCGCCACCACGGTGCCGACAGGCACCGCGATCAGCAGTGCGATCCCCATGGCGGCGACGGCGAGCTGGACCGTCGCCGGGATGTGGTCGGCCAGGGTCTCGGTGACCGTCCGTGCCGCGTAGTACGACGTGCCCAGGTCACCGGTGAGCGCGCTGCCGAGCCAGGAGAGGTACTGCTCGACGACGGAGCGGTCCAGCCCCAGCCGGTCGCGGGTGGCGGCCAGCTCGGCGTCGGAGGCGTCCGGTCCGGCGAGCACCGTCGCCGGGTCGCCCGGAAGCGCGTAGACGAAGGCCCATACGGCGATCGATCCGAGCACGAGCACGACGCCGAACTGAAGCATCCGGCGGACGAGGTAGGCGTACATCTACACGGTCCTCCCTCGGGTGCCGTCAGTCATGGCCGTGCCCACTGCGAGCTGCAGCCCGCGGCCGATCCGGTCCAGGCAGAAGACGGTGAGCGCGAGGCACAGACCGGGGAAGACGCCGTACCACGGGCTCTGGTACAGGTACGAGCGGGCGTCTTGCAGCATCGCGCCCCACGACGGTGCGGGTGGCGGCGTCCCCAGTCCGAGCAGGCTCAGGCCGGCCTCGACGACGACGGCCAGCGACGCGGTGACGACCAGCTGGACGACGATCGGGCCGAGCACGTTCGGCAACACGGTGCGGAACATGGTGTCCGGCGTGGAGGCGCCCATGCCCCGGGAGGCGACGACGAAGTCGCGCTCGCGCAGCGCCAGCGTCGCCGCCCGGGTCAGCCGGCCGAACTCCGGTATCGCCCCGATGCCGATGGCCAGGATGAGGTTCAGCCGGCCGGGGCCGAGCATGGTGATGATCACCAGAGCCAGCAGGATCCCCGGGACCGCCAGCAGCAGGTCGATCAGGCGCATCGCGATGGTGTCCGCCCAGCGGCCGAGGTAGCCGGCGACCAGGCCGAGCGGGACACCGAGCAGCGCGCCCACCGCGGCCGCGCCGAATCCGACCACCAGCGAGGCCCGGGTGCCGTGGATGACCCGGGACGCGATGTCCCGGCCCAGCTCATCGGTGCCGAGCAGATGCGAGGTAGACGGTCCGAGCAGGTGCTGCGCGCCTTGCTCGTTCGGCTCGAACGGCGCGATCCAGGGCGCGAAGACGGCCAGCATGATCAGCAGGACGAGCCCGGCGGCGCCGACCAGGGCGGAGCGTGACCGGGCGAACCGGCGCGCCCAGGAGAAACGGCGCCGGCGGGACGGCGAGGCGGCGGCGTCGGTGTCTCGTGTCATGGCCTGCGTCGTGCCCTCTGTCATGGCCGCACCGCCGGTTGCCGGAGGTGGTGAGTGTCTTCGGCGAAGTGGCAGGCGGTCCGGCCACCGGCGGTTGGCCGCAGCGGCGGCTCCTCGTCCGCGCAGCGCTGTTCAGCCAGCGGGCAGCGGGTACGGAACCGGCAGCCGGACGGTGGGTCCGACGGGCTCGGCACATCGCCTCCGAGCGGAGTGCGACGCCGCCGGTCCCTGCCGGCCGGATCCGGCACGGGGACCGACGCCAGCAGCGCACGGGTATAGGGGTGGCGCGGATCGGCATACACCCGCTCGACCGGTCCCGACTCCACCACCGTGCCGAGGTACATCACGGCCACCTCGTCGGCGACCTGCCGGACCACGGACAGGTCGTGGCTGACGAACAGGTAGGCCATGCCCGACTCCCGCTGCAGGTCGTCGAGCAGGTTCAGAACCTGGGCCTGCACGGATACATCGAGCGCCGACACCGGTTCGTCGAGGATCAGCAGGCGCGGCTCCAGCGCCAGGGCGCGCGCGATGGCGACCCGTTGACGCTGGCCGCCGGAGAATTCGGACGGAAACCGGTCGGCATGTTCCGGGCGCAGCCCTACCCGGCCGAACAGCTCCAGCACCCGCCGCCGACGCGCGGCTCGGGAGAAGCCGCCGTCCAGGCGCAGCGGCTCGGCGACGTTGTCCCCGACGGTCAGCCGCGGGTTCAACGAGGCGTACGGGTCCTGGAAGACCATCTGGACGCGCCGCCGGATCCGGCGCAGCTCGGCCTTACCGGCCCGTCCGACGTCGTCGCCGTCGACGACGATCTCCCCGCTGCTCGCCTCGTGCAGTCGGAGCAACAGCCGGGCCAGCGTCGACTTGCCGCAGCCGGACTCGCCCACCAGACCGAGCGTCTGGCCGGGGCGGATCCGCAGCGACACCCCGTCCACCGCGTGCACCCAGGCGGACGGACGGGCGAAGACCCCGGACCGCACCGGGAACCGCTTCACCACCTCGGTGATGCGCAGAACGGGCCGGTCGGACGCGTCTTCCGTAGCCTCGTGTGGCGCGTCGTCGGTGGTCTCGTGTGACGCGTCGTCGGCGGTCGCGCTGGACGCGCCGTCGGTGACCGCTGGCCGCCCCGGGCTGCCCGAGTCGCCGGCGCCGACGAGCCCGGCAGCCTCGGCGGGGAAGTGGCACGCGCTGAACGAGGCCGGGCCGGATCCAGGCGAGGCCTGACCGTCCGGTCCGGCCAGATCAGCTGGGAGGAGCTCGGGTCGTCGCTCGTGACAGACCGCGCGGTCGCGGCCGATCGGGCACCGTGGTGCGAACGCGCACCCCGGCGCGGCGTCGACCAGGTCCGGCGGCTGGCCGGGTATCGGCGTGAGCCGACCCGCGGGCATGTCCAGCCGGGGAAGCGAGTTCAGCAGCGACGCGGTGTACGGATGCCGTGGCTGGGCGAAGATCTGCTCGACGCCCGCGGTCTCGACCACGCGTCCGGCGTACATGACGCACACCCGGTCGGCGGTCTCCGCAACGACGCCGAGATCATGCGTGATGAGTACGGTCGCGGCACCGGTCTCGTCGGCGGCGACCCGGAGCAGCTCCAGGATCTGTGCCTGGACGCTGACGTCGAGCGCCGTCGTCGGCTCGTCGGCGATGAGCACCTTCGGCCGGTTGGCGATCGCCATGGCGATGACGGCGCGCTGGCACATGCCCCCGGAGAACTGGTGCGGGTATTGGTCGAACCGCGCCTCCGGGTGCGGCACTCCCACCTTTCCGAGCAGCTCGACGACGCGTGCCCGAGCGGCCTTCGCGGACACCCCGGGATCGTGTACCCGGATCCCTTCGGCGATCTGGTGACCGACGCGCTGCACGGGGTTCAAGGCCGAGATCGGATCCTGAAAGATCATGGCGACGTCCCGGCCCAACCGGCGCCGCAACTCCCGGTCGGGCAGGTCGAGCAGGCTCTCCCCATCCAGCAGTACCTGGCCGGTGACCTTGCGAAGGTTCGGCGCGCGCAGGAGCCCGAGCGCCGAGAGCACGGTCACACTCTTGCCCGAGCCGGTCTCTCCGACGACGCCGAGCGTCTCCGCACGTCCGACGTTGTAGCCCACCGAGTCGACGGCCCGCACCGTGCCGGCGGGCGTGGTGAACTCCACGACCAGATCGCGGATGCTGAGCACGGCCTCGGCGCGGCCGGCACCCGGCTCGGACGCGGTCCGACGGTCGGACTCGCGGGTGTGTGCAGCCGACACGTCGCTCCCTTGCGCTGATGTCTACGGTGATGCCTGCAATTTCAAGATCTGCAAGATATCCTACAGATTTGTCACCGTAAGATGGGACCCGCCGACTGTCAAGAGAGTTCACCAGCACGCAGGGCAACCGCCGGGAGGCAACGTGGAGCCGGAGTTTCGGCGCTTGGACAGCATGCCGCCGCTGCACAAGACCGTGCAGGAGGAGATCAGGCGCTACATCATCAAGCAGCGCCTGGCCCCTGGCGATCCGCTCAAGCCTGAGTCGGAGCTGGCCCGGCTGTTCGGGGTCAGCCGGAACTCGGTGCGAGAGGCGGTCAAGGCGCTGGAGTCGATGGGGGTTCTGGAGACCCGGCGCGGCAGCGGCGTCTACGTGCGGGATTTCTCGTTCGCCCCGCTGCTGGACAACCTCCCATACGGCTTGATGCACGGCCGGCGGGCGCTGAGTGAGCTGGTGGCGCTGCGCAAGGCCCTGGAGTCCGGGCTGATCGCCGACGCGATGCGGGCGTTGCGTCCGGAGAGCATCGAGGCGATGCGGACCACCCTGGGCGACATGCGCCAACTGGCCGAGCAGGGCGAACCGTTCCCCGATCAAGATCGGCAGTTCCACCGGCTGCTCTTCGCCGATCTGGGCAACGAGATGCTTTTGCAGCTGTTCGACCTGTTCTGGCTTGCGTTCCATCACGCGGCGCCGACGACGGGCGGGCGGAGCCCGATGCAGACGTACCAAGCTCACGCCGACATCCTCGACGCGGTCCTCACCGGGGATCCGGAACGGGCGCGCGCCGCCGTGGACGCCCACTACGTCGGCATCGAGCAACGGGTCAGCGAGACGTAGCGCCGTCAGCGGCGACGCGTCGCCGCCGGCCGGCCGTCCGGAACCGCCCGCCGTCTCGGGTCGCGGCAGGGCTGAAACCTTAAGAGCTGGTGACGAGAACGGCCCACGGGTGTGGTCGGCGGCGATTTCGGCGGATGATCGTGGTGTGACTATCGAACGGGCGCGTGCTGCCCTGGCAGGTCTGGTGGCGCTGGCCGTCGGGCTCGGTGCCGCCGAGTTGATGGCCGGGATCATGGGGAACCCGGACGCGTCCCCGCTCCGCGCGGTCGGCGACTGGTTCATCGAGATCACGCCGGGTTGGCTGGCGGAGCTGGCGATCTCGTGGTTCGGTACCGCGGACAAGCTGGTGCTCGGGATCGGCATGCTGGCCGTGCTCGCGGTGGCCGGAGCCGCCATCGGCGTGCTGGCGGTCCGGAACCGTCCGGCGGGTCTGATCGCCGCCGGGCTATTGCTTGCTACCGCCGCCGTGATCGTCTGGTCCCGCCGGGACGCGGAGACGAGCCACCTCCTGCCGATCGCTGCCGCCGCGGTATCGCTCCCGACGCTCACCTGGCTGGCCCGTCGCGGCGAAAGGGCCGCGGCCGAGCCGTCCGAAACCGCCGAACCGAGCGTGCCGACGACGACCACCGCCGACGACAGCGTCTGGCCCGGTAGGGAACCGGTACGCATGATGCCCACCGCCGCCTCCACCGTCGGCACCGCGCGACGGACGTTCCTGCGCAGCGCCGGCGGCCTGGCGGCGCTCGCGGTCGCCGCCGGAGGCATCGGCCGGTGGCTGGGCCGGGAACGCTCCGGGGTCGAAGCCTCCAGGGACGAGCTCACCGTCGACCTCGACCTGCCCGCAGCCGACGTGCCGCCCGAAGCCGACCTGGACGTATCCGGCGCCCAACCGTGGCGCACGCCCAACGACGACTTCTACCTGATCGACACCGCGTTCAGTAAACCCCACGTGCACCCGGACGACTGGACGCTCCGGATCCACGGCATGGTGGAACGGGAGGTCGAGCTCACCTTCGACGAGCTGGTCGAGATGGGCCTGGTCGACGCGTGGGTGACGCTCGCCTGCGTCTCCAACCCAGTCGGCGGCGACCTCATCGGCAACGCGCTGTGGACCGGTGTCCCGGTCGCCGACGTGCTGGCCCTTGCCCGCCCGCTACCGGACGCCGACGCCGTGAAATCCACCTCGCATGACGGCTGGACCTGCGGAACCCCGCTGGACGCGCTGACCGACGGCCGCGATGCGCTCTTCGCCGTCGGGATGAACGGCGAGCCGCTCCCCGTCGACCACGGGTTCCCGGTCCGCATGGTGGTGCCTGGCCTCTACGGTTATGTCAGCGCCACCAAATGGGTGGTGGAGCTCGAGGTGACCCGGTTCGACCGGTTCCAGGCGTACTGGACCACCCGCGGCTGGTCCGAACGAGGCCCCATCAAGGTCTCCTCCCGGATCGACGTCCCAGACTCGAGCGCCACCGTCGCCGCCGGTCAGGTCACCGTCGCGGGCACCGCGTGGGCGCAGCACCGCGGCGTCGAGGCTGTCGAGGTCCGCGTGGACGACGGCGATTGGACACTCGCCGACCTCGGCCACGTCCCCACCGACGACACCTGGCGGCAGTGGGTCTTCAGCTGGGACGCCACCCCTGGCGAACACACTCTCCAGGTCCGTGCGACGACGGCCGACGGCGAGATCCAGACCGGCGACGAGGCCCCGCCCGCCCCAGACGGCGCCACCGGGTTCCACACCATCACCGTCACCGCCGAATGAGATCCCCGTCCGAAGCCGAGGCGAGGCGAGACCGACCAAACCGATGACGCGAGGGTTGAGGGAACGAAGGTTGGGCGAGGCGAGACCGACCAAACCGATGACGCGAGGGTTGAGGGAACGAAGGTTGGGCGAGGCGAGACCGACCAAACCGATGACGCGAGGGTTGAGGGGAGGAATTCCGGCCAGGGTAGGCGCGGGCGTCGGCCTGTGAGGAGCTCCGCGACGATCTGGCCGCGGGCGAGGGCGGAATTCCTCCCCTCAACCCGCATGCAACGGAAACCTCACGGTCACCACCACGTCCTACCCCGCCGCTTCGCGATCACATGCCTGTGCGCGCAGTGCCCGCTCCAGGTCGGCGAGCCCTTCGACGACGAGTCGCCGGGCCGCGTCCGGAATCTCGGCCGTCTCCAACCACTCCCGGACCCGTGACGCGGTCGTGGCGTCGGCGAGCACCCGCGGGAACAGGCCCTGAATGATCGTCTGTGCGGAGTCGTGGGTGCGTTCCGCCCACGCCCGCGCGATCGAGTTGAGGTACTGCCCGACGTACGGTTGCAGCAGTATCCGCTGTTCCGGCTGCGCGAACCCCTGCACCGTGGCGGTGAGCAGGGCGTTGGGCAACTCGTCCGATTCGACCGCGCTCGCCCAGGCGTCCATTTTGGCCTGCTCGGTCGGTCGGGCGGCACGCGCGTAGGCGGCGTGTCGTTCACCGGCTGCCGTGGGGTCGCGTTCCAGCTCGGCGTCGATGTCCTCGTCACCGGCCCACCCGATGATCACCAATCGCTGCAGCAGGTGCCAGCGGAGTTCCGTGTCGACGGTGAGGCCGGGCAGGACGTCGTCCGATCCGTTCAGCAGCGCCCGGAGCTCGGTGGCATGCTCATTGCTGGCCACCGAGGTCGCCCATGCGCGTGCCAGCGCCAGCTGCGCGTCGCTGCCCGGCTCGGCCTTGCCCGCCAGCTCGCGTAGCCCGGTGACCCAGCGGGCGGACAACCGGATGCGGTCTCCCGGATCGGCGTAGAGGACGATGGCCGTCCGCGCCGAGTTCAGGACGTGCTGCACGACGGAGATGACGCTTTCGTGTTCGATGCCGCCCAGCACCAGCTCGACATATTCGCGAGCCGGTAGCTCGGCGTCGCGCAACATGTCGGTGGCCGCCGTCCAGCACAGCGCGCGGGGCAGCGGTGGCAGGGTGGCGATCGAACGCAGCACGGCCTGCCGGGAACGTTCGTCCAGCCGGATCTTGGCGAAGGTGAGGTCGTCGTCGTTGACCAGCAGCAGGTCCGCCTGGCGCTCTCCGGTGAGCTCACCGATCTCGGTGCGTTCTCCAGCCACGTCCAGCTCGACCCGGTGTCGTCGGCTGAGCGTACCGTCGTCTTCGGAGTCGTACAGGCCGATCGCCACCCGATGCGGACGCAGCACCGGGTGGTCCGGCGCGGCGGTCTGCTCGACGACGACGGAGCTGTACGCGCCGTCGTCGTCCACCGAGACGATCGGGCGCAGCGTGTTCACGCCGGCCGTCTGCAGCCACTGCCGTCCCCACTCGGACAGGTCCCGGCCGCTGGTGTGTTCCAGATGAGTGAACAGGTCGGAAAGCGACGTGTTCCCCCACGCGTGCTCGGTGAAGTAGGCCCGCACACCCGCGACGAACTGATCTCTTCCCACCCAGGCGACGACCTGCTTGAGGGCGCTGGCGCCCTTGGCGTAGGTGATGCCGTCGAAGTTGACCTCCACGTCTTCCAGATCTCGGATGTCGGCGGAGATCGGGTGCGTCGAGGGCAGCTGATCCTGGCGGAGCGCCCACAGCTTCTCGGTGACCGCGAACGTCGTCCAGGCTTCGGTCCACCGCGTGCTCTCGCTCTGTGCGAGGACACTGGCCCAGGTGGCGAACGACTCGTTCAGCCACAGATCGTCCCACCACCTCATGGTCACCAGATCGCCGAACCACATGTGCGCCAGCTCGTGCAGGATAGTCTCCGCGCGGCGCTCGTAGGCCGCGTCGGTGACCCGGCTGCGGAAGACGTACTCGTCCCGGATGGTCACCGCACCGGCGTTCTCCATCGCGCCTGCGTTGAACTCGGGTACGAAGAGCTGGTCGTACTTGGCGAACGGGTACGGCAAGCCGAAGACGTCTTCGAAGAAGGCGAATCCGCGCCTGGTCACATCGAACAACTCATCGGCGTCCAGGTGTTCCGCCAGCGACCGCCGGCAGAACAGGCCGAGCGGTATCGAGCCGTTGCGGCCGTCGAACTCGGAGCGGACCTCGTGGTACGGGCCCGCCACGATCGCGGTGACGTAGGGCGAGAGCAGCGGGGTCTTCTCGAACGTCCACCGCCGCACGCCCTCGCGCAGGGCGTCGACGCGAGCCGCAGGTGCGTTGGAGACGATCGTCCAGTGCTCCGGGACGTCGAGCACGAACGTGAAGGTGCCCTTCAGGTCCGGCTGGTCGAAGCAGGCGAACACGCGCCGGGCGTCGGCCACCTCGAACTGCGTGTACAGATACGTCTCATCGTCGACCGGGTCGACGAAGCGGTGCAGTCCTTCGCCGGTACGCATGTACGCGGCGTCGGCGACCACCTTCACCTCGTTCTCCGCGGCTAGCTCGGGCAGTGTGATCCGAGAGTCGGCGAATACGCGCTCGTGATCCAGGGCGTTGCCGTTGAACGTCACCTCGGTGACGGCAGGCGCGATCAGGTCCAGCCACGTCGTCGCGCCTTGCTCGGCCTGGAACCGGACGGTTGTGGTCGAGGAGAAGGTGGCGTCGTCGGTGGTGAGGTCCAGCGCCACGTGGTAGTCGATGGACGAGCTGTGGATGGTCTCCGCCCTGGCTCGGGCCTCGTCGCGGGTGAGATTCGTACCAGGCATGATGTCGATCCTGGCAGAAGAGCGGGTAACAGGGAATCTGACTGGCCGATGTGAGGTTGTGGATCATTGTGACCGTTGTGCTCGGAGGGAGTGCGCGGTCGGACATGTGGAGCGACACCCGGGAGAGTGCAATGACGGTAGTCGAGACGGCCGGCGCGACGGCGGACGCCACGGGCAAACAGGCGGTGGACTTCTGGTTCGATCCACGCTGTCCGTGGGCGTGGATGACGTCTCGCTGGATCCTCGAGGTGGAGAAGGTCCGGCCCATCCAGGTGTCCTGGCACGTCATGTCGCTGTCGTACCTGAACCAGGGCCGGGATCTGCCCGCCGACTACGCCGCGATGCTGGCGAAGAGCTGGGGCCCGGTCCGGGTCATCACGGCCGCGCGGGAACGGCATGGGCAGGAGTACGTCAAACCGCTCTACGACGCCATGGGTACCCGGATCCACCTGCACGGCAACAAGGACATGCCGGAGGTCATCCGGGAATCGCTGGACGAGGTCGGGCTGCCCGCCGCGCTCGCCGGGTACGCCGATACCGATGATTACGACGACGCGCTGAAGGCCAGCCACCACGCCGGGATGGACCAGGTGGGGATGGAGGTCGGTACGCCGGTCATCGCGGTGGCCGGGTACGCCTTCTTCGGCCCGGTGGTCTCCCCGGCGCCGAAGGGCGAGGAGGCCGGCCGGATCTGGGACGGCGTGAACGCGCTCGCGTCCTACGACGGCTTCTTCGAGCTCAAGCGGACGCGGACCCGGGAGCCGATCTTCGACTGAGCGACGCGTCCCGCCGGCCCGTGCGTCCCGGGCCACACCGTGCAGGACACTGCGGGTGCGTGCTCTAGGGTGTGCGTATGCGCGTCCACGTGGGTACTGATCATGCCGGCTTCGAGACCAAGAACCAGCTCGTCGAGGTCCTCCGGGAGGCGGGACACGAGGTCGTCGATCACGGTCCGTTCGTCTACGACGCCGCCGACGACTATCCGGTGTTCTGCCTGCGGGCGGCCGAAGCCGTGGCGGCCGAGCCGGACAGCCTCGGCGTGGTGCTCGGCGGTTCGGGCAACGGTGAGCAGATCGCCGCGAACAAGGTCCGCGGCATCCGGGCGGCGCTGGCCTGGTCGGAGGAGACGGCGCGGCTGGCCCGTGAGCACAACGACGCTCAGGTGGTGGCGATCGGCGCTCGCATGCACTCGTTCGACGAGGTGGCCCGGTTCGTGACGGCGTTCCTGGCGACGCCGTACTCGCAGGAAGAACGGCACACCGGCCGGATCGGCATGCTCAGTCGCTATGAGGCGACGGGGGAGCTTCCGCCCCTTCCCGGGGCCCCGCAGCCGTCGGGGCAACGTTAGCCGAGTCGCCGGGTTCGGCCGGATCCGCAGGCGCCGGCCGGTCGTTCTTCGGCCGCCCCGTGTCCACTGGTCGGAACCGCTGAGGGCCGCTGGACTCGAGTTTCTGCAACGCCTCGGCCAGCTGCTCGGCGTCCGGCCGGGAGACGTCGCGCGCCCGCATCGATCGAGAGATGCTGACCTGCGATCGTCGATCCACCTGGTCGAGGCGTTGTTCCTCACGTTTGTCTCGGCTCCCCATAGCCAAGACGGTACGTGGTCGCAATCGGCCAGATCCACCGACCGTGCCGCTTCCGTGTCCGCCGGGTGGCCGATTATCGAGAAGTAGGTTCTACACCTGCACGAATACGGTTAGTGTCACATAGTGTGAAGTCCATGCCGGCAGACCACGCACGGCTCAACTCGGCCGTGCTGCTGCGGCGCGGGCTGCGTACCGTCAACGGGCTGCTCGCGCATGAAAGCGTGCTGCTGGCAGCGTTGCTCGGGGTCACCATCCCGCTCGGCTGTGCCACCGTCATCTGGGCCGGATCCTTCCCGGCGAGCCTGCTGGTGCTTCCCGTCCTCCTGGGTGGTGTGTTCCTCAGCTTCGACCAGCTGCGCTGGATCGTGGCGGTCACCGGGGTGTTCCTGCTTGCGGCCGGGTTCGCCGGAGACATGACCGGCGAGTACGTCGGTGCCACCATCGCGGTACTGATCGCCGCCGCAGTGTCGCTGGCGCTGGCCCGATCGCGGGCCCGGCTCGGCGTCACCGGGACCACAGGTGAGTCGATGCTGGTCGATCTCCGGGATCGGCTGACCGCCCACGGCAAGCTGCCATCGCTACCGCCCGGCTGGGAAGTGGAGATGGTGCACCGTTCGGCCGGGCGGTCACAGTTCTCCGGTGACTTCTTCGTCGCCGCACGCTCGTCCGAGGGCTTCATCCTTGAGGTCGCGCTGGTGGATGTCTCCGGCAAGGGACATGGCGCCGGCACCCGGGCGCTGCTGCTCTCGGGGGCGTTCGGCGGGCTGTTGGGATCGTTACCGCCCGCCGAGTTCCTGCCGGCGGCCAACGCCTACCTACTGCGCCAGGGGTGGTCGGAGGGGTTCGCCACGGCGGTGCACGCGGTCGTCGACCTCACCTCCGGCCGGTTCGAGATCAGATCGGCGGGTCATCCCCCGGCGATCCACTACCAGGCCGGCTCCGGACGGTGGACCAGTATCGACGCCAGCGGCAGCCTGCTCGGGGTCTTCGAGAAGGAGCACTACGAACCCGTTGTGGGGCTGCTCCGCCCGAACGACGCGCTGATGCTCTACACCGATGGCTTGGTCGAGGCGCCCCGGCGGGATCTGAGCGACGGTATCGACAAGCTGCAGGGCGAGGCGGAGCGCCTGGTCACTCGGGGATTCCGGAACGGCGCCCATCGGCTCATCGACGCCGTGGCGTCGTCCGAGAACGATGACCGGGCGCTGCTGCTGCTCTGGCGCACGTAGCCGTCGCCGTACCGAGCGAGGCAGGCGTTACCGGCGAAGCCGCAACTCCTGCATCCCGCCGTCGACGGCCAGACTCGTGCCGGTGGTGGAGCCGGCCGCGGGCGAGACCAGATAGGCGATCGCCTCGGCGACCTCCTCGGCGCTCACCAGTCGCCCCATGGGCTGGCGCGCGTTGAGCGCGGCGCGTTCGGCCTGCGGGTCGTCGGCCTGGTCGAGCAGCCGGCCGACCCACGGCGTGTCGACGGTTCCCGGGTTCACACAGTTGACGCGGATGCCGTCGGAGACGTGGTCGGCCGCCATCGCCCGGGTGAGCGCGAGTACCGCACCCTTCGACGCGGAATACAGCGCTCGCTGCGGCAGGCCGGCGGTGGCCGCGATGGAACAGGTGTTGACCACGGCGGCGCGCGCGGAACGGCGCAGATGTGGCAGCGCGGCGGCGGTGACGCGGGCCATGCCGGTGACGTTGATGTCCAGCACCCGGGCCCACTCGTCGTCGTCGTTGTCCTCGACGGTGCCGACGGCGCCGATGCCGGCGTTGTTCACCACGATGTCGATGCCGCCGAGGGCATCGGCCGCCTGGACGACGGCGCTGCGGACGGATGCGCGGTCGGCCACGTCGCAGTAGATGCCTGTCATCGGATCCTTGACTGCACCGGGGTTCAGGTCCAGGGCTGCGACCCGAGCTCCGCCTTCACTCAACCGCTCCGCTGTGGCCAGGCCAATTCCGGAGGCGCCACCGGTCACGATCGCCGCCATACCCGCCAGGTTGCTCACGCTCGCTCCTTGAATCATCCGATGTCTGGTGGCCATGGTACCGAGTTCGGGGGCGAACTCAGCGTCCGGTGGCTCCCACTGTGCCGGGCTGAGCGCGGACCGTCGGTCCGGTGCGTCGCCGGACGGCGGCCTTGAACCGGTCGGAGTCGGGGATGCGGGCCAGCAGCGGTCCGACCACCACCGTGATCAGGACGTAGGCGGTCGCGAGCGGCGCGAGCCGGGGCTCCACCCCGGCACCCACCGCCAGGCTGGCGATCACGATGGAGAACTCCCCGCGAGGGGTCAGGCTGAACCCCGTGCGCCAGCGACCGGGAACGCCGATGCCCGCCCGCTTCGCCGCCAGATAACCCGTGCCCACCTTGGCGGCCGCGGTGACGATGACCAGGGCGAGCGCCGGCAACAGCACCGGACCGACGTCGGCCGGATCGGTCGCCAGCCCGAAGAAGACGAAGAACGCCGCCGCGAACAGGTCGCGGAGCGGGCTGAGCAGCTCGGTCGCCTGGTGGGCGACCTGCCCGGAGATGGCGATGCCCACCAGGAAGGCGCCTACGGCAGCTGAGACGTTGACCGAGTCGGCCACGCCGGCGACCAGCATGGTCAGGCCGAGCACACCGAGCAGGAGCGACTCCGCGTCCTTGGGCGAGAACAGGCGGGAGATGGTCCGGCCGTGCCGCAGCGCGAGGAAGAGGATCACGAGCACCGCGACGACGGCGATCACCAGCGTGAATGCGCCCTCGACCAGCCCGGCGCCGATCACCAACGTGGACAGGACGGGCAGATAGAACGCCATCGCCAGGTCCTCGATCACCAGGATGGAGATGATGACGGGCGTCTCCCGGTTTCCGAGCCGGCCCAGGTCGTTGAGGAGCTTCGCGATCACACCGGAGGACGAGATCCAGGTGACCCCGGCGAGCGCCACCGCCGCGACCGGACCCCACCCGAGCAGCAGCGCGAACGCCGCGCCCGGCACCGCGTTGAACAGGGCATCGATGACCCCGGACCGGGCCGACCTGCGGATGCCGGTGATGAGCTCGCTCGCCGTGTACTCCAGGCCGAGCATCGCCAGCAGGAGGATGACACCGATCTCGGCGCCGACCTCGAAGAACTCCTCGCTCGCGTCCAATGGCAGGATGCCGCCGTGGCCGAACGCGAGGCCGGTGAGCAGGTACAACGGGATCGGGGAGAGACCGATGCGCCGCGCCACCCGGGCGAGCATGCTCAACGCGAACAGCAGAGCGCCGACCTCGATGAGCAACATCGTGGTCTCGTGCACGACGGGCCGCTCCCGCCTCAGGCCGCGTCGGCGGAAATGAGCCGGCCGAGTTGGTCGAGGCCTCGCCTGGTACCGACCGCAACGACGACATCTCCGGCGCTGAGCACGTAGTCAGGGCCGGGTGAGGGCACCGCCTGGTTGCCGCGAAGCACAGCGACGATCGATACCCCGGTGCGCGTCCTGGCCTGGGTGTCCCCGAGCGGATGACCCGCATACGGGGAGTCGGCCGGGATCGAGAGCTGCTCGGTGAGCAGTCCGTCGGCGTGCTGGCGGATGTCGGCGAGCTGGCTGAGCATGATCGACGTCCCGAGGATGTCGGCCAGCGCCTCCGCCTCGTCGTCGGTCAGCGGCACCGAGGCCTTGCAGGAGTCCGGGTCTTCAGGGTCGAAGTACACCAGGTCGCGCCGGCCGTCGTGGTGCGCGACGACGCCGATGCGCTGCCCGGAGTCGGTGCTCACCTCGTGCCGCACACCGATGCCGGGGAGGTCCGTCTTCTCTACACGTACGCCCACGTCATCGAAGGTACCAGTCACCCTGCCCAGTTTGCTCCCGGCGTGCTCGACGGCAAAATCACGCATACGCAATGACAATACTCGCTACGAGCGAAATCGACTTCAAGCACAAGCAAGAACAGCTAAAGTGCTCATTGCCGGTTCGGTAACTGCGTACTGTGCGTACCGCTCGCGTAACCTGGTCCTTGTGACCGGGACGATGGACAGAGGGAGAGACGCCATGAGTGCGGCTCAGCTGTTGAGTCGTGACCCTGGTCACGGCGGGTACACGGTGGCCGATCTGCATGCGCTGCCCGAAGACGGGCCGCGCTACGAGCTGATCGACGGGAGCATCATCGTGTCCCCCTCCGCCACCATCGACCACAACCTGATCGCGCGATGGATCGCGAACACGCTTGAAGAGTCGAACCCAGGTGGCGCGTGCGTGGTCGGCAGTGACCAGTCGACGACGGTCGACGATCACAACGAGCCGCGGCTGCGGGATACCGAGACCAAACGCGCGCTCTACGCCCGCGCGGGTGCCCGTCATACTGGATCGTGGTCCCGGAGGACGACTCACCGACCATCGCGCTGGCGGAGCTCGTCCTCGACGATCGGACCCGGCAGTACGCCTACCGTACGCACTACACGACGGACATCTTCACCACCGACCGGCCCTGGCCCACCACCATCGACCTTCCTGCGCTCACCTCCCGCCGTGAGAAGCTCATGCGGCTCGCTGAAGAGCAGGAGCGTGACGACGCCTAGGCCCTCTGCCGAGCGCGCGTCCCGGCGAGAGTCCCGGCGTCAACCTCCGCGGCATCGGGATGTGGATGGCGAACTACGCGGCGCGGACGGTGAACTCGCGGCACTCCGTGCGGATCCGGGTGCGTCGTTCATCGCCCCGCCCGGTCCGGGTCACCTCTGCGCCCCGGGCGGTGGCGTTGCCGCGTACGACGACGGTCGCCTCGCCGCCCAAGGAACGGAACCGGATCTGGCGGTCGCCGACCTCGACGGGCTCCGCGGTGGCGTAGTCGATCGTCAGGCCACCGAGCGTGAGGCCGACGGGTAGCATCAGCGCGCTCTGCCCGGGCAGATGCAGCTCGTGGCCGCCGAACAGCGGTTCGCCGTCCTCTTCGGCGGTGAACGTGTCGTCGTACGTGGAGGTGTTGAACGCGTGCAGCAGCCGGCCACCGTCGTCGTCGGCGGCGGAGAGCAGGAAGACACCGGGTGTGGTGGCGGTGTGGGTGATGCCGCGTCGGATGCCGACCGCGTCGAAGACCCGTCGCCAGAACGTCAGGTCGACGATGTAGTCGGAAGCGATCACCACCGCTCGGCCGTCGCCCAGCGGCACGTCGACACCGCACGCGCCGCCGGTGCTCACCTCGCGGAGGAACACGGTCGCCGACCCGCCGGCGTCGAACAACTGCGCCCGGCCGCATCTCGTCTCGGGCAGCGGTTCCGCCCATTCGTGGGCGGTGACCGACGGGTAGAAACCGGGAGCCCCGGTGATCGTGTCGGTGACCTTCAAGCCGAGGGCATCGGCCAGCACCGTGCTCTCCCGTGCCGCCATGTCCGTCACCGGCAGCTTCCCGGCGAGCAGCAGCGAGCCGCCGGCCTCGACGTAACGCACCAGCCGCTCCTGCACTTCGGTGCCGAGATGCTCGGCACCGGCCAGGGCCAGCACCGGCCGCTCGTGTGGATCCAGGTCGGCCGCCTGCAGGTCGACGCTGTCGAAGCGGACGTTGGCGAACAGCATCGCCCTGGCCAGCGACCCTCCGCGTGGTCCGGCTCCGCGCCAGCCCTCCACATCCCGCACCACCTGTTGTGCCTGGTCGCGGCCGGGCGCCGGGTACTGGGTCAGGTAATGGTCGGGAACGAATCCGAGCGTCACCGGGTCGTGCTCCGGGCGCATCACCGCCAACGTGTCGCGCAGCGCACTCACCGCCGCGACCGCCGTGCGGGTCGGTTCGAAACTGAGATTGCGCTCGCCTTCGGGCGTGACCGGGGCGTTGAAGCCGTGCCGTTCGCCGGTGGTGCCGATCCGCTCGTTGCCGTCGCCGACCGGCTCGTCCAGCGGCGGATTGAACCCGCCGGAGAACAGGTAGTAATTGATCAGCCGGGTCCCCTGGGCGACGCACATGCGGGTCTTGAGGTCCGGCGCCGACGGGTCGAACGCCACCTCCAGCGCCTGCCCGTAGTCGCCGTGTCCGGCGTCGAACTCCAGGCAGGTCAGCGGCTGATCGTCGTCGTTGGTGGCGTCGGTGAAGGCGTTGATCAGATAGAGATCCGGCGCGTTGCGCTGGTCCAGTTCGCCCAGGTACATGTCGACGCCGGAGATCATCCCGTCGACCCCGGAATAGGTCTGCATCAACTGGCTGACGCCGATCGGGTACCGCTCGCCACGCCCACCCGAGGTGCCGTGGATGTTGATGATGAAGGGGACCCCGGTCACCCCGGACGCTTCGGCGTAGGAGCGGAGCTCGGCGGCATAGCGCGCGAACCTTCCCCGGGTGTAGCGGCCCAGGTCGTGCATGAGCGCGGCGGCGTAGGAGTCGTCGGGGGACTGGATCGCCTCGTCGCGCTCCTCCCGCGAGCCGTCGGCGAACGGGTAACGGTCGGCGAGGTCGTCGCCGTACTCATCGTCCAGCCAGGCGTTGAACTCCGCCAGCAGGTGCTCGGTGAAGTCCGGCGCGTTGGCGACCCAGGAGATCATCCCGATCTCGTTGTCCAGCTGGACGGCGATGACGCCGGGCCGTCCGGGACGGTGCAGCCGGTCGGCGATCACCGGCATGACCGCCGTGTACCAGCGTTCCGCCTCGGCCAGGAACGACGGGGCAAGGTAGTCGAGGGTGGGTGCCGCCGTCTCGCCGCCGTCCCAGCCGGTCGGCACGGCGTCCGGATGGTCCGCATAGACCCGATGCGGGATGCCGTTGTTCTTGGTCTCGGCCATGATGAACGGGCCGGGGCGCGGGATGACATGGAAGCCGTTGTCCATGCAGAGGTCGATGAATGCGCCCAGGTCGCGCTCCGGCTTCGTCTCGCCGGCGACGTCGATGGTGCCGTCCGGGAGTTCGTGCCAGAGCCACGGGACATATGTCGCGATCGTATCGAGTCCGGCGGCCTTCGCCTGGTCGAGGCGGGACTGCCAGTCGTCCCGTTCGAGCCGGAAGTAGTGGATCTCGCCGGCCAGCACCAGGGCGGGTGCGCCGTCGATCAGCAGCCGTTTCTTCGCGTAGCCGACGGCGGGCTGCGTGCCGTCGTCCGGGCTCGAGGTGTGGACCGGGCCGCCGCGGGCGGCAGCGGCCTGGCCGGAGGCGACGCCCGGCGCATGCAGGTCGAGACCGGCTCCGGCAGCTGTCGCCAGGCTCGCGGTGAGGACGGTCCGGCGGGTCGGGGTGAATGGACTCATCGCGGCCTCCTTCAGGCGATGCCGAAGTTCTCGCGGGCCAGCAGCGGCCGCAGCCGACGGGCGAACGCCCCGGTACGGAACGGTCGCTGCAGCAGTCCGGGTTTGAGCACCTGCGCGATCGCGGCGGTGATCATCCCCTGGTCCAGGGAGAGCATGCGGTCGCTGACATGTCCGGTGCCGACGTTGACCGAGTCGTAGAACCCGTAGCCGTCCTCGTAGGCGTCGAAGTCACGGGCGATCCGCTTCAGGTTGCCGATCGCCTCGCTCCCGAGGAACGGCATGGCCAGGAAGGCCGCGTGCGGGGTCACCACACCGTTGGTGTACGCCGACGGCGGCGGCGGTTCCTCGCCGTACGGCACGTAGGTGCGGTCGGTGTTGGAGCAGTACCCGGTCGGGGAGATGCCCAGCCACTGCACCCCGTACTCCTGGTAGCCGCCCTCGGGCACGTTGCACGGGGAGAACCCCCAGTAGCCGTACTCCGCCTCGTGCAAGCCATGCTCGAGCTGGCCGAGCGCGAACCGCCGGTGGTTGAGTTTCCAGGATCGCGGCGACCACTCGTAGTCCGGAACGAAGAGCGGCGGCATCAGCGCCCCGAACATGGAGCCGCCCCAGTTCGGCACCACCTTGCGGCCGCGGTAGACGTAGTGGCCGCGGAACATCTCGACTCCGTCGACGGTGACCCACTCGCCGCCCGGCGGCATCTCCTGCTCCCAGTCCGGCGGGAACGTGCGGTACGTGCGCCAGTAATGGTCCGTGGGGACCGTCCCGTCGCCGAGGGCGAGCAGGCTCGCGATCCGGGTCTCGGAGTTCAGCGCTCCGTAGAAGTTGCCGGTGAAGGCGTCTTCGTCGACGTTGAACCCGGTGCTCATGTGGCCGGGGTTGGCGCCGGGGTCGTCGGCGTCATACGGGACGTAGAAGAACGACCAGTCGACGTCCTTGCGCAGCCGCGCGATCCGGCCGCGCAGCGACGGCTCGGCATCGGCGGCGATCCGCAGCCCGACGTCGAACCAGCCGTTGTCCACCGAGGACAGGAACTTGCGGACCGGGTCGCCGCTGCCGGGCCACTCCTGAAGCACCTCGCCGGTGAATGCGTCGTACCAGTTGAACCAGAAGCCGTGCTCCCGGTCGAGCTGTTCGATCGCGGTGAGCGTGCGATCGAGCCGGCGGCGCATCTGCTCTCCGCTGATCACGCCGAGCCCGGCCGCCGCGACGGTCGACCACAACCCGCAGCCGATGTTGGTGGTGGAGGTGTTGACGGTGGGCACCGGCGCGCCGTCGCCGCTGAGGTCGATGTTGTCCGCCGGCAGGCCGAATTCGGTGACCATCGCCTCGATCGAACGGTAGGTGTCGGCGAACCAGGACAGCAGGATTTCCTCGGTGTCGCCACCGGTGCGTCGTGCCGCCGATGCGGTGCCGGTGCCGAGCGCGACCGGGCCCGCCGTGCCGGTGCCGGTGCCGAGCGCGACCGCGCCCGCGGCGCCGGCGGCTCCGGTCAGGGTCTTGAGAAAGGTGCGTCGATCCATCGGTGAACCTCCGGGGTGACGGGAATCGAACAGGGTTAACGACGGGTGAGTCTGATCGCCCGGATGCCGGGCATGGGCAACGCAAAGGTGACGCTCGCGGTACCGGTGGCGCCGACGGTGAGGTCGTCCAGCTGCTCCGGGGGCAGTTCGTCGGCGGCGTGCAGCTTCTCCCACTGCCGCTCGTCCGGCCATGCACCGCCGCCGAGGTCGTCCCAGACGGCCTGGATGTTGCCGTGGGTCTGATCGACGCGGTACGAGGTCGCCTCATACGTCGCACCCGGCGCGAGCCCGTTCACGGTGACCGTGACGGTGCGGTTCAGCGCCGCCGCGCCGTCGATCTTGGTCTGATCGAGTGTGCCGTTCCAGACCAGCACGTCGACGGCGGTGTGCTCCGGCGTCCGGGTGGCCAGCGCCTCGACCAGAGCCTCCGCCCCGTCGCCGGTGGCCGTAGCCGGGATCCGCCCGCCCCGCAGCTCGGACAGCAGGAGCAGCGCCCAGAACCGGGGTTTGCGCAGGTTGCCGACGGTCAGCAGGCCGAACCCGCCGTGGAAGAGCCGCTGCGGCCAGCCGAGTTCCTCGAAGTGGTCGGTGGCGACCCAGTAGGCCAGACAGTCGGTCGTCTCCAGCGCGGATTTCATCCCGTGCAGCACGAAAGGTGCGGCGAAGACAGAGTCGCTGACCCGGTGAAAGTGGGTGGGCGTCACGCCCCACTCCGTCCATAGGATCTCCGGTTCCTTCCGTCCCGTCTTCTCGGCGAATGAGCGGGCCAACGGCCGGAAGTCGAGCGGTGCGTTGCCGTAGGTGTGGGTGGACACGAAGTCGATCGGCACGTCGTGTTCGCGGCAGTGCTCCAGCAGCGGACCGACCCAGCCGGCGGCCGCGGACCCGGGACCCCCGACCCTGATGCGCGGGTCGACGCTCTTCACGGCGCGCGCCGCGACCTCGTAGAGCCGGTGGTAGTCGGACTGTGTGCCGTTCCAGAACACTTCGAGGTTGGCCTCGTTCCACACCTCGAACTCCCAGCCGGCCACCTCGTCGGCGCCGTAGCGATCGCGCAGGTGGATCGTGAGGTCGCGGCACAGGTCGCCCCAGCGCTCCCAGTCGCGGGGAACGGAGGCGATGCCCTGGTAGCCGAAGACGGTGTAGGACGGGTCGGCGGCCAGCTCCGCGGGCATGAACGACAGTTCGACGACGGGCGTCAACCCGATGCCGAGCAACCGGTCGTAGACCTCGTCCAGACCGGAGAAGTCGAAGCGGCCGTCGTCGCGGACGGTGACGCATTCCGGCAGGAACGTGCCATGCGCTCGCACGGACCGCACGCCGATCTCGTCTCGCATGAGGCGCAACGCGGCCGCGTATTCTGCGGCTACATCCGTTCCGCCGGGACCGTCACCGTCCCATGTCAGCAACGAGAGGTGTTCCGCGCCGATCATGCGTCGCCAGACGTCCGGAAGCGGCTGAGGATCTGCCACCGCGTCGACGATCACGTGGGTGGTCGGCGTGGAGTCCCCGGGCGCCGTCGCGACGCCGTCGACGGTTTCTGGGGAGAGTTCGCCGGCGCCCCCGTCGGACCAGCTGGCCACCTTGTACCAGTAGCGCCGGCCCGGCTCGAGGAGCGTGTCCGCGTATGGCGGACGCGGAACCGCCAGCACGTCGCCACCGCGGTGGTCGAGCGGTTCGAACGGGCCGGTCGGCGAGTCCGCCCGATACACCAGATACCCGAGTGCGCCGTCGACGTGGTGCCACGCCAGCCGCACGTGTCCGGTGCCGGAGACGGCGGTCAGGCCGCTGGGTGGGGGAAGCGACCCGGTGTCCAGGCGCAGATCGCTCGGCCGTCCGATGCGTTCTTCCCAGTCGGCTCGTGCGGTGGAGTGTTCGGTCATCGAGGTACAGCCCTTCTCTCGGGTGAATGCGCTGACAGCCGATACGAGACGGACTCGCACGGAGGGTGGGCGTGGGCGAGCGGGTCTATTTCAGTCCGGCGGTGGCGATACCCTGCGTGAAGTAGCGCTGCAGGGCGATGAAGACCAGGAGAATCGGTAGCACCACCAGGAACGCCCCGGCCATGAGCATGCCGTTGGATCCCTCGGACTTGGTCGGGTCGATGGCGAAGGTGGCCAGTGCCACCGGCAGCGTGTACTTGTCCGGGTCGTTGGTGACGATCAGCGGCCACAGGAAGTTGTTCCACGAGCCCATGAAGGTGAAGATGGCCAGTGTTGCCATCGCCGGCTTCACCAGCGGCAGTATGATGCGCCAGTAGATGAACCACTCGTTGGCGCCGTCGACGCGCGCGGCGTCGATCAACTCGTCCGGGACAGAGCTGATGAACTGCCGCATCAGGAAGACGCCGAAGGCCCCGGCCGCAAAGGGCAGGATCAGCGCGGCGTAGGAGTCCAGCAGCCCGAACTGGCTCATCAAGACGAACTTCGGGATCAGCATCAGGTTCATCGGCACCATCAGGGCGCCGAGCACCAGACCGAAGACGGGGCCCTTGCCGAAGAAGTTGAGCTTGGCGAGCGCATACCCCAGCATCGAGCAGAACACCAGGTTGCCGAGCGTGACGAAGACCGCCACCAGCGTGGAGTTGAAGAAGTGCAGGGGCATGTTCAACACGTCGAGCAGGTCGCGGAAGTGCGCGAGCGTCCACTCGGTCGGGATCCATACCGGCGGCGATGCGGTGAGGTCCTCGGTCGTCTTGAACGCGGACAGCCCCATCCACAGGAACGGTGCCAACATGACCAGCAGGCCGAAGCTCAGGAGCGTGTACAGCAGCGTCTTGCGGGTCCGGTCGCGCCGGCGGAAGGCAGCGAGGGTGGCCGGGTCTCCGGTCCGCACTGCGGACGGGCGTGAGGTGTCTACGGTGCTCATCTGGTCTTGTCCCGGAGAAATCGGAGCTGGAGCAGGGTGATCGCGAGGACGATCACGAACAGCGTGTACGCCATGGCGCTCGCGTAACCCATGTGGAAGAAGTCGAAGCCTTCCCGATACATGTACAGCGACGTGGTCAGCGTGCTGTCCGCCGGCCCGCCGCCGGTCATCACGAACGGTTCCTCGAAGACGTTGAGGTAACCGATGGTGGTGATCACGGCGACGTAGAGCATGGTGGGCCGCAGCAACGGCACGGTGACCTTGCGGAACTCCTGAACCGCGCCGGCGCCGTCGATCCGTGACGCCTCCCTGACCTCCGTGGGGATCGACTGCAGGCCGGCCAGGAACAACACCATCGGGAAGCCCAGATTGCGCCAGACCGCCATCGCGATCAACGACGGCATGGCCAGCGTCGGCGAGCTGAGGAAGTCCGGCGATGTCCACCCGAACTCGGCGGCCACCCCGGCGATCAATCCGTCCCGTGGCTCGAGAACGAACCGCCAGACGACCGCGACCGCAACGATGCTGGTGACCACCGGTGTGTAGAACCCCACCCGGAAGAAGGTGCGGAACCGGTCGATCCCGGAGTTCAACAGCACGGCGGCCACCAGCCCCAGCCCGATGGTGAGCGGGACTCCGACGACGACGAAGTACGTGGTGTTGAACAGCGCGCGCCGGAACGTCTCGTCGCCGAACAGCTCGATGTAGTTGTCCAGGCCGACGAAGTCGGCCGCCAGCGGATCGGTGACGTTGCGCAGCCCGAAGTCGGTGAAGCTCATCAACAGCGACGCGACGATCGGGAAGGCCATGAAGGTGCCGAACAGCAGCAGGAACGGCGTGGAGAACAGCCAGCCCGCCAGGTGCTGCGTACCGAGCCGTCCCCGCAGCCGCGGTCGCCGGGGACGTTCGGCGGCCGCGGTCACATGGCCGTCGTTCTCCGGCGGGGGCCCGGACGAGACGTCCGAGCCGGCCGGGGTGATCGGGGCCATGCGCCTACTCCGCGAGAGGTTCGGTGGCCGCCTGCAGTTCGCCGGCCGTCTGCGCCGCGTCGGCGCCGCCGTTGGCCATCCGCTCGATCGCGACGTCGACCTCGTGCGCGAACTCGTTCCACTGCGGCATGGCCGGGACGTCACCGGCGGTTGCGAGCTGCTCTTCGAAGACGTGCAGCTGTGGGTCGCCGGCCAGCGGCTCCTCCTCCCAGGCCGCCATGTTCGCCGGCAGCGACTTGGAGATCTCGTACCAGTCCGCCTGCTTCTCCGGGCTGGTCAAGAACGAGATGAACTCCTGCGCCGCGGCCTTGTGCCGGCTCTCGGTGAACGTCACGAGGCTGGCGCCGCCCACCCAGGAGACGCTCCCGGCATCGTCGGCCGGCAGCGGGACCGCCGCCCACTTTCCCTCGAGTTCGGGGAGCGCCTCGCTGATGTTGTTCACCATCCAGGGGCCGGAGATGAACATCGGTGCGTCCCCGGAGCCGAAGTCCTGCTCGACAGTCTGGCCTGGCTGAACGCTCGTGCTGGTCAGCCCTTCGCTGAAGTAACTGGCGTACTCCTCCAGGGCCTTGGTCGCCTCCGGGCTGTCGAAGGCGGGATCGCCCTCGTCGTCCACAAGCGTGCCGCCGGCGGAGTAGAGGAACGGGAGCAGGCTCTGCCATGCGCCTTCGCCGCCGGCCGGGAGCGAGATGCCGAAGCGGCTTCCGTTCTCCTGGTAGGCGATCGCCAGCTCCTTCAGTTCCTCCCACGTCGCCGGCGGGTGGGTGGCTCCCGCCTCGTCGGCGAGGTCCGTCCGGTAGTACAGCACGCGGGTATCGACGTACCAGGGAACGCCGTACACCTCGCCGTCGACCACATTGTTCTCCCAGGCCGCGGGGAAGAAGTCATCCTGGTCGAAGGTCGAGGTGTCCACCGGCTCCAGCACGCCGAGCTCGATGAACTCACCCATCATGGTGCTGCCCATCTGGGCCATGTCGGGGAGTTCGCCGCCCGCGGCCGCGGCCACGAGCTTCTGGTGCGCCTGATCCCAGCCGACGGGGGTGACGTCGATCTGGATGCTCGGGTATTCCTGGTTGAACTCGTCCGCGACGTCCTGCAGGCGCTTGCCCTCCTCGCCCATGGCCCAGACGGTCAAGGTCTGCTCGTCCTCGGCGGACAGCTCATCACCGCCGTCGCTGCCACAGGCGGCGAAGGTCAGCGCGGGCAGGGTGCAAGCTGCCGCGACGGTACGGGCGCTACGAGACATCGGCTCCTCCTCGAGTCACGCGCTCGTGATGTAAGCGCATACATTCACACCTTGGTCGAGTAGCGCCGACCCTTCAAGGTCATCGCAGGTAACGGTTAGATAACGCCGCGCGCGGCCATGGCGAGACGGTCGGCTGTGCTATGACCCGTTCAAAGGCTGATGGTCATGCGAGACGCGGCAGCCGCAACTGGCCCGGCGAACCATGCTGACCTGGAGTAACCGCGACACCGGAGCCCGGTCGCGGTCGGCCACCCGGGCGAGTAGGAGATCGACGGCGTGCCGGCCCAGCTCCTGCATCGGCTGACGCACCGTGGTCAGCGCCGGGCGCACGAGGCGGCTGACCGAGATGTCGTCGAAGCCGGTCACCGCGATGTCCGCGGGCACGCGTAACCCTCGATGCTCCAGTTCCGGCAGTGCGCCGACGGCCATCTGATCGTTGGCGAACATCACCGCCTGCGGCCGCTCCGGGAGGGTCGCCAGCAATTCACCGATGGCGTGTCGCCCACTCGATGTCGTCAGGCCCGCGCGTATCCGCGGCTCGGCGGGGATGTCCAGACCGGCCTCGAGGTGCGCGGCCTGGAAGCCACGGAAACGGGCCTCGCCGTCGGGAGAATTCGGTGGTCCGCCGACGAACGCCAGCTTGGTGAGGCCGTGGTCGACGATGAGATGCCGGGTCATCGCGAGCTGCCCGTCGAAGTTCGCGACCTCCACGTGGTCGAGGTGATCCAGGGCGGGGTTCTCGCGCGGACCGGCCAGCATCACCACCGGCAGCCGTCGCGAGATCACCTCCAGCTCCGCGGTCGAGACGGTACCCGCAAGTACGGCTACGCCATCGACCCGGCCGGCGACATCGGCGACGGTGCTGGCCGGATCTCCGGCCACCGTGGCGGCGATGAGTAACCCGTACCCTCGCTCCCGTGCCGCGCGCTCCATGCCGCGGATCACCTCGTCGGAGTAGATCATGAGGTCCGCCTCGTCGTGGTGCGCCTCGTGGCCCAGCTCCTGCGTCTCTTCCCGATGCTCGTCGTACTGGAGGTTGTCCGGGAAGCAGAGCCCGAGGACGCCGGTGGCTCGGCTGGCCAGTCCGCGCGCGTTGCCGCTGGGTACGTAGCCGAGCGTCCGGGCCGCCGCCAGTACGCGATCGCGGGTCTCGGCGCGGACCGTGTCCGGGTTGCGGTAGACGCGGGACACGGTGGCGATGGAGACGCCCGCGTGGTTCGCGACGTCGTACACCGTCGGAGTGCTCAAGGAACCGCCTTCACATCGAGTGCTCGGTACCAGCGTAAGCGCATTCATTCGAAGACGCCGCCGGTGCTGGCCGATCGTGTCGAGGTGGGAGAAGGCCGGCGCCGTGCCGTATGGGCGGCCCCCGTAAGGTCGAGCACATGGTCGATCGGTTCCGCGTCGTCCCCGCGGCGTATGTGCTGCTCCGTCGTGAGCGAGGCGGGGCGGAGCAGGTGTGGCTGGAACTCCGGAGGAACACCGGCTACATGGATGGCTACTGGGCCGTGCCCGCCGGTCATGTCGAACACCGGGAGTCGGTGTTCGCTGCCGCGTGCCGGGAGGTGGCGGAGGAACTCGGCGTCACCGTCGCAGCGGAAGACTTGCGGCCGCTATGTGTCATGCATCGCACCGGCGGTAACGGCCTGGCGATCGATGAGCGCGTCGACTTCTTCTTCGAGTGCCGGCGCTGGGCCGGCGAACCGCACGTGGCCGAGCCGGAGAAGGCCGCCGACATGCGGTGGTTCCCGCTTGACGCACTGCCGGAGCCGATCGTGCCACATGAGTATCTGGTGATCGACCGTCTCCGCAAGGGCGATCTCCCGGCCGTGGTCAGCTTCGGCTTCGACGAGTCAGACGCGGGATGAAGATCTGGGCCCGGCCGATGCGGGCCGGGCCCAGCCTCCAGACTTCGAAGCGCTACTTGTTGCCGCGCCGACCGCGATACTTGGGTTGCGCGACCACCTGGCTGCTCCGACGCTGATCCTTCTGGAACAGTGTCGGCGCGGAGGCGTTGCCGGCCTTGCCCTTGCGCTTCGCGCGACGCTCCGCGCGATTCAGCGGCGCAGGGGCTGGCGCAGCGTCATCGGGCGTGGGCGAGTCGTTTTCGTGGGAGACAGTCATGGGGACCTCCTGAGGGTGCTCGTGAGCACTGGCCAGACCGCTACGTCTGCCATGAGCTGCGGCGAACCAGCCGATGCTCGATGGACGGCGGAATTGGCGTGGGCGCGTGACGCCGCGCGGAGACAGCGTGTGCGCGCTCAGGAGAGAATCACATGCTTGAACGTTAGCACCGTGGCCCAGTATGCGCCATGGGTTTCCGTCGCGCCTGCGCTAACACGCTCCGCGTTGCGCCGTGAGATCACACAGACCCGGCCCTCGCGCCCAGGTCAGTCCAGTCCGCGCGTTCGCACCGAACGGCCGGCGCGCCTGGACATCGGTGCTGGCGCCGGAGTCCGCCGCCAGCCAGTAGCGAAGCTCGACGGTTGCCGATCCGTCCAGGCGGATCACGTAGAACGGCGCCGCCACCGGTGAGCGCCCGCCGCCGGGCGCCGCCCACCAGGAAGCGCCCTGCGCATTCGCGGGATCGACGTAGAAGCAATCGTGCGCGGCGCCCTGATACCAGCAGCGGCGCGGCTTGGCCCCGCCATACCGTCCGATACCGTCGACGGGGGTCACCCCGTTCAGAGCCCGCTGAAACGTGTTCTCGCAGGCGCCTTGCCGGCACGCCACCCACGCTGTCCAGGCGTAGGCCCGCGCCTCTTTCCGCGTGTCGCCGCGGTTGATGGCGGTGCAGTACCGATGCACGACGTACGGCGCCAACCGGTTGGCCGCACCCTTGGTGTCCATCGCCTCGGCGGCCGTGAAGTTGGTGCCAAGCCCGGCCGAGTCCAGCTGCCACATGCCGATGCCCGGATGGAACCACAGGCCCGGTGCTCGATTCTGTGGATCGGCGAGGGTGGGCTGGGTGTCGTAGCGAGAGAGCGTCATCGGCGACGGCGCGGCTCCGGACGGCGACACCTCCGGCCACGTCATGGCGATGAGCAGGGCCGTCGCAGCCTGCGCGGAGATGTTGCAGTCGGCGTCCGCGGCCTCCGCGGCGGCGGCCTCCCGCGCGAATTCCAGCGGTTTCGCGCCGAATCGAAGCTCCTGGTCGGCCGGTACCCAGGCGTTGGCGAGCTTGAGATCCTCGGCGCTCTCCTCAGGCGACGCGGTGTCCGCGAACGTGTGGTCGACGCCTGCCGAGCCGACGGCCGCGGCGTCCGGCGACGGTGCGGCGGGCAACGTCGTCATGGCCGCCGTCGCGGCGGTGATCAGCAGGCACAGCAGCGGGCGCGGAATCTGGCGGGTCAACTGAACCCCTCCTCCTGCCAACAGGACCCTGGCACGGCGATCATGGCACAAGAGGTACTCCTCTACCAGCGGTTTCGTAGAAAGCACGGGGCAGAGGAGGTGCGGCCGCACGCGTCCGGAGCGCCCCGCCGCGAGATACGCTCGAGCCGATGACGTGGAAAGGTGCGGACGTGCCCGGACTTGGCGAGCTGTTACGTGACTGCCGGGCGGCGGGCGAGTCGTTACAGGAACTGGTGGAGAAGCTGGATGAGGCGTCGCTGCGCGCTCCGTCGATCCTCCCCGGCTGGACCCGCGGTCACGTGCTGGCGCACATCACCAACGTGGCGGACGGCGCGGCCCGCCAGGCGGAGTTCGCGGATCGGAACGAGCTCATCGAGTTCTACGACGGTGGCCGCGACGGGCGGGACGCCGCCATCGAAGCCGACGCGCACCGCTCCGTCGCCGGGCACGCCGTGGCGATCGACCAGGCGCTGGACCGTCTCGGCCGAGCGTGGCCGGCCATCGGCTCGCCCGTGTGGGACCGGCCGGTGACCTACCGTGACGGCACCTTGACGCACGTGGCGATGATGTGGTGGCGGGAGATCCGGATCCATCTGGTCGATCTGGACCTGGGCGTCGCGGCCGACAGCTGGAGCGACGGCCTCTGCCGGCACCTGCTGGACTTCCTCGCGCCGCGGTTGCCGGCGGATCGCCCGGTTGAGCTGCGGTTCGACGACGGATCCGGCTGGTCCGCGCCGGCGCGGCCGCCTACCGGAATCCCGCTGGTGATCGAGGGCGCGCTGCGAGACGTGACGCAATGGCTGGCCGGTCGGTCACCGGAACGGACGCCAGTGGCGTCCTGGGACGGGGATGCCATCACGTTGCCCGACCTGGAGCCGTGGCCGGCCGCTCGTCGGTGATCCGTGTCGTCAGCCGCCATCTTCCGAATGGCTGCCCGGCCGGAACGTCCACGGGACGCCGGCCCTCAGCGAGCAGGAGAAACGATCGGAACCGTGCTGGATCACGACGTCGGTGGCTTCCGGTGCCCGCAGGCGTGCCCACCGGAGCCGGCCGGCTGCCCAGGAGAGGTCTACATGGATACCCGGCCTGGCGACCAAGCCACGCACGGAGCCGGTGTGTAGCGCCGGCGGCAGAGCGGGGAGCAGCACGATGGCGTCGCCGTGACTGTGCAGCAGGACCTCGGCCAACGCACCGACGAAGCCCAGATTCCCATCGATCTGGAACGGCGGGTGTGCGGCGAAGAAGTTCGGATACAACCCGCCTCTTTCGCCGGCTTCCGCGCCGTCGGCCGGCCGGAACATGAGCTCCAGGAGATCCTCGACCTTTCCCGGCTGCTCGAGGCGTGCCCGCAGGGCGAGCTTCCACACCAGCGACCAGCCGGTCGAGTCGTCCCCTCGGTCGTCGAGGCTTGCGCTGATCGCGGACCTGAGGTGTGGATCCACCGGGGTGCGGCCGGGAAAAGCGAAGTACAGATGTGACAGGTGCCGGTGACCCGGTAGAGCTTGGGGAGGGTCGGCGGCCCACTCCTTGATCAGGCCGCCGGCGCCGACGGACGGGCCGGGAATGCGGTCGGCGATCCTGCGGGCGGCTTCGACGACGGGGTCAGTGGACGCGCCGACCCGTCGCGCCAGCCGATCAAGTGACGAGAACAGCTCCGCGATCAGCGAGAGGTCCATCGTCGAGGAGATGCCGGCGGAGAATCGGCCGCCGTCGGCGAGGAAGTCATTCTCGGGTGATGTCGACGGGAGCGTGGCGATCTCGCCGTTCACCTCCTGTACCCAGTCCAGATAGAACTCGGCCGCGGATCGCAGAAGCGGCCATACTCGTCGCTTCAGGACGTCCGTGTCGGCGCCGAACTCGAGCCGCTCCACCATGTGCCGCAGCAGCCACGGTCCGGCCATCGGCCAGAAACTCCATCGCGGCGGATGGAGACCGAGTCCTTCGGGCTGGGCGTATCCCCACGCGTCGGTGTTGTGGTGGACTACCCAGCCACGAGCCTGGTAAAGGTCCCGGGCCACCTGACGTCCGGTACGGGACAGCGCCTCGATCAGGTCGAACAGGGGCTCGGAACACTCCGCGAGGTCCGCGGTCTCGGCACCCCAGTAATTCATCTCGAGGTTGATGTTCGTCGTGTACTTCGAGCTCCATGGAGGTAGCAGGTCGGCGTTCCAGATCCCCTGCAGGGTGGCCGGCAGCCGCGCGCCGTACGAGCTGGTGATCAACAAGTAGCGTCCATAGTGGAACAACAGAGACACCAGATCAGGCGCACGTTCGAGCACACCGCCCGGGTGCGCCGCCGCCTCGAGCAGGCGATCATACGGCGGATCGCCGGCTGTGGTGTCCGGCACGGATTCGGCGTCCGGCACGGATTCGGTGAGATCCATCTCGACCCGGTCGTACAGCCGGCGGTGGTCTGCCTCATGCCGCCGCCAGACCTCGTCCACCTGCGACGACGCCACGCCATCGAGAATCGTCCGTGCGCGGCGCGCGGCGTCGTCGTCGGTTCCGGCGGGCGGCTCGGCGATGCCGGCGAATGTGGTGGACGCCGCTAGCGCGAGCACGACCGACCCGGATCCGCTGACGGCGATCGCGTCGCCGTCCTGTGCGCCCCGAATTCCGCCTGGCCCGGTGGGGCCGTCGAGGCCCGGTTCGAGGGCGCGCACGGCCACTGCCCCGCGCAACGCCTCGCCGGCGTGGTCGCTGTATTCGATGGCGTGGTCGCGGGTGTCCGGACGGCGGCAGATGTCGGACGGCATCGCCGTGCGCAACTCCGCATGCCCCGGCGCCGGCGAAGCGGCGATCGTCCGCAGCTGCGTGGTCAACTCGGCCCGGACCTGCACCGGGCACACCGGGTCGCAGTCCACACGGATGACAAGGACCTGGTCCGGCCGCGAGACGAAGGACCGGATGCGGACCGTCACGTCGCCCCGCCGGTAGGTCAGTGTGTGGGTCGCGCTCCGGAGGTCCAACTCGCGGCGGATGCCGGTGGCGCGTTCATGTCCGTCGAGGTGTGGGAGCTGAACGTCGAGGAGGAGATCGGCGAGCGGCAGATACGTCTGCGCGAAGCGGTGCTGGAGAACCGTGAGGCGTTTCTCCGCCGTCGCGTAGTCGCCCGAGCGCAACGCACGCCGCGCATCGGTCAGCGCCCGTGCAGCCGTCGCGCTCGATGGCCGTGGCTCTCGCGTATTGCTCGCCACCGAACCCGACCATGCGGTCTCGTGGTTGATCTGGATGAGCTCTCGGCCGGGGCGCCCGAATACCATCGCGCCCAGGCTCCCGTTGCCGAGCGGAAGTGCCTCCGTCCAGAGCTGAGCGGGCCGGCGTGACCATATGAGGTGACTCATGTCGCCGCCTGGTTCGTCCGCCACATCCGGTCGCCGACGAACCGGACGTTGTCGAATGTCACCCGGTCGCCGGTACTGCGCGCCGCGATCGCGTCGCCGTCGCCGTCATATGTGTTCTCGATGGTGAGGTCGGCGATGGTGACATCGTCGGCGAGGACCCAGAACGTGGGGCTTCCGTTCACGCCGTGCGTCCCGCCGTAGAACGTCTCCTGATCGACGCCGAAGCCGTAGCTGATCACCACGTCGTCGGGGTCTGAGGATGTACCACGGATGGTGACGTTGGACATATCCGTCCAGACACGGACCTGCTCGTCGTAGCGACCTGGTTCGACTTCGATCGTGATGTGGTCCGGGTGGTTCGGCGGCAGGGCCCCAAGAGCACCCTGGAGGCTGGCGTAGTCTCCGTCGCCGTCCAGGGAGACCGTGATGACGTCGGGCACTCGTGGCGGACGCTTTCCTCTCGGCCCGGCATGTCGGGCGACGACGCTCGGCACTGTCTCGGCGGGGTCGGCGGCGTATTCGTAGAACGAGGCCGGCTCGAACGCGTCTCCGGCCGAGTCGATGCGTCCCCACACGCCGTCGAAGACGTTGCCGCGCTCGACCAGCTCCGATTCTGGTTCCTTGGTCACGAGCGGATCAACGACGTCGGAGAAGTAATTGTGCTCGGCGACGACTTTCGCGGCGTTGCGGCTCATCGCTCCGTATTGGCTGATGCCGTCGAAGTAGTTGTTGTACAGGTGGGCGGCCGCGGTGTTGTCGATGCTGGGATTGCGCTGGTGAGTGTTCCGGAACCAGTTGTGGTGGATCGTCACCTTGGTCACGACGTTGTCTGTCCAGCCGATCCCGAACGTCTTGTTGTGGTCGGCGATGACGTTCCAGGAGACCGTGACGTAATCACTGTCCTTTCGAAGGTCGACGATGCCGTCACCGTGCCGACGGAACTCATTGTGGTCGATCCAGACGTGGTGCGAGGTGTCCACCCGGATCGCGTCGTTGTCGTTGTCCGGGAGCTTGCCGTCCCAGTCACCGGGGACGTAAGAGTCACGAAAAGTGAGGTTGCGGATGATCACGTTCTCGACGTGGTCCAAGAAGAACCCGCCCCCGACGATCTCCGCCCGGGGCCCGATGCCGATGATCGACTTGTCGGACCGAACCTTGACCAGGTGGCCGAGCGGCTCCAGATCGACCGTGCCGGCTACCTGGATGATGTACGGTTCCTCGGCCTCCGCGTAACGCACCAGTTCCTCTTGATTTCGCACGGTGACTCGTTCGCCGCCCGCGCCTCCGGTGGTTCCGTCCTGGCCGAGCGCTTCCAGCGAGGCGAATCCGACCGGTCCCTCGGCCCATGGTTCGGCCGTGGTAGGGGGTGATGCGGCGCTGTCCGCACCTGGGCGTGCGGATGTGTCGACGGTCGCCGTGGCGGTGGCCAGGGCTGACAGGGTGAGTGCTGAGGCTGTGAGGGCGGCGAGAGCTGATCGGTGGCGGGCGAGGGTCATCCTTGGGCCTCCATGCCTTCCTGGTTCCGCTGCGGCTGGCTCTGCGTGGAGATCGGGGAAGGGGCATTACGGGAAAGCGGTTCCCAGGATCGTGCCAAGATCTTTTATCGCTGTCAAACATGTGTGCATCACTTGAGCTTCATGGCAGTGACGAAACTGCAGGCAGGCCCCTTGTAATGTGAATCTCGGGGTTGCGTGACGTTGCGCCGAACGGCGGGAATCGGTTTCTCGCCGCTTCGCGCCACCGCTCCAGAACGGGCGCGGATCCCATGCCGGAGAACGCGTGGGGAGCAGGGACCTCGCTAGAGTGGACGCCATGCCGTCGCTCGAGCACCTGCTGGCGTTTGCTGTCGCCTCGTTCGTGATCATCATCATCCCAGGGCCGAGTGTGTTGTTCGTGGTCAGCCGCGCGTTGGCCTATGGCCGGCGGGCCGCCCTGATCTCTGTGGCCGGCGGCACGACGGGCTCATTCGTCCTCGCCATGACGGTGGCGCTCGGCGTTGGCGCGATCGTTCAGGCGTCGGCCGTGGCGTTCACGACGATGAAGCTCGTCGGGGCCGCGTACCTGGTCTACCTGGGCGTTCGGGCCGTCCAGCAGCGTCACCGGCTCAGGGCCGCGTTCGAAGCCCGGATCAGCGTGGTCGGCGATCGTCGAACCTGGTGGGAGGGGTTCGTCGTCGGCGTGACGAACCCCAAGACGGCGGTCTTCTTCGCCGCCGTGCTGCCGCAGTTCGTCGATCGCTCGGCGGGGCATGCGGGGTTGCAGATGGTGGCTCTGAGCGTGGTTTTCGCGGTGATCGCCCTGACCTTGGATTCGGTCTGGGGGCTGGCGGCGGGCACGGTTCGGACCTGGTTCGCCCGATCCGCACGCAGGCTGGATCTGGTCGGTGGTGCGGCCGGACTGACGATGGTCGGGCTCGGCGTCGGTGTCGCTCTGACCGGACGCAAGGACTGACCCACCGCGGTTCGCGGGCGGTGCTCAGGTCGAGAGCCGAGTTCGCAGTCTCAGGGCAAGCTGATCGCGATCATCCGCGCTGACCTGGTCATCGTCCTGCCGTCCGAGCAAGCCGAAGATGCCGGGGCCACGTCTCTCCACGGCCAGGTCGCGCGGACGTGGTACGACGTGGAAGTGCAGGTGAAAGCCGGGCGCTTCGCCGAACTCCGCGACGTACACCTTGGACACCCTGAGCTCTTCCGTCAGAGCCCGGGCCAGCCGCGCCTGCCAGATGCCAAGGTCGGCCGATTCGGCGTCGCTCAGCTCGGCCATTTCCATGACGTGCCGTCGTGGTGTCAGGATGAGCCAACCTAGCAGGGCGCTACCGGTCGCGTGGACGACGCGCCACTGCTCGTCGTACGAGATCAGCTCGCGCGGCGGCAGCTGGTCGAGCTCGGCCTCACGATTGCAGCTGTAGCAGTCGATCACCGTCATGGAGGTGACCATACGTGCCGTGCAGAGGACCGGCGCCGACCAGCCGGGTTGACCTCGACTTTGGTTGAGGTTGCATGCTGATCTCGATATCGGGACGAGAGACCTGGAGACAGCGATGCATGCGATCCGCCAGTACGAGTTCGGGCCGGCCGAGAACCTGCGATACGAAGAGGTCGAGGATCCGTCGCCGGGGCCGGGTCAGGTACGGATCGCGGTCCGTTCCGCCGGAGTGCATTTCATCGACACAGCGCTGCGGAGCGGGCAGGTCGGAGGCTCGTTTCCGTTGCCGGAGCTGCCGATGACGCCTGGCCGGGAGGTGGCGGGCGTCATCGACGACCTCGGCGACGGGGTGGACGCCGACTGGCTCGGTGCCCGGGTCGTGGCGCATCTCGGACCGGCCAGCGGTGGCTACGCGGAGCTGGCGGTCCGCGACGTGAGTGCCATCCATGCCCTGCCCGACGGACTCGGCTTCGACGTGGCGGTGGCGATGATCGGCACCGGCCGGACCACGATGGGGATCCTGGATGTGGCGCAGCTCTCGCCGGACGACGTGGTCCTCGTGATGGCGGCGGCCGGCGGGATCGGCAACCTGCTCGTGCAGACCGGGCGGAACCTCTCCGCGACCGTCGTCGGCGCCGCGGGCGGACCGGATAAGGTGCGGCTGGTGCGGCAGGCCGGCGCCACCATCGCCGTCGACTACAACCAGCCCGGGTGGACGGAACGGGTACGGGAGGAGCTCGAGGGCCGCGAGGTGACCGTCGTGCTGGAGGGACTCGGCGGCGAACTCGGGCGGCAGGCGATGGAGCTGCTCGGCCCCGGTGGGCGACTGATCATGTACGGGTGGGCCGCCGGCGCCGGGCAACCCACCCGCGTCACCACGGAGGACCTGACCGGACGGTCGCTGACCGCTTCGTGGGCCCTCGGACCGGCGATGTTCCGGCGGCGCGACATGCCGGCCCTGGAGGCGGCGTCGCTCGCCGAAGCGGCTGAGGGTCGGCTGATCCCGGCGGTACAGGCGTTCCCGCTCAAGGATGCGGCCGCCGCGCATGCCGCGCTGGAGACCCGCGCCACCACCGGCAAGGTCGTCCTTCACCCGTGATCATCAACCGCCGGCCGGACCATGACCGGTCTAGCCGTTGACGATCACGAGCGGCGGAGGGAGGGACGCAGTGGGCGTTCCCGGTAACCACCGTCGGCCAGGCCGGCGTGCCGCTCGAACGGGTTCCGGGCGGCGATATGGCCGGTGAGCAGCCAGGACCAGGCCGCGGCGAGCAGGTAGAGGACGAGCATGACCGGCCCCAGGCACCACGCGTACTGGGTGGCGTGCCGGGCCTCGTGCGCCAGCAGACGCGGGCGGCGGGCGAGTCTCGCGTCATCGATCCGGAGCAGCACGACGTTTCCGACGGTGAAGGCCGGAGCCGGTGGCAACGGGAAGCGGTAACCGCGGCCCAGGATCAGCCCGTCGTCGCCGTGGGAGAAACGGCTACGGCCGACCACACCGATCAGCAGACCCAGCAGAGTCGACAGGTTCACCCAGTTGACGATCTGCCGGAGGCGGTATCGGGTGGGCACACGGCTATTCTCGCCGATGCTGCAGCCGTTCTCGATGCCGATTCGGGTAATCCACGGGCGCGAACGCGCGTTCTTCTTTACCTTGATGCTGGGCGCACCTTTGCGCCATGACCGACCGTTCGTCTGGAGTCTGATGTGGCCGCATTCCTCTACCGGCTAGGCCGGCTCGCCTACCGACGGCGCTGGTTCGTCGCGCCTGCCTGGCTGTTGCTACTCGTTCTCACCGGCATCGGTTCGGCGACCCTCGCCGAGGACAACGTCGAGTCGTTCGAGATTCCGGGGACCGAGTCTCAGCAGACCATGGACCTGCTCGAGGAACGTAACCCTGGGATGGCCGCCGGCGGAGCCACCGGCCGCGTCGTCTTCGCCGCGCCCGATGGCGAGGCTCTCACCGATCCCGGCAACCGGTCGGCGGTCGAGGCCGTCGTCGCGGAGGTGGCCGAAACCCCAGGCCTGGTGAGCGTGGCGGACCCGTTCGAGGCCGGCACCGTATCCGAGGACGGCACCATCGCCTACGCCGAGGTCACCTACTCCGACTCCATCATCAGCGACGAGTCGCAAGAGGCCCTGTTCGAAGCCGCCGAGAGCGGACGCGATGCCGGTCTGACCGTGGAGATCGGCGGGGATGTGGCGTTCGAGGAAGAAGCCGGGGGCGGCAGTGAGCTGATCGGTCTGGCGGTAGCGGCCGTCGTCCTGGTCATCACCTTCGGCTCGTTCACCGCCGCTGGCATGCCGCTGCTGAACGCGATCATCGGTGTCGGCGTGACGCTGTCGGTGATCACCATCTCCACCCGGTTCTTCGACCTGTCCCAGGACTCCACCATCCTGGCGATGATGCTCGGCATCGCGCTGGCCATCGACTACTCGCTGTTCATCGCCTCACGCTATCGGCACGAACTGTCCATCGGGCACGACGGTGAGGAGGCGACCGGACGCGCGGTGGGCACGGCGGGGAACGCCGTGGTGTTCGCGGGGATGACGGTCATGATCGCCTTGATCGGTCTCTGGGTGGTCGGCATTCCGATGCTGACCCAGATGGGCCTCGCCGCGGCGTTCGCCGTCGCCATGGCCGTCATCATCGCGCTGACGATGCTGCCCGCACTCTTCGGTTTCGCTAAGCACCGGATCCTCGGCGGGCGCATACCCGGCCTGAAGATGCGCGACCCGGAGGCCGAGGAGGAGACCCTGGGGCTGCGATGGGTGCGGATGGTCACCAACCATCCGATCCGCGTCCTGGTGGTCGTCCTCGCCGCGGTGGGCTTGCTGGCCGTCCCGACGACGCGCCTGGAGCTCGGTCTCCCCGACGAAGGCAGCTACAGCGAGGAGATGACGCAGCGGCGAGCCTATGACCTTCTCGCCGAGGGTTTCGGCCCCGGGTTCAACGGGCCGCTGACCGTCGTCGTGGATGCGGCGGACAGCCCCGATCCCGAGGGCGCCGTCGCGGAGGTCCTGGCCGCCGTCGGTGAGCTGGACAACGTCGTCGCGGCCGCCCCGGCCACGCCGGACGGCACCGGTCTGAACGAGGCGGGCGACACGGGCATGGTGATCGTCATTCCGGCGACCGGGCCCAGCTCCGCCGATACCGAAGACCTGGTCCACGACATCCGCGACATGTCGTCGGAGTTCGAGTCGCAGGCCGGGGCCAGTGTGCTGGTGACCGGCCCCACAGCCGTGATCATCGATTTCAACGAGAAGATGGCCGATGCGCTGGCACCCTACCTCGCCGTCGTGGTGGGGCTGTCGTTCCTGATCCTGATCCTCGTCTTCCGGTCGATCCTGGTTCCGTTGAAGGCGGCACTCGGCTTCCTGGTCACGATGGCCGCCACCTTCGGTGCCACCGTGGCCGTGTTCCAGTGGGGGTGGCTGGCGGATGTGATCGGCCTGCAGCAGACCGGGCCGATCATGAGCATGCTTCCGATCATCCTGATCGGGCTCGTGTTCGGGTTGGCCATGGACTACCAGGTGTTCCTGGTCACGCGCATGCACGAGGAGCACGTACATGGCATGGCCGCCACACCGTCGATCGTGACCGGATTCCAGCACGGCGCCAGGGTCGTGGCGGCCGCCGCGATCATCATGATCAGCGTGTTCGGTGCGTTCATCCTTGGCGAGGATTTCATCAAGCAGGTCGGTTTCGCCCTGGCCTTCGCGGTCTTCATCGACGCGTTCGTCGTCCGGATGACCATCGTCCCTGCGGTGCTCCGTCTGCTCGGCGAGCGGGCCTGGTGGATTCCGCGCTGGCTCGACCGCGTGTTGCCGGACGTCGACGTCGAGGGCGAGAAGCTGCGCCGCATGCTCGATGAGGAAGCCGCGCAGCCTCCGACGGAACGCGCGTCACTGCCGTGATGGCCCGGGCGCGTGCCGGTGGTGTGGACCGTGCTCGCGCCCCGTACATCTGTGCTGGTCACGTAGGATTCCCCGTATGGGTTGGTACCGGCCGGTGGCCACATCACCGGATCTCGGCCACACACTGGTATGCAGTTGGACGGCGCACGTCGAAGGTCGACATCATCTGGTGCCCGACGGTTGCGTCGACATGTTGTGGCTCGCGGACGGCCGCATCGTGGTGTGCGGACCGGAGACGGCGGCGTGGTCGTTCGTGTTGCCGCCCGGAACGGAAGCGGCCGGTGTGCGGTTCCGCCCGGGCATGGCCGCGGGTGTCCTGCGCACGCCGGCGTCGGCCGTCGTCAATCAGCGAGTCGGCCTGGACGATGTGCTGGGTTCCGGGCCGGCTCGCCGGCTCGGGCAGCGCATGGGCGAGGCAGGAGACGCGTTCGTCAGGCTCAAGATCCTCGAGGATGCGGTCCGGCGGTGGATGGATGGGGGAGCCGAACCCGACCCCGTAGCGGCCCACGTGGTCCACGAACTGGCCCAGCGATCACACACAGTGCGCGATCTGGCTGATGCGGCCGGGCTGACCGAACGACAGCTGCAGCGGCGGTGCCGGGCGGCTTTCGGGTATCCGATCACGACGTTGCGGCGCATCCTGCGTCTGCAGCGATTCATGGCGGCGGCCCGCAGCCCGAGGTGGAGACAGGCCGGTCTCGCGGGCCTGGCGCACGCGGCCGGGTATACCGACCAGGCCCACCTGTCCCACGAATGCCGCCGGATCGCGGGTCTGACGCCGGCGGAGCTGCTGCTCAGCGAGGCGCCCGACTGGCACGGCGAGTCGGCGGTGGCGCCGCCACCGGCGGACGGCGCCGATGTCGGGTCCGTACAAGACGGGACGGGGAGCGACGGCCAGGCTATGCGGTATGTCTGATGTCGCCGATCGATACCGCCGCCTTGCCGCCCAGCTGACCGAGAAGGTGGAGGCCGTTCCTGCCGAGGCCTGGAACGCACCGTCGCCGTGCGAAGGGTGGACCGCTCGGGACGTTCTCCGCCATGTGCTGGATGTTCACGCCATGATGGCCGGTTACGCGGACCTCAGCCTCCCCGAGGGCCCCTCCGTCGACGATGATCCGGTGGCGGCGTGGCGGCATGTCCGTGACGCCATGCAGGACCTCCTCGACGACCCGGCTCGTGCCGGGCGGGAGTACGAGGGCTACCTGGGGCGCACGACAATCGAGCAGACGGCCGGGCAATTCCTCTGTTTCGACCTGGTCATCCACGGCTGGGACATCGCGCGTGCGACGGGCGGCGACGAGACCATTCCCACGGCTGACGTCGAAGACATGTTCGTATTCGCCCAGTCCATGGGGGAAAACCTCCGCCTGTCGGGAGTGTGCGGCCCGCCGGTGGCGGTCCCGGAGGATGCGGACCGGCAGACCAAGCTCCTCGCGTTCCTCGGACGTCACCCCGTCTGACCGCCGGCGACAGTGGACGACGGCGCACGCCGGTGGCGTGACCGAGAGTCGGCCGTCGTCCGGCAGCGGTGGGCAGCGATCTACCTGCCGATGTCAGGCGCGCCCACCGCTGGGCTGTGAGGCATCGACCGTCGCCAGGAAACCGGCCAGCACGTCGGCGACCGCGCCCGGCTTTTCAAGCGGAAGGAAATGGGTCGCGTCGACGTCCGCGTCCGTGCAGCCAGGGAACCACGAATGCAGGAGTTCCCGGCCTTCGGCGAAAAACGGTCCACTCGCCGAGCCGACGACGGAGAGTACCGGGGCGGTGATGTTCGACGCCCGTTCAGCATCGAACGACCACTGGGCCAACGCGGCGCTCTCGGCGCCGAAGAACGTCGGCGAGTCGCGGACCGCATCGTCGTAGGCGCTCGGCACCGACGCCACCACGCGGGGCCACTCCGGCCCGGCTACCGTCTCGAACATGATCCGTGCGGCGTCGGCCACGCGGCCTTCCTGGTAGGCCTCCATCGCGGGGGCGATGCCACCGAGGAAGGCCGGTGCACTCGGCACGTCTTGCAGGAGCGGTTCCATCAGCGTGAGCGAGCGGATCCGGTCGGGTGCTGTCGCCGCCAGCTCGAGGGCGATCTGCCCGCCCAGGGAGTGGCCGATGAGGTGAATTCCGTCCAGCTCGAGGTGATCGATCAGCTGCAGCGCATCCACGGCCTGCTCCGCGATGCTGGTCGACCCGGTGACCGGCGAGCTACCTGCATATCCACGCCGGCAATACCAGACCACCTGGTAACGGTCGACGAGCTCCGGCTGCCGTGCCAATGGCTCGAAGCCGCGTGCGGTGTTGCCTCCGTGGATCAGTAAGACAGGCGGGCCCTGACCCGCGGAGTGGAACTCGAGTTCTACGTCGGGCAGATTCACGTGCTGCATGGTGCTCTCCCGGCCAGCGCAATGAAGATCATCAAGCAGCCTAAACCATGGCATTCGTGCGACGACGCCGCGCCCCCGGCCGTAGGGCGGGCCACGTCGCAGCGCCGGCCGGGTCGCTCCGGGGCGTCAGCCGGCGAGGAACGAGAGGCGTAGATTCCGGTCTTTGTTGTCGGCATTCGAGTCCACGATCACCACGCTTTGCCAGGTGCCGAGGGCCGGCGTGCCGGAGAGCACCGGAATCGTCAGCGACGACGAGATGAAAGCCGGGAGCACGTGGTCGCGCCCATGTCCGGGACTCCCGTGCCGATGCCGGTAGATGTCCTCCTTGGGGAGCAGCCGGTCGACGGCGTCGGCCAGGTCCGGCTCGCTCCGCGCGCCCGTCTCGATCAACGCGAGTCCTGCGGTCGCGTGGGGCACGAATACGTGGCACAGGCCGTCGCCTCGGCCACGGCAGAACTGGGCCACCACGGATGTGACATCCGTGACCATGTCGGTTCCGGTATGCACGTCGAAGATCTCACTGTCCATCCCACCCATTGTGGCCCGTACGGTCGGCCCGGTGCAGCGTCGTCCACGCAGGACCGATCCTCCGTCGTGCCGCGCCGACAACTGGTCAGACCAGGGCGCTTTGCATCTTCTGGCCGTGCCACCTGTGACCTGACCAGTGTGGACGCTTGAGCGGAAGGCCGGGCTGGGGCAGGCCGCGTCGGCGCCCGCCGGCATTCTCGGCGTTTGCCTGAGCAAGAGGGTGGAAATGATGTTGCACGAACTCAATAGCCAAAGACGAGCATCGGCATCGTCGCCAGTGTGCCCCCGGGCCACGCGCCGGACGAACGGGCCGGATGGAGGACTTGATCATGATAGTGCTCGCCATAATTCTGCTTGCGGCCGCGATCGCGCTGGTCGCCGTCGTTGTCCTGGAAGGCGGAGAAACGGTGACGATGGACGTCTTCGACACCGCCTTCGACATCCCCGCGTGGGGCGTGTTCCTCGCCGGCGCCGGAGCGGGATTCGTCGCTCTGGCCGGTGTCGCCATGCTCCTCTTCGGCATCCGCCAGGTTCAGGAGCGCCGTCGGGAGCTGGAGTACCTGCGAAAGAAGGTCAGGGAGCAGGAGCGTTCGGAGCCTGACATCGCCGATGACGAGCCGTCCGGTCCGGACACCACCGGGAGCTGGTCCGCGTACGGCCGACGTGGCCGTCCAGTGGACATCTCCTAGCCGGCCAGTGCCGTCACCGCAGTGATCACCGGACCGTAGGGCACGAGGGCGGCCGGGTCAGGCCCGTCGACCCCTGCCAGTGCGTCGTCTGTTGCGATCCGGTAGATCAGTGCACGGATCAACATCTGCTTCCACCCAGCGAGGTGCGACCAGCGCCGCACGAGATCCGCCGGCGCTGCATGCCAGGTCAGTGCGTCGCAGACGGCGACGGCAGCCGCCCATGTGGTCGGCCGGTAGTACACGACCCAGTCGATGATCGCCGGGGGCAATCCCGGGGCGAACAGGACGTTGCCGAGAAGGTCACCGTGGACGGGTTGGGAGCGCAGGTCGACGGAGCGGCGATGTGCGACCAGTTCCTCCAGCAACGGCATGACCGTGTCGCTGCCCGTCAGCGGAAACTCATCGAAAGCCATGCGGTCGCCGCGCGTCCACGGATCATCGCGGGTGTCCAGGAAGGCCGGCCGTGGAATGTCCGACAGAGCCGCGTGGAATGCGGCGCCGGCGCGCAGCACGTCGTCGGGCCGGCGGTGATCCTCGCGCCCTTCGACGACATGCCAGGCTTCCCACCCGTCGACGATCCAGCCGCCGTCGGCTGTCCCGACGGGTCTGGCGACGCGGAACTCAGCGGAGTCGGCGAGTGACGCCAGGACGTCGGCGCGCCATTCGGTCTCGCGCGGGTCGCCGGTCGGTTTGACGACGATGTCACCGGCACGCCAGGTGTGTCCCTGGCCGCCGTCAAGGAGACGTGGCGTGGCCGTGGGGGCGCCGAACGCAGCAAGAACCTCTGTGGTGGGTGCTGTGGTCACCGCGCCACCCTGGCATGCGGTGGCGGCCGCCGACGAGCCATTTTGCGCGCAGACGACGCCGACGCACGGCGGCTTACGCCACCGGCGAGCCGGTGATTCAGCGCGGCTGACCTGATGGGCGGATGTTGCCTAGCCAGCCTCGGATGTTGCCGGCCGCCCACCCGCCGGCGAAGGCCGCGGCGGCGACGATGGGCGCGAGCAGGATCACGGCGCGGAACAGCAGGACGACCGGGAACGCCTCGCTGAAGGAGACTCCGGCGACGACGAGCCCGGCCACCAGCGCAGCCTCGGATGAGCCGATCCCCGCGGGCGTCGGTGTCGTGGCCGACACGGCTGTGCCGGCCATGTAGATGGCCATGGCGGTGCCCACGGTTACCGGGACGGCGAAGGCGGTCACCGCCGTTGCGAAGCCGATGGCCAGGCACAGCATCGACGCGAGCTGGGCGAGCAGTGCTCCGATGGCTATCGCCGGGCGCGCGCGGACACTGGATGCGAGTTGCCGGGCCGTGTCCGCCACGTCAAGCGCGCGGCGGCGAACTGCACGTTGTACCGCGGTGCGCGGACGCCGCTGTGCCGAGCGGCGGCGTCGCCGACGGAGCCGCTCGAGAACCGCCGTCGAACGTGCTCGCCTCAGCATCGTGGGAGTCAGCAAGGCGAGCGAGGCGGCGACCGCGGCAACGACGACCAGGCCGGCCGTCCCGTAACGCAGCCAGCCCAGACCGAACGCGAGGCCGGACGCATGGATAACGCCTCCGGCGGCGGCCCACAGCGCGACGATGCTGGATGCGAGGCACGTCGATGCGCCTCCGCGGCGAAGAGCGGCGATGAAGACGCCGGCAGAGCCGACGCCGGCGGGTACGACGCGGTTCGCGACGGTGCCGCTGACGTGACATGTGGTCGTGTCCAGCCAGCCCAGATGGCCGACGGCGATCAGCCGTTTGCCGGCGACGGACGCGACGGTGGCGGCAGCCCAGCACCCGGCGACCAAGAGCAGCGCGACCGGCTGTTGCCGGGTTGCGTCGACCGCGTCGGGCAGGGCCGACGGGAAGACCGTCAAGCCGGCGACGACCATCACGCCGACGAAACACAGCGTGCCGATGAAACGGCACACCCTACGGACGCTCAGCGTCCGCCGAGCCTCCGAGGCAACGTCCTCAACCGCCCCGTGGGCCATCCGGCCGGGCGAATCCGTGTAGATGCTGATCGCTTAGGATAGGGGTGGAAATACGCGGAAACGCAAATGCGGATTCGATCTTGGCTTGTCGGTGTGTTAATGAACCGGCGCACGCGGCGGTAGGCGCGTGCCGAAAATATGTGACTTTCGCGACATTTGGCCGGGTTTTGGTCGATCCATGTGACGTTTTGCCAGCGTTGCTTATGGAGAAACGCGGCCCTGAACGCGCTCCTGTCGGCCGTTCGTTCGGCTGAACCCTGTGCCGACGAGGTCGCCGTAGGTCTGGAACAGCCGGCGAGACTCGGCGAGCAGATCGCCTACCGGTTCCGGTGACGGGTCGCATCCGTCGCGGATGAACAGCTCACTGTGTGTGCGCAACGCTGCCGTCAGGCGCTCGTCCTGGCTACCGGGACGGGAGATCGCCGCGTCCAGACCGTCCGCCCACAGTCTCCACCGCGACTTGTAGTAGCCGCCGACCATGCCCCCCCAGATACGTCCGGCGTAGTCGTCGAGCAGCGGGCTCTCTGCGGAACCCCACACGGTCAGCATGCGTCGCGCGTTGTCGGCCAGGACCGCGTGATCGTCCGCGCAGGTCGACCATGCCAGAGCCTGCGACTCCCAGTGCTGGAAGGTGAACTCCGCACGTGTGGAAAGCAGACGGTCGAGATCGTCGAAGAGCCGTAAGAAACGTTCGACCGACGGACGGTCCGCGTGGCGATGCCGGACCGACCGTTCCACGGCGTCCAGGTAGAGAATGTCCGCCGCCCTCGACATGGCCGCGACCGCGACGTCGATCAGGTCCCGTCCGAACGGGCCGTGGACGAGCGAGCCGTCCTGCTCGGCACTGGCGATCATCCGGCGCCACGCATCGGTCAGCGTGGCCGGCGGATACCACAGCGCCCCCTCGACCTCGGCTCGGAGTTCGGCGAGGTGGTGCGGAATCCGTGCGTACGACGGTTTCGCGGTCAGCACACCATTGAATTGCTCGGGAAAGATGCGCACGTCAGCAGCGTTGTACACGGTCTGGACGAGGTTCCGCCAGGCACGCAACAGCTCGATGCCGGGCACGCAGCCGTACCTCTGTGCGACGAATCCGCGCAGCCATTCGTCCAGGTCGCCGACCCGGCCCCACAAGTGATCGGCAATCAACGCGAAGAAGACCGGATTGTTCCGGGTACCTTCCATCGCCAGGCCGATGCCGGCCGGCGGGTTCTCGCCGGACAATGCTTCGTCCACGGCAGGTGGTACGGCATGCAGATCCGCGATCGGGTCGGTGCGGCCGCCGAAGTTGAGCAGCGCACACCACAGCCACCGCTTGCCGGCGAACCGGCCGAGACGCTTCCACTGCGGATCGTGCTCCGCCCAGAGATCGGCGATCATCATGCCGTCGTCGGGTGCGGCGTCGAGAAAGGCGGCGACCCGATCGGCGGTCCAGAACTCGCGCTGATATGAGAACGGCCATGCCTGCAGCACCCACGTGGCCTGTGGGTCCGCAGCACGCAGACCGTCGATGGTGGCCGCCGCGACGGCCGCCGGGTAGCCGGGATCGGTGTCGACCGGCGCCATCTCGATGAACGGATCCGCCGCATACAGGTGGTCGGTCCCGAATATCTCGGACTGTGCGTGGACGAACTCCGCGACGATCCGCCGGTACAGCGGATCGAGCGGGTCGATGACGTAGGTCTCGAATCCCTGCCACAGCCGCGACCGCACGCGTTCCGGCGCGAGCTGTCGTGGCACGTGCCCGGTGAAAGCGGGCAGAACCGGGGTCATGCCGAGCGCTCGCTGTCTCTGCAGAATTCGCCGGCCCAGCTCCCGGTGGCTGCTCAGCCAGCTGGCCGGCAGCGGCCCCGCGAATCCGTCGACACAGCCCATGAAGCCGAACGGCAGGTAGCCGGGTCCGCCCAGGAAGCGTCGGATCTCTCGATCGTCGAGCCCTAACCGGGAGTAGACGGCGTGCACGGCGGCTTCGTGTCCGGTGACGGCGAGCGGCATCGTGATGCCGTGCAGGGCCATCCAGTCGATCTCGCGCTCCCAGTCGGCCCAGTCCCAGTACGGCATCGTGTAGCTGAACGTGCAGAAGTTGAGGTAGTAGCCGTCGGCGACGGCCGGTCGACCGCTGCGCACCGGCGTGTCCGGGAGTGAACGGACCGGCAACGGGAGCGTGGTGTCCCAGTGCACCGCCAGCCCGCACTGTTCGCGTAGATAGTGATGGAGACCGACGCAGGCTGCGACGGCGTCGGTCGCGGCGATGGTCAGTGTGCCGCCGGCGGCGCGGTACTCATAGCGGCGCCCGGCGGAGCGATCACGCGTGCGCAGCACGACCGACGCGCCAGCGGGTCCCATGACCCGCCCCGCGAGATCTCGTACGGCGAAGCTCCACGGAGCCTCGCCGCAACCTGCGTCGTCCGTCACCCGTGTCCTTGCTTGCTCGGGGCGTGCCTCAGCCGCCTGGCGGGCACCCGACGACGGTAGTACGCCCAGGTGAGGACGAGCAGCAGCGGCCCCCAGAGGTTCAGGGGCGCGTAGCACGCGATCATCAACGCCGCCCACCCGTCACTGCTGAACGGTAGCGGCAGTCCTTGGAAGTTGAAGAACACGTCACGGAATCCGTAGGTCCAGATGGCGATCAGCGCCAGCGATCCGAGAGTGGCCGGAATGACCGCCGCCATGGGCGGCACGCGGCGCCCGCCGATCACGGGGATCCACCGTGGAAAGACCTCACCCCAGGCTCTCACCAGGCCGAAGGCGGTCAAGGCCACGACCTCGGCGAAGACGCTGAGGCCGAGGATGTAGACGGATTCCCAGCCCTCGACCTGGATCGGACGTCCGTCATCATCGGTCGTGCCCATGGAGTGCCCGAACGCGAACGGCACCCGCCATAGACCGGACGGAAGCGTCAACAGCGGGATGATGTGCGCGATGACGTTCGCCCAGTGGGGTACCGGACGTTCGGTCCGTCCGCGGTGGCGCGTCGGCGACGCGGGGCCACGGACGGTGCCGGTACCGGTCTGTGCTGTTGTGTGCACGCTCGCTCCTCGGTCACTCAGTGCTGTTGCACCGAGCATCCGTCCAGGAGCTGAGCCGAGGCCTCACCTGCGTCGGTGAACCCGCTCCCTCGCGTGGGGGATAGCGGTTCGCGAGGCCGTCACATGGCATGGGGCGTGATCTTCGATTTCGGTTGTGCGATGCAAGAATGCCTGTGAGAGTAGCTTTCAGAACATCATGGGTGATCTTCGTCGAAGCAGTGGTTGATATGGAGGACGGACATGCGGGTGGGCCGTGATGTCCACGACAAGCTCAAGAGCCGGGTGCAGAGCGGGTTGAAGCTTGCGCCAGGTGAGCGGATCGAGTTGATGGTCCGCCTCAACGGGAGGAAGCCGGAGGCGGACTGCCTGGTGATCACCAACGCCCGGGTGATCGCCTTGGAGTCGGTCGTCGAGCCCTTGACCTGGGTGCGTCGGCAGGCGCTCGCCGACGAGATCCGGACGTGGCGGCTGTCGCGCAAGTTCCGCAGCCGCCTGACGATCACCACCGGCTACGGCCGGACCGACGTCTTCGGCTCGAGCCTGAGCCTCTACGACGACGACCTCGTCGACGAGCAGATGGCTGCCCTGGTCAGCGGCCGGAGCACGGCGGACACGATCAGCGTGATCAAGGCCCTGCGCGCCGAGGCACATTGGATGTCCAGTGTGTACGGCCGGTCGGTGTACGTGCTTGACCGTGCGGCGGTGCCGTCCGCGACGGCCGAGGCGATCGATCTCGACATGGTGGAACGGCAGCTGAGCCACTTCGACTACTGGCCGAGTAGCGAGGTGCGCCGTCATCTGGCGGTCTGCCTGCTGGTCGGCGGGTGCTGGTTCGCCAACACCGAGGTCGCCGCCGGCGAGATGACAGGCCCGGCGCCTATCGAGAAGGCACACGTCAAGGCGGTCTCGGACGCGCTGATCACGGTGGACACGGCGAAGATCAAGAAGGGCGGCGGCCGGGAGGGCGAGGTCCTGACTCAGCTGATGTCCGTGGTGGCGCACATCCGCGCGACGCCCGGGTGGCGCTCGCCGCATCTGGACGAGAACGAGCTCCGCATCGACCTCGACGACGAAGTCCGCCACATCGCCCTGGGTTGCTACCGGGTGGCGGAGCTGCGCATGGAGATCGGCGGTAAACCGGACGCGCGCTCCGAGACGGGCAGGCGGGCGGCGACCGTCCACGACACGTCCATGCTTTCCCTGGATGTGGTGGTGCGTCGGCTGGAGGACCGTGTCGATACGCTCGCGTCGTACCGTGACCGGCTCCGGACGCTCTCCCGCGAACTCGCCGACCTGGACGATGCGACTCGCGTCGCCGGTGTGGCGGAGAAGGTGGCACAGCTGGCTGCCTCCACGATGAACGTCGACGATCCGGGCGGCAGCCTGGCAGAGCTGCTCCCATCGCCGCGCGACTCCGCGGACGCCGTGCCGGACGTTCTGGACGCGCTGCGGGGCGACGTGGAACGTCTCCGGCATCCGGACAGCCAGCTGGTGTCCTAGGTCTCCCGGGTTCCCGGATGTCCTAGGGGGACATGCTCGCATCCTCTCGGGCGTGCGTGGGCGTGGCGGCGATGATGGCGTCGAGCATGCCCCGCGCGGCCTGGAGTTCGTCGATGCACTCATCGATCCGGTTCCGCTCGCGGATGAACTCGTCGAGCGTGTCGGCGCAGGTGGGCGTCACGGTCGTCCCGTCGTCGTCCAGGCACGGCAGGACCTCGGCGATGGTCGACGTGGTGAGACCGGCCGCGAGCAGCGTCCGGATGCGCCGGACGACGTCGACGTCGGATCCGGTGTACTCGCGGTAACCGCTGGGCTGTCGGTGCGGGCTGAGCAGGTTCTGTTCCTCGTAGTAGCGCAGCAACCGCACGCTGACGCCGGTGCGGCGGGACAGCTCACCGATGCGCATCCGAACCCCTTCGACGACTTGACTCTCACATTGATGTGAGAGTCTAGCGTGGCCGGCATGTCGATCTCCGCGCCTTCGGACCTCGCCTCCCGCCGGCCCTGGATGGGCCTCGTCGTCCTGCTGCTGCCGACCCTGGTGCTCGCGATGGATATCAGCGTGCTCTTCCTCGCGACCCCACACCTGGTGGAGCAGCTGACGCCGACCGCGCCACAGTTGCTCTGGATCACCGACATCTACGGATTCCTGATCGCCGGATTCCTGGTGACCATGGGGACGGTCGGAGACCGCATCGGCCGCCGTCGGATGCTCCTGTACGGGGCGGTGGGATTCGCCGGCGCATCCCTGATCGCGGCGTTCGCGACGAGCGTCCCGATGCTCATCACCGCTCGGGCGTGCCTGGGCGTCTTCGGCGCCACTCTGATGCCGTCCACGCTGGGGCTGATCAGCACCCTGTTCGGGTCTGCCCGGCAGCGCTCCGTCGCCATCGGCGCATGGGTGACCACGATGTCCGTGGGCATCACCGTCGGACCGCTGATCGGGGGAGTGATGCTGGAGCACTTCTGGTGGGGCTCCGTCTTCCTTCCCGGAGCCGTGGTCATGCTGGCCGTCGTCGCGGCGGCGCCCCGGCTGCTGCCCGAATCCGAACGCTCCGGCACGGGTCTGCCGGACGTCCTCAGCGCCGTCCTCTCCCTGGCCACCATCCTGTCGCTGGTCCACGTCCTCAAGGAGGCACCTGTCGACGGATGGACGCTGGGAACCACCGCGACGACACTGTGCGGCCTGGTGTCCGGCGCGCTGTTCGTCCGTCGCCAACGCCGGCTCACCGAGCCGTTCATCGACCTTCAGGTCTTCCGGAATCGTGCGTTCAGCGCGGCGCTGGTGTTGCTGCTCTTCGGTACCTTGGCCATCAACGGGATCGAGTACGTGTACCCGCAGCACCTCCAGCTTGTGCGAGGGTTGTCACCGTTCGAGGCGGGGCTGTGGACCGTGCCGGGGGCGCTGGGCGTCGTGCTGGGGTCCATGGCCGCGCCGATGCTCGCCCGCCGCTTTCCGGCCGGCTCCGTTGTCGGTGCCGGCGCCGGCCTGGCCGCGTTGGGTTTCGGGATCATGGCCACCGTGGGCACCGCAACGACGCTGACCGCGGTGGTGGCCGGCCTCGTCGTCGCCCAGATCGGCATCGCGCCGATCATCGTGCTCGGCACTGATCTCGTGGTGGGCTCGGTGCCGGCCGGACGGGCAGGATCCGCCTCGTCGATCTCGGAGACCAGCGGTGAGCTGGGCGTCGCTCTCGGCATCGCCACCTTGGGCACGGTGGTCACATCGATCTACGCCCGTCGGCTGCCCGCTGAGATCGTCGCTGGCCTGCCGGACGGCATGGCGGCGCCGGCCGAGGAGTCCTTGAGCGGTGCGCTGAGGGTGGCGGATCGGCTCGCCGGCGAACGGGGACACGCGTTGGCGCTCGCCGCCATGGACGCGTTCTCCGACGGGTTCGCCGTGGCCGCGACGGTCAGCACCGTCATCGCGGGGGTCCTGGCGGTGCTCGGGTTCACCGTGCTGCGCCGCACACACAGTGGCACATGATTGTCCGCTCCGCGGGTAAGCGTCTGAATCGTCGCTCATGCGTTTGCTTGTCGCCGTGTGGAGGAGCCGTGCCGAGACCATCGACGCCGGAACATATCGCCGATCCATGGGGTGCCAGGACGCCGTACGCACGTGGTGAGACCTGGCCGGAGCGTGTCGATGCCGTGCTCGAGGACGGGCTGAGCGACGACGAGGTTGACCGATGGGTGCAGACCGCCTCGTTGCTGCACTCGAACGGGGACGCCATGGACATCGCGGTCCGGAACGGCCGCATCGCCGGGGTTCGCGGGCGAGCCGGAGACCGGGTCAACCGCGGTCGGCTCGATCCGAAAGACGCCTACGCCTGGCAGGCGAACGCCTCGCCGGACCGCCTGACCAGGCCGTTGGTGCGGCAATACGGGCGGCTCAGTGAGGCCGACTGGGACACCGCCATGTCGCTCGTCGTGGACAAGGCCCGGCATCACCTGGATGGGCAGGGCCCGAGCGCGCTCGGCTTCTATACCACCGGTCAGCTGTTCCTGGAGGAGTACTACGCACTCAGCCTGATCGTGCGCGGAGGCATCGGATCCTCGCACCTGGACGGCAACACGCGGTTGTGTACCGCAACCGCGGCCACCGCATTGAAGGAGTCCTTCGCCTGCGACGGCCAGCCGGGCTCGTACACGGATATCGACCATGCGGACACCATCGCGCTGTTCGGGCATAACGTGGCGGAAACCCAGCCGGTGCTGTGGATGCGCATGCTTGATCGTTTGAACGGCCCGAACCCGCCCGCGCTGGTCTGCGTCGACCCGCGTTCCACACCGGTGGCGGAGCACGCGACCGTGCATGTGGCACCGCTGCCCGGCACGAACATGGCGCTGGTCAACGCGTTGCTGCACGAACTGATCGAGAACGGCTGGTATGACCGGGACTACGTGGACGCGCACACCGTCGGCTTCGACGAGCTAAAGTCGACGGTCGAGAACTACCCGCCGGAGCGTGCGGCCGAAATCTGCGACGTTCCGGCCGAACAGATCCGACAGGCCGCCCGGATCATCGGCACCGCCGAGCGCCTGCTGTCGACCGTTCTCCAGGGCTTCTACCAGTCGAACCAGGCGACAGCGGCAGCCGTTGGGGTCAACAACATCCACATCATCCGTGGGATGCTCGGCAAGCCGGGCGCCGGCGTGCTGCAGATGAACGGGCAGCCGACCGCGCAGAACACCCGGGAGACGGGCGCCGACGGCGACCTTCCCGGCTTCCGGAACTGGGCTAACGACGCGCACGTGGCCGAGCTCGCGGACATCTGGAATGTCGAGCCGAAGCAGATCCCGCACTACGCCGAACCGACCCATGCCATGCAGATCCTCCGATACGCGGAGCAGGGCTCTATCCGGTTCCTGTGGATCACCGGCACGAACCCAGCGGTCTCCCTGCCGGAGCTGGGCCGTATCCGCTCGATTCTGGAGCAGGAGCGGCTGTTCGTCGTCGTCCAGGACCTCTACCTCACCGAGACGGCGCAACTCGCCGACGTCGTCCTGCCCGCGGCGACGTGGGGAGAGAAGACGGGGACCTTCACCAATACGGATCGGACGGTGCACCTGTCCGAGAAAGCGGTCGAACCGCCGGGCGAGGCGCGCGCGGACCTGGACATCCTGCTCGATTTCGCGCAGCGATTGGATCTGCGGGACAAGGACGGCGAACCACTGGTGCCCTGGTCGGACGCCGAGTCGGTGTTCGAGGCGTGGAAGAGCTGCAGCGCCGGCCGGCCGTGTGACTACTCCGGGCTGTCCTACGAGAAACTACGCGGCGGCAGCGGAATCCAGTGGCCGTGCAACGACGAGCACCCCGACGGGACTGAGCGCCTGTATGAGGACGGGCGGTTCTTCGCCGACCCGGACTACTGTGAGACGTACGGACACGACCTGGTGACCGGCACCACCATGGAACCGACCGAATACCGTGCGCTCAATCCGTCCGGACGGGCGCTGATCCGTGCCGCGCATTACCAGCCGCCGCACGAGCCGACCGATCGGACGTACCCGTTCCTGCTGACCACAGGCCGCACGATCTTCCATTTCCACACCCGGACCAAGACCGGGCGCACGCCGGAGTTGCAGGCGGCTGAGCCGGACGTGTGGGTGGAGATGTCCGCCGGCGACGCGGACTCCTGTGGCTTCTCTGAGGGTGAGTTGCTGGAGATCGGCACACCCCGGGGCAGCATCGTGGCCCGACTGCGCATCGGTACCACCCGCGACGGCGTCATGTTCCTGCCGTTCCACTACGGCTACTGGGATACCCCGGGCGGGCATGAGCCGGACGGGCCGGGCAGAGCCGCGAACGAGCTGACGCCGACGGACTGGGATCCGGCCTCGAAGCAGCCGATCTTCAAGGTGTCGGCCGCCCGGGTGCGGCGCGCTCCCCGCTCGGGGACGGAACGACGGGCGCATGACGCCGAGAGCGGGAGGGAAGAGCGGTGAACAAGGTCAACGCCCTGCTGCGCATCGTCTACGGCGCCGAGAACAACCTCGCACGACGACTTCGGGCCATCGGCGACCGGCACAGCTCGGACCATGAGATCTACCACGTGAGCAGGGATCTGGCCGGCTGGTCTGAGGAACATGCCCGGCTGCTGGCGGGACACGCCCGCGAGCGGGGCTATGAACTCGGCGGCGCCGATCGGCGGATACCGCGGCCATGGCACATCCTGCGGGCGAAGGCAGGCGAGCTGACCGGCCGTCGCCCGGAAACCGGCCTGCTGGCGGTATGGGACATGCGCAAGCTTCATCTGGACGCAGTCGGGCTCTCCCTGGATTGGGAGATCGTGGGCCAGACGGCCCAGGCGCTCAAGGACGAGGACCTGCTCGCCCTGTCGACGCGGTGCCATCCGGACACGTTGCGGCAGGCGCGATGGGCCAATCACATGGTCAAAACCCTCAGCCCGCAGGCGATGGCGAGCTGAGACGATGGCCGACGAACCGGCACTGCCGGCCCGTATCGTCCTACGTCCGATCGCGAATCCGTTGCCGCTCGGGGTTCTCGGCCTCGCGCTGGCGACGACCATGTACGCCGCGCTGCAGCTTGCCTGGCTGGACCCGGAGCACGGCCAGGTCGCCGCTGTCGCCGCGCTGTTCTTCACCGTGCCCGTCCAGCTGATCGCGTCCGTCTTCGGCTTTCTCGCGCGTGACGCCGTCGCCGGCACGGGAATGGCGCTACTCGCCGGGACCTGGGCGACCGTTGCCGTGATCACGTTGACGTCGCCGCCCGGTGCTACGAACGCGGGCCTCGGGACCGTGTTCGTGATCGCGGGAGTGGCGATGCTCGTCCCGGCGGCGCCGGCGTGGGCCGGGCGTGCCGTTCCCGCTGCGGTGCTCACCACCACGGCTATCCGCTTTGCCGTCACCGGCGGATATGAGCTGACCGGGTCGGGTGCATGGGAGGCCGCTGCCGGGGTGGTCGGACTCGCGTTGGCGGCCCTGGCCGTCTATGCGGCCTTGGCGCTGGCCTTCGAGGACATGAAGTACCGCACCGTGTTGCCGGTCGGACGACGCCATGCGGGTGCGGCTGCGATGTCCGGATCGGAACATGCGCAAACCGAGACGTTGACCTATGAGGCCGGAGTGCGACGGCAGGTGTAGAGCCGCTGCGATCTGCTTATGCGGGCGTGCGGATAACGGCCCATTGATAATGCAAGCCTCGTCGTCCCGGTGCGGTAGCCCAGTGCTCGATCGTGCCGTGCCGCTCCAATTCAGCGCGGAGCGTCCGGTCGGTGCGGAGGTTGAAGTACCGCGGCGGTCCGAAGCCCGTTCCGTCGTCCCACGAGGCCTGCCGGTCTTCGGCTGCGCCCCAGACACCCACCGCCAATGGCGAACCCGGCCGCAGTACGCGCATGATCTCCTTCAGGGCACGGGGCAGGTCTCCGGGCACGAGGTGCATCAGCGTGCTCATAGTCCAGGCGGCATCGAAGGACGCCGCGGCGAACGGCAGGTCGAGCGCCGAGGCGACCTGTGCGTCGAGTCCCAGGGCGCGGGCTTGTGCTGCTTGCGCCGGTGAGAGATCGACGCCCCGGTAGGTCAGGCCCGCGGAAGCGAAGGCTGCGCCGTCGCGGCCGGGGCCGCAACCGATCTCCAGAACCGTGGTCCGGTTCTCGCTGTGCAGCAGTTCGGTGTACTGGGCTCGCCATGCGTGCCGTTCTGGGGACAGATCGCGTTGTGCACGGGTCGTGGCCTCCTGGTCGTAGTACGTCACCAGGTCCTGTTCGACGGACGGCTGATCGAACGTCATGTCCGCATCGTGCCACAGATGACCGCTGCCGGCTGCGGCGCTCGCTTGGGCGGCCCCGGCGCCGGGTACCGGATATCGGGTACCGGAGAAGCCTCGCTCCGTCGTCGTAGGCAGGGGTACCGTGAGGAGAGAAGCCGACCCAGGAGGCCCGTCATGATCCGCGGTCGCCCGACGGCCAGCTGGCCGTTGCCGCCGGAGGTGCCACCGAATCGGCCCTCGCGGCCTGATCAACCAGGAGCGCCGCAGCCGGCGCGGCAAGACCCTCGCGTGCCGTCGTGGGAGGAGCCGTACACCACCGAGCGTGATCTCTCCGACCGCCTGCTCGACATGCGGATCGTCCATCTCGGCGGCGCGCTCGACGAGGATTTGGCCAATCGCGGCATTGCGCAGTTGCTGCTGCTCGACCGGCGCGGCCGGAACTCGATCGAGCTGCACCTGAATTGCCCGGAGAGCGAACTGGACGCGTCGCTCGCGCTGGCCGGAACTGTCGAGACCGTGTCCGCGCCGGTGCATGTGATAGTCCACGGCACTCTGGTCGGCCCCGTCATCGCGGCGCTCTGCGCCGGTGAGGAGCGCGGCGCCCACAGGGGCGCTAGCCTCGTGCTCTCGGTGCCGGACGCGTCGGCGCAGGGCACCGCCCACCAGATGACCGTCCATGCGGAGCAGCACGAGCGCCAACTGGCACGGCTACGGGATCACATCGTGCGGGCGACGGGGCAGTCCGCCGACGACGTTGAGCACGACCTGCGGACCGGCCGGGTGCTCTCCGCCGATGACGCCTTGACCTACGGTCTGCTGACGCGACTTCTGTAAGGGCAGCACGCCACGCACCGGCCCACTCTGCGTCGGTCTTCTCCGGCCTGCGCGCCGGGAATCAGCGGCTGTCAGGGCCAGCCGGTCACACCGTGGTGGGTCGTGGCTGTCCGGCTGCTGGTCCGTGAATCGACTTGCCTCAGCTCTAGCCCGGACGTGAACATGAGGCGGTGAACGGGCCAAGAGCGGCGGCGACTGCGGAGTGGCTGGATCTCGTCCGTCACGAATACTCCCTGACCGAGGTCGCGTCCGCCCGTGACCTCGGCGGAAATTTCAACTTGAATCTACGTGTCTCCACCGCCGAGGGCGCCTTGGTCGTCCGCGTCTCACCAGAGTGGGTCGATGCGGAGCGGCTGGCCGCCGTGCAGGCGGTGCGTGAGTACCTCCGTGGCCGGGGCTGGCCGATTCCCCAGACGGTCCGCACGCCATCAGGCGGAACGTGGGTGTCATTGCATGGTCGACTCGTGGAGGTCGAGCGGTACGTGGAGCCACGCGGCGCGAGCATGACCACCTGGTCCGCGATCCGCGCCGGCATCCCGTGGCTCGCCCGTCTGCACGAGGACCTTCGCGCCGCGCCGACATCACCGGCAGCGGCGAATCCCCCGATGGCGAACCATGTCGAACCCGATGCCGAGTTCGCCGCCACGATCAGCGAGATCCGTAGCTGGGTCCTCTCCGCGGAGGAGAGGGCTTACCTCGATGCTGCCGAGCTGTTGGCCGAGAGTCTCGCACAAGAGTCCAGCGAACCCGCTCTTCCGCGCCAACTGGTGCACGGCGACTTCTGGGCTACCAACGTCTACCTCGCCGGCGATCAGGTCTCCTTGCTCCTTGACCTGGACTTCCTCGGTGAACGCCCACGGGTCGACGACTTGGCCCTCACTCTGTTCTTCATCAATGAGCACCTGGGTCGCGCCGACATCTCGCCCGCCCGTATCCGGGTGCTCCGCGATCTGGTCGATCGGTATGACGCCGCGCTCACCACGCCGCTGAGCCCGGCAGAGCGCGCAGCCCTTCCCTTCGCGATCCTTCGTACGCCACTGACGTTCCTCCGCGACCTCGCCCACCGTGGCCCTTCCAGCCGTCGAGAACTGACGAGCCTGCGTGGCCCAGAATATGAATGGGCGCTCCGCCTGCTGAACGCCCCGGTGTGGCGAACCGCCTTCAGATCAGGACCGCGCTATCGGTGATGGATTCGATCTGCGCGTCGTGAATCACAGTCATCCCTGTTGGCGTGACCAGAAGCCTGTTGTCAGGAGGCTGGATCGACGGCTCGACTACACTAAGGCGCTGCTCAGAGTCGTACCGTCAAGGCTGAGAGGCAACCGATGCTCATCGCTCCGGCTCCGGAGATGCTCTGGGAAAGTGCGGATCCGGACACGGAGCTGCGCCGGCGGTTCGGCTTCGACAGCGCGGGCGCGGCCGTCGGCTGGGTGGCCAACCTGCTCGACGGCGACTATGGAACTGAGGTCCGTACCGTCGACCGAGTGGTGATCAGCGCGCAGAACCTGATGGTCTGGGTGACCACCACCGACGAACGGTTGATGGTCAAGGTGTGTCGGCTCGCGGAGGCGCACGAATGGCTCGCGACGCGCGCTGCCATGGTCGGCTGGCTCGCCGATCGCGGCCAGCCGGTTGCCCGGCCGCTTGTGTCCGTCAGCGGTGAGCGACAACTCCTTCGCGACGACAGATCCGCCGGGGTTCAGCCGATAGTGCCCGGGAGTCTCCTGGACGCGACCGACCATGACCAGGTCCGGGCTGCCGGCCGCGCCCTGGCTGCGCTGCACGAAGAGCTCGCGGCCTGGCCGGATGCGTCGTCGCTCGAGAGTATCGGACCGGTGGCCGGCGAGCGGGGCAAGCTGTGGGCCCTGCCGGAGAGGCGGGCCGAGACCGTGCCGCGAGAGCTGCTTGATCGCCTTGACAGGCGGATCGTAGAACTGCCCGAATCGCCTGGGCGACAGCCGGTGCACACCGACTTTCGCGGCGCCAACCTGCTCTGGCAGGGCACGGGAATCAGTGGCGTGCTCGACTTTGAGGAGGCCCGCATCGACCCGGCGGTGGTAGACCTGGCTAACACCGTCTGCCTGCTCGGCACCTGGTATTCCAATTGGCAGCCGATCTCGCTCGAGGCGCAGCGACTTCTGATCGACAGCTACACCGATCGCCGTCCCCTTACCGGGGCCGAGCAAGCCTGGCTCCCGCCCTTGATCGCTTGGGGCATGATCGGGCTTGGTTGGAGCCAGGAAGCCGAACGCTGGCTGTGAAGCTCGCAGCACGACCGAGCTCCGTACGCGGTGATTCAACTGAGCACCAAGGAGATCCGAGCGTGCTGCATCGGCTGGTGCTGCAGCCGAAGAAATGCTCGGCATGACGCCACATTTCCAGGCTGGTGCGCTCGTGGCGGTGTGCTGCGCGCGTCGTCAGAGCTTCGAGGGCTAGGCGTAACCAACCCATCACGGGCTCAAGGTAGCTATCGTGACCCACCGTGAAGATCCTCATCATTGGCGGCAGCGGCTTCCTCGGCTGTGAACTCGCACGCCAGGCTCTGGCGACGGGCAACGACGTGATCGCGACTCACCTGACTGGACCGGGAGAGGTCGACGGCGTTGAATGGAAGCCGCTCGATGTTCGTCGCCGAGATGACGTTGCGGCCCTGGTCGACGTGCTCCGCCCGGACGTTCTGATCAATGCTGCTTACCGTCAGACGAACTGGGCGACGACAGCCAATGGTGCCGTCCACGTAGCGCTCGCCGCCGCGGCGACCGGCGGGCGTCTCGTTCATGTCTCCAGCGACGCCGTCTTCTCCGGTGCCGCTGTTCATTACGATGAGACGTGTGTCCCGGATCCGATCACGCCGTATGGTGCGGCGAAGGCGGCGGCCGAAACAGCGATCCAGGTAATAAGCCCGGAGAGTGTCATCGCGCGTACGTCGCTCATCATCGGTGACGGCGGATCGACCCACGAGTCCTTTGTGCACGCCTTGGCCACTGGTCGGCGTGAGGGAGTGCTGTACACCGACGATGTGCGGTGCCCGGTGCACGTGGTCGACCTTGCGGCGGCTCTCCTCGAACTCGCGGCGTCGGATCTGTGCGGAATGCATCATGTAGCAGGTGTGGACGCCGTAAGCCGGTATGATCTGGGGCTTCTCATAGCACGGCGGGACGGCGTCGACTTCGATACACTCCCAGCGGGCTGTCGTGCGGGTACCGACGTGCCGGTTCCGCTCGATGTGCGCTTGGACTGCAGGGCGACCCAGCGACGCCTCCGCACCAGGCTCCGCGGTGCACGAGAATTCCTCGCTTCTGGTTGACTGAGTGGCAATGTCCTACTCCGCGCCAGAACGCAGCGCTCGACCCTTCTATGCCAGCTTCGGCTGGGCGTACGACTACCTCGTCACAACTCCGGAGGATCCGTGGGTCGCGGCCGCCTCAACAGAACTTGAGTACGTCGGGATTCGAGCGGGCGCGAAGGTGCTCGACGCAGGTTGCGGTACGGGTCGCTACGCTGCGGCTCTGGCCGCACGTGGCTATGAGGTCGACCTCGTAGATGCCTCGGCTGAACTGCTGTCGCAAGCGACCGATTGCCTGCCTGCCTCCAACGCTCAAGTCGGAGATCTCTGCGAGCTCAATCTTGGGAGGCAGTACGACGCCATCGTGTGCCGCGGCGTACTCAACGACATGACCAAGGACATCGAGAGGCAAGCAGTCCTCGACCGTTTCGCTTCATACACCCGTTCTGGCGGCGGTCTCGTCCTTGACGTCCGCGAGCGGGCCGGATCCGAACGCCGCATCGGAACGGGCCATCGTATGGAGAAGGTGGTCGAGACACCGCGTGGGACGCTCGTCTTCAAAATCGAAAGTACGTTCCAGGACGGTCTCATCTATACGCACGAGGAACATGAGCTGCGCCCCGGCACGGGATCTCCGCGGCTTGCCTCCTACGACTTCACGATGCGCCCGTGGACACGAGAGGAACTCGACGAGCGCCTACGGATAGCTGGGTTTCGTACCAAGAGAATCACGGAACCCAATGATCGAGGATCGAACGACCGACTTCTCTGTCTGGCTGTCCTCGATACGGCAGCCGCGTAACAGATCTGAAGAGGCCATTGGCCGGGTGTTCCGCCGAACCTGGTCGCAGGACGGCGGCCCTGCCGCGCGAGAGCGGGTACGCCTCGGCAGCCCGGCGGGGACTCTCATCTTGTTGCTGTCGGTCGCAGAACATAGACGAGGGAGGCCAGCTTGCCGATGAACTGGTAGATCTCCCAATGCAGGTTCGCCTCGACATGATCAACAATGTCGGATCCGTGCAACGCATCGAGACGTGCCCGATCGCGACGCAGCCGCGCCAACCGCAAGAGCGCCGTGGACGCCGGAGCGTGGCGTTCCTCAGCCCACTCCCGCCACTCGGTTCCGATCTCATGGCACTGAATCACATCCAGGCCGGCGGCGGGGAACGCGTCCTCGACCGCCGACCGGGACAGATTCGCCGGCACGTTTGCCAAGTGTCGCTTGAGCATCGCCGCCTCGTCTGGTGACAGGAGATCGGTGGCCACCGTCGTGAAGACCAGCAATGTGCCCGTGGGTCGCGTGAGCGAGGCTAACGCTCGTGCGGCAGTCTGCAGATCGGCGACCTGCTCCAGCACATCCCGACACCAGACGAAGTCGAACTGTTTGCCTGTTGTAGCCGCCGACTCAATGTCACTCAACATCACCTCGACTCTGTCCTGCAGGCCGTTCTCCACTACCAGCGACTGCGCCTTCTCGACGTGTAGTGGGACCGGGTCTATCCCGAAGCCGCGAGCACTGGGGTGGGCGCGCATCAGCTGAACGAGGTGCGCAGCATCGCGGCACCCGGCATCAATGACGTTGCCATTAGCCGGGATCAGGTCCGCGGCCAGATCGTGCAACCAGTCAGGGCCCCGAGGATTCAGCGAGATGTCAAGCTCGTCGTAGACCTGCCACGTCGCCGGACCGTACACCCGCACCAAATCCTCGTCGTGCGTGGACGCATCGATCCTGGCCATGCCCTGCAGCCTAAAGCCACAAACGCCAGCAACTCGGCTCGTCCGGCCGACCGGAATCATCGGGAGCGTCTTGGTCATCCGGTTACCTTCATCGGTCTTTGCGTTCCTCAGCCGCTCAGAGCTGTGGGATACCCCTCGGCCTTGGTGGTGAAGTGTTCGAGCTGGCACAATGCGAACTCGATGGTGGCGTGCCACGCCTCGACACCGCGTTTTCCAGCGGCGACACGGCTGATCGCTGGTAGATCCGCGACGATCCACGTGCCCTTCCCTCTGATGTGTCCGCATCTGCCGGTGACGCCTGAATGCGCCCCGCCGATATTCCGTCCAAGGCGGATGGTGCAGGATCTTATGGTCGGGACCCGGCGCTAGGAGGCAGGCCATCACCATCATCCACGTACGAATCCCCGAGCAGCAGGGTCCCCGGCACCCGCGACAGTCGTGACGTCCTTCCTGCTCCAACGCCTGCACGCGGCCGGCGTGACCGACGTCGGCGGGATCGAGCCAGCCACTGGGGGCCTCGCCGCGACCGCAGGCCTCGCGCGCCGCGGTGATGGCACGCCGGTGTTCGTCAAGGCGTTCGGCGAGCCGCCGTCGGACGACGCCTTCCTCGCGGAGGCCGAAGGACTCACCACGCTGCGCGAGGCGGGCGGCGTCGCTACGCCCGAGGTTATCCTCGCGGACCGCGACCTGCTCGTCTTGTCCGCGCTGCAGCCCCGCCCGGGCACCGAGGCCTTTTGGGAGCAGCTCGCGCATGCGCTCGCTCACCTGCACACCACCACGCGATACCCCCGATTCGGGTGGCACCGGGACAACTGGCTGGGCCGTCGTCGGCAGATCAATACCTGGGATGACGATGGGTTCGAGTTCTTCGCCCAGCATCGTCTGCTGCGCTGGCTCGGCGAGCCTCGCGTCCAGGAGGCGCTCGACCCCGAGGACCGGGCGGCGCTGCAGCGGCTGTGCGATCGGCTGCCCGAGCTGCTGCCGGTGAGACCCGCGTGCCTGACGCACGGCGACCTTTGGGCACTGAACGTCATGGCCACCTCCGATGGGCGGCCCGCGCTGATCGACCCCGCCGTGTCGTACACCTGGGCCGAGGTCGACCTGGCCCATCTGTGGTCGACGGCGCCGCCGCCGGAGGCGCATGTGTTCTTTGAGCTGTACGCCGAGCTGGCCGGGCTCGACCGCGATTGGCGCGAACGCATGCCGATCCTCCAGCTACGCCAGCACCTGGCTGTGATCGCCCAGTTCGAACCCGACTGGGGCGCCGCCGACCTCGTGCGCACCACGCTCGCTCCATTCCGGCAGCGGCACTGAGCTCAGACGGGAACCGAGCTGACGGAGGATTTCGAGGAGCTGCGCCCGTTGCTGTTCTCGATCGGCTACCGGATCCTCGGCAGCGCGAGCGAGGCCGAGGACGCGGTCCATGAGACCTGGCTGCGCTCTGCAACCACGCCGTCGCAACCCACGTCGACCAAGGCGCACCTTTCGGCGGTGGTCACCCGGATATCGATCAACGTGCTGCGCTCGGCCCACGTCCGGCGAGAGGAGTACGGGGGCGGTGGCTGCCTCGGCCCGGTATCGGCTGCTGGTTCTGCTGGCGGCGTTCGGAACCATGAGATGGGGCGAGCTGCTGGGCCTGCGCCGTGGTGACATCGACCTGGACGCCCGCTTCATCCAGATCAGCCGGTCGGTTCAACAGATCTCGGGAGCGCCCGTGGTGACGTCGCCCAAGAGCTGGGCGGGTCGGCGTCGGGTTGCCATTCCTGAGGCGCTCGTGCCCGAGATTCGGTGGCATCTGCAGGTGTTCGCGGAGAAGGGTCCAGATGGTCGGGTCTTCCTCGGCCCGAAAGGCGCTACGCCGAGCCGGACGAACTTCCATCGGATCTGGCGTCGGGCAACTCGTGAGGTCGGCCTGCCTGAACTGCACTTTCATGACTTGCGGCATTCCGGGGCCACATTGGCGGCGAGTACCGGGGCGAGCCTGTGTGAGCTGATGCAACGGCTCGGTCATTCCAGCGCACGGGCGGCGCTGATCTACCAGCACGCAACCAGCGGCCGGGATCACGCCATTGCGGCCGCTCTGGACAGTCTGATCGCCGGTCTCAAGACCACTGGGCCGGGTGACGGCGACGAAGATCCTCCGCTCGTCGGCGCTCGATCGGGCACGTAGCGGGCACGAAGGGCTGAGAGGAGGTGGAACGATGAAGGCCCAGACCAGCGGAAACTACCACCTGACCTGGGCCTTCGTGCGTGGAGCGGGTGACCGGGATCGAACCGGCACAACCAGCTTGGAAGAACGGCCAGGAGGCGAGCACTGGGGTGCTGATCAGCGCGGACAGTGACCGTGGGTGTCCGCGCCAGCTCGCGATTGGCCGGGTCTTATCGCACGCGAATCGCACGACGTAGGGCGCGACTCCTGGTACCCGTTCGCTATGCGCCCAGCACGGCTCGTAGTCTGTTCGTGCCTCGGACTACGACGGGCAGGCCGAGAGAATTGCAGCGCTTCCAACGGGACTACTCTGATCGCCCCATTTGCCGGTCGTGGGCAGCCAGCATAAGTTCGGCCACATGGGCGGCTTCCCGGATCACGTAGCGACCAGCTTCCGCGTTTACGCCAGTTGGAAGTGTTCTCCCGTGACCGGTGCCCTGTAGGTTGCGAAGCTCGTTGACGGTGGACGCGGTCGTCTTAGCTGATTGGTATATGGCCCGGAGCTGCTTAGCGCCAGGCACCTCCGTATCAACCAGTTTGGGTAGCAAGCCGAGTTGGTCTAGGGCCAGGTGGAGTGCTTCATCGAAATCGAGCCGGCGGTCAGGCAGCATCATCCGTTCTTCCAGCACGAACTTGCTGATTGACTCGAGGAGGTCCTTGGCACCGCCCAGAAGGGCAGCGGGGTCCTCGCTGTTTCGCTGGAGCCGAGCAAGCTGCTCGTCAAGGGCTGAACGTCCGCCGGTCTCAAGGTTTATCACTCCGACCGTTGTCATGTAGCCGTCGGCGTCGAGCGCCCAACCAGCCCTGGACAACGCACGGCCAAGCGCCTGCCGTTGGCTCGTCAAGGACGGGTCTTCGAGGCATCCCTCCATGCGAAGGGCAGTGAGGAGCTCGTCAACCAGCCGCCGGGCCCCAGCAGGCCGTCGGCGCGCTGCGTTCACGACAGCCAGTACGCGCTGCTGCTTATTGGGCGCGCCGGCGGCCTCGTCGTAGGGATCGTCCTGCCCGTAGCCAGTGTTGAGGAACGCTCTAGTGAGAGTGCTGTGGCTCGGCCCGGCCCCAGCGAAGAAGAACTTCCCCAGCGCGGCGGCGATCTCGCTACTGACCGGAGGGCTGGGCATGGTTCATTATGCCCTGAGCCGTCACCTGCGGTGCGCCCACATGGCGCGTTGAGAGGCGCAAAGCTCTTCCGGCTGAGTATTGTCAGGTCATGGCGCAGCCCACGTTGTCGAACGCCAATCAGGAGTCCTACGTCGCGCAGGGACTTGCCCTGGCGGTGCTGTATGAGGGTGTGTACGCCATCACTGCCGACAAACTGAAGTTCGAATTTGCATTTGGCTACGCCTGGCGGAGGTTCCCTCATATGGATCGATTCCGGCGCGTACTTGCTACCGGCGCTGCCGATCCGTACCACGCCGTAATCGGTCGGAGCGAGCGGCGTCGTGGATCACTCCTGGCAGCTTGGGCGTCACATGGGCCGAATCTCGAACCTTATGTCTGGAACGAGGGGTGGTCCATCGAGGAGTCCGGCCAAATGCTGGCCGACTGGAGCGGCGTGCCCTGGACGGACTGGCAGACGCTTGGCCGGAACCTGCTGGCGCACTTGCGAGGCGAAACCGAGTATCAGAATGGAAGCGGAGATGGCCGGGGAGCAGCCGGGCACGCATAGGCCGTGCAGGAGCGGTTGATCGGATTCAACTCCAGGCTCCAATTGTGTTGTGTGGTGCACGAATGCCGTGTTACCGAGGAATACATGAATCAAGCTCACTCCCCTATGCTGCCCTTGCGGCTTTGCGGTGAGGAGATCCATTGCGGCCCGTGTGTCATCGCCCTTCGTGACCCCAACGATCTTTTATTGACAACGCGGCCGTGGCCCAGTTCGCCTGATACCACACCAGTGCCAACGGTGTTGATCCATGACCGCGGCGAGCGCTCTGATGTTGACCAGCGTGAACAGTGTCCGTAGCTGTTTGGGCCGCGCTCTATGGTTGGCTATATCCAATTGGACGCCCGGCAGGTTCTCGCTTGCTCTCGGTCCGAGCAGGCTCGTCCGGATGCGAGTGATGCAGCGGAGCTTCTTACCGAGGAGGTTCCCAACCGCGCCCAAGTAGGTGCTCGATCGGGGCGCCGGGTTGGTCCAGGTGTGAGCTCTTGTTCTTAGCCACTTCCTCCATTAAAACGTCAATATCTCGCCGTAGCTCTGTAAGATATTGTTTGAGTTCCTCTTGATCTATTGCTCCTGATCTTGCGCTCGATTCATAGAGAATTCTATTTAGTCTACATAGCCGAGTAGCGCCTTGGGTATATATATGCCTTTCATTGGTCGGGATGAATCCGAGGACATCCAGGAGTGCGGCCGTGTCTTGATTCGAGAGGTCCAACCCTCTCGCTACGACATCGAGACGTAGCTCGATGGAACGGTCGACTGCAAGCGCAATGCTTAATGGATCAGCGGGCGAGTTATGTGTGGTGAGCCGGCGGATAGCTGAGATGCCTCCGTCGAATGCCTTTTTCGCGCCTGTGCATATGTCGCGAACGGCCGATACGCCGCCGTAAATTGCCCCCAGTACTATGAGGTGGTCTCGCGTGGACTCCAATGCGTGGAGGAAGAGTGGCCAATCTATGCTCTCCAGACCACCGTATCCGCCAGTCAGGATTAGAGAAATCCCCTCGCCCGGATCTGCACAAAATCCCGATTCTGCTGTCGTGACAAGTTGCTTGTACGTGAGGGCGGGCCGGAACGTTTCCCACAGGAATCGGCCGTTCTCCTCGACAACGACGGGTAGTGCGCGGGAAATCGGACTCCATGGATCATCGTCCGCTGTTGGAAGCCCGATAGCGACGCCCGCATAGTAGAGTTCTATGTCTGGATATTCAAAACCAAGTTGTTCTAGTGCCTTCTGGGCAACCCCGATAAGCTCGTGTTCTCCATTTATGTCAACTATGGTCGGGTTGCAAAGGATCGCGCCGTCTGAACGGTGCAGGAGGCTGAGGGCGACAGGCACTAGAGGCATGGGTGGCTCTCTCCATTCGGTGGGTGGGCGGCTCGGGGGTCATTGCCTAATATTATGGTGTTCTCAGTCGCCCTCGCCTCGCTTGGCCACTCCAAGAGTGCGCATGCGGCCAAGCTTCGGAGATCCCTCACGGATTTCGTGAGAGCCGAATCTCCTCCGTCTACGGCAACAACGTCAGTGCTTTGACGTGCTTGGGTCTGACCACGTTGAAATGTCGCAGATCGAGCGTCGCTAGCTCTTGAATATTGAGTCTCTCTGTCACTGTGAGGACCGCGGCGTCGGTTGTCCCTAGTGGGAGGTCGGCGTACTGCTCGACGAGTTCGGCCATGCGCGAGTAGTCGCTGACCTTGAGTTCTTCAACGTGGAAGTCTTCGTTGGCCAGCGACTCTAGAAAGCCAGCCTCAACGTGCGGGCTGGCCTTGGTTGCCAGGAGGTACCCGACTTCAGCGATTACCGGGCTGGGAATGATCATCTCGCGCTGGGCGAGGTGTAGGCCGGTGAATAGTTCTACGCATCGGTGATGATCCGGGTCCTTCGACAATGCTGCCGCGACCAACGGGCCCGTGTCGCATACGATCACTTGTACTGGCCGAACCCGTCGGCGAGGTGCTCTTCGCTGTTCGCCCCGACTGCGGTGCCGTCGCCTGGTGCGCTCCCGAACCACGCGGGCGGCCATGGACGGTTTCGGACGGGGCGGAGGTGCTTGCGCATTTCTGCGAGCGCACGCGGAACCTGCTCATCGGGGATCTCCTCGACGAGCCGCGCCAACTCCTCGCGTTCTCCGCTCATGCGAGCAGTGTACTTGGATCGGGAGTCGTGGATCGATAGCGCGACTTCACGAGTGTTGCTCCGCCGTGCCGGTACTCGCGTCCACGGTGCTGTCGTCATGACTTCACCTGCTTCGGACTGAGTAACTGATGGGCGCGTTGATGGGAAACTCCGAGGGCGGTTCCGATGTCCCGGAGTGAGAGTCCCTCTTTGTTGAGGATGTGCGCGGCTGTGCGTGTGTGGACGGCTGCTGCGTGATTGGCCTTAGCTGCCGTCCGGCGGAGTTGTTTGGCAAGGTTGAGGTGCTCGTGAACGGCCGTGGGTAAGACAGGCCGGACGTCAACGGCGACCTGGTCTTCGGGCACGGCGAGGCTGGCGGCGAGCGCTCGCTTCATCTGCGGAGCGGCTTGGGTGAGGATCCTCACTATGGTGCAAGCGGCCGGGAGCTGATCGCATTGGATGAACCAGCTTCGGTCATTTCGGGTCGCGGTGCAGGTGAACGTATGTTGTTCCATCGCCGGTCACCTACTTCCAGCGACGTAGGTGCCCTTGGCGGGGATCTTGACGACCAGCCCGCGTGCGCAGAGGTCGCGAACGGCGTGGCGCAGCGTCCCGACGGAGACGTCGTACGTGCGTGCCAGCTCCGCCTCGGCGGGGAGCCGCGTGCCGGGCTTCAACGTACCTGCATTGATGAGCGTAGCGATGTGGTCGGCGAGCTTATGGTAGACGTAGCCAGGCGGGCCAGTATGCGGGTCGAACGGTTCGGGCGAGGCGTGGGTCATGGCCGGTCACCGCACAACCGGGCATGGTTGGGTAGCGTACTCACGGGTCTCCTCCAGGCTGGTTCTGGTGGGGATCAAGGGACCGTTCGGAGCTGCTGACTCCGGGCGGTCCCGCCTATTCGGTTATGACGCGTCGTCGCCAACGGCCGGCATCACATGGAGACGGTCCAAGGCGGCGGCACCGTCACGATACTGCGATTAGCAGTACAGCGCAACGCAGCATACTAGGGTGGCTTGCCGTGGCCGAGGACGACGAGATCTGGAGCGTTACAGAGGTTGCCGCATACATTGGGGTCACCCCGAACGCGGTGCGCACGTACCTCAGCCGCGGTCAGATGCCGGACCCGGATTTCCGGCCGGCGGTAGGCCCGTTGTGGTGGGCATCGACAATCAAGACGTGGCACCAGGACCGGCCCAGCCAGCGACGAAAGCCCTGACTCCGGACCCCCGGCGCTGTGCTGATCCACCTCTGAGGATGCGCCTGCCCTAGAGGGCAGGGCCGCTGATGCGGATGGGCCTCCTCTCATGGGCGATTCCACCAGCCAGCGTGTCCACAGCTGCAGAAGCGTGTCGGACAGCGTGGAGTGCTTCGGCGGCGCGCCGTCGGTCGCTGCGGTAGGCCCAGTCGTCACGGCGATGCTGATCGCCGAGGGCGTCCGGGCCGGTGATTTCGTGGCGTTCGCGGTAGGCGGCGATGGTGGTGACACAGCGCATCCAATGTTTCCGCTGCTGCGGGTTTGGCGGTGCAGGACCGATGCCGGTGAGCCAGGGTGACCGTTCAGTGATGGCTTGCTGGACCAACGCTGCGGCTCGGTGCTCGATGAGGGCCTCTCTTTCGTCGAGCGCTCTCCGCATCTCGGGGTCGACGACGTGGGTGGCAGCGGGGATGAGCCCGACGATCATGCGTCCGCGCGTGCGGGCGCGCCCGGTGGCGGCGGCACGATCGGTGACCTCTTCCAGGCGACGGCCAAGCAGGTCGAGCGGGTCGTCGTTGGCGTGGAGTTCGTCCCGGTCCGCCAGGCGCGGTAGGAGCGTCGTGGGGTTGAGGCCGTGGGCGTCGGCGCGGCGCATCGCGGAGACGAGTGCGGCGTAGGCAGGTGACCCCGCCGCGTCGGCGTCGGGGAGTGGGTAGGTGCTGAGGAGGCCGGTCCAGTGGTGGGTGGCGGCTTCGCGGGCGAGGGTGTCGTACTCGGCGGCGAGGCGGGCGATGGTGGTGGCGTGGTCCTGCTCGGCGGTGATGGTTTCGCGGGCGGACAGCTCGGCACCTGTGCGGCGGATCACGTCGACGAGGACGCCGCCGGCGTCGCGGACCAGACCGTCGGGGAGCTCGTCGTCGTGGTCGGTGATGACGTAGGCGGTGTTGGCGTGCCGCCCGCGGGTCATCCCCACGTACAGCGATTCCCGTGTCGTGGCGATGGGGTCGACGATGGTGTGGGCGGTGTCGACGGTGGCGCCCTGTGCTCGGTGGGTGGTGGTGGCGTAGCCGAGTTCGACATGCTCGGCCACATATGCGGCCGGGAGCGTGACTGCATGGCCGCCAGCGGCGCGGGTGACGGTGAGGGAGCCGTCGTCGTGGCGGTGCTGGACGGTCCAGTGGTCGCCGTTCTTCACCCACGACCTTGCCCCGGTCACCAGATTCCGGTTGTTGCGGCGGGTCACGACCCTGTCCCCACGGCCCGCCGTGGTGCCGTCATGCAACGCGACACCGTCGGGTTCGATGTCACCGGCGGTCACGCGATCGGCGCGGGCGCGGGCGTTGAGGTCCCGCACGGTGGACGCGTCCGCGGCGATCAACAACGACGTGAGGCCGGCGGCCATGTCGACCCTCCAGGCGTCGTACGCAGCGTCAACGGCCTCTTCGCTGTCACCGGAATGGACCCGGTCGTGCTGGAGATAGGTGTCGACGACGTCGGTGTCACCTTGGCGGAGGCGGATGGTGGCGTCGCGTTCCCAGGCATGGGTGAACCGCCGCACGCCGGTCAGCTGCGGAGCATGGTCGCCGAGGTGGCGGGCCAGGAGGCCGAATGCGCCGCCCGCGTCGACGGCGGACAACTGCGCTGGATCGCCGACGAGCAGCAGCTTCGCCCCAGCCCGTTCGACTTGCGCATGCAGCGTGTCGAGGGTGAGTGTTCCGGCCAGGGATGCCTCGTCGACGATGACGAGCTGTCCTGCGTGGAATCGCCAACGCTGCGTCGCTTCGTTGAGCTGGGCGAGTGCAGCGTCGAAGGGCGCGGTCGACCTGCCGGCGGCGAGGGCGGCGGCGCGGCGTTCACGCATGTGCGCGGCGCGACGCAACCGGTGTTCCGCTGCTGGTCCGGTGGATTCGTGCAGCCATTTCGTGGTGTTCTCGGTCGCGATACCCAGGCTCTCGCGCAGCACGTCGGCGGCTGCCGCGGACGGAGCCAAACCGACGACGGAACCGTCACCGTGCTGGTCCTCCCACACACTCCGCAGGGCGGCGAGGGTGGTGGTCTTGCCGCTGCCTGCGGGCCCGACCAGTACGTCCACCACTCGGCCGCTAATCGCGATCGCTACCACAGCGGAGCTTTGCTCGTCGGACAGGGTGCTTTGCCGCGACGTCGACGCGGTGACCGTCTTCGGTATGACGTCGTCGTCGACCACGGGCGCGGTAAGGGACTCGGCAGCGGCGAGCAGGTGGTTTTCGGCGGTGAGAATGGTCGTGGTGGTGTAGACGTCGGCGTGGGAGCGTTGGAACGCTGAGGTGCCGTCGGCGCGGCGGAACACTTTCGGTGTGTCGGCGAGCTCGGGTGGGGTGATGCAGACCGACAGTTCAATCACCCGGCGGGTGATCGCCTCGATCAACGAATCCCGGTCCGATGTCGTGGGAAGTCGGTAGGGCATGGAGACACGCGCGGCGGCGGCCCGGATGTTCCAGGTGCGCCAGGTCGAGCGCTCGGTGCTCAACTCGGTGAGCGCCTCGGTAGCGAGTCGATCCACCAAACCCGCAACGGAGTTGGGGTGCGTCGGCGAAGCCGCCGCGCGATCGATGAGCGAAGCGGCCCACTGGCCGGGATCTTTCCCGAGCACGTGAGTCGCCCGTGCGCGCCAGTCGGTGCTCATCTCGGCGAGTGAGCGAAACTGCTTGCCTGGGCGGGTGGCGTAGGTGGCTTGCTGTCGCAGCCGGAGGATCGTGGCGTCGTCCGGGTCGCGGCCGTGCGCCTGCCGGTAAGCGGCGATCAAATCGTCTTTGACCGCTTCGATGCCGTGGGCGCGTTGGGAGAACTCTGTGATCAGCTGGTCGGGGATGCCGGTGATCTCCCAGGACTGGTTCTTCGGTTTGCGTGGTGTGCCGCGCCGCTCCCAGCCGACACCCAGCTCTTGGGTGAGGTGGTCGGCGAGCAGGGTGTCGTACAACTCGCTCATCGCGACCGCGGCCGGGAACAACGACCCTCGCGAGTCCAAGGTGCGCCAGGACCCGTCCGGGCCCTGGACACGGTTGGCGATCACCACATGGGTGTGTAGTTGCGGGTCACCGGCGCGGGAGTCGTAGTGATCGAACGCGGTCGCGATGACCCCGCGGGTGTCGACCTGGGCGACACCACGGGTGCCGATGCGGGTGCGGGCGACGTCACGCTCGATCACCCGCAACACCTCGGCGAGCGCGTCGTGGTGGGCGTGCTCGATCTGCGCGCGCACCTGATCGGGTGCGAGCGCCCAGAGCGCGCTCACCGATTTCGGTGGGGAGAACACGCAGTCGAACCCGGCCACCGGCCGCCGTGCCGGGCGGTCGCGTTCCTGCGTCTCGATCGCCGCGATACGGGTCGCCCGCTCGTGCCCGGTCAGGTCGGTGGGTAGTGCGTGGATGCGGGCGTCTGCGCGCTCGCGCCACGACTTCGGTTGCGCGAACCGGCGACCGAGGGGTACGGCGGTGGCGGGGTCGGTGCCGTGTTTGAACAGCCGCTCCATCTGCGCCTCAGTCACGACTGACCCAGCGTCGATTCCGCTGCCGTGGGCGAGTCCGGTGAGGCCGGTGCCCATCCACCATCCGGGTGGGTTACCGGACTCGGCGTAGTACCGCGACAGCGGCGACACCGTCCCGGCCATGCCCTCGGCGTCGACCACGTGGCGAAGCAGATAGGTGTAGCCGTCACCGGCGTGCAACTCCTTCAGCGACATCATGACCGCGGCGCCCCCGCGGTCACATGCTCGGCGGCAGGTCCGGGCGTCGCCGTGGGGGCCGACGCGTAGAGGCTGGGAGAATCCCGCTGACAGGGGATTGCGCCGAGAGGACGCGACGTGTCTGTGCGGCGCGTGTCACCGGCTGGGCGTGGTCGGGGACGTAGAGCCGCCCAACCCGCGACCACGCCACGCCGAACTGCCGGTTCGCGCTCGCCATGTGGGTATCGGCGTCAGCCAGAGACCTGGCGGCCTCCCGCGCCAAGGTACTGGGGTCGGTGGGTTCGCCCAGCTCGTCGACCCGCAACCCAGGCGTCTTGGCCAGGGCCTCCACGTGCAACCGAATCCGCCGAGACAGGGATCGCACGCCACGCGTCAACTCGTCAACGTCCCCGAGTGCGGCGTAGAGCTCCGACAGGTCCCACTCGGTATGCTCATGCAGCACCACACGGATCGAATCCGCAGCATCACGTATCGAATTCATGGCAGCTCCTCCCGCCAGTAGGCCGGGCGCTGAAACCAGAGCCCTCTACCAGACAGGGAGCCCCAGGAACGCGCACAACCGAATCGCCGGAGCTCGAGGTGCCAGACGTGTCCCGGGGTTCGAGCGGATCGGAGGAACTGATATCTCGGACCGGGCAGGTTTAAGACGTGGAGCGGTTCTGTCCATGTCTCTCGGACCGTGGTCCGAGCGGAAAGGATGGAAGTGAGAGAAGAACCAAGTTCTCCGTAAGACGACGACAAGCTTGAGATGTATCGCCCTCGTACGATTCCGCAGCGTCGCCGAGGCCGTCCTCATCTAGCCGATGACAGGGGCAAAGGCCGACCTGCGCCTCCCTGGCGCAGTTGTCAGAAAGGCGGTTCGTCAGCTGTCGTTGGAGCGCTCGTCTCCACGGAGTCGGGACTGGACTGGTCTGGGGCAGACGGTTCCGGCGCGGGTTCTTTCGCCTCGTTGGCGTCTGCCTGTTCAGCGGGCTTCCCGCGGATCGCCTGGATGAGTGCGTCGAGCGTGGCGGCTGCGTCTCCGGTGAAGTCTCCGCCGCCCAGGTGCTGGGCAGCGTAGCGGGCGCGAAGGGACTTCGAGTCACCCACGAGTGGCGCGGCATCCACGTAGAGCTCCGACCATCGATCGCCGAAGAGCGCGGCCAAGGCACCCTCGAAATTGGGGTTCAGCGTGGCGTAGCCGTCCTCGACCGAGATGGGGTGGGTCGAGAGGTTCTCGGCCTTCGCTTTGTCTGCGTCGTGTCCGAGCGCCGCCATGATGTCTTGGCGATTCGCGAGCAAGTCTCTGGCGTTCGTCCCGGTCTTGTTCGAGTCCGTGTCGAACACGCAAAAGCACTCGATGCCGAGTGTGGTGAAGAGCCTGTGCCATTTGGCAATGTTGCTGATGCCCTCGACGGAGACGACCGCGATACCCTCTTGAAGGACATCAAGGCCTCGCGCTCGCAGCAGTTCAGGGAGTGCCAGAGCCTCCGTCGGTCCTTCGACTAGGACACAGCGCCTGGCGAAGAGCCCGCTGATGATCTCCGTAGTTGCGCCGGCCGCGTAGAAGGGACCGATGGTTTCGGCATGGGTTCGCTCCGGGTGGGCGCCCCGTCCAAGCAGTAGCTGACGCAACTCTTCGCGTGTCCGCTGCATGACAGTGGTGGCACCGTTCTCCTGTTTGCGGACCATGACCAGGTTCTCCGGATGGACAAGATCGACGAAGTGCGGCGAGTGAGTCGTGAGGACCACCTGGAGACCCGGTTCCGCCAGGCCATTCAGGCGCGTGGCGAGCCACTGCTGGGCCAGCGGGTGGAGGTTGGCCTCAGGTTCGTCGACGACTAGGATCGTCCCGTCGGACTGGCCGTAGGCCATCGCATACGCGTAAGCGAACGCGAGCGCCAACACCTGCGACTGACCCGTGCCGAGTTCGTCGAAGTTCCGCACGTCGCCCGACAGCGTCGGGTGGATGCGCAGTGACCGGAAGAAGTTGCTCGGGTCGTACGCGCTGAAATCGATGTCGAGCCGGTATGGCAGGTTCTGCCCAAGATCCGCTGCAGTCTCGGCGAGGAGCCGCTTGAACTCGGCGAACTCGGGTACACCGCCGAACTCCGCGAGCAGGCTGGAGAAGACCTGGGCAAGCTGTTGCTTTCTCACGGGGTCGGCGAGCAGACGCTCGTGGAACCGGTGCATCAGCTTCGACAGCATTGTGTACTTGCTCGCATAGCTGAGCTGGTAGTCGAGACGGCGGTCCGCGTCGAGGACAGCGGCAGAGAGCGCGGACCGCATCTCGTTCTTCACGTAGGACCTGTTGCAACGCTGGTTGCTGCATGTGAAGCGGTACGTAACTGGGCTGCCGCCCTCCGACGGATTCTGTGGGTCGTACGACCAGCTCAGGTACGCGACTTCCCCGCCGTTGCAGTACGTGCACGGGATGCCGGACACGGCAGCGCCGACCTCGACCGCGATCCCGTCACTGTCGCGTTCGTGGAAGTCGTGGTCCTCCAGCCGTCGACTGCCGGGCCAGGTGTCGCCAAAGAGGATGTCCAATGCCCTGGTGACGTTGCTCTTTCCGGCGTTGTTCTCGCCGAGCAGTACGAGGACCCCGCTCTCTGGGAATCGGACGGTCACACGCTCATCACCGACAGAGCGCAGGTTTCTGACCGAGAGGCTCTCTATCCGCGGCGCCATCCCAACCTCCGTCTCGGAAGCACAGACCGCCATTCTGCACCTGAGACCGGACACTTGGCCGGGTGAGCCGCAGTTCCAAAGCGGCGGCTAAGCGGCCGCGCCGCCGCCGGTTCAGTAGTCTTCAGACCATCGGCCACGTCTCGGACGTCGCATGGCCCAGGACCTACAGATCAGACCGCGCTCGCCGCGCGGGCCCACCCGCTCTCCCCGTAGCCGATGCCGATCTGCTTGGGCGTGCCTTGATGCGGTTGCGGGCGGCTCGGTACCACGGTGTCAAGGGTGCGCATCCCCACCACGCCTCTCCAGAGATTCAGGGGGAAATCCGGTGAGTTGTCCGTCCGCCGCTGACGCGTGTCGGTAGCGGCTCAGGCCTCTCGTTTGCCAACGTGTCTGGCCCAACGAATTCGACGGCGGGCTTGGTGTGCCTCACAACAGTACGTGGCCGAACACGGAGACCTTCACGCAAGCCTCGGATGGTGTAGGCGTGGACGCGGCTTACGCCGCCCCGGGCTCACGAGCCGATGGCTGAGTCGATCGCAACAGATCGGGTATCCGCTCCGCATGTGCAGTTGGCCCCCAGTGTTCCTCCGTGACCAGGCGATTGATCTTCCAATCGCTCGTGAACCTTTCAATCAATCGAAGTCGAGCGTCGACACGGTGCCGGCCGCCGAATTGCCATCGTGGAAGAACCATCTCCTACTGGATACGCCTAGAGAATCACGATCCGCGTATGGGACGAGGTCGAGCGGTTCCATAAATGCGCTGACGAGGTGCGTATGGAGGTGGAGGGTCATCGGAAGTAAGATATCTTGATCTTTCCACGGCTTTAATGAAAGCAGTGAAGATCCAGGCTCGGGATAGGGGGTCGGATGCCCCGTCGATCCCGTCCAGTTGAACCATCCCTTGCCCAATATCCATACGCTGTCCGGCAAATGTTCGGAAGGATGATTGAGCGACCACTCTGCTAATGCGTCGCCCAAGGCGTGGAGCGAGGCGCCATCGTATCCGAAAATAACACCCACGGTCGGAAAGTAGTCGTAGCTTCGACCGTAGCGTTTGATGACCTGGCCAATAGGCTGTCTCACGAATGCCCGCTTCGGTCGTTGTTTCACGCTGAGAATATTCTCGCACGCTTGGTTCAGTTCCGATACCGTAAGGTTCGACTTTACCTCGATTACCATATACACGCACTCGGCCGGAACGATGCTGTGCTCATCGCTTTCCCCCACATAGAGAGGAGGGTGCGAGGGATCGACGACAAGGAGGTCGCATTGCCGTGAACGCCCACCGTCCACATCAATGACCTCCCCGCTGCCGACTGGGAGCACATTCCGCGGCATGTATTTCTTCAAATAGCCGTTTAAGATGCCTTCTCGCACGGTCCCCTTTGATGCGTTGTGGCCTACGGCATTTGCGCTCGCTTCGAAGTCGAGCCGCATTCGTTGCGCTGCCTGTCTCATCAGACTACCCAGCATGCTGTGCGCCATGGGCTGCACACTACCTTGCACCTACGACAGCGACGTGCGATGCCAACGCTTATCCCTCGGCCCCGACCGCGGTGAACGCCCGCCTATTCTTGTCTGCTCGTGACGGACCCGCCGGTGTCGTGGGACGTGTGCTGCTCCTCACCATCTACGACGTCGCGGACAGCACCTGGAGGGTGAACTCGCTCACCTGCTGCGTTCGCCCTGGAATGTCGAGGACGGTTCGCCCCATCGGGGGCGTCGAAGGCGGTCAACGGCTGGCCGCAAATCAACACGCGATAGCTCCCGCCGCTGGCGGAAGCTATCGCTTTGCCGAAGACACATCGGAGACGCAGCCGTGTGCGCGCGGCGGCGGCACCCAAGAGGTGTCGGGAGATCTGAAAACCCAGGCGCATCGGTTGGACCGGGGTGATGTGCGCGGGTTTGGGGCTCCCTATAGGCGTAGGGAGTTCTGGGCGCCGGGGGAAGGAACCGTCGATGGTGGAGCGCTTGCTGTCCGTGGCTGAAGTCGCTGAGTTGCTCGGCACAACTGAGAGGTTTCCGCGCAGGTTGATCGCCGGACGCCGTATCCGGTTCGTCCACGTGGGTCGCCACGTTCGTATCCCGGAGAGCGCGGTCGCCGAGTTCGTCGAGAAAGGCACCGTCGAACCTCGCGTGACGCGGCGAGGGGTCGTGGCGTGATGGCCCGACAGGGCCGTCGCCGGTTCGGCTGGGTGCGCAAGCTTCCGTCGGGTCGGTTCCAGGCCAGTTACCTCGGCGACGACGGGCAGCGTCGCTATGCTCCGGACACGTTCGAGCGGGAGGGCGAGGCCAGCGACTGGCTCACGTTGCGGGAGTCGGAGATTCTTCGCGGCGAGTGGATAGACCCGCTTCTCGGGCAGGTGAAGTTCAGCGAGTATGCGTCTCGGTGGATCGCGGAGCGCGAGGTCAGCGAGCGAACGAGGGAGATTTACCGGTCCCTGTTCCGGCTGCACCTTGAGCCGTTCCTTGGGCAGCGAGCGCTGACGGAGATCTCGACGGAGGTGGTGCGGTCCTGGCGCGCCGAGTTGCGGGATGCGGGACGGAGCGAGATCCGGGTCGCCAAGTCGTATCGGCTGCTGCGGGCGATCATGAACACGGCGGTGGACGACGGTCGGATCAAGCGCAACCCGTGCCGGATCAAGAGTGCGGACAAGGAATACTCACCGGAACGGCCCGTTGCGTCGATACCTCAGGTGTACGCGCTGGCGGACAACATGCCCGAGCGGTTCAGACTGCTCATCCTCGCGGCCGCGTTCACTGGGCTCCGGTGGGGTGAACTTATAGCGCTGCGCCGCAGCGACGTCGACCTTTCAGCGCCGAGCATCCGGGTGCCGCGAAAGCTCGCTCAGCTTGACTCTGGCCAGCTCGTCCCGGGCCCGACGAAGTCCGCAGCGGGATTCCGCACTGTCGCGCTGCCGCCGATCCTGGTTCCCGAATTCGAGCGCCATCTGGTCACATACGTCGCGTCGTCGTCGGAAGCGTTGCTGTTCACAGGGGAGAAGGGCGCGACGCTGCGGCGCGGGAACTGGCACCGCAGCGCGAACTGGGCGGCGGCCGTCCGGAAGGCAGGCCTGCCCGACGGCTTCCGGTTTCATGACCTCCGGCACACTGGCAACCACCTCGCCGCACTCTCCGGTGCCACCACGCGCGAGTTGATGAACCGGATGGGGCACGCCAGCATGCGCGCCGCGTTGATCTACCAGCACGCCACCAACGAACGCGACCGGGAGATCGCCCGGAGACTGAGCGCCGCCATCGGCGAGCAGCACACCGCCACGAGCGGTCCGGCAACCGGCCCCGACGAGGCCAAAGCCAGCAGCACGGGCCAGAAAGCCCGACGAGCTAATCGCACGTGGATCGCACGAACCTCGCAAACACCACAAAGAAGGTCGAAGCCAAGATCAGGGCCAGACCTATTCTGACCTGCTGTTTCGCTGTGGAGCGGGTGACCGGGATTGAACCGGCACAACCAGCTTGGAAGGCTGGGGCTCTACCATTGAGCTACACCCGCGCGGCGGCTGCGAGCACCCGCCGGTTAAGACTATAGCGCGTCCTACCGTAGACTTGGTGAGGCACGCGGGGCGTAGCGTAGTGGCTAGCGCGCCTGCTTTGGGAGCAGGAGATCGCAGGTTCGAGTCCTGTCGCCCCGACCAGCCAGCGGGTACGGTGGTGGGCCTGACACATGGGTCCACCACTGACCTGTGACATAAGCCACGTAGCAAACACAAGGCCACCCACTACAGGAGACACGTCAGCGTGAAGAGCGTCGTCGAGACCCTCAACCCGACGCGGGTCCGGCTCGCAGTCGAGGTTCCGTTCACCGAACTCGAGCCGAACATCAAATCTGCGTACAAGCGCATCAGCGGCCAGGTCAACATCCCCGGCTTCCGCAAGGGCAAGGTGCCGCCGCTCGCCATCGACCAGTTCGTCGGGCGCCCCGTCGTGCTGGAAGAGGCTATCAACGACGCCATCCCGAAGCTTTACGGCGATGCCATCCGGGAGAACGACCTCCAGCCGCTCGGGCAACCGGAGCTGGACGTCTCCGAGCTCAACGACGGCGAGGAGCTGAAGTTCACCGCCGAGGTCGCCGTCCGGCCGAAGATCGAGCTGCCGGAGTGGGAGGGCCTGGAGGTCCAGGTCGATGACCTCGAGGTGACCGATGAGGACGTCAACAAGCGTCTCGACGACCTTCGGGCGCGTTTCGGCACCCTGGCGGGTGTCGAGCGGCCGGCGGCCGAGGGCGACTTCGTCCAGATCGATCTCAACGCGACCGCAGACGGTGAGCCGATCGAGGGTGGCCAGGCAACCGGCGTGTCGTATCAGATCGGCAGCGGCGGCATGATCGAGGGTCTGGACGAGGCGGTGACCGGCCTGTCCGCGGGCGAGTCCGCCACCTTCCGGACCACGTTGGTCGGAACCCACGAGGGTGAGGAAGTCGACTGCGAGGTGACCGTCACCGGTGTGAAGGAGCAGCAGCTCCCGGAGCTGGACGACGAGTTCGCGCAGCTGGCCAGTGAGTTCGACACGCTCGAGGAGCTGACCGAGGATCTGCGTGAGCAGGCCCTGCGGGAGGCGCGCATCGAGCAGGCGACGCAGGCCCGGAACAAGGTTCTGGAGGCGCTGATCGAGAAGGCCGGCGACGTTCCGATCCCGGAGGAGATCGTCCAGGCCCAGGTGGAGCAGCACTTCAGCGACGGCCACGGCGACGACGATCATCGGCAGGAGTTCGAGAAGCAGTTCCGCGACAGCCTGGTCCAGCAGTTCGTCCTGGACGAACTCGTCAAGGCCGAGGAGCTCGAGGCCAGCCAGGAGGAACTGTCCGCCTACGTGGTTCAGCAGGCGATGCAGCGCCGGATGGACCCGAATCAGCTGGCGCAGCGGCTGGTGGAGAACGGCGAGCTTCCTGCTGCCGCCGCTGACGTGCGCCGCGGCAAGGCGCTGGCCATGGTCGTCGAGAAGGCGACGGTCGTTGACGCCTCGGGTGAGACGGTCGACCTCGACCGGCTGCTCGAGGACGGCAGCCTGGTGGACGAGAGCGAGGCGGAAGGTGGTGTCGAGGCGGCGACGGCCGGTGGAGTCGAGTTCGCCGAGATCGACGAGACCGAGGCCGACTCTGACGAGGCTCAGTCGGAGGATGCCGAGCCCGCGGGCGCCGAGTCCGCGGACGCCGAACCGGGCGGCTCGGCCTCGGACGACGAGAACGCGTCCAAGCCTGAGGCCTAAGTCTCCAGCTGGACTCTGACACTTTGCACGCTGACGCCGGTGCCGAGTATCTCGGTGCCGGCGTCAGCCGTTTTGTGAACGCTGTGAGCGAACGTCAGCAGGGCCGCGCACGCCATGAGCGAACAGGGGCCGGGGCATGGAAGGTGCGGGTGGTTCAGTTGGTTAGTGTCAGTGCTGCGGCGTTGAATCCCACTAGGCCCGGTACCGGATCGGTGTGGAGCGGCGCCGGGCAGTACAGATAGGACACCAGTGTCACTGACAACCGTGACCATGATCGGCAAGAGCCTGAGGAGCGTACGGTGAACCCACGTCTGGAGACGCCAGATTCCGTCTCTTTCCCGCAGGCCCAGACGCCCTCTTCGGGCATGGGTCTGGACGACCACATCTACAACCGCCTGTTGCGCGAGCGCATCATCTTCCTCGGTGCCGAGGTGCGCGACCAGAACGCGAACGCGATCTGCGCTCAGCTGCTCTTGCTGGCGGCTGAGGATCCGAACCGGGACATCCATCTTTACATCAACTCGCCTGGTGGGTCGGTCTTCGCCGGTATGGCGATCTACGACACGATGCAGTACATCAAGCCCGACGTCGTGACCGTGGCGATGGGCTTCGCCGCCTCCATGGGCCAGTTCCTGCTCTGCGCCGGGGCGCCGGGCAAGCGTTACGCGCTGCAGCACGCCAAGATCCTGATGCACCAGCCGTCCGGTGGTGTGGGCGGCACGGCCAGCGACATCCGCATCCATGCCGAGTCGCTGGTTCGGACCAAGCGCGAGATGGCTGCCCTGATCGCCCAGCACACAGGGCGTGACGTCGAGGAGATCGAGCGCGACAGCGACCGCGACCGCTACTTCACCGCCGACGAGGCGCGCGAGTACGGCTTCGTGGACCAGGTCATCACCAGCGCCTCCCAGCTGCCCAGCAACGAGGCCTGACCAGCTTCCACGTCACACCGAGACAAGAGAGACGACGCGATGAACTACTACATCCCGCAGTGGGAGGAGCGCACCTCCTACGGTTTCCGGCGCATCGACCCGTACGCGAAGCTGTTCGAGGAGCGGATCATCTTCCTCGGCACGCCGATCTCCGACGACGTGGCGAACGCCGTCATGGCGCAGCTGATCTGCCTGGAGTCGATGGATCCGGACCGTGACATCGAGATCTACATCAACTCGCCGGGCGGCTCATTCACGGCGATGACCACCATCTACGACACCATGCAGTTCATCAAGCCGGACATCCGGACCGTCTGCATGGGCCAGGCGGCGTCCGCGGCTGCCGTCCTGCTAGCGGCCGGTGCGCCGGGCAAGCGGCTCGCCGTGCCGAACGCACGGGTCATGATCCACCAGCCTGCGCTCGCCGAGGGCATGTTCGGCCAGGCGAGTGACATCGAGATTCAGGCCAACGAGATCGAGCGCATGCGGCGGCTCATGGAGGAGCTGATCGCCAAGCACACCAACAAGACACCCGAGCAGATCCGCGCGGACACCGAGCGGGACAAGATCCTCACCACCCAGGAAGCCATCGACTACGGACTGGTGGACAACTTCACCTCCTCGCGTAAGGCGAGCCTGGTCGGGTAGGTCCAGCGACGCGCCCGGCTGCGGGGTTGAGTGCCACGCAGCCGGGAAAGGATGTACCGTCGAAGGACGCGGCGCGACGTCCGCGGTTCGACAGGCATGTCAGCACCTGAGACGACGGAAGGACACTCCGCGTGGCACGTATCGGCGACGCCGACCATCTGCTCAAGTGCTCTTTCTGTGGCAAGAGCCAGAAGCAGGTCAAGAAGCTCATCGCAGGGCCTGGCGTGTACATCTGTGACGAGTGCATCGACCTCTGCAACGAGATCATCGAGGAAGAGCTCAGCGAGAACCCGGAGACGGGTGGGTTGTCGGAGCTGCCGAAGCCGCGTGAGATCTACGAGTTCTTGGAGCAGTACGTCATCGGTCAGGAGGTGGCGAAGAAGGCGTTGTCGGTTGCGGTGTACAACCATTACAAGCGGGTGCGTGCGCGGCAGTCGGGGGCGTCTCGGTCGTCGGGTAAGGATGAGGCTGTTGAGG
>NZ_JAAGOA010000001.1:434980-519333 GCF_010550675.1 Phytoactinopolyspora halotolerans | reverse complement strand
GCGTCATCACCCGCACCGCCTACGGCTTCAAAGACCCCCACGCCCTCATCGCCCTGGCCATGCTCGCCCTCGGCGGATACCGCCCCGCCCTCCCCGGCCGCTAACCCACGGATCGGGACGGAGAGCCCCAAATGATCATGTGAAGTGGGTTTCCTCGTGCACCACCATGTCTGCAGTCCTGGTGGTGCACGAGAAAACCTCTTAGCGCGGGCGGTTACCCTATCGGGCGAGCACGCGCTACCCCTCCGGCCGCGTCGCCGCGCGCCGTCGCCCGGCCTCGCCCCGCCCGAACGCCGCCATGAATCGCTCCCTGACGATCGCATCACGACGGAGGTCGGCCCACGTGAGCCGGACGACGCCATAGCCCATGCCACGTAGGGCATCTTCGCGCCGTTTCTCCCGCCACACCACGTCGGCGGGCTCCTCATCCGGCTCAAGGTAACGCTGGTACTTCGCTCGCCCGTCGAACTCACCCAGTGTGTTCTCCTCCTCGAAGAGGAAATCCGCGCGATAGAGCTCGCCGTCCGCCCCGAGGATCTCCGCCTGCAACCGCGGAGTCGGCAGGCCGATCCGTTCGAACTGTACCCGGGCCCGCGACTCACCGACGGATTCCGACCCGCCGTCGGCGAATGCCACCACCCTTCCGGCGGCGCGGGCTCCTTGCCACGTCCGCATGCGATCCATCACCGCGAGTAGGCGCTCACGGTCGTTCCCGGTACGACGGAGCGCACCATCGGCGACGACGACGGCGGCCTCGAACGGTACATGCCGCGCGACGTCGACGGCGGTGCGTTCCGGTCCGGTGACCGTCACCCCGTCGACGTCGCAGAGTTCGTCGTCGTTCAAACCTGCGGCGTGGTGCACGACGCCTGCTTCGACGCGGGACGCGTGCAGATCGGCACGGGTCACATGGACCATCGACAGGTCCACTCCCCAGAGTGGCAGGTCCAGCAGGGCGGCGGCCGTGACGTGGCTCGGCACGGCCGGCACCTTCAACTGATGCACGACCGCCGCCGCCCTCGCACGATGCCTTGCCACCTCATCGAGGGACTCCCAAAGGTCAGCTTCCATGTACGCTCCGCGTCGAACGGTTACCCATTCGCCGGCTCGTCGGCGTCGCCCGATCTCGTCGTCCGTGTATCCGGCGTCGAGCAGTTGCGGACGGTACACGACATGGTGCTGTTGAGCGGCTCTTGCCTGCAGGAGTGCGTCCACGTGGGCGATCTTCGTCGCCGGAGCAACGGAACGAAAGCCCGCACCCGCATTTGTGGATAAGTAGGGGTCGCGGGAGACATGGCTGTGGATAACGTGCCGCCGGTCACCGTGGCGCCGTACCAGGTCTTCTCGTGCTCTACCAGGGCTGCAGACCTGGTAGAGCACGAGAAAACCCACTTCACATGATCATTTAGGGCGGGAGGGCTAGAGGGTGACGAGGCCGGAGGGGGTGAGGAAGTTGACCGCCTGCAGGCCGGGCTGGCCGTTGACGTTGCTCCACACCACGTTGACGTCCTCCAGCGGGTGCGATTCCGGTTCGCCCAGCCACTGGGCCACCCGGTGCGGGTCGCCGGCGATCTCCAGCCCCACCAGCTGCACATCATGCCCGCCCACCGACGGATGGTGTCCCGGGTCCGACTCCCAGCGCACGAAGAACGGCAGTTGCGGATCGTTGATCAGGCCCTTCACGCCGATCTGCTTCCACAACAGCTCGACGCCGTCCGGCCGCTTCCGGTTCCCCTGCACGGCCGGCCGCTCCAGCCGCCGCTCCACCGCGCTCAGGTCATCCACGGCGACGACCCAGCCGAGCCAGCCGCCGCCCATCTCCGAGCGTGCCTTCACCGCCTGACCGAACGGAACACGATCGGCCGCCGGGTGGTCCAGAACCGCCACCACCTCGACGTAGTGACCTCCGATGAGCGGGAGTACCCGGTTCCGCGTGCCGAAGCGAGGGTGCAAGCCGCCGTCGACGAATTCGACGCCGAGCCGGTCTGCCAGCCGCTGGGCGGTCGCATCCAGCCCATCCGGTCCGGCCGCATAAGAGACGTGATCAAGCCGCATATCCGCATCGTCCCAGCTTCGGTTTTCCGTACGTTGTTCAGGCTGCCCTAATCCGCTCAGACCTACCCCGGCGACGGTCGGCGTCAGTACGCTAGTCGGATCAAGCCCGTTCTCGCACGTGGCCGCCACCTCCGGCCGAACGGACAGCCCTGAACGGCACAATAGGTACGTGTCAAAATTGCCTTCTCGGGATGACGACGCAGGCAGGAGCGGATCATGCACCAACCGGGCAACGGTACGCGCGAAGAGGTCACGGTAGGCGTGGTCGGCGCCGATGAGATCGTCCATCGCATCATGGCGGTAGCCCGGGAATCGGGCAACCCGTCCTGGCGGTTGATCGCCGCCGTCTACGACGATGAGCAGGACGCGCACGCGCAGGCGATGAAGATCGCGTCCCGCGTGGACGTCTGCCTCTTCGCCGGCCCCCTCCCCTACGACGTCGCCACCAGGCACGGCGACCTCCCGGTGCCGGCCACGTATGTGCCCGTCGGTGGCTCTGCCCTGTACGGCACGCTGCTCCGCGGCACCCTCGAAGGCACCTTCGATCCGCTGCGGATCAGCCTGGATTCCGTTCCCGTCGACGACGTTCGCGCCGCCTACCAGGAGATCGGCCTCGATGCCCGGCACGTGCACGTGCAGCCGTACGCCGGCCCCGACTCGGCCAGCACGTTCCTGGCGTTCCACCGGGATCTCTACGACCGGGGGGAGACCACGGGTGCGGTGACCACCGTGCCCACCGTGGCCGCCGCCCTGGCCGACGCCTCGATCCCGTCGCTGAAGATGACGCCGGCCGGCATCACCATCCGGCACGCCTTGCAGACCGCCACGCTGGTCGGCAGCGGCGCAAAGCTGGAAGAGTCCCGCATCGTCACCATGATCGTGCGGGTGCCTAGTGGGGCGCTGCCCGCACATGCCAGCCCGAGCAACTACTGGTATCAGGAACTGAAGCTCTCGCTGCATCGGGAACTGCTCCGCGACGCACGGCCCATGGACGCCGCCGTCCTCGTCCGCGACGAGCACAGCTACCTGATCGTCACCACCATGGGATCGCTCAACATGGCGACGGACGAGCTGAACGTGGCTCCGTTCCTGGGCCGGATCTCCGCCGAGCTCGGCATCCAGCTGGAGCTGGGCATCGGCCTGGGCCGCTCCACCCGCGAGGCGGAACTGAACGCCCAGGCGGCCGTGGACAAGGCGTCCGCGGCCGGCGGCGGCACCGCATACCTCGTCGGCCCGGGTGAGACCGTGCTTCAGCTCCCCGCGGCCCGCCAGCAGGGCCCGTCCGCCGCCGCGCACGCTCCGGTGAAGGACTCCAAGGCGCTCGACGTGCTGGCGCGGCTGGCCGAGAAGCTGGAACAGGAGAACGACACGGAGCGGATCGTCGACGCCGAGCGGGTGGCGGACATGCTCGGAGTCACCCTGCGGACCGCTCGGCGCATGCTGCACACCCTGGTGGACGAGGGCCTGGCGTGGCCGATGCCCCCGGCCCGTTCCAGCAAGGTGGGCCGCCCGCCGCGTCCCTATCAACTGCTGGTGGAGAAGATGCCCGGGCGGACCGGGAACGGCTGACCCTGCGGCGGCATCGGATCTTAATATGGTCTGGCCTTAATTTCATTTACGCTCGCCTGTATTATCTCCTTTCACAGCGGCAGCTGATCTACACGGCCGGCAAAGGAGATCCGCCATGTCGACAGACCGGACCATCGCAGTTGTACTCGATGCCGCGGGCACCGCGTCCGCCAGCGCCGACGGGTCGGTGGCGTGGTGGCGATACGCCACCGAGGTGCTCGACCACGTCCGGTTGCCCTACCGTCGCCTCGACCTGGTGGACGAGACAGCCACCGGCGACTACGTCGGCCTCCTTGTTCTCACCCGCACGCCCGCGCTCGACGACGCCGCGATCGACCGGCTCGCCGCCTGGGTGCGCGCGGGCGGAGCGCTGCTCACCGTAGGCGAACCCGGCGCGCTCGCCGAGGTCGCCGGGGTCAGCACCGCCGGGAGCGTCGACGACGGGCATGTACGTGTGGCCCATGACGACGACGCGTGGACCCAGGCGCCCGATGTGCCGGTGCACGCGATCGGCGGCGTCCGCCTCCAGCCCGCCGACACCACCGTACGGGTGCTGGCCACGTGGGACGACGGCGATACGGCCGCCATCACCGCCCGCCGCGTCGGCGCCGGCGTGGTCGTCTGCTGTGCAGCCGACGTGTGGCAGAGCATCGTCCGCATCCAGCAGGGATACCCTGTGCACCACGACGGACAGCCCGCCGCCGACGGCTCCGCGCCGATCGACGACGGAATCCTCAAGTGCGAGGACGGCCTCGCCCTCGACTTCACCGCCGACCGTGCCCTCCCGCCCGGCGAGCCGGCCATGCAGACGTACGAACATACGATCCCGCCGGCCAGCGGCCTGCCGATGTTCCACCGGCCGCATGCGGACCTGTGGCGCTCGGTGTTCCTGCAGATCCTGTGGTGGACGGCCGACCAGGTGGACGTCGTGACGCCGTGGCTGCATTACTGGCCGGCCGGGGTGCCGGCGGTGGGGCACATGTCGCACGACGCCGACCAGAACGTCGAGGAGCACGGGCGCACCGCGCTCGAGGTCTTCGACGAGGCCGATGTGTCCGTCACGTGGTGCCAGCTGTACCCGGGCGGCTACCGGCCGGAGACGTACGCCGCGGTCTCCGCCGCCGGCCACGAGCAGGCGTTGCACTACAACGCCATGCACGACGCCGACATCGCGACCTGGGGATGGCCGCAGTTCCGCGCCCAGTACGCGTGGGCACAGGCCGTGACCGGCACCGAACGGATCGTCTCGAACAAGAACCATTACACCCGGTGGGAGGGATGGACCGAGTTCTACGACTGGTGCGAGCGCGTCGGAATCGAGATCGACCAGTCCCGCGGCCCCAGCAAGCAGGGCACGATCGGCTTCCCGTTCGGCACCACACATGTCTCGTTCCCGATCGCGGGAGCCGATCAGGGCTACCGCTACTACGACGTGCTCAACCTCCCGTTGCACACGCAGGATCTGGCGCTGGCGGGCCACGAGAGCATCCGGGACGTCATCATCGACGCGGCGCTGGCGCAGCACGGTGTCGCACACTTCCTCTTCCACGGCCCGCACCTGCACCGCCGGCCCGCCACCCGCAAGGCCTGCCTCGCCCTCGCCGACGAGGTCCGCCGCCGGGGCATGCAGTGGTGGACCAGCGGGCGCATCAACGCGTGGGAACGCCGACGTCGCGGAGTGCGGCTGGCGGTCCAGCGCGCCGACGACGGCTGGCGGGTGAAGACGATCGCCGACGAAGGGCTGCCCGGCGCCGGAATCCTGCTTCCGTTCCCGGAGCGTGCGGACCGGAACCCGTATCGGCTCCAGGACGGCGACGGCACCGTGACTCCGGTCCGCCGCCACGGCCGCGAGTTCCTGGAGCTCACCGTCGACATCCCCGCCGGCACGGCGTCCTGGACCGTCGCGTAGCAGGCCTGGGACGCCGCACCACCGTCGACGGGGCGCCTCGCTCCGGTCAGGATGCCGGGGCGAGGGCCGCGTGCGTCTTGCGAACCGCGGTGATGATGTCCGCCACGTCGTCGTCGGTGTAGTTCTCGTTCCACCCGAGCACGAGCAGCCGCTCGTCGATCAGCCGCTCGGTGACCGGGCAGAGGCCGGGCTCGTAGCGAGGAACGACGGACGCGGGCGGCACGGCCAGCGGGAAGCCGGATTCGCCGTACGTCCGGCGCTCGGTGAGCATCGGCGTCAGGTAGAGCGGGCGCTGGATGTACCCGGACGTGGCGGGGATTCCCTCGGCCGTCAGCACCTCGGCGTATCGATGGGCGTCCGCCCCGGCGCGAGCGGGATCGATGAACAACGGGAAGAGCCAGTAGGTGGCACCTTCGTGCGCGCCGGCCGAGAGCCCCGGCAACCCGTTCACCACGGCGGTCAACGCCTCCGCGCGCTTCCGCCGGTCGTCGACGACGGTCCGCAGCTTCTTCAGCTGTTCCCGGGCGACGGCGGCCTGCAACTCGGTCATGCGGTAGTTCAGACCGAGGAACAGGTGTGTCCGCTCGTCGGTGTCCCGGGGCCACGCCTTGTCCGCGAACAGCCGCGCGCGCCGGCCGAGCGCGGGGTCGTCGGTCACGGTGAGTCCCCCGTCACCCGCGGTGATGTGCTTGGTCTGCTGCAGGCTGAAGCAGCCGAGGTGTCCCACCGTCCCGGCGAGCGCACCGTCCGGTGCACACCGGGTGAGATAGGCCTGTGCACAGTCCTCGATCAGCACGATGCCATGCTCGTCGGCGAGCGCGCGCAATTCGGTCACCGGAGCGGGCTGGCCGAACAGATGGACGGCGATGATCGCGCGGGTCCGGTCGGTGATCCGGTCCCGCACCGAGTCGACGTCCAGGTTTCCGGTGTCGGGATCGACGTCGGCGAACACCGGAACGGCGTTCTGCATGAGGATCGGCAGCACCGTGCCCGCATCGGACAGGCCGGTGGTGATGATCTCGTCGCCCGGTTCGGGATCCGCGGCCGCCACGGCGAGGTGGATCGCAGCGGTGCCGGAACTCGACGCCGCGGCGTGCGCCACCCCCATGTAGTCAGCGAACTCCTCCTCCAGCCGGCGTGTCTCCACGCCGATCGTGCTGTTGAGGGCGCCGCTGCGCAGCACCCTTTCGGCGGCAGCCACCTCCTCGTCCCCGAGCCTGCGTCCGGCTGCCGTCGACACGCTCGGCAGCGGAGCGGTGCGCACGGGGGTGCCGCCGTCGACGGCAAGCCTCCCGGAATCCATCACGTCTTCGTCCTCTCCGAATCCCTCATGCCGACCCTCACCGCTTGCGACGACGAGGACGTCCCGACCGACCCGGCCGAGCGGGGAAGCGCCACGACCACCGCTTCCCCGCTCGGCCAGGCCCCATCATGCGAGTCTCAGTCTTCGATCGTGAACGAGACCGACTCGATCGCAGACGGGATCCACGCATGATCGACGGCGCGGTACTCCACAACGTGCTCGCCCGCACCGTCGACCACGATCGCGCGACGATATGTCTGCCAGGAACCGCCGTCGACGCGGTAATGGATCGCGGCCACGCCCGTATCGTCATCCGAGGCGGACAGCTTGATCACCCGGCGGCCACGCGAGACGTCGCCGTTCGGGCGGACCTGGGCCTGCACCGTCGGCGGAGTTGTGTCCTCGGGCAGCTGGTACCGCATCAGATGCGTACTCAGGCCGATGAAGTACAGGTCACCGTACCGATCCATGGCCAGGTGCCGGGCCACGGCCCCGTCGCCCTCGATGCTCGTCGTGCCGTCGTAGAGGACGGTCATCTCCTCGGTGACCCGGTCGAAGACGAACAGCCGCTCGCGCGTGACACCGAACATCCGGCCGTGATCGATCAGCAGCATGTGCTCGTTGCCGTACCGGCTGCCGTCCGGCTCGTCGAACAGCACGACCGTCCGCACCACGTTCCGTGTACCGGGGTCGAACTCGAACAGCGTTCCCCCGGCCAGGCCCCAGATGTGTCCGTCCTCGGCGACGACGAGACCGGCCACGGTCGGCGCACCGGCCACCGGCACCGTCTCGAATACCGTTTCCCCGGTCGCCGGATCCCAGCCGAACAGCTTCGCCTCCGGCGTCACCGGGTCGATGCCGTACCCGCCGTTGATCGAGGTCCCGCCGTACAGCAGGCCGTCGTCGTGCAGCGCCAGCGACACGGGGGTCTGGTTCTCCACCACTCCGCGGAAGACCTCCACGTCGTTGGTGTCCGGGTCCCAGAGCGTGATCGCACCGTTGTGCCGACCCGTGACCGGCACCGATGCCACGGCTACCCGGTCCTGAAGTTCGACGAACGACTGGCACCGGTTCTGTTCGTATGCATCGAGATCGACCGCGGCCCCCGGGTTGGTACCCATCCTCCAGGGCTGGTCGAGGTCGAACCGGTACAGCCGTCCCTGCGGGTAGCGACCGAACACCAGGTCACCCTGGAAGGTGCCGAAACCCTCGATCTGGCTGGTGCCGCTCAACAGCACGTGCTCGCCGACGTCCGGATCCCACTGCCCCATCCCGGGCGGGCTGAGGTACGCACCGCTGTAGATGTTGCCCTCCGGCCCGGCGCCGATAGACACCAACTGGGCACCCGCCCCCATCAAGGACGGCTGATGGTAATAGCCCGCCCCGGACGCGGGGTGGCGCGCGTAGATCCGTCCGTTGTTCCAGTACGTCAGCGCCAGCGCCAGGCCCGGAACGTCGGGGTCGTCCAGATCCACCCAGGCCCATGACTCCGGAGAGGCGTTCGGGCCCCATCCGATGGATTCCAGCGCACCGGTGGAGAGGATGTAACGCTTGATCTGGCCACCCGATCTCAGATAGATGGCGTCGCCGTTCTCGGGGTCGATCGGAGAGACACCATACCCACTGACGCTCGGGATCTCGGCCGTCCAGGTGTCCGTCGTCAGATCGCGGACGTAGGCCCTGCCACCGGTGACCACGAACAGCCGATCGCCCCGGACGTCGATCGAGTTGATCTTGCTGTCGACCGAGCCGTCGGGGAGCTCCACCTCGGTGAAGGCGCCAGTGCTCAGGCTGTACCGGGCGAGACGCCCGTTCGGCTGGGTCCCGACGTAGATGTCGTCGCCCACCTGCCGGACGGCCCCGATGTACTGCTCACCCGGTAGGGCCTGTCCGTGTTCGGTGACCTCGCCCGTCGCCGGGTCATACGAGAACAAGATCCCGCCCGGGTACGTGCCGCCCCACACGACCCCGTCGTCGCCGACGCCGATCTCCCATATCCGCTGGCCATCGACGGCCTGGCCCAGGTGCTCCACGTCGGTGTTCCCTGGCTGGTACCGATAGAGTTCACCGCTGTCGGCCGTGCCGAAGTACACGTCGCCGTTGGTCGGGGAGACGCCCATCGTTCGCTGGCTCGACCGGCCCGCCGGGATGCGAACGTCGACGATGGTCTCCTTCGACCGGATATCGACAACTGCGAACTCACCGGGGGTCGTCGGGTTGCCCTCGATGAAGAAGTACCCCAGCGGCTCGCCATCCGGGCCGGTGCCCAGCGCCGAGCTGAGCGCCTGCGTCTTGTGGACCGGTTCGCCGAGGTCCTCCGCGGAGGTGGTCCCGGCCGCAAACGCCGTGGCACCGGCCGCCGACGAGGTCGCCATCGCGTGCAAGGGTGTTCCGCCCACGGTCAGGGCGGCGGCGCCCAATCCGCTCATCTTGAGAAAGGTGCGTCGGTCCGTCGTTCTGATCGTGCGTACGTGTTCGGTCATGCGTACGTCTCCTTCACAGGTGAGCAACTGACGAGTTCGGCTTCGGTGACCACGGAGGTGGGGAGGGAGAACGTCTCGGCCAGGGTAGGCGCGGGCGTCGGCGTGGGAGCAGCCTCCGGGGTAGGGTCGACTACTTCGCCGCGGGCCAGGACGGGACTCATCTCCATCCCCACCGGCTAAGACGGCTCAGTCGGTGACCTCCGTCCGATACAGGGTCGCGCCGGATGACATCACCAACCGCCCGTCGTCGACGACGGTGACCAGGCGGTAGGGGAACTCGCCGAGATCGGCGACGTGGCCATTGGTGGTCCGCACCCGGAACAGACGACGTGCGACGTTGACGTACAGCGCGCTCGCTCCCGGCACGCGCTGTACACCGCCGGCCAACGAGGGGAAGGTCATGCCGGACGTGTCGACGTCCCCCGGCAGCTCGATCTGGGCGGTGACCTGTCCGGTGTGCGGGTTGAGGCGGAGCAACGTCGTGCCGGCCAGCGTCCACAACCGTCCTTGCGGATCGAACACGACGCCGACGTAGCTGGGGGCGCCGTCAAGCGGCGACACCTGCCACAACACGCGATCCTTCTTGGGGTCGTACGCCAGGACGGTGCCTTCGGACTGCGGCGGCTCGGAGGTTCCGGTGCCGCCGTTGACCCAGCTGCTCGCGTACAGCACGCCGCGCCGCACCGTCAGCGAGGTGAACGCGCGTTCCGGTGCCAGCCCTTCGCGGATCACCACGTCGCCGCTCTTATCGTCGTAGATCGTCAGCGTGCCGCCGAAGGCCGAGCGCTTGGGACCGGTTGCAGCAAACGTCAGCGAACCGCTGCGGGCGAGCGCGAACACCCGGTCCTGCGGACCGCCGTCGTAGGAGGAGAAGTCCCAGAGCTTCACCGGGTTCACGTCCGTGCCGGGTGGTCCGGGGTTGTAGTCGGGATCGTTGAACTCGGCGTCTGGGTCGTAGCGGTACCCGCGTGCGTCCGGATACGCGCCCAGCCATACCTCGCTGCCCTCATCGAGAATGGACTCGGTCTGCGACCAGCGATGGAAGTCGGCGGTGCCATCGTCGACGTCGACATGGGCGAACCCGCCGAGATACCCGCCCGCCCAGACGCCGCCGTCGGCCGCCGGAGCGAGCGACAGCACCTCGATCGGCTCACCCGGCACATCGGTCTGGACGATCCGCGACTCGCCGGTGGCGGGGTTGAACCGCCAGGCCTCACCTCGCCAGAAATATCCGGTCAGCGTCTTGCCGGGCCAGGCCGGATCATCCAGCTCGACCCAGCCCACGCCGCGATAGTTGTACACCCGCCCCGGATAGACCAGCGAGGTCTCGGCCAGCTCGCCGCTGTCCGGATGGTAAGCGGTAAGCACGTTCTCGCGCATCATGTAGATCTCGCCGTCCGGTCCCGGCTCCGGCAGGCTCAGCCCGGCCACCTGGGTGATCGGCTCGTACCACGTCTCACTCGCCAGGTCGTAGCCGAAGACGGGAGCGTGTTTGATGTCGGTTCCGACCCGCACATAGAAGCGCCCGCCGGAGACGTCCACGTCGAAGATCGACGACTGCGGGTCATCCGGTCGAGCGCCGTCCGGGAGCGGGATCTCGCGGACATCGCCGCTCGCCGGCTCCACCTCCAGGAAGTGAGCCGGCGTCATGGTGCCGATGTAGAGCTTTCCGTCGTGGGCGGTGATGGTCCGCGCCTGCTGGGTGTCGGTCACCAGCCGCCCGTAGTCCTGGACGTCACCGGTGGCCGGATCGTACGCGTACAACATCGCGCCGGGGTAGGTGACGCCGTAGATGCGACCGTCCGGGCCGATGGTGATGTCCCACAGGAACGTCTGACCTGGCAGCGGCTGGCCGAGGTCCTCGATCGTGTCGCTGCCCCACGCCTTCCGATACAGCCGTCCCTGGCTGTAGGCGGCGACGTAGACGTCACCGTTCGGATACACCTGCACCGAGTACGAGCCGCCCGAGTTCGCCAACGGCTGGGTCCACAGCACCTCGTGGGTGTTCGCGTCGGTCGCGGCGAGGGTCGCGGGGTCGCCGATGATGACGCCGTAGACCACTGGGCGTCCGTCCGGCGTCGTCGTGACGGCGGCGCCGATGAGATTGACGTCCTTGAGCGGTTGCCCGAGCCGGACCGGCTCCGCCAGCGCAGCCGTGGGCGATGCGGGCGCCGAGGCCGCCGGGCTCGCGAACGCCGCCGCCGACGCTGTGGTCAGCGCGCCGGCCAGCAGGGTCCGGCGGGTTACCGGGCTTCCGTTTCCGCGGGAGTGAGCCGTGCTGCTGTTGTTGGAGCGATCGTGCATCACACATCCTCCTCGTTGTGCGGTGATCCCCCGTCGTCGCGATGGCGCGCGCTCGCCGTCGGCGGGCGCGGCGATCCGGCCGGTGGCTCAGCCGATGGCCGGTGTCATGATGCGTCGTCCGGCCGGGCGGTCAGCCCTTGATGCCGGACATGGTGACGCCTTCCTTGAAGTACCGTTGCCCGATCAGATACGCCATGAAGATCGGCACGAACGCCACGACCGACCCGGCAAGCACCACGTTGAGCGGCACGTTCTCCGCGTTCATTGAGGCCAGACCGGTGGTGAGGGTACGCATATCGTTGCTCTGCCCGATGATCAACGGCCACAGGAAGTCATTCCAGTGCCAAAGGAAGACGAACACCCCGAGCGTCGCCAGGATCGGTTTGATCAACGGAAGCACGATGGACGTGTACATCCGCCATTCCGAACAGCCGTCCACCGTCGCGGCCTCGAACAGTTCGTCCGGGAGCGATTTGATGAACTGCCGCATCAGGAAGACCGCCTGCGCGTTCGCCAACGTCGGCAGGATCAGACCCCAGTACGTGTTCACGCCCTGGGCATTCGAGATCAGAATGAACACCGGCACGACGGTGATGTGGTACGGCACCATCAGCATCGCGATGAACGACCAGAACATCACCTCCTTACCGGGGAACCGCTTCTTCGCGAACGCGTAGCCGGCGAGGGAAGAGAAGAAGAGTACCCCGACCACCGAGACCGCCGAGTAGACGAACGTGTTCAGCGTCCAGCGGAGCAGGCTGTTGGCGCCGATCACGCGGTCGTAGGCCTCGAACGAGAGACCCCAGGGGGCGAGGCTGTCGGGCAGCACCACCGGTCCGACCGGCTTGAACGACAGCACGACCATCGCGTAGAAGGGGAACAGCGTCACAGCGGCGGCGACGAACAGCAGCACCCCGCGGGCGATCTTCGCCGAGCGCCGCGGCTCGAGGGCGCGGTACGGCCGGGGTCGCCGGCCGCCTCGTGCGCCGGTCCCGGAGCTTCCGGGCGTCGACGGGGTCGTTGTGCTGGCGGTGTGGTGGGTCACCGTTCTCTCCCCAACGTCATCCGCTGGATCATGGCCACGATGAACGTCATGACGAACAGGGCAAGGCCGATCGCGGAGGCGTAGCCGAAGTCGAAGTATCGGAACGCCTGGTCGTACAGCTGGTAAACGAGGACGTAGCTGGAGTTCGCCGGCCCGCCCCCGGTCATGACGTACACAGTGTCGAAGATCTGGAACGTGAACGTGGTCTCGATGATGCCGAGGAAGAACAGCGCCGGGTACAGCTCCGGCAGGATGATGTACCGGAACCGGTGCCACGCCCCGGCTCCGTCGGCGAGTGCCGCCTCCTCGAGCTCGCGCGGAATGTCCTGGAGCCGGGCCAGCAGGATGAGCATGCCGAATCCGAACCGGCTCCAGACCGCCACGACCACGATGGCCGGAATCACCAGCGTCGTGTCCGACAGCCAGGACTGGTCGGGAAGCCCGAACCACCCCATCACCGACGACCACGGGCCGCTCTCGGAGAAGATCCAGGTGAACACGATGCCGGCGAGCACGAGACTGGTGATGACCGGCAGAAAGAAGATGGACCGGAACAGCTTGGAGCCGCGGAAGGCACGACGCACCAGTAGCGCCATGCCCAGCGAGCTGAGGATCGACAGTGGCACGGCGAGCACTGCGATCGTGAGTGTGGTACGCAGTGCTCGCCAGAACAGGGGATCCTCGCTGAGCCGGCGCAGGTTCTCCATGCCGACCCAGTTGGTGTCGGCTCCGATCGTGTAGTCGGTGAACGCCAGCACACTACCGGCGACCGCGGGGCCGAACCGGAACGCGAGGAAGAGCAGCAGGCACGGCAGGACGAACAGAAGCGCGATCCGCGCCTCCCGCCAGCGCGCTCCGCGCACTCCTCGACGTGTCCTGGGCAGCGTGTCGACCGACACCATCACACCTGACTCCCTGTGTCCTTCGACTCGTCGCGTTATCGGAGCACCGACTGCGCCGCGGCGGCGGCGTCGTCGAGCGCCTGCTGCGGCTCCTTCTCGCCGATCAGCACGGCCTGGATCTCGGGCGCGAGCACGCCCATCACCTCGCGCGCCGATTGGTGCAGCGGACCGACGGTGGTCAGGTCGACGTACTTCTCGGCCTCACCGAGCAGCGGGTCCCCCTCGTACAGCGAGCCGGTGGACTCCTTGACCGGGAGGAACCCGGACGCCTCATCGTACTCAGCGGCCCGCTCGGCATCGGTGACGAAGGAGATCCAGGCGCCCGCGGCGTCCTTGTCCTCGGCCGACGCCAGCATCGACAGCGAGCCTACCGTGCCGTACGCCACCTGCTCGGTGTTCGTCAGCGGCGGCAGGACGACGATGTTCTCCTCGCCCCAGAAGTCCGTCAGGTGCTTGCCCTCGCTGTGCCACTGGCACGCCACCTTGCCCTGAGCGAGTTTGGTCTGCTCGATCGGCGGGTTGCCGGTGAGCAGATCCTCGGGGACGTAGCCTCCTTCGACCATCTCCTGCAGGAAGGTCAGCGCCTCGACGCCTGCCTCGCTGTTGAAGGTGACCTCGGTGCCGTCCTCGTTGAAGACGTCGCCGCCCGCCTGCCAGAGCAACGGGTAGAAGGTCAGGTTCAACGTCTGGTCCACGTGGCCGCTGTAGGCGAACATGTAGTACCCGGCGTCCTTGAACGTCGGTGCCATCTCGCGCAGGTCGTCCCAGGTCTCCGGGTATTCGCTCTGGCCCACGTCGTCGAAGACGGCCTTGTTGCAGCTGAGCGTCACGGCGCTCGCGAGGATGGGCGCACCCATCAGCTGGCCGTCGATGGTGGCCGCCTCGAGGGCGTTCGGTACGTAGTCCGCCTTGGCCTCGTCGGAGAGGTAGTCGTCGAGCGGCTCCAGGTTGCGCGCGTAGCCCGGCAGTTGGTCGGGGATGAGGTAGACCACGTCCGGCGCGCTGTTCCCGGCGATGGCCGTGGACAGTGCCTGGTCCCGATCGGCCCACGGGAAGATCTCCACGGTCACGTCGACGTTCGGGTATTCCTCACCGAACGCCTCGACGGTGTCGTCCCAGAACGTGCGGTGTTCGGTCTCGTCGGCGATCACCGGATAGGTCCACATCGTCACCGAGCCGGAGACCTCGCCGGGCTCGGCGCTTCCGGTGTTCGTGTCGTCGCCGTCGTCACCGCCGCAGGCGGACGCCAGCATGAGCGTGCTGAGCGCCGCCGAGGTCATCAAGACCTGTCGAGTTCGCATTGGTCTTCCTTCCTGATCCGAACGAGTGGCCGCTGACGCTCTCTGGCCAGATGTGTGCGAGCCGTCCAATCCCGGCGCGCCGAGACGGATGACGCTCAGATGCATGTCGCCAGACACTATTACAGTCATCGGTTGAGCACAATAGGTCCCTGCCGAAAATAACGCTCGGTGGTAAACGACGCCCGTACGGCCCGCCTCCGACGCCCGCACGCCGCTTATCGTGCGATAACTTGACCCATTCGGGCAGGCAAAGTCGACCGTCATGACGCGGCGGCACGAGGCGACCGATACCCGACCGTTACGGCATCGACATTAACGGCCATCTGTATCTTGACTTTCAGGCTGTCTCTAAATGAGACTTGGGCATGGCCAACCCCAGGGTCATGGCCAACCCCCGCAACGTCACGACGGTGTGCCGGCAGCCGGGCCGGACACCGACGAGCCCCTGGAAGGTACATGGTGCAGAGCGTCGAAGAGCTGGAAGAGCGTCTATCGCGGCCACGAGCTGCATTGATCGAGGATCTGCGCAAGCTCGACGGAGACGTCGTCGTGCTCGGCGCCGCCGGAAAGATGGGCCCGAGTCTGGTGCGGCTGGCCGCCCGAGCGATATCCGAAGCGGGCACCGGTGCGGATGTGATCGCGGTCTCGCGCTTCTCACAACCCGGCTCCGCGGACGCGCTTCGCGCCGCCGGCGCTCGGGTCGTTCCCGCGGACATCACCGACGACGACGCGCTGGCCGGCCTGCCGGACGCAGAGAACGTGGTGTTTCTGGTAGGCGCCAAGTTCGGCGCCACCGGGAATGAGCCGGCCACGTGGGCGACCAATACGTACCTTCCCGGCCGAGTCGCCGAACGGTATGCCGGATCCCGGATCGTCGCCCTCTCGACGGGCAATGTCTACCCGCTCACGCAGACCGGCAGCGGCGGACCCACCGAGGACCATCCGGTCGGCCCGGTCGGCGACTACGCCATGTCCTGCCTGGGACGAGAGCGGATCTTCACGCACTTCGCCACCACCCGGCAGACACCCACGGCGCTGATCCGACTGAATTACGCGGTAGAGCCTCGTTACGGGGTTCTCGTCGACATCGCTCGCCAGGTCCACGCGGGCCGGCCGGTAGACCTGACCACCGGCTATGCGAATGTCGTCTGGCAAGGCTACGCGAACGAGGTCATCCTGCGTTCCTTACTGCACGCCGACGTTCCGCCGTTCCTGCTCAACCTGACCGGCCCGGAGACGATCTCCGTGCGCAGCGTGGCCGAGCAGTTCGCCCGGGCGTTCGGAACCGATGTGCAATACACCGGAACGGAGGCGGCCACGGCCCTGCTGTCGAACGCGGGCCGCTGCCACGGACTGTTCGGTTACCCGGACGTACCCCTTGCGGAACTGGTCGAGATGGTGGCCGACTGGCTCCGCAATGATCTTCCCCTCCTGGACAAACCGACCAAATTCGACGTCCGGGACGGCCAGTTCTGATGGCCGACACCGCAGCCCCGCCACTCGCGACCGATCGTCAGGAATCGATGAAAACCTTCCGCACCGGCACCGTCATCCCCGCTCACCCACTCGCGCTCGACGCCGAACGACGCATCGACGAACGCCGTCAGCGCGCCCTCACCCGCTATTACCTGGAAGCCGGCGCGGGCGGCATCGCCGTGGGCGTGCACACCACGCAGTTCGCCATCCACGAGCCGCAGCGTGGCCTGCTGCGCCCGGTCCTCGAGCTCGCCGCCACTACCAGCACCGAGTACGCGGATCGGGCTCCGGTGCTGGTCGCGGGCGCGTGCGGCCCGACCGACCAGGCGGTGGCCGAGGCCGAGCTCGCCGCCTCGCTCGGCTACGACCTGGTCTTGCTCGCCCCGTACGGCGCGACCGATCTGAGTGACGACCAGCTGCTCGACCGCACCCGCGCGGTCGGCGAGGTTCTTCCGGTCATCGGGTTCTACCTGCAGCCGGCGGTAGGCGGACGGGCGCTGCCCCGGCCGTTCTGGCGGCGGCTCGCGGATATCCCGTCCGTCGTCGGCGTCAAGGTCGCGCCCTTCGACCGCTACGCGACGTTGGACGTGGTGCACGGCATCGCCGACTCCGACCGGGGTGATGACGTCACCTTCTACACGGGAAACGATGACCACATCGTCGGCGACCTGCTGGCCACCTATCCGACCGGGGCGGAGTTCGTCGGCGGCCTGCTCGGGCAATGGGCGGTATGGGTGCACAGCGCGGTCAACCTGCTGGAGCTGACCCGCCGGGCGAAGGCCGGCGATGACGACGCGCTGCGACAGGCGGTCGCGACGGACACCGCGCTGACGGATGCGAACGCCGCCATCTTCGACGCCCGCAACAACTTCCACGGCTGCATCCCCGGCATCCACGAGGTGCTGCGTCGTCAAGGCCTCCTGCTGGGCACCTGGTGCCTGGACGAGAAGGAGGATCTCGGCCCAGGCCAGCTCGCGGAGATCGATCGGATCTGGGCGGCCTATCCGGAGCTCCGCGATGACGACTTCATCGCCGAGCACCTCGACGGTTGGCTGCGCTGACCAGCGGTTGAGGTCTCGCTCGCCGACGTCGCCTCCGGCCGGTGAGGACGCGTGTCCTCGCCGGCCGGCGATGTCAGCGGGCCGGCTCCACCAACACGGAGCGCAACCTGGCGGCCGCCTGTTCGGGGTCCGAGGCCTGAGTGATCGCGCGGACGACGACGACCCGTCGGGCACCGGCGTCGACGACCTGCTCGATGTTGCTCTGATCGATGCCCCCGATGGCGAACCACGGCGTGCGCGGCTCCGATTCCGCAACCGCGCGGACCGTCTCCAGCCCCACCGCGGCACGTCCCTCCTTCGTCGGCGTCGGCCAGACCGGCCCGACGCAGAAGTAGTCGACGTGCGGGTCGGCATCGGCTTCGGTGGCGAGCTGCACCGAGTCGGTGGACCGGCCGAGGATCACGTCCGGGCCCAACAACTGCCGTGACGCACCCACCGGAAGGTCCCCCTGACCGGTGTGGAATACCGTGGCACCGGTCAATCGGGCGACGTCTGCGCGGTCGTTCACCGCGACCAGCGCACCGTACTCAGCGGCGACGCGCGCCACCAGCGGCTGCAGCTCCAGCTCGTCCTTGACGTCCAGGGTCTTGTCCCGTAACTGGACGATATCGACGCCGCCGCTCAGTGCGGCGTGCAGGAACTGCTCGAGGTCACCGCTGTCGCGACGGGCGTCGGTGCACAGGTACAGACGGGCGCCGGCCAGCCGCTCACGGTTCGGATCTGTGGACGTGTTCATCGCCGACGAGTCTGACATGTCGGCTGCGCGAGCGACTCGGCTGGCCGACTCTACCGGGTGGCGGCGTACTGTGGACCCAAGAGCACGGGAGCCCGCCCCGCCCCCATGATCATGAACATTTACCGTGCCATGAGAACGGTAAATGTTCATGATCATGGGGTGGGTGGGGGCTGAGAGGGCCGAGTCGGCCGACCGTCGTACCTGATCTGGATCATGCCAGCGAAGGGAGCTATCCGGATATGGGAGCCCAGACATCCGTGGCCCTGCCGCCGGACGCGTTCTCCGAACACCCCACCGACGCCCTGGTCATCGGCTGCGGGATCATCGGGGCCTCGATCGCGTGGCGGCTGGCGGGCCGTGGCCTGACGGTACGCTGCCTGGACCCGGAGCCGGGAGGTGGCGCCACCTTCGCCGCGGCCGGGATGCTCGCCGCCGTCGCGGAGAGCACGTTCGGCGAACACGACCTGATGCGGTTGAACGTCGAATCGGCCGGGCTCTGGCCCGGGTTCGCAGCCGAGTTGGAGTCGGAGACCGGGCACCCGACCGGGTATCGGCGGACCGGAACGCTGACGGCGGCCTTCGACTCGGATGATCGTCGGCAGCTCCGACGGGTGCTGGCCCTGCAGCGTCAGTGGGGCCTGAACGCGGTGGAGATCGATGCCACGGAGGCCCGCCGGATGGAGCCGTCGCTGGGACCGCGAGTGGCCGGTGCCGTGTGGGCGGCCGACGACCACGAGGCGGATCCGCGGGCCGTCCACGCGGCGCTGATGGCCGGGCTCTCCCGCCGTGACGTCGAACTCGTCCCGCGCCGCGCGGTCGCCCTGCTCACCGAGCACACGGAACGGGTGACCGGTGTGCTCGACGACCGCGGCCGGCCACATCGGGCCACGACGGTAATCCTGGCGGCCGGCTGGGGCAGCAAAGCGGTCGCGTCCGGCCGCCTCCTGGCCGCCACCGGGGACGGCCCCGGCGACGCGGCCGTACTCGGGCCACCCGGACTCGACGTGCCGACCCGGCCGGTGAAGGGACAGGTGGTGCGGCTGGATGCCCGCCATGAACCCTCGTTCCGGCTCCACCACGTTCTCCGGGGTATCGTCCAGTCTCGGCCGGTCTACGCGGTGCCTCGCGAGAACGGCGAGATCGTCGTCGGTGCCACCAGCGAGGAGCAACCGGACGATCGGATGATCACCGCCGGTGGACTGTTCGCGCTGCTGCGGGATGCACGGGCGCTGATCCCAGGGCTGGATGAGCTGCCCGTCATCGACACCACCGCACGAGCGCGGCCGGGAAGCCCGGACAACGTCCCGCTGATCGGCGACTCCGGTGTTCCCGGCCTGTTGCTGGCCACCGGCCACTACCGGAATGGGATCCTGCTGGCACCGCTGACCGCGGCAGCCGTCGCCGATCGGTGCCTGCACGGTGCGTTCCCGGACACGGTCTCGCCCGCCGACCCGGCTCGCTTCGCCGATACTCATCGTTCCATGGCCGCGTCATGACGGCGCCTGCGCGCGAGGCAACGAGGTGCCGGACGACGTGGCAGGAAGGAGAACTCCGATGACCGTCAGCATCATCGTCAACGGCGACGAGGTCGCTTTCGACCGACGACCGAGCGTCGAAGACGTGGTGGCGCGGGCCCTTGCCGATGTCGACGGCGCGTCCGGCGGCCGTGGCATCGCCGTCGCCGTCAACAGCGACGTCGTTCCCCGCAGCAGCTGGGCGACGACACCGGTGGACACCGGCGATCGGGTCGAGATCCTGGCCGCCACCCAAGGAGGTTGACGATGCGCAAACACACGCGCGCACGAGGAGGACATTCATGAACGCCACTCCGGACGCGGTCAACGGCGCGCACGCCGCCGGCGATCCGCTCGTCATCGCCGGCCGGACGTTCTCATCCCGCCTGATCATGGGGACCGGAGGAGCCCCCAGCCTCGCCGGGCTCGAGGCCGCCCTCGTCGCATCCGGAACGGAGCTGACCACGGTCGCCCTCCGCCGAGTCCACACAGGCACCGAAGGTTCCGTCTGGGACCTGCTGGAACGCAACGGTATTCGGGCGCTGCCGAACACCGCCGGCTGTTTCACGGCGAGCGAGGCCGTGCTGACGGCGAAACTGGGCCGCGAAGCGTGCGAGACCGACTGGGTGAAGCTGGAGGTCGTCGCCGACGACGTCTCCCTGCTGCCAGACCCGATCGAGCTCGTCTCCGCGGCCCGCACGCTGGTCGACGACGGCTTCACCGTCCTGCCGTACACGAACGACGATCCGATCCTGGCGCGCAAGCTCGCGGACGTGGGGTGCGCCGCGATCATGCCGCTCGGTGCGCCGATCGGGACCGGGCTTGGCGTGCTCAATCCGCGCAACATCGCCGCGATCGTCGCGGAGTCCGAGGTGCCAGTGGTGCTGGATGCCGGTATCGGGACCGCGTCGGACGCGGCTCAGGCGATGGAGCTCGGGTGCGATGCGGTCCTGCTCGCCACGGCGGTCACCCGGGCCGCCGATCCGGTCCGGATGGCACGTGCCATGCGGCACGCCGTGATCGCCGGACGAGAGGCGTTCCATGCCGGCCGGATCCCGCGCCGTGAGGAGGCGCTCGCCTCCTCGCCGACGGACGGGCGAGCCAACCTCGATCTGGCCATGTAGCCGGTAGCTGGTCAGGTACGCCGGCAGATCATCATCTCGGTCGTGGGGCTCTCGTCGGCCCGGATCACCAGCCGGCGCTCGATCGGGAACAGCGCGGCGCCCGCCAGCCATCCGGTCGGCGGCGTCAGCGTGGCGGCTCGCAGCGCTCCGCCCCATAGCTTGCGCCATATGGGCGGCGCATCGACCTGCGCGTTCATCAGGTAGAGCATGGGCACGCGCCGTTCGACCCGCAGGCCAGCGTCCTCCAGGGCCGAGACGATCCACGGCATGGTGCGATTGACTTGGTGCTCGGTGTATTCAGGCCCGCGATGCAGGAAGTTCTCCGACAGCACGGCGTAGCCACCGGGTCGGAGTACCCGGGCGAGATTCTGTACGGCGGCCAGGTAACGATCGTCATCGGTGATGTGGAACAGGACATCCATGCACGACACCGCGTCGAACGACGCTGCCGGGAGCTCGTCCTGCGCACGGCTGACATCCGCACGGACGAACTTCACGTCCGGGTGCCGCTCGCGTAACCGTTCGACCGCCGCGTCGGTGAGGTCGCTGCCCACGACGTCGCCGATTCCGAGCTGCTTCCAGCACCGGACGTACACGCCGGTTCCGGAGCCGACATCCAACACTCTGCTCGTGGCACCCAGGGCAAGAGAACTCGCTTCACGCAGGAACACCTCCCGCCGCACGCGGTACACCCAGGCGTTGAACTGTCGACCGAGCGCGTGATAGCCGACGCCGCTCTCGGTCCAGTCCGCCGCAAGCCGCCGTTCCCAGAACGCCTTCTCATCGATACGAGTCATCTTTTTCATAGTCCCCGGGTAACGAAACGATTACACCTCGAGTTTCGCCCAGTGGACGTTTCTCACCCTCGCGCCGCTCCCAGCGCGCCGGCATGAGCGCACAGCCCCGGCGCCGATCCCGCCCACGCGGCACATACATCGACCGAAACTGTCGCCCAATGACGGATCGACTCCGGCGGATTGTTGATTTTGAGAATCGCTATCATGTATCGTCGTCATGTCGGGGCGCGGTCGGTCTCTTGCCCGGGTGGATCGCGCCCCGGCTACCGGCATCAGCCAGGGTTACACTGGATCCGTGCCGACATACGAGTTTCGCTGCCGGGCCTGCGGTTCGACGTTCGACGTCTCGCGCCCGATGGATTCAGCGAATGAGCCCGCACACTGCCCCGCCGGGCACGAAGACACCGTCAAGCTCCTCACAACGGTAGGGATCGCAGGCCGTACGCAAGGCCCCGCAGCCTCCGGTTCCGGAGGCGGATGCTGCGGAGGAGCGTGCGGCTGCGGCCGCTGACCGCCCGCCGAACCCGGCGCGGCGGTACGCGGGTACGGCCATCACCCGTCGACAGGGCGGCGCCACCGGGCGCTCACCAGCTCGATTTCGTCACTCCCGGCAACTCCCCTCGGTGTGCCATCTCGCGCAACCGGACGCGGGAAAGGCCGAACTTCCGGTAGACGGCACGCGGCCGGCCGTCGACCACGTCGCGATTGCGCAATCTCGTCGCGCTGGCGTTGCGCGGCTGCCGGGACAGTTCGCGGCGGGCGGCCACGCGCTCGTCGTCGGTGGCGCTGCTGCTGGCGATGATGCGCTTCAGTTCAGCTCGGCGCTCGGCATAGCGCGCGACGACCTCTCGCCGCTGCCGGTCGCGAGCGATCTTACTCTTCTTCGCCATCTCAGCGTTCCTCCTTGAAATCGACGTGCCGGCGCACCACCGGGTCGTATTTGCGCAGCACCATCCGGTCCGGGTCGTTACGGCGGTTCTTCCTGGTCACGTAGGTGTATCCGGTACCCGCCGTCGAACGGAGTTTGATGATCGGGCGCAGGTCAGCCGACTTGGCCATCAGATACGCTCCCCTCGGGCTTGAATCTCCCGGACGACGGCGTCGATACCGCGCCGATCGATCGTCTTGATACCGCGAGCACTCACCGTGAGGGTGACGTACCGCCCCAGCGACGGCACCCAGTACCGCTTGCGCTGGATGTTCGGGTTGAACCGACGCTTGGTGCGCCGATGCGAGTGCGAGATGCGGTGACCGAACGCCGGTACGGTGCCGGTCACCTGGCAGTGGGCAGACATAGTGACTCTCCTGTTCAGACTCTGCCCGGGCCTTCGGGAAATTATAGATAATGATTCTCGATACTGCTACCTCGAGTCACGAAGGCATAGCCGGGCAGCGGTGACGTCGGCACGCCGAGCGACTCATGATACGGTCATGTGAGATCCGTTCTCATTAATGTACGTCGAGACTAGAACCGAGGCGCTGTGCCTGCACCACTGCCGTTGACCATCCTGTCGACCGTTGACCCAGTTCTCCGCGATTCCACGGCATTCACGATCGCGCTCGACGCCCCGGGCACCGTCGTGCTGAGCTACGTCATGAAGCCGCACGGGATCCTGCGGACCATCTCGGACACGAGCGGCGTCCTCGAATCCGACGAGATCCACCTCGAGCACGTCTGCCTCAACTGCGCCCTGCGTGAGGACGTCATCCCCACCTTGATGCGGCTATCCGAGCTCGAGCGCTGGCGCGCCGCCGTGCTCGCGTTGCCGGTGGGCGCCGAGCCCATCGCCGTGGCAGAGGCACTTGCGGCCGTCGAAGGAGACATCCGCGTCGCCAGCGTCATCTCGGTCGTCGATCTCTCCACGCTGGAGAACGACGTCCTCGGCGAGGACTTGCTCGGCGAACGGGGCCAGGGCATGTCCGGCGACGACCAGCGCGCGGTGGGCGAGGCGCTCGCCCACCAGCTCGAGTATGCCGACATCGTCATCTCCACCGATTCCGCCGAGCCGGATGCGCGCAGTTCAGCGCTGTTGGAGCAGCTACGCAGCCGCGATGCCCTTCGCTGGAGCGGAGTCGATGAGCTCGCCGTCGCCGAGGTATTCGGCCACCACCACGATCCCCATCGATCCGCACGCCGGATGGATCCGCGTCACGTCGCGCCGAGTCTCTCGGCCGGGCTTGTCGACGGTGTCTGGACGCTCGACCTGCAGTCGCCCCGCCCCTTCCACCCCCGCCGGCTCATGGAGTCGATCGAGGAACTCGGTGCGGGCCGGATCCGTGCCCGCGGGCGCTTCTGGCTGCCCACCCGTCCCGACACGTTATGCGTCTGGGACGGCGCCGGCGGCCAGCTCGCGATCGGAGACGGCGGCCCGTGGGGTGACATCGAACCGAGCACCCGCCTCGTCATCACCGGAACCGGCGACGAGCGACGCCGGCTCCGCCGCGCCTTCCACCGCTGCCTGCTGACTAATGCCGAGTTCAACGCCGGCGACACCCGATGGCAGGAAATCGACGACGGCTTCTCACCGTGGCTGGGCGACTACTCCGCCGCTGCGTGAGGCCTGCCGTCAGGTTCAGGAAAAAGTAAGCCCGGCCCCCAGAAGGGGCCGGGCGGGTATATTCATGGTACCCCTAGGCGGCGCCGACGCAAATTCGCGCGGGCTCACGGCCCGCAGGGTCACCAGCCTGATGGTTTCGCCAACCTCCCAACGTCGTGCGGCATCTGGTGATCAGTGAAGTCGCCCGCGGCCAGACTCCTCCACCAATGTCCTCCCACGCCTGCATCAGGAGCACCGGACAGTGCGCCGGCTGTATAGCCGCTGCCGGGATTGACGGTTCCGACCGGCACGCGCCGACGCGCCTCTTGCACAGGCCACCGCAGATCGCTGTCATTACTGATCACGACGGCTGCGTCGACAACATTGTCGAGCACGTCCACCAGCAGGTGCGACGCCACGTTCACGTCGGAGCCCTTCTCTTCCCAGGTCGCGACCGACGCCATGAAGGTAGCCGTCACCACCGGCTGCCCACCGTCGTGGACCATGATCGGCCAGCCCGGCTGGACGAGGACGGGCCGTCGTCGGCTGTTCGATGTCGCCAGCGGCCGCGTGACGAGCTTCCTGATGTACGCGCCGAACTCGACGTGGTCGACGGCACCGTGATCCAACAACGCACTGATATAGATGTCCTGATCCAGGGCACCACCTGGATTGGACTCCCCGTCCATGCGTGCCGTGCAGTACACGACTCTCTCGACGGTCGCCTCCGGCCATAAGGCGGACTGTTCGGCGACGAGCACCTTGGCCAGACTCCGGATGTCTAGCCATCGCCATCCAGGCTTGCCTCGCCCGCAGTGGCGGCGCCCCGCATAGTAGAGATTGTAACCGTCCGTCCATATATATACCCACACGCATGGAATCATGCCCTCCATATCTATCTTACTCGGCCACGGTGAGCGGTATAGCTGATTGTAGCGGCGCACACGTGGGCCATAACCTTCTAGTCCACCTAGACAGGCGCAAACGCTCGCTAACCATCGCTGTGGCATGGTAGGTTGATCGCCACCGGTGAACAGCCATCCGGAATTGAGTCGCCCGCGCTCAAGTTATACCGAGTGAACCTGGCACCACCAGGCAGAACAGAGAAGGAGACATCATGACGACCACACTCACGCTCAGGCCCTTGGCCGATGTCGACCGCCTGTTCCAGACCTTCTGGAACGCCCCCGCCGACGCCGGCGCCTTCACGCCGTCCGCCGACGTACATCGGAACGGCGACGACTTGGTCGCACGGTTCGACCTCCCCGGCGTAGACCCGGAAGAGGACGTGACCGTCGAGGTCCAGGGCCGCAGGCTCATCGTCCGCGGAGAGCGCAAGGATTCCCGCGACGAGGAGCGGGACGGCTACCGTCTTCGCGAAGTCCGCTACGGGAGCTTCCAGCGCTCCGTCGTGCTGCCCGTCGCTGCCGATCCGGAGAAGGTGAGCGCCGGCTATGACGCGGGTGTCCTCACGGTCACGGTCGCCGACGTCTACGCCGGCACGGCGCCGCGCCGCATCGCGATCACCAAGACGGCCTGACGCGGCCGACAGCTCCGGGGTGGGCCGGCATGGCAGGACCCCCGGCCCATCCCGGGCACATCTCGGCTAACGTCGGAACATGATCTGGACCGTGCAGACCGCGCTTGGCAGGTTGACGCTCCGGGAGCAGATCGAGCCCGACGACGAGCCGGGCCTGCTCGCATTGTTCGCCGAGTGCGACGACTGGTTCGAAGCGACGACGGGAGGACCTTCCGGCCCAGGCGACGTCCAGAGCCTGTTCTACTCGCTGCCGGAGGGCGCGAGCCTCGACGACAAGCATCTGTTCACACTGCGCGACGACGAACGGATCGTCGGACTGATCGACGTGGTCGCGCGCTATCCGGACCCGCGCTCGTGTGCCGTCGGGACCTTCCTCATCGCTCCCTCACATCGCCGGGCCGGGGTCGCCAAGGCGGTTGCCCAGGTGCTTCTGGCCGAGGCCAGGGAGTTCGGGTTCAAGCAAGTCACCGCCCCCGTCGTGGATGTGTGGCCCGCCGGGGCGAGGTTCGCCGAAGCGATCGGGTTCGAGATAGGCGACGTCGCCAGTCCGACCACGAATCGCCACACCGGCAGGCACGAGTCGTCGGTGCGCCGTGCCATCTTGAACTTGGACGCGCCGGCTGGGTAGACGTCACTCGCGTGCCCGCGGTGACGGCACCCCGCTCGGTATGCGCACACGCCCCACGGTGGATACCTGAGCTGCGGGTGATTTGACACGCACCAGGCGCGTGCTCTAGCGTTTCATGCTCTTCGCGACCGGACCGGATCACCGGGCCGTCGGAAACGTACGATCTTCCGCCGAGCCCTTGGAGGTTTCCGCCCGTGTCCGCTGCGCATTCTCCAGAAGAGGTCCTCATCGCCGAGCGCGACTACATGCGTCGCGCCCGTGCGGATCTCCGTCGTATGCGAGAACATACGCTTTCGTTGAAGGCGCAGGGTGGCGACCATGTCTCCACCGAGTATCTGAAGGCGTCTCTACACCGCCGCGCGAAGGCTCTGGAAGACGACCCGTCTCTTCCGCTCTTCTTCGGCCGCATCGACCGGCTGACCGCCGCGCCCTCCATCGACGACCACCCCGAACAGCATGGCGAGATGTTCTACATCGGCCGCCGGCACGTGATGGACGACGCCGGCGACCCCGTGGTGATCGATTGGCGGGCTGACGTCTCACGCGCCTTCTACCAAGCCACCCGGAAGGATCCGTGCGGGCTCACGCTGCGTCGCAGGTTCGGGTTCGCCGACGGTGAGCTGACGTCGTACGAAGACGAACACCTGCAGGACGCGGACGAGGCGGACAAGACCAGTCAGATCCTGACCGAAGAGATCGAACGTCCCCGCGTCGGACCGATGCGGGACATCGTCGCCACCATCCAGCCCGAGCAGGACGACGTCGTCCGCCTGGAGCTCGACCGGTCGGTGTGCGTCCAGGGAGCACCGGGCACCGGCAAGACGGCCGTCGGACTGCACCGAGCCGCTTACCTGCTGCACACCTACCGCAACCGGTTGTCCCGCAACGGCGTCCTGGTGATCGGGCCGAACCGTGCGTTCCTGCACTACATCGGCCAGGTGTTGCCGACTCTCGGCGAGGTCGACGTCCGGCAGCTGACGATCGCCGAACTGGTCGAGACGGTCCCGATCCGCGGTTCCGACGCGCCGGCGGCCGCCGCCCTCAAAGGCGACTCGCGGATGGCACAGGTGATCCACCGCGCCGTGTGGGCGAACGTCGGCGAACCCACCGAGACACTGCTTGTCCCGCGTGGCACCCGCACCTGGCGGGTTCCCGTGCATGAGGTGCGGGACGCGATCGAGGTGCTCCGGAAGCGCGGCGACGGTTACGCCACCGCGCGAGCACTGCTGCCACAGCGGCTAGCCCACCGGATCCTGCTGCGGATGGAGGCGTCGGGCGAGATCACCGACGATCGGGTCCAGAACGCGGTGGCCCGGTCGCGTCCGATGAAGACATACGTGGAGGCGTTGTGGCCGGCGCTCGACCCGGTCAAGGTCGTCATGCGGCTGCTCAGCGACCCCGAGCTGCTCGCGGTGGCCGCCGACGGCGTATTCAGCCCGGAAGAGCAGCGCCTGATCCGGTGGGCGAAAACTGCGCGCGGAGTCAAGTCGGCGCCCTGGACGGAGGCGGACGCGGTCCTCGTCGACGAGGCACGAAGCATCATCGAGCGGTTCAGCGGCGTCGGCCACGTGGTGCTCGACGAAGCCCAGGATCTCTCACCGATGCAGCTACGGGCCGTCGGCCGGCGCGCGGCCGGCTCCTCCGTGACCGTGCTCGGCGACATCGCGCAAGGCACGACGCCGTGGGCCACGCCAACCTGGTCCGATGCGTTGGAGCATCTGGGGCACCGAGACGCGCACCTGGAGGTACTGCGCAAGGGTTATCGAGTGCCGGCCGCCGTGGTGGAGTTCGCCTCCCGGCTGCTGCCGTCCGTCGCCGCCGGGGTCGAGCCTCCCGAACCGGTCCGTTCCAATCCCGGTCTGCTCGAGATCGTCTCGGCCGGGCGCGACTTCCACGATGAACTCTCGTCCCTCGTCCGCGAGGTCTCCGGCAGGGTCGGATCGGTCGGCGTGATCGTCGCGGACGACATGGCCGAGCACGTCGGACGCGCACTGCACGCGGCGGGTATCGCATTCGGACAGCTCGAGGACGATGCGCCGCTCACCCTGGTACCGGCCACGCTCGCCAAGGGTCTGGAGTACGACCACGTCATCGTCGCCGAGCCCGCCCGCATCGTCGACGCCGAGGCGCACGGTCTGCGCCGCCTGTACGTGGTGCTGACTCGAGCCGTGTCGTCACTGACCATCGTGCACGCGCAGCCGCTCCCGGAACCGCTGCGCTGACGCCGGCCGGCGAACGGCCACAACCTCGACAGCCGACCATCGACAGCAGGCAGCCGGCAGCCGATGGTCGACGCGACGCTCAGGCCGGTTCCTCGCCGTACAGGATGTCCTCCGCGTCCGCGATGTGGTACGCGTACCCCTGCTCGGCCAGGAACCGTTGCCGGTGCTGCGCGTACTCCTGATCTACCGTGTCCCGGGCCACCACCGAGTAGAAGCGCGCCGTACGGCCATCCGCCTTCGGCCGCAGCAGCCGCCCGAGCCGCTGCGCCTCCTCCTGCCGGGAACCGAACGTGCCGGACACCTGAACCGCGACACTCGCTTCCGGCAGGTCGATCGAGAAGTTGGCAACCTTGCTGACCACCAACACGTTGAGCTCGCCCGTCCGGAACGCGTCGAACAGCCGCTGCCGCTCACGCACCGTCGTCTCCCCCTTCACGACCGGGGCGCCGAGCCGTTCGGCCAGCTCGTCCAGCTGGTCGATGTACTGGCCGATGACCAGCGTGGGGTCACCCTCGTGCCGCTTCACCAGCTGCTCCACCACCCTGGTCTTGATCTCGGTGCTGGAGGCGAGCCGGTAGCGCTCGTCGGCCTCCGCGGTCGCGTAGGCGAGCCGCTCTCCGTCCGGCATCGTCACCCGCACCTCGACACAGTCAGCAGGCGCGATGTACCCCTGGTTCTCGATCTCCTTCCACGGCGCGTCGTACCGCTTCGGCCCGATCAGGGTGAAGACGTCGTCCTCCCGTCCGTCCTCGCGCACCAATGTCGCCGTCAGCCCGAGCCTCCGCCGCGCCTGCAGGTTCGCGGTCATCCGGAAGATCGGCGCGGGCAACAGATGCACCTCGTCGTAGACGATCAGACCCCAGTCGCGCGCCTCGAACAGCTCCAGATGGGTGTACGCACCCTTCCGGCGGTTGGTCATCACCTGGTACGTGGCGATGGTGATCGGACGGATCTCCTTCTTCGATCCGGAGTACTCGCCGATCTCGTCCTCGGTCAGGCTGGTGCGGCGGATCAGTTCATCGCGCCACTGCCGCGCCGCCACGGTGTTCGTCACCAGGATCAGCGTCGTCGCCTGGGCGTGGGCCATCGCGGCCGCACCGACCAGCGTCTTGCCGGCCCCGCAGGGCAGAACGACGACGCCGGAGCCTCCGTGCCAGAAACCTTCGGCGGCGTCGCGCTGATACGGCCGGAGCGACCAGCCGGTCTCGTCCAGGGCGATCTGGTGTGCTTCCCCGTCCACGTATCCGGCCAGGTCCTCCGCCGGCCAGCCCAGCTTCACCAGTACCTGTTTGAGGTTGCCGCGCTCGGACGGGTGGACCGTGACGGTGTCGTCGTCCACCCGGGCACCCACCAGCGGTTTCACCCGCTTCGAGCGCAGCACCTCCTCAAGCACGGGCCGGTCCGTGCTGTGCAGGACGAGGCCGAGCGCAGGGTGCGTCTCCAACCGGAGCCGCCCGTATCGGGCCATCGTCTCCGCGACGTCCACCAGCATCGCGTGCGGCACCGGATACCGCGAGTAGGTCATCAGAGTGTCGACCACCTGCTCGGCGTCGTGGCCGGCGGCCCGAGCGTTCCACAGGCCCAACGGGGTAAGTCGATATGTATGGACGTGCTCGGGAGCCCGCTCCAGCTCGGCGAATGGCGCGATCGCCCGTCGGCACGCTTCTGCCTGGTCATGGTCGACCTCGAGGAGCAGGGTCTTGTCGCTCTGCACGATCAGCGGTCCGTCAGTCACGTCCGCCATTGTCCTACCGAGCGGCGTCAAAACCACAATCCGCGAATGACGAGCGCCCGGCCCGGTAGCCGGCGGCGCCGCACCGACTATGTGTTGCGTGTGCCACTAATCTCTAGGTTCCGTCGGTTCGGTCCGGCAGAATGATCACACGATGTCTCCTTCCGACCGCCCGCCGCACACGTCGAGCGAACATCCCCGTTCGACGGAAGGCGAGCGGCCATCGGCGGGCTCAGGACGCGCTATCGGATACCGGCGTTTCCTGGGCCTTTCTGCTGTCGGTGCGCTGTTTCCCGGTGCCGGTCTGATCGCGGCCGGACGGCGGCGGCTCGGATGGGTCCTGCTCGGTGCGTTCCTGATCGGTGCCGGGGCCGCGGCGGTCTACCTGTACCGGGCCGGGAACACCGGCCTGGTCAAGCTCGGCACCGATACCGATCGGGTCAACGCGATCGGTTACGGCCTCATCGTGGTCGCCGCCGGGTGGCTCGTCATCGCGGCGGCCAGCTTGCGCGCGCTCGAGCCGAAAGGGTTGTCCGGGCCGCGCCGGCTGCTCGCCGCGCTCATGGTGACCATCGTCACCTCCACCGTGCTCATCCCGCTGGGGATCGGTTCGCACTACGCGTTCACCCAACGCGATTTCATCGAGAGTGTCTTTCCGGACGAAGAGCAGAACCAAGCGCAGGAGCAGGAGCACGACGGGGAGGTTCAGCATCCCGGCGGCAGCGACGCCGCGCCGGCGGGGGAAGAGCAGACCGACGACGATCCGTGGGCCGACCGGGGCAGGGTCAATGTACTGCTCCTCGGTTCCGATGCCGGAGCGGACCGCGACGGAGTGCGCACGGACACGATCATGGTCGCCAGCATCGACACGCAGAGCGGCGACACGGCGCTGTTCTCCCTCCCGCGCAACCTCCAGTACGCACCGTTCCCGGAGGGAGAACTGCGGGACGCCTACCCGAACGGATTCCACGGCGCACCCGCGTCGGAATACTGGCTCTCCTCGGTCTATCGCCACGTGCCGGATCAGTTCCCGGACTATTTCTCGGACTACGACGATCCCGGTGCCGCGGCCGTGAAACTCGTCGTCGGCGAGACACTGGGACTGGAGATCGACTATTACGCCATGGTGAACCTCGACGGGTTCCAGGCCATCGTCGACGCGCTCGGCGGCGTCGTCATCGACGTCCCGTATGACATCCCGATGGGCACGCAGGCCACGAATTGGGGCACGTGCACCCAGCCACGAGACTGGATCCGCGCGGGAGAACAGCAGCGGCTGGACGGCGACCAGGCGCTGTGGTTCGCCCGCGCCAGGTGTGGCCCGGCACCCATCAACGACGATTACGAGCGGATGCGGCGGCAGCGCTGCATGATCGGCGCGATCACTGCACAGGTCAACCCGTCGACGCTGCTCATGCGGTATCTGAACCTCGAACGCGCCGTCCGGGACAACTTCACCACTGACATCCCGCGGCAGCGGCTGGACGACTTCGCCGAGCTGGGCGAGCGCATCCAGGAGGCGGAGATCCGCAGTCTGCCGTTCACCGACGAACTCGTCGACTACACCAACCCGGACTACGAGCTCATCCGGGACTTCGTGCAAGAGTCGCTGGAGCCCTCCGGCGAGCCGTCGTCCGATTCCACCCACGAGGCCGTCACACATGGGGAGGACGACGACGGACACGGCGACGGCGCACCGGGCAGCACCGGCGACGAGCCGGACGAGAGCGACGGCGCGCAGTCCATCGACGTGGTGTGCTGAGACGCACCGGGCCACCGCGGCGTCAGGCGTCGACGGCAGCGACCCCGCTGATGCGATGGACGGCGAACGAACGGATCTCACTGCTGCGGTGGTCGAAGGCGGCGAGCCAGCCACCTTCGAGCCGTACCGGATCGACCACCCGTTCGCTGGTCGCACCATGATGGTCCACGTAGCCGATCCAGATGGTGGAGCCATCCTCCAAGGCACGACGGAGATCGGCGAGCGTCTGCGCCGAAGCGGTGCGGCCCAGCCTGCCGGGCACGACATCGGCCGGACGGACCGACGACGAGCGGTCTCCGGCCCGCAGAGCACGAACGGCCGCGCTCAGGACCGCATCCGTAGGCGTGGGGCGATCCGCCAGAGTCGGCTGCGGCGCGGGCCGCCCGAATGCCCGTCTGGGCTCGACACGAGAGACCACCACCGACCCGTCCGCGCTCTCCGGCGTCGGCGCGAATCCGAGCTGTCGCAGCCGTTCCAGCACCGTCACGCCGTCCAGCGAGGAAACGAGAACCGTCGGCGCCAGCCGCCGCAACCCCAGCGCCGACGCCTGCGGAGCGGCGACGATTTCGCTGAGCAAGGCATGGTCGTCGCTGCGGATGAACGACGACGCCGCGCCGACCCGAAGCACCCCATGTCGCCTCGCGACGTCGTCGACGAGGTACGTCAAGGGTTGCGGTACGGGAGTCCGGGAGACGGATTCCAGAAAGCGATGGATGTCATCGGCCGTGCGGCCGGCGTCCAATGCACGCCGGACGGACTCTTCGGTGAAGCGGTGCACGGTGGCACCGCCCCTGCTCTCCACATCCGAGAGCAGGTTCAGCTCGCGGGCCAGTTCGGACTGGAGCGGTCCCGGGACGACCGCGGTGAGGTCGGCCTGGAGAAGCAGGTGATCGAGTGGTTCCGGCAGCAGCCCGGCGAGCCTGGTACGGGCCTCGTCCGTGTCCTCGGCCAGCAGCGGACGCATGTGGCCGGCCAGCGCGCCCATCCCGGTGACGCCGAGAAGCTCCGCCTCGCGCATGGTCCAGCGCACGATGTCGTCCCGGAGCTGCCCACCACGCCGCGGCCGGCGCCAGCGGATCGCGGCTACGAGTCCCTCCACATCGACCGCTGCACCGGCGGGCAGGCCGGCGAGCACGTCCAGAGTGGTCCGCTTGACCTCGGGGGTGAGCGGACGATCGATCTCACCGCCCAGGGCGGGCACCGGTTTGTCACGCTCATCCCGGCTGCCGACCAGGCCGGCGGTACGGCTGGTCTCCAGCCATCCGCGCACCAAGGTCACCCACCGGTCGGCGACGCTCTCCCGCTGCCAGGCGTCATACTCCGGCGTGGGCGTCCAGGTAGCGTCCTCGCCCTCGCTGACCGCGATCAGTCCGGCTACGTACGCGACTTCGGCGACGAGGGCGGCGCCGGTCTCGTCCGTGTCCAGCAACTCCGGGAGTCGGCGCAGGTCGCGAACGGACAACCCTCCGGTCCGTAGCACCGGAGGCGGCCGCAGCGACCATGCGTCGAGCAACGTCTCCACCTGACGCACCACGTTGAACGCGCCGGCGGCCGCGGCCCGATCGACCCGATCCGGATCGCGTCCGGTCATCTCCGGCTGCGGCGGCTCGGTCCGGACCGACGGGTCGAGAACACCTCCGCGCAGATACACACCCACTTCCCGCGGGAGCACCACCGAGGTATCGTCGACAGGGATGAGCAGGCCCGCCGCGAGCAGGCGGTCGATCGGCGTCCGGGCGGTCGACCGATCGACGGCGCGTCGGGCGTCGTCGATCCGGCCCGTCGGCGGTCCCTCCGACAGCGCGCGAAGCGCCGACACCGCCTCCGGCCCGACGTCGTCGAGGAGCCCCTGCACGGTGTCCGCCGCTGCCAGGTGAGCGGCCGCCGTCTCGGCGTTGGATGCGTGGTCACCCGAGACTTGCAGGCCCAGGTCACGGACGATCGTCGCCAGCCGGGCGGGCGGAAGGCCGAGCAGCAGCTGGTGTGCCGACGGCCCGAGGCCGGCCGGATGCGGTCCGACGATCTCGGCCACCACCCGCACGAGGTGGATGGACTTCTGCGTGCCCCAGGTCAGAGCGCGCTCACGCAACGCCGCCAATGCCGAGTCCACTGCTGTCTTCGGCGCTGACAACAGCTCCCGTACCGCCTTGGGTGTCGCCGGATCCCCCAGCACGATCAACGCATCGACGACGCTCAGCGTGAACCGGTCAAGCCGGTCGAGCACGCGCACCGCCGAGGAACGGGTCGCCGCCCTGGAAGCGAGCTGGGCGATGTCGACCGGCACGGGTACAACCAGATCAGGGCGGATACGCAGCAGCGCCGCCAACTCTTCGTCAGTGCGGGCCCGGAGATCGTCAGCCAGGCTGCGTGGACCCGACCTCGTCCTGGTCATCAGATCTACAGTATGGGATTCGACGCGCGGCTGACGACTGGCACGGCAGGCACACCGGCGCCGAGCGAATCCTCAGCTGACGGAGCACAGAGCTCTGGCGTGGGAAAGGTCGGCGCCGCTACAACCGGCGCAAGCGATCCAGCACCTCACCGGTGCGGTCGGCCACCTCACGCCGGGCGCGCGCATCGGCCGCCAGCGTCTCGGGAGCGATCTTCGGCAGCGGTGTCTGCCCGGGCTTGCGCCGTGCGAGTGTGGCGGGTCGAGAAAAGCTCATGCCGCTCTCATCGGCAAACTGAGAGGTCATGTTCCCATGATCATGAATCGGCATCTAGAAAGCAATGGCCCGAACGGACGATTGGCATCGGCCATGATGTCACGGCCGAGGTTAACCATGCATGACAGCTCTGTGCGTCAATGTCACAATACGTGACCGGCACGCCGACATTTTCTGACGGTGAGTGACGCGAGCATCACCGCGCGGGCCACCGACGCCTGTTCACTCGCCGAAGCCCATCTCGCCACCCGAGACGGCGTTCGCGCGAAATGTCGCCGATGCCCGGGTGGGCCACATGGCTGTCACATCCGCCACGTACAGTGATCACATGAGCGGCGACGCGACGAGCGAGCGGAGTGGTCGGCGTAGCGAGGAACGAGCGCAGCCGCCCGCGCAGCAAGCGAGGAGCGGAGCGCGACCAGAAGACATGAGCGGAGCGCGACCAGAAGACACGAGCGTTGTCGTCGGGTTCGACCTGGATCTCACCCTCGTCGACTCCGCCGACGGCATCACGGCCTCGTTTCTGGAGGCGACGCGACAGGTCGGCGTAGCCGTCGATCCAGCCGAGTTGCGGCCGTTGATCGGCCTTCCGCTCCCGGACACCATGGCGCATTTCGTCCCGCCGGAGTCGATTCCGCGCGCGATCGAGATATATCGAGAGGTGTACCCGAATCTCGGTGTGCCGGCGTCCAAACCGCTGCCCGGTGCGTTCGAGGCAGTGGACGCCGTCACCCGTCGCGGCGGGCGGGCGATCGTCATCAGCGCCAAGATCGCCTCAGCGGTCCGGCAGGTCTTGGAACATGTCGGTATCGAGGTCGCCGACGTCGTCGGTGAACGATTCGCCGAGACGAAAGGCGACGCGCTACGCCAGTACGGCGCGGCGGCTCACGTCGGTGACCATCCCGGGGACATGATCGGTGCCCGCTCCGCCGGTGCGTGCGCCGTGGGCGTCACCACCGGTGGACACGACGCGGTCGCCTTGCGAGAAGCCGGCGCGGATGTCGTCTTCGCCGACCTGCTGGACTTCCCGTACTGGCTCGATGACTTCATCGCCGCCCAGTAATCGGCAGTCAATCGGCCGTTCTCGACGGTGCCGGAGCCGCACCGGGCAGCCGCTTCACGATTCCAGCGGAACCAACTCATACGAGAGCGTGTCAACCACGTGGTCCGGGGCCTCGCTCGACGGGCTGGGCAGCCGGACGTCGCTATGCCCGCCGCATCCGTGGTCATGACTGACCACCTTTCCGTCGAACGGGGTCCGCTCGTTCGTGCAGACGCTGAAACCCTGGCCGAGCGAACCGCTCAGCGCGACGGCGAAGCCGCACGTCCCGCACCGGCCAGGTGCCGCCTTGGCCGTCTCGGTGTGCGGGCCCGCGTCGCCCTCATACCATCGCTGTGCGGCGTCGTCCCGGCCTTCTCGGGACAGCACCCATTCCTTGCCCAGCCCGAGCTCCTCCAGCACGTCGATCACGTGCTGATCGGCGCTGGATGTGTAACCCGGGTCGAGGCGCGGATCGTCGTCGGAGACCGGCAGCAGGTCCCCCGGGCCGAGATCGTCCGGGGAGATACGGTCTTCCCACGGCACCCACGCAGGCGCGAGGACAGCGTCGGAACCGGGAAGGAGGACGCATTCGTTGACGGTCACCTGCTTGGAACGTGAGGCGCGCGTCAGCGTCACCGCCCAACGCCATCCGACGTAGCCCGGCAGCAGGCAGGCGAAGTGGTGGGTGACGACCCGGTCGCCTTCGGCCTCATGGCCGATATGATCACCGACCGCATCCTCACCACCTGTCTCGATGGCGCTCACGCGGGCGACATCGACGGCGCCGATGAGGACGGCGTCCGGCTTCGGGGAACGGTGACGACTAGCGACTCGACTCACGAGCGACAATTATCTCAGACATACGCCGTAACCGGTAACCGCGCTCCGACCAAAGATGCGATTGGATGGCCACGTGTCCGACGTCCCACCCCCGCCTCATCGGAGCACCGATGACGACGAGCATCGCCGCCGGCGACCAGGACCGGTGCCACCACCGCCCGATGCCGAACGTTCGACCCGGCCCGAGCTCGGCCGTCCCAGCACGGTCGATCCGGCCGGCTCGCGTGCCCGAAGGGTGGCCGGCACATCGGCGCGCGCGGCGAAGCGTGCGGCGTCCGGCACCGCCCGCGTCACTCGTGCGGGCGCCGGGCGGCTGCACCGTGCGGCCGAAGCCAAGGGTGCGGGCCAGACCGGGTTGTCGCGGCTGATCGAGCTCAATGCCTTCAGCGCGTTCGCCGACGGGCTGGTGATGGTCGCCCTGGCCGGAACGCTGTTCTTCTCCGTACCGTCCGACGACGCCCGCGGCAATCTCGCGCTGTACCTGGCCCTGACGATGGCTCCGTTCGCCGTGGTGGCCCCGCTGATCGGGCCGTTCCTGGACCGGTACGCGCATGGCCGGCGATGGGCGATGGGGGTCACGGCGGCGACGCGCGGCTTTCTCGCCTGGGTCGCGGCGGATGCCGTCCTGGACGAGGGGCTGTGGCTGTATCCGGCGGCGCTCGGGATCCTGGTCGGGCAGAAGGCGTACGCCGTCACCCGGGCGGCTGCCGTGCCGCGGCTGCTACCGGAGGGCATCACACTGGTCGCGGCGAATTCGCGGCTGCAACTCGCGGCGACATTCGGGACCGCCGTCGGCGCGCCGATCGGCCTCGCCCTGGCGCAGATCGGCGACGATTGGCCACTCCGGGCGGCATTCCTGGCCTACATCGGCACCACTGTCTTCGCCGTGTTGCTGACGAAGAAGGTGGATTCGGAGGCGGCCGCGGCGCGGGAGCAGCAGCTGAAGATGAAGAAGGCCGGCCGTCGGTTCCGCGTCGGCGGCAAGGTGGTGCGGGCGCTGCGCGGCAACGTCGGCCTCCGGTTCTTCTCCGGATTCTTGACGATGTTCTTCGCCTTCGCGCTGCGTGAGGAGCCGGTCGGCGGTCTGAACGGCATGGTGCTGCTCGGCGTGGTCGCCGCGGCAGCCTGGGTCGGCAGCGCCGGTGGGACGTCACTCGGCGCGCTGGCGCGCTCCCGCAGCCCGGACGCGACGATCATCACGCTTGGCATCGTGGCGACGGCGGTCGCGGTCACCACGGCGATCTGGTGGAACCTGATCACGGTGATGCTCGCCGGCCTGATGGCCGGCTTCGGGCAACAGCTCGGGCGGCTGTCGCTGGATGCGATCATTCAGCGCGACGTGCCCGACCGCACACGTTCCAACGCCTTTGCGCGCTCCGAGACGTCGCTCCAGCTCTCCTGGGTGCTGGGCGGCGGTGTGGGAATCATGTTGCCGTTGGTCCCGGCGCTGGGCATGGGGGTCACGGCGGCGTTCGTCGCGTTGACGCTGTTCTGGGCCGTGCAGGTCAAACCGCAGTCGGTACAGGAGCAGCACGGGCCGCCGTATCCTCCGCCGGCCACGCCACCGCAACCACAACCCCAACCACGCCAGGGTGACGACTGACCGCGTCTGTTCAGAGCTCGAGGTCGTCTGCCACGCGCCGCAGCACGGCCGCCACCTTGCGTGCGGACTTCTGGTCCGGATGGCGTCCACGGCGGTAACTGTTGGACAGACCGTCGAGCAGTTTGATGAGATCCTCGACGATCGTGACCATCTCGTCCGGCTTCTTCCGGACCGCTGCCGACACCGACGGTGGCGGGTCGAGCACGCGCACGGACAGCGCCTGCTCGCCACGCTTACCTGCGGCCACACCGAACTCCACCCGTTGCCCTGGCTTCAGCGCGCTCACTCCGCTCGGCAGCACCGAGGAGTGCACGAAGACGTCGCCGCCCTCGTCCTTGGAGAGAAAGCCGAAACCCTTCTCCGTGTCATACCACTTGACCTTGCCGGTTGGCACCGCAGACCTCGTTTGTCGTCGGATGTCGGACCATCACGACCCTGGTAGGGCCGACGTCATCCAGCCTATGGCCGTCGATGTGGTCGTTCCCACCAGGGCTGGAAGAACTGTGCGTGCCGTAGCGTCTTGTTCCGTGACCAAGATGGCTACAGCGGACACCACACTACCCGTCGTCCGGGCTGTCCGGTATGTGCAGCCGCTACGCGAAGGCGGTTCGTTACCGGGGCTGATCGAGACGGATGACCTGGGCACGTACGTGGTGAAATTCACCGGTGCCGGCCAGGGTACGTCTGCCCTCGTGGCGGAGATCGTCGTCGGCGAGCTCGCGCGCAGGCTGGACATCCGGGTGCCCGCGCTGGTTCTGGTCGACCTCGACGAGGCGATCGGCCGGCGCGAACCCGATCCGGACGTCCAGCAGCTGATGCTGGCGAGCACCGGTCTCAACCTGGGCGTCGACTTTCTTCCGCGGGCGCTGGGGTACGACGGCCGCGGTCGACGGCCGCCGTCCGACGTCGCCGCACCGGTTCTTTGGCTCGACGCCCTGACCGTGAACGTCGACCGCAGCTGGCGCAACCCGAACCTGCTGCTGTGGCACGGCGAGCTGTGGGCCATCGATCACGGAGCGTCACTGGTCTTCCACCACGGCTGGCCGGACGCAGAGGCGTTCGCGAAGCGCCCGTATCCGGTGGACGACCACGTTCTGGCGCCCTTCGCCGGCCAGGTCGCCGCGGCCCATGAACGGCTGGCGCCGCGCGTCACCGCGGAATTGCTGGCAGAGGTCATGGACCTGGTGCCGACCGGCTGGCTGCCGGAAGTGCCCGGCACCGCGGGTGCGGAAGCTGTCCGGGCCCGGTACGTGGACTACCTGACCTTGCGGTTGCGGAACGCATCGGCGTGGCTTCCCAGCGAGGAGTATCGGTGAACGGCCGCTATCCCTTCGAGTACGTGGTGCTGCGGGTGGTGCCGCGGCTGGAGCGAGGCGAGTTCATCAACGCCGGGGTCATCGTCTACTGCCAGCAACGGGATTATCTCGACGCGGCCGTGGAGGTCGACGCGGACCGGCTGGTCGCGCTGGATCCCGGCGCCGACGTCGACGAGATCACGGCAGCGGCGAACGCCTATGTCGCACCGTGCTGGTCCGATCTGGATGACCCCACGTCACCGGCCAGTCTCGGCGAGCGGTTCCGATGGCTGTCCGCACCGCGCAGCACCGTGATCCAGCCGGGTCCCGTCCACGCCGGCCTCACCCGGCGCCCCGCCGACGAACTCGTGCGCCTCTTCGCCCGGCTCGTTCGCTGATCGGCCGACGAGCATCGATCACTCCGACAACCCCGACCCGCGCTTCCACCCACGACAGACGACACGGTCTGCCGTTCCTTCGGCCGCTCGTCACACGACAGGACACATGGTCTGCTGGTAGTCCGGCGTCGGCTCACACAGCATGTCTCACAACCGGATCGTGTTCGTCGCCGTGTGAACGTCAGCCGGTCTACGCGGTTCGTGTGAGACGTCGTGCGGATCCTCGCCGCTTCTAGCCATGTGTGACCAGACGTGGAACACGTCGTGGTATGTCCGACTGCTCTCAGCGGCCCAAACGCCCACAGCAAGGCTCACGACCTCGCCCAGCGGCCTTGAGGCACACGACCCGACACACGGCGTCACCTCGGCGTTGCGGAGACGGCTCCCGGCCGATGCCGGGCCGCCGCCATGTGGAAGAAGACCGGTTGTGCGTATGGTCGTGCCAATGTGGGCTGGTCCTGAGCCGGTGTGCCGCGTGGGGCCTTGGGCCGGGACGACTCCCGAAGACGCGCGGGTACTGTCACAGGCGTGGACACCTTCTCGACCGCGGCCATCCGCACACGCGTGCTCGCCGCGTGGAGCGCGTCGCCGGCCCGATTCCGCGAAGACGCCAACGCGGAGGAGGAGCTGGTGCTCGGCGCGTATCGCGACCGGCTCGTCGTCGAGCTCGCGCAGAACGCCGCCGACGCGGCCACGCGCGCCGGCACGAGCGGGCGGCTGCTGTTACGGCTCGAGGGCCACACGTTGCTCGCCGCGAACACGGGAGCACCGCTCGACGCCGCCGGTGTCGAGGGCCTGTCCACGCTGCGCGCCTCGGCCAAGCCGGCCCCGGACCGCGAGTCCGGCGACGGCCGGGACCGCACCGTCGGACGGTTCGGCGTCGGATTCGCCGCCGTCCTGGCGGTCAGCGACGAGCCGACGGTGCACTCGCGCAGCGGCGGCGTCAGATGGTCCCGTGCCGAGGCGCGGGAACTCGCTTCCGCGGTGCCCGAGCTCGCCGGCGAACTCGACCGACGTGGGTCGGCCGTCCCGGTCCTCCGGTTGCCGTTTCCGGCCGCGGGGGCGGACGCTCCGGCGTTGCCCGACGGGTACGACACCGCCGTCGTCCTTCCGCTCCGCGACGAGCAGGCCGTCACCGTCACCCGCAGGCTGCTGGCCGCCGTCGACGACGCCCTGCTGCTCGTACTCCCCGCGCTGCGCGAGGTCATCGTCGACATCGACGGCGAGCGGCAAGCCCTGAACGCCAGCCCACCGCTGGCGGTCGATCCGGACGCCGGACTCTGGGAACGTCAGGTCGGTCCCCGCCGGTGGCGGCTGGCCCAGCTGAGCGGACGGGCGGACGCGTCACTGCTCGCGGACCGCCCGGTCGACGAACGTCTGCACCCGGCGTGGTCCGTCACCGTCGCGATCCCCGTCGACGAGGCACCGACGGACCCGCTCGGAATACCGCCGGCAGACGCCGGGAGCGACGCTGCGGACGTCATACACCCCGCGGCGCTTCCCGAGTCGGTGCCGAATGTCGCGCACGCGCCCACCCCCACCGATGACCGCATCGATCTTCCGGCCCTGGTGATCGCCGACTTCCCGCTGGACTCCACCCGGCGGCATGTGGCGCCAGGTCCGTACACCGACCACCTGGTCGACCAGGTGGCGGCGGCATACGCGCGGCTGACCGCATCGTTCGAGACGCCGGCGGCGCTCACCCTCGTGCCCGGGCCGTTCGGTGCCGGCGAGCTCGATGCGGCGTTGCACCGCGCCATCCAGCGATCCCTCGCCCGCACCGCGTTCGTCCCGTCCGCGCACGGACCACTGCGCCCTGTCGAGGTCGTGCTGGTGGATGGACTCGAGCGCGCCGGGAATCCGCAGGCTCTCGCTCCCTTCGTCGCCGGGCTCCCGGCGCCCGGGTGGGGACGCCGCGACGTGCTGAGCCGCCTCGGCGCCCGCACACTGCCGCTCGCGGACCTGATCGACGAGCTCAGCGCCGCACAACTGGCGCCCGAGCAATGGCGTGAACTCTATGCGGCGCTGGACGGCGCCGGTCTGGAGGCGCTCGGCGCACTGCCGGTCCCACTGGCCGACGGCAGAGTGGTGCGCGGTCCCCGCGGCGTCCTGCTCCCCGAGCAGGCGGACGCGGAGCTTCTCCGGCTCTTCGGCCTCCGGGTCGCCCACCCGGAGGCCGTCCACCCGCTGCTGCGCCGGCTCGGGGCGGTCGAGGCCGACCCGTCCGCCGTGCTGGCCGACCCGGCGGTGCGCAATGCCGTCGCGAACGCCGACGACGAATCGGCCGAGCGTTTGGCGGAGGCGGTGCTGGCGCTGGTCGCCGCGGCGGACGCATCCCATCAGGAGCTGCCGTGGCTGGCGGAGCTACCGCTGCCGGACGCGACCGGTTCGCTGGTGCCCGCGGGAGAGCTGTTCCTGCCTGGCACGGACATGGTCAACCTGCTCGACGTCGACCCCGCCGAGTACACGACCGACGCGGGCGTGCTGGAACAGCACGGTCCGGACGTTCTGAAATCCGTGGGTGTCCGCACTGGCTTCGCCGTGCTGCGGGACAGCGACGTGCCGCTCGACGACGACATCTGGCACGACCTCGACGACGAGGATCAGTGGGCCGCTACGGTCCTGGCCACCCTCCCGGAGACCGCGGTGCCACCGTTGCTGTCCGAGTTCATCGCCGTCAGGGATCTCGATCTGATACGCGCGGACGCCTGGACCACCGTCCTCGGCCGACTGGCTGAGTCCCCGGACACGCGTGCCGCCGTCGTCGACCCGGTCTTCGCCGTCCTGGCGGACGGCAGCCGGCGGGCGGTCGAGTCGTACACGGCATGGTGGCTGCGTACGCATGTGCGGCTCGACGGGTACCGTCTCGACGAGTTGTGCGCACCGGACGCCGCACCCATCACCCGGGCGTTGCTGCACCCGCTCCCACCGCGGGCCGCGTCGGCCGCGGATCACGAGTTCGTCACCGCGCTCGGTGTCGCCCGTTCGGTGCGCGACGTCGCGCTCGACACGCTTCTCGACCGGCTCGGCGACGAGTCCACGACGCTGACGTCGCATCAGCTGATGGAGATCTACGCCGAGCTCGACCTGCGTGCGTCCGAGACGTCCGTGCCCGACGCTTTCAGCGCCGCGGTATCGAAGGTCCGCGTGCCGGACGGCGTGGGCACCCGTCTGGTCGACGCCGCCGACGCCGTGGTCTGCTCCGGTCCGCACTGGCTTCAACTCGGCCTGCCCGCCGTCATCCCCGGTTCTCCGGCGCTTGCCGATCTCCTCGACGTGGACCTCGCCGAGGAGGCCTACGATGCCGTGCCGGTCGGCGACGGGGACCGGCTCGCGGTTCCGGACGTCGCCCGGGACGTCCTCGGCGAGGTGACGGACAGCTACGTCGAACACGATGAGCTCAGCGTCGCCGGGGTCCCGGTCGACTGGTGGCTGGACGGCGAGACGGTGCATGCGGCGACGCTGGACGGCTTGGCACGCGGGCTGGCCTGGGCCGCCGGAGCCTGGCACCGTCGTTGGGTGCTCGCGGAGGCGCTGGCAGAACCCGACGCTCTGCCGTCGTTGCTCGCCGACGAGGCGTTCAGCGATCGCTGAACGCCTCGTCGCCCGGGCAGACCATCGGTTCGCGTCAGCTGACCCCGAGCAGGTCCTCGATGGGCGAGATCGCGAAGTAGACGATGAAGAGCAGCATGACCACCCACATCAGCGGGTGGACGTCGCGGACCTTGCCACGGAAGAGCTTGATCAGCGCGTAGGAGACGAAACCGGCGCCGATGCCGACCGTGATCGAGTAGGTGAACGGCATCAGGATGATCGTCAGGAACGCCGGAATCGCCAGTTCCAGGTCGTCCCATGGCACGCCCCTGATCTGACTGATCATCAGGAAGCCCACCAGGACCAGGGCGGGCGCGGCCGCCTCGTTCGGCACCATCGCCACCAACGGCGACAGGAACGTCGCCAGCAGGAAACACACGCCGGTGACGATGCTGGCCAAGCCGGTGCGGGCGCCTTCGCCGACACCTGAGGCGGACTCGATGTAGGACGTGTTGCTGGACACGGCCGCCACTCCGCCTGCCATCGTCGCCACGCCGTCGACGAGCAGAATCTCATCGCTCCGTGGTGGATTCCCGGCGTCGTCGAGCAGACCACCCTCGTGTCCGACCGCGACCATCGTCCCCATCGTGTCGAAGAAGTCGGCCAGCATCAGCGTGAAGATCAACAGGAGCACGCTGACCAGGCCGACCGACTCCCACGATCCGAGCAGGCTGAACTGACCGAGCAGGGAGAAGTCCGGCACGTCGATCGGGTCGTCCGGCACCACCGGTGCGTTGAGGTTCCAGCCGCTCGGGTTGTCGGGGGTCGTGCCGAGATCCGCGACCGCCTCGACGATGACGGCGACGACCGACGTCCCGACGATCGTCCACAAGATGGCACCGCGGACGCCCCGTGTATAGAGGAAGAACAGGGCGAGAAGCCCGAGGGCGAAGACCGCGACCGGCAGCGTCGACAGGGATCCGCCGATCCCGAGTTCCACCGGCGGCGACGGCAACCCGGTTGTGGTCACGAACCCGGCATTGACGAGCCCGACGAGCGAGATGAACAGCCCGATTCCCACGCTGATCGCCGTCTTCAAAGCGCGCGGAACCGCGCTGAACACCGCCCTGCGCACTCTGAGCACCACCAGGATCACGATGATCGCGCCCTCGATCACGACCAGCCCCATCGCGTCCGCCCAGGACATCTGGCTGGCCACGCCGAAGGCCACGAAGGCGTTCAGGCCCAGGCCGGTCGCCACCGCCATCGGGAAGTTGGCGATCGCTCCCATGGCGATGGTCATGACGCCGGCCACCAGCGCGGTCGCGGCGGCGATCTTGGCCAGATCGGGCTCGCTGCCCCCACCGAGGAACTCACCGTTGACGTCCGGCACCAGGCCGATGATCAATGGGTTCAGCACGATGATGTATCCCATGGCGAAGAAGGTCACGAGACCTCCGCGCACCTCTCGCCCCATCGTCGAGCCGCGCTCGCTGATCCGGAAGAACCGGTCCAGTGCGGCATGCGTGGACCGCCATCGGGTTGCCGGCATCGTGGCTCCTCCTGTTTCCCCGGCATCCCGGTGCCGGAGGCTCGTCGTTCCGGTTCGCCGGACAAGCGTCTCAACCCACGTCCGCGGGCGATGCAGCCAGTCACCGGATACGCTCGGCAACCACCCGCGCATGGGCCGCGAGAGGGCGAAAGTCGATGATCGGTTAGGCCGCTACCGGACAATCCGGCTAACCTGTCGTTATATGGGGAACGGTCGGCGTCGACAGCAGGAGGCGCCTCACGTCCAGCCACTGGACGTCGACGGCGTACGCACCGTCGCGATCCTGACCATCTTGTGGGCGGTCGCCTTCGTTGCGCTCGCCTTCAACACCGACCGGCTCGATGAGGCCGGATACGGGTGGATGCTGTGGATGTGCCTGGCCGGGGTCGGTCTGGGCCTGCTGGGCCTGGAGTACACCCGCAAGCGCCGTGACGCGATCGCCGAGGCCGAGCTCGAGGCCCAGGAAGACGCCGACGACGAGCACGGTATCGAGGCCGACGACGGCAACACGAGCGAAGCGGGCGACGCGGAGCAAGCCGACCAGGACCGCACCGCTGCCCGGCGGACGGCGGCTGCGAAGACCGACGAGGACACGCCCGCCAGAGGGACCCGGCCAGCAGGCCGACGACGTTCGTCGCAACCGGACGCGACGCCGCCGGCATCCGCGAATCCACCTCCGGTCCCCGGATCCGAGCCGCCGTCGCGGGGTGCGGGCAGCGCGCCGAGCGGGCCCTCGACGCCGCCGCCCACGCGCCCTCCGTCCGGCTCCGGACCTGAATCGTCCCCGAACCGAGGGAGCGCAGGGGGTCTCGGCTCACCTCCGGCGTCGGCGGCACGTCCGCCGATGGGGACACCGACCGGGCCTTCAACGCCGACCGGACCCTCGCTGCCAAGCGGACCGTCGACACCCGCCGGTCCCGCGACGCCCGCCGGTCCGGCTATGCCGGCCGGACCATTGTCATCCACGTGGCCGCCGCCGCCCGCCGGACCCGCCACGCCGGCCACGCCCGCCGATCCTGCGACGACACCATCGCCGGCCGCCGGCCGTTCTTCCCGCCGTCGCCAATCCATGGGACCGGCACGGCCCGGACGCATCGATGTCGCCAAGGTGACCGACCTGCCCGTGACCGACGCGCCGGCGCGCGGGGATGCCGTGGCCGGCGATACCACCGGCCCGGCGGGCGACATCAGCCCGATGTGGTCGGAACTGCTCGACACGACGGGCAGCAACCGGCCCGTCCATGACGCCGAGGCGGACCCCGACGCGCCGTTGCTCGACGACACCACGCTGGGTGGTCGCCGGGCCAGGCGGTATGACATGCAGCAGGACATCGACGAGATCACCGAGGGCGGCGGGGGCATCTATCGGGGTCGCCGCGCACGTCGGCGCCCGGACAGCGCCTGAGGCCCTCCTCCCGCACCCAGGCGCGCTTTCTGCCATTTCGCACGCCCGCGACCACCGCATACTCGCGCATCGCACTCGCGCGTGGCGCCTCCTGCTGGATCACATCGCACAGGGTCACGCGCGGCCCACAGACCTCGACGACACGACCGGCCCGTCATGAGTGTCCCGCCGATACGCGGCTGGCAGTTAGCAAAGGTAATGAGTTATAGTAACGAACGTGCCGATAGAGAAGCCTGCCTCCTCGTCCACCTCGGGTACGCCCCTGGCGGCACAGCCGCGAACCCAGGCAAGCCTGGCCAGTTCGCTCCGGATGGCCATCGGCCGGCTGAACCGGCGGCTGCGCAACGAACGCGAGGATGACTCGCTCACCCTGAACCAGCTGTCGGCGCTCGGCGCACTGGAGCGGTTGGGCCCGACCCCGGTCGGCGAGCTCGCCGCACACGAGCGGGTGCGCCCGCCCTCGATGACCCGGATCATCTCCAACCTCGAGGAGCTGGGCCTGGTCGTCCGCGAGCCGCATCCGGTTGACCGCCGGCTCGCCGTCGTCCGTATCACCGAGGCTGGTCTCGGCAAGACCGCAGCCGACCGCAAGCGCCGCAACGCCTGGCTCGCCAACCAGCTGCGCACACTCACCCCCGAAGAACGCAAGCAACTTCGCGACGTCCTACCGATATTGGAGAAGCTGACCCGATCGTGAGATCCACCTTCCGCGCACTTCGCCATCGCGATTACCGCCTCTACTGGTCGAGCATGCTCGTCTCGAACATCGGGACGTGGATGCAGCAGATCGCCCAGCTGTGGCTCGTACTCGTGGTCCTCGAGGGTGGAGCACGGGCCACGGGCATCACGATGGGCCTCCAGTTCGTTCCGTTCTTGCTGGTGGCTCCGTTCGGCGGGCTGCTCGCGGACCGGCTGCCGAAGCGGTCGCTGCTGATCTTCACCAACGCGTTCATGGGCAGCATCGGCCTGGCGCTCGGCGTCCTCACGCTGACCGATGTCGCCCAGATCTGGCATGCCTACGTCCTGGCGTTCCTGCTCGGGGTGGGTAAGGCGCTGGACAACCCGGCGCGGCAGTCGTTCGTCTCCGAGCTGGTCGGCCAGGACGACCTGCCCAACGCCATCGCGTTGAACAGCACGTCGTTCAATGCGGCTCGACTGATCGGACCGGGTGTCGCCGGACTGCTCATCCACGCGATCGGCACCGGCTGGGTGTTCATGATCAATGGGTTGACGTTCGCGTCGCCGATCATCGCCCTGATCCTGCTGCGCTCCCGCCCAGCGGCGGGCGCGCAGCAGGGCACCGGTACCGTTCTGAGCCGGATGCTGGAGGGGGTCGGCGTCGTCCGTTCACGTCCCGATCTGCTGATGATCATGCTGGTGGCCTTCGGTCTCGGCACGTTCGGCATGAACTTCGAGATGACGATGGCGCTGATGGCCACCGAGGTCTACGACAAGGGCGCCGGAGAGTACGGTCTGCTCGGGTCGGTCCTTGCGGTCGGCACTCTGACCGGTGCGCTGATGTCCGCACGGCGCAAGTACCCGAGGCGCCGGCTGATCGTCGGCGGCGCCGCAGTCTTCGGTCTGGTCGAGATCGCGGCGGCGCTGATGCCCAGTTATGTCCTCTTCGCGATCGCGCTCGCGCCACTCGGATTCATCACGATGACGGTGCTGATCTCGGCCAACACCTACGTGCAGACAACGGTCCCGCAACAGGTTCGTGGTCGGGTACTGGCGCTCTACATGATGATCCTGATGGGCGGCAAACCGGTCGGCGCGCCCGTGGTCGGCTGGGTCGCGGACGTCTTCGGCGCTCCCTGGTCGTTCATCGGCGGAGGTGTCCTGACCATCGCCTTCGCACTGGTGGCTCTGGTGTTCATCGCACCGCGCAGCGGCATCGTGGTGCGCCCGCGGTTCCGCCCGCGCCCCGGTCTCGCCGTCATCGTCGACATGCAGAAGAAACACCGGCCCGAACTCGCCCCGCGACCGGAGGGCGGCGCAGGGCAGCAGGCGGCGTAGCGGAGCTCACCGGGGAGCGCCTACGCTCGCAAGCCCATCGACGCCAGTGAGGGGAGCGCGCACCGTGCGTCTGTTCGCCGCCATAGTCCCACCGGCCGAGGTCGTAGCCCATCTGGACCGCGCCCTGCGCCCGATCCGGGACGACGCGTTGAACTGGTCACGTGTCGCCGCCCTGCACATCACGCTCGCTTTTTACGGCGAGGTCGACGAGAACCACGCCGAGGCTCTGACAACTCGGCTGCGGCGCGCTGCACGACGCTGCCCACCGATGGAGCTCCGGCTGTCCGGTGCCGGCCGGTTCGGGCGCGCCGTGCTCTGGGTGGGCGTGCAAGGCGACACCGAACGGCTGCGAAGGCTCGCCGATTCCGCGGCCGCCGCCGGACGCAGGCTGGGGATCGGCCGCGAGTCCGGCCGGCCGTTCCGGCCACACATCACCGTGGCACGTACCCGGCACGACGACGATCTGCGGCCGTACGCCAACGGGCTCGCCGAATACCACGGCCCGACGTGGCGAGCGGATGAGCTGGTGCTGATCCGCTCCCGGCTACGGGCGGAACCGGACGGCCGCGCGCGCTATGAACGGGTCGCCGGATTCGACCTGGAAGCGCGGTGACACCCGGCTCGATCCGCCGTTTTCGGCCGACGCATACCGTCGATTCAGCGGCTGATACCTGCGAATGCAGGCAACCATCGTGAGTGCACTATTGAACCGGCGGTCATAGACTGCCGCCTGACTTCTACAACAGCGCCGAGATCACAACCGCGGCCACCATGATGGCGAGCACCGCCGCCACCACGCGCCGCGTCGTCCTCGGTCTCACATCGCCAGTCTAGTGCCCCGGGCATCTCCTCACAGCACCAGGCCAAGGCATGAGCTGCGCATTCGGGTGCACCTCCGGGAGGACGGCGCCGGAGTGCGGCGGAACGGGGCCGGGCGTCGCGGACGTCGCCGACGATCGGCGATCACCCTTCTATACCCATCGACAAGGTGAAAATGGGATAGTCACACGACGTGCGGTCTATTAAGAGATGGCCGAATGGATGATCCCGCCGACCGCGGGTCGAGGTTTAGGATCGATCTCAACGAACACGACGGGGGAGCAATAAACCTCCTCACGGAGGTTATCCGGGGTTTCGCCCGAGCCGCTGCCCGCCCGCGCGGCTCGGGCGTCTCTCCCGGCGTGTTCGTTGCGAGCTTCTCCCGCTCCGCTACGACCGGTCTCTCTGGTGAAGCGGGAGACTTCCACGTGAGAGGGCCCGGAGCCGAAGCGATTCGGTTCCGGGCCCTTCCGTCTCGAGCAGCGTGTTACGAGCCGAGCTGCTCCACGACCCAGTCGATGCACGCGGTGAGCGCCTCGACGTCACTCGGCTCCACCGCGGGGAACATGGCCACCCGCAGCTGGTTCCGACCCAGCTTCCGGTACGGCTCGACGTCGACGATCCCGTTGGCGCGCAGTGTCTTCGCTACCTCTGCCGCGTCGATCGAGTCGTCGAAGTCGACCGTCCCCACCACCAGCGACCGGGCTGCGGCGTCGGCCACATATGGCGACGTGTAGGACGTCTTCTCCGCCCAGGTGTACAGGCGCGTCGACGAGTCCGTGGTCCGCCCGACCGCGAAGTCCAGGCCCCCGTTGCCGTTCAACCAGTCCAACTGCTCGGCGAGCAGGAAGAGCGTCGCCACCGCGGGAGTGTTGTAGGTCTGGTTCTTGCGCGAGTTGTCGATCGCCGTCGGCAGATCGAGGAAGGTCGGCACGTAACGGTCGGTGGACGCGATCTCGTCCACGCGCGCCAGCGCTGCGGGCGACATCGCCGCGATCCACAGGCCGCCGTCCGAGGCCAGGTTCTTCTGCGGCGCGAAGTAGTACACGTCCGCCTGGGTGGGGTCGAGCGGTAGCCCTCCGGCGCCACTGGTGGCGTCGACCAGCACCAAGGCGTCGTCTGCGGCGCCCTCGACGCGGCGCACCGGCGCCATCACACCGGTGGAGGTCTCGTTGTGCGGCCACGCGTAGGCGTCGACGCCCTCCTCGGCCTGCGGGGAGGCCAGTGTCCCGGGCTCGACCTTGATGACGCTCGGCTCGTCCAGCCACGGAGCCGCCTTGGTCACGGCGGCGAACTTCGACGAGAACTCGCCGAACGACAAGTGCTGAGCCTTCTGCCGCACCAAGCCGAAGGCGGCCGCGTCCCAGAACGCGGTGGTGCCGCCGTTGCCGAGGATCACCTCGTATCCGTCCGGCAGGCCCAGCAACTGGGCGACGCCCTCACGCACACGCCCCACCAGGTTCTTCACCGGTGCCTGGCGGTGCGATGTGCCGAGGACCTCGCCTCCCTGGGCAGCCAGTGCGGCCAACGCCTCCGGCCGCACCTTGCTCGGCCCTGAGCCGAATCGGCCGTCGGCGGGCTTGAGATGGTCGGGAAGCTGCAATGCTGTGGTCATCCAATCCTCTCCGGTGTGTGTCCGGCTGGTGACGAGTACGTGACCACGCTGTCGCTACGCCATTGTGCCGCATCCAGTGACGTGCGGCACAATCGGGTCGGCGGAGCTGGACGTATCCAGCGCCACCGCGTCCCGCACACAGCCGCGGAGTGTCAGCTGGCGGCCCAGTCCGGATTCCAGCCGTCCACCGACTCCGGCGCGCGGCCGCCCGGGCCCGTGTAGACGGCCGACGGACGTACCAGCCTACCGGTCTTCTTCTGCTCCAGGACGTGCGCGCTCCACCCCGCCGTCCGTGCGCACGTGAACATCGAGGTGAACATCGGCGCCGGAACCTCAGCGAAATCGAGCACGATCGCCGCCCAGAACTCGACGTTGGTAGCCAGCACCCGGTCCGGTTTCCGGGCAGCCAGCTCCTCCAGGGCGGCCTTCTCGAACGCCTCGGCCACCTCGTATCGGGGCGCGCCCAGTTCGCGGGCGACGCGGCGCAGCGTACGCGCACGCGGATCCTCGGCTCGGTACACGCGGTGCCCGAATCCCATCAGGCGCTCACCGCCGTCCAGCACACGCTTGACGTATGCGCGCGCATCGCCCATCCGCTCGATCTCTTCGATCATGGCGAGCACGCGCGACGGAGCACCGCCGTGCAGCGGGCCGCTCATCGCCCCGACCGCCGCGGACAGCGAGGCGGCGGCGTCCGCGCCCGTCGACGCGACCACGCGCGCGGTGAAGGTCGAGGCATTCATCCCGTGTTCGGCAGCAGAGGTGAAGTACGCATCGACCGCCTTGACGTGCCGCGGATCCGGCTCGCCGCGCCAGCGGGTCATGAACCGCTCCACCATGGTGCCGGCCTTGTCGACCTGGCTCTCCGGGACCATCGGCCGGCCGATGCCACGGGCGGACTGGGCCACGAAGGACAGCGCCATGGCCGTCACCCGCGCCAGTTGATTGCGCGCGTCCTCCTCCGTGGTGTCGAGCAGCGGGTTCAAGCCCCAGACGGGCGCCAGCATGGCCAGGCCGCTCTGCACATCGACCCGTACGTCGCCGGAGTGCACCGGGATGGGGTACGGCTCGTCGGGCGGCAGGCCCGGCTCGAAACCTCCGTCCACCAGCAGGCCCCAGACCTTCTCGAACGGGACCCGCCCGACGAGGTCATCGATATCGACCCCCCGGTACCGGAGCGCGCTACCTTCCTTGTCCGGTTCAGCGATGTGGGTCTCGAACGCGATGACGCCCTCTAAGCCATGCTGGACCTCAGACATACACACTCCTTCGTGTCTGGCCCATGACGCAGAGTGCGCACGGGACGAAAAGCCGAAAGACAGAGATGTCTATCATGCGCATGCGATAGTGACGTGTTACAAGTTCTGATGTACTGAATGTGTGGTTTCCCACAGTTCACGCCGCACGCAACAACTCACCGCAAATCTTCCTGTGGCCCGTGCCGGCTTCCGGCCGCACGAGCAGGAATGGAACAGTAGACCTGTGAAGAACTCGCTGGCCCGCATGCGACGGCGGTACACCTCGACCCGGCTACTCGAGACCGATGTGGCCGCCGAACCGTTCACCCAGTTCCGTGCGTGGCTGCGCGACGCGGTCAGCGTCGGCCTCCCCGAGCCCAACGCCATGGTCCTGGCCACGTCCACTCCGGACGGCATCCCCAGCAGCCGGCACGTCTTGCTGAAGGAACTCGACGGTGAGGGTTTCGTCTTCTTCACCAACCACGGGTCGCAGAAAGCGGCCGAGATCGCGCAGAATCCGCACGTGTCGCTGTGTTTTCCGTGGTTTCCGATGGAGCGGCAGGTGGTGGTGGGCGGCACCGCGACAGCCATCTCCCGGGAGGAGAGCCTCGCCTACTGGGTGACCCGTCCTCGTGACTCGCAGATCGGCGCATGGGCAAGCCGTCAGTCGAGCGTCATCAGCTCGCGAGACGAGTTGGAGTCCGAGGCGGCGTCGGTGGCCGAGCGATTCGCGGAGGAGGTTCCACTGCCGGAGTTCTGGGGCGGCTTCCGCGTCGTGCCGCGGATGCTCGAGTTCTGGCAGGGCGGCGTGGGACGGCTCCACGATCGACTGCGGTATCGGCGAGTCGACGGAGCATGGGTGCTGGAGCGGCTAGCGCCGTAGCGGCTCGGCCGGCGGCTCGCGCGCTCCGCGGCGGCGGCGCTCCCGGCCCGGACATGGAACGGCCCGTGGGCCACTTCCGTACACGATGCACGGCTCAGGCGGACAAGTCCTGAGAGCCCACGGGCCGGGTGACTGCTCGAGATTTGCCAGCCGACCGGCCGGCGAACCAGGTTGTCACTAGGTCCTGCGACGAGCAGGCGGCTAGCGAGCAGCCACCTCACGAGTCCAATAGCTATTCATCTGCTGGACCACCTCCTTTCCCGTGTACTCACGAGGCTAGACGCCGACGGTGGTCGGGAGCAACGGTTTTTCCGCGGGCGAAATTCGCCGATCGACGCGCAGCCGCGTGCGTCTTACACCGGAGAGGTCCCGCGCGCTATGCGTCGACCGTGATCCACGTGGCGTAGGCACGCCCCACAACCTGGCCGTCCTCGGCGTAGACCGTCGTCGCCGTCCACGTCTTTCGCCCCTCGGCACCCAACATCTGGCCCATGACCACGCACTCTGCACCGACATCGGGTGTCGCGCGCACCTCAGCCGTCAGCCGTCCGAGCACCATCGGACGTCCCTCGATTGGCGCACTCCAACCGCCCGGGCAGTCGAGCGCCGCCCACACGAACCGTGCCGGTACGGCGCCGGACTCGTCCGTCACATCCGCGGAGGGAACCCACACGCACGCGGTACGGCCGTCCCCCAAGCGCCCGGGAAACAACCGCATCCCGTCTCCGGGCGCCCGGCTCGGTCCACAGACAAAGCACTCCGGAAACGGGTGCGCCCGCAATCCCGGGTACTCGGCCGCGGCCGCGCTCGCGTCGGACTGGCTGACCGCCGGCACGGCCGAGAGCGGCGCGTCGTCGCCCGGGACGGCCTCAGCCACCAGCTCACCGTCGTGCAACAGACGCACGCCGCCGTCGTCGGCCGGCGCGACGTCAAGCGTGACATCAAGCGGCGGCGGACGGCGCAGGGTCACGGTCACCACGGCGGCGTCGACGTGCTCGGCGAGAGACCCGGAAACGTAGCCACCGTTGCCGGACGACGAAGGCCCCCGGAACCGCGAGGCGATGGTCAGTGTCATAACGACGACGGTACCGGCTACGGTCTAGACCATGACACTGATCGCTGGCGCCACCCTGGTCACGCCCGAGGGCACCGTGGACAGCGGCTGGCTCGACGTCGTCGACGGCCGGATCGCCGCGTTGGGCGCCGGACCGCCGCCGCGCGCCGCGGATCATACGGTCACCGGATGGGTTGTACCCGGATTCGTCGACATTCACAGCCACGGTGGCGGCGGCGCGACAGTCGTCGGTGCCGAGCCGGAGAGCGTCCGGACCTTCGCCACGACCCATCGCCGGCACGGTACGACGACCCTGATGGCCAGCCTGGTCACCGGACTGCCGGACGAACTCGAGCATGATGTGCGCGCGCTCGCGGAACTGGTGGACGACGGTTTGATCGCCGGCGTCCATCTGGAAGGACCGTGGATCTCGGCCGAACGCAAGGGTGCGCACAGCGCCCACAAACTCGCCGACCCGTCGCCGGATGTCGTGGACCGGCTGCTCAAGGCGGGCCGGGGCCGGATCCGGATGGTCACGCTCGCGCCCGAACGTGACCACGGCCTTGACGCGATCCGCCGGATCGTCGACGCCGGAGCGATCGCCGCCGCCGGCCACACCGACGCCTCCTACGAGGTGATCGGCTCCGCCGTGGACGCCGGTGTCACCGTGGCGACACACCTGTTCAACGCGATGGCGCCGGTCCACCACCGCGACCCCGGCCCCATCGTGGCGCTGCTGGAGGACGAGCGCGTCACCTGCGAGCTCATCCTCGACGGGATCCACCTGCATCCGGCCATCGCGGCCCTCGCCGCCGGGTCAGCCGGCCGCGGTCGCGTCGCCCTGGTCACCGACGCCATGGCGGCGACCGACGTCGGCGACGGCGACTACGTGCTGGGCGACCGGGAAGTCCGCGTCACTGACGGCGTGGCTCGGCTGATCGATGGAGGCTCGATCGCGGGCAGCACGCTGACTATGGACGCCGCCTTTCGCTACGCCGTGCGGCAGGTCGGCCTCTCCGTGGAGGACGCTGCGTACGCGGCCGCGACCAAGCCGGCGCAACTGCTCGGGCTCGGCGATCGCACTGGGGCGCTCATCGAGGGCTACGACGCGGACCTCGTCCTGCTCGACGAGGATCTCACCGTCCAGGCCGTCATGTCCCACGGCACCTGGCTCCACACCACGCCCTAAATGATCATGTGAAGTGGGTTTTCTCGTGCCGCAACAGGTCTGCAGGCATGGTGGTGCACGAAGAAACCTACTTCACATGATCATTTAGGGCCGCGGCGTGTCCGGGTGGCGGTTAGGTGTCGGCCCAGGCTCGGACGACGTGTGCCGCCGCCTCCTCCGCGGTCCAGCCGTACGCCTCGGCTCGACGGCGCAGCCGCTTCCGGTCGCGCTTGCTCAGCACGACGTTGAGGGTGACCGTCTCCTCGTCCGGCTTGTTCTTCGCCCGTTTGCGTGTCTTCCTCGCCGCCTTGGCCACCGCCGCCGGCTCCACCGCGAGCGAAGAGAGGTGCGGTGCCGCCGGCAGCACCGTGCCGTCCCGGCGACGGGTGAGCGCCGGCCGGGGCGCGGGCATCGAGCCACTCATCAACGCGCCGCCTTTCCGAGCGAGCTTCCCGCGGCGGAGCGCGCCGCCGCGATGGTGTCGTGCAGGTACCGGACAAAGATCCGGGACACTTCGCGCGCCCCGGGAGACGGCCACCGTTGTACCGGCAGACACGCCCCCTGGGCCTGCATGATGGCGGAACGCTCCGGCAACACGGGGTCGAACACCAGCCCACGGTAGGCGTCGCTGAGCTCATCCAGCCGGTACCGGTGCTCGGCGGAACGCGATCGGTACCGGTTGACCACGATGCCGGCCGGCCGCAGCCGGAGATTGAACCCCTGCCGGACCACATCGACCGCCGCGAGCGCCTGCTGCGCACCGGTCACCGCGAACATGGTCGGCTCGGTCACCACGACCGCCACGTCGCTGGCCGCGAGAGCGTTCGTCGTCAGATGGGCCATGCTCGGCGGACAGTCGATCAGTACCAGATCGGCGTCGGTCAGACCGGAGAGCGCGAGCCGCAGCAGATGCTCGCCGCCGCCACCGTCGACCGGGTGGTTACGCCGCTCCAGCGCCGGCTCACTGGCCAGCACCCGCAGCCCGTCCCCCCAGCCACTGGCGACCAACGCGTCACGTAGCTTGCCACGGTAACCGTCGGCCAGGACATCGTTCGCGGTCACCTTGATCTCGCCCGCATCCAGCGCGAGCGTCGCATTACCCTGCGGATCGACATCCAGTACGACCGTGCTCAGCCCTTCCGCGCGGGCAGCGCCCGCCAGTCCGAGCGTGACGGAGGTCTTGCCCACCCCGCCCTTGACGCTGACCATACTGACGACCCGCACAGCGACGAGTCTGCCACGAAAGACCGGCCCGCCAGCATTCTCAGGCGAGATACAGTTGATGCTGAGTTGGGATCAGCGAATCTGTCGGATTCGCGTTGACGAATCCGGGTTGTCACAAGCAAGGAGAGCGGGCCGGTGAGCGACCTCATCGACACCACCGAGATGTACCTCAAGACGATCTTCGAGCTTGAGGAGGAGGGAGTGGTGCCCCTTCGTGCCAGAATCGCCGAACGGCTCCACCAGTCCGGCCCGACGGTCAGCCAGACCGTGGCCCGGATGGAGCGTGACGGATTACTCCATGTCGATGAGGATCGGCACCTGGAGCTCACGGACAAGGGCCGGCTGCTCGCCACCAGGGTCATGCGCAAGCACCGGCTGGTGGAGCGGCTACTGGTGGACGTCATCGGCTTGGACTGGGAACTCGTGCACAACGAGGCGTGCCGCTGGGAGCACGTGGTCTCCGAAGCAGTCGAACGGCGTCTGGTCAAGCTGCTTCACGAGCCCGCGTCCGACCCGTACGGCAATCCGATTCCAGGGCTGTCCGAGCTCGACACCGATGTCGAGGTGGAGGACTTCCGGGCCGGTGTGTCCACACTGCGGCACGCGAGTACGGCGGACGGCGTCGACGTGACCATCCGGCACATCGGCGAGCCTTTGCAGGTCGACGAGAAGCTCCTGGCGACGCTGCGCCGAGCCGAGGTGACCCCGGGTTCGGCCGTCCGCGCCGCCACAACCGACGCCGGTGTGGAACTGCACGGCAGCGAGACGGTGGAACTCACCACCGGCGACGCCAGCCACATCTTCGTCAGCACGTCCTGACCACAGCGACGTCGACGCGGAACGCAGCAGTCGCGAGATGGACAGCGGCTCGGATGATCTGATGCACAGCTGGACGGCGGTGGCCGGCCCGACGGAGGCGGCCACCGCCGTCGGGCGCGACCTGGTATCGCGCTGGTCCGAGCCGCACCGGCATTATCACGGTCTGCGCCACCTGCGGGCGGTCCTGGCGGCCATCGACATGCTCGCCGACGAGGCCCGCACACCGGACGACGTCCGACTGGCCGCATGGTTCCATGACGCCGTCTACGACGGCCGTCCCGGCGACGACGAGCACGCCAGCGCCGCACTGGCCGAGCGCCATCTGAGCACACTCGCGCTCGCCCGGCCCCGGATCGACGAGGTGGTGCGGCTCGTGCTGGTGACGATCGACCACGATCCCGCGCCGACGGACGCCAACGGAGCTGTGCTCTGCGATGCGGACCTGTCCGTCCTGGCCGGCACACCGGAGGAGTACCGCGAGTACACCGACGCCGTCCGTCGCGACTACAGCCACGTCGCGGATCCGGATTTCCGCGCCGGGCGGGCCGCCGTCGTGGATCGCCTACTCGGCCGAGACCGGCTCTTTCACACCGCTGCGGGGCACGCTCGGTGGGAAGAGGCCGCACGTCGCAACCTCGGCGCCGAACTCACCCGGTTGTGTTCCCCGCACCCACCCACGTGAGGCCTGCCGCTGAATTCCACAGCGTCCAGGCGCAGGACAGCGACAGCGACAGCGCTGGGGTCTCAGCCGTCGGTGAGCGACAGTGCGCGTCGCAAGCGTTGCTCGACCGGCGCGAACACCGCCAGCAGCACGACCATCACCGCAGCGGGTGCGATCAGCCAGAACGGACGCCACGCCCACCATTCGGCCGTCGGTTCCGGTTCGGGGGCGAATCCCGCGGCTTCGACCGCCAGGAACACCAGGAGAAACGCCGTCATGTGCCACAAGAAGACGGTGAGCAGGACACCGCCGGCCCCGATCACCACCCGCCACGGCACCGGCCGCCGCAGCCAGCGGTTGAGCGAGGGCGCCGACAACGTCGCCGCGCCCAACTGCGCCACCGCCAGTGCGCCGATGACGGCCGTGGTCGGAAGCATGTGACTGATGTGCTCGCTCGGGATCGCCACCATCGACAACGGGTAGACGTCGAGCCTGGTGCTGAAGACGAGCAACAGCAACCCCCCGGCCAGGCAGGCCCACCGCCGCCACACGGCGTCCAGGGCGCCATCCCGCCACAGGTAACCCAGCTGATGGACGAAGAGCCAGACTAGAGCCGTGTTGAGCGCGCCGAGCCAACCCTGGTCCACGCCGAACCGCCCCAGGTCCACGGCCGCCACCGCCACGCCGAGCAGCACGGCCACCACCGGACCGTGCCGACGATGCAGAGTCGCCGTCACCGGCACCAGCATCGTCACACCCACGTAGGCGCCCAGGAACCACAAGGGTGTGAAGACGATCGGCATCACCGCGAGCGCACCGTCGTAATCGTCCAGCATCAGCCAGGCGGCCACGTCCGCCACCACCCAGACGACCACGAACAGCAGCGTGGGCAGCAGGAGCCGGCTCAGTCGCTTGCGCAGGAAGAGCCGGGCGGCGGCGCCGAGCGGCCGGCGGTTCTCGGCGGGCGTGGTTCTGTTCCGAACCGAGTCCCAACCGGTCAGGTTGGCGAAGCCGCCGATGATGAAGAACAGCGGCATGACCTGGAAGACCCAGGTCAACAGCCACCCTCCGGGTACATCCTCGACCGGGTTGGGGTTGGTGAGGGTTCCGTCGTCGCGGTGTGTGACGGACAGCGCCCAATGCCAGACCACGACGACGCCGATCGCCGCGACCCGGAAGAAGTCGACGGCCCGGTCCCGCGACTCCGGCGTCGATGCGGCCCGCTCGTCGAGTTCGGCGAGCATCGTACGCATCCGCCCGGGGCCGCTCATACCCTAGTCTCTCCCTCGGCGCTCAGGAGCGGCCACGCGTGCCCTTGCGTCGGCGCAGGCCGGAGGCGTTCAGGCGGGCGACCAGTTCACGCCCGCTGATCGGTGTGGCACCGGCCCGGACCGCCGCGTCGTACAGCTCCTCCGGCAGGTCATAGTGGTCGCCGTCGAAGCTGCGGACGGAAAGCCCGAGTTCGGCGGCGAACGCGTGCAACTCGTCGTACGACTCGTCGGAGACCAGGTGCGACCAGAGCGTGCCGTGATTCGGCCAGACGGGCGGGTCGACGAGGATCACAGCGCCGACGCTACCGCGTCGTCGATCAGCATCCGCCACGACCGCACCAGCGCGCTGTCGACGTAGGCCTTCCACGAGCCGCCGGGCCGGGCGGCCGAGCCGATGTGGAACTTCCGCACACCGGCCCGCGCCAGCCACGGCACGTGGTCCGGCCGCAGCCCGCCGCCGGCCATCATCAGCTCTGCCACCTTAGGATCGTCCGACGCACGCCGACACAGCTCGTCCAGCCCGTCCGAAACCCCACGTGCAGACCCTGCGGTCAGCACCGTGTCGACGCCCGGCAAGCCGCGGACGGTGCTCCAGGCCAGATCGTGATCGAGCGCATGATCGATGGCGCGGTGGAACGTCCACGGTGCGTCGCTGAGCTCCTCGACCAGGGCCAGGGTCGCATCGACGTCGACCTCCACGGCCGGGTTGAGAAAGCCCAGCACGAACCCGTCCGCGCCGGCCGCGTAGAGCTGGTGAGCCGCGCCCATCAGGCGGGACAGCTCCGAACCGCTCGTCGCGAAGCCGCCGTTGGCCCGCAGCATGACCCGCAGCGGCAGGTCACACTCGTGCTTGAGGTCGCGGATGGTGCGCACGGCGGGCGTCAGGCCGTCCGCATCCATGTCCGTGACCACCTCCAGCCGGTCGGCCCCGCCTTCCACGGCGCCGGAGGCGTCGCCGGGACCGAGCGCGATGACTTCTAGGAGTGGCCGCATGGAAGAACAGTGTGCCACCCGGCGCCGGCGGTCTCGGACGCATCCGTGCCGGCCTCGCCCGCCCCGTCGCCTCGGCCCGCCCGTCGCCTCGGCGCGCGCGTGGCCCGCCCGCCCGTGCCCGGACACCGGAGAACCTGGCACTATCGAAAGGTGTGGCCGCACCGTGGATGCCCCGCGGCCGACGCGACGAGAGGGAGAGCGTGGACGTGACCATCGACGACGCGCTGTTCGCCGCGCGAGCGCTGGTGCTGCGTGACTTGAACGCGCGCAAGACCGACTCGCCGAACGCCGTCGACGTGCTGGACCAGGTCGTCGTCGAGCGGCGATGGTGGGTCGAGCAGTGGCCGGACGGTGCGGATTTCGTCGCCGGCCTGATAGCCCAGGACGTGCAGGAACGGATGCTCGACGGCGGCCTCGGACGCTGGCCGCGGTGCACCGCGTGTGACGACACGTCCGTTCACGAGTTGCGGATCGAACCCGAACTCGGACCGGACCCACATTGGGTCTGCGAGAAGGCCGGCATGACGGTCGCTGCTCTCGGTTCGCTCTGAGCCTGGGAATATCTCTGCGTACGGCATACGTTGAACAACGGCATCCCGAAGATCCCATGATCGTCAACCGTTCGGTCGCACCGTGCCCGGCCCGACGGTTGGTGGTCACCTCACCGTGTCGATGGAAGGCAGGCAGTGGAGGCCGAACTCCGACGTGGTCCCGTCACGTTCGCACCCAAGGATCCGGCCCGTAGCGGTCATCTGGTCTTTCACACCGAGGACGGCGCTGAAACCCTGGCCGAGCTCTCCCTCGCCGAGGCCGTGCCGGCGCTCTGCCAGGATCGCCTACCCGAGGCTCATCCGGCCGTGAGATTCTGGCGAACGGCGACCATAACCGCGCTCGAGCTGGTCGGCCGGCGACACATCGAGCCGGCGGCGGACGCCGGACACCACTCGTCGTCCTGGCGGCTCAGCCGATCCGAGGGCGACGTCACAGCCCGGATCGAAGCGCTGGAAGCGCAGGCGCCGGAGGGTGTGACGCATATCCGCGCCTACCTGGACGCGGTCGCCGACTATCTGGCGCTTCCCGACATGGACGCCGGCGTCAGGATCTCACTGCGGATCGAGCTGCCCGGCGGGCTGGAGTCTCTGGACGCCGCGCCCGCAGACGGCCGGTTCGTCGTCGCCGTACAGGTGCACTGTCTGGCCGACGAGGCCGTCGTCGTCGACGCGGCCGACCTCTGGGCGAGGCCGGACCGATTCGGACCGGGATCGCGTGCGGACGCCATGCTCTCGGTCCGTCGGGCGGCACAGGCCTGCCCGCCGTTGGAACGCCTGCTCCGGCAGCAGGTCCCGGACCGTCTCCCGCTGGACGACGACGAGGTCACCGATCTGCTGGGTGGCGGCGTCGAACGGCTCGCGGCGATCGGCGTGGGGGTGCGATGGCCGGAGGAGCTGTCCGGCCGGTTGAGCGTCGCCGCCGTGATCCCGACGTCAGGCCCGCTCACGCGGAGGCGCAGGCAGCGCACGAGCGACGACGAGCCGACGTTCGACAGCACCGAACTGCTGCACATGAGGTGGCGGATCTCCCTCGACCACGACGCCGGCGATGACGGCAGCGACGGCGAGCTCACCCGCTCCGAGCTGGACGAACTGGCCCGGACCCGGGGGCCGATCGCGCGGGTACGCGATCGCTGGGTGCTCGTCGATCCGCGGCTGGCCAGGAAGGCCGGCGACACCGAGCCCAAGGCGGTCGGTGCGCTCGACGCTCTCGGAGCGGCGCTGACGGGTACAGCCGAGATCGACGACGAGCTGGTCAGCGTGGTGCCCACCGGGTGGCTGCGGCAGTTGCGGGAACGGATCGCCGATCCGGAGGCGGCACATGAACGCATCGATGCGCCGGCCGCGCTCGCCGCCGATCTCCGTGACTACCAGTTGCGCGGATTGCGCTGGCTGCACCGGATGACCGCGCTCGGGCTGGGCGCCTGCCTCGCCGACGACATGGGTCTCGGCAAGACGATCACCCTGATCGCCCTGCACCTGCATCGGCAGAGCGACGAGTCGACGGCCGGTCCGACGCTGGTCGTCTGTCCGGCATCGCTCCTGGGCAACTGGGAGCGCGAGATCGAGCGGTTCGCGCCGGGCATTCCGGTACGCCGGTACCACGGCGCGGACCGCGATCTGGACACCGTCCTGCGTCAGGCCGATGGCGGCTTCGTCGTCACCACGTATGGCACGATGCGCGCCGATGTGTTCCACCATGCCGACGACGGTAGGGACGACGACAGCACCGATGCCGGCGACGAGCCGGTGCTGGGCGAGCAGCCGGCGCCGGACGAGCAGCCGGCGCCGCGAACTGATCCGGGTGCCGATGCCGTGCCCAGCGTCCCCACCCTGGCGACGGCCCCCTGGGGGATGGTCGTGGTGGACGAAGCCCAACACGTGAAGAACGCGCGCTCCAAAACCGCACGCGCGCTGCGCACGATCTCCGCCCCAGCACGTGTGGCCCTGACCGGCACGCCGGTGGAGAACAACCTCTCCGAGCTGTGGGCGATCCTGGACTGGACGAACCCAGGCCTGCTGGGCTCCCTCGGTGGATTCCGGGCGCGGTGGGCCGAGCCGATCGAGTCCGGCCGGGAACCACAGGCCACCGAGACCGCGCGCCGGCTCTCCCGCCTCGTGGCTCCGTTCCTGCTCCGTAGGCGCAAGTCCGACCCGGGCATCGCACCCGAGTTGCCACCCAAGACGCAGACCGACCGGCCGGTGGCTCTGACTACCGAGCAGGAGCGCCTGTACCGGTCGGTCGCGCAGGAGACGATGGAGAAGATCAGGGCCAGCAGCGGCATGGCTCGACGGGGCCTGATCCTGGCATTGCTGACCGCGCTGAAGCAGGTATGCAACCACCCGGCGCAGTACCTGAAGGAACCGCTCGGTGCGCCCGGACGATCCGGAAAGCTCACCCTGCTCGACGAGCTGGTGACCACGATCACCGCCGAGAACGACGCCGTATTGATCTTCACCCAGTACGTCGGAATGGCACGGCTGATCGAGGAACACTTCGTCGCGCGCGGCACGCCCATCCAGGTGCTGCACGGCGGAACCCCGGTGGACCAGCGGGAACGGATGGTCCGCCGGTTCCAGGAGAGCGAGCCAGGTGAAGCGCCGGTGTTCGTGTTGTCGCTGAAAGCGGCGGGGACGGGCCTGAACCTGACCCGCGCCGGGCATGTCGTCCACTACGACCGCTGGTGGAACCCGGCGGTGGAGGAGCAGGCCACCGACCGCGCCTACCGGATCGGGCAGACCCGTCCGGTGCAGGTACACCGGCTGATCGCCGAGGGAACCGTCGAGGACCGGATCGCCGCCATGTTGCGGACCAAGCGCGAGCTCGCCGATGCCGTACTCGGGTCCGGCGAGGCCGCGCTGAGCGAGCTGTCCGATGCCGAGCTCGCCGACCTCATCGCGCTGGACCCGCGACGATGAGATGCGACTTCAGTGCGCTATCGCCCACCTTTCTCGTATCCCATCCATAGGAGCAACGCCCGATGAGTGAGTTGGCCAAGGGTTTTCCGGCGTTCGCACCGCGGAAGCGCCGGACACGTCGTGCGCAGACGTGGTGGGGCAACGCCTGGATCGACGCGCTGGAGGAGTCGTCGCTCGACGGTGACGCACTGCGGCGCGGCCGTGCCTGGGCACACGGCGGGCACGTCGGGACCATCGCCGTCAGCCCGGGCCGAATCTCCGCCACGGTCTACGGCGACGACCACACGCCGTACGAGACGCTGGTCGCACTCGACCAGCTCAGCGACGCCGATTGGGATCGGCTGCTCGACCAGATCGCGGCCAAGGCCGGCCACGTCGCGGCGCTGCTCGAACGCGATATGCCGGAAGAGCTGGTCGACACCGCGGACGACGCCGGCGTGCGCCTGCTGCCAGGCATGGACGACCTGGAACCGCGGTGTACGTGCGACGACTGGGGTCACCCGTGCACACACGCCGCAGCACTGTGCTACCAGGCGTCGTGGCTGCTGGACACGGACCCGTTCCTGCTCCTGTTGATGCGTGGCTGTGGCGAGGAGGACCTGCTGGCCGACCTCCAGCGCAGAAACGCCGATCCGGCATCGATGGCGGATGCTCCCCGGCTCGATCCGGCGGCCATCGACCGCATCGTGTCCGACGCCGCGTCGCGCGCGACGGAGCTACTGACGCAGGCGTCCGCCGTCAGCAGAATCCGCTGAACTTAGTTTACAATCGATTGCATCTGCTTGCTCGTTATGGAATTGTCTTGCGTGATCATTTGGAGAACGCGCCTCAGGAGGGCACCATGACAACCATGGCGGTGATGCCTCGTGCCACGGATGACTGGACGGTCGACGACCTCGCCCAGCTTCCCGAAGACGACGGTCTGCGCTACGAACTCATCGACGGGACGCTGATCGTGAGCCCCGCGCCCAGACCGATCCATCAGAGAGCCTGCGCCAGGCTCTCGTTCTTGCTTCAGGCGTCCTGTCCGCCAGACCTCGAGGTCTTCTTCGCGCCTTTGGATTGGCAGCCGGACAACCGCAATTCACTCGAACCCGATCTACTCGTCGTCGCCGGTGAGGACGTAGGGGAAGAGAACATCTCCGCTCCGCTGAAGCTTGCCGTGGAGATTCTCTCGCCGAGCAGCCGCTTGCGCGACACCACCTTGAAGTACGCCAAGTACGCCGAGGGCGGCGTGGAGTCGTACTGGATCGTGGACCCTGGCGTGCCATCGATCGTGGCATACGATCTTCGCGACGGCACATACGTCCAGGCCGCAAGTGGTACCGGCTCCGACGACGTGTTACTCAAGCGCCCCCACCCAGTGACGGTCACGCCATCCGATCTCGTCACCCGCTGACGAGTGGGTGAGCGCGGCGGTTGCCACGCTCACCATGCACCCAGCATCGCTGTTATCGACTGGCCCTTATCGATGGGCTCGGAAGAAGGTGCGGATGTCGCCGGTCAGGAGATCGGGCGTCTCGAAGGCGGCGAAGTGTCCGCCGCGGTCGAACTCGGACCAGTGCACCACCGTGTTCATCGGATCGACCAGGTGGCGGATGCTGTTGTCCGCGGCGAAGACGGCGACGCCGCTCGGTGGAAGCGTCGGCATCTGCGCATGGTCGCCGTGCCCACCTTCCTCGCTTTCCTCGCCTTCCCCGCCCTCCGCGCCGCCGGAAGCCGCCGACGACTCCATGAACGCCCGGAACGCCTGCATGCCCTCGTAGGTCGCGTGCGCCGCGGACGCGCCCGTGCCGGTGAACCAGTAGATGCTGACGTTGGTCAGTAGCCGGTCACGGTCCACGGCGTCGTCCGGAAGCTCGGCGGCCGGATCGGTCCACTCGCGGAACTTCTCGACGATCCACGCCAGCTGCTGCACCGGCGAATCGTTCAAGCCATAGGCGATGGTCTGCGGTCTGGTGCTTTGCAGCTGCAGGTAGCCGAGGCCGTCCTTCTGGAACTGGTTGAACCGCTCGGCGCGGATCTTCTCGTCGGCGGAGAGGCCGTCCAGCTCGATCGGAGGCCCGAACGGGTACGGCACCGGACCGTTGACGTGCGTGGCCACCACCCGCTCCGGCTCCAGCATGGCCAGCATGCCGGTCACGCCGGCGCCCACGTCTCCGCCCTGGGCGGCGTAACGCTCGTATCCCAGCCGACGCATAACCTCAGCGAAGGCCTGCGCCACCCGGAACAGGTTGCCCCAGCCGGTCTCACGCACCGGCGTCGAGAACCCGTATCCCGGGATGGACGGAATCACCACGTGGAAGGCAGCAGCAGGGTCGCCGCCGTGCGAGCGCGGGTCGGTGAGCGGGCCGATCATCTCGGTGAACTCGACGACGGAGCTCGGCCAGCCGTGGGTGAGGATGAGGGGCAGCGCGTCCGGTTCGGGTGACCGAACATGCAGGAAGTGGATGTCCTGCCCGTCGACGGTGGTCACGAACTGGGGGAGTTCGTTGAGCGCGGCTTCCTGCGCGCGCCAGTCGAACTCGGTACGCCAGTACTCGGCCAGCTGCTTCAGGTAACCGGCCGGAACCCCGCGTTCCCAGCCGACTCCGGTGACCTCGGATGGCCACCGGGTGCGAGCCAGGCGATCGTTCAGATCGTCGACGTCGGCCTGCGGGATCTCGATGCGGAACGGACGGATGGCAGTGGTGTTCGTCATGCCCACCACGTTCGCAGCAATTGTGGCCAGTTACGGGACGCAATTGCTGGCACACTGAAACTCATGATGGAGACGTCGGCGCGACTCTTGCGCCTCCTCTCACTGCTGCAGATGCGCCGGGAATGGGCCAGCGCCGATCTCGCCGAGCGCCTCGGTGTCGCGGTCCGCACCGTCCGCCGAGACGTCGAGCGACTACGCGGCATCGGATACCCGATCGACGCGACACCCGGCGTCGCCGGAGGTTACCGGCTCGGTCCCGGCGCCTCGATGCCTCCGCTGCTCCTGGACGACGAAGAAGCCGTGGCGGTCGCCGTCGGGCTCCGTACGGCCGCCGGCGGGTCCATCACCGGCATCGAGGAGACGTCGGTCCGCGCGCTCGCCAAGCTCCAGCAAGTCCTGCCGAGCCGGCTGCGCCGCCGCGTCGAGACACTTCAGGCCTACACCGTTCCCGTGACCGCGGGCGGCGGCCCCACGACTGACCCGGATGTGCTCACGGCCATCGCCGCCGCCTGCCGCGACCACGAGCAGCTCCGGTTCGACTACCGTGATCACGACGGCACGGAGACCATCCGCAGGGTGGAGCCGCATCGCTTGGTGCACCGAGGCCGCCGCTGGTACCTGCTGGCCTGGGACGTCGAGCGTGGCGATTGGCGCACCTTCCGCGCCGACCGGATCACTCCGCGCATCCCGACCGGCCCCCGGTTCGTCCCACGCGAAATGCCAGACGCCGACGTGGCCGACCTCGTCTCCCGCGGCATCGACACAGCAACATGGGTGTACCGGGCCCGAATCCGCCTGCACGCGCCGGCGGACCACGCCCAGAGCCGCCTACCCGCCGCCGTCACGGTCGAACCGGTCGACGACGAGACCTGCATCATCACCGCCGGCTCTGACAACTGGCAGATGCTCGCGGTCTACCTCTCCATGCTCGATGCCGACTTCGACGTCCTGGATCCACCCGAATTCGCCGATCACCTCCGCCAGATCGCCGCCCGCCTTCTCCGCGCCGCGGACGCCACCGGGAAAGCCGGCGAGTCCGCGCCCACCTGACAGCTTCTCCAGGGCTCGAGGCACGCCTAGGCGACCAGCCGGGACAGGTGGGAGGCAGATGTGGAGTGAGACAAATGAGACGGAAGAGGCGGGGCGGGAAGTGGGAAGGGAGAGGTGGGGAGGGAGAGATTCCCGTCCAGACACCTATGACCCAGCCCACTCCACCCGGGGGTAGGCGCGGGCGTCGGCCTGTGAGGAGCTCTGCGACGAGCTGGCCGCGGGCGAGGACGGGAGTCTCTCCCTCCCCACCGGCCAACCGCGCCACAAAACGACGGTGCCCCAGCCTCTCGGCCAGGGCACCGTCGTCGTGCGTATCGAACGAAGAAGCGTGGACTAGAAGTCCATGCCGCCCATACCACCGGTCGGGTCTCCGCCAGCCGGAGCAGCCTGCTTCTCCGGCTTGTCGGCGACGACCGCCTCAGTGGTGAGGAACAGACCGGCGATCGACGCGGCGTTCTGCAGCGCCGAACGGGTCACCTTGGCCGGGTCGATGACGCCGGCGTCCACCAGGTTCTCGTACTCACCGGTCGCAGCGTTCAGGCCGTGGCCGTCGGGCAGACCCTTGACCTTCTCGACCACAACGCCGCCCTCGAGGCCGGAGTTGACCGCGATCTGCTTGAGCGGAGCCTCGACGGCGAGCTTGACGATGTTGGCGCCGGTCGCCTCGTCACCCTCCAGCTCCAGCTTCTCGAACGCCTTCACCGCGGCCTGCAGCAGCGCGACGCCACCACCGGCGACGATGCCCTCCTCGACGGCCGCCTTCGCGTTCCGAACGGCGTCCTCGATGCGGTGCTTGCGCTCCTTGAGCTCGACCTCGGTGGCGGCACCGGCCTTGATGACCGCAACGCCACCGGCCAGCTTGGCCAGCCGCTCCTGCAGCTTCTCCCGGTCGTAGTCGCTGTCCGAGTTCTCGATCTCGGTGCGGATCTGGCTGACCCGGCCGGCGATCTGGTCGGCGTCGCCGGCACCCTCGACGATCGTGGTCTCGTCCTTGGTGACGACCACCTTGCGGGCCTGACCCAGCAGGTCGATGGTGGCGTTCTCCAGCTTGAGGCCGACGGTCTCGCTGATGACCTGGCCACCGGTCAGGATCGCGATGTCCTGGAGCATGGCCTTGCGGCGGTCACCGAAGCCAGGCGCCTTGACGGCGACGGACTTGAAGGTGCCGCGGATCTTGTTGACGACCAGCGTGGCCAGCGCCTCGCCCTCGACGTCCTCGGAGATGATCAGCAGCGGCTTGTTGCTCTGCATGACCTTCTCCAGCAGCGGGAGCAGGTCCTTGACGTTCGAGATCTTGGATTCGACGAGCAGGATGTACGCGTCCTCGAGGACGGCCTCCTGGCGCTCGGGGTCGGTCACGAAGTAACCCGAGGTGTAGCCCTTGTCGAAGCGCATACCCTCGGTGAGCTCCAGCTCGAGCCCGAAGGTGTTGCTCTCCTCGACGGTGATGACACCTTCCTTGCCGACCTTGTCCATGGCCTCGGCGATCAGCTCACCGATCTGAGCGTCACCGGCGGAGATAGACGCGGTGGCCGCGATCTGGTCCTTGGTCTCGATCTCCTTGGCCGAGGCGAGCAGCTGCTCGGAGACGGCCTCGACCGCCTGCTCGATGCCGCGCTTCAGCGCGATCGGGCTGGCGCTGGCGGCCACGTTCCGCAGACCCTCACGGACAAGCGCCTGGGCGAGCACCGTGGCCGTGGTGGTGCCGTCACCGGCCACGTCGTCGGTCTTCTTCGCGACCTCCTTGACGAGCTCGGCCCCGATCTTCTCCCAGGGGTCTTCGAGCTCGATCTCCTTCGCGATGGACACACCGTCGTTGGTGATGGTCGGCGCGCCCCACTTCTTCTCGAGCACGACGTTGCGGCCCTTGGGGCCGAGCGTAACCCTGACGGCATCGGCAAGTGCGTTCATGCCGCGCTCAAGGCCACGCCGTGCCTCCTCATCGAAGGCAATCATCTTTGGCATGGGGTTGGTCCTCCCGGTTGCGGGTGGATGGCCCGGTACGACGCCCGCGACGGACGGCCACGGACAGCCCGGCTCCCTTCACCGAACCTCCGAGGCCTCGCCGACCCGGCTTCCTGTCACTCTCACCTTAAGAGTGCTAATGCCGTTTTTAGCACTCTCAACCCGAGAGTGCAAGCTGCCCGCTGAGCGGCCCTCCGAACCGCCTGACTCCGCGCGCCCGGTGATTTCAAAGGCATAAAAGCTGCCCCCGGGGCCATCGCGATCGTGGTCGGAATGCGTACTCTCGTCGGGTGAGGATTACCGCGCTGAGGCCGACCACACCTCGAAGACAACTCTCCCGGTGGGGAGCCGCATGGCGGCTCAGCCTCGTCGTATTAGGCCTGGCGGCGCTGATGCACGGAACGCTGCGCGACTCGGACGATTTTTTCCCCTTCGGCTCCATGGCCCAGTACGCGAGCGCGCACGATCTCAACGGGACGACCCGCTCGACCTACATCCTGGCAGACACCGAGGGCGGGGAACGGGGCGTGCGAGTGCCGCTGAATGCCACCGGCACCGGCATCGGACGTGCCGAGGTGGAGGGCCAACTCGGCGACTTCCTCGAAGATCCGTCGCTGATGCAGATCATCGCGGATGCCTACCGCGAGATCCATCCCGACCGGGACCAATACACGCGTCTGTACCTGATGCGCGACGTCTACCAATTACGGGACGGCTACGTCGTGGGCGAGCCGGAGACGACGCTGCTCGCCGAGTGGGAGGTTGAACGGTGACCCGGCAGTCCGACCCGGAGCAGGAGAACGCTCGCACAACAGAGACGGCCGCGACAGGCTCGATCGGGGCGAGCGACCCCGCGGCCGGCCCCGGTACATCGTCGTCGAATGGGGACGGCTCCGCGTACGCCGGCACGTCCGGCTTCGGCGGCACGGTCTCCCGAGCGGGTTCCGCTGTCCGCCGATGGTGGTTACCGGAGATCCCGTTCGCCCGGGTGGCGATCATGCGCGCGGTGATCTATCTCTTCCTGCTGTACGACATCTTCTATCTGCGCAACGATGTCATCCCGCACGGCCATTCACCCGAGCTCTACGAACCGTTGTGGATCGGCCGGGTACTTCCGCTTCCCGAACCCTCGGTGGGCCTGGCACAGACGTTGCAGGTGCTGATCGTCGTCGGTTCACTCGTCGCCGCCACCGGGCGGCTGCCGCGGTTGGCCGGCTGGACGGTGGCGATCTGCTACTTCGAGTGGCTGATCCTGAGCATGTCCTTCGGCAAGGTCGACCATGACCATCTGGCCCTGATCATCGCGGTGTTCGCACTGCCCACCATCGGCCGGGCCCGGCTCACCGACGACGGCGCCAGCCCGGCTGCCGGATGGGCGTTCCGGTGCATCCAGGTCTCGGTGATCTTCACCTACTTCGGCTCCGCGCTGGCCAAGTGGGTGCGCAACGGCGCACCGTTCGCCTGGGCCAACGGCGCTGTGCTCACCTGGGCGTTCATCCGCCGCGCGACCGACCTGGCCCGCTGGTCCCTGGACTATCCGTGGTTGCTGCGGATCGCGCAATGGGTGATGCTGACCGCCGAGTTCCTCTCCCCGATCGTGCTGTTCGTGAAGGGCAAGCTCCTCTACCTGGGCGCCGGCTTCTTCCTCACCTTTCACCTGGTGACCTACTTGACGCTGGGCATCCATTTCCTGCCGACGGTGGTCTGCTGGCTCGCCTTCTTCCCGACCGAGAAGCTGTTGCCCGACCGCTTCCGGCGTGCATCCGCGCCGCAACCAGCTGAGGCCACCGCCTGACCCGTCGGCATGTCCCGCGGAGCGTGGCCAGCGGCGCCCGGTCCGCGGGGGCGCTAGCGTCGTCGCGTACAGAGCTGCCGTTCAGCCCTGCAACCCGTTTCGGCACCGTCTCCGTGGACGGGGTGAGAAGGTCATCCCATAGCGGCGCAAGGAGGCGGGTGTGCTGAAGATAGATGAGGCCTCGTATCGGGAGTTCGTCGTCGCACGACGGCGATCCCTGCTGCGGACCGCCTTCCTGCTGTGCGGCGACTGGCATCTGGCCGAGGATTTGGTGCAGGACGCGTTGGCCAAGCTGTACGTGGCCTGGCGGCGGGTGAAGCGGCGTGACGACGTCGACGCATATGCACGCAAGGTGCTCGTCAACGCCTACATCGACAACCGCCGACGGCCGTGGCGGCGCGAGCATGCCGCCGACGTGACGGACAGCGTTGCCGGTGGCACCATGCCCGAGCGCCTCACCGGCGCGTCCGCAGGCGCGCCGGGGCGCTATTCGTCCAACGATCCTGCCGAGCTCAGCGATCCGGCGATGCGCCGGCGGTTGCTGGATGTCCTCGCCGAGGTTCCACCGCGCCAGCGTGCCGTTCTGGTCCTCCGGTTCTGGGAAGACCTCTCGGTCGATCAGGTAGCCGACCTGCTCAATTGCAGCGCCGGCACCGTCAAGAGCCAGACGTCTCGCGGGCTGGACCGGCTGCGCGAGCTCCTAGGCACCACGTCGCTCGCCGAGATGAAGGAGCAACTGTGAACGACAGAAACCTTCGCGCCCTGTTCGAGGACGCACTCACCGATGAACCGGACGGTCATGCCCCCGTCGACGACGACATCGCGCGCGGCCGGGCGTTGCGAACGCGCCGGATCCGCCGCCGGACCGGCGGGATCGGCGTCGGGGCGGCCGCGCTGGTCGCAGCGACGCTGGCGGTGCCGGCGTCGCCACTCTCGTTGACCAACGACGACGGCGGCAACCCCACACAACCGGCCACGACGCCGCCTGAAGGGCTATCGGACTCCGCGACCGACCGCGAGGCTCTCCAGCGCGAAATGGGGGAAGCCGTGAAGGACGCCTTAGCCGATGACGTTCAGATCAATGAACAGTACGGCATCAACTTCGAGAACTTCGGGTACCCCAGCGTCAGTCTCGAGCTCCAGCGTGGTGACGATGCGGACCGTACGGTCGTGATGGACATCTCGCTGGCGCCGGCGCGGCCGGACCTCGATCAGTTCCAACCGTGCAGCGACCCACCGTCAGATGCCTGGCAAGATGCCGAGAACTGCGAAGAAGGCCAAGACGAGGATGGCCGCTGGAGAATCATGAAGACCGGAAGCACAGACTATCGAGACGTGACCATCGTCGAGGACGATGCGACATCAGTCATCGTGGAATGGAACGATAACAGCGACGCTGGTGAATCCCCATACGGGATACTGTCCGAGGAGCAGGCCGCTGCGATCGCCGATGCAGTGTTCGCGGTGGGCAATCAACACGACACTGCTGAACTCATGGCTGGATTCGACCTGGTGGGAACGCTCGAAGCCTGGCCGGACATGCGTGCCGCACTGGAACAGGCGCTGGATCTCGGCCCACTGACACCGGTGGCCCCGGACGACGCGCCCGACGGCGCTGCCTACGACCCAGAGGCCGGTGCCACCGCCTATGTCGACGAGCAATGGCAGACTGGAACCATCGCCGCCCGCTACGCCACTGAGGGCGGTCTCACGGTGGACGTGGCGCTCTGGCAGGTGGCCCGACTATACGATGACGCGTGCGGCTCCGGCCTGAGCGAATGTGGCGGAATGCCGGGCTACAATGATCTCAACGAAGCTGACGGTGGCGAACTGGTCAAAGGCGGACGCATGTTCACTCCCGTCTCCGGCCTCGACATCACGCTGGATACAGGGCGAGCACCCGAAGACGGCTCCAATGACGAGGCGTCCAACGAGCTAAACGAAAAGCACACGCTCGCCGTAGACGAGCTCTCCAAGCTGATCCGGTTTCAGGGCGGATACCGCAACCAATCAGACGACAGTGATCACCTTTATGAATAGGGACAGCTCGACATCTTAGCCCGTGATCGTGTGCGGGGTTGGGTCGCTGCGGCGTCCCAACCCCGCACACGTTTTGTGCGTATCGGGTCACTGTGTGCCTGGCGAGGGATCCGGGAGGCGCTTGATGTCGAACATGGACCGGAGGGCACGACGGGCGGCGTGCGGGCCGCACATGCCGTGGTGTCGAACAGGTATGCAGCGACCATGCCCGGGCTTGCGACGGCGTCAGTCCGTCCAGGTGCGGCCAGTGGTGCTCTCCCGTACGATCAGCTCCGGATTCATGGTGATGGTGCGGTGCACATGCGGCACCCTGGTGATCTCCTCGAATAAGAGCTTCGCGGCCGCTCGGCCCATGTCGACACCCGGCTGCCCGATGGTGGAGATCGGAATCACGTGGTCCGCGGCGAAATGGTTGTTGTCGTACCCGATGACGGCGATGTCGCCCGGTACCTCGATCCCGGAGTAGATCATGGTCTGGATGGCGCCGGACGCCAGCGCGTCGGCGGCGGAGACCAGCCCGTCCGGCCGCTCGTCGGGTGGGCGATTCGCGATGCCACGACCGACGGCGAGACCGGCGGCGACGGTGAGCCGATCCGTCTCCAACAGCTCTAAGGTCACCCGCCCCTGTTCCTCCTCGACAGCCCGCCGGGCACCGGTGAGCCTGGAGGCGACGGCGGACAGCGACAGCGGTCCGCCGGCGAACAGCAAGCGCTGCCGGCCCAACTCGATGAGGTGGCGGGTGGCGGTGTATCCGCCGAGCTCCTCATCGACGACGACGCCGCAGCTCTCCCCGTCGACCCCTGGCCAGTTCACATGGACAACCGGCATCTGCCGACGCCGGATCTGCTCGGCCCGGGTCAGCGGCGCATCCAGCGGCGCGAGCAGGATGCCCGACACCCGGGATTCCTCGAACAACTCCAGGTAACTGTCCTGCTTCGCCAGGTCGACGTCACTGTTGGCCAGGAGCAGCCGCACGCCGGACTCGTCCGCCAGCTCCTCGACTCCGCGCGCGATGTCGACGAAGTACGAGTTGGCGAGGTCGACGATGACGAAGCCGATGGTGTTCGCGTGCCCCACGGCGAGCGACCGGGCCACCTGGTTGGGCACGAAGCCCAGCTCGTCGATCGCGTCCTGGACCTTCCGGAGCGTGCGCTCCGCCACGACGCCAGGGTTGTTGATGACGTTGGAGACCGTTCCCAGGGACACCCCGGCACGCCGCGCCACGTCTGCCATGACCGGCGCTCGACGCTTGTTCACCGACGGGGCCGTCTCCCCCGTCGAGCGGCGCGATGGTGTGTCTGTCGACATGGTGCCAGAACCATACCTAACGTCGGGGCTTGCGGTGAGGCAGCTATGAGTCTACTTTTGAAGCGCTTCAAAAATACGTCGTGCGTCACATTCAAGGAGGAATGATGAGATCTTCCAGCATGACCCGCAGCGGCGCGGTGGCCGCCGCCCTCGGCCTCGGCTTGGTGACCACTGCGGCCTGTGGCGGCGGAGGCGACGACGGCGACGGTGCCGGCGCCTCGGACCTGAGCATGCTGATCCATGTCGAGAACAACGAGATCCCCGGCACGCTGACCACACTCTCCGAGAATCAGTGCGCCACGGAGAATGAGGCCGCACCGCTTTCCGTTGAGACCGTGCCGCAGACCAACCTCGACCAGCAACTCCAGCTGCTCGCCGGCCAAGGCGGCCTGCCCACCCTGTATGCGGCCGGCAACGCCCCCGATCTGACCAAGACGCTCGCCGACTCCGGCCACGTGCTCGATTTCCAGGAGGCGCTCACCGAGCTCGACGTCATCGAGCACATCGAACCGGCCGCCATCTCCACCATCGAAGGGCTCTACGGCGGGTTCAATGTACTGCCGTTCGAGTACAACATCGAGGGCATCTGGTACAACGAGGCTCTCTTCGACCAGCACGGCGTCGACGTCCCGCAGACCTGGGACGAGCTGGTCGCCGCCGCGCAGACGTTCGCCGACGCCGGCATCACACCGTTCTCCGCCAGCGGCGACCAGGGGTGGCCCATCACCCGGCTCATCGGCAACTACCTCTTCCGGAGCCTCGGTCCGGATGCTCTGCAGCGCGTCGCCGACGGCGAGGCCTCGCTCACCGACCCCGAATACGTCGAAGCCGCCCAGGCAGTCGCCGACCTCGGCGCCGCCGGATTCTTCGGACAGGGCGTCGGCTCGATCGACATGGACACCTCCACCAACGAGTTCCTCAACGGCAACGCCGCCATGTACTACATGGGCAGCTGGGCGCTGAGCGATTTCAACGACGACGAGCGCAACGACATCGGCGTCGAGAACATCGGCTTCATGCCGTTCCCGGACGTCCAAGGTGGGGCCGGCGACCGCACCCAGCTCGCCGCCAACGTCGGCCTGCCGGTCACCATGAACGCGCAAGCCTACGGCGACGCCACCGGCGCCTGGCTGGCCTGCATCACGGAGAACTACGGGAGCGCCGCCCTGGACGAGTACAACCGGGTCTCCGGTTTCGCCGTCAACGACCCCGTCGACGACGTGCCGCAGCTTACCCAGGAGGTGCAGGAACAGGTCAGCTCCACCGACCAGACCGTGCTCTGGTTCGAGGCGCTCTTCTCGACAGAGGCGACCAACACCAGCCAGCGCAACGCCGCACCGCTGGTGACCGGCAGCATCTCGGCCGAAGAGTTCATGAGCATGGTCCAGGCGGATCTGGACTGACCCGCCCTGGCAGGAGCGGGCCGCACGCACGCCCGCCAGGCCCAAGGCCCGCCCGCCGCCGCTGAAGAGGGAAGACAGATGGAACAGGTACTCGGCGACCGCAAGTCCGTCGCCATCCTCGTCGGACCAGCGCTGATCGTCTACTCGCTGGTGATGCTGGTTCCGGTGTTCTGGTCGCTCGGATACACGCTGTTCGAAGGCAACGCGGTCACCGGATTCCGTTACGTCGGCTTCGCCAACTTCGCCGACCTGATCGGTGATTCCAAGGTGCACGACGCGCTGTGGTTCACCATCCGCTACGCGCTGGTGATCACCGTCGGCCAGGTGCTCCTCGGATACGGCCTGGCGCTGTTGTACGTGTTCGTATTGCGACGCTACTCCAGCCTGGTGCGGACCCTGGTGTTCTTCCCCATCGTCCTGCCCACCGTGGCGGTCGCCTTGCTGTTCCAGCAGCTGTTCGCGGTCGCGCCGCAGAACGGCGTGGTGAACTCGCTGATCAACGTCTTCGGCGCCGATTCGATCGACTGGTTCGGCGACGGCGGCACCGCGTTCATCGTGATCGCGATCATGGACATCTGGCGGTCGATGGGCTTCTACGGGGTCCTGCTCTACGCGGGACTGGTGGAGATCCCGGAGGACGTGCTGGAGTCGGCCCGCATCGACGGCTCCGGCGGCTGGCGGATGCTGCGGCACATCGTGCTGCCGTTGTCCCTGCCGGTGCTGGTCTCCGCGATCATCTTCAGCATCAACGGGACGCTCAAGGTGTTCGACAGCATCCTGGCGCTCACCAACGGCGGGCCCGGCACATCGACCAGCCCGCTGACCATCTACATGTTCCAGACCTCGTTCACCTACGGCGAGTACGGCTACGGCAGCTCGGTGGCGCTGCTGCTGACCATCATCTGCCTCATGGTCACCGTGGTGATCTTCCGCGCCTCGCGTCGCGATCTGACGAAGGGATGACCGAGATGACCTCGACAGATCTCAGCACGTCGCAGGCGCCCAGCGGGCTGGCGACCCGGCCGGCCTCCCGGCGTCAGACGCGCACCCGCCGGCTACGCCGGTGGCGACGGCTCCCCGGGCATCTGCTCGTCGCACTGCTGTTGGTGGTGGTGACCTATCCGCTGGTGTGGCTGCTGCTCGGTTCGTTCAAGACCCAGACCGAGTTCCTCGAAGAGTCCGTGTTCTCACTGCCGTCGCAATTCAACTTCGACAACTACGTCGAAGCATGGACTACCGGCAACTTCTCCCAGTACGTGCTGAACAGCATCATCGCGGTCGGCCCGTCGCTGTTTCTGATGATGTTGCTCGGCACCGCGGCCGGCTTCGCGCTGGAGGTGTTGGTATGGAAGGGCCGTGCCGGCGTCCTGCTCCTCTTCCTCGCCGGGATCATGGTGCCGATGCAGATGATCCTGCTTCCGCTGTTCACCATCTACTTCCAGACCGGGCTGACCGGGACCCTGTGGCCGCTCGTCATCACCTACACGGCTACCGGTCTGCCATTGACCGTCTTCCTGATGGCGACCTACTTCCGGGCGGTGCCCCGGGAAGTGTTCGAGGCATCCACCCTGGACGGCGCCGGGTTGGTGCGCGCCTTCTTCCAGATCGGCCTGCCGATGATGCGCAATGCGATCTTCACGGTGGGGCTCGTCCAGTTCTTCTTCTTCTGGAACGACCTGCTGATCGCCCTGACGTTCACCAACTCGGGCGAGCTGCGGACGCTCCAGGTGGGCCTGCTGAACTTCAGCGGCCAGTTCGGGACCACACAGTACGGGCCGCTGTTCGCGGCGATCTGCCTGAACGTCTTCGGGATGCTCGTGCTGTATCTGGTCCTGAACAAACAAGTCCAGAAGGGTCTGACGGCGGGAGCCGTGAAAGGGTGACAGTGACAGCAGGACCGATCATCAGCCGCGATATCCGTTTTGAACACCTGGTGCGGGCGCTTGGCGTAGGAACCGCACAACCACGGCTCTCCTGGCAGGTGACCGCCCCGCCCCCGTGGCGACAGGACGGCTACGAGATCGAGCTGCGCCGTGCCGGACAGGTCGAGTCCTCCGGACGGGTGCACTCAGCCGAGCAGATTCTGGTGCCATGGCCCGGCCGTCCGTTGGTGTCCCGGGAGATCGTCGACGCCCGCGTCCGCGTGTTCGGCACGGACGGCTCCGCCTCACCGTGGAGCGGCTGGTCCAGTGTCGAAGCCGGGCTGCTGGACCCTGGCGACTGGTCCGCCTCACCCGTCGGCGCGTCCTGGCCGGAGACACCGGACACCGACCGCCGACCCTACCTGGTCCGGCACGAATTCGAGCTGCCGTGCCAGACCGACGACGTGACGCGGGCGCGGCTGTACGTCACCGCACACGGTGTGTTCGAGGCGGAGATCAACGGCCGCCGTGTCGGGGACGACGCGCTCGCACCAGGCTGGACCACCTACCACCGCCGGCTGCGCTATTACACCTACGACGTCACGTCGCTGCTGCGGACCGGGGCGAACGCCATCGGCGCGTGGCTGGCCGACGGCTGGTACCGGGGACGCTTGGGGTTCAACGGTGGCTACCGCGACCTGTACGGTACCGACTTGTCCCTGTTGGCGCAGCTGGAGATCACGCTGGCCGACGGAACACGCCAGGTGGTGGCTACGGACGACAGCTGGCAGGCGTCGACGGGCCCGATCGTGCTCAGCGGCCTCTACGACGGCGAGGCGTACGACGCGCGTGACGAACAGCCCGGCTGGTCGGAGCCCGGGTTCGACGACTCGGCATGGTCGGCCGTCGTGGAGAACAAGCGTGACCCGGCCACGCTTGTCGCACCGGAACAGCCGCCGGTGCGGTGCACTCAGGAGATCGCGCCCGTGGAATGCCGCCGCACCGAAGACGGAACGCTACTGCTGGATTTCGGTCAGAACCTGGTCGGCCGGCTGCGCATCACCGTCGACGGGGCGGCGGGACAAGTGGTGACGCTGCGGCATGCCGAGGTGTTGCAGGACGGGCGGCTCTACACCCGTCCGCTACGGCTGGCGGCATCGGTGGACACGCTCGTCCTCGACGGATCGGGTCCACGGACGTGGGAACCTCGGTTCACATTGCACGGATTCCGCTACGCGGAGATCGAAGGCTGGCCGGGAGAGCTCCGCGAAGGCGACGTCGTCGCCCGGGTGTACCACACAGACATGGTCCGCACGGGCTGGTTCGAGTGTTCGAACCCGCTGCTCAACCGGCTACACGACAACGTGGTGTGGAGCATGCGCGGCAACTTCGTGGACATCCCGACCGACTGCCCGCAACGCGACGAGCGGCTGGGCTGGACCGGGGACATCCAGGTGTTCGCTCCGACGGCATCGTTCCTGTACGACTGCGCGGGCATGCTCGCCTCGTGGCTGACCGATCTCGCTCACGAACAGCTCGACGACGGCACCGTGCCGTGGTTCGTCCCGACCATCCCGGGTGGGCCGAACTGGACACCGATCCGGCCTGGCGCGGTGTGGGGCGACGCCGCCGTGCTCACACCGTGGACGCTCTACCGGCGTTATGCGGATGCGTCGGTGTTGCGTCGGCAGTACGACAGCGCGACAGCATGGGTCGACCTGGTGGTGCGTATCGCCGGGCCGAGCCGGCTGTGGAACACCGGGTTCCAGCTGGGCGACTGGCTCGACCCGGCCGCCCCGCCCGATGCCCCGGCCGCCGCCCGGACGGACAGGTACCTGGTGGCCACCGCCTACCTGGCGTGGACCGCGCGGCATCTGGCACACACCGCCGAGGTGCTGGGCAAGCACGCCGACGCCACGCGCTACGCCACGATCGCGGACGAGGTGAAGACGGCCTTCGTCGCCGAGTACGTGGCTGGGGATGGTCGCATGCGCAGCGATGCGCCGACCGCGTACGCGCTGGGCATCGTCTTCGAACTGCTCGACGGCGACACCCGCGAGGCCGCCGGGGACCGTCTGGCGGAGCTGGTGCAGGAGTCGGGACACCGCATCGCCACGGGTTTCGCCGGCACACCACTGGTCTGCGACGCGCTCACCCTCACCGGCCACGTGGACACCGCCTACCGGCTGCTCTTGGCGGAAGAGTGTCCGTCGTGGCTGTACATGGTGCGGCAGGGGGGCACCACCATCTGGGAACGCTGGGACAGCATGCTCGAAGACGGCACAGTCAACCCCGGTGAGATGACATCGTTCAATCATTACGCGCTAGGTGCCGTCGCCGACTGGATGCATCGGCGAATCGGGGGGATCGAACCGATCGAACCCGGATACCGGCGGGTGCGGTTCGCGCCGCTTCCGGGCGGGGGCCTGACCTTCGCCGAAGGGCGATACGAGTCCGGGTACGGAACCATCGCCGCGCGGTGGCGGCTCGACGGTGACACGCTCCGGCTCACGGTACGGCTGCCGACCGGGACGACAGGCGTCGTCGAGCTTCCCGGGCGAAAGCCCATCGACGTCGGCCCAGGTGAGCACACGTTCACCGGCAGCCCTGCGTGAGGGAGGGGGCTATTCCGCGAGCTCGGCCGCGGTGAGCACGACGACGGCGGCCGTCCAGGACAGCGGGGCCAGCTGCGCGGGCGTACCGTCGGCGAGCACCTTCTCCGGGAGGGTGCCTCGGGCCGTGCGGTGCTCATCGAGCCATGTCAGCGTCTCCCGCGCCGCCTGCTCGTCACCCGTCGCGGCCATCGTCAGGCCATACATCGCCGTGTGCGGAGTCCAGCTGACGCCGTCGTCGCGCCAGCCCGCGCCCGGCGAGATCCCACCGGCGGGACGGTGCATCCGCTCGACGGCGGTGTGCCACGCCGCAAGCACCTCGGGCTCGGCTGTGTTCGAGATCGGCGGGAGGAGGAAGGCGAGCGACGCGTCTGGTTCCGAACCACCCGGATACCGCGGGTAGCCGTCGGGCCCGAACGTCGTGTGGATCGCGTCGCGGAGCCGGTCCGCACCGGCCGCGGCCCGGGCACGGGCGGCTTCGTTCCCTGACCACCCGTAGAGGTCGACGGCGGACTCCAGCCCGGCCAGCAGCGGCCCGACGGTGCCCAGCGTCAGCTCATCCTCGTCCAGCTCCCAGAAGTCCGACGACGGGGGTGGCAGCGAACGCTCGTTGTCGATCAGTCCGAGAATGGCTTCGGCCGACGCATCGATCATCGGGCGCACAGCGTCCAGGAACTCCGCCCGTCGGTGCTCGGGCATCTCGTGCGCGACCTGCGCGGACGCCCAAAGCATCCAGCCTGTGCCGTCCAGCTGTATGCCGCGGTCGTCCGGGACGCCGCCGGAGCCGTCGTTGAGGTAGCGAGCGTGGAACAGCCCGTCGTCGCCCTGCACCCGCTGCAGGTAGAGCAACACATCCGTCGCGTCGGCCGTGTGACCGACGCTGGCCAGGGCGGCGGCCACCATCGCCGCGTCCCGCGGCCAGACATGTCGCCAGCCCGGCGACAGCCCGGCCGGGGCGGCACCGTTGTCGAACGTCAGCGTGTTGAGGTCGAGCAGAGCCGTTTCGAGGAGATCGGCGTACTCGGGCCCGATGTCCGGCACCTCGGCGGCCTCCAGCCAGGAGCGTTGCTCCGCTGCCAGCTGTTCGGCGTCGGCGGCATCCGCCAGCACCCGGGTTCCCGGCACGAAAGCGGCGTCCGATCCGGCATCGAGCGGCACCCGCTCGCCACCCGTGGTAATCCCCACCGCTTCGACGTTCAGCGGGATATCGGCGTCTCCCCCGCGGGTCATGGCGACGATCACCGCGACCACCGCCACGATCCCCGCGGCGCCGCCGAGGTACGCCAATGCCTTTGCCGGTGCCGACCGTCGTCCAGCCGAGCCGACTTCGCGGCTTCGGAGCATCCGCTACTCCCGTGGCCCCAGAGGCGGCAGCCGACGGATGCCGAACCGCTTCTTCAGCGCGCGTCGGGCGGCATGGACGCCGCTCATGCCGTGCACGCCGGGCGCAGGCGGCGTCGCAGAGGAACACAGATACACACCGGGCACCGGGGTGGCCCACGGATCCCAGCGCAGCGTCGGCCGGGCCAGCAACTGCCAGGTGGTCAACGCGCCCGCGGCGAAATCGCCTCCGATGTAGTTCGCGTTGTGGTGTGACATCTCCGCCGCCGGGATGGTGCGCCGTTCCACGACGACGTCGCCGAAGCCGGGTGCGAACCGTTCGATCTGCGCCTGGACGGCGTCACCGAGGTCGACCGTCGAACCGGCCGGAGCGTGCGTGTATGTCCACAACGGCCGCAGCCCGTTCACCTCACGCGCCGGATCGGTCAGCACGGGGTCCGAGACGAGCACCAGTGGCCGCTCGGCGTGCTTGCCGGCCGCCACGGCGCCCTCGGCGCGCACCATCTCCGCCCGATCGCCGCAGACATGCACGGTGCTGGCGCGCCCGACCTCCGGATGTGTCCACGGCACCGGTCCGGAGAGGACGAAGTCCACCTTGCAGACGCCGTCGCCGTAGCGATACCGCTCCAGCGCACGGCGGTAACGCACGGGCAGCCGATCATCCATGATCCGCAGCAGCGCCCGTGGCGTGGTGTCGAACAGGTACGTCCGGGCTTCCGGGAGCTCGTCGAACGATGTGATCTCCGAACTGGTCGTCACCAGCGCGCCGTGCGCCTTGAGGTCATCGACCATCGCGTCCGTGATCGCTTGGCTTCCGCCGACCGGGAGCGCCCAGCCGGGCGTGTGCGCGAGTGCGGCCAGCATCATGGCCGTGCCGGCCACGGGAAGGCTGGGCAACGGCGAGATGGAGTGCGCGCCCACGCCCGTCAGCAGCGCCGGAGCCCGATCTTCGGTCCATCGCAGGTCCCACAACCGGGTGCCCTGCTCCAGGACGGCCAGTCCGAACTGGACCGCGGAGAGCGGGTCGCGCGGCAGCGAGCGCCGGTCGCCGACGGCGGCATCGACCACCCCCGGCACGTGCGACACCAGCGGCCCCAGCAGTCGCCGCCAGGCAGGGCCGTCGGCGCCGAGACCGTCCACGGTGCGGTCGAGATCTCGGTAGGCGATACCCGCGCGCCCGCCGTCGAGCGGCTGCGCGTAGGAGACCTCGGGGTATCGAAGCTCGACACCTCGGGCGCGCAGATCGAACGCGCGGAAGAACGGAGAGGCCGCGGCCAGCGGATGCACGGCCGAGCACACGTCGTGGATCAGCCCCGGGGCCAAGCCGAGATCGAGGGTTCGTGCCCCACCGCCAAGAGTCGGTTGGGCCTCGAACACCTGGACGTCCAGGCCCGCGCGGGCCATGATGACCGTGGCCGCCAGGCCGTTGGGCCCGGACCCCACGACTACGGCATCACAACGCTCGGATGCGCTCACCCGCGCTCACTCCCGCGCCGGCCACCCGTCATGTGTTCGCCTTCCGTTCACATCTGCGACACCGCCATCGTATGCGCCCCCGCACGAGCTGCGGACAACCGGGCGACGCCTCGGGACCACCGACGACCGCGCGAGTCGAACCGGCGCGCATGGCCGTCCGATTTATCCGAATTTTGTGCTAATTGTCGCTTCTATACAGTTACTTTCCGCAGTCCAGCGGCGTCAGGCGTCACGGCCGCGAGCACGTTAAGCTCTGACTCATGCATCGGAAGGCGCGGCGCGGCCGCCGCAGGGCCCCTAAGCGTAGCCCCTTCGCCGTGATTGCGGGAGGGCTCGGCGAGCTCATGCTGACGGGGGGCGCCATCGTGCTGCTCTTCGTCGTCTACACCCTATGGGGTACAGGCATTCAGACGGCGGCGGCCCAAAACGATCTTCGCAACCAATTCGAGCTTCAGCTTGACGAGATCGACCAAGAGACGGACGAACCGGAGTCGGTCTACGAGGGCCTTGAACTCGGCGACGCCTACGGCATTCTCCGCATCCCCCGGTTCGGGGAGAACTGGGAACGGATCATCGTCCAGGGTGTCGAGGACGAAGACCTGAAGAACGGCCCCGGTCACTACCTGGACAGCGCCGACCCCGGCGAGCTCGGCAACTTCTCCATCGCCGCACACCGCTCCGGTCACGGTGAGCCGTTCGCCAAGTTCCCGGAGTTACATGAAGGCGACATCATCGAGGTCGAGACGGCCACGGGTGTCTACCAATACCAGCTCTATGACGCGCCCAACGGCGACCCGGACGGCAACCGGATCGAGATCCAGGACACCTGGGTGGTCAATCCCGTGCCAGGGGAGCCCAGGAGCACCGAGCCGGACGAAGCCTTGATCACGCTGACCACGTGCTGGCCGCGCTGGGGCTCATCACACCGCATGTACGCTACCGGCATACTGATCAACGCCGAGGAGCGATAGACGCGACATGTACGCATGGGTATGGCGACACCTGCCCGGCCCATGGCCGGTCCGGCTGTTCATCTTCCTCGTCCTGGTCCTCGCGATCGTGGCGGCGCTGTTCTTCTGGGTGTTCCCCTGGGTGGAGGACACGTTCGACATCAACCGCGTCACCGTCGGCTGACGCCCCTCGCCGACACGCCGGCGAAATGATCATGTGAAGTGGGGTTTGGGGGGGCGGGGACACCGAGGGGCCGAGGGGAGGGGGGGGGAACACCCCCGAA
>NZ_JAAGOA010000001.1:0-434970 GCF_010550675.1 Phytoactinopolyspora halotolerans | reverse complement strand
TGCCGGGGTCTCCCCCGCCCCCCCCCACCCCCCCCCCCTGGGCCGCCCCCAACAAACCCCACTTCACATGATCATTTGGGAGGGGGCTAAGGCGTTGTCAGACGACGGCGCCGTAGTTCGGGTCTTCGCGGCTGCCCTTGGTGGGCTGCGGCTTCTCCTCCGGCGGAGGTGCCGGCTTCCACGTCTCCAGCTCCGCCGCCAACGGAGTGGCGGTGAAGTTCGACGAGTAGGTACCGATCAGGATGCCGACGATCAGCGCGAACGCGAAGTCCGAGAGCGAGTCCCCGCCGAGGAAGTAGAGCGCGATCAGCGGGAACAACGTGCTCATTCCCGTATTGACCGACCTCGGCAACGTGTTCAGCACGGCCGTGTTGGCCACCTGAGCGAAGTCCTCGCCCGGCCGACGGGTCCACGTCTCCCGGATCCGGTCGAACACGACCACCGAGTCGTTGACCGTGTACCCGATGATGGTCAGGATCGCCGCCAGGAAGATCCCGTCGATCGGTTTGCCGAGCCAGGCGAAGAGGCCGACCGTGACGATCACGTTCTGGAACAGAGCCGTCACAGCTCCTGCGCCGAAGGTCCAGCGGAACCGGATCGCTAGGTACGCCAGCTGCGCGGCGAGCGCCACGGCCAACGCGATCAGCGCATTGCGCTGCAGCTCGTCGCCGAGGCTGGGCCCGATCAACTCGTCCCGGATCAGCTCACCGCCCCCGCCGAGCTCGTTGATGGCGTCGATCACCTCGCGCGCCTCGGTGTCACTCATCTCGACGGTCCGGACCGAGATCGCTTCCTCGCCGGCGCCCCCGGATTCGTTGACGATCGCCGTCGGGAAGCCGACGTCGGCGACCGCGTCCCGGGCGTCGTCGACGTCGACCGGTTCGTCCGGCGCGACCTCGATCAGCCGCCCGCCAGTGAACTCGATGCCGAAGTCCAGCCCACGGATCGCGATTCCGGCACCGGCAAGCACCACGGCGATCAGCGACGCCCCGAGGAACCGGCGCGTGTACCGCATCAGGTCGGGGCTGCGCTCACGGAGCCAGAGCCGGACCCTGCCGTGCTTGCCGAGGCCGCTCGCCACCGGGTGCGCGCGGATCCAGGGCTGGCGCACCAGCCAATCGGCCAGCGCCCGGCTGAGCACCAAGGCGGACAGCAGCGACGCCAGCACACCGATGGTCAGCGTGACGCCGAACCCGCGCACCGGGCCGGACGCCAGGAAGAACAGCAGCGCGGCCGCCAGCAAGGTGGTCACGTTGGAGTCGGCGATCGCCGAGACGGCCTTCTTGAATCCGCTGGGCACGGCGTTGCGCAGGCTGTTGATCTCGCCGTCGACGAAGTCTTCGCGGGCCCGCTCGAAGATCAGCACGTTGGCGTCGACCGCCATACCGATCGCGAGCACGAACCCCGCAAGACCCGGCAGCGTCAATGTCGCGCCGAGCGCGCTCAGCGCGGCATAGGCCATCAGGGCGTAGCCGATCAGCGCTACCACCGCCATCAGGCCGATCAGACGGTAGGTCACGACGATGAACACCGTCGTGAGCGCGAGACCGATGATCGCCGCCCACGCGCTGGCGGAGATCGCCGCGTCGCCCAGGGTCGGACCGACGACGCGCTGCTCGATCACCTCGACCGGCAGCGGGAGCGCTCCGCCTTCGATCAGCGCGGCCAGCTCTTTCGCCGACTCCTCCTCGAAGTTGCCGGTGATCATCGTGGTTCCGCCGCGTTGCCCCACGTTGCAGGCCGTGTTGACGACGTTCGGCGACGAGATGACGTCGCCGTCCAGGATGATCGCGATCCGCCGCTGCGGGTCGCCTTCCGGGAAACAGGCCGCCTCGCCGGTGATCCGGGCCCAGTCGTCGGCGCCGCCTCCGGTGAAGACGATGTCGACGTACCAGCCACCGGCCTGCTGCACGTCGTACATTGCGCTGGCCTCGGAGATCTCCTCGCCGGTCATCGCCGCCGAGCCGACCGTGATCGGCCCGCCGCGCTCATCCTGGATCACCGACTCCTCGGCGGTCGGGTCGAACGACTCGTCACCGGATCCGTCCGCGCCCGGGTCGTCAGGCTCCTGCGTGCCCGCGTCGCCGTCGCCGGAGTTCTCATCCGCGGTGTCGTCGCCGGAGTCGTTGGAGACCTGCTGAATCGCTGCCGCACCATCCGCGCCGCCGTTGCCGGCGGATTCGTTGCTCTGCTCGTCGCCGGACTCGCCGTTCGCTTCGTCGCCGGACTCGCCGTTCGCTTCGTCGTCGGGAGCGTCGTTCTGTTCGGTGTCGGTACCGTCGCCCTGAGCATCGCCCTCACCCTGCTCGGGCGCGTTGCCGTAGCCGAGCACGGGGTGGATGGTCAGCTGCGCCGTCCGCCCGAGCGCCTCTGAGGCCTCCGTCGGGTCCTCGACCCCCGGCAGCTCGACGATGATGCGGTTCTCTCCGGACCGGGAGAGTGACGGCTCCGAGACGCCGAGCGCGTCCACCCGTCGCCGCAACACCTCGACGGCGCGGTCCGTGTTCTCCGAGTTGGCCTCGGCATTCGGGGCGTCCTGTGCCTCCAGGGTGATCTGCGCGCCGCCTTCCAGGTCGAGCCCGAGGTTGGGGCTCGCCGTCATGGTCGTGTACGCGGAGGCGCCGAGCACCACGAAGGCGACAGCGACTCGAAGGACCCGTGCGGGTTCGGTGACGCTACGGTCACCCTTCTTCGCCGCACGGTGGCGGAACAGGCCATAGGTCGCCGCACAGAGAGCGACCAGAGCGATGGTGAGGTAGAGGGCGTTCGTGCGATCCACGGGAAGGCTCCGGATGGCGTCGGCCGGCACGAGCCCTCGCGCGGGAGATATACGCGGGACCCGACCGAGCGGGCTGGTTTCAGGGCGTCTACTGCTGTCCTGTCACCGGCGGCGCCCGGTCGGGGTTGGCCGTGTCATGTCCCTGCCGCCCACGGAGTAGGTGATCCGCATCACCGGTTCCCCCCGACCCGACCCGCATCAGCGGCGGCACCACGGTGCGGGCCGGCGGAGGTGGCGCCACGCCCAGCTCCGTGCCGGCCGGTGCGACCACCACCAGTTCCGGTGCGGGCGTCCCGGCCGTGCTGGCCGGGCCGCCGACGGTCTCGTGCTTGGTCTCCACGGACGGTTCGCGGACCGGGGCGCCGGACGCGAGCGACGGCAAACCCGCCGTCACGATCATGAAGAGCCCGGAGATCAGGATGGCCGGGAGCCGCCACGCCATGCTGCGCGGTCGGCCCGTGGCGCGCCGCTGAGGCACGTCCCCACCTCCCTGCATGCTTCCGGTTCTCAGGCGCCCCTCACCCTACACCGGCCCGCGAATCCGTGGTGTGCCGCTGCGTCAGCGCAACCGGACCAGAGGTGCCAGCTCCGCGGTCGCGATCTCACCGTCGGTGACCTGGACATAGGTCACCGGCTTGCCCACCACGCCGTCCGGCAGCTCGATACGGACCAGATACCGCCCGGACGGCACGTGCGCGAACCCGAACCAACCGGAGCCGTCGCTGCTCCGCGTCAGCTTCTCGCCGCCCCCGGTCAGCGGCTGCAGCGTGACCTTCACGCCGTTCAACGGCTCGCCGCCCTTGGTCACCAACTCCCCGCTGACATGACCGTCCGTGGGGTTCTCCTTCCACGGCATCGAGGGCACCGCGGCGGGTTCGGCGAACGGCGCGTTGTCGCCTTCGGTCAGCGCCTCGGCGAGGGCGGCCCGCTCAGCGTCCTTGACCGCGGGATCGGAGCTTCCGGCAGCCGTCATGCTCGGGTTGGCGTAGGAGTATCCGCTCCAGCCGACCACCGTGTTGCCCGCATCGGTCGGGGTGAGCAGATCCTGTACCTGCTGGAGGCTGTCCTCGATCTCGTTCAGGTAGAGCGCTGGGCCGGAGACCGACTGCCGGTCGCCCTGCCAGTCCGCGAGCACCTCGTTCCACTCCTCGAACATGCGCGCCTGGTCCGGCATCCACTCCCGCTTGTAGTTCATGGCCACGACCGTGTCCATGATCCCCTCGTCCTGCCAGCCCCTCCAGTCCTGCAGCACCTCCGCGTACGTCCGGGTGTTCTCCCAGCCGCCGACGCTCTGCGGACCGAAGCCGTACGTGATCGCGTCCATGGTGAGCCGGGCCGCCGGATCCACCTCCCACATGCCCAAGTAGATCTTGCGCACGAGGTTGGTCATCTGATCCCGCCGCCAGTCGCTCCACTGCTCGTCTGAGGCCTCGGGCACGTCGGTATGTCCGGTCTCGTCCTGGAACCGGGCCACCGAGACGTCGTTGTACCCCCAGTCGCTGTGTGTGGTGGATGAGCTGAAGTCGGGATAGCGGACGTAGTCGAGGTTGATCCCGTCCACGTCGTATTCGGCGACGATGCTCTGCACGGCGTCGACGATGTAGTCCACGGCGTCCGGGTGTCCGGGGTCGATGTACGCGTTGGCACCGCGCAGTTCGGTGCCGTCCGCCATCTTGTTCAGCCAGCGGTCCTCGCCTTCGGCGGTCGGACCGTGCTGGTTGAAGACGTGCTCGTCGGAGGTGGGCGGCGTGGTGGAGTTCCACATCGTGTTGACGTTGACCCACGCGTGCACCTCGAGTCCGGCGGCGTGCGCCTGCTCGATGATCTCGTCCAGCGGATCGTACGGTTCCGGAGCGATCGCGGCATCGGTCCGCGGGTACAGCGCGCGATTGCAGAAGCAGTCGTACCGCCGTGCGGTCTGCACGATCAGTGCGTTCGCGTTGACCGCCAGCGCGTCGTCGACCAGCTTCTCGACCTGGTCAGCGTTGTAGATACCGGGGTTGAACGCGTCCACCCAGTAACTTCGCCACTGTTCGGGCAGCTCGTCGTCGCCGTCCGCGGACGACGGCGTCGCGAATGTGGCGGTGAGTAGTCCGGCGACGGCCGCGCTCAGTGCGGCGGCGCGGCCTGCTGTGCGGAGTCGAGCCATCATGGCCTCCAAATTGGCCTAGACCAACAGTGCCCCACAGTCTGGACCATGCGCAGCAGCGCGTCTAGAGCCACGACGGAACTTGCGCAGGCTAGGGCCGACGTGCACATGCACGGTCTGGGAAATCTGGCACAATGCCAGCAACGGCCGACGAGCGACGTGCCATGCGCTACGCCTCCACCACACGGCAATGGCAGCAGAGATGACCTGCCACAATTGAATGATCCGACGGCTGACTCGGAGGGTTGGCGTGGCAGCGAAATACCTCTCGATTCGAGACCAGATCCTCGATCTCATCGCCGAGATGGAGGTGGGCGAGGCACTGCCACCTGAGCGGACCCTGGCTCCCCAGTTCGGCGTGGCGCGGATGACGCTGCGCCGCGCGATCGAAGAGGTCATCCGCGAAGGCCGGCTCAAGCGCAAGCACGGCGCGGGTACGTTCGTGGCCGGACCCAAGATCGCCCAAGGGCTCGCGGTCACGTCCTTCTCCGAGGACATGAGACAGCGCGGCGTGGTCCCGTCCAGCCGGACGCTGGACGCCGGCGAACTCGCCGCCAGCCCGAAACTCGCCAAGCGGCTGGAGATCACCACCGGAGAGCCCGTGCTCCGGGTGGTGCGTCTGCGCCTTGCCGACGACGCGCCGATGGCCGTGGAGACCCTGCACGTACCCGGACGTGTCGCGCCCGGGCTGGACGGTGCGGCGCTGGACCACGCATCGTTCTACGAGCTGCTCGCCGAACGGCACGGCATCATGCTCGCCGGCGGCGTCCAGACCATCGAGGTGACGGTCACCGACGAACGGGAGTCGGAGATCCTCGAAGTTCCGGTTCACTCCCCCGCATTCCTGTTCGAGCGGGTATCCCGAGCCCGGGACGGGCAGGTGGTCGAGTTCGTCCGTTCGGTGTATCGGGGTGACCGGTACCAGTTCCGGGTGGATCTCCAGCCCGCCCGGATCGGATCCGGCTCCACCGCCGACGAGCCCTGAACCGCCACGCCGCAACACTGCGCGCAATCCCTGCACCGCAACCCCCGCACCGCAACCCCCGCACCGCATCCCTGCGCCGCGACCGCTCGCCGACCGGATGCGCGGATCAGCGGGGCGCGGCCGACTCCTCCGCCGGAGCGGAACGACGCCGGTGCCGGCCCCCGCCGTGCCGCGGCGCCGGGACGGCCGGCTCGTCGAACGGCTCGTCCGGCGGCGGTGGCGGCGTCTCCGGAATCGTCTCCTCGGGAGTCTGAGGAGCCGACGGCTGCCGGGGTACCTCGTCCACGATCGCGCCCTTGCGACGTCGCCCGCCACGAGGTGCTTCCATCGCCTCCATGGCCTCGTGCAACCGGTCCGTCGCCGAGTCGATCCATTGCACACTGGTGCCGTCCCCGTGACCGTGCACGGCGATCAGATCGTCGATCGAGTTCCAGAGGCTCGTCGCAGGATGGTCCGAGCACCACCGCAGAGCGACGTGCCCGTCAGCGAACACCACCCCGTACGCGACCACGCCGACACCGGAGATTCCGGTGTAGTCGACGTGCCGCACGAGCGCGAACCGGCGAGGGAACAAACGACCACCCTAAGGACCTTGAGCTGCGTGCCTCGTCGCACCGGACCAGCCACCTGAACTCCGCCCCACACGGTCCTGTACGCTGCTCATCTTGCTGGATACCAGGTCACGGTGTCACGGAGGCCTGCCGTAGGTGAGACGAGCGATCTTGATTCATTGGCTACTTCGTCCGCTTTGCCCTAATTTAGAAGTACGTGATGACCCTCACACGCCGACTCGCCACACGGACGTTGTCGTTCAGTCGACATTTTGACCCGCTACGGTGAAGCGGCGAGTCACAACCACCGTCGAGAGGGTGAAAGATGCAAGGTCCCGAGTCCACCGGAGACGTCGACCCGGTCGTGGTCAACGCCGTCCAGGTTGTCCGCGACCGGTTCGGCGCTATCGGCCTGCGCAGTCTCATCTCGCTCGCCACGCGCGAACTGGCGCGCGTCGAGCAGGCCGAGACCGACCTGGCCGCAATCGACAACGGCGATCCGGCCGTACAACCAGTGAACGATTCACCGGATGCAGCCGATACCCAGGCGTGGTTGGCCTACACCGAGTACGACCGCGACTGAGGCTGGGCGGAGATTTTCATCCTCGCCCAGAGGCTCGTCCGAGCTGGCGCTCTGCCGCACCGATGCCCGCCACACCATGGATGAAAATCTCCGCCCAGCCTTCGGGCGGTCTTCTCGGATTGTGAGATCTCACAAGAGTCAGGTAGAGCGGAGTGTGGCGAGGAACTCCTGCGCCCAGCGTGTGATGTCGTGACTGAGCACGTGGTCGCGGAGCAGCTTCATCCGCTCCTCCGCTTCCGATTCGTCGATCCGCATCGCGGCGAGCAGGGTCCGCTTCAGCCCGTCGATGTCGTGTGGGTTGACCATGAACGCGCCGTCGCCCAGCTCGTCGGCGGCTCCGGCGAACTCGGACAGCACCAGGGCGCCGCGGAGGTCCGTCCGTGCGGCGACATACTCCTTGGCCACCAGATTCATGCCGTCGCGCAACGGTGTGACAACCATCACGTCGGCCGCACGCAGCAATGACACGAGCTCGGCCCGCTCGTACGACGAATGCAGGTAATGAATGGCCGGCTGGCCGATCCGGCCGTATTCGCCGTTGAGCCGCCCCACCTGTAGTTCGATCTCGTCGCGCAGCGTCTGGTACGCCTCGACACGCTCCCGGCTCGGCGTCGCCACCTGCACCAGCACCGCTTCGTCCGGCGTGATGTCGCCGCCGGCCAACAGCTCACCGAAAGCCTTGAGCCGATGACCGATGCCCTTGGTGTAGTCGAGGCGATCCACGCCCAGCAGCATGCTGCCCGGGGATCCGATCTCCTCCCGGATCTGCGTGCCCCGCTGCACCACGTCGGGGTCGGACAACAGCCCGGTGATCTCGCTGACCTCGATCGAAATGGGGAACGGCTGCACGTGCACGGTGCGCCCATCGGGCATTCGCACCCGCCGCTCGGCCGCCGTCGCGTCGGTGTACCGGTCCACCAGCCCGACGAAGTTGTCCGCGGCACCACCCCGCTGGAATCCGACGAGGTCGGCTCCGACCAGCCCTTCCAGGATCTGTCGACGCCACGGCAGCTGGGCGAAGAGTTCCGGCGGCGGGAAAGGGATGTGCAGGAAGAATCCGATCTTGAGATCGGGCCGAAGCCGACGCAGCAGGTTGGGAACCAGCTGGAGCTGATAATCCTGGACGAAGACGACGGCCCCTTCGTCGGCGACCGAGGCGGCCGCCCTGGCGAACCGGTCGTTCACTCTCCGGTAGGCATCCCACCACTCGCGGTGATACTCCGGAGCCACGATCACGTCGTGGTACAGCGGCCACAGCGTCGCGTTCGAGAAGCCCTCGTAATACATCGAGATCTCCTCGGGCGACAGCGGGACCGAGATCAGATCCATGTCATCGGTCGAGAACGGCGCCAGTTCATCATCCGGCGAACCGGTCCACCCCACCCATGCGCCGTCATACGCGCGCATCACCGGTGCGAGTGCCGTAACCAACCCACCAGGGCTACGACGCCAGGTTGTAGAGCCGTCTGCCGCGACCACCCGATCGACCGGGAGCCTGTTGGCGACGACGACGAAGCTGCTCTTTCCAGTGTTCTCCACGTGGCCTCCTCGCCTGTTCTACGGTACCTGCTCCCGTTTCGACCTCACGCACCGGATGTCATGCCGAATGTCGCCTGTCCCGCTCCGACCTGCACACTCGGCGGGCGCCGGCCGTGTCGGGGATGCTGAGACGGGGCACGATGTGCGTACGATGGCGAGCATGGAAGCTGTTGCCGATGTATCCGGAAGCGCCACTGGGTCCAGGGAGCTCGACGAGCGGGAGCGCGACATCCTCGAGTTCGAGCGGCAGTGGTGGAAGTACGCGGGCTCCAAGGAGCAGGTCATCCGCGAACGCTTCGACATGACCTCTACCCGGTACTACCAGGTGCTCAATGCCCTCATCGATCGACCTGAGGCGTTGGCGCACGACGCGATGCTGGTCAAGCGGCTGCGCAGACTGCGCTCCTCCAGAACGCGAGCACGCTCGGCTCGTCGTCTGTCCGCGGAGGCCTGACTCATGTATTCAGCCGATCGGCAAACAGCACCGTTGTCGCGTAGCCTACGTTTGCTGTGACGATACGCGAACGGCTCGATCGAGCGTGGCCGTCGCTTGTTGCGCTGGTCGGCACGGTGGGGGTAGTCCTCGCTTTGCTTGTCTTCTTCGGAGACGACACCGGGGGTAACGACGACGGGGGCGACGAGGACGTCGCCGCCGACTCCACCGACGAGCCACAGGACGACGGCGGTGGTGACGCCACCGAGCCGGATGAGGACGCCTCGGACGAGCCGACCGGCGATCCGACCGACGACACCGACGAAGACGCCGACGAGGACGGCTCCGACGAGACCGAGGAGCCGGACGACGAACCGACCGAGGCACCCGCGGAGTTGCGCACGCCGATCGGCATCGCGAACCAGACCTCGGTGGAAGGGCTGGAGCTCACCGCCGCGGACCGGTTCGAGGCGGGCGGCTGGGAGGTCGCCGCCACCAGCGGTTTCAACGGCACAGTGCCGGAGACGACGGTCTACTACCCGCCGGGCCTGCAAGAGTCCGCCGAGGCACTGGCCGCCCAGTTCCCTGAGGTCGGTCGCGTCGCAGAATCCTTCGAAGGGCTCAACCCCAGCCGGATTGTAGTCATTCTGGTCGACGACTACCTCGACGAGGTCGAGGCCGAGGAGTAAATCGTGCCCGAGACGAAGCCGGACGTCGCACCGATCAGGGCGGCACTCGCACCACTGCTGCCGCACACGCTGGTGGCTCTCGACTTCGACGGCGTGCTGGCGCCGATCGTGCCACGCCCGGAAGACGCCCGAGCACTACCGCAGGCGGCCCACGTGCTGACCGAGGTGGCGCGACGGGTGGCGCGAGTGGCGATCGTCACCGGACGACCGGCCCTGGACGCGGTCCGGTTCGGCGCCCTGGAGAAGGTTCCCGGCCTGGTGGTGTGCGGGCACTACGGTCTGGAGCGCTGGCGTGACGGCCGGGTGGAAAGCCCCGGCGAAGCGGCCGGAATCGTTGAGGCGCGGTCTCGAGCGACCGCGCTGATCCGGGATTTCCCCGGGACGACGATCGAGGATAAGGGCCACTCGGTAGCCATCCACACGCGCCGCGCCGACCACCCGGACGCGGCGTTCACCGCGCTCCGCCCGCATGCGGAAGCGATCGCAGCCGACACCGGGCTTCAGCTCACACCGGGACGCCTCGTACTGGAGCTGCGCCCCACCGGTGTGGACAAGGGCGCGGCACTGCGCGACCTGGTGCAGGAGGTCTCCGCCCGCGCAGTCGTGTACGCCGGGGACGACCTGGGCGACCTGCCCGCGGTGGCAGCGGTGCGTTCACTGCGCACGGACGGCGTGACCGGCGTGGTGGTCTACAGCGACTCCTCGGAGGCGGTGCCGGAATTCCGCGAGCAGGCCGATCTCGTCGTCGACGGACCTGCCGGTGTGCTGGGCGTCTTGCAGGACCTGTTGATCTCGTGATTGCGATGTGAGACGATTTTGTCTCAATGGACGGACATTGCGTACGCGGCGTCTGGCTCCGTCGTAATGTGAAAGTCGTACTCATCCAGAGGGGCAGAGGGACCGGCCCGTAGAAGCCCCGGCAACCACCCGGCAATCCCGCGGGGTTTGGTGCCAACTCCGGCCCGTTGACCGAGCGGGGAAGATGAGGAGGTATCCCTCAGCATGACCATCACCGACGCGCCCGCACCGAGTACCCCGGCAGCTGTCGGGCCAGACTTGGGTCGCGCATCCCATCTGTCATGTCGCGAGTGTGCGGCCACCATGGAACTCGGCCCGTACTACGCCTGCATGGAGTGCTTCGGCCCGCTTGAGGTCGCGTACGACTACGGCACCATCACCCGCGCCGACATCGAAGCCGGACCCACGTCGATCTGGCGATACAAGGATCTGCTTCCCGTGCCGTCGACGGTTGCGGACATCCCGAACACCGAGCCGGGTTTCACGCCCCTGTTGCGTGCGGACAATCTCGCTCGCGAACTCGGCCTGAAGGCGCTGTGGGTCAAGAACGACGCCGCCAACCCGACGCACTCCTTCAAGGACCGCGTGGTGGCGGTGGCGCTGGCGGCCGCACGCGAGCTGGGCTTCACCGTGCTGGCCTGCCCGTCCACCGGCAACCTCGCCAATGCCGTCGCCGCGGCGGCGGCCCGGGCCGGCATCCGGAGCTTCGTCTTCATCCCCAGCAACCTGGAGCAGCAGAAGGTCGTCACCAGCGCGGTCTACGGGACCACGCTGGTTGCGGTCGAGGGCAATTACGACGACGTCAACCGGCTCGCCTCCGAGCTGGCCGGCCAGCACGAGGACTGGGCGTTCGTCAACGTCAACGTGCGGCCGTACTACGCCGAGGGGTCGAAGACGCTCGGCTACGAGACCGCCGAACAGCTCGGGTGGCGGCTGCCGGAACAGGTCGTGATCCCCGTCGCCAGCGGTGCGCAGCTGGTCAAGGTGGACAAGGCGTTCAGCGAGCTGATCACGCTCGGCCTGGTCGAGGGCGAGCAGCCGGCCATCTTCGGCGCGCAGGCGGAGGGGTGCTCCCCGGTTTCGGCCGCGTTCAAGAGCGGACACAACGTCGTCAAGCCGGTCCGGCCGGACACGATCGCCAAATCCCTGGCCATCGGCAACCCGGCGGACGGCCCGTACGTGCTGGACGTCACCCGCCGCACCGGCGGTGCCGTCGAGGACGTCACCGACGAGGAAGTCGTCGAGGGCATCCGGCTGCTCGCTCGCACGGAGGGCATCTTCGCCGAGACCGCCGGCGGCGTCACCGTCGCTGTCCTGGCCAAGCTGCTGCGCGAAGGCAAGCTCGACCCAGACGCGGAAACCGTCGTCTTCAATACCGGAGAGGGTCTGAAGACCCTCGACGCCGTCGCGCCGGTCGTCGGCCCGGCGGGCACCATCGCACCCACTACCGAGGCATTCCGTGCCCTCGTTCCGGAGGCATAGATCACATGAGCGTTGCTGTACGAGTTCCGACCATCCTGCGCACCTACACCAAGGGTGAGGCAGACGTCAGCGTCGACGTGCCGGACGACGCTACGCTCGCGGATGTCGTGAAGGCGTTGGACGCTGCCTACCCGGGGATCGGGGCGCGGGTGCTGGACGACACCGGGGAGATCCGGCGGTTCGTGAACGTCTACGTGAACGACGACGACGTGCGGTTCGCCTCCGGCCTACAGACACCGACACCGGCCGACACGAAGGTGTCGATCATCCCGGCGGTCGCCGGCGGCTGCTGACCCCGACCCACCCCCGGCCCCCTTCCCATGATCATGAACACTTTCCGTTCTATGTGAACGGTTTGTGTTCATGATCATGGAGTGGATCGGGTACCGTTTCTGATTGCGCCCGAATAGCTCAGCTGGTCAGAGCAACCGCCTTGTAAGCGGTAGGTCGTCGGTTCGAATCCGACTTCGGGCTCCACCTGCGATGTCCAGATCGACGTCATGAGGTCCCTCGACTCATACCGGGCGAAGCGCGACCCGGATGGGATACCGCCCGCCGGCGCCTGGGGTTGTGAGCGCCCGGTACGCTCGCAATCGAAGGACCGGCGGTGCCGCGCGGGTGCATGGCATCTGCGAATCCGGTCACAGAAGGGGCCGTGCATGGCGACGTACGACATCACTCCGATCGGAAGGGTCGAGTCGTCGCTGACCGACCCCGATGCGGCGCCACGACAACCCGATGAAGGCGCTCCGGACGCTCGCCTGATCTTCGAGCGGCGGGTGCTCGACGGACTGCGTAGCCTCCGGGTCGGCGACCGGATCGTTGTCCTCACCTGGCTCGACCGCGCGCAGCGGGACGTGCTCAGCGTGCATCCTCGCGGTGATACCTCCCGGCCCGAGGAAGGGGTGTTCAGTACGCGCTCGCCGCATAGGCCCAACCCAGTCGGACTGCACCAGGCGGAGATCACCGCCATCGACGGACGCGTCCTGACGGTAGACCATCTTGAGGCGTTGGACGGTACGCCCATCGTCGACGTCAAACCGGTGCTGAGTGGTGATGTCGATGAACGCTGAGGCTCGCTCGCGCGCTCAACGCATTCGCGATACGTTGCACCGCCTCGAACACGACGTCGATTGCTGGGTGGCCACGGCCGGCGACGCCGGCGGTTCGCCTTACATGATCCCGCTGTCCTTCCTGTGGGACGGCGATTGCCTGCTGCTGGCCAATCCGAAGTCCAGCATCACCAGCCGCAACCTGTCGGCCAGCGGGAAGACACGGATCGGCATCGGGCACACCCGGGATGTGGTGATGATCGAAGGCATGGCCACGCCGGTGCATGCCGCGGACCTGCCGCCCGGCGTCGCAGACGCATTCGCCGCGAAAGCCGGTTTCGACCCGCGAGCGCTCACCGGATACCTGTACTTCCGGGTGCGTCCGCAACGCATCCAGGCATGGCGTGAGGTGAATGAACTCGACGGCCGGGATCTCATGCGGGACGGCCGCTGGCTCACGGCTGGCTGACCCGGCGACGGCGGGGTGACGCAGGCGTCAATCCCGGGTTCGGCGATGCCGCATCTTACGCGCCAGCACGTCCCGGACGGGTGGTACGACGACGCCGTGCTCGGCCATCCGCCGCCGCACCATGCGTCGCGTCCGGACGATCCCGACCAGGCCGGTGATCCAGATGACGTAGTGGACGCAGAGCGCGATGCGGAAATCCTCCAGGTCGTATGCGCTCGAGCCGCCGCTGCGCAGGTCGATCACCACTCCGATGGCGAGGATGGTCAGAAGTCCCGCGGAGAAGCCCCCGACATTGACGATCCCGGTCGCGGTGCCGAGCCGGTTCGGCGGGTTGAACGTGCGAGCGAAGTCGAAGCCGACCATCGATCCGGGTCCGCTCAGGGCGAGCGACAACACCAGGAGAACCAGTACCCACATGGGTGCGGTTCCTGGCCATGCCAGCACGGTGGTCCACGCGCCCGCGTTGGCCCCGACCACGCCCAAGACCAACCACGAGCGGCGCAGCGGATGCCGCGAGACCAGGACACCGAGCACCGGGCCGGCGACCGCACCGGCCACCACCATCAACGTCAGCAGTGACCCCGCGGCTCCCTGGGAGAGGCCCTGTCCCGCCACCAGAAACGGGTAGCCCCACATCATCGCGAAGACGATTCCGGCGAACCCGGTGGAGAAATGCGCCCACAGCCCCAGCCGCGTCCCGGGGTGCCGCCAGACCGTGACGAGATCGCGGCCGACGCCACGCCATATGCCACCCCTGATCGGGCGCGCCCGTGTCTCCGGCGAGTCGCGCACCGCCACCATCGCCAGCACCCCCACGAGCACGCTCGTCGCCGCCACCGAGGTGAACGCCGGAGTCCACCCGAACCGGTGCAGCACCATGACGAACGGCACCGCGGACAGCACCTGGCCCAGTTGCCCGATCAGGCCGGTGAGCTGGGTCAACAACGGCACCCGTCCCGGTGGGAACCAGGTGGCCGCGAGCCGGAGCACGCTGACGAACGTCATCGCATCCCCGGCGCCCACCAGGACCCGCCCGCCCACGGCGACCGGAACCGAGGTAGCCGCCGCCAGCACCGCCTGACCGACCGCCATCACCGCGGCGCCGGTGATCAGCAGGCGGCGCGGGCCGACCTGGTCGATCAGCATGCCGATGGGGACCTGCAGGCCGGCGTAGACGAGTAGCTGAACGACGACGAACGACGCGAGCAGGCTGGCGGACGTGTCGAACCGCGCCGAGGCTTCGAGGCCGGAGACGCCGAAGGAGGTGCGATGCAGGACCGCGACGATGTAGGCGACGAGCCCGACACCCCATACGATCCAAGCTCGGCGCGATATCGACATCAACAGCCATTATCGTTGCGGCCGGATGCCGCGGACAGCCAGACCTGGTCAGCCGCGTTCCGCGCCGACGAGCCCGGCTCAGGTGACGGCGGTTCTGATGTACGAGGACAGCGAGTCGCGCTCCACCTCGAGTTCGGTGATCCTGCTCTTCACCACGTCACCGATGCTGACGATGCCGACCATCCGCCCGTCCACCACGACCGGAACGTGCCGGAACCGTCCCTCGGTCATCACCTGGGAGAGTTCGTCCAGGTGTGTATCCGGTTCGCAGATGCGCACGTCGGCCGTCATGATCGAGGAGACTGCGCCGGAGAGCACCGCGGCACCGTCCCGGTCCAGCGCCCGTGCCACGTCACGTTCCGACACGATGCCGTCGATGGCGGCGCCGTCCGCCGAAACCACGACGGCACCGATATGGTGTTGTGCAAGCACCGAGAGCAGGGTGCGGACGTCGTCGTCCGGGCGTACGGTGACGACGGAGCTGCCCTTCGTGCGGAGCAGATCGGACACGTGCATGGGGAGCCTCCTGGTGGATGCGGAGTACACCTCGTGCCACTGCACCGTACGGCGTTCGGGCCGTTCGCGAAAGCCTTTCCGGCAAACTGGGCATGAGTGCCCACGCACTGGCACGTGTGTCCGGATTACCCCGCGCCCCGTCCGTCCATGCCCGGCGGCCCTGCGAGGTGACCGCGGGTACATCCCGTCGCGGGACCTGCTCTGCCCTCGTGACCGCCTGTGACAACCGTCTCATCGACAGGCGCCGCGTGACGTTGCTCACCCGCACTGTGTATTGTCTGTAGACACCCCGAATCCGGGGACAAGTTCATACCCGTCCACTTCACTACGGATCGTCCGGCACGTACCTGCCGGTGAAGGGAAGCAGCACCATGGCCACTGTCACTTACGACAAGGCGACCCGGATCTATCCGGGTCAAGACGCACCCGCCGTCGACAGCCTCGATCTCCAGATCGAAGACGGTGAGTTCCTGGTCCTCGTCGGACCATCCGGTTGTGGAAAGTCCACCAGCCTCCGCATGCTGGCCGGGCTCGAAGAGGTCGACGCCGGCGCCATCCGCATCGGCGACCGTGACGTCACGCACATGCCGCCCAAGGACCGGGACATCGCCATGGTGTTCCAGAACTACGCGCTGTACCCGCACATGACGGTCGCGGCGAACATGGGCTTCGCGCTGAAGATCGCCGGCACGCCGAAGGCTGAGATCCAGCAGCGGGTCATGGACGCCGCCAAGCTTCTCGACCTGGTCGAGTACCTGGACCGGAAGCCGAAGGCGCTCTCCGGTGGTCAGCGTCAGCGTGTCGCGATGGGCCGCGCCATCGTCCGTGAGCCGCAGGTCTTCCTCATGGACGAGCCGCTGTCCAACCTGGACGCGAAGCTCCGTGTCTCGACCCGCACCCAGATCGCGTCGCTGCAGCGTCGGCTCGGCATCACCACCGTGTACGTCACGCACGACCAGATCGAGGCCATGACCATGGGCGACCGGGTCTGTGTGCTCAAGGACGGGCGGCTCCAGCAGGTCGACACGCCGCTGAAGCTCTACGACAAGCCGGCCAACGTCTTCGTCGCCGGCTTCATCGGCTCGCCGGCGATGAACATCGCGACGTTCGACGTCGACGGGGAGCGCGCGAAGCTGGGAGAGGCGGACGTTCACCTTCCCCCGGCGGTTGCCAGCGCCGTCAAGGCGGAAGGATCGGACACCGTCACCGTCGGCTTCCGTCCCGAGTCTCTGGTGCCGACCTCGAGCGAGGACGTCGGCGGCATTCCGGTGACGGTCGACCTTGTCGAGGAGCTCGGCTCCGAGGCCTACGTCTACGGTCACCCGGCCGGCCCGAAGGCCGAGGAGCAGAGTGACCGGATGCGCAGCGACACGGTGATCGCCCGGGTGGAGCCGCGGATGGCTCCGCACAAGGGCGAGAAGGTCACCTTCTCTGTCAAGGACGGCGAATCGCACTTCTTCTCGGTCAAGACCGGCGAGCGTATCGAAGCCTGACAGGTACGTGACGAGCAGCGGCGGGTGGCCATCCGGTCACCCGCCGCTTCGTCGTCAGGGACAATGAGGGCCTATGGAACTGCGCATCCTGGCCACGCCGCACGAACAGCAGGCCCTGCTGGACCTGCCGTGGGACATGCCGCTGGAAGACTGGCCCGAGTGGTATCTCGTCGCCCTGCCCCGGGGAATCTCGCGGCACGTCGTCCGGTTCACCCGGCTCGAGGGACGGGTCTACGCCCTGAAGGAGGTCGTCCAGTCGTTCGCGGACCGGGAGTACCGGCTGCTACGTGACCTGGAACGGCTGGACGTGCCGTCGGTGCAGGCAGTGGGCGTCATCAGCGGCCGCGAAGCTCCGGACGGCGAGCCGCTCGACCCGATCCTGGTCACCAGGCATCTGCAGTTCTCACTTCCGTACCGAGCTCTCTTCGCCCGCATGATGCGCCGGGAGACCGTCGAGCGATTGATCGACGCTCTCGTCGTCCTGATCGCCCGGCTCCATCTCCTCGGGTTCTACTGGGGCGACTGCTCACTGTCCAACACGCTCTTCCGCCGCGACGCCGGGGCGTTCGCCGCTTACCTCGTCGACGCCGAGACCGGCGAGCTGCATAACCGCCTCAGCGACGGCCAGCGGGAACACGACATCGACATCGCCCGGGTGAACATCGCCGGCGAGATGATGGACCTCGCCGCCGCCGGCTACCTCGACGACACGGTGGACCCGATCGCGACCAGCGACCACGTGGTGGAGCGTTACCACACCCTCTGGTCCGAGCTCACCGAGTGGGAGGCGTTCGACGTCAACGAGCGCTGGCGGATCGCACGCCGGGTGGAGCGGCTCAACGACCTCGGCTTCGACGTCGCCGAGCTGGACATCGTCACCGACATCGGCGGCCGCACCGTGCGCGTTCAACCCAAAGTGGTGGACCCCGGACACCATTCTCGCCGCCTGCTACGGCTCACCGGCATCGATGCGCAGGAAAACCAGGCGCGCCGGTTGCTCAACGACCTGGACGCCTACACCGCCGAGACCGATCAGCAGGGCGAAGACGAGGAGATCGTCGCCAACGCCTGGGTGATGGACTGTTTCGAGCCCGTGATGCGAGCAATCCCCCGCGAATTCCGCGGAAAGCTGGAAGCGCCGGAGATCTACCACGAGGTGCTCGAGCACCGCTGGTACCTCTCCGAGCAAGCCGGCCACGACGTGGGTATCGAGGAGGCCGCTCAGGACTACGTCGAGTCGGTGCTGCGGCACAAGCCCGACGAATTGGCCATCCTGGGCGGCACCTCCGGCGACCCCGAGGAAACCCAGCCGTTCCGCATCCCATGGGACGAGCTCGGCTAGCCTGCCGCCCAGCGCCGCGATCACGCGAGTTCGATCAGCATCACCGGGTCGGTGGTCGGCCGTTCCGACCCTCCGGCGGGTTCCACCGTGATGCCGAGATGATCGGCGTCGGCCAGCCCATGCGCGGTGAACGGACCGATCCGGCCGTCCTCGGTGTCGCCCAGCAGGCCCGCCGATCGGGCGCCGTCGTCGTCGATGAACCACAGCTGATACGTGTGCTCGGCCGGCGCGGGCTCCATGCCGTGCACCATCAACACCGCGGTGTCGACCGATCGAGCCATGATCACGGTGCCGCCCGAGTCTCCCTGCTCAGCCTGGACCACCTGCATGTCCGGCGCGGTGACGAGCTCACGCATCTGCGCACCGATCGCCTGCGAGCGGTCCAGCTGCTCCCGGGTCTCGTTCAGCTGTATGCCGAGGACGACGATGCCGGCCAGCAGCGCAGCGACCGCGCCGGTGGCGATCGGGCCCCACCAACGGCGCCAGGCCCGGCGGCGCGCCCCCGAACGTAGCGTGTCCCGATCGTCGTCGCCGGAGTCGGTAACCTCGGGCGGCAGCGGCCGGACCTGCTCGATGCGCCGGAGCACGTCGTCCTTCATCCGGGCCGGCGGAGACACCGCGGCCGCGGCACCGAGCCGGGCGGCGGTCTCCCTGATCTCCTCCACCTCCGCCGCGCAGGCCGAGCACTCGGCGAGGTGTTCTTCGAACAGCTCGACGTCCTCGTCCGGCAGCGCGTGTAACGCGTACGGTGCGGCGAGGGTGTGGATATCGGCGTTCGTAGCCATCATCATCGCCCCAACCCCATGCAATCACGCAACCGGATCAGCCCGTCCCGGAGCCTGGTCTTCACCGTGCCGAGTGGCGCCTTCAACAGCTCCGCCACCTCTCGATACGTGTAGCCGTCGTAGTAGGCCAGCGTGACCGACTCGCGCTGCAACTCGGTCAGGGACTCCAGGCAGCGCCGCGCCTGCTCGCGTTCGAAGCTCATTTCGACCTGCTCGGCGACCTGGTCATACGGCGGGCTCTCGGCCTGCGCCGCCATCCGGAACTCACGGTCGGTGGCGGCTTGCTCGCGCCGTACACGGTCCACGGCCCGGCGGTGTGCGATCGTCATGATCCAGGCCATGGCGCTTCCGCGCGCGGTGGAGTACCGCGACGCCGACCGCCACACCTCCACGAGTACGTCCTGGGCGACCTCCTCGGCCTGGCTCCTGTCCCGCAACACCCGGGTGGCGATGCCCAGTACCGGGCCCGCCACCTGGTCGTAGATGCGGGCGAAGGCCGCCGTGTCTCCCCGCGCGGACCGCTCCAGGAGGTCGCCGAGCGTCGCCGTGGTGTCGGCTTGATGTTCGGCACCACCCTCGTCCCCGACCGGGCGCAGCGTCGGCATCAGGGCCACCGCCCTGGTTCACCTCTGGCCATGGTTCCTCCGTTCGGGGTAGCCGTCCGCCGTCATCCGCTATTCGTCACCGTTCCTCGGGCGGATTGGTGCGGATTCGGGCGAGGTCGAGACCGATCCGCATCCGCGGTCGGTCCGGATACCGGATGGACAGCCATGAGTGACCTCCCGCCGGCATGGTAACCGCGGGAGGTCACTCTCAATCGGCTGACGTGCCGGAACCGATCACGATGCCGGCGGCATCAGGACCGAGTCGATCAGGTAGACGGTCGCATTGGCCGTCTGGACACCGCCGCAGATGACGTTGGCGTCGTTCACCGTCAGCATCTCCGGCTCGCCCTCGACGGTCACGGACGCACCCTGCACCGTCTCGTGTTCACCGGCGATCTCGTCCGGCCCGACCTGGCCGGCCACAACGTGGTAGGTCAGCACACTGGTCAGCAGATCGGCATCTTCCGAAAGCGTTCCCAGCGTCTCTTCGTCGACGGCGGCGAAGGCATCGTCGACCGGCGCGAAGACGGTGAACTCGCCCCCGTTCAGCGTGTCCACCAGGTCGACATCGGGGTTCAGCTCCCCAGAGACCGCCGAGACCAGGGTCGTGAGCAGGGGGTTGTTCGACGCGGCCACGGCGACCGGATCCTCGGACATACCCTCGACCGAACCCGGGCCGTCCGGCACCTGCTCGGCGTAGTCTCCGCATCCTGGGCCCACCGGCCCGGATATCTCCTCCATGTCACCGGCGGAGGCCTCGTCGTCGGTACTGTTCTCCTCGGAGCCGCCGTCCTCCTCGTCCTGGGATGTGTCCTGCTCGTCGCTGGTCGTCTCCTCGGCCGTGTTGTCGTCTCCGCTGTCGTCGTCGGATCCGCATGCGTTGACGGTCAGGGCCAGCGCCGCCACGGCGCCTATCACCGCGGCCGTACGTCGGGTGGAGCTTCTCATCGTCGTTCCTCCTTTTAAAGGTTTCCGGGAACCGGTGTGCTGTCGGTACTGCTCTCGTCGCTGCGGCTAGACCACCTCCACCACCACCGAGTGCCAACCGCTGGCCCCGTCCGGGAACGGGGAAGCCTTCTCGTCGGTCTGCGGCTCACCGTCACCGTCCGTAGCCCGGACCCGCAGGGTGTGCCGGCCGGGCGTGGCGTCCCAGTCGAGGGACCACTGCCTCCAGACATCGACCGACGCCTCCGCCGCCAGCCGCGCCGGCTGCCAGGGGCCGGAATCGACTTGGATCTCGACTTCGCTGATCCCGCGGCGCTGCGCCCATGCGACGCCGGCGACGACGTTGCGCCCCGCCGAGAGTTCGGCGAACGAACCGGGGACGTCGATCCGGGAGGCGATCTTGATCGGTGCCCGCTCGGCCCAGTCCCGGTCGGTCCAGTACGCCGACGCCCGGTCGAACCGCGTGACCTCCAGATCGACGACCCACTTCGTCGCCGAGACGTAGCCGTAAAGGCCGGGCACCACCATGCGGACCGGGAAGCCGTGGTCCAACGGAAGAGGCTCGCCGTTCATGCCGATCGCCAGCAGCGCATCGCGGCCGTCCAGCAAGGCTGCGAGCGGGGTGCCGGCGGTGAACCCGTCGACGCTCGTGGACAGCACCATGTCGGCGTCCGCGTCCGGCCGGGCCTGTTCCAAGAGCGACGCGAGGGGATACCCCAGCCACACGGCGTTTCCGGCCAGTTCGCCGCCGACCTCGTTGGAGACGCACGTCAACGTGATCATCCGCTCCACCAACGGCATGGTCAGCAAGTCGGCGAAGTCGATGTCGACGACGCGCTCGACCATGCCGTGCACCCGCAGCGTCCACTCGTCCGGATGCACCACCGGCACCTCGAGTGCCGTATCCACTCGGTAGAACTCATCGTTGGCGGTGGTGAACGGCGTCAGGCCGGGAATGTCCAGCCGCACCCGGGGACTCGGGTCGACGGCGGGCCGCTCGGGCTCGGGCAGCCGGAGCCGTCCGCGCGCGGCCAGCACGTCGTCAACGGTCTGGCCGAGCTGCCGGCTGCCGACGGCCGTCAACACCGCCACCCCGACGGCCGCCGCGGCCAGCCCGAGGAACCGGCGTCGGCCGAGGTCAGCGGTCGAGCCGGCGGAGGCGGAGGCACGTGTTCCGCGCGCCGGTGCCGGCCGGGTTCTGAGCTCGCGTACCAGCAGCCAGAGCGCGGTTCCGCCCAGCAGCACACCGGCCAGCGACGGGATCAGATCCTCCGGGCTACTGGCCGGCCGGTTCATCGCCGCCGCCGACGCCGCGCCTCCCAGCACTGCCACCAGCACCAGCCCGGCCGGCGGACGACGCAACTGGAACAGGCCGGCGAGCACGGACAGACCCAGCAGAACTACGCCGAGACAGATCTGGAGGACGAGCTTGTCGTTGGCGCCGAAGGTGGAGATGGCGAAGCTCTTCAGCCACTCCGGGGTGCGATCGACGATGGTGTTGCCCACCACGGCGAACGGCGACGTCCTCGGGCCCACGAGCGCTTCGGCGAGTTCACCGATACCGAGGGTGACCCCGCCGGCCACGATGCCGGCGAGCGCGGCGAACCCTCGCGTGCGCCACGGATGTCCAGGGCTGTCCATGCCCGGTATTCGTGGCCGCCGCCGGGGCGGATTGGTGTCCGGGTCCGGGTCCGTCGTGAGGCGCGCGCGGATGTGCCAGGCCGGCCGGCTGGAGGCCGGCCGGAATCCGTCCGGGATGGGCGCCGCCCACCCCGGACACGGGGGTCAGCTCGGGTGGCGTTCCAGGTCTCGCGCGATCACCACACGCTGGATCTGGTTGGAGCCTTCGAAGATCTGCATCACCTTCGCCTCCCGGAAGTAGCGCTCGACCGGGAAGTCTCGGGTGTAGCCGGCGCCGCCGAGTACCTGTACCGCGTCGGTGGTGACCTTCATCGCGTTGTCCGTGGCGATCAGTTTGGCGACGCTCGCCTCACGTCGGTACGTCAGCCCGGCGTCGCGCCGCCGGGCAGCGGCCAGGTACAGCGCGCGTCCCGCCTCCACCGCCGCGGCCATGTCCGCGAGCAGGAAGCCCAGGCCCTGATGGGAGACGATCGGCTTGCCGAACTGGGTACGCTCCTTCGCGTACCCGACGGCCGCATCGAGCGCCGCCTGCCCGAGCCCCGTGGCGACGGCCGCCACGCCAAGCCGGCCGGAATCGAGCGCCTCCAGGGCGATGCTGAAGCCGGCGTTCTCCGGCCCGATCCGGTTCTCGGCCGGCAGCCGTACACCGTCCAGGTGGACCAGCGTGGTGGGCGATGCGGTCATCCCCATCTTCTTCTCGTGGGCGCCGAAAGAGAGACCGTCGGCGTCGCCGGGAACGAGAAAGCAGCTGATCCCGCGCGGACCGTCGTCGGACGTCCGTGCGAACACGGTGTAGAAGTCCGCGTGTCCGCCATGGGTGATCCATGCCTTCGTGCCGTCTAGAACGTAACCCGCCGAGTCACGTGTCGCCCGCGTGGTCAACGCCGCGGCGTCCGAGCCCGCATGCGGTTCCGACAGGCAGTAGGCGCCGAGGAGTTCGCCGCCCACCATGTCCGGCAGCCACTGTTTGCGCTGCTCGGCTGTGCCGTACGCGTCCAGCGGCCAACACGCGAGAGTGTGCACGCTGATGCTCAAGGCGACGGTTGCCCAGCGTGCGGCGATCTCCTCCAGCACCTGAAGGTAGACCTCGTAGGGCTGACCTCCGCCGCCCATGTCCTCGTCGTACGGGAGCCCGAGCAGCCCGGACCTCCCCAGCAGGCGCACGGCGTCCCTGGGATACTCGGCGGCCGCTTCGGCGGCGCCGGCGCGGGGCGCCAGCTCGGCGTCGGCGATGTCACGGACCAGGGCCAGCAGTTCACCGGCCTCTGGGGTGGGCAGCATGCGGTCTGCAGGCACGCGAGAAGCACCTCCACGGCTCACACGGAAGAGATCGTCTCCCGTGGCTGTCGTCGGTGCCCGGCATGCCATGCGCAGGTGGTGACCCGCATCACACGACGCACCGGGCAGCGACAGCCTACCGCCTCGCGCGTGCGATCTCGTACATGGCCACACCCGCCGCCACGCCGGCGTTCAGCGACTCGACGCTCCGCGCGATCGGTATCCGCACGACCAGATCGCACGCCTGGTGAACGATCCGCGACATTCCCGCGCCCTCGGAACCGACCACCAGGCACAACGGCTCGCCGAGCGCGGCCGCCTCGCCGACCTCCACCTCGCCGCTTCCATCCAGACCGATGACGAAGAGGCCCGCCTCCTGATAGGCCCGCAGCTGGCGGGCCAGATTGGTCGCGCGCGCTACCGGCACGCGCGCCGCGGCGCCGGCAGACGTCTTCCATGCGCCTGCCGTCATCCCCGCGCTCCGGCGCTCCGGAATCACCACCCCATGCGCACCGAACGCCGCCGCCGATCGCACCACCGCCCCGAGGTTGCGCGGATCCGTGACGCCGTCGAGCGCCACCACCAGCGGCACCTCTCCGGCCTCTTCGGCAGCGGTCAGGATGTCGTCGGGGTGCGCGTAGTCATACGGCGGCAGGGTCAGCGCCACGCCCTGATGGACCGCGCCACCGGTGACCCGATCCAACTCCGACCGCGGCGCCTCCAACACCGCGAGTCCACGATCCGCCGCCGTCCGCAGCACCTCCCGGACCCGGTCATCGGAGTCGATCCGCTCCGCGACGTACAGCGCCTTCACCGGCACCTCCGCGCGCAGTGCCTCCACGACGGAGTTCCGTCCCGCCACCGTCTCCGTGGCTCCGGGACGGCCGGGCTCGGGACGCTGGCGCCGCGCCGACTGTGCGGCCGTCTCCTTCCGCTTGGCGGCCGCCCGTCGCGCGGCCGGATGCCCGGTGCGGTCCTCCGCTCGCGGCGTCGGCCCCTTGCCTTCGAGACCGCGGCGGCGTTGCCCGCCCGAGCCCACCTGCATGCCCTTCTTCGTGCCCGGCTTGCGCATCGCGCCCCGCCGTCGGGAGTTGCCGGCCATCAGTCCACGTCTCCTCGGGCTACGTTGCGTTCGGCGGCTGTGTCAGCGCCGGCGAGCTCCCACCGGGTGCCGGTCGGGCTGTCCTCGACCAGGATGCCCAGCGAGTTGAGCCGGTCACGGATGGCGTCCGCGGCAGCGAAATCCTTCCGCTCGCGCGCCTGCTGACGCTGGTCGAGCAGCGTTCGGACCAGACCGTCCACGACGCCGCGGAGCCGGTCTCCGGCGCTGCCCACCGAGTCGAGCCCGACCCACGGTTCGGCCAGCGGGTCCAGTCCCAGGACACCCAGCATGGCGCGTACGCTCGCCAGGTTCTCTCGCAGTCGCTCATGCCGGCCGGCGGACAGCAGGTTGTTGCCCTCACGGACGGTGTCGAACAGCACCGCCAGTGCCTGCGGGACGGAGAGGTCGTCGTCCATCGCCGCGGCGAACTCGGCCGGCACCGCGTCCGCCACTCGCACGTCCGGCAGCACCTCGGTGGCGCGGGTGACGAAGCCCTCCAGCCGCCGGTACGCGGCCCCGTCGGCGACCAAGGACTCCTCGGAGTACTCGATCGCGCTGCGATAGTGCGCGGCCAGCAGGTAGTAGCGCAGCTCGATCGGCCGGACGCGACGGATGACGTCGGAGACCAGGAGCGAGTTGCCGAGCGACTTGCTCATCTTCTCGCCGGACATGGTCACCCACGCGTTGTGCATCCAGTACCGGGCGAACGGCTGGCCTGCGGCTCGTGACTGGGCCAGCTCGTTCTCGTGGTGCGGGAACTGCAGGTCGATCCCGCCGCCGTGGATGTCGAACTCCTCACCCAGGTACTTGGCGGCCATCGCGGAGCACTCCAGGTGCCAACCCGGACGTCCCCGACCGAACGGCGTGGGCCAGGACGCCGTCTCCGGCTCGCCCTCCTTGTGTCCCTTCCAGAGGGCGAAGTCCCGCGGATCCCGCTTGGCCCGGGTGTCCGAGTCGCTCGCGGCCGCCATGTCGTCGATCTTCTGGCCGGAGAGCTGTCCGTACGACGGCCAGGAACGGACGTCGAAGTAGACGTCGCCCGAGTCGTCGTCCGCCGGATAGGCGTGCCCGTTCTTGATCAGCGTCTGCATCAGCTCGATCATCTCGGTGATATGTCCGGTCGCACGAGGCTGATACGTGGCCGGATCGCACCCCAGCACCTCATAGGCCGCGTCCAGCGCTCGCTCGTTCTCGTACGCCCAGGCCCACCACGGCCGTCCTGCCGCCGCGGATTTGTCGAGGATCTTGTCATCGATGTCGGTGATGTTGGCGACGATGGTGACCTCGAGCCCGTTGTACTCGAACCACCGGCGCAGAACGTCGAACACGACTTCCTTACGGATGTGTCCGATGTGCGGTGGACCCTGTACGGTCAGACCACAGTGATAGATACCCACCTGGCCCGGGTTGACCGGGACAAAGTCGCGGACTTCTCGTGCGGCGGTGTCGTACAGGCGAAAACTCACCGGACAAGACTAGCTACTCTGACTCTTAAGGGCAGCCTCCCCGTGGCGGCGAGCCCGAATGTGAGCCGAGCACCTGTGGAGAAGCGCACGTGTCCAACGCCGGTCCGCCTTCCCCCGAGCTGCGTGACCCGTCCCGTAGGTCGGGCTCGGCGGCGGTGAACGACACCGGCGCCGACGCGCAGGGCTCGGACGACTCGCACCGCGGGCCCCGTGCCCGGCCCTGGTGGCTGGCACCGGCACTCACCGGTGTCCTCTCCGCGGCGCTGCTGGCGTTCATGACCTGGCAGGTCGTCGAGCGAGGCTTCGTCATCGACTGGGACTGGCCGTTTCACGAGTACGTCGACGCGCGGCAGCCGGAGGGCGTGGCGCGCGAACTGCTCGACGGCGTCGCGAGTCTGGGTGGGCAGCGCTTGTACACACTGCCGATCGTGGTGGCCGTCGGGGTATGGGTGGCGTGGAAACAGCGGAAGATCCGCGTGCTGATCGCCGTCGGCTCGGGTCTGGCCACGGTGTTCTTCATCGGATACTGGATCAAGTTCAGCCTGGCACGGACCGCACCGCACACCGGGATGGACATCCTGCACGGCGACGGCCAGGCGTTTCCGTCCGGGCACACCGCCAACGCGACGTTGACGTGGTTCCTGATCGCCACCATCCTGTTCGGCGCTCACGGCTGGCGGCCGGACCGCCGCCGGTTCCGCCAGGCGACCGTCGCCGCCTGCGTCATCGTCTTCCTCGCCGGGGCGCTCATGGCGCTGCTCGATTACCACTGGCTCAGCGACATCCCCGGCGGCTGGTTGCTCGGCGCCCTGGCGCTGTCGGTCGCCAATGCCGTGCTGCGCGTCAGGCTGCCGTGGCCGATCCTCGACTGGCCGTCGACGCGATCGTCACAGCGTCACTAGCGCCACCGCCACCGCCGCCAGACCTTCGCCGCGGCCGGTCAGGCCCAGTCCGTCGCTCGTGGTGCCGCTGACCGCGACCGGGGCGCCGACGGCCGCGCTCAACGTCGCCTCCGCCTCGGCTCGCCGCGTCCCGATCTTGGGGCGCACCCCGACCACCTGCACCGACACGTTGCCGACCGCGCCGGAAGCCTGCGCGATAAGACGCACCACCTCACGGAGCAGGTCGACACCGGAGGCTCCGGCCCATTCAGGCCGGTCGGTGCCGAAGACGGCGCCCAGGTCCCCGAGCCCGGCGGCGGAGAGCAGCGCATCGCATGCGGCATGCGCCGCCACGTCGCCATCCGAGTGCCCGGCACATCCGGCCGGTTCGTCCGGCCAGTGCAGACCGGCGACCCAGCATGGACGTCCCGCTTCGAGCGGGTGGACATCGACGCCGACTCCGACGCGCGAAGTCACGCCTCGCTCCGCCGGGCGTCCGTCGTCGAGGCCGTGGATGAGATCTGTGGTTCGGCCGATGTGGTACGGACCTCCTCCGAGGAGTTCTCCCCGGCGATCAACGCTTCGGCGAGCACGAGGTCGATCGGTCTGGTGATCTTCATGGCATGATCATGACCCGGGATCACATGCACCGGCTGTCCGAGCCACTCCACCAGACCGGCGTCATCCGTCGCGGTGGTGTCTCCGCGCTCCTCGGCTGCGCGGTGCGCGCGTTCCAGCACGTGCCGACGGAAGCCTTGAGGCGTCTGCACGGCTTGCAGCAACGACCGATCCGGCGTCGCCACCACCGCTCCCGTCTCATCGACCTGTTTCAGCGTGTCGACCACCGGGAGGCCGGGCACCACGGCGTCGCGGCCGGCGTCGATGGCGTCGGCGACCGCGACGAACAGAGCAGCGGGGGCCAGGCATCGCGCCGCGTCGTGGATGAGCACCACGTCAACCTGCGGCGGGGTGGCGTCCAGGGCACGACGGACAGACTGCCGACGGCTCGAGCCGCCTTCGACGACGTGCAACTCGACGCCCGGCGGAATATCCGGCGCCACCAGCTTGTGGACGGCATCCGCCTCGCCCGGAGGCGCGGCGATCACCACCGTCGTCACCACACCACTGCCGGCCCCCGCCCGGACGGCGTGGACCAGCAGTGCCTCGGCGCCCAGCGCGCACAACGCCTTCGGGATACCGGCTCCGAGACGTTCACCCGCCCCGGCCGCCGGGATGATCAGGCCGACCACAATCAGCCGGCGAGGACCTCATCGAGAAGAGACTCGGCCTTGTCCTCGTTGGTGTGCTCCGCGAGCGCTAGCTCCGAAACGAGGATCTGACGTGCCTTCGCCAGCATCCTCTTCTCACCGGCCGACAGGCCCCGATCGCGCTCGCGGCGCCAGAGGTCACGGACTACCTCGGCCACCTTGATCACGTCACCGGAAGCCAGTTTCTCGAGGTTCGCCTTGTACCGGCGAGACCAGTTGGTGGGTTCCTCGGTATGTGGAGCACGCAGGACCGAGAACACTCGATCGAGCCCGTCCTGGTTGACCACGTCACGCACACCGACGAGATCAACATTGTCCGCCGGGACCTTGACGGTCAGATCACCTTGAGTGACCCGTAAGACGAGGTACTGGCGTTCTTCTCCTTTGATGACCCGAGACTCGATCGCTTCGATGAGCGCAGCCCCGTGGTGCGGGTAGACAACCGTCTCGCCGACCTTGAAAGTCATATGTTCCTGTCCCCTTTCCCAACACAAGGATAGCACGACTCTTCCAGACCTCTAGAGCGTTTGTGCTGGTCAGAGGGGAAACTCAGGCTTGACAATCGTGATCTGACGTGCTTGCGGGTGATCAGAAACACAACGGAAATATACCGCACGCTCCCTCCCGACCGCCGTGAACGGCCCATCCGCCGTGGTCACAGGTATACGTCGGCACCGGCCGGCGAACCGCGGATTCCAGCCCGCCACACCTCGTCGCCGACCGCACGACACGGGTCGATACCCTTGACTCCGGCTCATCCATGCACATACTGCGTCACGTCAAGGAGTACCGGTGAAGTCTGCCGCCCGCATACGTCGCTCGCTACGGCCACGGCACCTCGTCCTGGCCAGCGCTCCGGCACTCGTACTGACGCTGGCCGGCTGCGAGATGCATGAGCAGACCCAGGGGTGGTATCCGCGCTACGACGGGGTGACCGCCGACGCCGACACCATCGGCCTGCGCAATGTCGTCGTGGTCGCGTCCGGGGACCAAGCCACGGTGCTGACCGCGTTCGCGAACGAGGGCTCGGCCGATGAGCTGCTGGAGGTGACGGTCGGCGACGTCAGCGCGGAGCCGGAGGGCGGACCGCTGACCATTCCGGCGAACGGATACGCCGCGCTCGGTCCGGACTCGGTTCAGGTAGAGCTCAACGGCGTGGACCTGGTGCCGGGCGAGATGACGGAGGTCCAGTTCCGCTTCGCCGACGCACCTCGGACGACGGTCGACGCCCTGGTCAAGGAGGCGGAAGGCCGCTATGCGCACGTCACCTTCACCGAGCCCGAGCCGCCCAGCGGGAGCGAGCCGACCAGCGGGAGCGAGCCGACCAGCGGGAGTGAGCCGACCAGCGGGAGCGAGCCGACCGACGACGACGACGCCGACGACGACGACGCATAACGGGCCGAACGCGCCTCGCCGTGCCCCGTCCCGGTGCTCCGGGGTGGCCGCGGCTTCCACCTGTACGGATCCGTCCCAACGCACCGGCCTGAGCTGATCGCCGCCGGGGCCACACGGCCAACCCATGCGGTGACGTGGCCTGAACTGGCGCGCCGGATGCGCCTTGGGTACTGTTGGCGACCCTCGAACGACGGTCACAATGCCAGCATGCGGACAACGATGTGGTCTACTCGGAGCATCACATCCCAATGGTCATAGGTGAGGACGCGGCAGAAGATGAGTAACCGCTCTCAGAGTTCTGAACGAACTCGCGCCTCTGCGCCTGCCGAGCGGGCGACGATCGGGCTCGTCGCGAAGACCGCCGGCGTCTCACGCGCCACGGTGTCCCGGGTGATGAACGGGAATCCACGGGTCGCACCGGAGCTGGCGCAACGGGTACGTCTCGCCGCCGAGGAACTCGGTTACGCCCCGAGTCCGGTCGCCCGCAGCCTCGCCCTAGGCCGTACCGGCATCATCGCGATGCTCGTCCCGGACCTCGGCAACCCGATGTTCCAGGGTGTTCTGCACGGCCTGACCGACGCGGCGGCGAAGGAGAACTATCGGCTGCTGGTCGCGGACTCGAACGAGAACCTGCACGAGGAGCCGGTATTGGCCACCGAGGCGCGCCGGCGCTGCGACGGACTCGTCCTCTGCGCCCCGCGCATGCCGGACGAGCAGCTGCTCGAACTCACCCCGCAGCTGGAGCCGTTCGTCCTGATCAACCGAGAGCTTCCCGAAACCTCCACGCCGTCGCTGACCATCGACTTCGCCGCCGGTATCCGGGATCTGGTCACCCACCTGCTCAGCCTCGGACATCGACGGCTCGCGTATCTGGCCGGACCGGACACCAGCGCCTCGAACCGGGCCCGGGTGCGGGCGCTCCACAAGGCCGCCCAGGACACGTTCGAGCTGGTGGAGGTGGCGTGCGGCGCCACGTTCGCCGACGGCCATGCCGTCGCCGACCAGCTGACCGATCTCAACGTGACCGCCGTCGTCGCGTACAACGACTTGGTGGCCTTCGGCACCCTGAGCCGCCTGCATGAGCTGGGCATCAACGTTCCATCACAGATGTCGATCGTCGGATTCGATGACATCCCATTCGTCCGATACACCACGCCGCCGCTCACCACGGCGTCGGTGCCGATGGATCAGCTCGGCCCCCAGGCATGGCAGCGCCTATGGGCGCTGATGAACGGCGAGGCACCGGAGAAGAACGTGCGCGTGCGGCCCCGCCTCGAGGTGCGGGGAAGCACCGGTCCCGCACCGCGCTGACCGCGCCCGCTCCCGTACCGCCGCCCGCTCGGACCTGCGATTTCAGGTGAGTCCGCCGGGCCACCAACTCATGCACCTTGGCCCTTCTGCTCTGAAACCGGTTTCCGGTATGCTGTCGCCAGTAGACCAGCCGACGCGAGCACGCGTCAGAAGCCGGCCAAGGAGTGGGTAATGGCTGAAGTGGACATGCACGACGACCGTCTGTTGCCGCCGGAGCCGTCCGTCCGGGCGGTGGCACGGGACCTATACAGCCAGGTCAAAGGGCTCCCGTTGCTATGTCCACACGGCCACGTGGATCCGTCCCTGCTCGCCGACGACGAGCCCTTCCCCGACCCGGCCTGGCTGTTCATCATCCCGGATCACTATGTGCACCGGATGCTGCACTCGGCCCGTATCCCGCACGAAGAGTTGGGCCTGGTCGAGGTCGATGGCACGCAACGAGAGACCGATTCCCGACGGGTCTGGAAGCGACTCTGCGAGAACTGGCACCTCTTCCGCGCCACACCGAGCAAGATCTGGCTGGAGATGGAGCTCGCCGAGGTCTTCGGCATCACCACCCGGCTCTCCGCCGACACCGCCGACCAGGTCTATGACCAGCTACTCGAACGGTTGACGCAGCCAGAGTACCGGCCACGTGCGTTGTTCGAGCGGTTCAACATCGAGGTACTCGCCACCACCGATGACGCCACCGACCCACTCGAAGCCCATCAACGCATCCGGGACGACGCATGGACCGGGACGGTGATACCGACCTACCGCCCGGACAAGGTGCTGGATCCGGACCAGCCCACCTTCCAGCCGTCGCTGCGGCTGCTGGCCGAGGTCACCGGCGAGGACACGATGTCGTATCCCGGCTACCTCGCCGCACTGCGGCAGCGCCGCGAGCATTTCCGCCGCATGGGCGCGACCGCGACAGATCACGGCCATCCCAGCGCATACACCGTGGAACTGTCCGATACCGACGCCGAGAAGCTGTTCCGCCGGGTCACCGAGGGCCAGCACGACGCCGGTGACGCCGAACAGTTCCGCGGGCACATGTTGATGCAGATGGCTCAGATGAGCCTGGAGGACGGCCTGGTGATGCAGCTGCATCCGGGGTCGGTCCGCAACCATGACCCGCACCTGCTGGCCCGTTACGGCCTCGACAAGGGTGCCGACATCCCCGGCCCCACCGACTACGTCAACAACCTGAAGCCGCTGCTCAACAGGTACGGCAACGAGCCGGATTTCACGTTCGTCGCGTTCACCCTGGACGAGGCCGCATACTCCCGGGAGCTTGCTCCGCTGGCCGGTTACTACCCGGCCATGCAGCTCGGGCCGGCGTGGTGGTTCTACGACAGCCCGCACGGTATCCGTCGCTATCGCGAGCTGGTCACCGAGACCGCCGGCTTCTACAACACGGCCGGCTTCAACGACGACACCCGTGCCTTCGCCTCGATCCCGGTGCGGCACGATGTCGCACGCCGGATCGACTGCGGATATCTCGCTCAGTTGGTGGTCGAGCACCGGATGGCCGAGGACGAGGCACACGAGGTGGCTTACGCGCTGGCCTACGGCCGCGCCAAGGAGGTGTACCGGCTGTGACGGTCACGCGCCGACCCGGACCGCGGATCACCGCCCGGAGACCCGGTTGAGCCGCACGGCTCGCACCGCACCGACCACGCGCACACTCCGAAAGGGCATGACGTGACCGATCGTCTGGGCCTCGCCAACCTCAGCGACCTTCCTGAATCCGCTCGACCCGACTACGATCCGCGCGGCCTGCGCACCGGTCTGGTACACCTCGGTGCCGGCGCCTTCTTCCGCGCACACCAGGCCTGGTACACGCACAAGCTGGCCGAGGCCGGCGAGCGAGAGTGGGGGATCCTCGCCAGCAGTCAGCGCTCCGCCACGGTCAGCGCACAGCTGGCAGCCCAGGACAGCCTCTACAGTGTGCTGGAACGCCCCACCCACGGTGCCCCGTCGGCGCACGTCGTCGGCGTGATCCGGGGATCCGCCTGCGCCGCGGCCGACCCGGAGCCCATCCTCGACGCGATCGCCGATCCACACGTCCACGCGGTCACCCTGACGGTCACCGAGAAGGGGTACCGTGCCGACGGCGCCCGCCTCCGCATGGATCCCGACGTCCTGGCCGATCTGTCCGGCCGGCCACCGGTGACCGTCGTCGGCCAGCTCGTCCGCGGCCTGCAGCGGCGGACGGGCCGCGGAGCCGGTCCGATCGCCATCGTCTCCTGTGACAATCTCAGCCACAACGGCTCCGTGCTGCGCGGCCTCGTCCATGACTTCGCCGACCGGCTGACCGGACCGGACGCCGCGACCACCCGCGAGTTCATCGAGCGGCAGGTCACGTTCCCCTCCACCATGGTCGACCGGATCGTCCCAGCCACCTCGGACGACGACCGGGACGAGGTACAGCGGCTGCTCGGCGTGCGGGACGAGGCGGCCGTCGTCGCCGAGCCCTTCATCCAATGGGTGATCGCCGACGAGTTCCTCGGGCCGCGCCCCGCCTGGGAGAAGGTGGGAGCCACCCTGACGCGTGACGTCGCCGGGTACGAGAGGGTGAAACTCCGGCTGCTCAACGCGACCCACTCGCTGATCGCGTATCTCGGCGCGCTCGCCGGCTACCAGACCATCTCGGCCGCCCTGGCGGACCCGCGGATCGAGAACGCGGCCCGCATGCTCTGCGACGGCGACACCATGCCCACGCTGACCGCGCCGGACGGCCTCGATCTGGCCGCATACCGGGACGACGTGTTGGATCGGTTCGCCAACCCGGCGCTGGGTCACCGCACGACGCAGGTCGCGATGGACGGCAGCCAGAAGCTGCCCCAGCGCATCCTGTCCGCGGTCCGGGAGCGCCGTGCGGACGGTGCCATGCCGCGCGTCGGTGCGTTGCTCGTCGCCGCGTGGATGCGGTTCATCCTGGGGCGCGACGACGGTGGTCGCCCACTCGACGTCTCCGATCCGCTGGCACAGCGGCTGACGTCGCTGATCCAGCGACCCGTGCCGGCGAACGAGATCGTCCGCGGCGTGTTCGGCGTCACCGAGGTGTTCGGCCCGGATCTGCAGGAGGACGATGAACTCGTCGACACGGTGGCCGCGTGGTACGGCTCATTGCGCGACTTCGGAGTCGGCGACACGTTGAGCACACTGTGAACACTCAGACAGCGAAGGCAGCGCACGGCAGGAACGACGGAGCAAGGAGTCTCTGACATGGCGAAAACGCGGTACGTTGTGGTGGGTCTGGGGTCGCGGTCCCGGATGTACACCCGGGCGCTGCTGGCGGATCACCGGGACGACGGCGAGCTGGTCGGCCTGTGCGACGTGAACCAGACCAGGATGGACTTCCAGAACAAGTGGTTCGCCGACGAGTTCCACGCCGGCCCGGTGCCGACCTATGACGCGGCCGATTTCCACCGGATGCTGGACGAGCAGCGCGCGGACGCCGTCATCGTGACCTCGGTGGACCGCACCCACGATCACTACATCGTCGAGGCGATGCGGACCGGCCGGGACGTGATCACCGAGAAGCCGCTCACCACGGACGAGCAGAAGTGCCAGCGGATCCTGGATGCCCAAGCCGAGACCGGCCGCGAATTGACGGTGACGTTCAACTACCGGTACGCGCCACGCAACAGCAAGGTCCGCGAGATCATCGCCTCCGGCGCCATCGGCGACGTGGTGTCGGTGCACTTCGAGTGGCTGTTGGACACCCGGCACGGCGCGGACTACTTCCGGCGCTGGCACCGGGACAAGCGAAACTCCGGCGGGCTGATGATCCACAAGTCCAGTCACCACTTCGACCTGGTGAACTGGTGGCTGGGCGCGGTACCGCAGACGGTGTTCGGCTTCGGAGGGCTGCACTTCTACGGCTGGGACAACGCCCAGGCTCGCGGTGAGACCGTGCGCAGCTACCGCAGTCACGGCAGCGCGGATCTGGCCACCGACCCATGGGCGATCGATCTAGCCGGCTCCGCGGAGTTGAAAGGGCTCTACCTGGACGCCGAGCACGAGGACGGCTATCTGCGCGACCGCAACGTCTTCACCGACGGGATCAGCATCGAGGACGATATGGCGGTGCTGGCACGATACGACACCGGTGCGACGTTGTCGTATCATCTGACGGCGTACTCCCCGTGGGAGGGCTACCGGGTCGGATTCAACGGCACCAAGGGACGGCTCGAGCTTGACGTCGTCGAGCGGTCCTACGTCTCCGGTGACGTCATCGACCCCAACGCCGCCGGTGCCGACCAGCCCGGCAACGAGCCGATCGACCGCACCCGGATGACGCTGCGACCGCATTGGCAGCCGCCGCAGCCGGTAGAGATCTCCGAGGAGGGTGGCGGCGGACACGGCGGCGGTGACCGGCGACTGCTGGCGGACGTGTTCAGCCCGCGCCCCGAGCCGGATCCGCTGGCCCGCGCGGCCAGGCACACCGACGGCGCCTACGCGATGCTCACCGGCGCCGCCGCCAACCGCTCCTTCGCCACCGGCCTCCCCGTGGCGATCTCGGACCTGGTCACCTTCCCCTAGGCGCGCCCAGACCGGTCATCGGTGACGAGGAGCGCGGCAGCCAGCGCTCCAGGTAGGCATGGAGACCGGACAGGTCGGTGCCGGCCGCACGGTAGCTGACATGCGAGTCCGGCCGGACGAGGTAGTGCACGCTTCCGCGCGGACCACGCCCGAGTCGCGGCAGGGCTGCACCGCCGGTCAGGTGATGCACGCTCACGAGGTCCGCGTAGCGCTGCCGTATGTCCTCCAGTTCGGCGCTCGGCCAGGCGTCCGGGCGCCCGCACAGCAGGAGATGGAATCCGGGCACACCGGCGAGCTCGTACAGCGAACGCTCTTCGCCGTCGGCCACCACTGTCCCGCCCGGAAGCCGGTCACCGGCGCGGGGACCCCCGCGGGGCGGCGGCTGCCCGTCCTGGACGGCGATGCTGTCGCGATAGTCGATGGTCAGCTCGGCGACGGTGCGAAATGCTGCGGCGCGCACCTTCGGTACGCGCCGGAGCATGGAGAACATCCGCGGGGCGAGCACGGTGCGGATAGTGCGGGCGACCGGATTCGCAGCTGTGGCCACACGGAACCCGAGGTCGGTGAATCGCACCACGGACTTCCCGACCGGTACGCGTTCGGTTTCATACGAGTCGAGCAGCTCCGGATCCGCCGCACCGCGCACCACCAACCCGAGCTTCCAGCCCAGGTTCCACGCGTCCTGGATGCCGATGTTCATCCCTTGCCCACCGGCGGGTGAGTGGACGTGGGCAGCGTCACCGGCGAGGAAGACCCGGCCGGCCCGATACCGGGGCGCGCTCTTGCGGTAGATCCGGAAGTCGGTTATCCACACCGGGTCGTGCAGCCGGAGCGCGTCGTTCGCAGCGGTGTCCACGACGGCTTGGAGGTCACCCAGGGTAACCGGCGTATCGGCGGGCTGGCCCTCCCGCCCTGGCCATCCTGCTGGTGGTCGCAAGGTGACCAGGCGCCACGACGCGGGCTCGGAGAGGGGGAAGAACAACACCGGACCGTAGCTCGTGAGGTAACCGTGCACCCGATCCGGGGCCAGCCCCTCGATCTCCAGGTCGGCCAAGGCGAAGAGCTGCGGGTAGCGGTCACCGGAGAACTCGATGCCGGCCAGATCGCGGACGATACTCCCCATGCCGTCGCACCCGGCCAGGTACCGTGCGCGCACACGCTCCACCTCACCATCGCCGCGCCGCAGCGTGCCGGTGACCTCGTCGTCGGACTCCGCGTAGTCAACCAACCTCACCTCCCGTTCCACCGCCACGTCGTGCTCAGCCAGATGGTCCACGAGCACCTGCTCCGTGATCGCCTGTGACAAGAAGAGCGGGAACGGATACTCGGTGTCGTCCATACCCAGGTCGAACAGGGGCAGCTGCACATCGTGGCCGCCCGCGTGCATGTGCAGGCGCACGGACCGGTGGCCACGCTGAACCAGCGTGCCCGCCACGCCCGAGCCGGTCAGCACCTCCAGTGTGCGGGGCTGGATCGCCAGCGCCCGGGACTCGTGCGCCCGGTCGGCGTTGCGATCGATGATCCGGACGGTCGCACCATGGGCACGCGCCTGTGCGGCCAGCGCCAAGCCAGTGGGTCCGGCGCCGACCACCAGCACGTCCACCGGTGGTTCGGAGGCGGTCATGATCTTCTGGTACCCACGGTCCGCAGGTCCACGCCGGGACGGTGCGGGCCGCCCGGCTCACGTCGCTGACGCCTCAGGCGCGATCGCTCCGCCGTCGTCGACCCCTATCGAACGCGCTGCGACGATCTCATCGAGAATTCGTCGTCCGAAAGCCGCTCGTGTCCAGCGTCGCGGTGAGCTACGTTGCGCGGGTGACGTCGCGCACGGAGTACGATCATCGGAGCCTGCTGGCAGCCGGTGTCACGGTACTGCTGTGGGCCTCCGCGTTCGTGTCGATCCGCAGCGCAGGCTCGGAGTACTCGCCCGGAGCGCTCGCGCTGGGCCGGTTGTCGGCAGGATCGGTCGCCCTCGGCGTGATCCTCCTGGTCCGCGGCCACGGTTGGCCGCCGCGCGCCGCGTGGCCGGGGATCGCAGCCTGTGGAGTGCTCTGGTTCGGGATCTACATGGTCGCGTTGAACGCCGGCGAGCAATCGGTCGACGCCGGCACGGCGGCGCTGGTGGTGAATATCGGCCCCATCCTCATCGCGCTTCTGGGCGGCTGGCTGCTCAAGGAGGGCTTTCCGCCGCGGCTACTCGCCGGGATGGTGGTCTCGTTCACGGGTGCCGCGGTCGTCGGCGTGTCGATGAGCGACGATGGCGGTGCGTCCGTGACGGGTGTGCTGTTGTGCCTGCTGGCTGCGGCCACCTACGCGGCAGGCGCCGTCAGCCAGAAGCCCGCCCTCCGGCATGCCTCCGCCCTGCAGGTCACCACGTTCGGTTGCGTGATCGGCGCGATAGCGTGCCTGCCGTTCGCGGGCCAACTCGCCGGCGAATTCGGTGATGCCTCATGGTCGGCGACGGCGAACATGGTCTACCTCGGGGTATTCCCGACCGCGATCGCGTTCACGACGTGGGCGTATGCGCTGGCGCGCACCACCGCCGGCCGGATGGGTGCCACCACCTACGCCGTGCCCGCACTCGTCGTCCTGATGTCGTGGATCGCGCTGCGCGAGGTACCTGGGTGGCTGACCTTGGCCGGTGGTCTACTCTGCCTCGCCGGCGTCGCCATCTCCCGATCCCGCCGCCGGACTCGGGTAACGGTCGTGTCCGGCGCCCGTTGACGCACCCGTCTTCGGCACATGTGCGATCTGGTCCGGCGCCCCGCGGCCGGGATGCGCTTCACGTCGATGTCGACAGGTACTTGCGCCCGGTACACCGGGGCGTCACACTCCACGCGTATAGCTGGACCATCGGCGCACTGCGCTCGACCTGGAGGGGACGATGGTGAAACTACTGGGCGTGTTGGCCCCGGGCCTCGCGGCCGCGGCCCTGCTGGTTCCGCACGGTGCGGCGGCTCCCGCCGATCCGTCTGCGACCGGGCGGCCGGATCCGGTCCGGTTCGCGACGTTCAACGCCTCGCTCAACCGTGCGGACGAAGGCCGGCTCATCACCGACCTGTCCACGCCGGACAACCCTCAGGCGCAAGCCGTCGCGGAGATCATCCAGCGCACCGATCCGGACGTTCTGCTGATCAACGAGTTCGACTACGACGACGCCGGCACAGCAGCGCAGCTCTTCGCGGACAACTACCTGTCCGTGTCGCAGAACGGCGCCGATCCGATCACTTACCCTTACCACTTCACCGCGCCGTCGAACACCGGCATCCCCTCCGGCTTCGACCTGAACCACGACGGATCCGTCGGCGGGCCGGACGACGCGTTGGGCTTCGGCGAGTTTCCGGGGCAGTACGGCATGGTCGTCTACTCGAAGTATCCGATCGTCGAGTCGGAGATCCGGACCTTCCAGAACTTCCGGTGGAAGGACATGCCCGGCGCGTTGCTTCCCGACGACCCGGAAACGCCCGAGCCGGGCGACTGGTACTCCGATGACGTCCTCGACATCTTCCCGCTGTCGTCGAAGAGCCACTGGGACGTGCCGGTCAACATACGCGGCAAGGTCGTCCACCTGCTGGCCAGCCACCCCACACCGCCGGTGTTCGACGGTGCCGAGGACCGCAACGGTACCCGCAACCACGACGAGATCCGGTTCTGGGCAGACTACGTATCGCCCGGGCACAGGTCGGACTACATCTACGACGACGAGGGGCACACCGGCGGCCTGGAACCTGGGGCGTCGTTCGTGATCGCCGGGGACCTGAACTCGGATCCGCACGATGGCGACAGCATCCCCGGCTCGGCGCAGCAAGTGCTGGAGCACCCGCGGGTGAACAGCACGGACACGCCGGACAGCGACGGAGCCGTCGAGCAGTCCGAGCTACAGGGCGGTGCCAACCTCGACCACATCGGCGACCCGCGCTACGACACCGCGGACTTCGCCGACACGGCACCCGGCAACGTGCGAGTCGACTACGTGCTGCCGAGCAAGAACCTACGCATCGCCGACTCGGGCGTGTTCTGGCCGGTCAGCGACGACCCGCTGTTCCGGCTGGTGGGAACCTACCCGTTCCCGAGCTCCGATCACCGATTGGTGTGGACCGACGTCAAGGTGTATGGCCGGAACCCCTAGCGTGCGCTCAGCCGCCGGGCGTCGTCGATGATCCGCTGCGGTTCGGCTGCGAGTTCGGACCGCTCACCGTAGAGCTTCAGGCGTGAGATCCCCTCTCATACCGGTGTAGAACCCGAGCGGCCGGAAACGCATGGCCGGCTCGCGATACTCCTCCAAGGCGTGGGCGATCCAGCCGACGGTGCGCGCAACGGCGAAGACCGCCTCCCCGGCGTCCGGCCGCATGTCGAATGCGTGCATCATCGCCGCGAGCGCCAGGTCCACGTTCGGCGGCCACGCGCCGCCCCGGCTCAACTCGACCACGAGCGCGTCCACGGCTTCGAGTGCCTGCTCGGCCTCGGCATAAGTGCGCAATCGCGTGAACAGCAGTCCGGCCCTCGGATCCCGCTCCTGATACACACGGTGTCCGAATCCAGGAACACCGTCGCCGGCACGGAGTCGTTCGCTCAGTGCGCCGATCGGGTCGTCCATCGCGTCGGCGAGGAACCGGTACGCCGCTCCGCTGGCCGCCCCATGATGCTGTGCGTCGACAGCACCGAGTCCCGCCGAGATCACGGCGTAGGGGTGCGCACGCGCACTGGCCGCGACGCGCGCCGCGACGGTGGAGGCGGCGAGGCCGTGGTCGGCCATCAGGATCAGCACCGACTCGAGGAGACCCGGCGGCTGCGGCCGCGTTGTCAGCGCCGGCCAGAGCCGTGCCCCCAGACCGTCGTCGTGGGCCGGGCCTTCTAGCCTGGGTTCGTCACCCGGACGCGCCGCCCGGCCAGGCGTGCTGCCCGGTCTTGGCGCCACTGCCTCCACCATGACGCCGACCGCCGTGCCGGCCGCGCGCATCACGCGCTCAGGCGAGAGGTCGAAGCGGAGAGGGTCCATGGCACCCAGGACGGCGATGATCACGCGGAGTCGATCGGTCAACCGTGCGGACTCCGGCAACGGCTCGATCGCCGCCCGGGCGACATCGACCCGGTCTCCCGTCGACTCGAGCAGCTCGGGCCAGGACCACGGCACGGCCAGATTGCCTGTTGTCCATAGCAGGTCGGCGACCCATGCGAATGACCTCATCGCCGCCAGTTCCGTCACCGGATGACCGCGGTAGAAGAGTTCGTCCTCCTCGATCAGCGTCACTGCGGTCCGGATCCGTTCCACCGCGCCGGACGGCGGACGGGCCTCGCGGCCACGCTCCGCCAACCTGTCGACCTCGGACACCGGGAACAGACTCCCGCGGCGTCCGGTCGATCGCACGCTGTGCAGCACTCCCCGGCTCACGTAGGCGTACACGGTCTCCTGCTTGATCCCCAACCGGCGTGCAACCTCTGCCGTCGTCAGATAACGCTCGTCTCCTTCTGCCGCCATGGCCTGCTCTTTCGTCCCACACATTGACTGGATCAACGTTGACGTCAACTTGATGGCTCATCAACAGTAGCGGCAGAGAGGGAGGGGTGCGACATGCCAACTCAGCACGACGAGCTGATCGATGTGCCGGCCGGACTGCGCAACGTCGCGGTGACAGCGACGGAGATCGGCGACGTCCGAGGCCAGGAAGGCTTCTTCCACTACCGGCAGTACTCGGCCATCGATCTCGCGCAGAGCCGTACGTTCGAAGACGTCTGGTTTCTGTTTCTGGAGGGCCGGCTACCCGATCCGGATGAACGGGCCCGGTTCGCTACCGACGTCGCAGCCATGCGGCCCTTACCCGGAGAACTGCAGGCCGTGCTTCCGGCCATCGCCCGCGCCGGCGTCCGATTCACTCCGCTGACGGGGCTGCGCGCCGCTCTGTCGCATCTCGCCGCAGCGCGGGACATGAGGCCGCTGTGGGACCTCGATCCGGTCGACCGCCGACGCGACGCGACGTCCGTCTGCGCGGTGGTGCCGACCGTGCTCGCCGCCCTATACCGTCTCCGCACCGGCGCGGAGCCACTGGCGCCACGCGCGGACCTCGGCACCGCCGCGAACTGGCTCTACATGGTCACCGGGGAGGAGCCGCCGCCGGAGCACGCAGCCGCGATCGAGCGCTATCTCATCGCCACGGTGGACCATGGATTCAACGCGTCGACCTTTACCGCCCGCGTGGTGGCGTCCTCCGGCGCCGATCTCCCCGCCGCCGTCGTCGCCGCACTCGGAGCCTTCGCGGGGCCACTGCACGGCGGTGCCCCGGATCGAGCGCTGGAGAGCATCGACGCCATCGGGAGCCGCGACCGCATCGATTCCTGGGTGCGCCCACGTGTCGAGTCCGGTGACCGGATCATGGGATTCGGCCACGCCGTCTATCGCACCGAGGACCCGCGGGCCCGGATGCTCCGCGAGACCGCTCTCGGCCTCGGTGGTGAGCTGGCGGAATTCGCCGTAGAAGTGGAGCGGCGCGTCGTCGAGATCCTCGCCGAGCTGAAGCCGGGCCGGGAGCTGTATGCGAACGTGGAGTTCTACGCGGGTGTGGTGATGGAGCGCTGCGGCATTCCGCGATCGATGTTCACTCCGACCTTCGCGGTCAGCCGTACCGTCGGCTGGTGTGCGAACATCCTGGAGGAAGCCACGCGCGGCAAGATCATCCGCCCGGCGGCCCGCTACACCGGCCCGGAGGCGCCGCATCCTGTGCCGGCGGCGCGGTGAACAGCTCCGGCACCAGGTCTCGCGCATCGCGACGGGCCGCCTCGACGGAGTCCGGCGGCACGCTCGCATACGGCCACCTGACCCGTAGACCGGTGTCGGTCCAGCCTCCGACGGCCGCCAGGAACTTGTCCAGGGCCGGGTTGGACAGGCCACGCGCCTGCAACGGTGCGACATGCCGGCTGAACAGGACACCGATCCGTCGCTCCAGATCGAGAGCGGCAGGCATATCGCGGCCCATCAGGCCATACCATTCCACGGCGCCGGCGGGTGTCATGGCCGCGATGTTCGAGTAGCTTCCGTGTGCGCCGTTCGCCAACCCAGTGGCGAGGCGATGGCCTGCGACGAACACCGAACACCGCGGCGCGTGTCGGCGTATCCGCGCGTACCAGGCACCGTCGCCACCGGCCATCTTGACCCCGACGAGAGCGGGTATCCGATCGAGCAGGCGCCCCAGCAGTTCGGGCGAAACCTGGGTCTTGGCGTGCGGCGGGTTGTACAACACGATCGGGACCGGCTCGGCGACCGCGGCCACTCGCCGCAGAAACGCCGTGCATTCGGCATCGGAGAGCGGGAGCCAGTCAGGAAGGATGACCTGGATCGCTCCGGGCGCCAGCTCGCGCGCTCGCCGGACCCGGTCCAGGCACGTCTGTGCACTGGGATGGCCGGCACCGATCTGATACGGAACGCCCGCCCGCGTGCAGCGCTCCGCGAGCAGCTCATTCACGCGGTCGAACTCCGGTTCGCCGATGGTGTGAAACTCACCCGCGGTGCCGTGTGCGTACACGCCCTGAACGCCACCGCTGATCAATGCCGTGAGCTGCGTGTCCAGCCGAAGCCAGTCGATCGACTCGTCCGCGGCTAACGGAAGCAGCAGGGTTCCCCATACGCCGCCGATCTGCTCGGCCCTCATCGGTCGCATATGCACTGCCCTCGCCGTCTGTCAACGATTTCCGGGCGCCGCCCGCACAGGACCGTCCGGCCACCGGACGTTCCGTACCGGCGGATGAACACGTCTGCGAAAACTCTTGACAATCACTCCTATCAGATATCTGATAGGCGGTCAACGGGGAAGCGTTCGGTCCACCTCAACGACGTTGTGACCGGGAGGCCATTCGACATGACGAGCGCTCGTTGGATCGCAAGCGCCGGCCTGATCCTGCTGATGACCATCGGGCAGGCCGGATCAGCCATCAGCACGCAGGCACCACACCCGCACGCGGCGGACCCGCAGGACGAGCCGCTATTCAAGGAGCAGACGCTCTTCGAGCGAGGCACGCACGGCTACACCTGCTTCCGTATCCCGGCCATCGTCGAGGCCGCCGACGGTGCGCTACTCGCCTTCGCCGAGGGGCGGGTGGACGACTGCGGCGACCATGGAGACATCGACCTCGTCATGCGTCGCTCCGACGACGGCGGCGAGACGTGGGGCCCGATCGAGATCGTCCTCGACGGCGCCGGTGACACCAGGGGCAACCCCGCCCCCGTCGTCGACCACGAGACCGGACGTGTCGTGCTGCTGAGTACGTGGAACGCCAACGGCGACACCACGGACCGGCGGCCGTTCGTCACGTACAGCGACGACCACGGTGCCACCTGGTCGCAGCCGCAGGACATCACCCCGGACGTGAAACTCGACCACTGGGAGTTCTACGCGACCGGCCCGGTCCACGCCATTCAGCTGGAACGGGGTGACCACGCCGGGCGCCTGGTCGCCGGCGCCAACCACACCTGGGGATCCGATCGCCCCGAGGGTTTCGCCCGCGGCGCTCACCTCATCTACAGCGACGACGGCGGGCTCAGCTGGGAACTCGGCGCCGTCGACAGCATCGGCGACAACACCGTGAACCCGCAGGAGGTCAGCGTCGTCGAGCTCACCGACGGCACGGTCTACGCGGCGGCGCGCGATCAGTACGGCACCGATCACGGCAATCGGGCCTTCGCCACCAGCAGCGACGGCGGAGAGACCTTCGACGCCCGGTTCGCGACCATCCCGGACCTGTCCGCACCGATCGTGCAGGGCGCGACGCTGCGACAGCGCGCCACCGATGCCGGCGACGAGCACGACCGGATCCTGTTCTCCGCACCCGCACACCCCGCGTCCCGGGAGGCCATGTCGATCCGGTCGTCCTACGACGAGGGACAGACCTGGGAGCACTGGAACGACGGGAAGATCATCCACTGGGGACCCGCCGCCTACTCTGACCTGGTCTCTCTCCCGGATCACGAGATCGGGCTGCTGTACGAGGCGGGCGAAGGAACCAGTCCCTACGATGAGATCCGCTTCGCCCGGTTCGACGAGGCCTACCTCGCCACCGGCAACGACGACCCTCCCGGTTTCCCTGAGCCGCCCGAGCCAGGGCCCACCACGCCGGACCTCACCCGCACCTCCACCCCTCATACCGCCTACGTGCGAGGCGACGCCGGGCTCACCGACGGCGCGACGCCCCGCCACGGTCAGGCCCTGGCGCTCGATGGCGAAGACGACCACATCCAGATCCCGTTCACCGACGCCCTCGACCTCGGCGGCGGCGACTTCTCCGTCGGTACCTGGTTCCGGTACGGAGACAGCGACGCTTCTCAGGTGTTGATCTGGGCGTACGGCATCGGCAGTTCCAAGCCGTCGTTCTGGATCCGCGCCGAACCCGGCAACAACCGCATCCGGGCGCTGATGACCACCGAGAACGGCAGCGCGTCGGTGGCGTCGCCCCAGGCCTACGACGACGGCGCATGGCACCACGCCGCTCTGCGCCGCGCCGACGGCGAGCTCTCACTGTGGATCGACGGCGAACGGGTCGCCTCAGCCACGGCACCCGAGGGCTCGGTGACCATCGGTCGAGAGTTCGGCATCGACGGCCTCTACGTCGGCCGCCGGATGGACGGCGTCCAGCACCTCGAGGGCGCCGTCGACGACGTCCGGGTCTATCGCCACGGCCTGTCCGACCGCGAGATGCAGCTGCTCGCCACCACGAACGCACCGCTGCCGCGAGACCTGGTCTTGCGGCTCCCGCTCGACCAGATCGACCCCGAGTGACACATATCCACAGCCACAGGACCCGCCCCGGACGGCCAGACGCGGCGACGCGGGCCCGTCCGCGGCGGGCATGGACAAGGAGGTCTCGAATGTCTGTGAGAAAGACGCTCTCCACCATCACGACGGCGACATCCATCGGCCCGGCCGACCTTCCCGTCACATCGCGCCGTCGGTTCCTGCGCGATGCCACCGTCGTCGGCGTGACGGTCTCCGGAGCGAGCACGCTGAGTGCCTGCGGATTCTTCAGCACCGACGCCGATTCCGGCGACGACGACAGCGGCGAGGCTGAAGACGGCGCCAAAGAGGCGCCCAGCCTCGCCCAGCAGGTGGAAGACGGCACGCTGCCGCCGCTGGAGGAGCGGCTGCCGACAGAGCCGCTGGTTGTCGAGCCGGTGGAAGAGATCGGCACATACGGCGGCACCTGGCGGACCTACTTCGGCGGTCCAGACGACGGCAACGCGTTCAATCCGATCAACTACGAAGGGCTGGTGCGCTGGGCACGGGAGTACACCGGCGCGGTCGGGCTCGACGAGATCATCCCCAACCTCGCCACCTTCGAGGTGAGCGAGGACGGCAGCAGTTACACCTTCCACCTGCTGGAGGGCGTGAAGTGGTCCGACGGTGAGCCGTTCACCGCCGACGACATCATGTTCTGGTACGAGGCGGTGCTGCTGAACGAGACTGTCACACCCGCCGCACCGCCCTGGCTGACCAGCGGTGGCGAAACGGTCGCGGTCGAGCGCGTGGACGATTACACGGTCACCTTCACCTTCGCCACACCCAAGGCGTTCTTCTTGCACTCGATGGCTCACCTGGGCGAGGGCGTCAAGGTCTGCGAGTATCCGCGGCATTACCTCGAACAGTTCCACCCGGACCACAACGACGACGCCGAGCAGGCGGCAGCGGACGCCGGCTACGACGACTGGGTGGCCCTGTTCGACATGGGCAACCCGGGCACGCGGCGGCATGACACGAACATGCCGCGGCTGACCCCGTGGGTGATGACCGACCCGCCGAACAGCGGTTCCCGGGCGGTCGCCGAGCGGAACCCGTACTACTGGAAGGTCGACCCCGAAGGCAAGCAGCTGCCGTATCTGGACGAGGTGGTCTACGCACTGTCCGAGGATCCGGAGGTCTCGCTGCTGCGGGCGCTGGACGGCGAGGTGGACCTGGAGCATCGTCATCTGAACCAGGGAGACAACTACCCGCTTGTCTACGAGGGTCAGGAAGACGGCGACTACCGCCTGATGACCTACAACTACGACAGCATGAACATCGCGGAGATCCAGCTCAACCTCACCCATCAGGATGAGGTGAAGAGGGAGATCTTCACCGACAAGGACTTCCGGATCGGGCTGTCCCATGCGATCAACCGGCAGGAGATCATCGACCTGGTCTACAACGGTCAGGGCGAACCATGGCAGACCAGCCCGCTGCAGGAGACGCCCTTCTACCACGAGCAGCTGGCCACCCAGTACATCGAGTACGACGTCGACCTCGCCAACGACCACCTCGACCAGGCGGGCTACACCGAGCGCAACGGCGACGGCATCCGCCTCGGTCCGGATGGGGAGCCGATCGTCATCAATCTGACGACGCGGTCCGGCGTCTTCAACTGGACCGACGTCGGGGAACTGCTCACCGACTACTTCCGCGAGGTCGGCGTCGAGTTACGGGTGGATCCGGTCTCCGGTGAGCTGGCCACGGAGACCCGGGACAGCAACCAGCACGATGCGGTGTTCGGATCGGGACTCGGTGGACGGGCGGCGCTGATCGTCCCGTGGAACTACGTGCCGATCAGCCCGGCCGCCGGATTCGGCGTCGGATGGTCCCAGTGGTACCAAGGCGTGCCCGACGCCGGGGAGCCGCCGGAGCCGGTCCGCCGTCAGTTCGAGCTGTGGGACCAGGTGGTGGCCACCTTTGACCCGGGCACACAGGAGGAGCTGTTCGGCCAGATCCTGGACATCGCCGCCGAAGGCTTCTACCAGATCGGGATCGCCACGCCGCGCCCGGAGTTCGCCGTGGTGAAGAACAGCATGCGGAACGTCCCGGACGAGATGCCGTCCGGGTCGCCCTATCCCAACCCGGCTCCGTACAACCCCGAGCACTTCTTCAAGGACGAATGACGACGATGAAGGCGACAGATCGTGGGAGAGTCGCGAGCGGCACCCGGCACCGTGCGCGCTCGGCAGCCGGTATCCGGTGGCCACACCTGGCACGCCGCCGGATTCGGGCGAGCCGGTCTCTCCCGCGATCCGCTCGAATCCGGACCGGGGCCGGGCGGAGGTCAGGACGATGATGACCCAGTTCATCGTGCGCCGCGTCCTGTACATGATCCCGACGCTGATCGCGATCTCGATCGTGACCTTCCTGATCATCCAGGCTCCGCCCGGCGACTACCTCACCACGGTCGTGGCCAAGCTGGAGGCAGAAGGCGCGTACGTCGACCGCAGCCAGCTGGACGCCTTGCGGGAGCGGTACGGCCTGGACGATCCCCTCTGGTCGCAGTACTGGACGTGGATCAGCGGTATCGTCACGGAAGGCGATTTCGGCCGCTCCCTGGTCTACGACGCCCCGGTCGCCGATGTGATCCAGGATCGGATGGGCTTCACGATCCTGCTGTCGTTGTCGACGCTGGCCTTCGTCTGGGCCGTGGCCATCCCGATCGGCATGTACTCGGCCGTCAAGCGCTACTCGATCGGCGACTACGCGGCGACGTTCGTCGGCTTTCTCGGGCTGGCCATCCCGAACTTCTTGTTCGCGCTGGTTCTGCTCTACGTATCCCATCGATATTTCGGGCAAAGCGTCGGCGGGCTCTTCTCGCCGGAGTACGAGGACGCACGGTGGAACCTGGGCAAGCTCCTGGACCTGCTGGCACACGTCTGGATCCCCGTGATCATCATCGGCACGGCGGGCACGGCCGGCATGATCCGGATCGTCCGGGCGAACCTTCTCGACGAGCTCAACCGCCCGTACGTGACGACCGCCCGGGCCAAGGGACTGCCGGAGCGGCGGCTGCTGGTGAGGTACCCCAGCCGCATCGCCGCGAGTCCGATCGTCTCCACGATCGGGTGGCTGCTGCCGTCGCTGATCTCCGCGGAGATCATCGTCTCGGTGGTCCTCAGCCTGCCCACCACGGGGCCGGTCATGCTCAAGGCGCTGGAGAGCCAGGACATGTATCTGGCGGGGGGCTTCCTGCTGATCCTCAGTGTGCTGACCGTCATCGGGACGCTGATCTCGGACATCCTGCTCGCCCGGCTCGATCCACGCATCAGGTACGGGAAGCGGTGAGGCTGCGGTGAACGGTATGACGGCCACCGGTACGGCGGTCCTCGACACGCCGGGCGGCAACCAGTCCGAGGCTGGCACGGTCGGGCATTGGAAGCTCGTCTGGCGCCGGTTCCGGCGGCACAAGCTCGCCATGGTCTCCGGCGGCGTGCTGCTCGTGATCTACCTGGTCGCGGTCTTCGCGGAGTTCATCGCGCCGTACGGCGCGTCGACACGATTCGGCGACCATCAGTACGCGCCCCCTCAGATCATCCGTCCGATCGACACGACGGACGGGTTCGACCTGGGCATGTTCGCCGACGGCTACCAGGTCGAGGTGAACGAAGAGTCGCAACGGCGGACCATGAGTACAGATCCGTCGCAGACTCGGGAACTTGGATTCTTCGTCCAGGGCGAGGAGTACGAACTGTTCGGGCTGATCCCGATGGACCGCCACCTGATCGGCCCGAAGGACCCGGAACAGCCGGTCTTCGTGCTGGGCACGGACCGCCTCGGCCGGGACATGCTGAGCCGGATCGTGCACGGTACCCGCATCTCGATGTCGATCGGGCTGGTCGGGGTGGCCGCGAGCATGGTGCTCGGGATCATCATCGGTGGGGCATCGGGCTACTTCGGCGGCGCCGTCGACACCGCCGCGCAACGGGTCATCGAGTTCATCATGAGCATCCCCACCCTGCCGTTGTGGATGACGCTTGCGGCGGCGTTGCCCCAGGACTGGGGGCCGCTGATGAAGTACTTCGCGATCACGGTGATCTTGTCCATGATCGGCTGGACCGAATTGGCCCGGGTGGTGCGCGGCAGGTTCCTGGCGCTCCGCGAGGAGGATTTCGTCGAGGCCGCCAGGCTCGACAATTGCGGCACTTTCCGGATCATGCACAAGTACATGCTGCCGTCGTTCACCAGCCACATCATCGCGGCCCTGACGCTGGCCATCCCGGCGATGATCCTGGCCGAGACGGCGCTGAGCTTCCTCGGGCTCGGTCTGCAACCACCGGCCGTGAGCTGGGGCGTGTTGCTGAACGAGGCGCAGAACGTGCGCAGCCTGGTGGCGGCGCCGTGGTTGCTGATTCCGGGGATCCCCGTGGTGATCGCGGTACTCGCACTGAACTTCGTCGGCGACGGCCTGCGCGACGCCGCCGACCCCTACAACTGACCACCCACCAGCCGATACACCTCTCGGGCAGCGAGGAGAACGACCTTGATAATGACGGAGCAGCACACCACAGACGTGGATCTCTGGATCTCCGGCGACGGCGAGTATCACACCTACCGCATCCCCGCACTGACCGTCACGCCGTCCGGCACGGTGCTGGCGTTCGCCGAGGCCAGGGTGGACGGGGCCGGGGACGCCGGCGAGATCCACCTGGTGCTTCGTCGCAGCCTCGACCGCGGCCGGACGTGGGAGCCGGCTCGGCTGGTCACCGCAGAGCCCGGCTTCACCCGGGGCAACCCGGCGCCGGTCGTCGATCGGCGGACCGGCACGATCGTCCTGCTGTTCACCCAGAACCCGGCGGAGCACGGCGAGACCGACGTCTGCGCCGGCATCGCCGACCGTACCGTCTGGATCACCCGCAGCACCGACGAGGGCCTCACCTGGACGGCACCGGAGGAGATCACCTCCCAGGTCAAGGAGCCGTCATGGACCTGGTACGCCACCGGGCCCTGCCACGGCACCCAGCTACGCACCGGACGGCTCGTCGTTCCGTGCGACCACGCCGTCGGCGTCGCCCATGATCGCTGGAGCGATCCGTTCCGCTCGCACGTCATCGTCAGCGACGACGGCGGGCGCAGCTGGCGCATCGGCGGGGTGTTGCCGGACGGCACAAACGAGTCCACCGTCGCCGCGCTGTCCGGCGAACCCGCCGGCGGCGTCTACATCAACGCCCGCAACCACAACGGCAAACAACTGCGCGGATACGCGTACAGCGCCGACGGCGGCGACACGTTCGGTGAGCTCCGCTGGCACGAGGAACTCATCGAACCGACCTGTCAGGGCAGCGTCGTGGAAGGTCCGGAGGGCGTGCTGGTCTTCTCCAACCCGGCCGGTACCGAACGGAAGCGGCTCACCATCCGTGCCAGCCGCGACGGCGGCGGCAGCTGGTCGGCAGGCCAGGTCGTCCACGCAGGGCCGTCCGCCTACAGCGACCTCGCCCTCACCGACGACGGTCACCTGCTCTGCCTGTACGAGCGCGGCGATGACCGCCCGTACGACCGGCTCCGGCTCGCCCGGCTCCCGGTTGCGGATGTGCTGGCGCACGCTTCGGAAGGAGGGCGATGGTGATGGAACCGGCTCCGCCGATCCTGCACGTGGAGAACCTGCGCACGCAGTTCCCGACCGAGACCGGCCTGGTCAAGGCGGTGGACGGGGCGTCGTTCTCGGTATCTCGGGGCAAGACGGTGTGCGTCGTCGGTGAGAGCGGCTGCGGCAAGAGCGTCACGGGCAGGTCGATCCTGCAGATCGTCGACCGCCCGGGCCAGGTCGTCGGCGGGCGGATCCTGTGGCGGCCGAACGACGCGCACGAACCCACGGATCTCGCCGCCCTGGACCCACGCGGCGATGAGATCCGTCGCATCCGCGGCAATGAGATCGCCATGGTCTTCCAGGAGCCCATGACGTCGCTCTCCCCCGTGCACACCATCGGAAGCCAGATCGTCGAGGCGATCCGGCTGCATACCGACCTGGACGCGGACGCCGCCCGCGCCCGGACCATCGAGGTTCTGGAGCACGTGGGCCTGCCCAGGCCCGCGGACCGGTTCGGTGCGTACACCTTCCAGCTCTCGGGCGGGATGCGGCAGCGGGCGATGATCGCGATGGCGCTGGCCTGTGATCCGCGGCTGCTCATCGCCGATGAGCCGACCACGGCCCTGGATGTGACCACCCAGGCGCAGATCCTCCGGCTGCTGGCCCGGTTGCAGGCGGAGATGGAGATGTCGGTGCTGTTCGTCACCCACGACATGGGGGTGGTGGCGCAGATCGCCGACGAGGTGGTGGTGATGTATCTGGGGACGGTCGTCGAGACCGGACCCACCGAGCAGATCTTCGCCGAACCCCGGCATCCGTACACGCGGGCGCTGTTGGACGCGATCCCCCGCGTCGGCCAGCGACGTCGTGGCCGCCGGCTCGCCACGATCCGGGGGAGCGTGCCGGGCCCGCACAGCCGTCCCACCGGCTGCCCGTTCCATCCGCGCTGCGACTACGCGCGACCGGGCACATGTGACACGCGCGAGCCGGCGACGGTCGCACTCGGCGCCCGCCGGCATGTGCGCTGCGTCCTCGCCGAAGAGGAGGTCGCTGTCGGATGACCGAACGCCCGCACATCCTGATGATCCTCGCCGACGAGCTGAGAGCGGACGCCCTGGGCTGTTTCGGCAACCGGATCTGCCGGACGCCGAACCTGGATGCGCTCGCCGCCGCGGGCACGGTGCTGACCCAGTGCATGGTGACCCAACCCACCTGTACACCGAGCCGGGCGTCGATGCTGACCGGCTGTTACCCGTCCGCGCTGCGCAGCCGGATGGTCGGATGCCACACCCCGGACGACCCCCGATTCGTCCCCCGGGTGTTGTCCCGGGCCGGGTACCGGACGGCCTCCGTCGGGAAGCTGCACCTGATCCCCCAGAGCGACGAGGTCGCCCGGCTGGAGCGGGCTCACGCGGACGGCGAGCCGCCGGATTACTACGGGTTCGCTGAGGTCGACCTGGTCAACGGGCACGGGATGGGTGCCAATGGCCCGTCGTACACGCGGTGGCTGACCGCACGCGTGCCCGACGCCGTCGAACGGATGGCCGCGGCAGAGCCTCTGTCGCCCGGGGTGAACAACGCCACCGGGTCGCTACGCAGCCATACCTGGACGCTACCGCCCGAGGTGCATTCCGGTGAGTACATCACCGATCGGGCCGTCGAGTTCCTCACCGGGCATGCGGAACGCGACGACCGGCCGTTCTTCCTGCACGTGTCGTTCCCCGACCCGCACCACCCGAACACGGCGCCGGAGCCGTACGCCGGCATGTACGACCCCGAGCGCATGCCGCCGCCGATCCCGCCGGTGAACGAGGCCGACGGCGCGACGCCGCTGCAGCTCGCCGCGTACCGGGGTGGCGGCCGGCGGGATCCGGTCATCGGCACGCCGCCGGACGAGTACGCGCGCTACACGCTCGCCGACTGGCAGGCGACGAAGGCCATCTACTACGGGATGGTGACCCTGCTGGACACCCAGATCGGCCGGATCCTGAGCGCGCTGCGCTCCACCGGGCTGGACCGGGACACCGTCGTGGTGTTCGCCACGGACCACGGCGACTACCTGGGTGATCACGGGATGATGGGGAAAGGGTTCGGCTACGACGGCGCGATCCGCACCCCGGTGATCGTGTCCGGGCCCGGGGTCGCCGCCGGACGACGTCTGGACGGCGTGGCATCGACGGTGGATCTCGCGCCGACACTGCTGGACTACGCCGGCGTCGAGGAACCCGAAGGCATCCAGGGCGTGTCGATGCGTGCGGCCCTCGACGGCACCGGCTCGCTCCCGCGCGACGCGGCGCTCACCGAGAACGACGACGACTTCGTCCCGACGCGCGCCCGCACGTTGACCACCCGCACATGGAAGCTCACCTGGTATTGCGGCAGCGCCGACGGCGAGCTTTACGACCGGGTGGGCGACCCGGAGGAACGCCGCAACGTCTGGCACGAACCGGTGAGCGAGAAGGTCAAGACGGAGCTTCTCGTGCAGCTGCTGGAACAGGTGGCGTGCGCGGTCGACACGGCCAACGGGCGACGGCAGCCGCCCTCTCCGCCGGTACCCAAGTGGCTGCCCCGCCGAACCGAGGTGATGACATGACGAGCCGTTCGACGGTCATGGCCGGCAGCGAGAGCACACAGAACCGGAGCCCTGGCCGGCGGGCGACGCGCCCAGGCGCGGCCGGTCCGGCCCCGATGGCGGATGGCAACCTGCTCGAGGTCCGCAACCTGACCATGCACTTCACCCAGCGTTCCGGCTGGTTCCGGCGGACCCGCCGGGTGACCAGGGCGGTCGATGGCATCTCGTTCGACGTCCGGACCGGCGAGACGCTCGGCCTGGTGGGCGAGAGCGGATGTGGCAAGACGTCGACCGGTCGCAGCATCATCCGCACCTACACGCCGACCGGTGGTCAGCTGAGATATCGCGCGGCGGACGGCACCGAGGTGGACCTGGCGACGATGCCGTCCTCGAAGCTACCGGAGTACCGGCGGCAGATCCGGATGATCTTCCAGGATCCGTTCTCCGCGCTCAACCCGCGGATGACGGCACGGGATGTCATCGCCGAGCCGCTGAAGGTGAACAAGGTGGCCGGCGGCCGGGAGCTGGACGACCGCGTCGTCGAGCTGCTGCGACAGGTGGGGCTGCGGCCGGAGTACCGCGATCGCTTCCCGCATGCGTTCTCCGGCGGCGAGCGGCAGCGCCTGGTCATCGCCCGTGCGCTGAGCCTGAACCCGCGGCTGGTCGTCGCCGACGAGGCCGTGTCGGCGCTTGATGTGTCGGTGCGGGCGCAGATTCTGGAGCTGCTGGTGGATCTGCAGCGCCAGCAGGGCCTGACGTATGTGTTCATCTCGCACGACCTGTCGGTGGTGGAGTATCTGTGTGACCGCGTGGCGGTGATGTACGTCGGCAAGGTGGTCGAGCTCGGCAGCACCGAGGAGATCTTCGCTCGGCCGCGGCATCCGTACACGCAGGCCCTGCTGGCCGCGGTTCCGCAGCCGGATCCGACCCGGCGCAACATCCTCACGCAGCCGCCGCTGGAAGGAGAGGTGGCGGACCCGGCCGACCCTCCGCCCGGTTGCCATTTCCATCCCCGGTGTCCGTTCGCCCAGGAGATCTGCCGCACGGATGCGCCGCCGTTGCGCACGACCAGCGACGGTCACCAGGTGGCGTGCCATTTCGCCGAACAGCTGACGCTCGACGGCCTCACCGGTGCTACCGCGGGACGAGACGACGAGCAGCAGGCATGAGCATGAGGCGTCCGCTCTACCAGGCAGCTCAGCAACGACTGCGCGACTACATCCGCGACAACGATCTGCGTCCCGGCGCGGCGCTCCCTGCTGAGAGCGACCTGGCCGACGAGCTGGGCATCAGCCGTCTCTCGCTACGGGAGGCGACGAAGAGCCTGGAGACCCTCGGTGTGGTGCGCGCCGTCGCCGGTCGCGGGTTGTTCGTGAGCGAGTTCTCGTTCGATGCCATCTTGCAGCAGCTGCCGTACAGCTTTGGCATCGGCGGCCACTCGTTGATCGACCTGTTGCAGGTACGCGAGGCTATCGAGGGCGGACTGATCGTCGCGGTCTCGAAGCTGGTGTCGGATGCGGAGTTGTCCGAGTTGGACGCGCTGGTCGAGGAGATGGACGCGGCGCACCGTCGCCATCAGACATTCGCCGAGGTGGACCGCCGCTTTCACGTGCGACTGTTCGCTCCGCTGGAGAACGGCCTGGTGACGGCGCTGCTGGAGTTGTTCTGGGATCTCTTCCACCGGCTGGAGAGCGAATTGCCCGCCGGGGATCATCACTCGGTCGAGGTGCACCGGGACATCCTCGCCGCGATCCACTCCGGCGACGCCACCCGGATGACGGCCGCCGTCCATGAGCACTTCAGCGGAATCCGCAAGTCGCTCAAGCGCGACCAATGAACCTGAGCGGCGACATGGCAGCTCATACACACATATGGAGGACACGTGACCATCGACCTTCACGGGATCATCCCGGCGCTTGTGACGCCGTACGGCGCGGACGGCCGGATCGCCGAGGGCGTGACCCGCAAGCTCGTCGACGCCCTGCTCGACCAGGGCATCAACGGCGTGTACCTGGGCGGGACGACGGGCGAGGGTCCGCTGCAGTCGCCCACGGAGCGGACGTCGTTCACGGCTCTGGTGGCGGAGACGGTGGCCGGCCGCGTACCGGTGATCGCACACGTCGGAGCTCCTGACACCGCGACGTGTATCGCCCTGGCGCGGGACGCGGCATCCGCCGGCGCCGTCGCGGTCTCCGCGGTGGGGCCGTTCTACTACCAGCACGGGCCAGAGCAGGTGCGCCGGCATTTCCTTGATATCGCCGACGCGTCGCCCGTGCCCTTCCTGCCTTACCACCTGCCGATGGCCGGCGGCGACGACACCACGTTCCGACTGTTCGTGGACTTGGCGGCGCACCAGAACGTGGCCGGCTTCAAGTACACCTCCCGCGACGTCTACGAGCTTCAGCAACTGCGGGCGCTCTGCGGCGACGACGTCGCGATCTTCAACGGCGCGGACGAGGTCTGCGTGCATGGCCTGCTCGCCGGCGCCAGCGGCGCGATCGGCAGCACGTACAACTTCATGGCCAGGCAGTTCGTCCGGATCATGGAGGTGCTCGAGGCCGGTGACGCCCAGGCCGCGGCTCGGCTTCAGGCGGAGGCCAACGCGGTGATCCACGCCGGTACCCGCTTCGACAACGTCGCGTTCGCCCGAGCCGTGTTGCGCGCTCAGGGCTTCGAGGTCGGTGCGCCTCGGAGACCGATCGAGCAGTTACGGCCGGACGACGACGACGTCGTGGCCCGCATCGTCGCCGAGACACCCTTCCTGTAGTGGCGTGGGGGCAGCTGCCGTGGACGGTGAACCGGAACGGACCAACCAGGATGCGCCGAACATCGTCGTCGTCCTCTCCGACGAGCACGCGGCGGCCGCGAGCGGATGTTACGGCCACCCGGTGGTTCAGACACCGAACCTCGACCGCCTCGCGGCCGAGGGAACCCTGTATGAGAACGCTTACTGTCCGAGTCCGATGTGCGTGCCGTCCCGGCTCTCGATGCTGTCCGGGCGGCATGTCCATGACATCGGGGCGTGGGACAACGGCGTCCTTCCCGGGGCGGGGTTTCGCAGCTGGGGACATCATCTGCGTGCCGCCGGGTACGAGACCGTCCTCGCCGGCCGGACGCATTTCAACGGACCCGACCGGTTGCTCGGTTTCGATCGACGGCTGACGGACGATCTCGACTTCTGGATCACCCACGACGGACGCCCGCCGCGCCGGGTGCCGGAGTGGCGACGGGGGAGCAACTCACACGTCACCGAGGTCGGCGCGGCGGAGCATGTGCACACGCGGCACGACGTGAACGCCACGGATGCGGCCGTGGAGTACCTTCGCGGCCGGGCACGGCGGCCAGGCGACCGACCGTTCCTGCTCTATGTCGGATACATGCATCCGCACTTTCCGCTGGTGGCGCCGCCAGAGTTCCTCGCCGCATACGACCCGGCGACGGTGGAGCTTCCGCCGACCTGGGACGAGAGCGTCCAAGCCCAGCATCCGGTGATCGCGCAGGTGCGCCGTGCGTTCCGTAACGACGAGCCGCCCGGCCCGGACCTGCAGCGCGAGGCGACGGCGTGCTACTGGGCCCTGATCAGCCACCTGGACCATCAGGTCGGGCGGCTGCTCGACGAGGTCGACGGCTCGTCGCTCCGAGATCGCACGGTGGTCATCTACACCAGCGACCACGGTGAGATGGCCGGTCACCACGGCATCTGGCAGAAGCAGGTGTTCTACGAGCCCGCCGTCAAGGTTCCGCTGATCGTCCGCACCCCCGGAGACCTGCACGAGGAGCCACGGCGGCGGCGAGTCACCGCGGACGTCAGCCTGATTGACCTCTTGCCCACCCTCCGGGATCTGGCCGGTCTGTCTCCGGAGCCGTCCCTTCCCGGACGCAGCCTGCTCTCCTTGCCCGAAGGGTCGCGCGCGACGCGGCCCGTCCTGTCGCAATATCACGCCCAAGGCATGGTCGACGGTGGATTCATGCTGAAGCTGGGCCGATACAAGTACTGCTACTACGTCCACCACCCACCGCAACTGTTCGACGTGGTGAACGATCCCCTGGAACGGGTAGACCTCGCCGGCGATCCGGACTACGCGGCCGCGGTCGGCCAGTTGGACGCGGAGCTGCGGCGCGTCGTCGATCCGGAGACCACCGACCGGCGCGCCAAGGAAGACCAGCGGCGTCGCGCCACGGGTTCTGCCGACCTCACGTCTCCAGCTTGTAGCCGAGACCGCGGACGGTGAGCAGATACGTCGGTGTCGTCGGGTCGGGCTCGATCTTGGCTCGTAACCTCTTCACGTGGACGTCCAGCGTCTTCGTATCACCGACGTAGTCGGCGCCCCAGATCCGGTCGATCAGCTGCGCCCGGGTCAGCACCCGGCCGGCGTTGCGCAGGAGCAGTTCGAGCAGCTCGAACTCCTTCAGCGGCAGCCGCACCGTCTCACCGTTGACCGAGACCACGTGTCGTTCGACATCCATCCGGACCGGCCCGGCCTCCAGGATCGCCGGACTGGTCTCCGTCGCTTCCGTTCCGCGTCGGAGCACGGCGCGGATCCGGGCGACGAGCTCTCGCGAGGAGAACGGCTTGGTGACGTAGTCATCCGCGCCGAGTTCGAGGCCGACCACCTTGTCGACCTCCGAGTCCTTGGCGGTCAGCATGATCACCGGCACGGTGGAGCGTTGCCGCAGCTGGCGGCAGACCTCGGTGCCAGGAACACCGGGCAGCATGAGGTCGAGCAGGACGAGATCGGCACCGGCGCGGTCGAACTCGTCCAGGGCTTCGTCACCGGTGGCCGCGACCGCCACCTCGAAACCCTCTTTCTTCAGCATGTACGACAGTGCGTCGCTGAAGGACTCCTCATCCTCGACGACGAGCACTCGAGTCACGGTGCCTCCTTAGCAACCTGCGAGCCGTTCCCGGACGGTCGCCCGGGACGGTATGGATGAAGCGGCAGTCGCAAGGTGAACGTCGACCCCGCACCCCGCACGCTCCACACGCTGACTTCGCCGCCGTGGCTGGCGGCGATGTGCTTGACGATGGACAACCCCAGGCCGGTCCCGCCGGTCTCTCGGGAACGCGCCGGATCGACCCGGTAGAAGCGCTCGAAGATGCGCTCGAGCTCGGGCTCGGCGATTCCTTGCCCCTGATCGGTCACGCTGATCTCCACCAGATCGTCGCGCTGACGGACGCCCACGGCCACCCGGGTGCCCTCCGGGCTGTATCGGACAGCGTTCTCCACGAGATTTCCCACGGCGATGATGAGTTGTTTCTCGTTTCCGAGCACCTGGAGTCCCTCGGCTCCGCCGGAGGTGAGTCTGATCTTGCGGTTCTCCGCGTCGACTCGGCTGCGGTCCAGCGCGGCGCCGACCACCTCGTCGATCTCCACCGGGTCGGGGGAGTCGACCGGATCGTCGTACTGCAGCCGGGACAGATCGATGATCTCCTGTACGAGCCGGGTGAGCCGGTCTCCCTCTTGCTGCATGCGTTCGGCGAAGCGACGCACCGCCTCGGGATCGTCGCTGGCGTCCTGGACCGCCTCAGCGAGCAGCAGCATGGCACCGACCGGTGTCTTGAGCTCATGTGAGACGTTGGCGACGAAGTCCCGCCGGACCTCGTCCACCCGGATCTCGTGGGTGCGGTCCTCGACCAGGGCCAGCACCAGCCGGTCACCCAGCGGCGCCACCCGAGCCAGGACGTGCAGGAACTGCGTCGAGTCACGCGATCGCGGGACCTGCAGCTGCACCTCGCGGATCTGGCCGTCCCGATGGACCTTCTCGGCCAGCTCCAACAGCTCGGGCACAGTGATCTTGTCCTGCCGGACCAGCCCGAACGCGTACGCCGACGGGCTGGCCTTGACGACGTTGGTGTTCTCGTCGAGGACGATGGCACTGGACCGCAGGACGGCCACGACCTCGTCGGCCCCTTCGGGCATCGGCGAGGTGCGCGGTGGTGGCGTGACGTCTGGGGCACGTCGGCGGGATCGGAGGGTCCAGCCGACCGCCAGGCCGACTCCCAAGCCGACGACGACAGCCAGCACTCCTGCGGTGATGGCGTCCACACTCACCGATAGTAAAGCGCTCAGACCCACGAAACCGCCTTATCGGGCTCTTCGCGCAGGTGTTGAGCTGTGATGTTCACCGGCATTTCTTAGCAGGTTCACCTTTTGCCGCCCGGTATCCCAACGGGAAGTCCTACCCTGGCCGCCTGGCACACTGTAACCCTGAAGCCTCACGACAGGACGACGATCTTATGCGCGACGCGTACCGCGAACAGCTCGACGCCGTCACCGGCCGTCTGGTCGGCATGATCCGCAAGGCCGGTGAGCAGATGCACCTCGCCACCCGGGCGCTGCTCGATGCCGACCTGGAGCAGGCGGAGAAGGTGGTCGGCGGCGACGCGCCCATCAACCGCGATCAGCTGGAGATCGACGAACTGACCATCGAACTGATGGCGACCCAGGGCCCGGTGGCCAGCGAGCTGCGGATGGTGACGGCGGCACTGCGCACCACCGCGGATATCGAGCGCATGGGCGACCTCGCCGTCCACATCGCCAAGATCGCCCGGATGCGCTACCCCGATCACGCCGTTCCGGCCGAGCTGAGGGAGACGTTCGCCGCGATGGGCAAGACGGCGGAGGAGATGGCGCAGAAAGCCGGCGAGGTCCTGCGCACCCACGACCTGACCTCCGCCGCCGAACTCTCCCGGGACGACAACGAGATGGACCGGCTGCACCGGTCGCTCTTCTTGGTGCTGCTCGACGACGCGTGGGACCGCGGCGTGGAACCGGCGGTGGACATCGCGTTGCTCGGCCGGTATTACGAGCGGTTCGCGGACCACGCGGTGGAGATCGCCGGCCACGTCCGTTACCTCGTCACCGGGGAGATCCAGTCGGCCTGACGGAGCCGCTCGCGCCGGTACGGACCACCGCACCGTCACCGGCCGTGCCCGCGTAGGCAGCCGGCACGCACGGATCTATCCCGGAGGCCGGCAGGCGACCGGCACCGTCCACGGATACCGGCCGCCCAGCGGCTGCTGCCGCCCTAGCGGCCCTGGTTCTTGACCGCTTCGATCGCCGCGGCCGCGGCATCCGGGTCGAGGTATTCGCCGCCCCTGGTGACCGGACGCAACGACTCGTCGAGTTCGTAGACGAGCGGCACCCCGGTGGGGATGTTCAACCCGGCGATGGCCTCGTCGGAGATGTCGTCGAGGTGCTTCACCAGCGCGCGCAGGGAGTTCCCGTGCGCCGCCACGGCAACCGTGAGGCCGCGGCGCAGCTCCGGAACGATCGCGTCGTACCAGTACGGGAGGGCGCGTTCCAGGACGTCCTTGAGGCATTCGGTACGCGGCAGCAGCTCTGGCGGAAGGTCCGCGTAGCGCGGGTCGCCGGTCTGCGCGTACTCGTCGTCATCCTCGATCGGCGGGGGCGGCGTGTCGTACGACCGGCGCCACAGCATGAACTGCTCCTCGCCGTAGGTCTCCAGCGTCTGCTTCTTGTTCTTGCCCTGCAGAGCCCCGTAGTGTCGCTCGTTCAGCCGCCAGGAGCGGCGGACCGGCACCCACAGCCGATCGGCCACATCGAGGGCGATGTTGGCGGTCCGGACGGCACGCCGCAACACGCTCGTGTGCAGCACGTCAGGGAGGATTCCGCGTTCCGCGAGCAGCTCGCCGCCGCGCCGTGCCTCGGCCTCGCCCGCGGCGGTCAGGTCGACATCGACCCAGCCGGTGAAGAGGTTCTTCGCGTTCCATTCGCTCTCGCCGTGGCGGAGCAGCACCAAGCGGTAGGTCATACCCCGAGCGTAGCGAGAGGGGCGCATCGAGCGGCCTGCGCCCCGGCGATACGTGATGAAAGCCGCTCCGGTGGCGCGGGCGAGGGGAACCCTTCCCGCCCAGCAGACTCGTCCTCGCTGGAGCTCGTCCTCGCTGATGCCCGCCACACCATGAAGGGTTCCCCTCGCCCGCGCGTAGGGCTCAGCTCTTTCTCACGGTTCGAGTTGGTCGGGGCGGAGGTGCTCGAACGCGGCGAGGTTACGGGTGGACTCACCGCGAGAGAGCCGCCATCTCCATTCTTGCCGGATCGACTCGGCGAACCCGAGCTCGAGGATGGTGTTGAACGACGTGTCCGCCGTATCGAGGATCGCGCCGAGGAGCCGGTCCAGCTCGTCGGGCGTGACGGCGTGCAGCGGCAGGCGGGCCACCAGGTAGATGTCGCCGGCCCGGTCGACCGCGAAGGCGATGCCGGATAGCCGCGCGTTGCGTTCCAGCAGCCAGCGGTGGACGGCGTCGTGGTTCTCATCGGGCCGTCGCGCCACGAAGGCGTTGACGACGAGGCTGTGATCGCGCGCGGCGAGACTGCACGCTGTCTTGAGCTTGCGCTCCCCGGGGAGTTCCACCGAGAAGACGCCGGGCGCGCTCTCCTCCCAGGGCTGGCCGGCCGATCGGAGGTAGTCGCGCACGATCTCGCGCGCGTGAGTGTCGTTCACCGACATGTCACCGCCTCGAAGAACTCCGCCCGACGACGCTCGCATGCCACCGCGTATGCGTCGAGCGTACTCGCGGCCGTGGCGTCCCATCCGAATCGCGACGCGTGCGCCACGGCACCCGACTGGAGCCGGCGCATCCGGGCCGGGTCATCGATGAGTTCCCCCATAGTGCGCGCCCAGGTGTCGGGTTCATGATCGGCGAGAAGCACGCCGGATACGCCATCCGCGACCGCCGTGCGCAGACCGCCGACCGACGACGCCAGCACGGGCGTGCCACACGCCTGCGACTCCAGCGCCACCAACCCGAACGACTCGTTGTATGAGGGAACGACGGTCAGGTCGGCGGCCCGGTACCAGTCGGCGAGCACCGACTGCTCCACCGGCGGGTGGAATCGCACGACATCATCCACCCGGAGCTCACGGGCCAGGTCGACCAGGCCGTGCGGGCGGGCGAGGCCATTGCCGGAGGGACCGCCGACCACCGGCACCAGCAGACGGCTGCGCAGCTGCGGCCGCACCGCGAGCAGCCGCGCCGCCGCGCGGATGAGCACATCCGGGGCTTTGAGCGGCTGGATCCGACCTGCGTACAGCAGCACCACAGCGTCGGGAGCGAGTCCCAGCCGGGCACGCGCGCGCTGCCGGCGCCCCGGGGTGAACGTCGCCAGGTCCACGCCCGGCCAGACCGTCGCCACTTGATCAGGGTCGGCACCGTAAAGACGGACCAGCTGGTGCGCCTCGTCGTCGGCATTGGCGATCAGCAGGTCGGACGCCGAAACCACGCCTTCCTCCCCGGCTTCGCGCGCCGGTGGCTCCGGCTCGTCGCCGGCGGCGAGCGCGAGGTTCTTCACTTTGGCCATCGTGTGCATCGAATGCACGAGCGGCACGCCCCAATGTTCCGCCACCACGCCGCCCACCTGGCCGGACAGCCAGTAGTGCGAGTGCACCATGTCGTAATGGCCGCGCCCGTGGGCGGCTTCGACCCGCAACACGGCGGATGCGAACCGGTGTAATCGCGCGGACAGGCTCTCCTTGGTCGGCTGCCTGCCCGGTCCCGTCTCGACGTGCCGCACCGTCACCCCTGGACACGCCTCGACCACCGGCACGGATCGGGACGATGTGGCTCGGGTGAAGATCTCGACCTCAACGTCGAGCCGCGCGAGTTGTTTCGCCAGGTGCAGGACGTACACGTTCATCCCGCCGGCGTCACCGCCGCCCGGCCGGTCCAGGGGGGACGTGTGCACGCTGAGCATCGCTACCCGACGAGGACGGAACGGGTCTCCAGCTCTGCCACCGATGGTGCGTCCCGTGCCAGGCACCCGCATGTTCCCCTTTCGCCGCTGCTGCTTCAGCCGTTCCCGCCGCGCCGGTCCGCGCGGCGCCCGGCCAACCGGTCACACGTCGCCGAGCAGCCTCCATGTAGGTCGTGACCAGGCACCACGCTGTGCCGGGTAGAAGTACCCGAAACCACATAACGTCCCTGTAAGGCGTTCTCTTCCATGGCTCGTTTCCCTGGACGCTACCCACTCCACATCTGCACGTCACGACATCGAGTTCGACTCGTGATCCGGACTCTGGTTCAATCCATGCAACCTCCCGGGCATTATGGGCGTCATGTCTCTTGGGGGGCGGCGTAACCGGACGTCGTTCAGTACGGAATCAGAGGTAGAGGTTCGTGATGCGCGGAAACAAGTTGGCCGTCGGTGTTGTGTCGGTGGTCGTCGCGGCTGCCGTGGGCGTGGGAGGCGCGTACGGCCTGAGCCAGCTCGGCGACGACGACGCCACGGCGGGTTCAGATCCCGGCACGCCTACGTCGCAAGCATCCACCGAATCCCCGGACCCGATCGATGCGGCGTCGACCAAGGTGACGCCGTCGCCGACCGCTACACCTGAACCCACCGAGACCCCTGAGCCGACCACGACGCCGGAGCCCACCGAGTCGCCGACTCCCGAGGCGATGATGGCCGCCGGAGACACCGGCGATGACGTGCGCGAACTGCAGGCGCGCCTGAAGCAGATCGAGTGGTACGCGCCCGACATCACCGGCGAGTACGACGATGTGACCGTGGAGGCCGTCTCCGGGTTCCAGGACAAGCGTGGGTACGACGCGACCGGAGAGGTCGACGAGCAGACGTGGGACACGCTCGTCTCCATGACCCGGGAACCCACCGACGACGAACTGCACAACCGCATCGTGGCCGGTCCACCGATCCTCCAGCACGGCGACACCGGTGACGAGGTCCGCGAGCTCCAGGCCCGGCTCAAGCAGATCGGTTGGTTCGACGGCGAGATCACGCCCAACTACGGAGACGTCACGGCGCAGGCTGTCGCCGGATTCCAGGTCAAGCGTGGGCTGCCGGACACCGGAGCCGTCGATCAGGACACGTGGGACACGCTCGTCTCCATGACCCGGGAACCCACCGACGACGAGCTGCACAACCGCGATCCCGAAGAGGACGAGGAAGACGACGACGAGGCCGACGACGAGAAGAAGACCGCCGGGCTGCCGCCGGAGTGTGCGAGCGGACGCGTCCTCTGCATCGACAAGACCACCCAGACGCTGAAGTGGGTGACTGACGGCGATGTCCACATGACGCTCGACGTCCGGTTCGGCTCCGAGCTGACGCCGACCCGGGAAGGGGTCTTCTCGGTCGGGTGGAAGTCGCGGGACCATGTCTCGTCGCTCTACGACACGCCGATGCCGTACGCGATGTTCTTCAGCGGCGGACAGGCCGTGCACTACTCGCCGGACTTCGCCGCGAACGGCTACAACGGGGCGTCGCACGGATGCGTCAACGTCCGCGACGAGGGCGCCATTGCTTCGCTGTTCGACCAGGTCAACGTGGGCGACAAGGTGGTCGTGTACTGGTCCTGAGCGGTAGCGCGGTTGCCGTGATCGGCGGTGCTCGAAACGAAAATCGGATGGGCACCGTCGATCGCGCACGATAGAATGGCTCCGGTCCGCGTCGGACTCGTTTCACCCGTTCTATTTCGTACCGGAGAATGTTGTGCCCTCCCGCACCTCGCCCACCGGCCCGTCAGATCATCATCCATCCACGCCCAACCATCGCTCCGGCTCCCGTGCGAGCCTCGAACCGGCAACTCAGCAAGAGACGCAGGCGGCTGCGTCGTCGAGCGCCGCGGGTGCGACCGCCACGATCGATGGCGCATCCGACCCTGACGGCGCGTCAGATCGTCACCGCCCCGATCCCGGGGAGAACTCTGCCCAGGTAGGCGTCCACTACTCGTCCGGCACCCGTCCGCCGCAATCCCCGCCGGGTACGTTCCGGCGACTGGCGCCGTACCTGCTCCGCCACAAGCGGACACTGTTCCTCTCAATCCTGCTGGCGTTGCTCTGGGCCGGCACGGTCGCCACGGTCCCGGTCACCCAGGGCAGGGTCATCGACGACGCCATCGTGGCCGGCACCGCGCCGCTGGTTCCGATGCTGGTGCTGCTGGCCTGCGTCGCCGTCGCCAGGTTCGGACTGTCCAGTGGCTGGCGCTACGTCGGCGGCAAGACGGCGTTCCGGATCCAGGACAATCTCCGTCACGACGTCTATGACACGCTGCAGCGGCTCGACTTCACCGGCCACTCGCAGCTGCAGAGCGGCCAGCTGGTCTCCAGGATCAGCAGCGACCTGCATTTCGTGCACATGCTGCTGTCCTGGATCCCGCATGTCGCCGGGGCGCTGCTGTCGGCGACGCTCGCGGTGACCATCATGTTCACCCTCTCGCCGTTCGTGGCGATGCTCGTCGTCGCCGTGATCATCACCGTCTTCGTGGTGACGAACCGGCAGCGGCGCAAGGTCTACGCGGCCGGCTGGGACGCGCAACAACGCGAAGCCGAGATGACCACCCGCGTCGAAGAGGCCGTGACCGGCGTCCGCGTCGTGCGCGCGTTCGGTCAGCAGCCGGCCGAGACAGAGCGGTTGCACCGGTCGCTGCTCGACATGTTCGCCGCGCGGGTGCGTGCCGTCCGGCTGCGTGCCCCGTTCATGGCCTCGCTGCAGGGGGCCCCGCTGGCCGGTCAGGTGCTCGTCCTCCTCGTCGGCGGGCTGCTCGTCCTCAACGGGCACCTCACCGTCGGTGTCTTCCTGGCCTGCACCGGTTACCTCGCCGAGCTCGTCGGTGTGGCACGGGTCGCCGGGATGGTCCTGACCAACGCCCCGATGTGCCGCGCGGCCACCGAGCGGGTCGGTGAACTGCTGGACCTGCGTCCGGAGATCACCGAGCCGCTGCGCCCGGTCGACATCCGGCAGCGCGGGGGTGCGGTCTCGTTCCGCGACGTGCGGTTCGCCTACGCCGATGGGGACGGCCATCAGGTGCTGCGCGGGTTCTCCCTCGATATCGCGCCCGGTGAGACCGTGGCCCTGGTGGGCCCGTCGGGGTGCGGCAAGTCGACCGCGATCACCATGCTCCCGCGATTCTTCGACGCCGACGCCGGCACCATCAGCGTGGACGGCATCGACGTGCGCCGGTGGTCACTGCCGCGGCTGCGGGAGCAGATCGGCGTGGTGTTCGAGAACAGCTTCCTCTTCTCCGACACGATCGGCGCCAACATCGCCTACGGCCGGCCGGACGCCACGGACGCCGAGATCCGGGCGGCGGCGCGCGCGGCCGCGGCCGACGAGTTCATCTCCGAACTCTCCGACGGCTACGACACGATGGTGGGTGAGGAGGGCATCACGCTCTCCGGCGGGCAGCGTCAGCGCGTCGCCCTCGCCCGCGCCATCCTCGCCAACCCGGACATCCTGCTGCTGGACGACGCGACGTCGTCGGTGGACGTCAAGGTCGAGGAGCGTATCCACGCCAACCTCAAGCCGTTCCTGGCCGAGCGCACCGTCCTGCTCGTGGCGTATCGGGAATCCACCCTGCGGTTGGCCGACCGCGTCGTGTTGATCGACGACGGCCGGGTGGTCGACCAGGGCAGCCACGAGGAACTGCTCGCCCGTTCGGAGCTGTACCAAGACCTGTTCGGAGACGGCCCGGGAAGCACCGACGAGGGGCCGGCGCAATTGATCGGGCAGGCCCGCTCCGGCCGGTTCGAGGCCACCGCGTCGGCGTGGGAATCGCGCCAGGACGCCACCGGTCACCTCCCGTCGACCCAGTTGCAGGTGCCGGCGGCGGTGGCCGCACAGATCGCCGAGTTGCCACCGCCCAGGGACGCGACCGCCGTGGACTTCGCCCGCGAGGAGCGGTCGGGCGGTCCGCTCCGCCTGCCGGAGTTCATCCGGCCGTATGTTCGCGGCCTGCTGGTCGGGCTGGGATTGGTGATCGCGGAAGCGGTCATCGTCCTGATCAACCCGATGCTGGTACGCCAGGCGGTGGACCATGGCATGCTCGCGGGGTCCACGCCGACGCTGCTCGGTATCTGCGCCGTCGCTGCCGCGCTGGTCGTGGCGTTGTGGTGGGACCAGCGCACGGGCCTGCTCTGGACGGCTCGGAGTACCGAACGCCTGCTGCTGGCTCTGCGGGTGCGGATCTTCGGGCAGTTGCAGCGGCTCGGGATCGACTACTACGACCGGACCCAGGCCGGGCGGATCATGACCCGGATGACCTCGGATGTCGATGCGATCGCGCAGCTGTTCCAGGTCGGCCTGATCAACACGGTGGTCAGCCTGACGACGTTCGTCGGGATGTCGGTGGTGGTGGTCGTGCTCGACCCGCTGCTGGCGCTGGTGGTGTTGGGCGTCATCCCGTTCGCGGCGCTGAGCACCTGGTGGTACCGGCGGCGGGCGTTCGTCGCCTACGACCGGGCGCGCGAGCAGCTGTCGCTGATCAACGCGAACATCCAGGAAAGCATGGCCGGGATCCGGGTCACCCACGCGTACCTGCGCGAGGGACACAACCTCGGCCGCTTCGCCGCGCTCGGCCGGGAGTACGTCGCCGCCAGCCTGCGCGGGCTGTTCGCCACGTCGGTGTACGTCGCGACCATCGAGCTGCTCTCGGTGCTGGCGATCGCCGCCGTACTGGGGGTCGGGGCCACCAGGATCGAGTCCGGCACGTTGGCGCTGGGCACGTTGATCGCCTTCCTGCTGTACCTGGCTCAGGTCTTCGCCCCGATCCAGCAGCTCTCCCAGGTGTTCGACGTCTACCAGCGGGCGCGGACCGGTTTGGTCCGGGTCCGCCGGCTGCTCGCACTGGAAACGTCCACCCCCGTCGGCCCGGATGCCGAGCCTGTGGACGGGCTACGCGGCGACATCCGGTTCCACCGCACGCGGCTGCGTTACCAGGGCACGTCCACCGATGCGATCCGCGACGTCGATCTGCACATACCGCCGGGCGAGCGGGTCGCCTTCGTGGGCCGCACGGGTGCGGGCAAGTCGACCCTGTCGAAGCTGATCGCCCGGTTCTACGATCCGACGTCCGGAACAGTGCTGGTGGACGGGCGGCCGCTGGACGGTCTCGACCTGACCGGCTACCGCAGCCATCTCGGCTATGTGCCACAGGAACCGTTCCTGTTCTCGCGGACGATCCGGGACAACATCGCCTACGCGAAGCCGGACGCCAGCGACGCCGAGGTGGAGGCCGCGGCCCGGGCGGTCGGAGCGCACGAGTTCATCGAGCGGCTTCCGGGCGGTTATCACCACGTGGTGGCCGAGCGGGGTCGCTCGTTGTCGGCCGGGCAGCGGCAGCTGATCTGCCTGGCCAGGGCGCTGCTACACGATCCGTCGATCCTCATCCTGGACGAGGCCACGTCGAACCTGGACTTGGCCAGCGAACGCAAGGTCAACCAGGCGATGCGGGTGGCGTCGGCGGGGCGCACGACGCTGGTGGTCACCCACCGGCCGCAGTCGTTGCACTGGGTCGACCGTGTGATCGTCGTCGCCGACGGGCGGATCGCCGCCGACGAACCCGCTCCCGAGTACGTCGCTCGCGTGCTTCAACCAGCAAGCTGACTGACCCTAAATGATCATGTGAAGTGGGTTTTCTCGTGCCCTACCATGTCTGCAGACCTGTTAGGGCACGAGAAAACCTACCAAACATGATCATTTAGGCGTGGGTGAGAGCCAGGGTGACCAGTCGATGTCCGATCGCGGGTCGAAACGTTCGACCGGCTGGGTGGCCGCAATCAAGGCCCGTGCTTCGGCACGGCCGTCGACGATCCCCGCGGCTCGTGCCTGCACCAACAGGTTGCCCAGTGCGGTCGCCTCCGTCGGCCCTGCCATCACCGGCAGACCCGTGGCGTCGGCGGTCAGCTGAGCCAACAGCCGGTTCTGCGAACCACCGCCGACGAGGTGCACCACCTCCACGTCCCGCCCGGACAGCCGGGCGGCGTCCCGGACGGTGCGGGCGTGGCCGATGGCCAGGCTGTCCATAATGCAGCGCACCACGGCCGGCTTAGACTCGGGCACCGGCCGGCCCGCGTCGGCGCAGAGCTTGCGGATCCGGGACGGCATGCCGTCAGGCGGCACCAGGTCCGGCGACTCGGCGTCGATGACGCTGCGCAGCGCCGGCTCGCGACCCGCGGCGTCGAGCAGCTCGTCGAGTCGGACCCGATCGCCGTCGGCCTTCCACGTGCGTATGCACTCCTGCAGCGGCCACAGCCCCATGACGTTGCGCAGGTAACGGATGGTGCCGTCGACGCCGACCTCGTTGGTGAAGTTCGCGGCGACGCTCTCCGCGGTCAGTACCGGGCGGTCCAGTTCGATGCCGACAAGAGACCAGGTGCCGCAGGAGATGTACGCGAACCCGTCTGCCGTCGCGGGAACCGCCGCCACCGCCGACGCCGTGTCATGTGAGGCGACCGCGCGAACCTGGAGCCGCCCGTCGTCGCCGATCCGGTCCCTTAGCCCAGGGAGGACGGCGCCGGCCATTTTGCCGGTGTTGTGGATCGGCGGCAGAATCCGCGTCGGCAGCCCCAGCTCTTCGATCAGATCCACGGCCCACTCGCCACGCGTCACGTCGTACATCTGGGTCGTGGAAGCATTGGTACGCTCGGCGCCCACGGCGCCGGTGAGCGCGTACGACAGTAGATCTGGCATGAGCAGCAGCGACGATGCCGTGGCGAGGCGATCCTCGTCTTCGGCCAGCAGTTGATAGACCGTGTTGAAGGGCAGGTACTGGAGTCCGGTGACGCCGTAGAGCCGCTCGTCGCCCAGCCGTTCACGAACGGATTCCATGATCCCATCGGTCCGCGAATCGCGATAGTTGACGGGATTGCCGATCAGCTCACCGTCGTCGCCGATCAGCCCGTAGTCCACGGCCCAGGTGTCGATACCGACGGACTCCAGGCCGCTCTCAGCCGACCGCGCGGCCCGAAGACCGTCGATCACGCCCTCCAACAGCGCGTCGAAATTCCAGTGCAACGTGCCGGATCTACGGATCGGCTCGTTCCGGAATCGATGTACGACGTCGAACTCGATCTGATCCGGCGCCACCCGTCCCAAGACCACTCGTCCACTCGACGCGCCGAGGTCCACGGCGGCCGCGGAGAACGTCTCGCTCATCCACATCACCTCATCGTGTGCGCACGTCCTGCACACCAAGCGCCGTGGGCCACCGTGTGCGGGACGTCGTGTCGGTCAGCGGAGGAACGCGGCAGCGACGCCGGCGTCGACCGGGATGTGCAGACCGGTCGTGTGGCTCAGGTCGCCTCCGGTCAGCGCGAACACCGCGTTGGCGACATGCTCCGGCAGCACCTCCCGCTTCAACAGCGTGCGCTGCGCGTAAAAGGCGCCGAGCTCCTCCTCGGGGACTCCGTACACAGCTGCGCGCTTCGCTCCCCAACCACCCGCGAAGATGCCCGAGCCGCGGACGACTCCGTCGGGATTGACGCCGTTCACCCGGATGCCGTGTTCACCCAGTTCGGCGGCGAGCAGCCGCACCTGGTGCGCCTGGTCTGCCTTGGTCGCGCCGTAGGCGACGTTGTTCGGGCCGGCGAAGACCCCGTTCTTACTGGAGATGTAGACGATGTCGCCGCCCATGCCCTGGTCGATCATCACCCGGGCGGCCTCGCGAGAGACCAGGAACGAACCACGCGCCATGACGTCATGCTGCAGGTCCCAGTCCTTGACCGTCGTTTCCAGCAGCGGCTTCGAGATCGACAGGCCCGCGTTGTTGACGATCAGGTCCACGCCGCCGAACGCCAGCACGGCCTCGTTCAGCGCCGCGGCGATCTGCGCTTCGTCGGTCACGTCCACCGTCACCGGGACGGCGACGTCAGTGTTCCCGATCTCGGCTGCCGTCTGTGTCGCCGCCTCACCGTTCAGATCGGCGACGACGACGCACGCCCCCTCCGCGGCGAGCCGTTCCGCAGTGGCCTTGCCGATGCCGGAGCCGGCGCCGGTGACCAGCGCCACGCGCGTCGCCAGGGGCTTCGGCTTCGGCATCCGCTGCAGCTTCGCCTCCTCCAGTGCCCAGTACTCGATCCGGAACTTCTCGCTCTCCGGAATCGGGGCGTAGGTGGAGATCGCCTCGGCGCCACGCATGACGTTGATCGCGTTGACGTAGAACTCGCCGGCCACCCGCGCCGTCTGCTTGTCCTTGCCGAAGCTGAACATGCCGACGCCAGGGATGAGCACGATCGCCGGATCGGCGCCGCGGATCGCCGGGCTGTCCGGTGTGGCATGTCGGTCGTAATAGGCCTGGTAGTCCTCCCGGTACGCCGCGTGCAACTCCTTCAGCCGGGTGGTCACCTCGTCGAGCGGGGCGGAAGCGGGGAGATCCAGCACCAGCGGGCGCACCTTGGTCCGCAGGAAGTGGTCCGGGCAGGACGTACCCAGCGCGGCCAGCGGCTGCAACTTCTCCCGGGAGAGGAACTCCAGCACCACGTCGGAATCGTTGAAGTGGCCGACCTGCGGTTTGTCCGTCGAGGCGAGGCCGCGGATGATCGGCGCGAGCGACGCCGCCCGCGCTCGTCGTTCATCGGCCGGAAGCGGCTCGTAGCCGGGGACCGCCGGCCCGAACGGCTCGTCCTTGCCGCGCTCGGCGATGAACCGCTCGGCTGTCTGAATGATCTCCAGCGAGCGCTCCTCGCACTGCTCGCTGCTGTCACCCCATGCCGTGATCCCGTGACCACCGAGGATGCACCCGATGGCCTGCGGGTTGGCCGCCTTGATGGCAGCGATATCCAGCCCCAGCTGGAATCCCGGCCGACGCCACGGGACCCACACGACCCGGTCGCCGAAGCACTCCTTGGTCAGAGCCTCGCCGTCCGCGGCCGTCGCAAGCGCGATGCCGGAGTCGGGGTGCAGGTGATCGACGTGGGCGGCCTCGACCAGCCCGTGCATGGCGGTGTCGATCGACGGCGCCGCCCCACCCTTGCCATGCAGGCAGTAGTCGAACGCCGCCACCATCTCGTCCTCGCGGTCGACGCCCGGATAGACCTCGGTCAGTGCCCGCATCCGATCGAGGCGGAGAACGGCGAGCCCCTTCTCGGTGAGGGTGCCGAGGTCACCGCCGGAACCCTTGACCCAGAGCAGCTCGACATCCTGACCCGTCACCGGGTCGGTGGTGCTGCCCTTCGCCGATGTGTTCCCGCCCGCGTAGTTGGTGTTGCGCGGGTCGGCGCCCAGCCGATTGCTCCGCTCGATCAACGTCCCTACGACGTCATTCGTGTCTGTCATCGTCCCTTCCCGGTCGTCGGAGGAGATGATCATGAACAGTTGCCGTTCATATGGCACGGTTACTGTTCATGATCATGGAGAGGGTCAGGCGCCCCAGCCTGCCTGCTGTCCGCCGACGCGGTCGGCGGCGATCTTCTCCGCGTAGCCCGAACGGTGGTAAGCGGCGATCGGGTCTGGGTCCAGACCTTGCTCCTCGCGGAGCTCCGCCAGCCACGGCCGCACGTCGGTGTAGAAGGCGTCCATGAAGATCTCATTCGCCTTGAGCACGTCGCCGCTCTGCTGCGCGTCGGCTAGCGCGCCCGAGTCGATGTTCAGCGCCTTCGCAGTCATCTCCTGCACGTTGAGCACGGACCGGATGATGGCGGGAATCTTCGGCTCGATGTTGTGGCACTGGTCGAGCATGAACGCGATGCCGGCCTCCGGCGCCAGCGCGTCCGCGCTGACGATCTCGTGCATGATGCGGAAGAGTTGGAACGGGTCGGCGGCTCCGACCATGAGATCGTCGTCGGCGTAGAAGCGAGAGTTGAAGTCGAATCCGCCCAGCTTGCCCGTGCGCAGCAAGAACGCCACGATAAACTCGATGTTCGTGCCCGGTGCATGGTGGCCGGTGTCGATCACCACCTGTGCCTTGGGCCCGAGTTCCAGGCAGTGGACGTACGACGTGCCCCAGTCCGGCACATCCGTGGTGTAGAACGAGGGCTCGAAGAGCTTGTACTCCAGCAGCAGCCGCTGACGCTCGCCGAGCCGGTCGTAGGTCTCCCGCAGGCACTCCGCCAGACGGTCCTGACGGGCACGGATGCTGTCTTGACCGGGGTAGTTTGTGCCGTCGGCGAACCACAGCTTCAACGTGTCCGAGCCGGTCGCATCCATGATGTCGATGCACTCCAGCAGGTGATCCGTGGCCTTGCGGCGCACACCGGGATCCGGGTGGCAAACGCTTCCCAGCTTATAGTCGTCATCTTGGAAGACATTCGCATTGATCGCACCGATCCGCACGCCCTGCCCTTCGGCGTGCTTGGCCAAACGGTCGTAGTCGTCCACCTTGTCCCACGGGATGTGCAGCGCCACGGTCGGAGCGGCGCCGGTGAGCCGATTCACCACGGCCGCGTCGTCGATCTTCTCGTACGGGTCTCTGGGGACTCCCGGCTGCGGGAAAACCTTGAATCTTGTGCCCGAGTTCGCGTAGGCCCACGATGCCGTCTCGACCCCCATGCGGCGAATCGCCGCCGCGGCCGTCGCCTTGTCAGTCATGCAGCATGCTCCTCACTCTCTTCGCCCGGGCAACAGCGCCGGTGTGTCTTACACCCAGCTCAGCAGGCCCTGAAACGTTTCATACGTTACGGTAGCCGCTCACCCCTGTCAAGGTCACCAGGATAGGACGGGCTCGGGTGTTATCGCCGGTCATCGCGTACGATCGACGCGCAGAAGGTAGCGGGTGAACGCTGCCGGTAACGCATCCGGAAGGCAGACGAATGGCAGGTTCGACCCCGAACATCCGGGAAGTGGCGAAGCGCGCCGGGGTGTCGGTCGGCACGGTCTCCAACGTCCTGAACCGGCCGCACCTGGTGACGCCGACCACCCGGGAGCGCGTGCGCGCAGCGATCAAGGAGCTGAACTTCGTCCGCAACGACTACGCGCGCCAGTTGCGCCAGGGCCGCAGCCGCACCATCGGCCTGGTTGTGCTCGACATCGCCAACCCGTTCTTCACCGACGTCGCGCGCGGTGTCGAGGACACCGTCAACCGTGAAGGGCTCGCCGTCATCGTCTGCAACAGTGACGAGAGCCTGGACAAGGAGACGGCACATCTGGACCTGCTGGCGGAGATGCGCGTGCAGGGGGTTCTGATCAACCCGATCGGGGAGATCACCGATCGGATCGGCATGCTGCGCGAACACGATATTCCGGTCGTGCTCTTCGACCGCCAGGCGGCCACCCCGGAAGAGTGCTCCGTCGCCGTGAACGACGTACTCGGAGGTGAGCAGGCGGTGGGACACCTGGTGGAAAGCGGTCACCGCAGGATCGCCTTCCTGGGCGGCCCGAGCAACCTCCGGCAGATCAGTGAGCGGCTCGAAGGAGCCGAGCGCGCGGTCAAGGCCAAGGACTCCGTCGAGCTCGAGGTCATCGAGACCACGGCGCCGACGGTCGCCTCCGGACGTTCCGCCGGGGACCGGATCGCCGACATGTCTCCCGCGGAACGCCCGACCGCCGTCTTCTGCGCCAACGACCTGCTCGGGCTCGGCGTTCTGCAGGCGCTCACCCATGCCAACATCCGGGTCCCGGAAGACGTCGCTCTCGTCGGCTACGACGATATCGACTTCGCGGCCGCGGCCGCGGTGCCCCTGTCCTCGGTGCGGCAGCCGCGCCAGCTCCTCGGCCGGACCGCCGCCGAGTTCCTGCACGATGAGACCTCCAACTCCGCGCACGAGCACCGCCGGGTGCTGTTCGAGCCCGAGCTCATCGTCCGCGACTCAAGCGCTGTCACCCGCTGACCGGTCGGGCGGCACGCCGACGACTACACCTCTTCGATCGCCGGCCGAACGATCCGCGGCTTCGGCGGATACTCCGGCCGCGGGTACGTCGTCCGGAACCGGTGCTCGCCGGAGCCCACCTCAGCCGGGTCGTCGGTGCCGGGCAGGTATACGGAGGCGGTGCAGTTCGGCGGAACGGCGACGTCCACCGTGAGCTCGTCACCTTCGGCCCGCCAGGCGACCCGGGCGCGGCCGTACGGGGTCTCGTGCGTCGCTCCCGCATGTGTCACCGTGCCTCCAGGCTGTGGGCGTACGACGACGCGTCGATATCCCGGTGCACCGGGCGCGAGTCCGGCCACGGTGCGGTGCAGCCAGTCCGCGACCGCTCCCAGTGCGTAGTGGTTGAACGACGTCATCGATCCGGGGTTGATCGACCCGTCCGGCAGCATGCTGTCCCAGCGCTCCCAGATCGTCGTCGCGCCCATCGTCACCGGATACAGGAAGGACGGGCACGACCGTTCCAGTAACATCCGGTAGGCCAGCTGGGTCTCACCGACCGAACACAACGCGTCCGCGATCAGCGGTGTGCCGACGAAACCCGTACCGATACGGTAGTGATTGTCGTGCACGAGGTCCGCCAGCCGCCGGCCGGCCCGTTCTCGCTGCTCCGGCTTCTGAAGCAGTCCGAACTCAAGCGCCAGGGCGAACGCCGTCTGCGAATCCGCGGCCATCCGGCCGGTCGGGGTGACGTACTCGTCGTTGAACGCTTCGCGCACTCGAGCGGCGAGCGCGGCGTACTCGCCGGCCGTCTCCCCGTCGCCGATCAGCTCTGCCGCCCGGCCCACGATCTCGGCGGAACGAGCCAGATACGCGGTCGCGACAAGTCCGGTGTCCGTCTGCGCGGCCGCCGGATCGTCCGGCGGGGCGCTCGGGTCGAGCCAGTCGCCGAACTGCCAGTCCGAGTCCCAGATCGCCCGGTCCCCGGCCTTCGCGGCGACGCCGTCCACCCACGCCCGCATGCTCTCCATTTGCGCACGGAGGATCTCGACGTCCCCGTAACGCTCGTAGAGCACCCACGGAACGATGACCGCCGCATCTCCCCATGCTGCCGCGTCAAGCTTCGTATTCAGCACGTTCGGGACGACGAGCGGTGGCATCCGGTCTCTGGCCGCCAGCTGTTCACAGGCGAGATCACGCAGCCACGAGGTCAACGTGCCGGCGCAGTCGTAGATGAAGCTGCCGGTGGGGGCGAACACCTGGATGTCGCCGGTCCAGCCGAGCCGCTCGTCACGTTGCGGGCAGTCGGTGGGGATGTCGACGAAGTTGCCGCGCATGCTCCAGACGACGTTCTCATGCAATTTCTCCAGCTCTGGTTCGGATGCCTCGAACCAGCCGGTGCGTTCCATGTCGGTGTGGCAGACCACCGCTCGGATGTCGTCGGGTGCCAGTCGGCCCGGCCATCCGTCGATCTCGGCGTACCGGAAGCCGTGGAAGGTGAAGCGCGGTTCCCACTCCTCCGTTCCCCCGCCGCGGAGGATATACCGGTCGGTGGCCCGGGCACTGCGTAGCGGCCGTACACCGAGTTCACCGCCCTCGAGGACCTCGGCGTGCCGGATGGTGATCTGCCGACCGGCTTCTCCCGCCACGCGGATCCGGACCCGCCCCACCAGGTTCTGGCCGAAGTCGACGATGGTCTTGCCGCTCGGCGACGTCAGGATCTCCACCGGCGCGATCTCCTGCGTGCGCCGTATCGGCGGACCGACCGGTGCCACCAAGGTGGATGCGTCGAAGGGCAGGACACGTGCCGGAGACCATGCGGCCGGGTCCGCGGCGACGTGGTCTGGCGCCGACCAGCCGGGTCGTTCCAGCCGGGCGTCGTAGCTCTCGCCGTCGTAGATCTCGGACGAGACGATGGGTCCCTGTCCGCACTGCCATCGGCTGTCGGTGCCGACCGCCATGACCCGCCGGTCGGCATACCGGATCTCAAGCTGGGCGATCAGGCCGGCGCGGTCCCCGTAGACGTTCCGCTTTCCCTCGCCCCATGCGAGCCTTCCCCGATACCAACCCTCGCCCACGCATGCGCCGATGGCATTGGGCCCCTCGCGGAGCAGGTCGGTCACGTCATAGGTGTGGTATCGCAGCCGATGGTGGTAGCTGGTCCAACCGGGTGTCAGGACGTCGTCGGATACGGCGGTGCGGTTGATCTCCATCTCGACGACTCCATGCGCCGTCACATACAGCCGTGCCGACTCCACCGGAGAGGTCACCGAGAACTCATGCCGGAAGAGTGCTGCCGGCTGCGGGACGCTGGAATCCGCGTCCCATCCAGGGCTGATCAGCTGGGCCGTCCAGTCCGCCGGCCGCAGGAGACCCGCCTCGACCGAGGACCACTCGCTCCACAGCGACGGTTCGGCATCACCTTCGCCCCAGACACGGACCCGAACCTGTCTGCGTTCGCGCGAATCCAGCCGGGTCGCGGGCCAGGGGACCAGTACGGATTCATCTGATCCGATCCGCCCGCTGGACCATGGCTCACGGATACCGCCGGGCCACGCCATCTCGATCTCGTACGCCGCCTGCCGCCAACCCACGATGTCGGTGACGGTCTTCCACGACACCCGCGGCATGTCCTCGCCGATGCCCATGGCTTCTCGATGGTGCTCAAACCGCACGTCGGTGACGAGCAAAGCTGATCCTCCAGATCCGGAGCCGAACAGTGGAAAGGGAGCCGACGCATGAAACGATTCAGGATGCGTTTCGTTGGAGCGTACCATTCTTCGTCGCTGGGCTTAACCCCCAGAAGCGCCCCTATCACAGCCGAGCGGTCCGATAGAAGTCCTCGATATGCGCGGCCACCAACGACGCCGCGGCGTCGCCATCGCCATCGCGGACGGCCCGCAGCACGGCGTGATGCTCGCGCCGCAGGCCGGCGGCGGTCGTCTCCCAATCCGGCAATTCTGGCACCACAGCCATCACGTAGCCATGGATCGCATCCCGGAGCGAGGCCATGACGGTCGACACGAGCACGTTTCCCGCCAGCGCGGACAGGGATACATGGAACTCCGCGTCCAGAAGATGGAACTGCTCCGGGGCGAGACCAGGATCGTCCATCGCGTCGAGCAGTCTTTCGGCGCCGGCCAATTCCGCCGCACCGGCTTTTCCGCTCGCTTCCCGCACCGCCCAGGACTCCAACAGTACGCGGGTCTGCACGATGTCCGCGATCGGCAAGTGGCTGGTGGCGAGATGCAGACGCAAGGCAGAGGTCAACGGCGATCGTGGTTCGGCGACGATGATCGCGCCGGCGTCCGGCCCGGAGCCGGCAGCCGTACGGATGGCGCCCATCACCTCGAGCACGCGGATCGCTTCCCGTACTGAGGTGCGACTGACTCCGAAGCGTTCGGCAAGCGCGCGTTCCCCCGGCAGCCGGTCGCCGATCCGCAGCCGCCCCTCCGAGATCTCCGCTTCTATCCGCTGCAGCACCAGCTCGTAGGCCTTCACAGGGTCACCGTACTTTGTGTGGTCCAACCACAGCCACTAGTCTGTGGTAGGACCACAGGCGGCGCACTCGCGCACCGCCGGACGCCGACCGCTGGAGACCGACGATGACGCAGCGCCAGATTCCGAAATGGAACGAACTCAAGCCGCTCCTGCGCCCGAAGCCGATCACGCTGAGCCCGACCGACCGACGGCTGGAGAAGGCACTCACCATCGGTGATCTCCGACGCATCGCCAAGCGTCGCACCCCGCGCTCGGTGTTCGACTACACCGACGGCGCCGCCGAGGCGGAGATCAGCCTCCGTCGCGCCCGCCAGCTCTTTCACGGCATCGAATTCGAACCGTCCGTCCTGCGCAACGTCGCGGACGTCGACACCAGTACCACCATGCTCGGCCAGAGCAGCGCGTTGCCATTCGCGTTCGCGCCGACCGGTTTCACCCGAATGATGAATCACGAGGGCGAGCGTGCGGTGGTGCGGGTCGCCCAACGTTTCGGGATCCCGTACGCGCTGTCCACCATGGGGACGACATCGATCGAGGATGTCGCCGCCGCGGCACCGGAGGCTCGCAAGTGGTTCCAGCTCTACGTCTGGAATGATCGCGCCGCCGGCGAAGACCTCGTCAAGCGGGCCGAGGCCGCAGGCTACGAAGCGCTCGTGCTCACGGTGGACGTCCCCGTCGCCGGCGCACGGCTGCGCGATGTGCGCAACGGCTTCACGATTCCGCCGACGCTCACCGCCAAGACGGTGCTGGACGCCGCCATGCACCCCGCATGGTGGATCAACCTGCTGACCACGGAACCACTGACCTTCGCGTCCCTGAACGCCTGGGAGGGAACGGTCGCCGAGCTGATCAACGCGCTGTTCGATCCCACCATGACCGTCGCCGACCTGGAATGGCTGCGCTCCATCTGGCATGGTCCGCTCATCGTCAAAGGAATCCAGACCGTCGCCGACGCGCAGCGCATCGTAGACGCCGGAGCCGATGCCATCGTGCTGTCCAACCACGGCGGCCGCCAGCTCGACCGCGCGCCTGTTCCATTGCGGCTGCTGCCCGATGTGAAGGCCGCGGTCGGCGACCACACCGAGGTCTACGTCGACACCGGCATCACCAACGGCGCCGACATCGTGGCCGCCACGGCGCTCGGCGCCGATGCGTGCCTGGTCGGCCGGGCCTATCTGTACGGGCTCATGGCCGGTGGCGAGCGCGGCGTCGCACGCGCCATCGAGATCCTGAGCACCGAGATCCGCCGCACAATGCAGCTACTCGGGACGCGCACCGTCGACGAACTGCAGCCGGCGCACGTGCGGCTGCCGTAGCGGGGCTCGAACGTCTCGGCACGTGACCGCAGCGCACACGCGCACAGACGAAACTGGGAAAATCGTCCGACCACAATCGCGAATCTCGGGAGATGAGCATGCAACTGTTGCGCCTCGGTGAACTCGGCCACGAGCGGCCGGCCGTCCGCACCGACGACGGCTCGATATTCGACCTGTCATCGATCACGCCCGACATCGACGGCACGTTCCTCGCGCAGAATGGCATCGCACGCGCTCGGGCTGGTGTGGAGTCCGACTCGCTGCCTGTCGTGGATACCGAGGGCGTGCGGATCGGGGCGCCGATCGCCCGGCCGGGAAAGGTCGTCTGCGTCGGCCTGAACTATAGCGACCACGCAGCCGAGAGCGGACTCGATGTCCCCACCGAGCCGGTGATTTTCATGAAGGCTCCGAACACGGTGGTCGGGCCGAACGATGAGGTTCTCATCCCACGTGGTAGCACCAAGACCGACTGGGAGGTCGAGTTGGGTGTCGTCGTGGGCCAGACCGGCCGTTATCTCGAATCACCGGAAGCCGCGGCCGAGATCATTGCGGGATACGTCGTCTCGCACGACGTCTCGGAGCGGGAATTCCAGCTCGAACGCGGCGGCACCTGGGACAAAGGAAAATCCTGCGAGACATTCAACCCGATCGGGCCATGGCTGGTCCCTGCAGATGAGGTCCCCGATGCCGGAAAGCTCCGACTGCGGTTGTGGGTCAACGGTCAATTGCGGCAGGACGGCAACACCGAGAACCTCATCTTCGGAATCGGACACATCGTCTGGTACCTGAGCCAGTTCATGGTGCTGGAGCCCGGAGACGTGATCAACACGGGTACCCCCGCTGGCGTGGCCATGGGAATGGCGGGCCAGCCTTATCTGCGAGCAGGCGATGTGGTCGAACTGGAAATCGACGGGCTGGGCAAGCAGCGCCAGCAACTCGCCCAAGCGTAAAACGGCCGACGTGTGGAGGTGTCACCGTTCCGGGTGGCACCTCCTCATCCGTCAGCGGCTGGCTTCGTACTTCTCCAGAATGTCCGCCGGGATCCGGCCACGGTCGGAGACCTTCAGCCCCTGTTCCCGCGCCCATTCCCGGACAGCGGCGGTATCGGCGCTACTACGGCCACCCGACGAACGCCCCCCACGACCGCCGCGCGACCGCCTACTGCCGCCGGCCTTGCGAGCCGAAGCGATAAAAGGCGAAATCGCATCACGGAGCTTGGCTGCGTTCTTCTTCGACAGATCGATCTCGTAGTTGGTGCCGTCAAGGCCGAAGCTCACGGTCTCCTCCGCCTCGCCGCCATCAAGGTCGTCCAGGAGAATGACCTGAACCTTCTGCGCCATCTTAGAACCCCTTCGTTAGTATGCGAACTGTTGGATACAGTCTAAGTCTCCATTAATACGTCACGCCGGGCAATTTCGCAATCGGCAAGAACATGCCGGCGCGGCGACAGATCGAAGACGACAGCTGATCATCCACCAATACGTCGGAGCATCCGAACGTTACCCAGAGTATTGGGTTTGACTCGATCCAAGTCAAGGAACTCGGCGATTCCTTCGTCGTACGAGCGAAGCAACTGCGCATACACGTCCGGCGGAACCGGCGCACCATCGACGCGCTCGAAACCGTGCCGCGCAAAGAAATCGACTTCAAACGTGAGACAGAACACCCTCGTGACGCCTAGTTCGGACGCCACATGGAGAAGCCGGGAAAGGATTGCGTGGCCGACGCCGTGGCCGCGCCAATCCTCCGCGACGGCCAGGGTGCGGACCTCGGCCAGATCTTCCCACATGACATGGAGTGCCCCGCAGCCGATTACCTGCGGTTCGACAGAACCGTGAGTATCGCCGGCAGCGTCCGCCACCCAGAATTCCTGCACATCTTCGTACAGGGTCACCGTTTCCTTGGACAACAGGATTCGCTGACGCGCGTAGTCGTCGAGCAGCTGCCGGATGGCACGAACGTCTGCGGTACGCGCCCGGCGAACCGCGAACCGACCGTCGCCCGCAGGAGAATCGCCCCGTGTCCCTTGTGCGGGCGCCGGACCGTCGCTCACTCGGGCTTCACCAGCGGGAACAGGATCGTCTCCCGGATTCCTGCTCCGGTCAACAGCATCACCAGGCGGTCGACGCCCAGCCCCATACCACCGGTGGGCGGCATACCGTATTCCAGCGCCCGAAGGAAGTCCTCGTCCACCTGCATCGCTTCCGGATCGCCCGCGGCCGCGAGCAAAGACTGCGCTTCCAAACGCGCACGTTGCACGACCGGATCGACCAACTCGGAATAGGCCGGCGCGAGCTCAACGCCGGCAATGATCAGATCCCACGCCTCCACGAGCCTGGGGTCGTCTCGATGTGGCCGTGCGAGCGGCCGGACGGATTCCGGGTAATCACAGACAAAAGTCGGCGTGGTGATGGTGTGCTCCACCAGTTTCTCAAAGAGCTCGAGAACGATCTCCCCGTGACCCCAGCCCGGCTGAACCTCCACGTCGTGCTTGGCGGCCAATTCCCGCAGACGTTGAGTTGACGTGTCAATTGTGACGTCCTCACCCACGACATTGGCCACCGCCTCGTGAAGGGTGACACGCACCCACGGCGCCTCCAAATCGATCTCCGCACCCTTGCCATCCGAAACCACGGTGCGACCGACGGAACGTGCGGCGCCAAGAACGAGTTCACGCGTCAGGGCGGCCATCGTGTCATAGTCGCCGTAGGCCTCGTAGGCTTCGAGCATCGTGAACTCCGGACTGTGCGTGGAGTCCACACCTTCGTTGCGGAAAATCCGGCCGATCTCGTAGACCTTGTCCACGCCGCCGACGATCGCCCTCTTCAAATAAAGTTCCAGCGCGATGCGTAGCGTCATCGACAAGTCGAATGCATTCAAATGAGTCTCAAACGGTCGCGCCGCGGCACCGCCGTGCACCGTCTGCAAAACAGGTGTTTCCACTTCCAGGTAACCGTGATCATGCAGAGTCTCGCGCAGCGAACGGACCACGGTGGCACGCGTGCGAACCATATCCCGGGCTTCGGGGTTGACGATCAGGTCGACATAACGCTGCCGGATACGCGTCTCTTCGTTCAGCGCCTTATGCGCGACCGGCAGCGGACGCAATGCCTTCGACACGATGACCCACGTCTGGGCGGCAACAGACAGCTCGCCACGCTTGCTCGAGACTACGTCGCCTGCCACACCGATCAGGTCACCGATATCGACGACATGCTTCCAATCCTGGAGCCTGGCCTCGCCGACCCGATCGAGTGACAACATGATCTGCAGTTCGCTGCCGCTGCCCTCACGGATTCGGGCAAAACACAACTTCCCGGTATTGCGGAGGAAGATCACCCGGCCGGCGACGGCGACACGATCACCGGTCTCCGTACCAGGCTCAAGATCCGGATATGTCGCGCGGACTTCATCGAGCGTGTGCGTACGCGAGAATCCTCGAGGATACGGCGGCGTATCACTTTCCAGCAGTTCCTCCCGCTTGTGACGGCGGATCCGCATCTGCTCCGGAAGGTCGTCGTCAATCGGTGTTGGCTGCTGTTCGGTCATAACTACCCACCCTATCGGGCGCGGTGGTATGGATTCCGCGCGGTCGGTCGCCCGAACGTCCCAACGTCGACCGTCGCCGCCAACCACCGAATCGTCCACGATCGCCATGCGTATTGTCGTCGCCCGGTTCGCGTGTCAACCTTGAAGCAGGAGGTGAGGTCGATGAGCGCTGTGGACGTCGTCGACCGGGGCGGACGCGAGATCGTCGTCTTCCTGTCCGGGGACATCGACGAGAGCATCTCCGCCCGGTTACACGAAGCCGTTGACCGAGTCGCGACACTTGAACGCATCGGCGGCCTGCAGCACGCGATCGTGGACATGCACCGAGTCACCGCACTCGGCGACGCCGGCGTCGAATTCCTCCGCGAACTCACCGAACGCGGCCGGGAAGCAGGCTTCACCGTCTCGTTCGCCTCCATGACCGGACCGGCGCACCGGGCGGTCGAAGCAGCGGGGTGGACGTTCTTCGAGCCCAGCCCGCCGCTCAGCTGACACCTGGCCGCCGGCCGCACGCAGGTGTCGATCCGGCCGCCAGGGTGAGCCCCGGCGGCCGCTCGTCATCGAACCATCGCCGGAAATCCCTCCCGCCACGACGGATACGCCGGCTCCCATCCCAGCTCGCGACGCGCCTTGGCATTCGACGATCCGCGCATGGCCGTCATCATCGCCACACCGAACTCTCCGATCATCGGCTTCGCCAGCCACGCCGGCACGCGGCGCGGGGGCTTGGCGCCGATCGTCCTCGCCAGATGCGGCAACCATTCGGCGACCTGGACGGGCTCGTCGTCCACGATGTTGTAAACACCGGGGTCGCCGCGGTCGACGGCGACAACCGCCGCGGCCGCCGCGTCGGCGACGTGGACGAAGGAGAAGATGCCCGTACCGCCGCCGACGATCGGCAGCTTGCGAGCGGCCAAAGCTTGATACATGTCGCCGCTCGGCCCCAGAGCGGTGCCCGGACCGTACAGGAACCCATATCGCAGGACCAGACCCTCGGTACCGGTAGCCGCGGTCACCGCCTCCTCGGTGTGCCTGATGGCCTTCAGCGACTCGACTGAGCCACGGGCCGGGCGGTCATCGAGCGGATCGTTCTCGTCCTTGACCGAGGCGCCGGTGCGCGGATTCGTCCAGCCGGTAAAGCTCTGCGCGATGAACCGCCCGGCGTCGACGTCCTGCGCCGCCTCCAACAAGTAGTCGAGCCCGCGGGTCCGCAGCTCGTTGGTGACCGCGAAGCCCTCGTCGAATCGCTTCAGGTCCGTGCCGCCGATCGCTGTCAGCTGGTGGATGACGACGTCGGGGCGGTGTTGACGGACGGCGGACAGCACGGCGTTCCGGTCGAGGGCGTCGAGTACGACGGGTTCCGCCCCGGCTGCGCGCAGCTGCCCCGCCTTGGAGGCGTCGCGTGTGGTCCCGGCCACCTCGTGTCCCGCCTTGACCAGGCCCGGAACCATGTGCCGTCCGATGACGCCGGTGGCTCCGGCTAGAAAGATCTTCATGCTGACTCCCTTCTCTCGACCCGTCCGACGAAGCAGCACACGTATCTGTGACAGCTCCTCTCTGGTGTGGGAGACGCACCGGGCCGACACGTCGCACTACGACGTGCTTGTATCTGAGGAATGAGCGCATTGCAGTACGACACACTCCGGCCGCTGATGTTCTCCATCGCCTACCGGATGCTGGGCAGCGTCGCCGAGGCCGAAGATGTGGTCCAGGAGGCATTTCTGCGGATGCACAAGAGCGAGCTGGACGGCGTCGCCGTCGACTCACCGGACGCGTTCGCCACCACGGTCACCACCCGGCTCGCCATCGATGCGCTCAGATCGGCTCGGGTCCGGCGCGAACAGTACGTCGGCCAATGGCTTCCGGAGCCATTGATGATCTCGGACGACGCCGACCCCGCCCACCGCCTCGAGGCTGACGAAACGGTGTCCACGGCGTTCCTGGTCTTGCTGGAATCGCTTTCACCGCTGGAACGGGCCGTGTTCGTGCTGCGCGAGGCGTTCGGGTACGAGTATGCCGATATCGCCGAGATCGTCGAGAAGTCCCCGGCGAACTGTCGGCAGATCCTCACCCGAGCGCGGCGCGCCATCGATGAGCGACGGCCCCGATTCGATCCGGACCTGTCCCGTCAGGCCGAACTGTCCCGGGGGTTTCTGGCGGCGGCACAGGACGGGGACATGGATGCGCTGACCCGGCTGCTCGCCGATGACGTCGTATTCGTCGGAGACGGCGGCGGCAAGGTCCCGGCGCTGGCACAGCCGGTCCGCGGGCCGATACAGGTCGCGCGTTTCCTGGGTGGCCTGCTCAAACAAGCTCGGCGCACGGCCATGCGGATCGACACCGATTCGGCGAACGGGATGCCCGCGTGGCGAGTCCACGCGTCGGACGGAGCGCTCCTCGCGGTGATGACCATGGAGATCGCCGACGGCCGTATCCGCGCGCTGCATAACCAGATGAACCCGGACAAGCTGCACCACCTGGGCACCGTCGGCGACCTCAACACCATCCTCGGCCGCACACCCTAAATGATCATGTGAAGTGGGTTTTCTCGTGCCTCAACAGGTCTGCAGGCATGGTAGTGCACGAGAAAACCCACTTCACATGATCATTTAGCCGGCGGCGTTGCGTTCGTAGACGAGGCTGAGGCCGATCAGCGTCAGCCATGGCTCGTGCCGGTTGATGGTGGCCGACTCGTCGATCACCAGTGGCGCCAGCCCGCCCGTCGCGATGACCTGTAGATCGCTGAGCGGGACACCCAGCTCGGCGGCCATCCGGGTGACGATTCCGTCGACCTGACCCCCGAACCCGTACAGGGCCCCGGACTGCAGAGCCTCGACAGTGTTCTTCGCGATGACGGAGCGAGGCCGCAGTAGCTCCACACTCCGCAGCTGCGCTCCGGCGTGCCCGAGCGCATCCAGCGACACCTCGATGCCGGGGGCGATCGCATTGCCCAGGTATTCTCCGCGCGCGGACACGGCATCGAAGATGGTCGCCGTGCCGAAGTCGACGATGATGCACGGCCCGCCGAACCTCCGGATCGCGGCGAGGGCATTGACCACACGGTCGGTTCCCACCTCGCGTGGGTTGTCGGTCAACACCGGCACCCCGGTGCGCACGCCTGGTTCCACCAACACCGCCCGGGTGCCGGCATAGTAGCGCCGCACCAGCGTCCGCATCATCCGAAGTACGGCGGGCACGGTCGAGCAGACCGCGATGCCGTGCACGCTTTCGTCGTACCCTCCGGAGAACAGGCCGCGCATCAGGGCCATCATCTCGTCCGCCGTCCGGTTTCCGACGGTGGACACTCGCCAGTGGTGTACCACCTCCTGGCCGTCGAGCAGCCCGATCACAGTTTCGGTGTTGCCGACGTCGATGGCCAACAGCATGCGCGGACCCCTATCCGATCACTGGATTCTCGGTGGTCTCGACCTCTTCCATACGTGCACCATTGCGACGCTGGCCCATCAAGGCATGCGAATCGTACTCGCCGCCGCCCGAATTCTCCGTCCCGAGAATGTCCAAGCCGAGATCGAGTGCCGTGACCGAGTGCGTCAAGGCACCCACCGACAGATAGTCGACGCCGGTCTCCGCGTATGCCCGCGCGTCGTCGAGGGTCAGTCCGCCGCTGACTTCAAGCCGCGCGCGACCCTGGACAGCCATCACGGCCTGCCGCACCTCCTCGACCGGGAAGTTGTCCAACAGGACAAGCTCAGCCCCGGCCTCGACCGCCTCCACAGCACCGCGCACGTCGTCGACCTCCACCTCGACCGGCAGATCCGGCGCGTTCCGCCGTACTGCCTGGAAAGCAGCCGTGATCCCACCGGCTGCGGCCACATGATTATCCTTGATCAACGCGGCTTCAGACAATGACGAACGGTGGTTTTCTCCGCCTCCGACGCGGACCGCATACTTCTCCAGGGGACGCAGCAGCGGCGTGGTCTTACGGGTGTCCCGAACGACGGCGCGGGTCCCCTTCAACGCCTCGGCCCAGTAACTGGTGGCCGTAGCGATCCCGGACAGGTGCGATCCGAGGTTGAGCGCGGTCCGCTCGGCGAGCAGAACCTCGCGACCCGGACCCGACACGCTCAGCACCGGCGTTCCCGGCTCCACCCAGCTGCCGTCGGCGACACGTCGTTCACAGCGCACGCCTTCTCCCACTGCGACGAAGGCCGCCTCCATCACCGGGATCCCGGCCACGATCCCCGCCTCGCGCGCGGTCAAGGTGGCCTGTACCCATTGCTGCGGCGGAATCGTCGCTTCGGTGGTCACATCGGTACCGCCCGCCAGATCCTCTTCCAGCGTCGCCCGTACCAGGTCCTCGACATAGAGCGGGTCGAGGCCCGCGTCGCGCAACGCGCTCGCTACCGGCTCGGCCAGACTCATTGCGTCTCCCTCATCGGCTGAAATTTCGTTTCCACGACCCCGTCGGGGTCCACGGTGCTGACGAGATGACCTCGCCAGCGATCATCGTCGCGCACCGGGAAGTCCTCCCGCCAGTGGCCACCCCGGGTCTCCTCGCGCAATGTCGCATGACGTTCGAGGGTAGCGGCCACCGTGTGCACGTTGGTGGCTTCCCACGCGCCAGGCGTGGGAACCGTACTACTCCGTTCCCGACCCAGCTGATCCAGGCGGGCACGCAACGTCCCCAAAGACCACGCCGACCTCAGCACGCCCGCACCCGCGGTCATGGCGGACTGGATGAAGGGCAGCGCCTCGGCATCGAGCAGGCCTGATTCACCGTCCCGCTCCACCGGCTCCGGCCCAGGGACGTCCACCAGGCTCTCCGCTAGGTCGATCGCGATCCGGTGCCCCCAGACCAGTCCCTCGAGCAGTGAATTGGACGCCAACCGGTTCGCGCCGTGGACGCCGGTCCAGGACACCTCCCCACAGGCGTAGAGCCCCGGCACCGTGGTCCGGCCCCGCTGGTCCGTCCGGACGCCACCGCTCGCGTAGTGCTGAGCCGGTGCGACAGGCACCAGGTCGGTGGCCGGATCGATACCGAACGAGCGGCACCGCGCCACGATGGTGGGGAACCGCTCAGCCAGGAATTCACCGCCCAGGTGCCGAGCGTCAAGCCAGACATGGTCCGCACCGGTCTCGGCCATGGCGGTCACCACACCCTTGGCGACGACGTCGCGCGGCGCCAGCTCGGCAAGCTCGTGCCGGTCGAGCATGAAACGCCTGCCTTCGACATCCCTCAGGTGCGCGCCTTCGCCACGGACCGCCTCGGAGATCAGCGGCTGTTGCCCCTTGGCGGTGCGGCCGAGCCACAGCACCGTGGGGTGGAACTGCACGAACTCCACGTCGACGATCTGGGCGCCCGCACGCAGCGCCACCGCCAATCCGTCCCCGGTCGACACCGCTGGATTGGTTGTGGACGCGTAGACCTGCCCGAACCCTCCAGTGGCCAGTACGACCGCACGCCCCAGCGCGGCTCCGACACCGTCGATCCGACCTTCTCCGATGACGTGCAGGGTCACCCCGCAAGCACGTCCGGCCGCGTCGGTCAGCACATCGGTGACGAGGGCGTGTTCGATCACCTCGATCCCCGGGTCCTCCTGGACCGCCCGGAGTGCCTCGATCAGAGCACGGGAGATCTCCCTGCCGGTGGCGTCACCGCCGGCGTGCGCAATCCGATCACGTCGGTGGCCGCCCTCCCGGGTCAAGGCGATCGTGCCGTCGTCGGCGCGCTCGAATTCCGTGCCGAGTGCCGCAAGCTCGCGTACCCGCGACGGGCCTTCGGTGACCAGCATGCGCACGGCGTCCTCGTCGCAGAGGCCGCCACCGGCGAGCAGCGTGTCACGCAGATGCTGTTCAGGACTGTCCTCCGGGCCCAGCGCGGCGGCGATACCGCCCTGCGCCCACGCCGTCGATCCAGCGGACAGCCTGGTCTTGGTCACCAGCAGCACCCGGCCCGCTTTACGCGCTTCCAATGCGGTGGTGAGACCGGCTATGCCACTCCCGACCACCACCACGTCCGCATACTCGGCCCACCCGGGCGGCTCGGTCAGCAGCCGGCGCGGTAATCGGAGTTCAGTCACGATGGAAAAGCCTACGGCCTATGGCTCGCGTCACCCAGTCGGCTCGATCAGCTGTACAGCCATATTATCGAGCAGTCGCGCGGACCCGATCCGTGCGGCGACCAGTAGCCGTGCCTCTCCATGGACCGGCTCCGCCGACAGGTCGGGCGTGCGCAATTCCAGGTAGTCGACGTCCAGTTCCGGATGCTGATCCAGGATGGCGCCGGCCGCGCCGAGGACGGCGTCTCGGCCGCGCGGGCCCGCGGCGACGCCCTCAGCGAGGGCAGTGGACAACGCGGCGGCGATCTGCCGCTCGTCGGCCGAGAGATAACGGTTCCGGCTGGAGAGGGCCAGACCACTCGGTTCCCGGACGGTGGGCTCGCCGACGATCTCGTACGGCATGTCCAGGTCGTGCACCATCCGCCGGATCAGCGCCAACTGCTGATAGTCCTTCTCTCCGAAGACCGCGTAGGTGGGCACGGTCAGGTTGAGCAGTTTCGCGACGACGGTGAGCACCCCGGCGAAATGCGTGGGCCGGGCCGCTCCTTCCAGCTCACGGCCGAGCGGTCCCGGATCGACGGTGACGCGCGCGGGACCGTCCGGATAGATCTCCGCCTGCTCCGGGGCGAACACCACGTCCACTCCTTCGGCCGTGCAGATCGCCAGATCTTTGTCGAACGTCCGCGGATACCGATCGAAGTCCTCGCCCTCGGCGAACTGCAGAGGATTCACGAAGATCGTCGCCAGCACCTGTCCCGCGTCACCGACCAGCGCACGCGCCCGACGGATCAGCGCCCTATGCCCGTCGTGCAGTGCGCCCATCGTCATGACGACGCTGCTCTCAGCGTCGCTCTCGGCAAGCGCTTCAGCCAGCCCCGCGCGTGTCCGGACCACTACAGGCGTCTCCACCGACCCAACCCTCTCGTGCTCGCCGTACGTGTTCGTCGAACCCATGAGTCTCCCGCTCTGCCGTCCCGGACGCCAGATGTCCGGCCCCGCAGCCGGCAGGCCGGTTGACGCAGAGGACGCGTGCCAGTAGTATCACGTCCCCATCGCGACCGGACCGGGCGCACGACTCGGGCCGTCGGAATGTGCATCATCTTCCGCCGAGCCCGAGGAGGTTTGCTACGCGTGTGCGCTGCGCACCACACACTCGATGTCCCGGATTCCGCCCGTCGTTCCTTCCGTCGCCGCACCACCGCCACCGCTCGACGCGTCGTCGAACGATGGCGGCTGTTCGCCGCGTACGTCGCCATGGGGTTTCGCCGATGGTCGACATACCGTTTGGCGATGGCCGCCGGGGCCTTCACCAACACGGTCTTCGGACTGATCAAGGCCTACATCACGGTCGGCGCGATCGGCGCGGCCGGGGGTGCCGTAGGCGGGTACGACGCCGCCACCGGCGCCACCTATGCCTGGCTGGCGCAGGCCCTGATCGGCCCGGTGAACGTCTTCGGCTGGCGTGATCTCGCGGAGCGCATCCGCACCGGCGACGTCGCCGTCGACCTCGCCCGCCCGATCGACCCTCAATTCGCCTTTCTCGCCACGGACCTCGGCCGAGCTGCGTACACCTTCATCCCGCGCGGTGGCCCGCCGCTGCTGGTCGGTGCGCTGGTGACTGGACTGGCACTGCCGTCGTCTCCGCTGCCGTACCTCCTCGGGACGGTGAGCATCGCGCTGGCGGTCATGGCGTCGTTCGCCGGCTGGTGGCTGCTCAACCTCGCCGCATTCTGGCTGCTCGACCTGCGTGGCGCGACGACGCTCTACCTAGTCGCCTCCAATGTCTTGAGTGGAATGATCATCCCGGTGCACTGGTTCCCCGACTGGCTGTGGACCGTCGCGTCGTGTACCCCGTTTCCGTCGTTGATTCAGACGCCGATCGACGTCGTCATGGGTCATGTGACCGGAACGGAGGCGCTGAGCGTGATCGGCGTCCAGTGCGGCTGGCTGGCCGGAATGCTGCTCACGGGGCAACTGCTCTTCCGGGCCGGAGCGCGGAGGCTGGTGGTGCAGGGTGGCTGAGCGCCTTCGCCCGTATCGGGTGCTACTCGGCTCGCAGATCCGGTCACAGACGGCGTACCGGCGTTCGTTCGTCATGGAGCTGCTCGGAAGCGTCGCCATCGGCGTGCTGGAGTTCACCGAGGTGTATGTGATCTTCGCCAACGTGGAGTTCCTGGGCGAGCTGGACTTCGCTGCGGCGGCGTTACTCTTCGCGATCGCGAACATCGCGTTCAGCCTGGCCGACCTGGTGGTGGGGCACGTCGACCGGATCCCGATCTATCTGCGCATGGGAACCCTGGACGCGTTCCTGCTCCGCCCGCTTCCGGTTCTCGCGCAGCTCATCACCAGCGATATCTCGCTCCGGCGGCTCGGCCGCACCGCGCTCGGCGTCGCGGTGCTGGCGGTCGCGCTGCCCCTGAACGACATCGCGTGGTCGCCGGCGAAAGTGCTCCTGCTGGTGGTGGCGACGGCCGCGGGCGCGGCGATCTTCGCCGCCCTGTTCGTATGCGCGGCGGCACTGCAGTTCTGGTTGGTGGAAGGATCCGAGTTCGCCAACTCGTTCACCTACGGCGGTGCCTACGCGTCGCAGTACCCGGCCAGCATTTTCGCGCTTCCGGTGCGGGTGCTCTTCGCATTCGTCGTACCGGCGGCCTTCGTCGCTTACCTACCCACGCTCGCGCTGCTGGATATCCCCGGCCCGCCGGGGCTTCCGGCGTGGCTGGGCTGGTGTGGTCCGCTGATGGCGACGGCGATCTGGGGCGTCGCGCTGCTCAGCTGGCGCGCCGGCGTCCGCCACTACACCGGGACCGGTTCATGACAGCCGACGACATCATTGGAGTGCGACTCGCTCATGAGTGAATCCATCATCGACGTCCGCGACCTGCGTCGCGAGTTCACCGTCCGCTCACCCTCCGGACGAGTGCGCCGGACCAAGCGCAGCGTGCACGCCGTGGACGGGCTGACGTTCAGCATGCCCGCCGGCGCGGCCATCGGATATATCGGCGCCAACGGTGCCGGCAAGTCGACCACCATCAAGATGCTCACCGGCATCCTGGTGCCCTCATCCGGCACCGTCCGGACGTGCGGGCTGGAGCCGATCCGTCAGCGGCGGACACTGGCCCGGCGGATCGGGGTGGTGTTCGGCCAACGGACGCAGCTGTGGTGGGACCTGCCGCTGCGAGAATCGTTCCGGACGCTAGCGGCGATCCACCGGCTGCCGGAGAACGTGTGGGTGAAACGCCGCGACGAGCTCATCGACCGACTGGACCTCGCGGCGTTCGTACACACACCGGTCCGGCAGCTGTCTCTCGGCCAGCGCATCCGGGGCGAAATCGCGGCAGCGCTGCTGCACTCGCCGTCGTTGCTGATCCTGGATGAGCCGACGATCGGTCTGGACGTGCTCAGCAAGGAGCGGTTACGGCTCTTCCTCACCGAGCAGCGTGAGCTGCATGGGACGAGCCTACTGTTGACGACCCACGACATGGACGACGTCCAGCGCCTGACGGAGCGGGTCATCGTCGTCGATCATGGCCGGATGGTGTATGACGGGAACCTGCCTGGGCTGGTCGGACGCGTCGGCGCTGAACGGGTGATCGTGCTCGACCTGGTAGAGCCGTCGCCGCCGCTCTCCGGCATCCCGGAGGCCGAGCTGGTCGGGGTCGAGGCCGACGGACTGCGTCAGCGGCTGTCGTTCTCGCCTGAACGGACCACAGCGGCCGCCGTTCTGGCCGCCGTCGGGGAACGTGCGAGCGTGCGCGACCTCAGCATCGAGGAACCCGACATCGAGGACGTCGTCCGCCGCCTCTACCTCTCCACGACGGCCCTAAATGATCATGTGAAGTAGGTTTTCTCGTGCCGCAACAGGGCTGCAGACATGGTAGTGCTGGAGAAAACCCACTTCACATGATCATTTAGGTGGGGTGTGTGGTTAGTGGGGGCCGGGTGGCGTGGCCAGGATCTCCAGCAGCGGTTCGGCGTCGGTGGCTTGCAGGCGTCCGGAGGCCAGCGCCCGGCCGGCCGTCCGCCGGGCGAGCGCCGTGTACACCGCCGTCGCTTCCGGCATGGCGGCGTCTACCACACGCAGGTGGTCCGCCACCGTCCCTGAATCGCCACGCGAGACCGGCCCGGTCAACGCCTCGTCGCCCTGGCGGAGGGTGTTATCCAACGCCGCCGACAGCAACGGCGCCAGCGACCGGTCCGGATACTCCACGCCCGCGGCTCGCAACAGATCCATCGCATCGTTGATCAGCGTGACCAGGTGGTTGGCTCCGTGCGTCAGTGCCGCGTGGTAGAGCCCGCGCTGCTCCTCAGCGACCCGGACCGGCTCCGACCCCATCTCGATGACGAGCGCCTCCGCCACCGGCCACAACGGCTCCGGGGCGGTGACGCCGAACGTGGACGTGGACAGCCGCTGCAGATCGACCGACGTACCGGTGAACGTCAACGCCGGGTGCAAGGCCAGCGGAAGTGCGCCCGCCCGCGTCGCCGGTTCCAGCACCGACACGCCGAAGCGACCGCTGGTGTGCACGATGAACTGACCGGTCCGGATCGCCCCGGTCGCGGCCAGGCCTTCCACCAGGCCGGGCAGGGTGTCGTCGGGGACGGACAGCAACGCCAGATCGGACTGCTCCAAGACCTCAGGCACGTCGACCAGGGGGACATCGGGCAGCAGCGCGTCCGCACGCGACCTACTGGTGACGGAGACGCCATAGCCGGCGACGACCCGGTGCCCCGCCCGTGCGAGCGCGGCACCGAGGACCGCTCCGACGCGACCGGTTCCGACGACGCCGACGTCCAGCCTCGCCGGCCGGGTGCCCGGTTCTTCGCTCACGGCGCCAGCGTACCCGCGGCAGCGGGTGGCGCAGTGGTGGTGCCGATCCGGACCTCGATCGGCAACCGCACGTCGTCCGGGCGCCGGCCGGCCAAGAACTCCGCGACCATCCTCCCCGCGACACGGCCCTTCTCGACGTACGGCTGCTCGACGGTGGTCAGCACGTAATGGTCCAGCCACGGAGTCTCGATCCCGTCGAAACCGACGACGCTGAGATCGTCCGGTACCCGCAGCCCGGAGTCCAGGGCGGCCCGAATGACCCCCACAGCAAGCAGGTCACTCTGCGCCACGATGGCCGTCGGCCGCTCCGCCGGCGGTGCGGCCAGCAGCAAGGCGGCCGCCTGCTGACCCTCCTCGATGATGTTGGTGGGTGTCTCCACCACGGGCACCCGGCCGAACACGTCCTCCACCGCCTTCAGGCGCTGCCGGACATCGGCGAATCCGACCTGCGCGCGCCGCTCGTCGCTCATCGGGCCGCGGTGACCGTCCAGACGGCTCGGCAGCGTCACGGTGGCGATCCGTCGGTGGCCGAGTTCTGCCAGGTGGCGGGCGAGCGCCATGGACCCGCCGTAGTCGTCGACGTCCAGCACGGCGACATCCTCGCGGTGCGGCCCGTCCACCGCCACCACCGGAATACCGCGGCCGATGAAGTGGTCCAGCAGCGGATCGTCGTCACGTCCGCACATCGCGAAGATCACCGCATCCATCGGTGTCCGCGCTACCTGATCCGGGGTCGGTCCGGTGCGCGTAGCATCGCCCGAGATCAGCAACAACCCGGAGTCGAGCGAGCTCAGCACCTCGGCGAGCCCGTCCAGCAGCCCTACCGCGACGGGATCGCGGAAGGCATACAGCAGGCGCTCGCCGATCAACGTCGCGACAATGCCCGACCTGCCCTGACGAAGTGAGCGCGCCAGCGGGTCGGGACCGGCATAGCCGAGTTCACGCGCCGCCGCCAACACCCGTTCACGGGTCTCCTGCGCCACCGGGCCCGCACCGCTGAACGCGAGCGACGCCGTCGACGGCGACACACCCGCACGAGCGGCGACGGCGGCAAGTGTGGGCCGCTGGCCACTCACTGCGCACACCCCCTCCGCATCTCGATCCGACAGCCTCGGCATGCCTCGATGAGAAGCCTTGGTACCACGACATCCCCGGACGACGCGCCATCGGTGGTCCGTACCCGCCGCCGTGGTGGATGGCACTTGCCGAGGGCAGTCATCTTTGGCATGATATCGAATCGATTCGATCGAATCGATTCGAGTCACACAGATCTACCAGGAACAGACCATGAGCACCTCTCGTGACACGATCACCACACGGCAGGCGACGCTGGCCCGCAACGCCGTCATGATCGTCTTCGCCGCCAACGGATTCGGTTTCGCGTCGTGGATGGCGCGCATCCCGCAGATCCGGGACGCGCTCGGCCTCCAGCCCAGCGAACTGGGACGCGTGCTGCTGGCGCTGGCAATAGGTGCCGTCATCGCGCTGCCCACGTCAGGCTTCGTGGTGAACAAGATCGGCGCCGCGCGGACCGTCGCCGGTGGGTCCGTCCTCGCCGGCGGCAGCTTGATCATGGCCGGCATCGGGGTGGATCCGATCGCGAGCGTGGTGGCGGTGGCCGCCTTCCTGGCCACCCTCGGGTACGGGACCGGCACCTGGGACGTCGCCATGAACGTCGAGGGCGCCGCGGTGGAGCGTCAGCTGGATCGGGCCATCATGCCGCGGTTCCATGCGGCGTTCAGTCTGGGCACGGTCCTGGGTGCGGCGCTGGGCGCGGCGGCAACCTGGCTCTCCATCGCCGTCCCGATTCACCTCGGTGTCACCGGTGCGGCCGTGATCGTCGTCACCCTGGTGAGCACGCGCAACTTCCTGCCGCGGCAAACCGAGGAGAGCCACGACGACGCGACCCCGGCCGCGCCGAAGGTCCCGGTATGGCACGCCTGGCGGGAGCCGCGCACGCTGCTGATCGGTCTGCTGGTGCTGTCGTTCGCGCTCATCGAGGGCATCGCGAACGACTGGCTCGCGGTCGGACTCGTGGACGGCTATGAGGTCAGCAACGCCGTCGGTTCGGCGGGCTTCGCCGTCTTCGTCGCCGCGATGACGCTGGGCAGATTGTCCGGGCCGTGGTTCCTGGACCGATACGGGCGAGCGCCGGTGGTGCGGACGAGCGGTCTGCTCGCCGCGACAGGAGCGTTCCTGGTCGTGATCAGCGGCAATCTCGTGCTCGCCGGAGTGGGGATCCTGCTCTGGGGAATCGGCGCATCGCTCGGGTTCCCGGTGGGGATGAGTGCGGCGTCCGACGAACCGCACCTCGCGCCGGCGCGGGTCAGTGTCGTCGCTTCCATCGGCTACACGGCCTTCCTGGCCGGACCACCGTTGCTCGGATGGATCGGCGATCACGAAGGAGTGCTCACCGCGCTTGCCGTCGCCACCGGAGCCGGCCTACTGGGCACCTCCGTCGCGTCCGTCCTTCGGGAGAAGAAGACCAAGACGCCGGAACGCGTCGACGCCGACCGTCGCTGACGGCCCGCAGCGGGCCCGCGCGCAGCCGGACTCCTCCACCAGAGAGATCATGAACACTTACCGTGCTATGTGAACGGCAAGTGTTCATGATCATCAGCGCATTGGGCGGCACGGTGAGGACGGCTGCTCGGCTCAGCGAGTGGCCGGTGGAGAGATCCATCTCACGTCGGCGAGGCGTGAACCGATGCGATCGAGCGGCCGTCATAACCGCAGCGCCCACGTCGTTGGATGTGGCTGGGCGGCCGGCGACCGTCGGCAGCCGTCGGGTAGTAGAGATAGGAGTGACGTGAAGATTTCCGCCGTCTTCGGAATCACCGCAGTGGTGTTGATCGTGGCCGGGTGCGATGGCTCCGGCGGCTCCGACCCCGGCGACGAGCGCACGGCCACCCCCATCGATACGCCGACGAGCACCACCGCCGCGGATCCGTTCGACGAAGGCGCGGTGGCGACCGAGCCCGCCATGGACCTCGCCGACCAAGGCGAGTGTGACCTGCCGATCACCTTCGACATTCCCGAGAAGTGGACCTCGGAGACCGTCCTGGCCGACCACGACTTCGAGCAGGGCGGCCTCATGCCGGCGTGTGAGGTCGATGCGAAACCCGCTGGCTGGCTCGGCTACATCCGGGTATGGACCGGGCCCGCCGACGACGCCGGGCAGGCCTTGGAGACATTCCTCGCCGACAGCGCCGGCGAGATCGAAGAGCCGGAGACGCGTGAGATCGAGATCGCCGGTGTCCCCGGCGTCGAGACGAGCTACGTGCAATTCCTGCCCGCCGTCGACGAGCGCAAGCGGGAGCGCGCGTTCGCGATCATGACCGGCGACGAAGCCGCGGTGGTGACCGTCAGCGGGTTCGACACCGAGGAGTACCTCGGCATGCTGCCCGCGTACATCCTGGCCCGGGAGACGGCCCGGCTCACCGGTTGAGCACACGGCCGGTACGCCGCAGCCACAGCAGGCCGAAGACCGGAAGCACAAGCGGGATGAAGAGGTATCCACGGCCGTAGTCCGACCACACCGTGTCCGCAGGGAAGTCGACGACGCCGGCCACCGTGATGGTCCCGATGACGAGCACACCGGTCATCTCGACGACGACGGCCGCCAGCGCGATCCACCAGGATGCCGCTCCATGGCGGGTGAGCGCGACGGTGGCCACGACGTACACGGCCGCGGCGAAGGCAGACAACACGTACGCTGCCGGTGCCTCGTCGAACTTGGTCAGGATCTGATACAGCGCCCGGGACGTCGCGCCGACGGCGAACACCGCGTACACCGCGATCAGCAGCCTGCCCGGGCCCTTGTTCCGCACGGCCGGCATATCGCCGCCCACAGGCCGCTCGCCGCCTGGCCGCCGCTCGCCGCCTGGCCGCCGCTCGCCGCCTGGCCGCCGCTCGCCGCCTGGCCGCCGCTCGCCGCCTGGCCGCCGCTCGCCGCCGAGCGATCGCTCAGACACCACCGACCCCTTCCCAGATGTCCTGCAGCCGCACGACGAGGGCCGGTACGACCAGCGCGGCGAAGACCAGCACGGAGGTGCCCCAGCGCGACTTCTCCGCCAACGCCCAGAACAGCGCGACCGGCAATAGCAGCACGGCGAAGAGCAGGTAGCTGACGAACAACGCCGTCTCGCTCGGCCCGTCCCCGATGATCATCGCGACGAACGCGACCACCATCTGGATGAGCAGCAGCAACTCGACGACCCCGGCGCCGATGACGAACGGCTCGCGCGGGTTCTGGTCACGCACCACGGCGACCATCGCCCAGGCGGCATACAACAGGGACAAGACGATGATCGGGTACGCCAGGAAATCGACCACGGCTCAACCCGCCACGGCGACCGGCACGGTAGCGGCGCATGGCGCGGCACCGTGGCCCGGCACAAAGACACTGTTGACCACGATGTCATCCTGCCCGATGCCGGATTCCGTCCGGCAGGTCGGGTCGGCGATGCGGCCGTTCAGTTGGAGGCGACCACCAGCGTGCCCGGCAGCTGTTGCTCGGCACCGGGCACGGGTTCGGCCGGGTCCGAACCGGTGGCGACGATCTGGTTCAGCTCGTCGACGTGGACGATCCTCGGCTGCAGCTCGGCGACCTCGGCTTCGTCGAACATCCCGTAGCTGATCAGGATCACCAGGTCCCCGGGCTGGACCAGCCGGGCCGCGGCGCCGTTGATCCCGATGACGCCGGATCCACGTTCCCCAGGGATCGTGTAGGTGGTCAGCCGAGCACCGTTGGTGATATCGACGATGTCCACCTGCTCGCCCGGGAGCAGATCCGCTGCGTCCAGGAGATCCTCATCCACCGTGACGGATCCCACGTAATGCAGGTCCGCCTGGGTCACGGTCGCCCGGTGGATCTTGCTCTTCATCATCGTGCGGAACACGTTTGTCACTTATCCTTTCGGCCTCACTCGCTCGATGCACTCTTAAGGAGCGTCACCGTCGGTGTCACCTAGGGGAACACGCGGAGCGTGCTGCGCCATCCATTGTTCCCGAACATCTTGCTTGCGCGCCAACCGGGCCCGCTCAGTCTGCTCCTCGACGAACCGGAACGCCTCGTCTGGCGGCCGGTGCCGGATGATCGCGTTCACCGGACCAGGCGTCGTGTCCACATGTGCGCTCGCCAGCCGCAGCCGACGCTGCAGCGGCCCCTGGGTCACCCGTACGCTCTGCGTCTTCGCGTGCGGCACCACGGTGAGCCGCCGGGTCAAGCGACCGTCCCGGACGACGACGATCCGGTCGTCGGCGCCGTAAGCCAGACGCGGTTGCTGGATCGGGCGCAGCCATCTGGCGCGCCGCGGCGTCGGACGCAGCTCGACGTCGGCCGGGTCGGCCTCCAGCACCTGCCGCGCGATCGCCATCGCCTCGTCGTGTGGTGCGACCGGTAACAACGTCGACGTCGTTGTCGTCGAGTCAGACGAATTGTTGCCGGCATAACCGGCGACGTCCACATGCACCTCGGCCCAGCCCTTGATCCGCCAGAGCAGCGGTTGCCGGATGAGCACTCCCTGCACCCGCCCAGGCGGGACGGTCTGGTGCACGGTGTCGAGCAGGCCCTTGCGGATCCGGTAGCCGTCCGGCGAATGCGCCAATGTGAATCCGAAATTCTGCCCCAGTTGCGTCCACAGCGCATACCCCGTGGCCAACAAGCCGGGCAACATCGCGCTCATCAGGCCGAACCGCGCCTGCGACGGAACAAGGACCAGCGCTACGACGAGCGCCAGAACGAACAACATGCCAGAGACGAACCCTGCGGACAGGATGGTGGACCACACCAGCATCTGCAACGGCGTCTCGTGGATCCTCCGCTCCGGTGCCTCCGGCGTCTGCGCGTCGATGCCGGCCGCGCGCGCCAGCAACTCGGCCCGCAGCCGGACCGCATCGTCGACGGATAGGTACTTCAGCGGAGCCTCCGATTTTCCTCCGCCGGCGACCTCCATGCGCAGCTCGGCGACGCCCAGCAGCCGCCCGACCAAGGGCCGGTTGACGTCGACGGCCTGTAGCCGGTCCATCCTGACCCGGCGGGAGCGCCGCATCAGCACGCCGGAGTCGATCCGCAGCGCGTCGCCGTCGAAACCGTACCTGGTGAACCACCACGACACCGCGCCGGCGAGGCTGGCCAGGACGACGAACGCGGCACCACCCGCCAGGTAGTAACCGATCGGCGCCGGCTCGCGCAGCGCGTTCTGTCCGATGATGACGACGACCGCGGCGAAGTACCCCCACCCACGCAGCAGCGGAGTCAACGGATGCAGGCGCCGGAAGTGTTCCGGCGTGCCCGTCCCGGGCACCGGCGACTGAGTACTCACAGCCCTGCTGCCTTGGCCTCACCGAGCGCCGAGAGTCGGTCCCGAAGCCGCGCCGCCTCGTCCGCGGGCAGGCCGGGGATCTTGGCGTCCGTCGCCGGCGAGGCGGTGTGCAGCTGCACCGTCGCCAGCCCGAACTTCCGGTCCAAAGGGCCGGAGTCGACGTCCACGAACTGCATCCGGCCGTACGGGACGACGGTCAGCTTGCGAAACATCACGCCGTGCGTGACCAGCAGGTCGTCCTGCCGCTCCGCATAACCCCAGGCTCGCCAGATGCGCGGGATGAGCCACACTCCCCAGCCGGCGCCCACCAATCCGACCGCGGCCGCGACGACGATGCTCCAGCCGCCCCAGAGGAACCACAGTCCGACAGCGAGCACGGGTACCACCACTCCCAGCGTGATCGCCAGCGAGATGTAGCGCACAGTGATCAACTTGGGCGACACCTGCTGCCATTGGTCGCCGGAGGGTGCGAAGAGTTGGTCCACGTGAGCACAGGCTACCCCCAGCCCACCGCATTTCCCACGGCTTGGGCCGATCCGGCGGCCAGGCGCGTCGCCGATGGCGGCGAGGTGACGTCGTCGACCAGCTCACACGTGCACGTCGCCGGGCACGGCCAACTCGCCCACGTCGATCGCCGCGCCCACGGTATTTCCCGGTGGAGCCAGTGGGCATGCCCAGGCCGGGTCGTATGCGCATGACGGGTTGTAGGCGAAGTTGAGGTCGACCACCAAGCCCGTACTCGGGTCGCCTCCCAGATCGGCACCCTTGACCGTGTCCAGCAGGTACCGACCGCCGCCGTATGTCGCGCGCCCGGCCGACGCGTCCTTGATTGGAACGAACACGCCACCCCCGTACGATCCGAGCCACCACACATCAAGGTCGCCGATGGGCAGTCGCAACGTGCCGATGCGGTCGAACGGCACCACGCCGTCCGTGCCGGTCGCGATCTCCAGCCGGCACGGCGCCACGTCGGTGTCGATTCCGGCACGGAACCGGAGACGAGGATCGTAGGGGCCGTACCGTCCGCCTGGGTAGCTGGATCGAGCCGAGGCAGGCACGGGCGACGCCGGGTGATCACGCAACAGCCGCTCGCGACCCTGGACCCACCATCTGTGCCCGGCCGCCGGGTCGCCGTGCGCACGCACCTCCGCGTACAACTCGGCGATCCGGCGACGCCAGTCGAGTACGTCCAGCGGGCTCAGAGCAGACCCTTTTCCTCAAGGTAGGCGACCGCCACGTCTTCTGGGCGCTGCCGCTCACCGTCGACCTGGGCGTTCAGCGCAGCAAGATCTTCAGTGGTCAAGACGCCGGAGAGCTCGTTGAGAGCATCCACTGCCGCCTGGTCCTGAGCGACCTCTTCATTCACGACCGGGACCAGGTTGTCCGCCAGCTGGAGCCCTTGGTCGTCCTCCAAGAGCACGAGTCCGAACCCTTCGAGAGTGCCGTCCGTCGTCCCCACCAGGCCGAGGTCGGCTTCGCCGTCGGCGACGGCCTGCTTGGTCTGCGGCGTACTGAACCCGAGCGGCAGCATCTCGCTGAACTCGAGCCCGTACGTCTCTTCCAATCCCGGCTGGCAGAACGGCCGGTCAGGGCATTCCTCGACCGCCGCCAACACCAGCGGCTCGCCAAGCGCCGCCAGATCGGACAGGGTCTGCAGGCCGTTCTCGTCGGCGAAGTCGGCGGCGACGGCGAACCCGTTCTGGCTGGCCGCCTCAGCGGGCTCCAGCAGCACGAGGCCTTCCTCCTCGGCCAACGGCCGGATCGCCTCGACCGTTTCGGCCGCGTCCGTCGTCGCAACCGGCGACTCCGTGGGCGCATCTGGGCCGTTGGCCTGCACGTTGAGATACTCGCCGAAGGTGGCGGCATACTCCGGGACGACGTCGACCTCGCCCGAGGACAGTGCGGGCGCGTAGATCTCCCGGTTGGCGACCTGCTGGATCGACACGTCATAGCCCGCGTCCTCCAGCAGCGCCTTGTACATCTGCTGCATGACGGACATCTCGGTGAAGTCGGCGCCGCCGACGGTCAGCTGTCCCCCGCCGCCCGCCTCGTCACCGGACTCGGTCTGAGTCGAATCGTCCCCGTCATCGTCGCCGCAACCGGCGAGGAACAGGGTGAACGCGGCACCGGCCGCAAGGGCGGCGAAGCTACGTCGCTTGGTCATGGCACTGAACCAACCTCTCTGTGGTGTGTCGCCTTCTGTGTCCCGTGGCGGCCGCCGTGGCCACCACGCGTGTCCGGCGAGCACCGCGACGCAGCGCCCGCTAGCTCCCAAGTCAACTACTCGGCACTGACAACGTCTTCCCGATTCCGCATCACAATCGGCTCTCGATAGCGGATTGCTCGTGCGGCACGGCTTGCGGCACGGCGACCTGATCGATCGTCCGGCGGCGTGTGATACGGCGCATCGGGTCGACCCGACGCTGCAGCCACTCCATGGAGCCCTCCACCAGCAGCGCCGTCGCCGCCACCAGAATCGCCCCGGCGATCAGCTGCGGGTAGTCGCCGCGGCCGAACCCACTGGTGATGATCCGCCCGAGCCCCCCACCTGCGACCAGCGCCGCGACCGTGGCCGTCGCCACGATCTGCACTGCGGCCAACCGGACACCGTTCATGATGAGCGGGATGGCGAGCGGGAACTCGACCTTGCCCACCACCTGCAGAGCCCCCATGCCCATGCCCCGCGCCGCCTCGACGGCGTCCCGATCGACCTCGCGCATCCCGACGTAGGTGTTGGTCAGCAGCGGCGGCATGGCGAAAAGCACCAGCGCGATGATCGTGGTCCAGTCCGACAGACCGAGCGGCGTCAGGAACAGCAGCACCATCACCGCGAACGTGGGCACCGCCCGGCCGACGTTGCTGATGTTGATCGCGAGCGTTCCTCCGCGGCCGATGTGTCCGAGCCACAGGCCGATCGGTACCGCGACGGCACACGCGATCAATAGGGATACCCCGGTAAGCCACATGTGCTCGGCGAACCGCACCGGCACTCCGTCGCCGCCGCGCCAGTTCGCCCCGTCACCCAGCCACCGGATGGCGTCGATGAAGTCGTCTGTGTTCATGCCTCAGCTCACCGCCCGTCGCCATGGCGTGCTCAGCCGAAGCACGGCCACCAAAACCAGGTCGGCCAGCAGTGCGAGCAGCACGCACAGCACCGACGCGGTCAACACCTCGGCCCGGAAGTTGCTGTCCAGGCCCTGCTTGATGAGCTGGCCGAGACCGCCGTGACCGACCAGCATCCCCAGCGTGGTCAACGCCACCGTCGAGACCGCGGTGACGCGGAGGGCCGCGACGATCGTCGGCAGCGCCAGCGGTAGCTCTACCCTGAACAGCAGCCGGAGTCCGTTGTATCCCATCCCCACCGCAGCCTCCCGCACGTCGGCGGGAACCCCGTCCAAGCCGGTCAGCACCCCACGCACCAGGATGGTCAGCGAATACAGCACCAGACCGACGATCACCGTCGTGGTCGTGAGCCCGGTAATGGTGAACAGCAGACCGAACATCGCCAGCGACGGGATCGTGTACAGCACGGTGGACGTGCCGAAGACGGGCGCCGCCAGCCGACGCCACCGGCGCACGACGAGCGCGAGGAATACCGACAGAACGAATCCGATTGTGACTGATGCGACCGTGATGACGACATGTTCGCGAAGCGCGTCAACGATGAGGTCAGAGCGTGTCTCGACATAGTCGGGACAGATCCAATCGTTGCGGACCATGCAATTGTCGGGGAGGCTGGCTCCATGAACGGCCTGGGGAAGTCCCATTCACACGACAGTACCGAAGACTCGATGATCCGGCTCGACGGCGTGTCGAAGCGCTACCCGGACGGAACCGTCGCGGTCCACGAACTCTCTCTGGATGTCGCCAAGGGCGAGCTGGTCGTCCTGGTCGGACCGTCGGGATGCGGGAAGACCACCACCATGAAGATGGTCAACCGGCTGGTCGAGCCGACCGGCGGGCGGATCTTCGTGGACGGCGCCGACGTCACGCACACCGACCCGGTCAAGCTCCGTCGGGGCATCGGCTATGTGATCCAGAACGTCGGACTCTTCCCGCACCGGTCCATCGTGGACAACGTCGCCGTGGTCCCCGAGCTCAGCGGGTGGTCCAAGGCCCGCCGGCGGGAGCGCGCACACGAGCTGCTGGAACTCGTCGGGCTGCCGCCGGACACCTACGCCCGCCGCTACCCACACGAGCTCTCCGGTGGGCAGCGCCAGCGCGTCGGGGTAGCTCGTGCACTCGCCGTCGACCCACCCGTGCTGTTGATGGACGAGCCGTTCAGTGCGGTCGATCCAGTGGTACGGGGACAGCTGCAGGACGAGTTCCTGCGGTTGCAGGAGGATGTCCGCAAGACCATCCTGTTCGTCACCCATGACATCGAGGAGGCGGTCCGGCTGGGTGATCGAATCGCCGTGTTCGCGCAGGGTGGCCGACTGGAGCAGTTCGACACACCAGCGTCCATTCTCGGTGCTCCGGCCACCCCGTTCGTCGCCGATTTCGTGGGGTTCGATCGAGGATTGAAGCGGCTCTCCGTGACCCCGGTGACCGAGGCCGATCTTGACCATCCTCCCGTGGTCCGGGCGGACGATACGCTGCGTTCGGCCGCGGCGACGATGGGAACGTCCAGGTGGGCCGTGGTACTGGACTCCAAGGGCGGGCTAGCCGGCTGGATCAGCCAGGACACGGCCACCGGTGATGGCGTGGTCAGCGATCATGCACGCCGCATGGAAGCGTGGGTCGAACTGGGCGACAGCCTCAAGGTGGCGTTCGCCGAGATGCTGCAATGGAACGCCGGGTGGATCGCGGTGCTCGGGGACGACGATCGCTACCTCGGCGTGTTGACCCCGTCCACTCTGCACGCGGCACTCCGTCGCTCGGTGGAAGCGGACAACCGGTCCATCGAGCCGAGCCAAGTCGACCTGGTCACCGTCAGCGACGCTTAGGCCGTACGCTCGACGCTTAGGCCGTACGCTCCTCGGGCGGCTCGAACGCATCGCCGCCCTCGGACGCCTCCGGCAGCAGATCCCGGTGCTTATCCTCCCAGGCGACGAGATCGACGACGGTCGGCGCGTCGGAGAGATCGGGCCAGAGGTCGTTCCAGTCCGCTTCGGCGCGACGCGCCATCTGATCACTGGGGGTCGACGCGCTCTGGCGCGCATTGCGCGAGTATGTCAGCTCGACTTCGAGTTCATTGACCTGCCGGCGCATCGTGTCGATCCGTTCACCGGCCACGTCCAGCAGACCGACCATATGGTCGGTGAATTGGCGGTGCTCATCCGAATATCGTGCATGCATCTCCGAGTACTCGGCGGCCTGGTCCGCCCGGACCGTAGCCACCTCCACCCGCAACTGTCGTTCCAGGCGGAAGACGATCACACCCAGGACGACGGACGCGACCCCGCCCGCTCCGGCAGCGATCAGCGGCCAGTCTCCACCCACCACAAAAGCGACCGCTGCCAATGCAGCGGCCAGCACCGGGGTGACGACGGCCAGCACACGGACAACGGCAAGGCGGCGACGGTGACGGACAGAGGCCATGCGGGCCACCGTACCCTCTCGCATCACAAGAAACGTGCGTCACACGCCGACAAATCCGGAAAGATCGGTGCGGCGCACAAGCGGTAACTCACATGTGAGATAGGGTCTCAGCTCGTGGCAGATGACTACTTGCGCCGAATCGGCTCCTTGATACGCGACTCACGGTTACACCACGGGTGGACTCAAAACCAACTCGCGGAACAGCTTGGTACCAGCCAGAGTGCCGTCAATCGGATAGAGAAGGGACACCAGAATCTCAGCCTCGAGATGATCGCCAGGATCGGCGAGGCTCTGGACAGCGAGATCGTCACGGTCGGCCAGCCCGAGCCGTCGCACCTACGCGTCACCGGCGGTCAACAACTGTCCGGCAACATCACAGTCAAGTCCAGCAAGAACGCCAGCGTCGCTCTACTCTGCGCGAGCCTGTTGAACAAGGGCCGCACAGTGCTGCGCGGTGTCGCGCGCATCGAAGAGGTCAATCGGATCCTTGAAGTGCTGGAGAGCATCGGCATCCGAACCCGCTGGCTCGGGGGACGCGATCTGGAGATCATTCCCCCGGAACGGCTGGAACTGGATTCCATGAACGTCGACGCCGCTCGTCGCACCCGGAGCGTCATCATGCTCCTGGGCCCGCTGCTGCACCTCGAAGCGCAGTTCAAGCTCCCCTATGCGGGCGGATGCAACCTGGGCACGCGCACGGTGCGTCCGCACATGGCTGCCCTGCTCCCCTTCGGCCTGGAGATCAAGGCCACCGGGGGCTTCTACCACGCCGAGGTGGACCGCGCCGCCAAGCCGAACCGTCCGATCGTGCTCACCGAGCGCGGCGATACCGTCACGGAGAACGCGCTGATGGCGGCCGCCCGCTACGACGGGGTCACGGTGATCCGCAACGCCAGCCCCAACTACATGGTCCAGGATCTGTGCTTCTTCCTGACCCGGCTGGGAGTCCGGATCGACGGCATCGGCACCACCACCCTGACCGTGCATGGCGTGGAGGACATCGACCGCGACGTGGACTACGCCCCGTCCGAGGACCCGATCGAGGCGATGAGCCTGCTCTCGGCGGCGATCGTCACGTCGTCGCAGATCACCATCGAACGGGCACCGGTGGAGTTCCTGGAGATCGAACTCGCCCTCCTGGAGGAGATGGGCCTCGATTACGACCGCTCCGACGAGTACACGGCCGCGAACGGCGAGACGCGGCTGGTGGACCTCACCGTGCGACCGTCGATCCTCAAGGCGCCGAACGACAAGATCCACCCGATGCCGTTCCCCGGTCTGAACATCGACAATCTCCCGTTCTTCGCGCTGATCGCGGCGACCGCATCCGGCTCCACCCTGATCCATGACTGGGTGTATGAGAACCGCGCTATCTATCTCACCGAGCTCACCCGGCTCGGCGCCAACGTGACGCTGCTGGATCCGCATCGGGTGCTGGTGGACGGACCCACCCGGTTCTCCGGAACCGAGGTGATCTGCCCGCCCGCGTTGCGTCCCGCTGTGGTGGTACTGCTGGCGATGCTGGCCGCGAAGGGGACGTCGGTGTTGCGCAACGTCTACGTCATCAACCGCGGATACGAGGACCTGGCGGCGCGGCTGTCGCTGCTCGGGGCACGCATCGAGACCTTCCGCGACATCTGACCGATTCCGTCGATGTCCCCGTGATCATCAACCGCCGGCCGTACCGTCGCCGGTCCCGCCGTTGGTGATCATGGGGACATGCGCGTCCGTTTTCCGCTAGTAACGACCGAGGCGGACGGGTCACACTGGACGCGTGCTTGACGATGACATGCGCTATCGCGCGGTGCGCAGCCGTGATGAACGGTTCGACGGCGTCTTCTACATCGGCGTGACGTCGACCGGAATCTACTGCCGGCCCAGCTGCCCGGCGCGGACCCCGAGGCGTGAGAACATCCGCTTCTACCGATCCGCGGCCGAGGCTCAAGCGGCCGGGTTCCGTGCGTGCCGGCGATGCCGGCCCGACACCACGCCCGGCTCGCCGGAGTGGAATGTCCGAGCCGACGTCACCGCCCGCGCCATGCGGCTCATCGGCGACGGCCTCGTGGACCGCGCGGGGGTGACCGGGCTGGCCGAGCAGCTCGGCTACAGCGAGCGGCAGATCCACCGGATGCTCGTGAGCGAAGTCGGGGCCGGTCCGTTACGGCTCGCCCGCTCGCAACGCGCGCACACCGCACGGACCCTGCTGGAGACGACGGATATGCCCGTCACCGAAGTCGCGTTCGCGTCCGGCTTCGCCAGCGTCCGCCAGTTCAACGACACGATCCGGGAAACGTACGCGTACACGCCCAGTGACCTGCGGCGACGCATGCGTCGCCGAGCCGTCGGAGCCGGGCGTGGCCCCACCGACGCGCACGGCGCCCAACCGGCCACCGGGACCATCGCGTTGCGGCTGGCCCATCGGCGCCCGGCCGACCTCCGGCGGGTCATCGACTTCCTGTCCACTCGCGCGGTGCCCGGCATCGAGGAGACCATCGGCGATACGTACCGCCGGAGCATGTCACTTCCGCACGGCCCGGCGGTCGTCGAACTGACCCCCGACGATGGGTGGGTGCGCACAGTCCTCCGGCTGGCAGATCCGCGCGATCTCACCGCCGCGGTGGCGCGGTGCCGACGGTTGTTGGATCTCGACGCCGATCCGCAGGCCGTCGATGCCGCGCTCGGTGCCGACCCGCCGCTACGCGCACGCGTGGCCGGGATGCCAGGCGTCCGGGTCCCCGGCGCCGCGGACGGTGCGGAACTCGCCGTCCGGGCTGTCATCGGGCAGCAGGTCTCGGTGGCAGCGGCCCGGACGGTAGCGGGACGCCTGGTGGCCGCATACGGTAAGCCGCTCGACGCGCCGGTCGGTTCGGTCACCCATACCTTCCCCAGCGCAGCGGTGCTCGCCGACGTCGACCCGGCGGCTTTCCCCATGCCCGGGCGCCGGCAGCGCACCCTCCACGAGCTCACGAGCCGGCTCGCGGCAGGACGCATCCGGCTCGACATCGGCGTCGACCGGGACGAGGCGGAGCGCGAACTGCTCACGGTGCCCGGCATCGGCCCGTGGACGGCGAGCTATATCCGGATGCGCGTCCTGCATGACCCGGACGTGTTCCTACCCACTGATCTGGGCGTCCGACATGGATTGGCCGCCCTCGGGCTGCCCGGCGACCCGCGCGCGGCAGCCGCCCACGCACAGCGGTGGCGACCATGGCGGTCGTACGCCTTGATGCACGTGTGGACGGCGATAGAGACGAAGGAGACGACGAAAAGATGACGACGTACTGGACCACCACCGACAGCCCGGTCGGACCGCTCCTGCTGACGGCCGACGACGGCGGCCTCACCGGCCTCTACATGGAAGAACGCCGGCACGGGCCGCACGACGTCGACCCGAGCTGGGTGCGCGATGACCGCCCGTTCGACAGCACCGTACGGCAGCTCGACGCGTACTTCGCCGGCGACCTGAAGGAGTTCGAGCTGCCGCTGAACGCCGCCGGCACACCGTTCCAGCGCGAAGTGTGGGCCGCATTGCGCTCGATCCCGTACGGCGAGGTTCGCAGCTACCGTGAGATCGCCGAGCAGATCGGGCACCCGACCGCGTTCCGGGCGGTCGGCATGGCCAACGGCCGGAACCCGATCTCCATCATCGTTCCCTGTCACCGAGTCATCGGTACGTCCGGGGCGCTGACGGGATACGGCGGTGGTGTGGAGCGCAAGCGGGCCCTACTTGACTTCGAGGCCGGCCGGTCGACGACCGGGGCGTAACGGGTACCGGGCAGGCTGTACGACCCCCGCAGGCCGGCCCGGCCCCTCAGCGCCTGCGGCTCGGTCCCACCCGTATCCAGCGGTTCCGCGGCTACCAGTTCCAGCCGGCGCGGCGGAGTTCCGGTTCGAGCATCAACCTGCGCACGGGCGGGTCGGCGTCCGGAACCGGCACCCCCGACATCCGTGCGGCGTCACACAGCAAGCCGTCATAGGCCGCGGTGGCCGCGACCAGATGGAATCCCCGAGCCCAGCGACGGTTGTCCCGCTCCAGCGTCTTGATCTCGGCCGCCAGGCTGGTCAGCCGGTATTGGACCGAGAGCGTATCGAACGGGTCTGGACCGGGAGCAGCTTCCTCGACGGGGCGTCGCCGCCGCAGCGCCCGGACTAAACCTGCGAAAGTTGTACCCATTTGGCCTCCCACATCTGAGAATAGCCAAGATAGGGACGCCGATGTGAGCCATTTATTACCGGAAGATCACGGCCCACGACCGCGTGCACACCACTTGACGTGGGTACACGGGCACGTGCGTGACCATACCGTGACCTGCGCGGAATGGTGATCATGGCGGATGAGCAGAGAGGGTGATCCCGGTGCGAAGTGCCGAGCTTCTGATCGATGCGTACGGACGGGTGCGTGAGGAGGTTCACAGCGTCGTCGACGGCCTGACGCCGGATCAACTCGCCCACCGCGTCGACGAACAGGCCAACTCCATCGCCTGGCTTGTGTGGCACCTCACCCGGATCCTCGACGACCACCTGGCGGAGGCGGCCGGCACCGAACAGACCTGGCTCGCCGGAGGATGGTCGGAGCGGTTCGCGCTACCGTTCCCGCCGACGTCGACCGGTTTCGGTCACAGCAGCGCCGACGTCGCCGCCGTACGGGTCGATTCCGGTGATCTTCTGACCGGATACCACGACGCCGCCCACGAGACGGCGGTCAGCTACGTGAACCGGCTCTCCGACGCGGACCTCGACCGCATCGTGGACGACCGGTGGGACCCGCCCGTCATGCTCGGGGTGCGGCTGGTCAGCGTGGCCAACGACGCCGCACAGCACGTCGGCCAGGCCGCGTTCATCCGTGGAGTGGTGCTTCGAGCCGCCGAGCGCTGAGCCGGGTCAGGCGCGCTCGACCATGACGTTGGTGGGGAACTGGCTGTCGGCGTAGCGCCCGACCGACCACGTCGAGACGGCATCCACGCCCGCGCTCACGGCGCCGCCGATCACCGGCACCCGCTTGGCGATCATCAAGGTGGCGTGCTTTCCGCCGACGCGTGCGGTGAGCTCCTGCCCGACCCGCGCCGCCACCCGCTCGATCGTGACGTGTTCAATGGGGTTCCGCGCCACGGCGACGTCGTGCGGCAGCGTGGACACGGCGCCGTCCTGGCGGAACGCACCCGCGCCATCCCTGCCCAGCAGTGTCATCAGCGCCGCCGTACGGACCCGGCTGTCGGCGAGGTCGTAACCGCGCAGGTACGCGATCGCCGCGGCCATGCGCAGGTGCAGGACAGCGATACCGGCGATGTTGGCTGGGATCGCGACCGGCAACGTCACCACGCCTCCGAGGTTGGCGACGAAGCCCTGCACACCCGCCAGGCGCACGTGTTGTTCGATCACATCGCGCACAGCCCGGTCGACGTCGCGCCGACGCTCCAGATGCTTGCGAGCCACCTCGCGCGCGCCCGGAAAGCCGGGGAACCCGTCGATCGCCCGGTCGACGAAATGTTGCGCACCACGGGTGGCCACGGCGGGTGCCGCCCGCCGAGCCGCATGATTGCCGGCCCACATCGCCATGTTCGCCCGAAGACCCATGCCACCACTGTACGCCGAGAGCCGTCGGCCCAGGGCGCCATACAGGGACGCGCCACACGGCATACGCTGTGAGCAGAGGCGAGACGTAAGGAGGTCCACGTGCCGGTCGAACCACCGCCGACACGGTGGGATCTACCCGTCGTTCACACCGATAACGGCGACCTCGTCGCCGTCGGCGCTGACCTCGAACCCGGGACTCTGCTCGCGGCGTATCGCTCCGGTCTGTTTCCGATGCCGGTCAGCCGTTTCTTCGGCCGCGCCACCGAACTCGCCTGGTGGTCCCCGGACCCGCGCGGCGTGTTGCCGCTGACCGGTCTGCGGGTCTCGCGCTCGCTGCGGCAGGCGATGAAGAGGTTCGAGATCACCGTGGATGCGGTCTTCGACGAGGTGGTCGACGCGTGCGCTGACCCGAACCGGCCAGGAGCGTGGATCACCGATGACATCCGCAGCGCTTACAGCCGCCTGCACCGGCTCGGATGGGCGCACTCGGTGGAGGCATGGACACCCGATGGCCGGCTGGCCGGTGGACTCTACGGCGTAGCTGTGGGCGGCTTGTTCGCCGGCGAATCGATGTTCCACGCTCCGGAGCGATGGGGGCGAGATGCGTCGAAGGTCGCGCTGGTCGCGCTGGTGGAGATGCTGACAGCCGACGGCGCCGCCGGACGCTTGCTCGACGTCCAGTGGGGGACGCCGCACCTGGCCAGCCTGGGCGTGGTAGAGATCTCCCGGCAGGAGTACCTGAGCCGACTGCGCGCTGCGCTGCGGCTCGACCTTCCGCCGGCCTTTACCGGCACGGACCAGAACAGGGCATGATGGCACCATGCCGGAACTGCCGGAGGTGGAGGCGCTGGCCGCGTTCCTGCGCGAGAACGCGGTCGGCAAGGCGGTGGCGCGTGTCGACGTCGCCGCCATCAGCGTATTGAAGACGTTCGACCCGCCGATCACCGCGCTGGGTGGGCTCGCGGTCTCCTCGACGCGGCGTCATGGAAAATTCCTGGACATCGACTGCGACGGCGTACACCTCGCCATCCATCTGGCCCGGGCCGGATGGCTGCGCTGGAGTGACTCACTGCCGCAACGGCCGCCGAAACCGGGGAAGGGTCCGCTCGCGCTGCGGGTACACCTCTCCGACGGCTCCGGCTTCGACCTGACCGAGGCGGGAACGCGGAAGAAACTCGCGGTGTATGTCGTGCGGGAGATCACCGAGGTACCGGGCATCGCCCGCCTGGGCGTGGATCCGCTCTCCGATGAGTTCACCGTCGAGCGCCTGCACCGGCTGCTCACCGACGCGGGACGGGCGCAGATCAAGGGCGTCCTGCGCGATCAGTCCACCATCGCCGGTATCGGGAACGCCTACTCGGACGAGGTGTTGCACGCGGCGAAGCTCTCTCCGTTCCATCCGGCTTCCACCTTGACCGACGACGAGGTGGCCCGCCTGCATGGCGTCATCATCGGTGAGCTGACGTCAGCGCTGGAGCGAGCCGAAGGGCTGGCCGCGCGGGACCTGAAGGACTCGAAGCGGAGCTCGATGCGGGTGCACGGACGGACCGGCCAGCCGTGCCCGGTCTGCGGCGACGTGGTGCGCGAGGTGTCGTTCGCCGACTCCAGCCTGCAGTACTGCGCGACCTGCCAGACATCCGGAAAGATCCTCGCCGACCGTCGCATGTCCAAGCTCCTGAAGTGACGGCCCCGCCGGGTTACGCTTCGAAAATGGATCCTGAAGTCTCCGCGCGCAGCCCTGTGATGGTCGACGTGGCCAGGATGGCGGGTGTGTCCCATCAGACCGTCTCCCGGGTGCTGAACGACCACCCGAACGTCCGGCCCGCCACCCGGGAGAAGGTGCTGGCGGCGATCGAGCAGCTCGGATATCGACGCAACCGGACCGCCCGGGCGCTGGTCACCCGCCGGACCAACACGCTCGGCGTGGTGGCGTTCGACACCACGCTCTACGGTCCCGCCAGCACATTGTTCGGGATCGAGCAGGCCGCGCGGGAGGCCGGCTACTTCGTCAGCATCGTCAGCCTGAAGAACATCACCCGGCAGGGCATCGACGAGGCGCTGGACTACCTCGCGGAGCAGTCGGTCGATGGCCTCATCGTCATCGCACCGCAACGCTCCGCCGTGGATGCGCTGGCCGGGCGACCGCCCAAGATGCCGGCGGTGGCGGTTGAGGGAGGCGAGGCCGGGGAGCTGCCGGTCGTCGCGGTCGATCAGGTAGAGGGCGCGAAGATGGCTACGCGACACCTTCTCGATCAAGGCCATCGAACGGTATGGCATGTGGCCGGTCCGGCCGAGTGGCTGGAGGCCGAGGGCCGGGTACGCGGCTGGCAGCAGGCGTTGGAGGAGAGCGATGCTCCGGTTCCCGAGTTCATTCGCGGCGACTGGAGTCCGCTGTCCGGATACCAAGCCGGGCAGGAGCTGGTGAAGCGGCGGCGCGACGGCGCGGCACCGGTGGTCGACGCGGTCTTCGCCGGCAACGACCAGATGGCGCTCGGTCTCTTGCGCGCCTTCGGCGAGGCGGGCATCCGGGTTCCGGACGACGTCCGCGTCGTCGGCTTCGATGACATCCCGGAAGCGGAGTTCTTCAGCCCGCCGCTCACCACCGTGCGCCAGGATTTCGCCGAAGTCGGCCGGCAGAGCATGAGCATGCTCCTGGCGGAGATCGACAGTGGTCCGCGGCGGAGCTCGGCTCGCCGGTCGATCGTCGCCGCGGAACTCGTCGTCAGGGCCAGCTCTGCAGCGTCCGGCTGACTCGGTCGGGTGAGCAGGCCCGGTGGTTTCGCGAATCGGCTCGCCCGGACCCCTACCGTTCGGGGGAACGGTACGCTAATCTGTGTACATTGTGAACGCTAACAACCAGTCTCCCCCCGCGGCCGGATCCGCCGACGACCGCTACGTCGTCGGCGTCGACTTCGGCACGCTGTCCGGCCGTGCGGTCGTCGTCCGGGTGTCCGACGGTGCGGAGCTGGGCAGCGCCGTACATGAGTTCAGCCATGGCGTCGTCGATCAGACCCTCCCGGGCACAGGTGAGCGGTTACCACCGGACTGGGCGCTGCAGGTGCCGTCCGACTACGTCGACGTGCTCAAGACAGCCGTGCCGGCGGCGGTCGCCGAGGCCGGGATCGACCCCGCGCGCGTGATCGGCATCGGCACGGACTTCACCGCCTGCACCGTGCTGCCGGTACGAGCCGACGGGACGCCGCTGTGCGAACTCCCGGCGTTCGCCGACCGCAGACATGCCTACGTCAAGCTGTGGAAGCACCACGCCGCACAGCCCCAGGCGGACCGGATCAATGCACTGGCCGCAGAACGCGGCGAGAGTTGGCTGCCGCGCTACGGCGGGCTGATCTCCTCCGAATGGGAATTCGCCAAGGCCCTCCAGGTGCTGGAGGAGGATCCGCAGGTCTATGAGGCGATCGACCGCTGGGTGGAGGCGGCCGACTGGATCGTCTGGCAGCTGTGCGGACAGTACGTCCGCAATGCCTGTACCGCCGGGTACAAGGGGATCCTGCAGGACGGCGCCTACCCGAGCCAGGACTACCTCGGCGCGCTGAACCCCGGGTTCGCCGGGTTCGTCAAGGACAAGCTGGAACACCCGATCGGGCGGCTCGGCGACCGGGCCGGCGGGCTCACCGCGCAGGCGGCGGCCTGGACCGGCCTTCCCGAGGGCATCGCCGTGGCGGTGGGCAACGTCGACGCGCACGTGACCGCACCCGCCGTACAGGCCGTCGACCCCGGGCAGATGGTGGCCATCATGGGCACCTCGACCTGTCACATCATGAACGGCGACGTGCTGCGTGAGGTCCCCGGCATGTGCGGCGTGGTGGACGGCGGCATCGTGCCCGGGTTGTGGGGCTACGAGGCAGGACAGAGCGGCGTCGGCGACATCTTCGCCTGGTTCGTCGATACGTCCGTACCGCCGGACTACGTGGCGGAGGCCGACCGGCGCGGCGTCTCGGTTCACGAGTACCTCACCGAGTTGGCCGCCCAGCAGAGCGTCGGCGAGCACGGGCTGATCGCCCTGGACTGGCACAGCGGCAACCGTTCGGTGCTGGTCAATCACGAGCTGTCCGGCGTCGTCGTCGGGCAGACGCTGGGCACCCGCCCGGAGGACACCTATCGAGCGTTGCTGGAGGCCACCGCCTTCGGCACCCGCACCATCATCGAGGCCTTCCAAACCTCCGGTGTCCGCGTCGAGGAGCTCATCGTCGCCGGCGGACTGCTCAAGAACGCCTTCCTGATGCAGACCTACGCCGACGTGACCGGGTTGCCGCTGAGCACCGCCGTCTCCGAGCAGGCGCCGGCGGTCGGGTCCGCCATCCATGCCGCGGTCGCCGCCGATGCCTACGACGACATCCGCGTGGCGGCAGCCGCCATGGGCAGGGTGAACCGCGCGGTCTACACGCCGGATCCGGAACGTGCCAAGGCGTACGAGGCCCTCTTCGCCGAGTACACGAGACTCCACGACTACTTCGGCCGGGGCGAGAACGACGTCCTGCGCCGTCTTCGGGAGATCCGGCGGAAGGCGCTGAGCGCATGACGCCATGCGCGCGTACACGGGAGACGGAGACGTGAACGAGGAGACGACCGCAGCGATCGCCCGCATCCGTGAGGAGGTCTGCGTCCTCCACGCGGAACTCGTCCGGTACGGGCTGGTCGCCTGGACCGCGGGCAACGTCTCCGGGCGGGTGCCCGGGACGGACCTGTTCGTGATCAAGCCGAGCGGGATCAGCTACGACGATCTCACACCCGAGTCGATCGTCGTCTGTGACGCCGATGGCGTGCTCGTCGACGGTGACCTGTCCCCGTCCAGCGACACCGACGCGCACGCATACGTCTACCGGCACATGCCCGACGTAGGTGGTGTCGTGCACACCCACTCGACGTACGCGACCGCGTGGGCGGCTCGGGGCGAGTCGATACCGTGCGTCCTGACCGCGATGGGCGACGAGTTCGGCGGCGAGATCCCGGTGGGGCCGTTCGCCCTGATCGGCGACGATTCCATCGGCCGGGGCATCGTCAAGACGCTGTCCGGGCACAACTCGCCCGCCGTGCTGATGCAGAACCACGGTGTCTTCACCATCGGCAAGGACGCCCGGGCCGCGGTGAAGGCGGCCGTGATGTGCGAGGACGTCGCCCGTACCGTCCACATCGCACGGCAGCTCGGCGAGCCCATCCCGATCCCGCAGGACGACGTCGCGCGGCTGTACGACCGGTACCAGAACGTCTACGGCCAGCGCTGAGCACACGGACACGAAGGAGACGAGATGGAGCTGAGGTCGGCCGAGCAAGAGGTGTGGTTCCTCACCGGCAGCCAGGGATTGTACGGAGAGGACGCGCTGCGCCAGGTCGCCGAGCAGTCCCAGCAGGTGGCGAAGGAACTCGACGGCGCCGGCTCCATACCGGTGCGGGTGGTGTGGAAGCCCATCCTCACCGATGCCGAAGCCATCCGTCGCATCTGTCTTGAGGCCAACGCGTCGGACGCCTGCATCGGTGTGATCGCCTGGATGCACACCTTCTCGCCCGCCAAGATGTGGATCCGTGGGCTGCGGGTGCTGGACGTGCCGATGCTCCACCTGCACACCCAGGCGAACGTCTCACTGCCCTGGTCCGAGCTGGACATGGACTTCATGAACCTGAACCAGGCGGCGCACGGCGACCGCGAGTTCGGTTACATCCAGACCAGGCTCAGGATGGCCCGCAAGACCGTCGTCGGTCACGTCAGCGATCCCACGGCGCTCTCCCGCATCGCCAGCTGGATGCGGGCCGCGCGCGGCGTCGCCGAGATCCGGTCGCTGAAGTTGGCTCGGTTCGGCGACAACATGCGCGACGTCGCGGTCACCGAAGGCGACAAGGTCGACGCCCAGGCCAGATTGGGCGTATCGGTGAACACCTACGGTGTCAACGACCTGGTCGAGGTCGTGGACTCCGTGTCCGACGCCGAAGTGGACCGCCTCGTCGCCGAATACGACGACTCTTACGCCATCGTGCCCGAGCTGCGCAAGGACGGCGAGCGGCGGGAATCGCTGCGGTACGCGGTCCGGATCGAGGCGGGCCTGCGGCAGTTCCTCACCAGCGGTGGGTTCCGGGCTTTCACGACGAACTTCGAGGATCTCGGCGGCCTTCGCCAGCTGCCCGGGGCCGCCGTGCAGCGGCTGATGGCCGACGGCTACGGCTTCGGCGGCGAGGGCGACTGGAAGACGTCCGTGCTGCTGCGTACTACGAAGGCGATGGCGGAAGGGCTGCCCGGCGGAACGTCGTTCATGGAGGATTACACCTACCACTTCGGCCCCGGCGAACCGAAGATCCTCGGTGCGCACATGCTCGAGGTCTGCCCCAGCATCGCGGCCGGTCGACCGTCCTGCGAGATCCACCCGCTCGGAATCGGTGACCGGGAGGACCCGGTCCGCCTCGTCTTCGATGCGGAGCCAGGGCCGGGGGTGGTCGTCGGGCTGGCCGACATGGGGGACCGCTTCCGGATGGTCGCCAACGAGATCGACGTGGTGCCGCCGGACGAGCCGCTGCCGAACCTCCCGGTCGCGCGGGCGGTCTGGAAGCCGCGGCCCGACCTGGCGACGTCGGCCGAGGCGTGGATCACCGCCGGCGCCCCGCATCACACGGTGCTGTCGTCGGCCGTGGGCGTCGAGGAGCTCTCGGACTTCGCCGACATGGTGGCCACGGAGCTACTCGTCGTCGATTCCGCCACGACGTCGCGCCAGTTCGCCAAGGAGCTCCACTGGAATCAGGCATATTTCCGCCTCGCCCAAGGCCTCTAACCACGCCTAAATGATCATGTGAAGTAGGTTTCTTCGTGCTCCAACAGGTCTGCAGGCATGGTAGTGCACGAGAAAACCCACTTCACATGATCATTTAGGGCCGGCGGGGAGCGTTGTTGGGGTGGAGGGTTAGGTGCCGGTGGCGAGGTAGAGGAGGGCGCGGCCGTAGGCCTCGTCGGCCCGATCCGCCTCCCGTGTGACCTCGCGACCGTCGACGTCCAGCACGACGATGTACCGACCGTCCTGACGGACCAGCTGTGAAAAGGTCCCGCCGAGGCGCTCGCGCAGCTGCGCCTCCGTCGGCAGCCACAAGACCTTCTCCTTCTCGATGCTGTCCAGCGCCCACTCCACCGTGCCGTTGAATCCGATGACGCGGCCGGACGGGAAGTCATGGACGTCCACCACCATGGTGCTGACGACGAACACATCGTCGTCCATATCGCGATCCGGGATGATGAAGTGGTCTCCGGCCTGCGGCTCCCATTTCAGGCCCGCGTCCCGGAGCCGGCGAGCGAGATCGACGGAGATCATCCTTCCATTCTGCACCGCCGTGTGGCAGCCTTCCCAAGGCAGACCGGCCCGGGGTGCCGTCGGAAGCGATCACGGGATCCAGCCATCGGGCACGTGCGCCTGGCCCTGACGGTACGCAAAGATGGACCGGACGACGAGCGAGAGGGAGTTCCGTGCACATCAGGTCCTACCGGTCGGGTGACCTGCCCGCGCTTTACGACATCTGTCTGCGGACGGGCGACAGTGGCGAGGACGCCACCGGGCAGTTCGCTGATCCCAAGCTGATCGGCGAGATCTTCGCGGCTCCGTACGCCGCACACGATCCCGGCCTGATCTCGGTGGCCACCGACGACGACGGAGTGGCCGGCTACGTCATCGGGTGCCTGGACACGCTCGCTTTCGAAGACTGGTGCGAGCGCGAGTGGTGGCCGCCGTTACGCAAGCGGTATCCCGAACCCGCCGACGACGACACCAGCCGCGACGCGCGGATGATCCGGATGATCCACGCCCCGGTCCCGACACACCCGCGCCCGTACCTGGAGGTGCCTGCCACGCACCCGTCGCATCTGCACATCGACTTGCTTCCCCGGGCGCAGGGGCACGGCGTCGGCCGGCGGCTGATCGAGCGCCTGTTGGACCAGCTGACGGCGCTGGGGTCGCCCGGCGTGCACCTGGGGGTCTCGGCGCGCAACCACCGGGCGATCGGCTTCTACGAGCGGTTGGGATTCACCCGGCTGGTCGAACCGCCCACCGACCGCCCGCCGGCCGGGTACACGCTCGGGATGAAGCTCCCGCGCTGATTCGGCCTTCCGCTACGGCGCGTACGGGTTCTCCACGCCGTCCGGGAGGGTGTCGACGGAGCGTTCGCCTTCTCCGGCCATCACGTACGCTCCGGCCTCCAGCCGCGCGATCAGCCCACGTGTCCACTCCGCACTGCTGTCGGCGTTGTGCAGCCACAGCCGCATGATCTCGCCGATGTGTCCCCACTCTGGCGGTGGTTCGCCGGGCGACCAGTACGTGACGACCTCGTGCCGCCAGCCTTCGAGCGCAGCGACCCGCTCCTTGAGCAGCGCGATCGCCTCCGCGCGCGGCAGGTCGACGATGAAGCCCACGCCGGAGGTCAGTACGTCGAGCCGCTGATCATGGGCGCGCAACGCCTCTCGTAGCAGGTGCAGGTAGGTGGCGTCACCTTCGGGCGTGAGTTCGTACTCGGTCCGCGGAGGACCGCCGGCCGTACTGGGCGCGGTGTCGAAGGCGTGTAGCCGCCCCTCCTTCGCCAGCTGCTTGAGTGCATGGTAAATCGAGCCGGGCTTCGCGTTGGACCATTGATGCGCTCCCCAGAACTCCAGGTCGTTGCGGACCTGGTAGCCATGGGCGCGCCCGCGCTGACGCACCGCGCCGAGCACCAGCAGCCGCATCACCGACACGCGGATCTCCTCACCGTCACCCCGGGGACGGCCCACCCGTCCTCACGTCCGCCAGCGTATCGAGTGAGCGCGAAACCTGAAGACTACGCCGTCGCCTCCGTGGGCGCGGGGCAACCCTCGTCGCCCACTTTACTCATCAAGTTTGACTAGACCGCCACGCGGGGTATACATTCGAGCGACTGGTCAAATTTGATTAGATGGAGGTGCCAGTGTTCAGTCGAGACGGTACGGACGCCGTCGCGGTCCAGGCGCTCACCAAGTCCTACGGCGACAAGCAGGCACTCGCCGGAGTCGATCTCACCATTCCGCGCGGGGTCGTGCATGGCCTGCTGGGCCCTAACGGCGCCGGTAAGACCACCATGGTCCGAATACTGGCCACGTTGCTCCGGCCCTCGACCGGCCACGCCACGGTAGCCGGCTTCGACGTGCTGCGCGAGCCGGACGAGGTGCGCTACCGGATCGGCCTGCTAGGCCAGCACGCCGCGCTCGATCAGGACCTCAGCGGACGCCAGAACCTGGAACTGTTCGCCCGGCTGTACCACCTGGGTGCCGACGGAGCCCGGGGGCGCACCCGTGAACTGCTGGAACGGTTCGATCTCACCGACGCGGCCGCGAAACCGGTGAAGCAGTACAGCGGCGGCATGCGGCGACGCCTCGACCTGGCCGCCAGCCTGATCACCGCACCGGACGTGCTGTTTCTGGACGAGCCGACCACCGGGCTGGACCCGCGTGGCCGAGCCGAGGTGTGGGATGCGGTGCGATCCCTCGCCGACGGCGGCACGACCGTGCTGCTGACGACGCAGTACCTGGAGGAGGCGGATCAGCTGGCGGATCGGATCTCCGTCGTCCAGCGCGGCCGGATCATCGCGGACGGTACCGCGGACGACCTCAAGGGCCGGCTCGGGGCGGACCGCCTCGACGTCGTGGTCCACGACGCCGCCCAAGTGTCGTCGGCGGTCCCGCTGGTTCAGGCGGCGGCCCAGGCCGACGACGTCGTCGCCGATCAAGACCGCCGGCTGATCAGCGCCCCGGTGACCGATCGGATGTCGGCGCTGTCGACGTCCCTGCGGAGCTTGGAGGACGCGGGGATCGAGATCGAGGACGTGGCGTTGCGGCGTCCCACCCTCGACGAGGTCTTCCTGCACCTGACCGGCGACGAGCCCATTGAACACACCACACCGGAGGTCTCTGCATGAACGACCACCTGACCGTTCCGGGTGACCGGCCGACCCGCACCCGCCTAGCGCCCACCCCCAGCCGCTCGGCGCCCACCTCGGCCGCGCAGCACGTCGCACGATTGCTCGCCGACTCCGCCACCATGGTTCGCCGGGGACTCGCACAATGGGCCCGCACCCCCGGGCAGCTTGTGGTGGGTCTGCTGTTCCCGGTGATGATGCTGGTGATGTTCGCCTACTTCCTGGGCGGCGGCATGGCGGTCGAAGGCGGCGACTACCCGGACTACCTCGTTCCCGGCCTGCTCGCATTGACCATGGCGTTCGGCCTGGAAGAGACGATGGTGACGCTGACCCAGGACATCAACAAGGGTGTACTGGACCGGTTCCGGTCGATGCCGATCGCCGAGTCCGCGATCCTGGTCGGCCGGAGCCTGCTGGATATGCTCAGATCCACCATCGGGCTGCTGATCATGATCGGCGCCGGCCTGCTTGTGGGATGGCGCTGGCACGGCACGTTCGCCGCGGCCCTCGGCGCCGTCGCCCTGCTGCTCCTGCTCCGCTTCGCGATGCTATGGATCGGCATCTACCTCGGGCTGGTCGCCGGCAAGCCGGAGCTGGTGCAGGCGGTGCAGATCCTGGTGTGGCCGGTGGCGTTCCTGTCGAACGCGTTCACCTCCCCGGACACCATGCCCGGATGGATGGGAAGGCTCGCCGAGTGGAACCCGATGTCGGCGACCGCCGGCGCGGTCCGCGACCTCTTCGAGAATCCGAACTGGTCGGCAGGATCGTGGGTCTCGGACAACGCCGTGATGATGGCGATCGGCTGGCCGTTGGCGTTGCTGGCGATCTTCGTCCCGCTGGCGCTGCGACGGTTCGCCGCACTCGGCAAGTGATCCGTCGGCGCAGCCGGCACGACCGGTGGGTCCCAGGCATGGCACGCTGAACGCCTCCACAAACGGCACTGAACGGACGCGAGCACCGTCCCTGAGCGTGCCATGCACGTGCGTTCAGCGTGCCAGGCCTGCGCGGCCGGCCTCAGCGGCATGGCCTGCCGGCCGCGGCCCAGAGGGCACGTGGTCCTCGGGCCACTACTCACCCGGAGCGGCCGCCCCCGGGGGGAAGTGGCCTCGGGCGGCTACTCATCCGGAGCGGGACGATACTTCCGCGGCAGAGACAAGCACGATACTCTGTTAACGCTCACATTACCTATCGATGTAGACCGAGGCAGGAGTTCCCGCATGCTCAACGCGACCGTGACCCTCGACCCGGCGTTCCGGGTCGCACCGGTCAACCGCCGCACGTTCGGCTCGTTCGTCGAACACCTCGGGCGCTGCGTCTACACCGGGATCTTCGAGCCTGACCATCCACTCGCCGACGAAGACGGCCTGCGCAAGGACGTCCTCGATCTGACCCGCGAGATGGGCGTCTCTCTGGTCCGCTATCCCGGTGGGAACTTCGTCTCCGGCTACCGCTGGGAAGACGGCGTGGGCCCGGTCGCGGAGCGTCCCCGGCGGCTCGACCTCGCCTGGCACAGCACCGAGACGAACGAGTTCGGGCTGAACGAGTTCGCCCGCTGGGCCGCCAAGGCGGGCGTGGAGCCGATGATGGCGGTGAACCTCGGCACGCGCGGTGTCCAGGAGGCACTGGACATCCTGGAGTACAGCAACCATCCGTCCGGCACCCGCCTCTCGGACCTCCGGCGCCGACACGGCGTGGCCGACCCGCACGGCTTCGCCCTCTGGTGCCTCGGCAACGAGCTCGATGGACCCTGGCAGATCGGACACAAGACCGCACGCGAGTATGGGCGGCTCGCCGCCGAGACGGCCCGGGCGATGCGCATGATCGACCCGAATCTGGAGTTGGTGGCGTGCGGCAGCTCCAGCTCCAGCATGCCCACCTTCGGCAGCTGGGAAGCCGACGTGCTCGATGAGGCGTTCGACTACGTCGACTACATCTCGTGCCACGCCTACTACCAGGAACACGACGGCGACATGGCCTCGTTCCTGGCCTCCGCGGTCGACATGGACCACTTCATCGGTTCCGTCGTCGCCACCGCGGACTACGTCGCCGCGAAGAAGAAGAGCCGCAAACGGATCGGGATCTCCTTCGACGAGTGGAACGTCTGGTACCAGACCGCGCATCGCGACGCCGGTAACCCGGTCGACTGGCCGGTCGCTCCCCGGCTGCTCGAGGACGAGTACAACGTGGCGGACGCCGTCGTCGTCGGCAACCTGCTCATCTCCCTGCTCCGGCACAGCGACCGGGTCGCCGCCGCCTGCCAGGCGCAGCTGGTCAACGTGATCGGTCCCATCCGCAGCGAGCCCGGGGGCAGCGCCTGGAGGCAGACCACCTTCCACCCGTTCGCCATCACCTCGCGGCTGGCCACCGGCGACGTGCTGCAGGCCGAGATCACCTCGCCGGCGACCGACACGCAGCGATTCGGCGACGTGCCGGTCGTCGACGCGGTGGCGACCTACGACGACGACGCCGGCGACATCTCCGTGTTCCTGGTCAACCGGTCCACCGCGGACGACGTCCAGGTCGACCTGGACGCCCGGGCGATCGGCCCGCGACGCGTGGTGGAGGCCGTCGGCATCCACGGCGACGACCTGTACGCGTCGAACACGGAGACTGCTCCGGACCGCATCACGCCGCAGCCGAACACGTCCGCGCGGCTCGACGACGGTGGCCGCCTGTCCGTCACACTGCCCAAGGCCTCGTGGACCGCGCTGCGCCTGTCCACCACAGCCTGAGCACGCACCGCGCGGCCGGGGCGGACACGATCACGGAACGTACTCCACGACCGTGCCCGCCGGCAGCGTCAGCCGGGTGCATGCATCGCCGTAGACCAGCTCCACCTCGGTCTCGGCCGGCGCACGCAGACCGGCCCGGCGCAGCCGCCCACCGGACCATTCCAGGTCGACCCGGACCGCTTGCCGGGTCCGCAGGCCGCTGACCCGGCCCTCGGCGAGCTCCGGCGGCAGTGCCGGCAGCAGCACGATGCGACCGGTATGGCTCTGCACGAGACATTCGGCGAGCGCGCCGGTGAAACCGAGGTTGCCGTCGATCTGGAACGGCGGGTGCGCGGAGAACAGGTTCGGATACAGCCCGCCCGCGAACTGTCCGCGGGCGGCGCCCGGGACGGCCGGCACCGGACGGAACGCCAACGAGATCAGCTCGGACACATGCGAGCCCTGGCCCAGCCGAGCGCGGAGCGCGAGTTTCCACGCCAAGGACCAGCCGGTGGAGTCCGCCCCGCGCAGGTCGAGAGAACGTCCGACCGCCGCCAGCTGCTCGTCACTGAGCGAGGCCGTCCCGGGATAGGCCGCATACAGGTGCGAGACGTGCCGATGCGCGGGCTCGTACTCGACGCGCTCGGTCTCCCACTCCAGGATCTCCCCGCGGGCGCCGACGGCCGGCCCCGGCAATCGATCTGCCAGCCGACGCACCGTGTGCACGAGATCCGTGTCCTCACCCAGCGTGTCGGCGGCTGCGGAGACGATCTCGAACAGGTCCCGGCACAGCGCCATGTCCATCGCCGACGACGTCGCCACCGCCCGCGGCTCGCCGTCTTCAGCGACGAAATGGTTCTCCGGTGAGACCGACGGCGACGTGGCCCGCGCACCGTCCGGGGTCTCGACCAGCCAGTCGACGAGGAACTCCGCGGCACCGCACAGCAGCGGCCAGATCCGCCGCAACAGCGCCGGTTCTCCGCTGAACTGGTAGGCGTCCCACAGCGACCGGCACAACCAGGGCCCGGCCATCGGCCAGTGCGCCCAGGCCGGGTCTCCGCGCCCCATCCCGACCGGTGACGTGTACGCCCAGGCATCCGAGTTGTGGTGCGCGACCCACCCGCCGGCTCCGTACAGCCGGCGCGCCGTCTCCCGCCCTGCCTCGGCGAGCGCCTCCACCAGGTCGATCAGCGGCTCGTGGCACTCAGCCAGCGCCGTGACCCCCGCCGGCCAGTAATTCATCTCGGTGTTGATGTTCAAGGTGTAGTTGGAACTCCACGGCGGTTGCATCGCCGCGTTCCAGATTCCCTGCAGATTGGCCGGTAGCCCGCCCGGCCGCGACGACGAGATGAGCAGGTACCGGCCGTACTGGAACAGCAGGCCGACCAGGTCCGGTTCGCTCCGCCAGGCATCCGGATCCTGCAGCCGGCGCTCGATCGGGCGGCGCGTCGGCGTCTTCGCGCCGGCCGGCCCGAGCTCCAGCACCACCCGGTCATACAGCGCGCGGTGCGCGGCCACGTGCTCCGCGCGCAGCTCGCCGAGGTCCCGGGCCGCTGCTGCCCGCACGCGCGCGGCGGCCTGCTCGAAGCAGTCGTGCTCGTCCCCCTCGGGCGGGGAACCGATGGCGGTGAATGTCGTCGCGGTCGCGAGGTACAGGGTGGCACCGCCCGGACGTCCGCGGGTGATCATCGCGGCCGCGCCGCGCAGGGCGGCGCCCGGTTCATCCGAGTACGCGACGGGGACCTCGACGTCTTCATGTGTGGGAGCGACGTCCGACGGCAGCTGCACCAGCAGTCCTGCGACGTCCGCACGCTCTGTGCCGCCCAAGCTGCGCAGCGGCGTGGTCAGCGCCGGCACCAGTTGTATCTCGTCGGGATGGTCCGACGCGACGTCGATCACCAGTACACCCGCCGGACGGCTGGCGAAGACGGTGTGGGTCAGGGTGTACCCGTCGACGGTGTATCGGTGCACGGCAACCGCCTGCCCCAGATCCAGCCGGCGACGATACCCACCGGCCGAGCCCGTCCGGACCTGCCGCCCGCCCGCCAGGACCCCGAGCTCGAGGTCGACGAACGGAAGGTAGGCCTGCGTGTAGCGCTGTTGGAGGCGCTTGAGCCGGCGCTCGGCCGCGCCGTGGTCGGCGCGATCGAGAGCTTCCCGGGCGGCGGCGAGTTCCCGCCGTGCCACATCGGCGGAGACCAGGCCACCGGCCGCCTCGCTGCGCGGCGACCCGGACCACGCAGTCTGGTCGTTGATCTGCAGCCGGTCGACACCCGGCCTGCCGAAACACATCGCTGCGATGTGGCCGTTTCCGACCGGCAACGCCTCCAGCCAATGCTCGGCCGGCCGGTCGAACCAGAACGGCGATTCACCGGCCGTCGTCGGACCGGTGACGGCGGCGGTAGCGGAGTGCGGCGAAGCGCTCAGAACCGCACACCCCCAGCGGCCAGCCCGCTGCGCCAATAGCGCTGCAGACCCAGGAAGACCAGCACCACGGGGACGATCGAAACGAGCGCGCCCACCACGGTCAGGGTCTGCAACTCCGGCACCGTGATCGAGGCCTGGCTCCATCCGTTCAGCCCTACCGTCACCGGCATCAGGCTCTGGTCGTTGAGAACCAGCAGCGGCAGCATGAAGTTGTTCCAACTCCCGATGAAGGCGAACAGCAGGATGGTCACCGTGCCGGTGCCCATCAGCCTGCTGCCGATCGACAGGAAGATCCGCCACTCACTCGCGCCGTCCAGCCTCGCCGCCTCCAGGATCTCGGTCGGGATGGACGAGCGGGCGTAGATGAACCCCAGCATCACGCCGAACGGGTACACCAAGCTCGGGATGAGCACCCCGGCGTACGTGTTGTTCAGCCCGATCTCCACCAGCAGTTGGTACGTCGGCTGAGCGAGCACGGTCTGTGGCACCAGCATGCTGCCCATCACCGCGCCGACCACCAGTGCACGGCCGCGGAAGCGGTAGACCGCCAGCGCGTAGCCGCTGATCACGCTGACGAACGTCATCAGGACCGAGCCGACGCCGGAGTAGATGAACGAGTTGAACATCCACCGCCAGAAGATTCCGCCGTCATACGTGCTCAGCCGGGACAGGTTCCCCCAGAGGTTCATCTCGGAGAACCAGAGCCCGGGCGTGGAGAACAGGTCCGACGCCGTCTTGGTGGACGCCACCACCAGCCAGTAGACGGGCAGCATGAAGTAGACCAGAACGCCGATCATGAAGACCGACACGACGGCGACACCGAGTTTCGACGGACGCTCACCGTGGCTGCTCCCGCCACCGCGACGCCGGGTGCGCACCGGCGCGGAGGCAACCCGTTGCTGTTCGACTGCGGACACCGTCACCGCTTCCCTCCTCGACGGTTCGACGCCACGGAGACCGCCACCGAGAGCGCGAAGGTCACCAGGCCCAGCAAGATCGCCATCGCCGAACCCAGGTTGATGTTCCCGCCCTGCGTGGTAGTGGAGAAGATCATCATGTTCGGCGTGTACTCGCTGGAGACGTTGGAGGTGACCGACCGCATCACCATCGGCTCGTTGAACAGCTGGAGCGTGCCGATGACGGAGAACAGCGCGGTCAGGATGATCGCCGGCGCCACCATCGGAATCTTGATCCGCAGTGCGGTGCGGAACTCGCCGGCTCCGTCGATCCGCGCAGCCTCGTAGATGTCCCGCGGCACGGTCTGCAATGCGGAGAAGATGATGATCATGTTGACGCCGGTCACCGACCAGACCGTGACGTTGGCGATCGACCAGAGCACGGTTCCGGGCGCAAGGAAGTCCGGGTCGGCCCCGAGCGAACGCAGCACGTCGACGACGGGACTCACCTGCGGCTGGTAGAGGAAGCCCCAGAGCAGTGCGGCTACGACCGCCGGTACCGCGTACGGCAGGAAGACGCTCAGCTGGAGGAACCGCTTGAACCGCACGGCGGCGGAGTCGAACAGCAAGGCCAGCGTGAGCGCCAGGGCGAGCATGACGGGCACCTGCACGACGCCGTAGAGCAGGACCCGGCCGAGGCCCGCGAGAAACTCCGCATCGGTCAAAGCCTCGGTGTAGTTGGACAGGCCGGTGAAGACGGTCTCACTCGCGGAGCCGAATCCCAGACCACTGCGCCGGACGGTGTGCAGGCTGTTCCAGATCGCCAGCCCGATCGGCACGACCAGGAAGCCGATGAACAGCAGCACGAACGGCGCGAGGAAGACGTACGGCGCGGTCCGTTCGCCGCCCCCGCCGCCGCCGCGCAGACGGCGGCGGGGGCGGGTACGGCTTGCCGTGGATGCGGTGGCCGCACTCACTTGACGCTGAGCCCTTGGTCACTCAGGCGCTGAACGGTGTTCTCCTGGGCCTCGTCGAGGACCTCGCTGAACGTGGTGCTGCCGTTGGCCACCTGCGCGAAACCGTCCAGCAGGTCGTTCTGGATCAGTTGGTATCCAGGACCTTCCTGGTTATCGCCGGGCACCCGAAGCGCCGCCTCCTTGTAGACCTCGAGGATCTCCTGGCCGCCGAAGTACTCGTCCGGCTGTACCAGTTCCTCGTTCTCCAGGCCGATCTTGGCCGCCGGGAAGATGCCGCCGCCGGTGACCAGGTGGTCGACGCCCTCCTCGGAGCTGTTCAACCACGTGATGAACGCGGACGCGGCCTCAGGGTGCTCGGCACCCGCCATCACCGCCGTCACGGCACCTCCGGTGTCGCCTGCGGCGTCCGAGCCTTCGAAGACCGGCCCCGGTGCCACGGCCCACTGCCCGGTCAGGTCAGCGGCGTTCTCCTTCAGCAGGGCGGGGAACCATGCGGCGTAGGTGATGGTCGCGATGTTGCCGTTGTTGATGTCGGCCCAGTACTCGGGCGTCCACATCTGCACGGTCTTGACCAGCTCTTCGTCGACCAGCGTCTGCCATTTGTCCGCGACCTGCCGGCCGGCCTCGTCGTTGATCGACACCGTCCAGGAATCACCGTCGATGCCGAACCAGCTCCCGCCGGCCTGCACCATGTCCTGGTACCACAGGCCCATCTCGTTCGGAGAGAACTGACCGATGTACACGTCTGGATCGGCCTGCTGCAGTTTCCGCCCGGCCTCGACGTACTCGTCCCATGTGGCCGGCACCTCGATGCCGTGTTCATCGAAGATGTCGGTGCGGTACATCATCGCCGCAGGACCGCTGTCCTGGGGAAGGCCGTAGATGGCGTCGGCGAACTCGACTGCCGCCCACGAGCTCTCCGTGAACAGATCCTCGGCATCCGCGACGTATTCGCTGATGTCGATCACGCGCTCGTTGATCACATAGTCCGGAAGCTGATGCTGACTCATCTGTGCGATGTCCGGCCCGGTGCCCGCGTCGACCGCGGACGGGATCTTGTCACCGTCGTCGCCGGTCATCCTTGTGAAGTTGACCTGGATGTCTGGGTTCGCCTGGTTCCACTCCTCCACCGCGGCCTCAACATCAGGAACCCAGCCCCAGAACTCGAGCGTCACCGGCCCTGAATCACCGGCTGCTGCCTGGCCTTCGTCGTCATCATCCGATCCGCAGGCAGCCAGCGCCAGGGCCGCGGCCGCGACCACGGCTGTCACACCGGCATACCGGCGGGATGGGTGGCCCGCGCGCGTGGTCGCGCTCGTGAGGCGTGCCATAGGTGACGTCCTTTCGTTGACATCGGCGTCGGTCGAAGCGCTTCGACGTTCGGCACTCCAGAACATCGGACGTTTCGAGGGGTTCAGGCCGATTCAATCACGGAAGCCTCCGTCAGTTCCATCCCAGTCATAGGATGTCTACGAAACGTGCTGGTAACGCTCCCAAACAACCTCACCCACTGCCGCTTGTGCGCCGCCACTGCTGCAGTCGAGGAGCGGAGTCTGGGGGAGTATAGCGTCATCTAGCTCAGCGACTAGAGAAGCGAAGAAATATCGAGCGGCACGACGATGCCCCAATCTAGAGCGGTCTAGCGCCTGGACTAGAAAGCCCGATAACATCCGACAATGGATCCGGTACGCAACCCCTATGCGCCTGGCGCAGGTCAACGCCCACCCGAACTTGCGGGCCGCGACCGCGAACTGCAGCAGTTCGATGTGGTCCTGGAACGGATCGCACGCGGCCGGCCGGAGCGGTCGCTCGTGCTGACCGGCCTGCGCGGAGTCGGCAAGACGGTTCTGCTGAATGCGCTGCGGTCACAGGCGATCCGGCGATTGTGGGGAACCGGCAAGATCGAGGCACGGCCGGATCAGTCGATCCGTCGACCTCTGGCCAGCGCTCTGCACATGGCCGTACGGGAGCTCACACCCCGGCACCGTGACCCCGAGCAGGTCGACCAGTTTCTCTCCGTCCTGAAGGCGTTCGCCCTCAAGTCCGCGGCTGACGGCGCCAAGCTTCGCGATCGCTGGCATCCGGGGATCGACGTGGCCGCCGCCTCCGGCCGTGCGGATACCGGCGACATCGAGGTCGATCTGGTCGAGTTGCTCGTCGACGCGGCCGGGGTCGCGCGGGATGTCGGCGTCGGCATCGCCGTGTTCGTCGACGAAATGCAGGACATCCCGCCGACGGATGTCTCCGCGCTCTGCGCGGCGTGCCACGAGCTGTCGCAGCAGGCATTGCCGCTGGTGGTGGTGGGCGCCGGCCTGCCCCATCTGCCGGCCGTGCTGTCAGCCTCCAAGTCGTACTCGGAGCGGCTGTTCCGGTATGTGCGGATCGACCGCCTCGACCGGGACGCCGCCGACCTCGCACTGGTCGCGCCGGCCGCCGAGGAAGGCGTGGAGTACGAGCAGGAGGCGCTCGACGCGCTGTACACCGCTACCGAGGGTTACCCGTATTTCGTCCAGGCGTACGGCAAGGTCACCTGGGACCATGCTCCGGCCGTGCCGATCACGGCGGACGATGTCCGGGTCGCCGCCCCGGACGCCGAGGCGGAGCTGGCGGTCGGGTTCTTCGGCTCCAGGTATGAGCGCGCGACGCCCGCCGAGCGGGAGTACTTGCAGGCGATGGCCAGCCTGTCCGGAGAGGTCGACGGGACGGTCGCGACCTCGGACGTCGCCGTCCAGCTCGGCCGCAAACCGTCCTCGTTGTCCCCCGCACGCGACTCGCTGATCAAGAAGGGACTGATCTACTCCGCAGAGCGCGGAACCATCGCCTTCACCGTCCCACACTTCGGCATCTACCTGCGTCAGCACGCCACCACCTAGGCGCCAGAGGCGGCTTGGACGTCCGCTACGTGTGTCTACCGCCGTATAAGCGTGAGACTAGATACGACTAGAGGGCGCGAGAACGACCTCAAACGGCGGCCACGGAGCTGGCCGTCGAGCGTCCGGCTTACCAGGTGCCGTAGTCGTCGCAGACGATCTGCTCTTCGGGAATCTGCTGCTCTCGAAGCCGATCCAGGGCGGCCTGCACCATGCGGGTAGGCCCGGCGAGGTAGACGTCATGCTCCCGCCAGTCCCCGTATGCCGAGACGATGTTGCCCATCAGATCCGGACTGCGGTCTTCCGGCCCGTCCGGGGACACCACCGGCACCACGGTCAGGCGCCGGTAGCGCACGCCGATCGACTCCAGATGCGGCAACGCGTACAGGCTGTCGCGGTCACGCCCGGCATAGAACACGTGCACCCGGCGTCCATCCAGGCGTTGCTCCAGTTCCTGGAGGCCAGAGAGGATGGGAGCGATCCCAACACCGCCCGCGATACAGAGCAGGTCACGCTCCGACCGCGGATTGGCCAGGTCGAAACCCTGTGGTGCGCCGAGCCGCAGCACATCTCCGGCCTCGGTCCGCCACACCAGCGCACTGCTGACCCAGCCCGCACCGACGGCACGCACGTGGAACTCGACCAGGCCGTCGTCCCGAGGCGCCGAAGCCATCGAGTAAGCACGCCACATCTTCGGGCGCCGGGGCGACATCACATAGGCGTACTGACCCGGACGGTACGGATAATCCGTGTGTGGCCTGGCCTGGATGATGGCCAGATCATCAAGCAGGCGACGATGGAAGACGACCTCGGCATCCCACCATGCCGGCGAGATGACGGCGTCTCGCTCGGCGCTCTCCGCCATGATCATCGCCATCGTGTCGTACGCCTGAATCCAGGCCTTCTCATGCCGTTCGGTCCATTGCTCGCCGAGCTCCTGCCGGAAGGCGAGGACCAGGGCGGATCCCAGCGGTGCGTAGTGCTCCGTGATCACGCCGAACTTCCGGTGGTCCCGGCCGAGTCCCTCCAGGTAGGCGACCAGGTCCTCGCGGTTCTCGGCACTTCCGACGATCCGGATCAACGCCGAGACCAGTCGAGAGCGCTGCGTCTCCATGCTGGCGGGAAAGAGGTCGCGGAGCTCCGGATTACTGGCGAAGAGGTTGGCGTAGAACCGCTGGGCAAGCTGGTCATGACGGCCGTCGGCCAGGGTGATCGTGGCCCGCAGCGCAACCGAGTCGAATCCCAGCGGATGGCTGGGCACCGGGTGAAGTCGGGCCGGCGCATCAGTGGTTTGCTGTGACTCGGGCACCGGCCCTTCGGGCTCGGGTGGCGACGTCAACTCACCTGCCTCGTATTCCGCAGCGGTTTCCACCGCATTCGGTACCGCCGCGAGCGGCCCATTGGACTGCTCATGACTAACCCCATTGACTGTGCCGTCCGACCACGGGTGTTCCGCACCCCTGTGGGCTGGATGGGAAGCAACCATACCGTTGCCGACCTGCGGCGCGTCACCACCAAAGCGATCTCCGTCGACACGCGTGTTCTCGTCGGCAGGACTCGCCGGCGCCAGGCCGGGCGCACCCGGCTCCGACCCCTCTGCCGCGGCATCCTCCACATGGCGTGCCGTGGTTTCCCGTTTCCCCGCTGTCCGGGAGTGAGTCCACATCGTCATCCTCTCCGCCCCGGTGCTTAACCTAGCGCCCAACCCCCCGGTTACGTAAGGATGCTGTGAGGTCTGCGGGACATATGTAGGCGATGAGGGCATCGCGGATGGACAAACGGCATCGCCATGCCGGTCGGCGAGAAACCTGGATCCGCAGGTGAGCCGGTACTTTGAGAGCCTTTGGCAGCCGTCGCCGCCGACAACTATTTTCTTGTACAAAAAGTCGATGACCGTCTCAATATGCGGAAAGGTTGCTTCCGGCAATCTCGACAAAGTGGTCATTGTCACTATTCTTCTCAGATCAGATGGCACGCGCTGTACCCGTGCTACAGATGCAACTGTCTTCGAACAGTGCGCCTCTTGAGGTTTGACCGGACCGCTGAGCGGGCACCAATGCACACGGACGGCAGCGCACATCGACAGCTCGAAGGGAGGCGCACCAGTGCCTCAGACCGCGACCGCCTACCGCTCGGCCGAACCGACCCAGGCACGCGCCCTCGAGCTGGGAAACGTCGTCAGCAGCGTACCCAAGGCCCGCCATGCGGTGGCCGCGGATCTCCATTCCGTTGGGGTGCCGCAAAGCGTGCTGGACAACGTGCTGCTCGTCGTCACCGAGCTCGTCTCGAACGCGATCCTGCACGCCAAGCCGATCCAGCTCAGCGAGGCAGAGGTCGGGGTGATTCTGCGGTGGACGGTGAGTGATCGGCACGTGCTCATCGACGTGACGGACGGCGGCAGCGCGGACACGCCACGCGTCAAGCGGCCCGAGTCCGCCGAACCAGAAGGGCGCGGTCTGGCCATCGTCGAGGCCGTCGCGCGCAACTGGTCCGTCCGTTCCGCCGACGATCGGGTGACCGTACAAGCCGTCGTCGGGCCGTGGGAGCCGGGTAACGCGAGTTAGTCTCTGTACTCGTGAATGCAAGCGTAGAGATTCCCGTCGTCGGTCCGCGCGAGCCCTGCCCGTGTGGTTCCGGCAAGCGATACAAGGTCTGTCACGGCAAGAAGGCGAAGGCAGCCGGACGCCGCCACGTCACCCGCCCGTTTCAGGGCCTGCCCGGCGAGTGCGACTGGGTGGCTCTCCGCGAGATCGTCTCGGCCGCCACGGTGCCGATCCGGCTGCGTGCCCCCCACGCCGACCGGGACGTCGTCGTCGCCACCGTCCTGCCCGGTGCCTACCCCGCGTTGGTGCGGGAGAACGGGCAGGTGCTGCTCGGTCTGCAGACCGTCACGTCCAGCGGCGACCCGAGCGCCGATCTCGGACACGCGCTCAGCACGGCCCTTGAGGCCGAGCCGGGCGCTCCGGTGACGGTCGGTCCGCGGCCGGCGGATGCACCGCGCCTGCAGGATCTGGTGGCGGAGGAATCGCCGTTCGAGGTGACCGTCCACGAAGGGTTCGACTTCTGGACCGACCCGGACTCAGAGCCCACGGCTCAGGAGAGTTCGCTTCTGGAGTCGGCCAACGAGGCGGTCGTGCCCACTGCCAGGCTGTCCAGCGCGGAGGCCGCGTACTGGTGTCGGCTCGGCGACCGCGACCAGGTGCGCTGGGTGCTTCCCTACGACGAAGAACCGCTGCTGGATGCGCTCTCCCGGCTGCATGTGCGCGGCGACGACGTGCTGGCACCCGGGACGCGTCTGCTGGGCACGTTCCGCGCACACGGCTTGCTGGTGCCCGTCTGGGACCTGCCGGACGGTACCGAGGCCGCGGAGGTGGAGGAACCGGTCGCCGCCATGGAGAAGCGACTGGCCGAGGCGGTGGCCGACACGACGCCGCTCGACGGGGCACAGCGACGCGCCCGCGCCGGGCTGGCGAATCGGCAAGTCACGATCCGGTGACCACCGACCTGACAAGAGCCTCGACAGAGAAACCCCGGTCACACATGACGGGGGAACATGTGCGACCGGGGCTTGCACAAGATTACATTCTCTGGGCGTGATGCGTCATTTGCCGTAGCAACTTTTTTTCCATTCGTCGCCCAGGAAGTCACGTTCGAGCGGACATGACATGCATCTCGGTCCGCCACGTCCGGTTCCAAGTTCGCTGCCCGGGATTCTGAGCACCTCGATCCCTGCTTCCTCCAGGCGTGCGTTGGTTTCCACGTTCCGCTCGTACGCAACGGCCAGCCGGGGGGCGACGGCCAGGGTGTTGTTGCCGTCGTCCCACTGCTCCCGCTCCGCGGTGACCGGGTCCAGCCCGGTGTCGATCGTGCGCAGCCGGTCGATACCCATCGCTTCGGCCGCCACCTCGAGGAAAGCGCCCGGCTCACCCACCAGCAGCTCGTCATCCTCCAGCGTCAAGCCGATCGCACGCAGCTCATGGGCGACCTTCGGGTACATCACCACCGCACCCGTATCGACCATCGTGCACACCGTGTCCAGATGCATCGTCGCCCGATCCTGCGCCACCGGCACGGCCAGCACGGTATGCGCGAGACCGGCTCCCAGTACGTGCCTGGCCAGCCTCTCGACGCCGGCCGGCGTGGTGCGCTCGCCGGTGCCGACCGCGACGACACCCGGCGCGAGCAGAAGCACGTCGCCGCCTTCGAGACGTTCCAGATCCGGTGAGTAGATGCGCCCGACACCCGCGAAACGGGGATGATGTGCGTACACCGCCTCGGTCAGGCTGGTTTCCCGCCGGCGCGCATGCATGGCCAGGCTGCTGACCGCGACCCGATCACCGACCCACACGCTCGAATCGCGGGTAAACAAGAGGTTGGGTAACGGGTCAATGACGAATTCGCTACGTTCCATCAACACGTAACCGAGGCCACGACCGGAAGTGAACTCCTCGTGTGCGAGTCCGGCGATCAGCACGTGCGCCAGATCTTCCGGATGCAACCCTTCGAGATACACGCGCAGCCGACCTCGCAGGGTGTCGCCCAACCGTGGATCGGTCAGCACCACATCGATGCACTCCCGCCGAGCCACCTCCGACGCCAACGTCTCTACCAGCAGATCCCTCAGGTACAGCACCCGCACGCCCTGATCCCGCAAGGTCTGCGCGAAGACGTCGTGCTCATCCTGTGCCCGGCCGACCCAGGGAATCCCGTCGAAGAGCAGCGCGTCGTTGTTTCGCGGCGTCAGCCTCTTCAACTCGGCTCCGGGCCGGTGCAACAGCACCGAGCGCAACCGGCCGACCTCCGAGTCCGCACCCCACACCCTCGTCGTCTCATCCATCACTCGCACTCTAAGCGAGGTGCCACCCGCCCACCCGGACACACGTCGCGCGGGGAGCAGGGGAGCCGCCAACCGTCGGCCGACCCGCCCAGGTGGGATGGAGATTTCCCCGGCCAGGGTTGGCCGGGCATCGGCGTGGGAGGAGCCCCGCGACGACCTCGCCGCGGGCGGGGCCGGGGAAATCTCCATCCCACCGACACGATCGATCGTGGGGGCGGTTCCCGTGGACGGCCCGCTATAGAGTGGCCGGGTGAGCGAGACGGACACCTCCGACGTTGCCATTGTCATTCCCGCCAAGGACGAGCAGGATCGGATCGCGGCCACGGTACGGGCCGCGGCGGAGATCCCGGCGGCGGACATCGTGATCGTGGTGGACGACGGCTCCACGGACCGCACGGCTGCCGTCGCCGCGGACGCCGGCGCCACCGTCGTCGGTCATGCCCGGAACCGCGGGAAAGCGGCGGCGATGGAGACCGGCGCGATGGCGGTCAGCGCGATCGAGTCCCGGGAGCCGTCCCGCAACGCTCCGCGCGCGCTGCTGTTCATCGACGCCGACCTCGAGGAGTCGGCGGCTCGCGTCCGGCCGCTGATCGATCCGGTACTGGCCGGCACGGCAGATCTGACCATCGCCGTGTTGCCGCCGCAACGCAACCCCGGCGGCGGCCGCGGTCTTGTGGTGGATCTGTCCCGCACCGGGATCGAACGCGCCACCGGTTGGACGCCGCGCCAGCCGCTGTCCGGTCAACGCTGTCTGACCCGCGCCGCCTTCACCGCCGCGCTGCCGCTGGCGCCCGGCTGGGGGGTCGAGACCGGCATGACCATCGACCTGCTCCGCCAGGGCTACCGGGTGCTCGAGGTCGAGGCGGACCTGCATCACCGGGTGACCGGCACCGATTGGAAGGCCCAGCTGCACCGCGGCCGTCAGTACGCCGGGGTGATGCGCGCGCTCACCACCCGCGGGGTACGGCCGTCGCTGCCGGCACAGCTACGTCGCGGTACCTGAGACGCCGGCCAGTTCCTCCGGACGGTCGGTCTCGCCGTCCGCACGGCTCGCTGCGGCGATCGCCGAGACGACGAGCGGAACCCCCACCGTGAGCAACAGCGCCGGAATGATGATGCCCGAGTCGTTGGCGGCGAAGCCCGCGGCGCCGGCCAGCAGCGCCGACCACACGACATAGGTCATGGTCGGCCAGCTGCGGAGCGCCTCCCGCAGTCCACTGATCGGCGGACGCAGGGTCAGCCACAGGATGAGCGCGTAGGCGATCGGCACGGTCCAGGCGTAGTACGGCAGCCGGTCCAGCGTCCCGAGCGAGGCTTCGAACTTCCGCCACACCACGCTCCATGCCTCGCCGCTGACAAGGTCCTCGAAGAAGGCTCCGAAATGGGTCCGCGAGCCGGCCGGACGTTGCCAGTCGAGCCAGGCGACCGCGAGGAACACGCCCAGCGCCGCCACACCGGCGCCGACCACCTTGGTGACGGTCAGCCGGACGCCGAGGACGCCGATAGCCAGCACCGTGAACGCCGGGATGGCGGCCAGGATGCCGCCCACATCGGCACCGGCTTGCGGCGAGCCCACGACGACGGTCGCCGCCAATCCGATGGCGACGGTGGTGGCACCCGCGGCTCGCCGGGATGTGCCCCGATCGATCAGCCATTGCGCAAGCGCACCCGCCGCGACGAGGCACGCGACGATGAAGATGGCGAACGGGATGTTGCCCAGCCCGTAGAACCGGCCTGCCACCACCGGAGACAACCCGAGCAGGCTGAGCTGTTGCAGGTGGGACCCGGTGGACACGTCCAGCGCCATCACCCCGGCGGTGATCCCGCCTACCACCCCGGCCGGACCATAGGCGTGACGCCGCCAGGGGCCGCCCAGCGCGACCGCGGCCACCACCGCCGTCAGTAGCGTGATGATCGTCCACAGGGCGATCGCCGGGCGGTCGAAGCGCGCCCAGTCGAACGCATTGGCCAAGAACGACGCCACCGGGAAGGACGCCACCGTGATGGCCCCGGCGCGCACGAGACGCAACACGGGGGAACGTTCGGCCGGGCGCAGCCGGATCCACAGCAGCGCGAGGCCGAAGAAGACGAGTTGAGCGACCCCCAGCAACTGAAAGAACGGACCCGACTGCGTCCGGTAGATCTGCGCGGCCGTGTTGTTGCTCAGCAGTTTGTCCACGGTATCGGTCGCCGCGGCGGGGTGCTGACCGGCCGTCTGGAACGGCCGCCCGACGGACCCTTCCGTCGGCTCCTCGAGCCCGGCATAGTCCAGCAGCGTGGAGGCGACGTCGGTGAGCTGCACGATTCCGGACCACTGGGTGGAGCCGGAGGTGAGCCAGCGCGGCCCGTACTCGTCACCGTCCGCGGTCGGCCCGTGCGCGACGGCCACCCGCAGCGCCGAGCTGGCCACCCGGGTCGGGTCGTTGTGCAGGGGGATCGCGGTCGGTCCACTGTCCGAGACGCCGGCGATGATCAACGCCGTGTTCGCGGGTAGCCGGTCCAGAATCTGGTGGATCAACTCGTCGATGCCGCGGGCCACCTGGCGGCGTTCCTCGAGTGCCGACTGCCGTGCCGATTCGTCGCTGCCGGCAGCGGCGGGCGGGGGCAGGGCGCCGAGATCCACCACCGTCACCGGGCAGTCGTGCATCAGATCGCGGTTCACCTCGGCGGCGTTCGGGTAGTACGAGCCCACCCGGCCCGACTCGTCCGCCAGCGCGAGCGCCGCGCCGGGCCCGACGGCCGTGCCGCACAGTCCATGCTCGTTGAGCCGCTCACCCAGAAGTCCGGGGACGGCGCCGTAGGCGTGGTTCTCCTGTTCGGCGACGTACTGCTGCCAGCCTGGAACCGTCGCACCGCCCTGTTCGCCCCGGGACGGCGTCGGTGCCGGACGGCAGTACCGGTCCGCGCTGCCGTCGCCATCCGAGTCGACCACGTCGGTGGCCCGACGGCCGGCCCCCACGGTGAGCCACCCGTCGACCGCACACGTACGCGATCGGATCGTCCGGGCCGTCAGCGACGCCGCCGCGTCCGTACCGGCCAGGCCATGCAGCGTGGGCATGTCCTCCGCGGTGACGTCTTCCCAGGCCAAGCCGGCGACCCCGGCGAAGACCACGCGGGGCTGATCGGTCCCGGCCGGCTGCTCCGGCTGGTCGGATGCGATGGCCGGAGCGGCCAGCAGGACCGGGGCCAGAAGCATGGTGATCAGCACGACGAACAGCTGCCAACGTCCCGCTCCGGGGCGACCGCCCGCATGCCCGGCGCGACAGACCGGCCCCGGCGGACGACGACGTAAGAAGGACGGAACCACGGTGTCAGATGCTTCCACATGTCAGGCGTGGGACGACGTGCAGCCCGCGACAACGAGACCGAGCCGCGACCCGCACGTGACCACTTACCCGCGAACAACGCCCCACGAACCCACAAGGTTCCCGCGGCGTTTCGCCGCGCACCGCGGCCGCGGCCGGGTGTTAGCTTCTCTCCCGTGGTGGACCACCAGGACGAGACCAAGGCGGCCTACGACGGGGTCGTCGAGCTGTATGCGTCGATGTTCGCTGATCGGCTGGAGACTCGCCCGTTCACGCTGGCCATGGTCAGCAGCTTCGCCGAACTCGTGCGTGAGACGGGAAACCTGCGGGCGGCCGACGTCGGGTGCGGGCCCGGACATCTGACGGCCATCCTGCGCGACTCGGGGCTGAACGCCTTCGGGCTCGATCTCTCTCCGGCCATGGTCGACCACGCCCGGCAGGCCCATCCGGATCTGCGGTTCGACGAGGCCCGGATGGAGGCCCTGCCGGTGGAGGACGGCGCGCTCGGCGGCGTGCTGGCCCACTACTCGACGATCCACACCCCTCCCGGGGAACTGCCCGCTTTGCTTGCCGAGCAGGCGCGTGTCCTGGCGCCGGATGGCCTGCTGTTGGTCTCGTTCTACGCGACCGACAGCCCCGAACCGGTCTGGTTCGACCACAAGGTGGCGCCCGCCTACAGCTGGCCGGTGGATCGGTTCGCCGAGCTGCTGGCCGAGGCCGGGCTCGTCACGTTCGCGCGGTTGCTCCACGATCCGGCCTCTGAGCGCGGCTTCCTCGACGCCCACCTGCTGGCCCGCCTCGACGAGAACGGACAGGCCGCGGCCGTTCCCTAGAACGCCTGCTCGTCGATGTCCATCAGGGTGTTGTCCGTGCTCTGCACGATGGCCCGCTCCACGGAGAGCCGGGGCAGAACCTGGCGCGCGAAGAATCGGGCGGCAGCGACCTTGCCCTCATAGAACGCCCGATCCGCCGGTTTCACGGCGGAGGCCGACTTCTCCAGCGCGACAGCAGCCTGCCGCAGCAGCAGCCAGCCGACGACGACGTCCCCGGCCGCGAGCAACAGCCGCGTGGTGTTCTGCCCGACCTTGTAGACGTTGCGCGCGTCGCCACCCTCCGCGGACGGGTCCGCCGACATCAAGAAACCGATGAGCGCGGACAGCATGCCCTGCAGGTCTTCCGTCGCGGTAGCGAGCGCCTCCCGCTCGACCTTGAGCTCATCGCCGCCGATCTCCGCCGCCAGCGTGCTCTGGATCTGCTCCGACATCCAGCCGAGCGCCTGACCGTTGTCTCTGACGATCTTGCGGAAGAAGAAGTCCTGGCCCTGGATGGCCGTGGTGCCTTCGTACAAGGTGTCGATCTTGGCGTCGCGTACGTACTGCTCCAACGGGTAGTCCTGCAGGAAGCCGGAGCCGCCCAGGGTCTGCAGGGATTCCGAGCCGAGCAGCACCCAGGAGCGTTCCGACCCGTAGCCCTTCACAATCGGAAGTAGCAGGTCATTGACCCGCTCGGCCACGGCGTCGGTCTCCCCGCGTGCCTCGGCCTCCATCACCCTGTCCTGCATGGTGGCGGTGTACAGCGCCAACGCACGCAATCCCTCGGCGTACGCCTTCTGCGTCAGCAACGAGCGGCGCACATCCGGGTGGTGCGTGATGGTCACCCGCGGTGCCGTCTTGTCCGATGCGCGCGTCAGGTCGGCGCCTTGGACGCGCTCCTTGGCGAATTCCAGCGCGTTCAGGTAGCCGGTGGACAGGGTGGCGATCGCCTTGGTGCCGACCATCATCCGCGCGAACTCGATGACCTGGAACATCTGCGCGATGCCGTCATGCACATCGCCCAGCAGGTACCCGACCGCAGGCTCGGATTCGCCGAAGGTGAGCTCACAGGTGGACGAGACTTTCAGGCCCATCTTCTTCTCGACGTTGGTGGCGTAGACGCCGTTCCGGTCGCCGAGTTCGCCCGTCTGCGGATCGAATCGCACCTTCGGCACGACGAACAGCGACAGCCCCTTGGTCCCGGGCCCGCCCGCACCCTCGACGCCCACCGGACGGGCGAGGACGAGGTGGATGATGTTCTCCGCCAGGTCGTGCTCGCCGGAGGTGATGAACCGCTTGACGCCCTCGATGTGCCACGTCCCGTCGTCCTGGGCGTACGCCTTGGCACGGCCGGCACCCACATCGGAGCCGGCGTCCGGTTCGGTCAGCACCATCGTGGCCGCCCAGCGCCGTTCGATCATGATCTCGGCGAGGCGCTTCTGTACGTCCGTGCCGTTCTGCCAGATCACGCTGGCGAACGCGGGACCGCAGCCGTACATCCACACGGCCGCGTTGGACCCGGTGACCATCTCCGCGATGGCCCAGTAGACCGAGCGCGGCAGCGGGGTTCCGCCCAGCCCTTCGGGCAGCGCGAACCGCCATACCTCGGAGTCGATGTAGGCCTGGTAGCTCTTCTTGAACGACTCGGGAACCGTGACCGTCCGCTGCTGAGGATCGTAATGCGGCGGATTGCGGTCGGAGTCTTCATACGACTCCGCCAGCTCCTCCCGGCTCATCCGATCCACTTCGGCCAGGATGCTTCGCACAGTGTCCACGTCGAAGTCTCCGAACGGCTCGCGCCCCAGCAACTTGTCCCGTTCCAGCACGTCAAAGAGGGTGAACTCGATGTCTCGAAGGTTCGACCTGTAGTGGCCCATGCTTCCTCCGTGAAGGCCGCCGATGTTGGTTACTCGCCAGTAACCCCCCATGATGCTACCGGCGGGTAACTTTTGCAAGTGACGCGTTCCGCGTCCGCTGGGCCTTGATCATCCGGGGCAGGTCGGGGATTCTCAGTACAGGTTGCGCGGGTCAGACCGCGGGAAGCGGTTGCCACGCAGCCGGGATGGCCGACAACGGGGAGGACCGCGTGCCGCGCGAGAGGCTCACCACCGCCGAGAAACTGCTGCGCGACGCCGTGGAACAGGGCGACGAGGCCATCCTCGGCCTGGACATCGATCCCCGGTCGACCCGCGACGGCGCCGTCTGGTCCGAGGAACGCACCGTCCGCGCCGACTTCCTCGCCGAGCTGCTGCGCGACGGCACCGCGGCGTACGGCGCCGCGGTCCGGCTGGTCGGTGCCCGCATCACCGGCGACATGCGGTTCCGCTACGGACGGCTGGGACGTCCACTGCGGCTGGATCTGTGCTGGATCGACGAGTCCGTGGGGTTCTCCGAGCTCACCGCCGTCGGCATCGAGCTGGTGCGATGCCGGTTGCCCAGCCTGCGGACCGAGTCGATCGACATCGAGGGTGGCCTGACGGTGCGCGACTGCCACGTCGGCACCACCGTCATCGCCGACACCCGCATCCATCGCTCGATGTCGTTCGAGGACACGCGGTTCGTGACGACGGAGACGCCGTTCCGGGCGCACAACTTCAACGTCTGGGGCAACCTGCTCTTCGACCGCACCAGGATGTTCGCCACCAGTGGGGAGGCGCTGACCGCGGAACGGTTCGTGGTGGGCGGGCGGCTCGGCATGGCCGGAATGCGCGCTCGCGGCGCGATCATCTTCTCCGGGGCGTCGTCCGTCGACGGCAGGATCGACATGACCGACGCCGTCATCCGCAACGGCAACGGCACAGCACTCGACGCCAAACGGCTCAAGGCGGCCGGTCTGGCAGGCGACGGGATGCGCTGTACCGGCACGCTCGACCTCCGGCATGCCACCATCACCGGCACGATCTCGTTCAACCGTGCGGTGCTCGCCTGCCCGGGCGGATACGCCCTGTCGGCCGGCGACGTCCGCGCGGACCGGTTCGAAATCGAGCAGGGAGCCCGGGCGCACGGCGGGATCTCATTGCCGCGCAGCCTGATCCGCGACACGCTGGCACTGCGCGGGCTCAGCGTGCACGACACCGGCGGCCGAGCCCTCGTCGCCAGCGGTGCGCACATCACCAACATCGTCGCCGACGCCGCCTCCTTCACGGGACAGCTCGCGCTCGACGAGGCCGAGGCGACCTACATCCGGCTCTCCGACACCCGGATCAGCTGGCCACACGACGCCTGGTCGGTCAACCTTCAGTCCGCGACGGTCCGGCGCGAGCTCAACTGCGAAGGTATGCGGAACGAAGGCACCGTCAACGCCTACGGGCTCCGGGTCGGGACCATGATGGTTCTCACCGGCGCCAACCTCGACGGCGGCCGGGCGGCGTCGCTCAGTGCGTCCCGGATCGTCGTCGGCGGCCGACTGACCTTCGGGGACACCTTCCAGGCCAACGGCGACATCGATCTCTCCCATGCCGACATCGGCAAGAGCCTGGCGATGGACGGAGTCCGCGTCGTCGGCAGACTGCGCCTCTTCCGGGCCCGGGTTCGCAGCGATGTCCTGCTCCGGCACGCCCAGGTAGAAGGCCGCGGGATCGTCATCGACGCGATCGGGCTCCGGGTGGACGGCCGGCTGACCGCACGAGGCCTGAAAGCCGCCGGCGCGGTCCGGCTCACCGCGATCACCACCGACAGCCTCGTGCTGACCGGCGCTCGAATCGCCAACCCGCAGGCCAACGCGCTGATCGCATCCCGGGCTCAGATCCGCGGAGACCTTGTCGCCGGAGACGACCCGTACTCGGCCAACGCCGGCTCGTTCTGGGCGGACGGCAGGGTCATCTTCCGGGACGCCACCGTGGGCGGGGACGTCATTCTCGACGGTGGCGTACTCCGCACCCCCGGCCACCATGCGCTGGACTGCACCGGTATCGACGTCGGGGGGAAGGTGTCGCTCCGGCGCACCACGGTCACCGGCACCGCCGGCCTCGATCAGGCTCGGGTCCGTCGCCGCATCGTCGTGACCGGCTCCACCTTCACCGGCGACGGCGTGGAGTCGGCCGACGGTCCTGTGGTGTTCAGCGCGCTGCAGACCACCGCGGACGACCTGCTGATCGACGGCGGGACCTTCCACGGGGCGGTCCGGCTCAGCGATTCGGTGTTCGCCTCCGGGGTGAGCGTGAAGGAGGCGACGATCGATGCCGGGAACAGTACCGCCATCGCCGCGTCCGACCTCACCTGCGGGGTGATACGGCTGTCCGACCTCGCCGTCTCCGGCATCCTCGTGCTGGCGCGCAGCAAGGTGAGCGGAGACCTGATCTGCAGCGGCCTCTCCGTGCGCGGCGAGAACCGGCCGTTGATCGCGATCCGTGAGGCGGAGATCGCCCGCCGGCTCTCGCTGGACGGCGTCGAGGTCGCCGCACCGCGTGCGCTCGCCGGGCCCATGGACATCGACCTGTCCGCGGTCAGCGCCGGCTCCGTCGACCTCCCGCAAGGCGAGTGTGCCGTGGACCTCCGCGACGCCGTGATCCGCACGTTGGTCCTCGACCCCTCGGACACCACCACCGTGCTGCTCTCCGGGCTCAGTTTCGACGATCCTGGCGGTGCCGACGTGGCAACCGCGCTGGCCTGGCTCCGTCGCGACCCCACCGGCTACCAGCACCAGGCATACGAACAACTCGCCGCGCACTACCGGCGGGTCGGCGACGACGCCGCTGCCCGGACGGTACTGCTCGCCCGCCATCGGCACCGTCGTGACCTGCTCGGACGCAGATCCTTCGGACAGTGGCTGATGAAGGCCTGGGGATACCTCCAGGACGTCACGGTCGGATACGGCTACCGCCCCGGGCTCGCCGCATTCTGGTTCGCGGGCTTGGTCGCGCTGGGCACCCTCTACTTCTCCGGGCGCGAGATCGAACCGATCGAAGCGGACGCACACCCGACCTACAACCCGTTCGGCTACACCATCGACCTGCTGATCCCGGTGATCCGGCTGGGTCAGCAGGCCGCCTGGGATCCGCGCAGCACCGACCTGTTCGTCGCCTACGGATTGATGTTGATGGGTGCGGTCTTGGCCACCACGATCGGAGCCGCGGTCACGCGCGTGCTGGGCCGCCGCTGACGAGTCCATGATCGAGCCGGCGATGCGCGCAAATCCGATGGAACGGGACGCGCCCGGGGTACGTCTCAAGGACATGAGACGACTTGGACTTATGGTTGCGGCGGTTGCCACATCCGTCGCTCTGACTGCGTGTGGAAACGGCGAAGACGACGACACCACAGTCGTCCCCGAGGACAACGGCTCCGGGTCGGAGACGGAAGGCGTCCCGGTGGTGGGCACCACCTGGAAACTGCACAACGTCGCCTCCGTCGACGACCTGCCGTCGGATCCCCCGGCCGAGGCGATGTTCGTGATCGAAGACGGCGAGGTGTCCGGCAACACCGGATGCAACAGCTTCGGTGGAGATGCCGAGGTCGACGAGGAGGCCGGCACGGTCACCTTCAGCCAGGTGATCGCCACCACCAAGGCATGCACCGGAGAGCGCGGAGAGATCGACCAGGCGATGCTCGGCGCGCTGGAGGGCGAGGCGACCATCGAGATCAGCGGTGACGTCCTGACCCTGACGCCGGAGAGCGGGAACGCCCTCGAGCTGCGCGCCACCGATCAGGAGCCGCCGACGGACGCGCCGGAGGACGAGGGCTCCCCGGACGCCGACAACGCCGTCGACGATTCCGAGGACGGCGACGAGGAGCCGCCGACCATCTCCTTCAACGAAGACGTGCCCTCCGACGACGAGTAGGGCACCCGGTACACGCGCACATCGACCGGTTCGTGGCGGTGGGGTCGCGCCCGTGACGGCTGCGACCCCACCATCACCACGCCTGGATGGTCACTCCGCCGCGAGCGCCGCGACCGGAGCCGCCTTCGCGGCCCGGCGCCCGGGAAGTGCGCTCGCCACCAGGCCGGCCAGGATCGCGATCACCACGATCGCCGCGAGCCTGGCCCACGGCACGGTGAGCTGTGTCTCCCACACGGCGCCGAGCGTCGTCGCCGTGCCCAGCCACCCGTAGACCAGACCGAGCCCGATCCCCAAGATGGCTCCGGCCAGTGCCACCAGCACACCTTCGAGCGCCAGCATCGATCGGAGCTGCCGCCGGGTCAGGCCGAGCGCCCGCATCGTGGCCGATTCCCTGGTGCGCTCGATCACGGACAACGACAGCGTGTTGCTCACACCGATCAGCGCGATCAGCACCGCGACCGCGAGCAGACCGGTGACCACGGCCAGCATGGTGTCCAGCACGTCCGAGATCTCCGCGCGCTCCGCGGCCGCCCCGTCCACCGGAACCGACTGATCCGACCCCACCGCCAGGCTCACCGCGTCCTGCACGTCGCGGATCACCACACCGGGGTCGGCCGTCTCCGACAGCCCCAGCCACACCCGGGTGAGCGGGGGCTGCGTGTCCAGTGCCCACAGGTCCTGCTCGGTGACGAGCACCGCCGAATCCGGCACGGGGGCGACGGCGACGTCGAGCTCGATCGACGAGCCGCCCGTGCCGTCTGTGCCGGCCGTACCCCCGGAACCACGCGTGTCGCCGCTGCTCACCGTGATCGTGTCGCCCGTACTCACCCGGAGGTCGTCGGCGATGCTCGTCGGCACGACCGCCGTCCCGGATGCCAGCTCGCTGAGGCTGGACTCCGAACGCACCACTCTGCGGGCGGCGTCCGGATCGAGTCCGTGCACACTCACATCCGTTCCGGCCGTCTCGGCTGTCTCGCCCGCGCCGACCGGTGCCACCGTGGCGCGGACACCATGCAGCGCGACCATGCCGGTCACGCCACTGATCCCGCCCGCCGCCTCCGCGGCTGCCCGGGACAACTCCGGTTCGGCGCGGAGCTCGCCCATCCCGGGCCAGACCGGTTCCTGACCCACCGAGATGTCGACCGCATATCGCTGGTCGAGTTCGTCGTCGAGCGTGGCCTGGGTCGACGCCGCACCCACCGACATCATCGCCACCAAGGTGACCCCGATGAGCAAGGCGGCAGCCGTCGATGCGGTCCGGCGCGGGTGCCGCACGCTGTTCGCGGCCGCCATCCGAGCCGGCACGCCGCCCACCCGGGCGAACAGACGCCCCAGCGCGGCCACCGCGGGTGGCACGATCACCACCGCGCCGACCACCACGCCCAGGAACGACACCGCACCGCCGAGCATGCCGGTGGCCAGCGCCAACCCCACGCTCGCTCCGCCGGACGCCATGACGGTGCCCAGCGCCAGCAACGCGCCACCGGTCAAGAGCAGCGCAGTGGTGATCGCGATACGACGGCGCGAGGCCTTGGACCGGAACGCCGGCGGCAGCAGCGGCCGCAATGCCGCCAGCGGCGCCACCCGGGTCGCGGCCCGCGCGGGCGAGAGCGCGGCGAGCACGGTCACGCCGGTGCCGGTCACGAGCGGCACCACCACGGCGATGAGCGGCACCGGCACGCTGTCCGGTAGCCATGAGGCACCGGACACCTGGTTCAACACGGCCACCGCGGCTTGCGCAAGCCCCAATCCCGCGCCCAATCCCAGCAGCGACGCCACAGCGCCGGTCAGCGTGGCTTCCGCGAGGACCCCGCGGTGCACCTGTCGCCGGGTGGCACCCACACAGCGCAGCAGAGCCAGGTTCCGGGTGCGCTGCGCCACCAGGACGGCGAACGTATTCGAGATGACCATCCCCGCGGCGAACAGCGCGACCGCGCCGAACCCGGCGAGCACGGCACTGAGCAGGTAGGTCCCCGACGTGAACTCCGCGGTCACCTCCCGGGCGTACTCGTCCGCGGTCAGCACCTCGGCGTTCACCTGGTCCAGCGCCGGACGCACCCTCTCGACCAGCTCCGCGTCGGACACGTTCGCGTCGCCGACCACCATCAGCTTTTCGTAGGTCATGCCGTCGTCGCCCGGCGTGGACCAGTCCCGCACGTCCGCGACGTCGGCCAGCACGCCCGGGATGTCCGAGTCGAACGCGGCTCCCGGGTCGACGGATATCCCGGAGACGGTGACCGTCGTGCTCTCCTCGGCCCAACCACCGTCCGGTGTCCACGAGTCGAACCCGACCTGGACTGACGATCCGACGTCGAGATCGAGTCGCTTCGCCGTCGGCTCGGACACCACGATCTCCCCGGGCTGGTCCGGGAACGCGCCGTCGGACAATTCAATCTGAAGCTCGGGCGTTCCGGGTATCGGCGCCGCGGCCTGGTAATCGGAACGCGCGCCGGTGCGCAGCGTCACCGGAGCCATCACCCGACCGTCGGCTCCGGCTACCTCCGGTATCGAGCGGACGTCGTCAAGAGCATCCGCCGGGATGTCCGGACCGTCGACGATGACGTCCGCGCCCCCGTACGCGGTCAGCACCGCATTGTGCACCGTCCGCTCGATCACGCCGGTGCTGAGCAATGTGGCCGTCACGAACGCGCTCGCGATGGTGATCGCCACCCCGGCCGCGATCAGCCGGCCCAGGTGCGCGCGCATCTGCCTTACCGTGGTGCGCAGCATTTACCGCTCCACCTCGCCGTCAGCCGACGTGCGCAATTGATCCAACGCGGTCATCACCCGCTCCGCGGTCGGGTCGATGATCTCGCCGGCCAGCCCCCCGTCGGCGAGCAGCACGACTCGCTGCGCATACGAGGCGGCCACCGGATCATGCGTGACCATCACGACGGTCTGCCCGAGCTCTCGGGCGCTGCGCCGCAGAAAGTCGAGCACTTGCGCGCCTGCGCGCGAGTCGAGGTTCCCGGTGGGCTCGTCGGCGAAGACGACATCCGGCCGGGTGATCAGTGCACGCGCGATCGCCACCCGCTGCTGCTGCCCCCCGGACATCTGCGACGGCAGATGGCCCAGCCGGTCGGCGATGCCCAACGTGTCGGCAAGTTCGTCGAGCCAGGCCCGATCCACCCGCGCCCCGGCCAGCTCCAGCGGCAGCTCGATGTTCTGCCGCGCGGTCAACATCGGCAGCAGGTTGAACGACTGAAAGACGAAGCCGACACGCTCCCGGCGCAGCAGGGTCAGGGCATGGTCACCGAGTTCGGTCAGCTCGGTGCTGCCCAGCCAGATCCGCCCCGACGTCACGGTATCCAGACCTGCGAGACAGTGCATCAGCGTCGACTTCCCCGAGCCTGACGGCCCCATGATGGCGCTGAAGCGGCCGGCCTCGAAGGCGATGTCGACCTCGTGCAGCGCACGGACCGCCGTGTCACCGTCGCCGTAGATTTTGGTCACGCTCATCGCGGTGATGGCGTGCCGCCGATCGCCGGTGGTGTCCTGGTGGACCCCTGTGCCGGACGTCGCCGATATGGACATGAGTTCCTCCTGTTTTCCAAGGTCAAGGAGACAGTAGGCAGGCAGCGGGCGCCCCGGCGTCGGCGTGCGGGCTCAGATCCGGATCAGTCCGTCGCCGTACGCGCGCGCCCTCATGTCACCCCACGGGATGACGCCGGAACGGCAGGGTCGCGCTGACCATTGGGTGGCATGGACGCCATTTCGCCACCTGAACGTGGCGCACCGCGTATGGTCGAACGCTGTGCGCCGACGTGACCGGATCTACCTGTGGCTGCGGGACCATCCGCTGGTCGTCGACTCCGCGTTCGCGCTGACTCTTTTCGTGCTCGTCGGCCTTACCGGCTGGCCGGTCCTCATCGATCCGCAATTCATGTCCGCCGGTTCGTCCGCCCTGTGGGCGGTCAGCACGGGCCTTGATCGCCTGCTTGCGACGGTCGGCGCGCCGGTGGTCACGGCCGGGCTGACACTGCCACTGGCGCTGCGGCGCGTGCGACCGGTGTGGTGCGGCGGCCTGGTCGCAGCCACCGCCATCGTGCAGTGGGCCCTCGCTCTGCCGATCCAGGGTGCCCAGATCGGGGTCCTGGTCGCGTTGCACGGCCTGGCCGCGTACGCGCCCCGCTGGGCCAGCCGCGGCGGGCTGGCGCTCGGGATGGCCGGCGCGCTCATGGTGGGCGTCCGGTACTTCACCTTCGTCGACGACGTCTTGATCGTGTTCGTCGGCATCACTGCTCTGGTGCTGGCCGCATGGGCGCTCGGTGACCTGCAGCGCGTCCGTCGGCAGCAGCTCGAGGCGCTACGCGATCGCGCGCGGCGCCTCGAGGTGGAACGGGAGCAGGAGGCTCGGCTGGCCGCTGCCGACGAGCGGGCGCGGATCGCCCGCGAGATGCACGATGTGGTGGCACATTCGCTGTCGATCGTGATCGCGCAGGCGGACGGTGGGCGGTACGCGAGCGACAGCGACCCGAAGGCCGCGGTCCGGGCCTGCGAAACCATCTCGCAGACCGGCCGCGCCGCCCTGACCGACATGCGCCAGCTGCTCGGTGTGTTGCGTACCGACGACGGCGCCTCCCGTGCGCCGACGCCGGGTCTGGCGGAGATGGAAGAACTCATCGCCGCGGTCCGGGACAGCGGACTGGACGTCGGGTTCACTACCATGGGCGAGCCCCGCGAGGTCTCCTCCGGAGTGGGGCTGACCGCCTACCGCATCGTCCAGGAGGCGCTGACCAACGTCATGAAGCACGCCGGTCCGGATGCGCGCGCCGACGTCCGGCTGGACTGGACGCCGGCCGGGTTGATGATCGCCGTCGTCGACGACGGGCGCGGTGCGGCCGCGGACAGCGCGCTCAAGGACGAGCCGCAGGGCGGATCCGGACACGGCATTCCCGGCATGACCGAGCGCGCCGCCCTGTACGGCGGCAAGCTGCAGGCCGGACCCGTCCCGGGCGGCGGATTCGCGGTTCGCGCCCACCTTCCCTACCCGAGTGGAGAGAGAATGCGACGGTGACGGAAGCCTCGATACCCCCAGCCGGCCACCCCGGCGGCGACGACGACGGCGACGGCTCGGCCGACGCGTCGCCACGCACCGGACCGATCCGGGTGGCCCTCGTCGATGACCAGCAACTCGTCCGCGCCGGTCTGGGCATGGTGATCAACTCGCAGCCCGACCTGGAGCTCGTCGCCGAAGCGGACAACGGTGCCGAGGCGCTGCAGAAGCTGAGCGTGACCGGTTGCGACGTGGTGCTGATGGATGTGCGGATGCCGCGGCTGGACGGCATCGACACCACGCGACATCTGCTGGGCGATGCCCGCTACGCGCCGGCACCCAAGGTGATCGTCCTGACCACGTTCGATCTGGACGAGTACGCGCTGGCCGCCATCAAGGCCGGCGCCAGCGGGTTTCTGCTCAAGGACGCGCCGCCGGAGGAACTGCTCGGCGCGGTCCGCACCGTGTACCGCGGTGATGCCGTCATCGCGCCGAGCACCACCCGGCGGCTGCTCAATCACGTCGCACCGATGCTGCGTGAAGAAGAACCCGAAGCGGGCGCCGAGGTGCTCGACACGCTGACCGAGCGCGAGCGTGAGGTCCTCGTCCAGATGGCGCACGGGCTCTCCAACTCAGAGATCGCCAGACTCTTCGTGGTCTCCGAGGCGACGGTGAAGACGCACGTCGGCCGCATCCTCGCCAAGCTCGGTTCACGGGATCGCGTGCAGGCCGTCGTCGTCGCCTATCAGACCGGCCTGGTGAAGCCGAACGGCTGACAATGGCCTGCGGTGCCGCCGCCAGATCGTCGCCCACCGACGGCGAACGCCACGCCGTTCCGCCCCAGAACCGGTGGGCAGGGAGAATTCCCCGGCCCCGCCCGCGGCCAGATCGTCGCGGAGCTCCTCACAGGCCGACGCCCGAGCCTACCCTGGCCGGGGAATTCTCCCTCCCCACCTCTTTTGGTCTGCGCGCTTCGTCTCGCGCTGCCTCGGTTCGCCTGAATCAGAGGCGGATGCGGTTCATGGCGCGGGTGCCGATTGCGAGGCCGATGGCGGCGACCGCGAGGGCGACGACGAAGCCGAGCACGATCGAGGGGTCGGCGAGGTCGCCGATGAACAGGTGGCGCTGTGCCTCGACGACGTGCGCGAGCGGGTTGATCCGGGATATCGCGAACAGCCAGTCCGGTGCCAGATCCATCGGCAGCAGCGCGCCGGAGGTGACGATGATCGGGGTGTAGAAGATCGCGATCACGCCCCAGAAGGCGTACGCGTTCTTCAACACCAGCCCGGTGACGAGCGAGGCGATGCCGAGCGCGGCGGCGAGCACTGCGAGCTGGACGATCGCCACCAGGATTCCGTCCGGGTGCAGCTTCAGTCCGAACGGCACGGTGGCCGCGATCACGACGACGGCCTGCACGGCGACGATGGTCACCACCCGGAGCACCCGCCCCAGTAGCAACGCTGCCCGGTTGACGGGGGTGACCAACATCCGTTCGAACGAGCCGGCCTGGCGTTCCTCCTGCAGGCCAGAGCCGATGAACGCGCTGGTGGTGAAGGTCATCAGCACCAACATGCCGGGCACGAACCATTGCACGGTATCCGTGCTCGGCAGACCCGGCACGTCGCCGAGCCCGGCCACCAGCGGCGCGAACAGGATGAGCAGGAGCAGGGGGTCGGCCAGGGCTTCGATGTACGGCCACGGCGTACGGAGCTTGGCACGTAGCTCCCGGTCGAGTACCGAGCTGGTCGAGTTGAGTAGTGTCATGGGATTCGTCCTTTCGAATGGATGCGAGTTTGTGGTGCTGGAGGGCCCCAAAGTCGTCTTGACGAAGGGGGGTGCGCGGCGCTAGTCCTCCTCGCGGAGGCTCCGGCCGGTCAGGTTCAGGAAGACGTCGTCGAGCGTGGGCCGCTGCACCTGAACACCGCTCATGGCGAGGCCGGCGCGGTCGAGCGCCCGGACCAGCTCCGGCATCGCGATGTCACCGTGTTCCACGCGGAAGGCCACGCCGTCTGATTGCGGCTGGATCTCGTGCGCGGTGGGGATCCGGTGCGCCACGTCGACCGCCGCCGACGCTTGGCCGGGATCCTGCAGGGTCACGGTGATGAGGTCGCCTGAGACCTTGGACTTGAGCTGGTCCGGTGTGCCGTCGGCGATGATCGTGCCGTGGTCGATGACGATCACCCGCTCCGCGACAGCATCCGCCTCGTCGAGGTAGTGGGTCGTGAGCACGATGGTCACGTCCTCGTCCCGGTGCAGCCGCCGGATGTGATCCAGCAGGTTGGCCCGGCTCTGCGGGTCCAGGCCGGACGACGGCTCGTCCAGGAAGACGAGCCCGGGCCGGTGGATAAGTCCCATCGCGATGTCCAGACGCCTCCGCTGCCCTCCCGAGAGGCGGGCGACGTCGCGCTCGGCCTGCTCGGACAGGTCGAGCTGATCCAGCAGCTCGGCCGCCCGCGCCCGGGCGGTGCCGCGGTCCAGGCCGTAGAACCGGCCCTGCGTGTACAGCTCCTCGCTGACGCGCAGGCCGTCGAAGGAACCGTTGCCCTGCCCGATGTGGCCGATGCGTCGGCGCACCTCGACCGGGTCACGGCGGACATCGAAACCGGCCACGGTGGCGGTGCCGTCGCTGGGCGGCAGCAACGTGGTGAGCATCCGCAACGTCGTACTCTTGCCGGCGCCGTTCGGTCCGAGGAACGCGACGATCTCGCCGGGGGCGATGTCGATATCGATGCCGCGCACCGCCTCGACCGTCTCGTTCTTCAGCTGGAATCGGCGGGTCAGGTTCTGCGCGTGGATCATTCTTTCCTCCAGGTGGTGAGTGAGTTGTGTGGGTGTCGGTGTGGCCGCCCGAGCCGGAACGTCAGGCGGCGTAGGCGTGGGCGGCGCGCGCGGCGCGCAACGCATGCGCCCACCACGCGAGCTGGTCGAGCATCCGGCGCGCGGCCATCTCGGCAGCCTCCGCATCCCGCGGCCGTCCGTCGACGACGCTCCCGTCGAACAGGTCGAAGCTGACCACGTCCGGCACGGTGACCATGTGCAGCGAGGTGAAGACCTGGCGGAGCTGCTCCACGGCGCGCAGACCGCGGCCGCTCATGCCGTATGCGACGAATCCGGCGGGCTTGGCGAACCACTCGTCGCAGCCGTAGTCGATCGCCTGCTTCAATGACGCCGGATAGCCGTGGTTGTACTCCGGGGTCACGACGACGAAGGCGTCGGCACGTTCCACCCGGGACGCGAACTCGGTCATGGCCGGCGCCGGCCGGCGGGGATAGCGGCTCGGGAAGGAGAAGTCGGCGAGATCGACGACATCCACGTCGAGGCGTTCGTCCTCCTCGGCGTGGCCGACGAGCCATCGCGCGATCGACTCGCCGGCCCGTCCCTCCCGGGTGCTTCCGACAATGACCGCCGTGCGTAGCGGCGGTTCGCCGATCCGCGCCGTCCTCCCACCGCCGGTGGTCTCACCGGTGACGATCGTGTCCATCAGTACCTCCGGTAACGTGTTCTCATCCGCATAGGCGCTAGTCCTCGTCTCGCGGCCGCGAGATTCGATCCAGCGCGCCGGATCGCGGGACCGCCGACGCCGGACACACAGGGGATGCGAACGTGACACCTGCGCTCATCGGGCGCGAGCGCCCGGCCCAGCTGCTCCGTGCCGAGGTGCAGCGCACGCTGGGCAGCCATGGCGGCTTCGTGCTGGTCGCGGGAGAGCCGGGCGTCGGAAAGACCACGCTGGTGGCCCAGGTGTTGCATGACGCCGACCGGCAGGGCGCCCTGGTGGTCGGCGGCACCTGCTGGGATCGCGAAGGCGCACCCGGCTACTGGCCCTGGGTTCAGGCGGTGCGCAGCCTGGAGCGCCAGGTCGACCCTGCCGAATGGGCGGCGGCGGTGCGCTCCGCCGGCGACGGACTGACCTTTCTGGTGGGCGACATCTCCGAGCCGCCGCCCATGGGCGATCTGGACGACGCGGCGTTCCGGCTGTGTGATTCGGTCACCACGCTGCTGTCCACCATCGCGCGGCGGCATCCGCTGATCGTGGCGCTGGACGACCTGCACTGGGCCGACTCGTCGTCGCTGCAGATGTTGGACTTCGTGGTCCGGCACACCTGGTTCGAGCGGGTGCTCGTCGTCGGGACCTATCGCGACGTCGAGGTGGAGACGCCGGACCATCCGCTGCGCGAGCTGCTGCGACCGCTGGAGATGAAGGCCACCACCATCACCCTGACCGGCCTGGACGAGCCCGGTGTCGCTGCCCTCGTCACGCAGGTGACGGGGGAGCAGCCGGACGACGAGCTGGCGGCACAGATACACCGCCGCACCGGCGGGAACCCGCTTTTCGTGGAGCAGATGGCGCGGCTGTGGCTGATCGGTGGGACGCTCGAGACCGCCCCGCCCAGCCTGCGTGACGCCGTCGATCGGCACCTCTCCTACCTGCCGAAGGCGGTGGTGGAGATGCTGGCCGATGCCGCGGTCATCGGACCGGAGTTCCACCGGCAAGTGTTGGCCTCCGTCTCCGGCATGCCGGCCGCCGAGGCACACCAGCTTCTGCAGCAGGCGGCGCTGACGCGGCTGGTCGTTCCGCTGGAGTCGGGACGGTTCCGGTTCGCGCACGATCTGGTGAGGGAGATCCTGTACGACGGGCTCGATCCCGAGCGACGCCGGCGGGGACACGCCGACGTGGTCCGCGCGCTGCAGGCGCGGGACGGCGGGAAGACCGAGCCGGCGCACTTGGCTTACCACGCCTACCATGCGGTGCCTGACGTGCCGGTGCGAGAAGCGATGCGGTACCTGCTCGCGGCCGGCCGGGAGGCCGCCTGCCGGCTGGCGTCGGAGGAGGCGAGCACGCACTACCAGCGCGCATTGGAGCTGGTCGCCGACGACGAGCCGCGCAGCCGGGCGTCGGTGTTGCTCGCCCTGGCCGACCAGTACCGCCGGATCGGTGACGCCGACGCGGCGCGGCAGCGGCTGGACGCCGTCGTCGAACTCGCCGACCATCTCGGCGACGAGGAGCTACGCGGGCGCGCCACCGCAACCCTCGGCGAACTGACGGCGGCCACGGAGCCGGTCGAGTCCGATGCCGAGCTCGATTCCAGCCACCCGGCGCAGGCTTCCGACGGTGCTGTGGACCGCCGGAGTGAGGCCATCCACCCCGCGCCCGATCGGGCCGCGGCCGGAGCCGCACCCGGGGACGCCGGCAGCAACGAGTTCCGGTTCGATGGGGCGGTCTGGACGCTGACGTTCGCCGGCCGGACTGTGCATCTGCCGGACGCGAAAGGGCTACGTGACCTGCACGTGCTGTTGAGCAACCCGGGTTCGGAGATCCTCGCCTCCGAGCTGCTGACCGCCGGCGGCGACGCCGAGGCGCTGGCCGGACGCCGGCTCGGCGGTGACCCGGTGCTGGACGACACCGCCAAGGAGCAGTACCGTCGCCGGCTCGCCCAGCTGAACGGCGAGATCGAGCGGGCGGTGGACCGCGGGGATGACGTACGCGCGGACGAGCTGGACCGAGAGCGTGACGCGCTGCTGGAGGAGCTGCGCACCGCGGCGGGGCTGGGCGGGCGCACCCGTCACCTCGGTGATCAGGCGGAGCGTTCGCGGAAGACGGTCACCGCCCGGATACGCGATACGCTGCGCCGATTGGACGATCGGCACCCAGAGCTCGCCGAACACCTGCGCTCCTCGGTGTCCACCGGGATCGCCTGCAGCTACCGGCCGGACACCCAGATCCACTGGTCCCGTTGAGCCGCCCGGCGCGCTGCCGGTGTGGTTCGACGGCACCCGAACCGCCGTGGTCCCGCGCCTGAGCCGATGCGGCCGGCCCGCGCCTGAGCCGATGCGCTGGTCGGCGTCCGAGCTGGTGTGATGATCGTCGCACGCAATTGACCTCAACTTTGGTTGAGTTTCTACGGTTCTTCTCGGGTCGTCGCACCGACGGCTCCCACGTACAGAGAGGACCCTCAGGATGACCACGACCGCGCCACCCCGGGCCGGGGTTCGAGAATGGATCGGGCTGGCCGTCCTCGCACTTCCGGCCATGCTCGTCATCATGGATCTCACGGTGTTGCATCTCGCCGTGCCGCACCTGAGCGCCGACCTGCAGCCCAGCAGCACACAGCTGCTCTGGATCACCGACATCTACGGGTTCCTCATCGCGGGCTTCCTGATCACCATGGGAAGCCTCGGTGACCGGATCGGGCGACGCCGGTTACTGTTCATCGGCTCCGCCGCGTTCGGCATCGCGTCCGTGCTGGCCGCCTATTCCACGAGTCCCGAGATGCTCATCGCGACCCGGGCGCTGCTGGGCGTGGCGGGCGCGACGCTGATGCCGTCGACGCTGTCACTGATCCGCAATATGTTCCTCGACCCGCAACAGCGCACGACGGCGATCTCGGTGTGGGCGATGAGCTTCATGGTCGGCGGGTCGATCGGACCGCTGGTCGGCGGCGCGCTGCTGGACAACTTCTGGTGGGGGTCGGTCTTCCTGCTGGGTGTGCCGGTCATGGTGCTACTGCTCGTGGTCGGCCCCTTCCTGCTGCCCGAGTACCGCAGCGCCGACGCAGGCCGCCTGGACCTGGTCAGCGCGTTGCTGTTGCTCGCGACGACGCTGCCGGTCATTTACGGGATCAAGGAGCTGGCCAAGGACGGCTGGGCGGTCGTGCCCGTCGTCACGATCGCGGCGGGGATCGTCGTCGGCGTCGGGTTCCTCCGTCGCCAGCGACGGCTGGACGACCCGCTGATCGACGTCGAACTGTTCCGCAACCCCTCGTTCAGCGTCTCGCTCGGCGCCATGACGGCGGCCGTGTTCGTGATGATGGGGCTCAACCTCTTCGTCATGCAGTACCTGCAGTTGGTGTACGGGCTCTCGCCGTGGCGGGCCGGGCTGTGGGTACTGCCGTCGACCGTGGCGGGCATGATCGGGATGATGCTGGCTCCCGTCCTGGTCCGGCACATCCGGCCGGCCTTCCTGATCGCGACCGGTCTGGCCCTGGGTGCCGTCGGAGTCGCGTCGTTCCTGCTGGTCGACGCCGAGGGCAGTATCGCTCCGCTCATCACCGGGGCGTCGCTGATGGCCGGCGGTTTCGCACCGGCCGCGGCGCTGGGCACCGATCTGATCATCGGCGCTACGCCGCCGGAGCGTGCGGGTGCGGCGTCGGCGGTGTCGGAGACCAGCCAGGAGTTCGGCGGCGCGCTCGGGCTGGCGATCCTGGGCAGCATCGGCGTCGCCGTCTACCGCAACCAGTTGTCCGGTACGGTCCCGCCCGGAACGCCCGACGCTGCAGCCGACGCGTCACGCGACACCCTGGCCGGGGCCGTGTCCGCGACCGGTGAGCTGCCCACCGGCGTCGCCGAGCCGTTGCTCGATGCCGCCCAGGCCGCCTTCACCGCGGGCTTCCACACCGTTGCGGTGGTGAGTGCGGCACTGATGGTGGTGGTGTCCGGGCTGATGGCCGTCCTGCTGCGCCACCTGCCTCCGCATCAGCGGCCTACGGACGCAGAAGTGGACACCTCGGCCGATGAGCAGGTGCGGGACCCGCAACCCACGTCGGCGTCGTCGTCCGCGTCCGACTCGGTGTCCGCGTCCGAGATCGTGCCGACCGAGGTCATACCCGCACCGAATCCAGTCCCCGATACGGTTGCAGGGACGCGACCGAACTGATCGGCCGAGTCGGCGGGCGCCGTATAGGAGCGCCCGCCGGCTCAGCCCATCGGGTACGACACTGTGAGGCGATCATGACCCAACCCGTCGAATCGGCCGGCGCGGCCGAACTGCTCGTCCGGTGCCTGGAGAACGAAGGCGTCACCATTGTCTTCGGCATCCCCGGCGAGGAGAACATCTACCTCACGCAGGCGCTCGAGCGGTCCGGCATCCGGTACGTGCTCACCCGGCACGAGCAGGCGGCGTCGTTCATGGCCGAGATGTACGGGCGGGTGACCGGCTCCGCCGGGGTCGTCTCCGCGACGCTGGGGCCTGGCGCGATCAACCTCCAGCTAGGCGTCGCCGACGCGATGACGAACAGCACGCCGCTGGTCGCCATCTCCGCCCAGGTGGGGCGCGACCGCAACTACAAGGAGTCGCACCAGTTCGTCGACCTGGTCAGCATGTTCCAGCCGATCACCAAGTGGTCGGCCGCCGTCCCCAGTCCCGAGGCGATTCCCGAGATCGTCCGGAAGGCCTTCAAGACCGCCGAGACCGAACGGCCCGGCGCGGTGTACCTGGCGGTGCCCGAGGACGTCGACGACGCCGCGGCGAGCCCGGATCTCGCGCCGCTGCCGCGCAACGTCGTCCGGCCGGAGGCTCCGTCGTCGAACCAGGTCCAGCGGGCCGCCGAGGTGATCCGAGGCGCGCGGCAGCCGATCGTCCTGGCCGGACACGGCGCGGCGCGGGGTCACGCCGCCCACGCACTGGTCCGCTTCGCGGAGTCGCTTGGAGTTCCCGTCGCCACGACGTTCCACGGCAAGGGCGTCTTCCCGGACGACCACCCCAACTCGGTCGGAACCATCGGCTTCATGACTCGCGACTATGCGAACTTCGGCTTCGAGAAGGCCGACGTAATCATCTCCGTCGGCTACGAACTGCAGGAGTTCGACCCGGAACGTGTCAACCCGGACGGCGACAAGCAGATCATCCACGTGCACCGATTCCCCGCGGAGGTGGACGCGCACTACTCGGTGGACGTCGGGATCATCGCCGACATCAGCGCGTCGCTCGACGCGCTCCTCACCGAGCTGGGAGACCACGGCTGCCCGCCCGCGGAGCCGACCCCGTCCAACACGCTGCTGGCCGAGGAACTGGAGAGCGGGCGGCGCGACGACCGGTACCCGTTGACACCGCAACGCATCGTCGCCGATACGCGAGCGGCACTGGGACGTGAGGACATCGCTCTGGTGGACACCGGTGCGGTGAAGATGTGGATGGCACGGCTCTACCCGACCTACGCACCGAACACCTGCCTGATCTCCAACGGCCTATCCACGATGGGGTTCGCCCTTCCAGGCGCGCTGGCGGTTGCGCTCGCCCGTCCCGAGGCCAAGGTGCTCGCCGTCGTCGGCGACGGTGCGTGGCTGATGCATTCCCAGGAGATCGAGACCGCGGTCCGGGAGGGTATCCCGCTTACGGTGCTGATCTGGGAGGACAACGGCTACGGCCTCATTGAGTGGAAAATGCAGATGGAAATGGGCGAACACAGCAACACGGCGTTCACCAACCCTGACGTCGTGCGTTATGCGGAGAGCTTCGGTGCCAAGGGTTACCAGATCAGCACCGCCGACGAGCTGCTGCCGACGCTGCGTGCCGCGCTGGATGACGACGGCGTCTCGATCATCAACTGCCCCGTCGACTACCGGGAGAACCTCCAGCTCATCCAGCGCCTCGGCCAACTCGACGCCGCCCTATAACCCACCCGCCCTAAATGATCATGTGAAGTGGGCTTTCTCGTGCCTCAACAGGTCTGCAGGCATGGTAGTGCACGAGAAAACCCACTTCACATGATCATTTAGGTGGGGCGCTGGGAGGCGACGGGTCCGAATACCGGTCAGCGGTCCGGCCGGACCGTGAGTACGTAGTCGTCGAGCTTGGGATCCCAGGTCAGTTGGACCGCGCCGCTGGTCTCCGCCGCCTTGCAGAACTGAAGGAAGCTGCGATAGCCGAGCTTCTTCTCGCTGAACGCCGGCCGGACCTTGCGCAGCAGGTTCTTCAGGCCGGACAGCGCAGCCGAGCCGTCGCCGTGATCTGACAGGACAGCGCGCAACAGCTTGAACGCATCCTCGCGATCGCCGTGCTCCGGAAGCGACACCTCCGGATCCCCCTTCGCCGGCCCTTCGGCCAGCTCCACGACGTTCCGCTCCGCCAGATGACGGAGCAACTCCCCGAAGGCGCGGAACCCGTAGTCGAGTTCGTTGAATGTGGGGTCCTTGCGCAGCAGCGTGCGTTTCAGGGTCGAGGCGTTCACCTGGCCGCTCGTGCTCTGTTGCAGCCCGGCCACCGTCTGGGCGACGACGACGGCAAGAGAGTCGACGTCTCCGGCTTCGGTCGCCCCGGCTTCGGCTTCCGCTTCCGCCTCTGCTTCGGCCGCTGCCTTCGCTTCCGCCTCCGTGTCGGCCTCCGTGGCCGCGGGTTCCGGGGCGGGACGGGCCGCTGCCTGCGGAGCGCGGCGCCGCTCGGTGCTCTTCGCCGGGATCTCGATGCCCTCCAGCCGGTCGTAATACAGGAACTCGTCACATGCGGGCGGCAACAGCCTCGCCGTCGACTGCTCCACACCGACCCCGATGACGCGCTTGTTGAGTTCCCGGAGCTTGTGCACCAGCGGCGTGAAGTCGCTGTCACCGGTACAGATGACGAACGTGGAGATGTAGTCGCGTTCGAAGGCCATCTCCACAGCGTCGATGGCCATCTTGATGTCCGCGGCGTTCTTCCGTGACCCGCCCATGCGCTGCGGCATCTCGATCAGTTCCACGTGCGCTCGGGTCAGCATCCGGCGGTCCTCATCGAAGAAGGACCAGTCCGCGTAGGCCCGGCGGAACACCAGCCGGCCTCGCTCGGCGAGCGCGTCGGCGATCGGCCGGAACTCGAACTGCATGCCACCGAGATGTTCGCGGGCGCCAAGGGCCAGGTTCTCGTAGTCGAGAAACACGGCCAGGCGGTCTTCTTGATCCACACCATCAGCCTACGCGCCGCTCTGCAGGCTTGGCTGTCCAGCCGCGCGCATCACCCCTCCTGCGGGGCGTCGATGAACAGTCCAGTTCCGCGACGGATCTCCAGAAGCTTGCCGTGACCGTCAGCCGGCAGTGTCGAGTCTCGCGGCCAGCGTCTTCGGCGCGACGGCGCGGTAGGCATCGTTCACCAACTCCGCGATCTCCTGCCAGTCCACCTCGACATCCAGATACACGCCGAGCCAACCTCGATGACCTACATACGGTGGCCGGAAGAACCGTGCGGCATCCGAGCTGACCAACTCCTCCTGCGCGCCCTGGGGTGCGGCGCACCAGAAGGCGAGCCGGTCGTCGTGGTGGTGATCGGCGTACATGACGAACAGCTTCTTGTCCCGCACGAACCACGCCGGTTCACCGTGGCTCATCCGTTCGTTGGTTTCGGGCAATGCCAGGCAGAGTCGCCGCAGCCGTCCCAATGGGCCGTCGTTCATGCCTTTATTGTGCCCGGTCGGCGCCCGCTAATCGGCTTCGGACGAATTCACTCGCCACGTCCGGCCCGACGTGTTACTCATGTCTGGTGATCAACACCGAGGCCATCGTCGCCAAACCCACGCTCACCGGTGAGCGCGTCGAACTGGTCCCTCTTGGGCCACGCCATGCCGACGCGACCTACCAGTCACTCCAGGACGCAGAGGTCCTCCGGCTCACCGGCACCCACGCTGTTTTCACCCGCGCCCAAATCGAACGCTGGTGTGCGACGCGTGCCGAACAGACGGATCGCATAGATCTGGTGGTCGAAGACCGCCAGACCGGCGAGTACCTGGGTGAGCTCAGCCTGAACGAGATCGACGGCGACAACGAGTCGGCCGGTTTCCGGATCGCGTTGAACTCGGAGCACCTCGGCCGGGGACTCGGCCCGGAAGCCACCCGGCTCATTCTGAAGTACGCATTCGACGCCATAGGCCTGCACCGGGTGAGGCTCGAGGTCTTCTCGTTCAACGAGCGTGCCATCCGGTCCTACGAGAAGTGCGGTTTCGTTCGGGAGGGCCGGATGCGTGACGCGCTGCTGTGGGACGGCGAGCGGTACGACACGCTCATCATGGGTATGCTGCGCGACGAGCTTCGCTGACCGAGCACCGCGGTGACCATGGAGCCTGTCCGTATCTCCGCAGCTAACTGCTGTCTCGCGTCTTGCCGAGCCGGGCCGGCGCCTTGATCCGCCACGACTCCTCGATCAGCTCTGACAACTGGTCGAGGTCGATGCGGTCGAGGTCGACGAGGATGGCTCCGTATCCGTCGTAATGCGGCGTCGTATAGAACGCCGGATTCCCGGATGCCAGCAAGGCTTCCTTCTCCGCCAGATCACACATCAACACTAGGCCACCTTCGGCCTCCGTCCGCAGCCGCACGAAGCCTCTTCCGGCTACCTTGAGCGACGGCGTCCGGTACCACGTGGACTCCTCTACGCCGGGCAGCGCCGACGCAATCGACACGACGTCCTCCCAGGTCGGCATCGTGCTCTCCTCTCACCTCATGGCCAATTCAGCATGACTGCCGCTGCGGCCACCGTCTTGGAGAAATCACGCACGACGCGGTCAGGAAGCCGGATAGGAAGCGTCGATCACCACACGTCGCCCGACCGCCAATCACAGACGATCGCCTCATCGAGGCCGAGTTCCGGGCTGGTGGGTGTCTTGAAGACCATCACACCGCCGTCATCGTCGCGCGTACGCCGGATGCCGTCGGGGGTCAGCGCCCACGTGGGTCCCTGCCAGGTCAGCCAGCCGCGCCGCTGGTAGAAACCGTCGATCCCGGTCCCGTCCGACAGTGCGCCCAGATCGTAGGCGCTCGCCGTGATCTGTTCCGCCGCCTTCATCATCGCGGCCGCGTATCCACGTCGGCGCCGGTCCTTGCGCACAGCCAGACCTTCGACGTAGCCGGTCCGGATCGGCATCTCACGATGGACCAGCCGCCGTTGCACGACGGCCACATGCGCGACGACGTCGTGGCCGTCCCAGCCGATGACGTGAACACCGCCTAGGGTGTGGTCCCAGTCCTCCGCCGAGAAGTCACCCTTGAAGGCACCGTTGAGCAGTCGGCGGATCGCTTCACGTTCACCGGATTCCAGGTCTGCGGTGTGTGACTGTGTGACATCGAGCACGCCGCCCAGGTTGGCATATCCACCGCCCCGATGTGTACGACGGCGACGGCCGGCTGTGCCGCACGTGCCGTCGGCTGTGCCGCACATGCTGTCGGTGCCGCATGCGATGCTGGGCGACGCTTGGACCGGATGGCCGCCGCAGCGGCACACCGAGAGTCCTGCACCCGAGTCCCGAGCAGGTACGAGAGGATGGCCCACGTGAGCACCCCGAGCGTGCGCGGCGACGACACCGCGGAGCAGCGCAAGGCTCGTGGCGCATTCTTCACCCCGTCGGCCCTGTGCGACTACGTGGTCGACTGGGCGATCCGGTCCGCGGACGACCTCGTCTTGGAGCCCTCCTGCGGCGAGGCCGCCTTTCTGGTATCGGCGGCGCAGCGACTGGCGCGTCTACAGGCGGCGTCCGCGTCACCTGCCGCGGGTGAACTCCACGGCGTGGAGCTGCACGAAGACAGCGCCACGCACGCACTCGGCGTGCTCCGCGCGGCAGGGCACGACGCGCGGGTCCGGGTCGATGACTTCTTCACCGTCGAGCCGCATCCCGTCTATGACGCGGTGGTCGGCAACCCGCCGTACGTCCGCTACCAAGGCTTCAGCGGCGACAACCGCACCAGGGCGCGGGCCGCGGCCATGCGTGCCGGGGTGTCACTGACCGGACTGGCGTCGTCCTGGGCGGCGTTCGTGGTCCACTCTGCGCTGTTTCTGCGGCCAGGAGGCCGGCTGGGACTGGTGCTTCCGGCGGAGCTGCTGACGGTCAACTACGCCGCAGAGGTCCGCCGATTCCTGATGGAACGCTTCCGTGTGGTGCGTCTGGTCCTGTTCACCGAGCGGGTCTTTCCAGGCGTGCTGGAGGAGGTCGTCCTGCTGCTGGCCGACGGGTTCGATGAAGGTCCCACCGACCACTGCGAGCTCTACCAGGCCAGGAACGTCGCGGATCTACCGCAGGCGGTGGGGAGGCTGTGGCGGCCGGTGGCGCCGGAGAGCAAGTGGACGGCGTCTTTGCTGTCGACCGACGCGCTCGCGACGGTGGAGCGCCTGACCGAGCATGGGCAGTTCGGTGCTCTGCTCGAGTGGGGCGAGACGACGCTCGGCATGGTGACCGGCAACAACCGCTATTTCACCATGTCGCCGGCCGACGCCGAACGGCACGGCATCGGCGAGGCGGAGCTCCTGCGGATCTCGCCACCGGGCTCCCGGCACCTTCGCAAGCTCACGTTCTCCCGGGCGGCGTGGCAGCGCCTCGGCGCGGCAGACAGCGGGACGTACCTGTTCCGCCCGCCCGGAGCGCCGACGCCGGAGGCGAAACAGTACATCGCATCCGGTGAGGCGGTCGATGTCCACCACGCGTACAAATGCCGGGTGCGCAATCCCTGGTGGCGGGTGCCGCTGGTGCCGCCGGCGGACCTGTTCCTGACGTACATGAACGCCGACACGCCCCGGCTGTCGACCAACCGCGCGCGCGTCCACCATCTGAACTCGGTACACGGCGTCTACCTGCGGCCGGAGCTGAGGACGGCGGGTATGGACCTGCTGCCGATCGGTTCGCTGAACTCGATGACACTGCTGAGCGCCGAGACGGTCGGACGGGCCTACGGTGGCGGCATGCTGAAGATCGAGCCCAAGGAGGCCGACCTGCTGCCCGTGCCATCCAGCGAGCTGCTGCTCAGCGCGCGGTCCGAGTTGATGCGCGCCAAGCCGCACCTCAGTCGCGCTCTGGCGAACGGCCGTGTGACCGATGCCGCGGAGATCGTCGACGAGGTGCTACTCGTGCGACGTCTCGGGCTGAAGGCGACCGAGGTCGCGGCGTTGCGAGAGGCCCACGCGGAGTTGAACGCCCGCCGCGTCGCCCGCGGCGCTGACCCCCGAAGGGTGCGTTGATGGTCAGCAAGGACGACGTCTTCGACTCGTTCGAGGCCGTCATCAGCGAGCGCGGGGCCACGAACCCGTGGGAGGAGAGCGCGTCGGGGCACCGGGTCTACCACCCGGACTATGAACTGCTCGCCGCATTGCTCGCCATCCCGTTGCGGGAGGGCCGCGGATCCGAATCCGGCCGGCTGGCGAAGGGGATCGACGCGTGGGTCGCGCATGAGCTTCGGCGAGCAGGTTTCCCGGCAGACGAGGTCTGGCCCCGGCTGACCAAGCCACGCGTCCTACCGCGGGAGGTGGGGATCTTCCTCGACCGGCTGCCCAAGTCGCTGCGGAACGACGTGCATGCACATCTGCTGAAGAACAAGACCGTGGCACCGTCCGAGGCGCGCGTGCTCGGTCGTGCCTACGTGAAACAGGTGGACGTGCTGGTGTCGCAGTGGGCGCGCGGGCCGGAGCTGCTCGTCTCCACCAAGTCGATGGTCTCGTCGTTCCGGAACAACCTGCCGAACCGGTTTGAGGAGTCCTACGGCGACGCGAAGAATCTCCGCGGCCGGTATCCGCTGGTCTCGATGGGGTTCCTCTTTGTCATGCGATCCACCATCCTGGACGATCCCGGCGCCTTCGAGAAGGCCGTCGACATGCTCCGCAAGCTGCAAGGCGAGGCGGACGCGTACGACGCGACCTGTGTCGTCCTGGCCGAGTGGAGCGACGACGCGTTCGACGGGGTGAGGATCCGCACGGATCAGGTACCCGACGATCTCTCCGCCGACCGTTTCCTGCGCACGCTGATCGAGGCGGTGCTGACCCGGACACCGGTGGAGATGCACGTGGAAGTCCGGGAACGGCGCGAACACCGCGAACTCCCGCTGGAGGAGCCGGACACCGGCGCGCTGATCAAGCTCGATGAACTCGGCGGTTAGGGCACTCCGAGCATCCGGAGCACAGCGGCGGTACCGGCCGCGGCGACCACCACGACGACGAACGGCACCTTGCGCCACGCCAGGACGCCGCCGACCGCGACCCCGGCCGGGCGGGCGAAACCGACGAACTCTTGGTCCTCGACGAGAGCACTGGTGCCGACCAGAGCGGCCAGCAGCACGACGGCGGCGACGGCGAGCAGCTGCTCGACACGTGGCGAGAGCTCGACGCGCTCGCGCAGGATCGGCCCGGCGAACCGGAAGGCGAACGTCCCCGCCGCCAGCACCACGGTGGCGACGATCAACGCCGCGGCGCCGGTCACGGTGCACGCTCCGGTAGACGAGAACCCGCCTGATCCCGGCCCAGGAGCATCACCAGCACTCCGATCAGCGCCATCAGCACGGGCAGCCCGGCGGGCAGGAACGGGGTGCTGAGCAGTGCGATCGCAGTGCCGATGAGCGCGGCACGGCGCGTCGCGGCATCCCGCAGCGACGGCAGGATCAGGGCCAGCAAGACCGCCGGGAACGCGGCGTCGAGCCCCAACGCATCGGTGTCGTTGACCGCCGTACCGGCGAACGCGCCTGCCACCACGCCGATGTTCCAGCACACGAACAGGCCGACGCCGCACGCCCAGTACGCGGAACGTCGTCGTTCGGTACCTTCCTGCGCCAGGGCGAAGGCGACGGATTCGTCGATCATCAGATGACTTCCGACGAGACGACGTGCCCGGCTGCCGCCCAGGACATCGCCGATCGCGAAACCGAACGGCAGGTGCCGCGCGTTGAGCAGCAGACCGGCGACGACGGCGGCGACCGGGTTTCCTCCCGAGGCGACGATTCCGACGAACATGAATTGCGCGGCACCGGCAAAGACCAGCACCGAGAGCAACATCGGCAGCCACAGCGGCAGGCCAGCGCTGACCGTGATGGCTCCGAACGACGCACCGACCACCGCGCCGGCGGCGCATACCAACGCGATATCACGGGCCAGCGCCCGGTCCAGTGTTCGCCATATCGAACGCATAGGATTCCATAGTGGACGCCGCACAGGCGTTCGTCAAGATGAACGATCGTACCGATGGAGCGAACGCATGGCCGACGATGTCAGCCGGAGCAAGGCGCCGCTCGAGGTCATCGCCGCCTCCTTGCAGCGCGAGCGCCGGCGCGCCGGGCTCTCGTTAGCCGAGGTGGCACGCCGCGCCGGTGTGGCGAAGTCGACGCTGTCACAACTGGAGTCCGGCACCGGCAACCCCAGTGTCGAGACACTGTGGGCGTTGGGTGTCGCGCTCGATGTGCCGTTCTCCCAGCTCGTCGAGCCACAACGACCCAGGGTGCAGGTGATACGCGCCGGTGAGGGGCCCGCCGTCGCCTCCGAACGCGCTGACTATGTCGCCACCATCCTCGCGTCCTGCCCGCCGCACGCCCGGCGCGACATCTATCGCATCTCCGCGCAGCCAGGCACCCCACGGGAGTCGGATCCGCACATGCCCGGGGTCGTCGAACACGTCGTCCTGGGCGCCGGCCGAGCGCTCGTCGGTGTCGCCGAGGAGCCCGTGGAACTCAATCCAGGCGACTACCTCGCCTATCCCGGCGACGTCGCGCATGTCTTCCAGGCACTCGAACCGGACACCGCCGCCGTGCTCGTCTCGGAGCACGTCTGAGAGGGCGGCCGGACTAAGCGCCCTGATCGGCGGCGCCGAGACGAGCAGCCTTGAGCGTCAGATAGTGCTGCTCGGGGATGCTGGCGGTCATCTTCGCCGCTTTCTGGTATGCCTCGCGGGCAGCGCGCTCGTCCCCGGCCAGCTCGAGCAAGTGGCCACGGACGGCTTCCAACCGGTGGGTCTGGACCATCCGTTCGTCATCGTCGAGAGTGCCGAGTAGCGCGAGGCCGGCACGCGGGCCATGAACCATCGCGACGGCCGCCGCCCGATTGAGGGTGACCATGGGCCCCGGCGATACCTGCTCCAGTACCTCGTACAGCGCGACGATCTGCGGCCAATCCGTGTCGTCCGTGCTCGGTGCCTCATCGTGCACCGCGGCGATGGCCGCCTGTACCTGGTACAGACCCGTCGGCGCCGTGCCCAGCGTCCGGGTCAGCAAGGTGATGCCCTCCTCGATCTGCGCGTGGTCCCACAGCTCTCGGCGCTGCTCGGACAGCGGCACGAGCCAACCCTCGTCGTCCGTGCGCGCCGCTCTGCGTGCGTCGGTCAGCAGCATGAGTGCCAGCAGGCCTGCCACCTCGGCCTCCTCCGGCGCACGTGAATGGAGCATCCTCGCCAGGCGGATCGCCTCGGCGGTGAGGTCGGCCCGGCTCAGCGACGTGCCGGCCGAGGCCGTGTAGCCCTCGTTGAAGATCAGGTACAGAACGTGCAGCACCGAGTCGAGCCGCTTGGCGTGATCATCCCCGGCCGGCATCTGGAACGGGATATCCGAGGCCTTGATGCGTTGCTTCGCGCGGCTGACCCGCTGTGCCATCGTGCCTTCCGGAATCATGAACGCCCGGGCGATCTCCGCCGTGGTCAGACCACCGACCGCACGCAAGGTCAACGGGATCGCCGACCCCGGCGTCAGTACCGGGTGGCAGCACAGGAACAGCAGCGTCAGCGTGTCGTCGTGGTCGGCCGAGACGTCACCGTCGGCGGCCTGCGCCACCCGGGCGTCGCTGGGCTGCTGCGCGGCGGCCAGCTCTTCTCGCCGGCGACGCGCCTCCTCGCTGCGGTACTGATCGATCATGCGCCTCGACGCGACCCGGATCAGCCAGCCGCGAGGGTCCTGAGGCACGCCGTCATCGGCCCACTGCGTCACGGCCGCCAGCAATGCTTCCTGGACGGCGTCCTCAGCGGAGTCGAAGTCGCCGTAACGGCGCACCACCGCGCCGAGCACCTGCGGCGTCAGCTCACGCAGCAGGTTCTCGACGTCGGCGCGGGCCGGCACTGACCTCACACGTCCACGTCCGGGGCGGACATCACCTGGCGGACCTCGATCGGGAGGTTGAGCGGCTCACCGCCACGTCCGGGCGCGGCCGACATCTTCGCGGCGATGTCGATCGCGCGCTGCTCCGACTCCACGTCCACGATGCGATACCCGGCCAGGAGCTCCTTGGACTCCGGAAACGGACCGTCCGTGACGACCGGCGCACCGTGCCCGGCGAACCGGACGATCTTGGCCTGTTCCGGGCTGGCTAGCCCTTGGGCGTCGGCGAGCTCACCGGAATCGACGAGCTCCTGATTCATATCACGCTGGAACTGGTGGTGCGCCTTGATGTCTTCCGGCGGCCACGTGCTGATCTCACCGTGCTTCTCGTCCACATCCGCTGGCACACCGTAGGTCATCAGCAGCATGTACTTCATGTTCCGGCTCCTCTCGGTACCGCGCCCTCGTCAGCGCTCTTGTGGTTACATCGGAGCACGCGGCGCATTCTCGACATCCCTTGTCCCGAACGCTAGACGAGCCGGCCCGATCCCGGAATGCTACCGCCGGTCGGCGACCATGACTCCTACCTCGTTGGCTGGCGTAACGCTTGGAACGCTCGTGACGACGACATGCGTTACCTGAGACAACGACGTCAGCCGTCGGCGAGCACTGATCGGATGGCGTCCGCGCAGCTGTCCGCGGAGCGGGTGGGCCGGTATGGCAGATCGGGCCACGGCCGACCGTGGTGCAGCCATACGCTGGAGATGCCCGCATTGTGGGCGCCGGCGATGTCCGCCTCCGGGTTGTCGCCGATCATCCACGCGTCGGCGAGCGGTCTTCCGGCGCGTTTCGCCGCGAGCTCGAAGATGAGTGGGTCCGGCTTCCAGACGTCCACCGCTGCGGATACGATCCACCCGTCGACCAATTGGTCGATACCGCTGCTCCGGATCTTGCGTTCTTGGCTCGCGACGCCTCCGTTGGTGACGACGACGGTCGACCAGCCGGCCGCACGGACGGCCTCGAGCGCCTGCCGATCCGCAGGGGTCAACTCGATCCCGTCGAGCACACCGGCCCGGATGTCCTCGGCGATGTCCTCGATCGGTCGACCGAGACCGTAGCGCTCTTGCAGAGTCCGCGCGAACTCGACCGCCAGGCCACGTGCGCCCGCGTCGATGTCGAGCAAGTAGTCGACGTCCGATATCGGAGCGCCGACGTCGCCGATGAACCCTTCCAGCCACGCACGCACGGCAGCCGTCCGGTCGATCAAGGTGTCGTCGAGATCCACGAGGAGCAGACTCACGGGCACGACCATATACGGTGCACCATAGGAGTGCATCGCCCCATTCGGCCTAACTGCACTGTTCGCGTCGCGCACCATCGGCCGTCAACGAAACACCGGCCGCACGGTCAGGGTCCCGGCGCCGGCGTCGATCGTCGCTATCTCGCCCAGCGGCACGGACCACGCTTTGTCACCATGTCCGAGAGGCAGCCCGCCCAGCACGGGGACACCGAGGTGCGACAGGCGTTCGTTCAACACGTCGACGACCGTCCATCCGCCGAGCGTCTCATCCTCGTGCGTAGCCTCGAAGCCGGTGAAATGCCCCACGGCGACGCCACGTACGCCGTCCAGCGCACCCGACTTCAACAGCTGGGTCAGCTCCCGGTCGATCTCGCCCAGGCCGGTGCCCATGAGATCTTCGACGAGCCAGATCGCCCCGTCGAGCGACGGAAGCTCGCATCCCAGCGACGTCCGTACAGTGCCGAGGTTGCCACCCAGCAGGAAACCGGTGGCTGTGCCGGCCGTCGTGGTTGCCGCCGACAAAGCATCGGGATCAGCACAGATCACGATCGGATCAGTTGTCATGAGCGCGTGACGGGTACGCTCCGCGCCGGCATAGCCGTGCACACCTCCGAGACGGCAGAATTTCCACAGCGCCATGTGCATGATGGTGATGTCGCTGAACCCGATCAGAGGCTTCGGGTCGCGTCGCACCGCCGCGAAGTCCATCTGGTGGGAGATCCGGTAGGCGCCCTTGCCGCCACGCGTCGCGAAGACGGCTCGAACGCCGGGGTCGCGGAAGGCATCATCGAGATCGGCCAGCCGCTGCTCGTCCGTGCCGGCCAAGTAGCCGACCTGATCGAAGGCGTGATCACCGATCTCCGGCCGCAGCCCCCAGCCGGTCAGCAGCTCGACCATCTGGTCGACATGCTCCCGGGACGGCGGACTCGCGGGAGAGACGAACCGGACTCGATCCCCCGCCTCGAGACGCGGCCAGGTGAGTACGTCGTCCGACGCTGGCGGAAGCCTGGTGGTGGATTGGCGAAACTCTGTGAGACCGTCCGCGGCGACCATAAGGCGTGAGTCTGCCACCGGGCACCCGAAAGCCCGGGCGCACACGCCCAGCCGCGCGGCCCGTCTCGTCCGTGGGGCGGCAATTGCAGGCCTCGTGCCATCGACGCAGTCGAGAAGCTACCGGTCCGGGGAAGCCGGTGGAAGGATGACGATGTCGTGCCGATCAGCGGGAGCCGCGAACTCGAGAAGTCCAGCGCCCTCGGCGGCGACGGCTTCCTGCTCGGCGGCGGCGAGCGACCGGTACGGCTGGATGGTCAACGTCGTGTTTCCATCCGCCGTGGTGAAACTCCATTCGGCATCGACGAACCCGTCGATGAGGAGCTTGCGGACCGTGCGCGCAGTCGTGATCGATCCGACCCGCCGCACGCGGGGACTGACGATTCGGGCCCGGTCATTGTGGGAGAGGAACACGTTGTCGAACTCCGGCAGAAACCGCGGCGGTGCCTCCACATCGGAGTCGGCATGCGGCGCGTCGGGCACATCGAACAGCTCGCGCCCGTTCTCGTCGCGAAAGGTCCGCAAACGCGGCCGCAGCCGTTCCGTGATCTCCTTGATTCCGGTCAGACCTGACCAGGTCCGGATATCGGCGGTGCCGGCCGGGCCGAAGGCGGCTAGGTAGCGCAGGACGATCTCGTCCGGAGCGGGGTCACTCTCCAACGGGGTTCCCAACCAGACCTCGGCCAGGGTGAGCACGGCCTTGCCGGTCTGGCCCCACAGCCCGCGTGGCGGGAGCTGGACCAGCGGCAGCGGGATGGTCGCCGCGTAGCCAAGAGCCTGCCGGTCTCGCTCCGGCCAGCGCTCCGACAGGTGCGGGATGAGTTCACCCATGGATCGGGGTTCTTCCTCCAGAAGCTTCCGCCCCATCTCGGCGATCTCGTCGAGGTTCAGCCCGTCCAGCTGACGACCGAAGGTGCCACGCAACGCACGTTCCGCAACGGGTCTCGTCAGGGGCAACAGCACACGAGCGTCCCGGGCGGTCACCAGATGGACGGTCCGGCGCATCGGCCAACATCGAACTGTCCGCCGGTCGACGAGTAGCCGGTCGAGGTGATCGTGCGCGAACCCGGTCAACCGAGACCACAGCGCATAGTGCGGGTCCAGCGGATTCTGCGCCTGCAAGCCGACGAGGTGCTCGATGGCGTCTTCGGCCGCACGAGTCTCCCGCGCCAGCAGCAGCTGCCGTTTCAGCAGCGTCCGATTCAGGCCCCGGGTGGTCAACTGAGCCGTCATGGGTAAGGACAGTACAGCGACACGGTGTCAACGACTCGCCGAAGACGGAGGTCGTGTGACGCCGCAGCCGCCATACTGACGGCAGGAGCGGAGCGGATGATGGGAGTAGAGACGTGATCGGATTCCTCGTGGCCGGGTTGATCATCGGAGCGCTCGCCCGGCTCATCAAGCGTGGCAAACAAGACCTCGGCATCCTCGCGACGTTGCTGCTCGGCCTGGTCGGTTCGGTCATCGGCGGCACGGTCGCCAACTTGCTCGGCACAGGCGACATCTTCGAGCTGAATTTCCTCGGCTTCGTCGTGGCTGTCATCGCCGCGGTACTGCTGATCGGCGTGGCCGAAGGTATGTCCAACCGACAAGGCAGTAAGACCGACTGAGCGCCCGCCGGAGACCACGGCACGGTGGTGATTCACGGGCCCGATGAGCCGTCGTGGACGACGTCGTACCGCAACCAGAGAGTACCGTCGGTCTCCACCTGAGCGGTCAGCAGTCGCAACCGAGTGGGCGACTCGCCGTGGGCGAGCTCCGGGCCGTCGAACACCGTCGGTGTTCCTCGCCCGCCAATGGCCGCAGGGCACACAGAAAGGTGAATCTCATCGATGAGTCCGGCTCGGAGCAACGCACCGTTGAGCCCGCCTCCGGCCGTGGACATCACGCAGGTGACACCCAACCGATCCCGCATCCGGCGGAGCGCCGCAGCCAGATCGACCCGTGTCTCACCCGCGACCAGGTAGGAGATGCGTTCCCGGCGAAGGTAGGAAAGGTACTCCGGCGGTGTGGCACGAGCCACGAGCACCAGAGCGTCGTACTCTCCGTTACTCTTCGTATGCCAATGCACTCGCCCGCGGCTGTCGACCACTGTGAACCACATCTCGTGCCCTGGCCGACCGACGACCTCTTCGGGCAGGAAGTCGGTGAAAAGCTCGGCTGCCGGCTCGTCGATCTCCATCGATAGCCCGGTCAGTGGACCAGCCGAATCGTGAACGAGCGAACCGCTCCCCTCGAGCACAGCCTGCGGTCGGTAGAGATCGGCGATCAGCGATGAACGCACGTCCCCGAGCGCGTGGGAGCCAGCGGGCCATAAGGATGCCCAGATCCGCCCGGTGTCCTGGTCCATGAGTAAACGATCGCGGCTGAGTGTGACGCGCGCGTCCACCGACATCCCCACCGAGACCACGACCCGCGGTCTGCCCTGATCAGTGGTTTCAGTCGCCGTGGCCATCTCGAATCCGCCCCTCCAAGGGTGCAGCGCCGTCTACCGTCATGCCTATCAGCGGGTACCGACAGAGTGCGTGGTTGCGCCGCCGAGGAAAGAAGCGTCGACCTCCGGGGGAGAGCGCGCAGCGCTTCTCGATACGTTAGGCGTGTGCCAGGTAAGGCTGACCGCAACGTCGTGGAGATCTATACGGACGGAGCGTGCCGTGGAAACCCCGGCCCTGGAGGCTGGGGTGCGGTCCTGCAGTACGGCAAGCACCGCAAGGAACTCTTCGGCGGCGAACCAGGCGACACCACCAACAACCGCATGGAACTCATGGCGGCGATTCAAGCATTGATGGCGCTCACGCGACCGGCCGTCGTGCGCATCCATACCGACAGCTCATACCTCCGCAACGGCATCACAAGATGGCTGGCCGGGTGGCAACGCAACGGCTGGATGACTGCCGAGAAGAAACCCGTGAGGAACGCCGACCTGTGGCGGCAGCTCGAGGGTGCCGCCAGCAGACATCAAGTCGAGTGGCTCTGGGTCAAAGGCCATGCCGGGAACCCTGGCAACGAGAGGGCCGACGAGTTGGCCAACCGCGGTATCGACAATGCGCTCGGCCGTCAAGGCCGCTGAACCGCCAGGCGCTGGTCGGGGGACCGCTCCCCAGGACTGAACTGGCTGCGGTCTCAGCCCCAGGCGTGGGTTGCGGCGATAATGGGCCGAGACGATCTATTCACGAGAGGCGCGCCGACAATGATCAGGTACCGCATCTCTGAGCACCAGACGTTGACGGTCCGCCAGTCCACTGCCGACACGGGCGGCACGATGCTGGAGGTGGAGTCAACCTGGGTGAGCGCTGCGAAAATGCCACCCACACACCTGCACCCTGCGCAGGACGAGCACTTCGAAGTCGTCGAGGGTGCACTGAGGGTGCTCATTGGCGGCGCGGAACGGCTGATGCGGGCGGGCGACGTTTTCGACATCCCGCGCGGCGTCGAGCACGCGATGGCCGCGGCCGAAGGTCGTACCCGCGCCATCTGGCAGACGGCGCCCGCCCTGCGCACCGAGCAGCTCTTCGCCGGGTTGGCGGACGCCCACAGGCGCGGCGGTTCGCTGCTCGACCTCGCTCCCGTCGTGCGTGCGCACTCTGCAGAGATGCGCCTGACGAAACCGCCACCCATCGTGCAAGGTCCGCTGTTCGCCGTCCTCGGTGTGGCAGCAAAGATCCTCCGCCGCTGACCGAGCGGGAGACACGCGCAGGGCGCCGTGTCCTTGTCGCGTGCCGGGGCGATCACAAAGGTCCCAGCACGAAGTCGGGATCCGCGTCCAGCGCCAAGGTCTCGAGCACCGAGAGGAGTCGGCGTTCTTCGTACCTGAAGTGCGACTCCATGATCGCAGCCACCCCTTCCAGATGCCGGTCCAATTCCGTGGGCGAGGCGGCACGGGCCACGGCGGCCTCCAGCTCGACCAGCAGATGCGCAATCATCGAGTGGTCCTGCTGCAGATTGTGTAGCGTTTCGCGGAGCTCGGGGTGCTGTTCGGCGATCGCGGGGAACAGGGCACGGTCTTCGCCCTCGTGGTGGGCGGTCAGGGCGGTGCAGAACCCGCGACAGAACAGCAGCAGGTCTCGTGTCGACGGCTCCGCCGGCGCGCCTGCGGACACGGCTTGCCGGGTCACTCTCAATGCTTCACGCAGCCTGTCGTGGACAGTGCGCAGCTCTCGGCTCCAGGCAACCAACCTGGTCTTCTCGCCCTCACCCACGGGTGAAAGGCGAAGGGACGACGATCACGATCGTCATGCTCCCTTCAGTCCGGCGCCTCCATGCCTGACACGGTCTGCCACCGACACGCGACGCTACGGCTCAGATTACCGGGAGCTTCCCCGGCTTCCCGCTCCAGATCGACAATGCACAAGCTTCCGCGTCCGAGTAGCGTGCTGAAGACCACCACACGCATCGGTATAGCGTATGGATCATGAACCCGCTTCGGTTCCGATCGGCCAGGGCGGATGACGCCGAACAGATCGCGCTACTCCACGCCGACAGCTGGCGCCGGCACTATCGGGGCGCCTACGCCGATTCGTACCTCGACGGCGACGTCGGTGACGACCTTCGCGCCAGATGGTCGACAAGACTCGCCGCGTCGACCGACACCGACACCGACACCATTCTCGCCGAGCGCGACGGTCAACTGGTCGGCTTCGTGCACGTCGCATTCGACGACGACCCGAAGTGGGGAAGCCTTGTCGACAACCTGCACGTTCTCCACAGTCAGCACCGGACCGGCATCGGTACCCAGCTGCTGGCCCGCGCCGCGCAAGCTGTCCTTGACCGGGCGACCGGAAACGCGATGTACCTGTGGGTCTTGCAGCAGAACACCGCCGCGCAGCAGTTCTACCACGTGTACGGAGCCACGTACGTGGAGTCGGCGCCGGTGCCGCCGCCCGGCGGAGACCCGGCCCGGCTCAACGGCACTCCTCACGGCCTACGCATGGCCTGGCCCGACGCCACGCGGCTGAGTCAGTCCGTCGACAACCAATGACCAACGAAGTCCATCCCGCCAAGGTCACCACTCGGCGCCGGCGCCAGAGATACGGCGCTTTACCAGCACGTGTTTCGGCTCCGCAGGGGGTTGTGGTCACATCCGGCCTCTCGGCCGGGCGAACCGCCACGGATCAGAGCGGCCCGGGCTGAGGAGAGCGGCGGGCGGGCTGCGCCGCCCGAGACTGCGTGGCTGCCGAGATGGCGAGAAGTTTGAGCCGGTCTTCAGACGCGCTGCCGGGCTCGGCGGTGTAGATGATCAGGTCGTGCACGGCTCGGCCGGACAGGGGCAGGTCAAGGGACTGGAAAGTCAGTTCCAGGTGGCCGACGTCGGGGTGCTGAAGCCGCTTGATGCCGTCGAGGCGCATCCGTACGTCCTGCGCGGCCCATTGGCTGCGGAACACGGGGCTGAGCGTAGACAGCTCGCCGACGAGTTCGCGCAGCGCCCGGTCACGGGGTTCGCGCCCGGCCTCGGCGCGCAGTAGGGCGGCGGTAGCGTTGCCGGCGGCTTCCCAGTCAACGAAGAAGTTCTCTGCGCCGGGGTCGAGGAAGATGTAGCGGGCGATGTTGGGGCGGCCACGCTTGTCGACGGTGGCGCTGTCGAACATCGGCGCATACAGGGCTCGGTCCAGGGCGTTGCTGGCGACGACGTCCATGCGGCCGTTGCGGACGAACGCTGCGGACGTCGTGATCGAGTCGAGCAGCCACTGGACCCGAGGCGGGACCTCGACATCCCTGCGGCGCGACGACGGCATGCGACTTTTCGGCCGCGATGACCTGGCAAGGTCGAACAGGTAGGTGCGTTCGTCGTCGTCCAATTGCAGGGCGCGAGCGACCGCATCAAGAACGTCTTCGGACACGCCGCCGATGTGCCCCTTCTCCAGCCGCGTATACCACTCCGTGCTCACCCCGGCAAGGACGGCGACCTCCTCACGCCGCAAGCCTGCGACCCGGCGACGGGCGCTGGTCGGCAGTCCGGCCTGCGCCGGGGTGATTTTGGCGCGTCGGCTGGCAAGGAAGTCCCGGATCTCACCGCGGTTTCCGGGCTGCTGATCCATGTCGTCAACGGTAGTCGCTGATCACGACGCGAGGGGGGTTGAGGTTATGCCCCCGACAAACGGGACCTTCTCCGGTGGCGGTGATCGCGGTCTGCTGGGGATCGAACGCTCCGACACGATCCCACGAACGAGCAATGGAGGTCAGACATGACGAGCAAGGCACTGACTGTGCCGGCGGTGGCGCTGGGCACGTGGGCCTGGGGAGACAGCGGCGAGGCAGGCGACGGCTACTTCGGCAGTCAGCTGAGCGAGTCCGGTCTGCGAGAGGTCGTCGAGAAGGCTCTGTCCAACGGGTTCACCCTGTGGGACACCGCCGTGGTGTACGGCATGGGCCGCGCAGAGACGGTCCTCGCCCAGGCGCTGACGGGCCATGACCGTAGCGAGTACCAGTTGTCGACGAAGTTCACCCCGCAGATAGCGGGCGACGGCGACGATCCGGTCGCGGACATGCTGGAGCAGAGCCTCGACCGAATGGGCACGGACTACGTGGACCTCTACTGGATCCATAATCCTGCCGACGTGAAACGATGGACACCACGTCTGATCCCGCTGCTCAAGAGCGGCAAGATCAAGCATGTCGGCGTCTCGAACCACAACATGGAGGAGATCGCTCTTGCCGATCGGATCCTCGGCGAGGCCGGCTTCCGCGTGGAGGCGGTCCAGAACCACTACAGCCTCCTATACCGCAGCTCGGAGCACGCGGGCATCCTCGACCACTGCCGCGAGCACGACGTGCGGTTCTTCTCCTACATGGTCCTCGAACAAGGAGCGCTGACCGGCAGATACAGTCCTGCCAACCCGTTGCCGGAGGGAAGCAGCCGGGCCGCCGTGTACAACGGCATCCTGCCCCAGCTACAGGCGCTGACGGACAGGATGAGCGCGATCGGCGAGGACCGAGGCGCGTCCGCGGCCGATGTCGCCACCGCCTGGGCCATCGCCAAGGGGACCATCCCGATCATCGGGGTCACGAAAGCGGGCTACATCGACGGGTTGGTCACGGCTCGCGGGATAGCGCTCGCCGAAGAGGAGATCGCGGAGCTGGAGGCGCTGGCGGATGCCGCGGACGTCGACACGCGCGGCTTCTGGGAGCACGAGATGTAGCAGTCGTCGGGACCGAAGCAGGGACCGCTCCGGCAAAGAGGGGACGGGACGGCCGGGGTTCCGGCGACGACCGGCTCATGGCCCACTAATGGCCCGCAGAGAAAGGATGACCTCGGGATCTCGATACGAATCGGCAGAGATATGGCGCTTGATCTGCATGTTTGCTGTGGAGCGGGTGACGGGAATCGAACCCGCGCTGTCAGCTTGGGAAGCTGAAGTTCTACCATTGAACTACACCCGCGCGGCCGTCCAGTGAACGGCACCGCAATGGATGATACCTGCTTTGAGCCGGCGATGACACCTCGCATCTGATCAGTCCGCAACGACTGGGTTGTGCAGCGGCAATGTGATGGTGAAAACCGATCCGACCCCTTCGGTGCTTTCCACTTCGATGCTTCCGCCTTGCGCCTCGACCAGGTGTTTCGTGATGGCTAACCCCAGTCCGCTGCCACCGGTCTCTCGGCTACGCGAACCCTCCACACGGTAGAACCGGTCGAACAGCCGGGGCAGGTGTTCGGCGGGGATCCCGGTTCCGTTGTCGTCCACTGCCAGAACAGCAGCGTCCCCTTCCCGCCGGACGGACACCGTCACCCGGCCACCTTCCGGGGTGAACCGTACCGCGTTGCCCACCAGGTTGCTCAGCGCCTGCCGTACCCGTTCGGGATCGGCCCAGACGGTGACCGGCGACCCGTCGTCATCCGGCTGATCGACGGAGAGTGCCACGCCCGCGTCGTCGGCGCCGGCCCGGTGCGAGCCGACCACCTGCCGAGCCAGGTCCACCAGGTCGCGACTCTCCGGGTCGAAGCGCAACATGCCCGCATCCGCCAGCGCGAGGTCCTGCAGGTCGTCGATCAGTCGACGCAGCAGGGCCGACTCCTCCAGCAAGGACCGCACCAACTCCGGATCGAGCGGTACGACGCCGTCCTCGGCGGCCTCCAGGTAACCCTGGACGTTGGACAGCGGCGTACGCAGTTCGTGCGCGACGTCGCTGATCATCGCCCGCCGCTGGGCCTCGTTGGCTTCGATCGATGCGGCCATCGAGTTGAAGGCTCCGGCCAGCTGCGCCACTTCGTCCTTTCCGGATGTGTGCACCCGGGTACCGAATTCGCCCGCGCCCATCCGTCGCGCCGCATCGGTCAGGGCGCGGATCGGCCGGGTGAGACGACGGCCGCCGAAGACGGTCACCCCCGTCACCACCGCCAGCACAGCCCCACCGGCGACGAGGGTCCGTCCCAGCCCATCACCGACGAACGGGTTGAACCGTTCCTCGCCTCCGGTGTACAGCAACGCCGGCTCGGCGACGAACGCACCCATCGCCTCTTCCCACGCGGTGTTCATGCATTCCATCGCCACGGGATCCGCATCCACCGCCCCGGGGGGCGCCACCGGCGCGCCATCCGTTTCGCCGTCACTGCCGCCGGTCGTCGCCTCAGGTACCACCACTTTCATTCCGTTTCCGTTGCGGACGACCGAGTACGGCACGCCCGCTTCGTCGAGACACTCGGAGGTCCTCCGCACGAGATCATCGTTCAGTTCCTGCGCCGGCTCGCTAGGCTCGTACAAGACCTCCGGGACGCATCGGTCGAGGACATCTCCGGACGCGCCTGGCACGTCCTCGACGCTCTGGAACACGTCCGCCGTGCCGTCGGAGTCTCCGGACGTGTGCACGCTGAACACCTCACCGCCGATGGAGACCACCACGTCATCGTCGGTGCCCAACGCTTTCTGCAGGCATTCCTCGGCGTCCTGGGTCAGCCGTTTCCTCCGCTCCAACTCGGCGTCGCTCATTCGCCAGGTCGGCGACACGTCGTATATGGGCGCAGCACCGACGGCGACGATGCTGGTTGACGCCGTGCCCAGCAGCGGGGACATCAACTCACCGCCGGCCGGCACCGTGCTCTCCATTTCCGTCCCCTGCAGCTCATCGATCGCGACACTCGTCGCGCTCAACCCCGAATCTCCAGCAGCCACGGCATCGATCTCAGCGGTCGGTGCCGACGGCAGCGGTGGCGCCCCATCCCCGGCGGCCCCTGCGGAGTCGGCCACGACGTCCCCGTCCATCGTGGTCAACGCGACCCTCCGGCCGGTCCGCTCGGCCAGTTCGGCCACGGTCTGCTCGACGTCGTCCCACGAGTCATGTGCCGAGGCGTAGGAGGCCAGCTGTAGGTAGAGGAAGGTGTCCGCCTCCAGCGTGCGCTCGAACTCGCCGCGGAAACGTTCGCTCGTCTCCCGCGTGGTCAGCCACGCTGTGGCACCGATCGCGAAGACCGCGACGGCCAGGGACAGGCCGAGCAGCCGCAGAAAGAGACTACGTCGCATCGGATGCCTCCATCCGCCCGGTGGAGCCCGCGCCGTCGCCGGCCGGGTCGGCCATCCGGTAACCCACGCCGTAGACCGTCTGCACGTACATCGGCTCCGCTGGGTCGGGCTCGATCTTGCGACGCAGGTTCATCACATGCACGTCGATCGTGCGGTCGAGCACGTAGTGCTCGAAGCCGAATGCCTGCTCCAGCAGATACTGGCGCGTGAATGCCCGCCCCGGAGACGCCGCCAGACACTCAAGGATCTTGAACTCGGCGGGAGTCAGGTCGATGCGGCGCCCGCCCAGCCGGACCTCGTGCCGGACGGGGTCGACCTGCAGCTCTCCGATCTGATGCGGCTGATCGACCGCCGTCGCGAAACGGGCGGTTCGGCGGAGCACTGTGCGGACCCGGGCCACCAGCTCCCGAGGGCTGTAAGGCTTGGTGATGTAGTCGTCGGCTCCCAGGTCGAGGCCGAGAAGCAGGTCGTCCTCGGTCGAGCGTGCGGTCAGCATGACGATGGGCACGTCGGTCTCCGAGCGGAGAATCCGGCACACATCGAGTCCGTCGACCCGCGGCATCATCACATCCAGCACCAGCAGATCAGGAGCGCGACGTCGCGCCTCGTCCAGCGCCGCCCGCCCGTCGCGGACCACGACGACGGCGTGCCCGTCCCGCTCCAGATACCGACGGACGAGGTCCGCCTGCTTGTGATCATCCTCGGCCACCAGGATGCGTGCTCCCATGCAGGAGAGTGTCCCAGCATTTCGTCAAGAACCTGTGAAGAACATAGCCCTGACCTGTCCTTCATCGGTTCTTAACCGCCGATCCACGACGCTCGACAGCGTGCCGCGGCGGATGCTGCCTGGTCTGCCCCGGTGCGAACCCAGCAGACGATCTCACGGAGGACCCTATGCGTGTCAGGACTGTGATCACGGCGGTCGGAGCCGCCGGTCTCGCCGTCGCAAGCTGTTCCGGCGGCTCGGCCGGCGATGACGGTAGTACCACCGACCAGGGTGAGGGCAGCTCGGCCGGCGATGACGGCAGGTCCGCCGAGGGCAGCGGCAGCGGCGACCAGCCGGAGAGCCCGCTGTCCGAGTACATGCCCGGGATGACGTTCTCGAGCAGCGGAATGATGTCTGTCCATGCCGTGTCATCCGACGGCCCGGAGTTATCCGAGCAGCAGCGGCAGGACTTCCGGCGGATGGAGGAAGCCATCGCGGAGTGCATGCGCGACGAGGGCTTCGAATACGTGCCGGTCTCGCTCGACGATGTCCAGTCCTCGGCACACGAGGACGCGTACGCCCTCGAGCCGGAAGACTTCGCCGAGCAGTACGGCTACGGCGTCAGTACGCTCATGTCCGGTTCCCCCGATGCCGGCGACGAGAGCACCGATCCGAACTCGAAGATCCGCGACGAGTTGTCCGAGGCGGCGCAGGAGGAGTACGACCGCGCTCTGTGGGGCGACCTCGGTGGGATGGCCATATCCGACGGAGAAGGCACCGAGGACGGCGGCACCGGCGCTGACCTGACGACCGAGCCGGGTGATCTGGGTTGCCAGGGGAAGGCGTCGACCGAGGTCTACGGCGACCAGGCCACGCACGTCGAGGCGGGCGAAGGGTTCCAGTCACTGTTCGAGGACATCTTCGCGTTGCAGGAACGCATCCAGAACGACCCCCGCGTCGTCGCGGCCACCGAGGAATGGGCGAGTTGCATGGCCGAGGCCGGCTATCCGGGGTACGAGACGCCGGATGATCCACAGAGCGAGATCTTCGACGAACTTCTCGAGCTGCAGGGCCAGGGACAGGACGGCGCATCCGAAACCGTCATCGCCGGCGGACCCGCCGGCGGCCCCGCCGGAGGCCCTGACCTCGCCGATGTCGACCCGGAGAAGCTGGCCGAGCTGCGGGAGCGTGAGGTGGAGATCGCCACCGCCGATTACGCCTGCCGGCAGGACCATTATGAGGACGTCCACCGAGAGGTGGCTTTCGAGTTGGAGCAGGAGTTCGTCGATGACAATCAAGCGGAACTCGAGCGCTACCGGGACTGGGCCGCTGAGTCCGGTGGTGTCGGTTGATGCACCCCCGCACCAGAACCCTGCTGATGATCGTCGGCATCGCCGCAGGGGCGCTCGCCGCCGGCGTATTCGCTGGTACGCGTATCACCTCACCGGCGGACGCGGCGGCCCGCGCGGAGCCACCGGCCGCGTCTGACGTCACCGTCCCGGTCGAGCTCCGCGAGCTGCAGAGCCAGGTGGTGACCCGCGGAGACGTGTCGTACACCGGCGCGGTCAACGTCGAGCCACAGTTCCCGGGGCTGGAGTCCACGCCCGTGGTCACCGGGAGCGTGCCGGACGTCGGGGACACGGTACGGCGCGGCGATGTGCTGCTGGAGGTCGTCGGACGCCCGGTGATCGCGCTGCCGGGTGAGGTCCCGATGTACCGGACGCTCCGCCCCGGGATGAGCGGCCCGGATATCGAGCAGCTCGAGAAGGCGCTGGACAAGCTCGGCTTCGATCCGGGTGAGGTAGACGACGACTTCACCGGTTCCACGAGCCGCGCGGTTGAGGAGCTGTTCCAGGACAAGGGATACGAACCGCCCGCGGTCGACCCCGACATCCAAGCGGCTCTTGATGCCGCCGACGAGAATCTGGACGCGGCGGAAGACGAGGTTCGCAACGCCGAGTCGGCACTCCAGGCCGCGTCGAAGGGGGCAAGCGAGGCGGAGAAGCTCCAGGCGCAGCACGACGTGGACACTGCCGAGCGTCAGCTTGAGCAGGCGAAGACCGACGGCGACGCCGATGCGATCGCGGACGCCGAGCTCCAGCTCAAGCTGGCACGGACGAATCTGGACGAGGTCGAGGCCGGGCCGGACGTCTCGGCCGAACGGGCGGCTCTCGACGCCGCGCGGAGCCGGCTGACAGAGGCGCAGCAGGAGCGGGACCAGGCGGCTGTTCGCGCCGGAACCCCGCTGCCGGCGTCGGAGGTGGTGTTCGTCCCGTCCCTGCCGCGCCGCGTCGACGAGGTGAACGTGGGCCGCGGCGACGAGGTGGACGGTGCGGTGATGTCAATCAGCGGCACCGACATGGTGGTGACGGTCAACGTGGACGCCGCGAGCCGCGAGCTGCTGGATGAAGGGATGGACACGGTGGTCGATCTCCCGAACGGAGAACAGGTCACCGCGCCGATCACGAGCATCCGCGAGGCGTCCGGCGAGGATGCGTCCGGATACGACGTGCGGATCTCGCCGGATGACCTGAACAACGAGCAGGTCGAGGCGCTGCGGTCGGCGAATGTGCGGGTCACCATCCCGGTGGCGAGCACCGACGGCGAGGTGCTGGCCGTTCCGCTGGCTGCGCTGACCGCCGGCACCGGCGGCGAGGCGAGAGTCGAGGTCCAGCGGCCGTCCGACGGGAATGACGGCGGGAGCGGCGACCACGGGGCGACCACGGAGCTTGTGGAGGTCGAGGTCGGGCTGACGGCCGAGGGCTATGCCGAGATCACGCCGGTGGAGGACGGTGCGGTGGCGGAGGGCGATCTGGTGGTGGTCGGCAGCGAGGGCGCGTCGGCGGCCGCCGACGATACCGAGGAGGCGGACGACAGCCGGTCCGGCGATGAGGAACCCACCGGCGACGACTCCACCCCGGACAGCGAAACCGGCGACGACGAGCCCGGCGACGACGACGGGCTAGATGAGGACGAACCCGACGATGACGGGCCCAGCAAGGACGACGGCTCCGGCGACCGGTCCGAGTCGGACGATGAGGCGACGACCGATGACGCGGAGTGATGCCGGTCGCGGCGGAGCATTCCTCCGCCCGCCCGTCGTGGAGATGGTCGGCGTTGGCCGCTCCTTCACCGGCCCGCCGAAGGTCGACGCGGTACGCGATATCGACCTGACCATCGCCGACGGCGAGTACCTGTCGATCGTCGGACCCTCCGGTTCGGGCAAGTCCACCCTGCTGCACCTGCTGGGGCTGCTCGACCGGCCGAGCGCCGGCACCTACCGGCTGGACGGCGTCGACGTCAGCCGGCTCTCCGAACGGCAACGGTCGCAGTTGCGCGGTGAGCGGATCGGCTTCGTCTTCCAGGCGTTCCACCTGCTTCCACACCGCAGCGTGCTGGAGAACGTGGAGCTCTCGATGCTCTACGGGCGCATCCCGCGCCGCGAACGAGCGGAGCGCGCCCGCCGGACGCTGGAGCGGGTAGGGCTGGCACACCGCGTCGAGTTCAGCCCACAGACCCTGTCCGGCGGGGAGCGGCAGCGAGTGGCGATCGCTCGTGCCCTCGCTCCGGCACCGAGCCTGCTGCTCGCCGACGAACCGACCGGCAACCTGGACTCGGTGAACGCCGACGCCGTACTCGACGTATTCGACAAGCTCCACATGGAGGGTCTCACCTTGGCCGTGATCACCCATGACGACGACGTCAGCAAGCGGGCGGACCGCCGCGTCCGAATCACCGACGGCACCCTGTCCCAGGTCGTAGATCACCCGGACGTTCTGCACGATGTGGTTCAGCGGCCGCACGCGCTAGGACACCGTGATGTGGACGGGGTGGAGCGATGAGGCGGGCATCACTGCGTCGCCGGCTGTCCGTACGTGACCTGCTCCGCGAGGCGCTGGCCGGAGTGGCCGCCCGGCCGTCCCGGTTGGCACTGACCACGCTCGGCACCGTGATGGGGATCGCGGCGCTGGTCGCCACCGTCGGCCTCGGCCAGACGGCATCGGGTCAGATCTCCGGGCGCTTCGACGCCGCCAACGCCACGCGCGTCGTCGTAGAAGCGAGTGAGCGGGACACCGGAGACAGCAGTGTCCGGATCACGGTGCTCCCGTGGGACGCAGACGAACGTGTCGCCCGTCTGGCCGGCGTAGCAGTGGCAGGAGTCTTCGCCCAGGTCGACACCGGTGACGCCGCGATACGCGGCCTTCCGGTCGCTGATCCGGGCGGCACCGTGGACCATGACATCCCGGTCGCGGCCGCGTCTACCGGCTTGTTCAGCGCCGTCAACGCGATCCTGTCCACCGGACGGTTCTTCGACGCCGGCCATGACGGTCGCGCTGATCAGGTCGTCGTTCTCGGTCGATACGCCGCGGACCGGCTCGGCATCACCCGGGTGGACGCGCAACCATCGATCTTCATCGGTGATCGCCCGTTCACGGTCATCGGCGTGCTCGACAGCACATCGCACCGCACGGAGCTGTTGGATGCGGTGATCATGCCGATCGGCACGGCACAGGACCTGTATGAACTCGACGCGCCGTCCGCGCTCGAGATCCGCACCGAACTGGGCGCCGCGCAGCTCATCGGAGCTCAGGCACCGTTGGCGGTAGCACCGAACAACCCCGAGCTGCTGAGTGTCGACGTTCCGCCCGCGCCGGGGACATTGCGAGACGACGTGTCCGGCGACGTGAACCTACTCTTCCTCGCCCTGGGCGGACTCGCCCTGCTAGTCGGAGGTCTCGGTATCGCGAACGTCACATTACTCTCGGTCATGGAGCGAACGTCGGAAATCGGGCTCCGGCGTTCTGTCGGTGCCGCCAGGGCTCACGTCGCCGGCCAGTTCGTCGTGGAGAGCGTCGTCATCGGCTTCCTCGGCGGCCTGATCGGGGCCGCGTCCGGTGTGCTGGCCACCGTCGGCGTCTCTGCACTGCGCGAATGGACGCCGTTGCTGGACTACCGCCTCGCTGTGGTCGCGCCGATCCTCGGAGCCGCCATCGGATTGCTTGCCGGCCTGTATCCGGCCTGGCGCGCATCGACGATCGAGCCTATCGTGGCATTACGGAGCAGTTGACCGCCCCACCGAAGGCAGTCCATGGAGTGAGACGAGTCGTTGCGATCTCGTCTCGATCGCCGCACGTTGTCGGCAACGCAACGGCCCGCCGCGTGCGACCAGGTAAACCGTTCGTATAGCGTTAGGGGTTGGACCAGGACGAGGTGGGGTTCGCCCGACTGGTCAGGTGGAGGCGACGACCATCGTCGCCACCCGGCTGAGTCAACGGCGACACGGCGGTCACCGAGCGCGGCGACACGCCTGAACCCCATCTGAAGTCGACTAGTCGCGTGGCTCACTGGTGCCCCTACGGCACCGAACGGCCCGCCCGGGGCATCCGGTGCGTCGCGTGGCCGACTAGCGAGAGGTGAGGCTTTGGCCGCGGTACGCGCGGAAGGACTCTATAAGGTGTTCGGCCGCAAGGCCGAACAGGCGGTGAGCATGCTCGAAGAGGGCGCCACCGCACAGGACGTCGCCAAGCTCGGCGCCACCGCTGCCGTCATCGACGCCAGCTTCGAGGTCGAGCCTGGAGAGATCTTCGTCGTGATGGGGTTGTCCGGCTCCGGCAAGTCTACGTTGATCCGGATGCTCAACGGCCTCTGGAAACCCACGGCGGGGGACGTCTACATCGGCGACACGAACATCGCCCGTGCCGGTGATGCGGAATTGCGTCAAGTGCGCAAGGAGAAGATCAGCATGGTCTTCCAGCACTTCGCGCTGCTGCCCCACCGCACGGTCGTGCAGAACGCCGCCTACGCGCTGGACATCCAAGGGGTGGACAAGGCCGAGCGGTTCAAGCGCGCGTCCGAGGCGCTCGAATTGGTCGGTCTCGCCGGTTGGGACGACAAATATCCAGCCCAGCTGTCCGGAGGGATGAAGCAGCGCGTCGGCCTGGCGCGTGCACTCGCCGCGGGCAGCGACATCATGCTGATGGACGAGGCGTTCTCCGCACTCGACCCGCTGATCAAGCGGGAGATGCAGGATCAGCTCATCCAGCTTCAGAGTTCGCTGAACAAGACGATCATCTTCATCACGCACGACCTGAACGAGGCGATGCGGCTCGGCGACCGGATCGCGGTCATGCGTGCCGGACGCATCGTGCAGATCGGTACGGCCGAAGAGGTGCTGAACGACCCGGCCAATGATTACGTGGCCCAGTTCGTCGCCGACGTCGACCGGACACGGGTGCTCAGCGCAGCGAGCGTGATGGAGCCCGCGCAGTACATCGTGAACGCCAACGCCGGCCCCCGTGAAGCGCAGCACACCATGCGTGAGAAGCAGGCCAGCGCCGCGTTCGCGGTTGGACGGCGAGACAACCTGCTGCACGGCGTCGTCTATGACAAGGACGTCGTCAAGGCGGTGAAGCGGGGCGATCAGACGCTGCAGTCCATCATCGACACCGATGTGGCTTCGGTCCATCAGGACACGGTGCTGGCCGACCTGTTCGCGCCGTCGGCCGAGTCGCCGCTGCCGCTCGCCGTGGTCGATGACGACAAACACCTGGTCGGCGTGGTTCCACGGGTGACGCTGCTGTCCGCGATGGCCAACGTCGCAGAGGTGGTTCACGCGGGTGAACACCCCGGGGGCGAAGGTCGATCCGACGGACCTCCGGACGAACCGGCAGAGCCGGCGGTGGCCGAGCCGGCCGAGGTCTCCGCACGGTCCACCGACGGAGGTGCGGCATGATCCGGGCGGAATCCGAGTCTTTCGATCCTCTCGATCCTGATCTCGAGGTGGGTCAATGGATCGCCGACGCGTTCGACTGGTTCCTCGACACGTTCGATCCCATCATCGATGTTGTCGAGACCGCACTGCAGACCGGGTACGACGCACTGTTCGACCTGCTGAGTGCGCCGCCCTTCCTGGTGATGATCGTCATCTTCGCCGCGCTCGGGTGGATCGCCCGGTCGTGGCAGTTCGCCGTCTTCACGGTTGTGGCCTTCTATCTCATCGCCGCGATGGGCCAGTGGGACCGCTCGATGGATACGTTGTCGCTGATCTTGCTGGCGGCGGCCATCGCTACCATCCTGGCCATACCCCTGGGCATCTGGGCAGCGAAGTCGTCGACCGTCAGCCAGATGGTCCGCCCGGTCCTCGACTTCATGCAGACCATGCCGGCCATGGTCTATCTGATCCCGACGCTGTTCGCCTTCGGCATCGGTCAGGTTCCCGGGATCGTGTCCACGGTCATCTTCGCCATGCCCCCAGGCGTCCGGTTCACTGAACTCGCCATCCGGCAGGTCGACGCTGAGGTCGTCGAGGCCGGCCAGGCCTTCGGCGCGGCTCCTGGGCGGATCTTGCGGCAGATTCAACTGCCGCTGGCGCTGCCGACCATCATGGCGGGAATCAACCAGGTCATCATGCTGTCGCTGTCGATGGTGGTGCTGGCAGCTCTGGTGGGCGCCGGCGGACTCGGCGGTGAGGTCGTCGGTGGACTGAACGGGTTGAGCATCCCACGCGGATCCGAAGCCGGTCTGGCGGTCGTGGTGCTGGCGATCTATCTCGACCGAATTGTGGCTGCGCTCGCCGACCGCGCACCAGTGGTGCGGGCCAGCCGAGTCCGGGACTGATCTCCCGGAGTGTTCTGTGTAGTCACATCCAAGGAGAGAAAATGCGGAAATCCCGATTTACCGCTGTGACCGCTGGCCTGCTGGCCGGTGGGCTGCTGCTCGCCGCTTGCGGCGACGACGATGACGGCAACGGCGACGACACGACCACTGAGGAGACCGACGACACCGGCGGTGACGAGTCCGGTGACGGTGACGATGAGGGCGACGACGGGGGCGAGGCTGCCGCACTCGAGACGCGGTTGATCGCCGACGCCGATCCGGCCTCGTGTGTTCCGGCGTCGGAGTCGGCCCCGATCCCGGATCCGGAGGGAACCGGGGACGACCCGACCGAGATCTCGGTCGCCAACTTCAGCGGCTGGGATGAGAATTACGTCGTCTACGAGCTCGCCAAGGCGGCCCTCGAGGAGCAGGGCTACACGGTCACCGAGACCGAGCTCGACCCGGCTGCCGCGTACCAGGGCGTCGCCGACGGCGATGCCGAGATTCTCATGGACGCCTGGCTGCCCGGGACGCACGCCCAGTACATCGACCAGCTGGGTGACCAGCTCGAGGACCTGGGCTGCTGGTTCGACGAGGGCTTCCTGACGATCGCGGTGAACAGCGACTCGCCGGCACAGTCGCTTGCCGAGCTCGCCGAGTTCGAGGATGAGTACGGCGGCCGGATCGTCGGTATCGAGGAAGGTGCCGGCCTGACGACCACCACGCGTGAGCAGGCGATTCCCACGTACGGCCTGGATGACTGGGACTTCCCGACCTCGTCCACTCAGGCGATGCTCGCCGAGCTCGAGTCCGCCACGGAGGCCGGTGAAGACATCGTCGTCACCCTGTGGCACCCGCACTGGGCCTACGCGGCGTACGACATCCGCGATCTGGAGGACCCGGAAGGCGCCATGGGCGAGGCCGAGCGGCTGTACAACCTGGGTCGACCCGGATTCACGGAGGAGTACCCGAACGCGGCTCAGCTGCTGAAGAACCTGCACCTGACCAACGAGCAGCTCCTCGAGATCGAGGACATCCTGGTCGTGGAGAACAACCGCGAGGACAACGAGGGTTCGGTCGCACAGTGGCTGGACGAGAACCCGGACTTCCTCGACCAGTGGAGGAACGGCGAGCTCGGCTAAGGCCACTCACCCGCTCCCGACCGATCGGCCCTGGATCGCATATCGTGGTCCAGGGCCGATTCGTATGTGTGACAGCTCGGACTCGGAATCGTCTCATCCGGCTGGTCCGTCTGGATCGAGTGCCGAATAGTGCCGAGACTTCGATATCGTCCGAACATGCTGCTTTCGGATCGAGACATCAGGACGGCCGTCGACAAGGGACGGATCGTCCTGGACCCCTATGACCCGGGCATGGTGCAGCCGTCCAGCATCGACGTCCGGCTGGACCGCTACTTTCGAGTCTTCGAGAATCACCGCTACCCGCACATCGACCCGGCCCAGGAGCAGCCCGACCTGACCCGGATGGTCGAGCCCCACCCCGAGGAGCCGTTCATTCTGCACCCGGGCGAATTCGTGTTGGCTTCCACGTACGAGATCGTCACCCTGGGAGACGACGTCGCCGCTCGGCTCGAAGGAAAGTCCTCACTCGGTCGGCTCGGACTGCTGACACACTCCACCGCCGGTTTCATCGACCCCGGCTTCAACGGACACGTCACGCTCGAGCTGTCCAACGTGGCGACGTTACCGATGAAGCTGTGGCCGGGCATGAAGATCGGCCAGCTCTGTTTCTTCGCGCTGAGCAGCCCAGCCGAGGAGCCGTACGGCTCGGCGCGGTACGGCTCGCGATACCAGGGCCAGCGAGGCCCCACACCGAGCCGTTCGTACTTGAGCTTCCACCGGACGCAGACTTAAGTTACCGGCGGGTAGTCTAGTTTCCGACGGATCGAACACTTCGCTCCGACGGGGTGCAGACAGGAGGAGGGAGCCGGCACCATGCAATACGTCGCCGTCGCCGTATCGCTGGGCGTCACGGCCTTGGCGCTGATCGTGCTCACCGATGCCATCGTCCGGATGGTCCGGACCATCCGGCTCGGCCAGCCAGCCCCCGGACGCACCGACCACCCGGTGCAGCGGACCAAGACACTGATCCGGGAGTTCCTCGGGCACAATCGGATGCTCAAGCGGCCGGTCGTCGCCGTGGCGCACTGGTTCGTCATGATCGGGTTCTTCCTGCTGTTCGCCACCCTCGTCACCGCGTACGGGCAACTGTTCGACGCGGAATACGTGCTGCCGCTGATCGGCGATTGGCGTCCGTTCGAGTGGTTCATCGAGACGATCGCGTGGTTGACCCTGGCCGGGATCGGCACGCTGATTCTGATACGGCAGCGCTCGCACCCCAGGGCTTCCGGACGACGGTCACGCTTCTTCGGGTCGTCGTTCTGGCAGGCGTACTACGTCGAGTTCACCATCGCCACCATCGCGATCAGCATTCTGCTGCTGCGGGGCATGGAGTACCGTCTGCTCGGCGACGCGTCGCACTTCCCGCTCACCTTCTTCATCGGTGAGGCGTTCTCCGGTGTGGCCGCCGCGGACGTGGAGACCCTGGTACACGTCGTCGCCGCGGTGAAGATCAGCGTCTCTTGGCTCTTCTTCATCGTCATCGCGTGGAATCTGACCATGGGGATCGCCTGGCATCGCGGTCTCGCATTCTTCAACATCTTCTTCAAACGCAACGCCGACGGCGGGCCGGCGCTCGGCGCCGCCAAACCGCTGACGGTCAAGGGCGAGCCGGTCGACTTCGAGAACATCGACGACCTCGACGAGGACGCGGCGCTCGGTGTCGGCCGGGTGGAGGATTTCTCCTGGAAGGGCCTGCTGGACTTCTCCACCTGCACCGAGTGCGGGCGCTGCCAGTCGCAGTGTCCGGCCTGGCACACGGACAAGCCGCTGTCTCCGAAGATGCTCGTGATGAACCTCCGCGATCACGCCTATGCCAAGGCCCCGTATCTGCTGGCCGGCGGCAGCAAGGACATGATGGGCGACGAGCAGGCCACGCCCGAGCAGCTGGCGAACGTACCGGCGGACGCCCTGGCCGAGGCTGAGCGCCCGCTCGTGGGTGCCACCGAGGGCGACCCCACCCGGCCCGAGTCGGGTGCCGTGATCGACCCCGACGTCCTGTGGTCCTGCACCACCTGCGGCGCGTGTGTGGAGCAGTGTCCGGTCGACATCGAGCACGTGGACCACATCCTCGACCTGCGCCGCTACCAGACCCTGATCGAGACCGAGTTCCCGAGCGAGCTGAACGGGCTGTTCAAGAACCTGGAGAAGTCGGGGAACCCTTGGGGTATGAGCGCGTCCGCGCGCATGGATTGGGCGAAGGACCTCCCATTCGACGTCAAGCAGGTCGGCGTCGACGTGGAATCGCTCGAGGAGGTCGACTGGCTGTTCTGGATCGGGTGTGCCGGCGCCTTTGAAGATCGCGCCAAGAAGACCACGCAGGCGGTCGCAGAGTTGTTGCACACGGCGGGTGTCTCGTTCGCCGTGCTCGGCGATGGCGAGACCTGCACCGGCGATCCGGCCCGTCGCTCCGGCAACGAGTTCCTCTACCAGCAACTGGCGCTGCAGAACGTCGAGGTCCTCCGGGAGACCAAGGCGATCCGGGTCGTCTCCAGCTGCGCACATTGCTTCAACACGTTGAAGAACGAGTACGCCCAGCTCGGCCTCGAGCTGGAGGTGGTCCACCACACCCAGCTACTCAACCGGCTCGTCCGGGAGGGGAGATTGACCCCGGTCGCGCCGCCCGAGGGAGAGGTCGCCGGGCGGCCTGTCACCTATCACGATCCTTGCTATCTGGGCCGCCACAACCAAGTCTACGAGCCGCCGCGGGAACTGGTCGGCTCCCTACCCGGCGTGCAGTATCGGGAGATGCCTCGCAGTAAGTCCACGTCATTCTGCTGCGGAGCCGGTGGCGCCCGGATGTGGATGGAAGAGCGCATCGGCACCCGCATCAACAGCAATCGCACCGAAGAAGCACTGAACACGCTCGCCGGCCCAGGAGACGGCGACGGTGGCGGCGCCACGGATGACGCCTCGGCAGCCGGCTCCATCGCGGTCGGCTGCCCGTTCTGCCGGGTGATGCTCTCGGATGGTCTCACCCAGGCACAGTCCGCAGGCCAAGGCGAGAATGTCGAGGTCATCGATGTCGCCCAGCTTCTGCTCGCCGGCGTCCGACGGAGTCAGTCGGAGGAGACCAGGACGGCAGCAGGTGTGGCGTCGCATGACGCCACGGGAGCGTCATCATGACGTCGTAGCGAGGCATTTAGACATCACTACTCCTTGACATGGCGTCTGGATGGCGTCATTATGAAGTCATGGAGCTCACGCCTTACGTCTCCGCACTCCGAAACGCACTGGCGGCTGCCGGGCACGCAGCCTCGGACGAGGTTCGTGAGGCTGCCGATCGGCTGTCATACGCGATCGAGCCATCGCTCCGACTCACCCTGATCGAGGCGATGGGCGATGCCGCTGCCGAGGTGACGACCCAGCTCGAGGGCGTCTCGGTAGACGTACGCATGCGCGGCGGCAACCCCGAGTTCGTCGCGAGCGACGAGCGGCCGCCGGCATCGTTCGAGCCACCGGAGCCTCCTGAACCGCCCACACCTCCGCCACCGCCAGAGCCGGAGGAGAACCTCTCCCGTGTCACCCTGCGGCTACCGGAAAGCCTGAAGTCGCGGATCGAGGAGGCGGCCGCGGCTGAGGGGATGTCCGTCAACGCCTGGCTGGTACGCGCGGTCGGCCAACTCCTGGACGGACCGCACACCGACATCCACGTGGGGTCTTCCGGAGTTCAGGTAGGCCCGCGCGGCGTCCAGGTGAATCTGGGCCGACGCATCTCCGGATGGGCTCGCTGACACCACACGGCACCCCACCGCAATCCCGTCCCCGCACGTGGGGCACACCAACACATCGGAGCGATCAGCCATGACCACCTCCAGCTATCGACGTGCCTTTCCGGCACCGACACCGATCAGTCTCACCGTGAAGGCTCGCTCCGGCAGGGTGCGCATCACCGCCGAGGACGTCACCGAAGCCACCGTCGATGCGCAGCCCAGCAGGGCCGGCGATGACGACGCCGCCGAAGTCATCGAACGGTCCCGGGTGGAACAGCACGAGAACGCCCTCTCGATCGATCTGTCCCGCCGGGGCGCCGGATTAGGCGTGCTCCGGGATGCACCCGTCGATCTGAACGTGACCGTCCCGCTCAGCAGTACGGTCTCTGTGCAGGCCGGCTCGGCCGACGTCACCCTGATCGGAGGTCTCGGCGACGTCGTCGCCACGGCCGGGTCGGGCGACGTGGTGGTGGAGCGCTGCGCCGATGTCACGTTGAAGACGGGCAGCGGCGATATCCGGGTCGACGGAGCGACCGGCATCGAGGCCAATGCCGGGTCGGGCGACATCCTGGTGCAGAACTGTTCCGGCCCGATCGACGCCGAGACCGGATCCGGCAGCGTGCACATCGACCACGTCGGTGATCGAGCCGAGATCCGCGCGTCGTCGGGCGATATCGAGATCGCCGAGATGGCGGCCGTCCTGGACGCCCGGACTGCCTCCGGTGACATCCGGATCCGGCGAGCTCTCGAAGGTGAGATCGCAGCCAAGACCGCCTCCGGCGACATCACCGTCGCAATCGAGGCCGGTACCGTCGCCAGGCTGGACTGCTCATCCGCCAGCGGCCGGGTCCGGTCCGAACTGGAGCCGTCCGGCGAACCCGCCGGCGACGAGCGGAAGATCCACGTCGCCTCGCGGGCCGCCAGCGGCTCGGTCACCATCGTCCGCGCTTCATGACCGACCTGGAGTGAACGCCATGCTCGCGCCCGATGAGATATACCGGATACACCGACACGAGGCCGCCGAGCGCGTAGACGACGCGGCGGCCGATCGCGCCACCCGTTCGGCCGGCCGCGCGGCCCGGTCAGCGCGCATCACACGGCGGCGTGCACGCCGCTTCGAACTGGCCGCGCTGGCACTGGCCACGTGCTCGGAGGCGTTCGGCCGATTGTCCCGGGCTGCCCACGCCAAGGCCAGGATGGCACGCCTCCCGACCTCATGAGCCGGTATGCGCCTCTTGACGTTCGCGCAGCTCGCGTGCTCGGCGAACGTCATCGGCGGCCTTCTTCTCGGCCTTCTCGATATTGCGGGTGTCCCGGGGCGGGAGCTGGATGGTCTCCTCGGCGGCGATTCCCGCTTGCAACTCCCGGCCGCGTTCCAGCTCAGCATCGAACTCAGCACCGAACAGCAAAACCAGGTTCGTGATCCACAGCCACAACAGGAACACGATCACACCGGCCAGTGATCCGTACGTGCGGTCGTAATTCGCGAAGTTCGCGATGTAGATGGCGAAACCGACCGACGCGATGGCCCAGACCAGGAAAGCGACGATCGCACCGGGGCTGATCCAGCGGAACTTCGGCTGCCGCACATTGGGCGTCCAGTTGTACAGCAGCGCGACGATGATCAGCACGATGACGACCAAGAACGGCCACTTGGCGATGTCCCACACCGTCACGGCCGTACTGCCCAGGCCGATCGAGTTGCCGATAGCCTCTGCCAACGGCCCGGTCACCACCAGCAGGACCACACCCAGGGCGGCCAATAGGATCAGCATGATCGTGAGAGCGAGCATGGCCGGCCGGAGCTTCCAGAACGGTCGACCCTCTTCGATGCCATACACGCGGTTCATCGCGCGCGCGAAGGCACCCACGTACCCGGAGGCCGCCCACAAGGCACCGGCGAGTCCGAAAACGAGTCCAAGTCCGGCTCCCGGAACCTGTGTCACCTGCTCGATCGGACCCCGCAGGTCGGAGGCAAGAGACGCTGGGGCGAAGTCGTCGACGATGTCGAACAGCGTCTGCCGCGCCTGGTCCTCCTGCCCGATCAGAGCCGGCAGCGACACCAGCGCAACCAAGGCCGGAAAGAACGCGAGTACGGCGTAGTAGGTCAGGCCCGCCGCAAGATCCGTGCACCGATCGGCGGAGAATTCGCGGACGGTCCGCTTCCCGATATATGCCATCGAGGGTTTGGTGAGCTCTCGGGGGTGGTCCGGCTTGTCTTGATGCTCGGGGGTGGGCGCCTGACTCCTGGTGTCGCCTTTTCTGTCTGTCATGGCCAACTCCTCAGCGGCGCCGCCGCCAGAGCACCACGCAGACCACCACTGCCACCGCTGTCGCAACGGTCGCGGCTGCTGCGTACGCAAGCGGACGCGACTTCTCCGCCAGTCGATCGGTCAACTGCTCGAATGTTTCGCCCAAGTGTTCGCGCGTATACGCGAGGTCACGCTGGATTTCGTCGATGTCCGCGCCTTCGGCAGGCTCGGACCGTTGCGCTGTTCTACCTGTCATGGTCTCTCCGCCCCGTCATCTCATCCACGTCCCGCTTGATGTTCTCCACGGTCCGTTCTGGCGGCGGTTTGGCCTTGCCGACCTCTCGTCTGCCCATCAACGCAGCCAGCGCCGCCAGGACGAACAGCGCGCCGGCGACGATCAGCGCCGCTGCCCACGCCGGCAGAACCAGTTCCAGGGCCAGAATCGCCGCCGCAATGAGCGCCGCTGCCCCGAAGAACGAGAGCAGCCCAGCACCGCTGAACATACCCACGCCGACACCGGCATGTTTACCCTTCTCCTTGACCTCTGCGACAGCCAGTCGCATCTCGTCTCGTACCAGACGAGATGTCTGCTCGGAGAACTGCGCGATGAGTTCCCTGGTGGACGGCTCATCGTGCCGCGTGCTGTCAGTCATGCGCACATTCCCCCGTTCACATGTGACGGTTCACCACGTCATGAGCTGAGTTACCCGGATGAGAATTCGTCACACCTGGTACGGAGATCGCCGCCGACAGCGAAGTTTGTGGCGCTCTTCCCTGGCCGGAGATGAAACAGCCCCCGAGGGCGAGGCTCGCTCGCTCCCCGGGGGCGTCGAACAGATCAGCGCAGCGGATTCTGTGGGTCTTCGTCCTCGGTCGACCAGGCGCGCTCCGATGCGGGCGGCTGCTGACCGTGACCCTGCGGTTGCTGGTATCCCTGTTGGGGGTATCCCTGCTGGTACGGCTGCTCGTATCCCTCCTGCGGGGCGTTCGGGTACGGCTGCGGCGGCTGCTGCGGATACTCCTGGCCCTGCGGGTAACCCGGCTGCTGGTGCGGCTGCTGGCCGTGCGGTTGCGCGGGCGGCTGCTGCGGATACTGCTGCCCGTATCCCTCCTGCGGCGCGTTCGGGTACGGCTGCGGCGGCTGCTGCGGATACTGCTGCCCGTAACCCTCCTGCGGCGCGTTCGGGTACGGCTGGGGCGGCTGCTGCGGATATCCCGGCTGCGGCTGGGGCGGCTGCGGATACTGCCGTGGCTGCTGGCCGTAGCCCTGCGCAGGCGGCTGCTGATAGCCCTGCTGCCCGTAGCCTCCCTGCGGCGCGTTCGGATACTGCGGCGGGTATGGCTGGCCAGGATACGGCTGGGGAGCCTGCGGACGGTTCACGTTGGCCTGGTGCTGTTTCAGGGCATCCGGACCTCCGGCCCCTTGGAACGCGAGAAAGGCCGCAAAGCCTAGCAGCCCTGAGCAGATCAGAATCAGGAACGCTCCGAAGTGCGGGCCGGTGCTGACCCCGGGAGGCGCGCCGCCACCGTAAGTGAGCGACCGGATGAACTGAATAACGCCGAACAAGGCTGTCAGCGCCGCAAGACCGGCCGTGATCACATCATGGTTGAAGTTGATCTGGGCTGCGGCACCGAAGACGCGGAGCAGCTCCCAGACAATGAGCAACAGCGCCAGAATGCCGATCAGCACACCGATGCCGTTCCAGCCGCTTTCGCTCGCGCTGCCTCCGCCGAAGCTGCCCGCGTCGACACTCACTCGCCACCATGGAAAGAACAGCGATATGACGAGGACAGCTCCGCCGATCAGGGCGATCTGCCGATAGAGCGGCACGGACTTGATATCGAAGCCGTTGGACGACACGGAGGATCCCCGTTCCTGTTGCCTGACTATGACCGATCTGTGCCTAGAACATCATTCCGGAGATTCATGTGCACGCAAGTCGGCATCGGGGAATTATGATGAATTGTCCGGTTTTCGCTATACAGCTGCTTCACGTCGTTTGACCGCCGGCACCGAGTCGATGACGAAAGCCAGCGTGAACGCCTCTTCCCGCCACGCGTCGTATCGGCCGGAAGGCCCGCGATGGCCGGCACCCATCTCCGTCTTGAGCAGCAATGAGCGATCGCCGGTTGCGGTAGCGCGAAGCTTGGCGACCCACTTGGCCGGCTCGTGGTATCCGACCCGTGGATCGTTCAGACCGGCGGTCGCGAGGATCGCCGGATACGCGACCGGCTGAACATTCTCATACGGCGAGTAGGACTTCATATACCGATATACCTCGGCAGACTCCACCGGATTGCCCCATTCCTCCCATTCGATCACCGTCAGCGGCAGCGACGGATCGAGAATGGTGTTCAGCGCATCCACAAACGGGACCTCACCCACGAGCGCGGCGAAGTCCGACGGCGCCAGGTTCGCCACCGCGCCGATCAGTAACCCGCCCGCGCTCCCGCCACGGCCGACCAGCCGGTCGTGTGACGTCCAGCCCGCGGCCACCAACCGCTGCGCGCACGCGACGAAGTCGGTGAAAGTGTTCCGCTTGGCCAGCATCTTGCCCTGTTCGTACCAGGCCCGCCCCATCTCGCCGCCGCCGCGCACATGCGCGATCGCGAACACGAACCCTCGATCCAGCAACGAGAGCCTGGCGATGGAGAACCACGGATCCATCGACGCCTCGTACGAACCGTATCCGTAAAGCACGCAAGGGGCTGTGCCGTCGGCAGGCGTATCGCGGTGCCGGACCAGGGATATGGGGATCTCGGTCCCGTCCTCGGCGGTGGCCCACTCGCGCACGGTTTGATAGTGCTCCGGATCGAAGTCGCCGAGAACCGGCTGCCGCTTGCGCAGCCGGAGCTCTCGGGTCTGGATGTTGTGGTCGTAGATGGAGCTCGGCGTGGCGAGCGACGTATAACCGAGACGGAACGTATCCGTGTCGAACTCGGGATTGCCGCCCGGCCGGACCGTCCGTACCTCCTCGGCGAACCCGATGTCGTGGCCCGGCTGCGGCTCACCATCGCGTAGCGGAATCACGTGCAGACCGGTGCCGCCATCGCGCCGCAACGCCACCACCAGGTGACCCGCGAATGCGTGCACGTCGACCACGCGCCGGCCCGGTTCGTGCGGCAGCACCGGCGACCAATGCTCCCGCCCGGGGGACGCGACGGGCGCCTTGGCGAGCTCGAAGTCCATCGCCCCGTCGTTGTGGACGATGAAGAAGTACCCGCCGGAGTGATCTATGGTGTACTCCACGCCCTGTCGCCGCGGTTCCAGCACCTGAAACTCACCGCCCGGGGCGTCCGCCGGCAGAACGCGGACCTCGCTGGTGATCGAACTTCCCAGCGAGATGACGATGTAGGCCTCGCTCCGCGTCAGGTCCACATCGGCGAAGAACCGCTCGTCGTCCTCCTGGTGCACGATCTGATCCTCGCTCGCCTGGGTACCGAGCCGGTGCCTCCACACCCGATACGGACGCATCGCCTCGTCGACCGTGGTGTAGAAGACCGTCGACCCGTCTGCCGACCAGGCGGTGCTGTAGTACGTGTCCGGCACCGAGTCCGGCAGCAGCTGATCGCGCTCCAGGTCCTTGACCCGCAGCGTGTACTTCTCCGAACCGTCGAAGTCCGTGGAGAACACCAACAGCCGGCCGTCCGGACTGACGTCGAACGCACCGAGCGCGAAGTATGGCGAATCGCCGGCCAGCTCGTTCTCGTCGAGGAGCACCTGCTCGTCGTCCGGCGAGACGATCGGCTGCGTCGCGTCGTCCGGCAGTTCCGGCTCGGAGCGGGAGCGACAGTGGATCGCATACTGCTGTCCCTGCACGGTCCGGGTGTAGTACCACCACCCCCCGCGGTGCGCGGGCACGGAGAGGTCGGTCTCCAGCGTGCGCGCCTTGATCTCGGAGAAGATCTCGTCCTGCAACGCCTTGGTATGCGCGGTCACGGCCTCGGTGTAGGCGTTCTCCGCCTCGAGATACGCGATGGTGTCCGGATCGTCGCGGTCCAGCAGCCAGAAGTACTCGTCGACGACCTCGTCGCCATGGAACGTACGCGTGCGCGGAACCCGCTTGGCCACCGGCGCGGACAGGTGATCGGCATCGGACATGACCCGACCGTACCGCAGGTGCGATGACCGGCCTCACCCCGCTACGGCGGGCCGCCCTGGTACGGATTCGCGGGGAGCTTCACCACATGAACTTGTTCTAGTAGAGCTAGAACAATATACTCAAATTCATGCTCATCCGGATTGACCCGAGCTCCTCGGAGCCGCTGTTCGCTCAGCTCGCCGCCGCCGTGCGCGGTGCGGCGGCACGGGGCGAGCTACGGGCGGGCGAGCGGCTGCCCGGTGCACGGGAGCTCGCCGACTCGCTGGGCGTCAACCTCCATACGGTTCTCCGTGGCTACCAGCAACTACGCGACGAGGGTCTCGTCGAACTCCGGCGCGGCCGCGGAGCCGTGCTCACCGAGCAGGCGACCAACGGCCTGGCCGGTCTGCGGCAGGCCGTCGCCGACGTCGTCACGCAGGCCCGAAGACTCGGCATGACCGACAACGATCTGATCGACCTGATACGAACGGAGTTCCGATGACCCGGCTCACACCACCGACGCCGGAGCCCGCAGGGCTCTTCCGCCCGATCCTCGCCGCCGCCGGCATCCCCGCCGTCGTCGCCGCGATCGGTGCCACCCTGGTCCAGAGCTGGCGCGACGAGCTACCGGCGCGGGTGGCGATCCACTGGGGCACCGATGGGCCGGATGGGTACGCCTCGGTCACCGGCGTGGTGACGACCATCGCCGCTTTCGGCGTCGCATTCGCCGCCATCGGTCTGGTCCTATGCCTCGCCGTGCGTCACGAATCCATCGTGACGCGCGTGATCGCCGGCATGACCTCCGGCGCCACGACATTCGTCACCGCCCTGGTCGCCGGCCTGGCGGCCGACCAGCGCGGTGTCGCCGACGCCCGGGACGCGGAGTTGAGCGCGGTGATCGTGCTGACCGCCTTCATCCTCGCCGCAGGTGTGACGGCGTCCGCGGTGTACACCGTCCCGCGCCACCCGGCCCCGTCCACGCGGATGCCGGCGGACGCGCCACAGATTCCGCTGGGCGAGTCCGAGCGAGTGATGTGGACACGGTCGGCAGGTGCGGGTGGCTCCGTGATGATCATGATGGCCGTGATCACCGTCGTCACGGCGGTGATCGCCGTGGTCTCCGGACTCTGGTTCACCTTGGCGTTCACCGCCATCGTCGTCGCCTTCATCGCCCTGATGTGCTCGATCCGGGTCATCGTGGACGAGCGCGGCGTCACGGTGCGGGGGACACTGGGGTGGCCCCGCATCCACACGCCGCTCGACGAGATCGCGCACGCGCGCACCGTACGCGTCCATCCGATCCGCCATTTCGGCGGTTACGGTCTCCGGGTCGCCGTCTTCGGTCCCTACCGTGGCGCCACCGGCTTCATCCTGCACGGCGGAACCGGGGTGCTCGTCGAGAAGACCGACGGCCACCGCACCATCGTGGTGGTGGACGACGCCGAGACGGCGGCCGGACTGATCAACTCGATGGCCATGCGCCGGACCCGGAACGGCTGACCGGCCACCGACGGCTTGCCTTCGATGTGCGCGAGTGTCAACATTCACAGGATGACCTCTACCGCTCGTCACCGTGGGTCCTACCACCATGGCGACCTCCGCAATGCGCTCGTCGCGGCCGGCGCGGAACTCGCCGCACAGGGTGGGCCGGATGCGGTCGGGATCCGCCCGGCCGCCCGGATCGTCGGGGTCACCCCCACAGCCGCCTACCGGCACTTCGCCGATGCCGATCAGCTGCTCGACGCGGTCAAGGACCAGGCGTTCACCGTGCTGGTCGGGGCGATGCGCGACCACGTCGCCGACGTCGACACCACCGGTTCCACGGCGGAACAGGCCAAGCTCAGGCTGGCAGCGATCGGGCGGGCCTACATCGAGGTAGCGCTGGCCGAGCCCGGCCTGTTCCGTGTCGCCTTCAGCGAGCGGGGTTCGCTTCCGGACGACTCCATGCCGGAAGCCTTCCAGATACTCGTCGACTCACTGGATGCGCTCGTGGAATCGGGAGCATTGGCACCGCAGCGGCGGCCGATGGCCGAGATCGCGGCGTGGTCCGCCGTTCACGGCTTCGCACGGCTGGTGCTCGACGGGCCGCTCGGCCGGCTCACGGCAGACGAGCGCCATTCCGCCGCCGAGCGCGTGATCGAGATGGTTCTCGCCGCCTTCACACCATCCGATGATCATCACGATCGGCCACACCAGAATGAGGCCATCGGTTGATGACCGTCATCAGATGAGGTCACGTACCGCGATGATGGACTCCCGCCCGGGGCCCACCCCGACTGCCGAGATCGGCGCGCCGCACAGCTCCTCGACCGCCTCCACGTAGCGTCGAGCCGGGGCCGGCAGGTCGTCGAGCGTGCGAGCGCCGGAGATGTCCTCGTTCCATCCCTCGAAGTATTCGTAGATGGGCGTGGCGTGGTGGAACTCCGTCTGCGTCATCGGCATCTCGTCGTGCCGGACGCCGTCAACGTCGTAGCCGACACACACCGGGATCCGCTCCCAGCCGGTCAGCACGTCGAGCTTGGTCAGGACGAAGTCGGTGGTTCCGTTGATGCGGACCGCGTACCTCCCGACCACCGCGTCCAGCCAACCGCATCGGCGGGGCCGGCCGGTGGTGGTGCCGAACTCGCCGCCGTCCTTGCGCAGCCGGACACCGTCCTCGTTGGTGAGTTCGGTGGGGAACGGCCCCTCGCCCACCCGGGTGGTGTACGCCTTCATCACCGTGACCACACGATCGATCCGCGCCGGCGGGATACCCGAACCCGTGCAGGCGCCGCCCGCGGTCGGGTTGGAGGAGGTGACGAACGGGTACGTGCCGTGGTCGACATCCAGCAGCGTGGCCTGGCCGCCTTCCAGCACCACGTTCGCACCGTCGTCGAGCGCCTTCGCGAGCAGCAGGCTGGTGTCGGCGACCATGGGACGCAGCCGGTCGGCGTAGCCCATCAGCTCGTCGACGATCTCGTCCACGGTCACCGCGCGCCGGTTGTAGACCTTCACCAGCAGCTGGTTCTTCTGGACCAGCGCACCCTCGACCTTCTGCCGCAAGATCTTCTCGTCGAACAGATCCTGCACGCGCAGACCCACGCGAGACATCTTGTCCGCGTACGTCGGTCCGACACCCCGGCCGGTGGTCCCGATACGGCGGCTGCCGAGGAAGCGCTCCACCACCTTGTCGAGGCTGCGGTTGTACGGCGGAAGCAGGTGCGCGTTCGCGCTCACCACGAGCTTCGACGTATCCATGCCACGGGCCTCGAGCGCGTCGATCTCCTCGAACAAGACACCCAGGTCGACGACGACGCCGTTGCCGATCACCGGCACGACACCGGGACTGAGGATCCCGGACGGCAGCAGATGCAGGGCGTAGGTCTCCCCGCCGATGACGACCGTGTGCCCGGCGTTGTTGCCGCCGTTGAACTTGACGACGTAGTCGACCGAGCTGCCGAGCAGGTCGGTCGCTTTCCCCTTGCCTTCGTCACCCCATTGGGCTCCGACCAGAACTAGCGCGGGCATGCTGGGGTGCTCCCCCTTCGTACCTGAACGATTACTGAGCTGAGGTTACCGGACGTGTCGGTGGTCACAACCGGCGGCGGGCAGGATGAGCAACCGGCTGCGGCTGCGGCCCGCCGACGTGCATGATGAGGCCAGGAGATCTGTCGGAATCGCAGCAGGGGGCGATTCTGCCTGGTCTCAGCGCGGCCGGGGGGCTTGGCGTCGCCCCGTCGCGACGCCAGGCTCCCCGTCCTTCGCTCGTGTGGTGGTTCGGTCTCCGGCGCGCCGTTACGCGCCAGAGCTCATGACCTTTACAGCAGTTCGTCGGCGGCGGCCGGGCTGGAGTCACGCAGGAACTGCGTGCACCGCTCCGCTTCCTCCGTCTCGCCGATGCCCTCCGCCGCCCGGCCGAGTGCGCGCAACGCCCTCAGGAAGCCACGGTTCGGCTCGTGCTCCCACGGAATCGGACCGTGTCCCTTCCATCCGGCACGCCGGAGCTGGTCGAGACCGCGGTGGTATCCCGTCCGTGCGAACGCGTACGACGTCACGACGTCGCCCGCCTCGAAGGCCCGGTCGGCAAGCTCGGCCCAGGCCAGCGACGACGTCGGATTCGACGCCGCCACGGTGGCCGGATCAACGCCGCTGGACAATGCCTCGCGGGGCGCCGGGTCATCCGGCAGGAGCGTCTCCGGCGGCCCGCCGAGGAGGTCCTCGCCGGGCATCAACGCATCCTCTGCCCAGCCGAACGGAGCCACTGGGTGGCGCTGACGACGCGCTCCGCCATGCCGGCCTCCGCCGACTTGCCCCAGGTACGCGGGTCGTACATCTTCTTGTTGCCGACCTCGTCGTCGATCTTCAGCACTCCGTCGTAGTTCTTGAACATGTGGTCGACGACCGGCCGGGTGAAGGCGTATTGGGTGTCGGTGTCGATGTTCATCTTGATGACGCCGTAGTCGACGGCCGCCGCGACCTCTTCCGCGGTCGAGCCGGAGCCGCCGTGGAAGACCAGGTTGAACGGCTTCTCCTTGCCGTACTTCTCGCCGACGGTCTGCTGGATGTCCCGGAGGATCTCCGGGCGCAGCTTGACGTTGCCCGGCTTATAGACGCCGTGGACGTTACCGAAGGTCAGTGCCGTGAGGTACGTGCCCTTCTCACCCGTACCGAGCGCGGCGGCGGTGGCGAGGCCGTCCTCGACCGTGGTGTACAGCTTCTCGTTGATCTCGTGAGCGACGCCGTCTTCCTCGCCGCCGACCACACCGACCTCGATCTCCAGGAGGGTCTTGGCCTCGTTGGAGAGGGCGAGCAGCTCCTCGGCGAGCTTGAGGTTCTCGTCCAGCGGGACCGCGGAGCCGTCCCACATGTGCGAGCCGAACAGCGGGTCGCCGCCCGCCTTGACCCGCTCAGTCGACGCCGCCAGCAGCGGCTTCACCCAGTGCTCCACCGCATCCTTCGGAGCGTGGTCGGTGTGCAGGGCGATCTGCACGTCATAGCTCTTGGCGACCTCGTGCGCGTAGGCAGCGAAGGCGATGGCGCCGCGGACCCGATCCTTGATGGTCGGGCCGGACAGGTACTCCGCACCACCGGTGGAGACCTGAATGATCCCGTCACTCTCGGCCTCGGCGAATCCACGCAGGGCGGCGTTCAGGGTCTGCGACGACGTCACATTGATGGCCGGATACGCGAACGCGCCGGCCTTGGCGCGGCTGATCATCTCGGCATAGACGTCAGGGGTGGCGATAGGCATCGATACTCCGTTCCAGGTGGGGACAGCGACCAAGTTTCAACAGGCAACTATTCCGCCGTGACGTCCCACGCCTACGGGGGACGCGCCTTCGGCACCAAGTATCCACCGTTACCGCAGTGTTTCGGCAAGTCGGTGCCCAGGTAGTCTTGTATCCGGATTTCCCGGCACTCTGGGGAGGAACTGTGCCCGAGCGCAAGACAGTAGTAGCCAGCAAGTCTGGCCTGCACGCCCGTCCGGCAGCCGTGTTCGTCAAGGCGGCCGCGGAGCAGCCGACAAAGGTCACCATCCGCAAGCCGGACGGTGAGCCGGTGGACGCGTCCAGCATCCTGTCAATCATGACGCTCGGAGTCGAGCAGGGTGACGAGGTCATCCTGTCGGCAGAAGGCGACCGCGCAGGCGAGGCTCTCGATGCCCTCGTCGCGCTGCTGGAGAGAGATCTCGACGCCGAGTAGCCACAACTCGCACCGATGACCATCCGCACGGGCAGTCACACCACCACGGTGTGGCTGCCCGTATCCATGTGAAGACCGGATATCCATGTGACGCCAAGGAGAGACAGACGCGACGCGCCTCGCCGATGTGTCACAACGTCTCCGCGCCCGCCCATGCAACCGCCCATGCCCCCGATCAGGAAGGTGAAGCCTCGTGGAGTTCGCAGAGGTGGTCCGGCGCCGCCGCATGATCCGCAACTACACGGACGAGCCGGTGGATCCCGCCGTCATCGATCGCCTTCTGACCCACGCGATTCATGCACCCAGCGCCGGTTTCAGTCAGGGCTGGTCCTTCCTGCGTCTGGACACGCCCTCTGATGTCCGCCGCTTCTGGGAGGCGTCGACGCCACCGGGAGAGGGCACCGATGCCTGGTCGGAGGGCATGCGTCGCGCGCCTGTGATCATCGTCCCGTTGTCGTGCAAACGGGCCTACCTCGACCGGTACGCCGCGGCGGACAAGGGCTGGACCGATCGCGACGAGTCCCGGTGGCCGGTCCCGTACTGGGACATCGACACCGGCATGGCCGCGCTGCTCATGCTCCTCACCGCGGTGGACGAAGGACTCGGAGCGTGCTTCTTCGGCATCCCACCGGAACGCATCCCCGCCTTCCGAACCACGTTCGGCGTACCAGCCGATTACACGCCCATCGGCGCCATCACGATCGGCCATCGCGCCCCTGACCGTCGCTCACCGTCGCTGAAGCGCGGCCGTCGCGCCCTCGACGACGTCGTCCACCGCGGCCACTGGGGCAACGCCTCGACGAGCTGACCGCAGCCCTCCCCGCACAGGTGGCCAGAGACAGCCGGGGATGAGTTGTTCCCGGCCAGGGTAGGCTCGGGCGTCGGCCTGTGAGGAGCCCCGCGACGATTTGGCCGCGGGCGAGGCCGGGAACAACTCATCCCCGGCGCACGACGACTCACCCGAGCAGCCGCGCCCGCAGGGCGTCGCTGTCCTCGGACGTCCACCCCTCGCTCGACAACCAGGCCGCCAGACCGCCGACGTGCTCATCGGCCAGGTCCAGAAAGCTCTCCATCGCCTCAGGCAAGGCGAAGTGGCTGCTCATCGGCCGGCTGTTCAGGTCGTCGGCGTACGTTGAGGTCCTGGTCAGCCGTTCGACGATGCGCTCGATCCGGGTGTTGGTGAGCGCGTAGTCCTCGACGATCACCTCTCGCGGAACGCCGACGATGGTCAGGGTGAGGGCGACCAGGATGCCGGTACGGTCCTTGCCGGCCGCGCAGTGGGCGAGCGCCGCACCATCGCCGTATGCCATCACCCGCAGCGCGCCGAGGACGGATTCCGGACGCTCCTTCAACGTCTTCAAATAGAACTCGCCGGGCGGCAACCACGTGTTCTCCGCCTGCGCCGGGTAGTCCTTGGTCCACGGCAGCACCGCTTCGCCGTCGACCCCGGACTCGCCCTCGACCTCCGCCAGCAGGGAGAAATGATGAATGGCCACGTCCGGCACCCGGGTGAGCGGCCCCGGACCCTCGAGCGTGATCTCCGCCCCGCTGCGCAGGTCCAACACGTCCCGTAGGCCCAGCGTGTCCACCAGATAGTCGATATCGGCCTCGGTCAGATCCTGCAGGTTGTCGGCTCGCAAGATCCTGCCGAACTTGGTGGTCGAACCATCATGCGTGGGCAGTCCACCGAGGTCTCTGACATTGACCGCACCGACCAGGTCGATCCATCGTCCGTTACTGCTCACATACACCACCGCATGGCTTCGAATCTCACTGTCGAGGTTACCGTCCGGGACCGACAGCCGGCGGGGTCAGCAGACCGCCGGCCCCGCTCGCACTCGCCGCCGGCACGCCGCCCTGCAGCGGCCGCAGCCCAGTACGCAGCGCGGACGCCGCCTCTGCCTATCCTGCGCACGGATCTCGCAGCGGAGGGAGTTACGCTCGTCACACGTGAGGACTCTTGTCATTGGCTCGGGCGGCCGCGAACACGCACTCGTGCGCACTCTTCTCCGCGACCCTGAGGTTTCCGACGTTCACGCCGCCCCCGGGAATGCCGGAATGGCGGCCGATGCGACCATCCATCAGGTAGACCCGGCCGACGGCGATGCGGTGGCCGACCTCGCCGCCCGGATCGACGCGGATCTGGTCGTGGTGGGCCCCGAGGCGCCGCTCGTCGCCGGCGTGGCCGATGCGGTCCGTTCCCGGGGCATCGCGTGCTTCGGCCCGTCCGCCCAGGCTGCCCGGCTGGAGGGGTCGAAGGCGTTCGCCAAGGAGATCATGGCGGCGGCCAACGTTCCAACCGCGATGGCCGTCGTCTGTGACACCTCGGAAGAAGTGGCCGACGCGCTCGACAGGTTCGGAGCACCCTACGTCGTCAAGGATGACGGGCTCGCGGCAGGCAAAGGCGTGGTCGTCACCGACGATCGCGACACGGCGCTCGCGCACGCCGAGGCCTGCGGCAGAGTGGTGATCGAGGAGTACCTGGACGGTCCGGAGGTCTCCCTGTTCTGCGTGACCGACGGTGAGACGGTCATCCCGCTCCCACCGGCACAGGACTTCAAGCGCGCCTACGACGGTGACACCGGGCCGAACACCGGGGGCATGGGAGCGTATTCACCGCTGCCCTGGGCGCCGGAGGGGTTCGTCGACGACGTGTTGGAGCGCATCGTGACGCCCACGATCGCCGAGATGCACCGCCGCGGAACCCCGTTCGTCGGTGCCTTGTACACCGGGCTGGCGATCGGCTCCCGCGGACCGCGCGTCGTCGAGTTCAACGCGCGGTTCGGGGATCCCGACATCCAGCCGGTGTTCGCCCGTCTCCGCTCCGGCCTCGGCGGACTATTGCGTGCTGCGGCCACCGGTGAGCTGGCAGAACATCCGGGACTGCGATGGGACGACCGGGCCGCGGTCAGCGTCGTCATCGCCGCCGAGGGGTACCCGGAATCCCCGCGCAAGGGCGACCCGATACAGGGCCTCGAGGCTGCGGCTGCACTGCCCGACCTCGAGATACTGCACGCTGGTACCCGAGTCGACTCTGCCGGCGTGGTGGTTTCGAGCGGAGGCAGGGTGGTGTCCGTCACAGCTCTGGGCACCGATCTGGATGACGCACGCGCCCGGGCGTACCAAGGCGTGGAGACGATCACACTGGCCGGCAGCCACTACCGCTCGGACATTGCGCTGGCCGCCGCCCGCGGAGAGGTGAAGCTGTCCGCCGCGTCCGGCTGACGGCACGCGCACGCCCGCCGGGCCGCGCGGGCTGCGGCGCGCCGAGGGTGACCCCGTAGCCTGTTGCGGTGAGCACGCAGCGACGAGGACAACCGGCCGCGTACGCCGCCGGACTGCCACGACCTCAACGATGCTTGATCATGGGCGTCGTCAATGTGACCCCGGACTCCTTCTCCGACGGTGGACTGTGGTTCGACCCGAACAGCGCGGTCGAGCACGGCCTGCGGCTGGCAGCCCAGGGCGCGGACATCGTCGACGTCGGGGGAGAGTCCACCAGGCCTGGAGCACGCCGGCCCGACGTCGAGGAGGAGCTGCGCCGGGTGGTACCTGTCATCCGCGAGCTCGCGGCGGCGGGCATCGCCGTCTCCGTGGACACCATGCGGGCGGAGGTGGCCGAGCAGGCCTTGCGGGTGGGAGCGCGACTGGTCAACGACGTCTCCGGCGGCCTCGCCGATCCGGATCTGCTCCGCGTGGTGGCCGCTGCGGACGTGCCCGTGGTGCTCATGCATTGGCGCGGCCACGCCGATCAGATGCAGCGGCACACGCAGTACGACGACGTCGTCACCGACCTGCTGGACGAACTGCGGCCGCGTATCGACACCGCGCGGGCCGCAGGGATCCGTCCGGAGCGCATCGTGATCGACCCGGGGCTCGGCTTCTCTAAGACCTGGGACCACAACTGGACGATCCTGGGGCGGTTGCGCGAGGTGGTGGACACCGGATACCCCGTCCTTGTGGCGGCGTCGCGTAAGACGTTCCTGGGCGAGCTGCTGGCCGACCCCGTCACCGGCGAGCGACGTCCGCCCGCCGAGCGTGATGCGGCGACGGCGGCGCTGACCACCCCGATCGCGCTCGACGGCGTATGGTGCATCCGGGTGCACGACGTGCCGGCCAACATCGACGCCGCCCGGGTCGCCGCTCGCCTCGGATCCGAACGCGACCGGACAACCGGAGCGGCGAGCTGACGAGCGTGCGGGTGTCTCATTCCGCCACCCCTGGGGGAGCACCCGACACCCGCTTGCGGCTAGGGTCGTCTCGTGCCTGACCGTATCGAGTTGACTGGGATCACCGCGCACGGACGCCATGGCTGGTTCCCTCATGAGCAGGAGCAGGGCCAGCGGTTCGTCGTCGACGTCGCACTGACCCTCGATACGAGTCCGGCGGCAGCCACGGACGATTTGTCCGATACTGTCGACTACGGCACCCTCGCCGAGCGAGTGGTCGACATTGTGGAGGGGAAGCCGGTCAAGCTGGTCGAGACTCTTGCCCAGCGGATCGCCGACACGTGCCTGGACGACATCCGGGTGGAAGAAGTCGAAGTGACCGTGCACAAGCCGGAGGCACCCACGACGGTGCCGGTAGGTGATGTGACCGTGACTATTCGAAGGGCCCGCAAGTGAGCAATGTTCCGAACCCGAACGTGGTCGACGCCGATACCCTGACCGGCGATCTCCGCCCGCTGCGGCGCGCAGCGTACGCGCTCGGCAGCAACATGGGTGACCGGCTCGACTACCTGCAAGGCGCCGTCGACGCGCTCACCGACTCCCCGGAGATCGTCGCCGTGGCCGTCTCACCCGTCTATGAGACCGATCCGGTCGGTGGACCCGCTGACCAGCAGAAATACCTCAACGCGGTGCTCGTTGTGGACACTACCCTGTCGCCGCGGTCCATGCTGGAGCGGGCGATGGCCACCGAGATCGCCTACGGACGAACCAGGGAAGAACCCAATGCTCCCCGGACGCTCGATGTCGACGTCCTGGCGGTCGGCGACGTCACGGCCGACGACGACGACCTCAAGGTTCCGCATCCCCGCCTCGCCGACCGTGCGTTCGTCTTGATGCCCTGGGCAGATGTGGATCCGGAGTTCAACGTTCCCGGCCTCGGCCGGGTCGTGGAGCTCAGCTCGGCCGTCGACGCCACCGGGGTCCGGCGCACCGACGACGCCCTCGAACTGCCGTCCTGACTCACGCGTGGCAGGACCGGACTCCGCCGCGTAGGCTCGATCCCCACCATGCAGAAAACGAAGATCGCGACGCTGGTGTGGGTCGCCTTGCTGGCCGCGCCCATCGGCTGGTCGATCAGTCGTGTCATCCAGGACTCCACGCGCGAGTTGCCGCCGGTTCCGGTCGTTCTGCCGGTACTGCTGGCCCTGCTCGCCGCCTTCCTCTTCTTCGCCGCGCGGGAGATCAAGGCCTGGATCCGGGAACGGCGGCATGACCGGCATATCGGTCCGCTTCGGGTCGCTCGCACACTTGCGCTGGCCAAGGCGGCCGAGTTCTTCGGTGCGGCGCTGACCGGGGCCTATCTCGGCTTGGCGACGCTGGCCATCGACCATCTCACCGTCCCGATGGGCCGGGACCGGCTGTTGATGGCCGGCCTCGTCGTCGGCGCCGGCACGCTGGCGACGGTAGCCGCCGTGGTGCTGGAACGTGCCTGCATCGTGCCGCCGGGCGACGACGAGCATGCGCGCGACGCCGCCCGAGAAGACTGAGTGACACCATCTCTCACCCAAGGCCGCATCCGCCGCCGGCACTTGCGCCGCGGACGGGGGACGGACATGTCCGCTTACGGGCCGATATAGCGCGTTCAAGCGATCAACAATAGGACACTCGGCCCATAGTCTTCCCCGAGTGGGTGGAGTACAGTCCGGTGCTCGGAGCGGAAAAAAAGGGGAAGGGTAGGAGAACCGGTGGAGCACCAGCAGCCTCGCCACCGCAAAACCTCGCTGATCTTCGCACGGCTACGTTTCACGGCGGCTGTTGTCGTCCCATTGGCCGTCATGACCAGCGCATACGTGGCAGTTCGAGAGTACGAGCCGTCGGTCGACGACGTGCACACTCTCAGCGGCCCCGCGAAGCACACTCACGGGGCGCTCACCTTGGACGACGGCGTGCCAGGTGACCCCGGCGACGACGCCGGCCCGACGGCGGAGCCCCGGGATCGTCTCGTCCCCGAGCAGGACCCGGAGACGGTGGCACCCGACGATCGGTCCGACGGTGGCTCGCAGCCCGACGGCCAGCTCGGTGACGCCGACCCGGCGCCACGGTCGACTAGCGAAGGCAGAGGTGGCACCCGAGACGGGACACCGACCTCCCGGCGGACACCGGACGAGGCACCGCCACACTCCGAGCCGACCGGGCAGCCGGACGCACCACCACCGTCCCGCGAACCGGACGCACCACCATCGTCCGAAGAACCGGACGCGCCGTCGCACAGCCCGACCGCCGCGCCCACACCGGAGCCGACGCAGACCTACACGGTGCCGCCGCAGCAGCGTCCCACCGCGGAACCATCGCCGACGCCCAGCGACCCGCCACGCCGGATGCCACCGGCGCTCACGTCCGCCGAGCAGGCCGTGCTCGAGGCCACGAACCATGTCCGGCGCGAGGCCGGATGCCCCGACCTGCGGGTCAACGCCGAACTGGTGGACGCTGCCCGCGAGCACACCGCTGACATGCGGAGCCACCGGTATTACTCGCACGTCGGTCCGGACGGTCGAGGACCGCAGGAGCGGGCCCGGGCGGCAGGTTACCGGGGCGAGGTGGAAGAGAACATCGCTCGCGGGATCCGCGGCGGCGACGCGGTGGTCGACAGGTGGACGAAGGACGCCGAGGCACGGCAGAAGATCACCGACTGCGCCTACACCGAGATCGGCGTGGCGAACGAGCGGGGCTTACTGACGCAGTGGTGGACTCAGGTGCTCGGACGCCGTTGAGGCATCGGCGTCGATCGTCTCCCCACGAGGCCTCCGTCACACTAGGTATCATCACATCCGATGAAAGCCGAGCTGGGTCGACGGGAACGCAAGAAGATCGAGGCGATGCACCACATTCAACGGGTGGCACTCGATCTTTTCGAGGCGGACGGCTATGACGCCGTGACCATCGAGCGGATCGCGGCCGAGGCGGAGGTGTCGCCGAGTTCGGTGTATCGCTACTTCGGAACGAAGGAGCGGATCGTTCTCTACGACGAGTACGATCCGCAGCTGGTCGAGGCGTTCGACCGTGAGCTCGCCGGACACGATCCGGTGACCGCGCTGCAGGGCGCCCTCTCCACCGTCTTCCGAGAGATCATGCGGGAGGACGAAGAGCTGATCCGGCGACGGATACGTCTCGCGATGAACCACCCGACGGTGCGTAGCGAACTGATCCGCGACTCGGAGGAGACCGAGGCCCAGGTGCGCGCGATCATCGCTCGCCGCACCGGGCGATCGGCGGACGACCTGGACATCCTGGTGGTGACCGCCGCGATCGTTCGGGCGTTCATGGCGGCCCTCTCGTACTGGCACACCTCGGGATACCAGGAGCCCTTGGACGAGGTCGTAGACCGCACATTGACCGTGATCCGTCGCGGCCTGACGCTGGACTGATCTGCGGCCACCGAAGTTCTCCACAGGCACCGGCAGAAAAACCCGCTCCCGAGGCGACTTATCCACATCGGGCGCTCGAGAGCTGCCGATCCCGTTCACGATCGTCAGGATGGCTGCATGAATGACTTCAGCACCGACCTCGAGAGCGCACGTGCCGCGCTCGAGGCAGCCATACTGCATCAACTCCGCGGGCAACACAGCTCGGTCGACCGGATCGCCGGTGACCTCGCGGCCGACGGGGTCACGGCCCGAGCGGTCGACGCCGCCGCCACGCGGGTCATCCAGAGCCATCTGCAGCGTCTGTGGGACCACGGGTGGCTACCCGACGACGTCTGCCAGATGGTCCGGCGTAAATGCCGGGACATGGCGCTCTCACTCATCGTGGACGCGATCGCCGCACACGCCGCGGCCTACACGGCGGCGACGATCCATCCGCGGTGGCAAGAGCAGCTCGATCGGCTGGATGCCCGAGTGTGGTGGTCCCACAACGAGCCACAACCGAGCCAGTGGTCGCGGCGGCACGGAGTGACCCGGCGGGATCTCCTGCGTACCGTGATCGAGCTCGTGGCGCTGCTCCGGACGTTGGGGCCGCTTCCGCTGATCGTCCCGCCTCCGGGCAAAGCCGCGGACAAACACTCGCCCGGACCCGGCACGGTCACCGACGAGAAGATCCTCAGCAAGATCCGCTCGTTGCTCGCCAAGGCGGAGTCCACCGAGTTCCCGGACGAGGCCGAGGCGTTGTCGGCCAAGGCACAGGAGCTTATGGCGCGTCATTCGATCGAGAATGCGCGGGCCTCTACCACGGGCGCGCGCGAGCCCAGCGCCTCCGCGCGCCGGATATGGATCGACGCACCGTATGTCAGCGCCAAGTCGTACCTGGTGGGCAGCGTCGCCGGCGCCAACCGCTGCCGCTCGGTCAGCTACGACGGCCTCGGTTTCGTCACCGTGATCGGTGACGACATCGACCTCGACCACGTGGAACTGCTCGTCACATCGCTCATGGTGCAGGCCACACGTGCCATGCTGTCGTCCGGGTCGCAGGTCACCGCCACCGGAAAGTCGCGCACCCGATCGTTCCGGCATTCCTTCCTCATCGCTTACGCGGCGCGCGTCGGTGAACGGCTGCGGGAGATCAACCGTCAGAGCATGGCCGCCGCCGGTGCCGAGCTGGTCCCCGTGTTCGCGCGTCGGCGAGAAGCGGTCGACCGGCTATTCGCGTCTCTGTACCCAGGACGACTGGCCACGCGCTCGATCTCGGCCGGAAATGCCGCCGGGTATGGGGCCGGCCGTGCCGCTGCGGATCAGGCCGTCCTGCGGGCGGGGCGGCGGGAGCTCGGGCCACGTCGCTGAGGTCGGTCCACGTCGCTGAGGTCGAGTGCCGTGGGCGTGACCGGTCATGTCGCGCATTGGGGCGGCCTGGCCCTCCGCGGGTACGCTAAACCTCAACCGCTGTTGAGGTCGAGGTGGAAAGGCACGCGTGGACGACGACATGGGCACTCCGAGCTGGGACAAGGGCGAGCTGACCGTCGGCGAGCTGTCCGCACGCAGCGGGGCGGCGGTCTCGGCACTGCACTTCTACGAACGCAAAGGGCTCATCTCGTCGCGACGCACCAGCGGTAACCAACGCCGGTACCCGCGGGTCACGCTGCGCCGGGTCGCCCTGATCCGGGTCGCGCAGCGGGTCGGCATTCCGCTGGCCCAGATCAAAGAGGCACTCGACAATCTGCCGGACGGCCGCACTCCGACCAAGAAGGACTGGGAGAAGCTCTCCCGGGCGTGGCGACAGGAGCTCGATGAACGCATCCACGCATTGCAGCAGCTCCGCGACGACTTCACCGACTGCATCGGGTGCGGCTGTCTGTCATTGAACCGATGCAGCCTGGCCAACGCCCGGGACGAGCTCGGCAGCCACGGCGCCGGAGCGCGCCGTCTGGTGGAGGCCGAAGCCTCATGACCGGCCGATCATCAGCAGCCGGGTCGCCGACCTCGACGGGCCGGACCGGACCGGCAGCCTGACCCGGCTACCGCACCTGCACCGACCCGTCAGCGGCGATGTCGTAACTGGTCCCGCCGACCACCAGTCCGCTGAGTCTGGCCTGTGGGTCCAGCCGTCCCACGATCGGGGTCGCGGTCACCGTGCCGTCGAGCGAGACCGAGACGCCGAACAAGGACTCGATGACGAGCGCGGCCCACGCCCCGGCCGACGAACACGCCCAATCGATCAGGTACGGGAATTGCGGCGGCGATTTGACCGCGCCCCCGTTCACCGGGGCCGCGGCCTCCTCGACGAAATGCGCTTGACCGCACGGACCCTGATTGGCGGTTCGCGCCAGCCCCGGAAGCCAGTCCAGCGCCACGTCGCCGGCGCCCATCGCCACCAACGCGCGCGCGGCATCCGCCGGCCACGCCGGATAGGCGCCGTTCCACTGGTGATCCGGCCGGAGGCTGTAGGTGGCGTCCGCGTCGTACGGAGACAAGGCACGCATCCACGAGGGTGTCTGCAGCTCCCGCTGGAAGAACTCCACCATCTCCGCTCGCTGCTCCGGCGGCACGTCGTCCGGAATGGTCGTACCGACCGTGGCGAAGTCGTAGCAGTGCCGCACCGGAACCAGCGTTCCGTCCGGATACCGGGCGTGGAAGAAGCCGGAACCGGGCGCGTAGAGCTCGAGGACATCGTCGACCAGCCGTTCCGCCTCGCCGCGCAACCGCTGGGCGGCGGCCGCGTCACCGCCGAGCTCGACCATCTCCGCGGCGGCCCGCATGCACCACACGTTGGCGGCGTTGAGACTGGCCACTTCGTGGACGTACGTGCTGACACATTCGAGGAGGTTGTCGATCTCGCCGTAATCCGCGAGCCGGCTACCTCGGCGCAACTGTTTCCACGCCTCCGACCACTGCACAACGTGGCTGCTCAGCGGCTGTTCCCCTGCCCCCGCGGCGGCGAGCGGGTGAGTCAGAAAGGCCCGGTCGCCGCTGAATCGGACATAATCCCGCACCAATCTGGTCATCGCGTAGTCGTTCACCGAGTACCAGTTCCCGACCGGACCGCCGGTCTGCCATTCGGTGCCGAAGTGGGTGTGGATATCGGTCGCCACCCAGTGCTCGATGTGGCGTCGCATCGGCTCCGGGTCGAGTAGCGCATGCACCAGCGAACTGAGGCTGTAATCCCAGATGAACGTGGTGGTCTGCCAATAGCGAGGTGTCAGCGTGTCATAGGTGCGGCCCAGCACGCTCGCGGCGCTGTCCCGCCGGAACCAGATCACACCCAGCACGCCCCACCAATACAACCGGCGCAGCGGTTCGCAGGTGGTGTGCAGGATCGGCATGCTCCCGGAGAACTCACCGGAGCCGGCGGTGAATGCGGCCTCAAGCTGGCGGTTCCAGACCGTCTCCGCGTCCGTGATCGCCAGCGGAACGTCGCGCGCCAGCTCGTCGAAGGTGTCCATCGCGGCGGAGTCGGATCCTGCGAGCACGTGGACGTAGCCGATCTCGGTCGTCTCACCCGGGCTGAGAACGAGGTCGGCGGTCAGCATGCGGGGCGCACCGGCCTCTGCCGACACCGTCGCGGTCGAGCCGCGTGCAGCCCGAGCGTCCAGGCCCTGGACACTGCGCGCGGCCGTCTGGCCGGCACGGCCGATGACGGCTGGTGCTCCGGCGACGGGTGTCAGCGTGTTCGGTTCGCTCGGGGGAATCGAACGGCGCCACGGCGCTTGCTCGGTCACGCTGGAGGCGACGGCGAGCCCGAGCGACATCGTCCGCGTCGCCGACCCCGTGTTCGTCACCCGGATGTCCACAACGACGCCGGTCACGCCGGGCGGGCACGCGGTGGTCGTCTCGATCCGTATCCCGTCCACCTCGGTCCGGCGGTCTACCCGATCCGGCCGCCAGACCACGTGGACCGGGCGACCGTACGACCGGAACAGCCGTCCGTCGAGATACAGGGTTCCGGTCACGGTGTCACCGTGACCGAACGGTGGGAAGTTCACGCTGCGCACAGCGACGATGTCGTGATCGACCTGGACCGCACCGAGGAAGTTGGTCAGTCCGGGTGGGTTGAACATGTCGTCGAAACGATGCGTCAGCACGTCACTGGCGAGGTCGTCGACGGTGGGGATGGTCATATCGGTCACAGTCTGGCCTCGTTCCACGTGGAACCGGGGACGGTCGGGTCGGCGAAATCGGCGTTCGGCAACAGCGGGTACCACCCCGGCCGGCCGGGGTCGCGGTCGTATGGGTAGCCGCCCAGCTCCCGATAGAGCTCGGCGTACTCGGCGACCTTGTCCCCGTCCAGGCGCACACCCAGACCCGGGCCGGAGGGCACCTCGATGGCACCGTCGACGTACGTCAGCTTCCCGCCGTCGATCACGTCGTCGACGAGGTGGTGGTAGTGCGCGTCCGCGGCGAAGCTGAGGTTCGGCACCACCGCACCCATGTGCAGCATCGAGGCCAGCTGAACGCCGAGCTCGCCGGACGAGTGCACGGCCACGGAGAGCTGGAAGGTCTCACAGACCCCGGCCGCTTTGACGCACGGCCTGATGCCACCCCAGAAGGTGGTGTCCAGCAGGATCACATCGACGGCGGGGTCGCGCACGTTGGCCGCCAGCTGCTCGAAGTTGACGACTACGGTGTTCGTCGCGATGGCGAGCGAGGTCTTCTCCCGCACCCGTCGCAGCCCGTTGAGGCCGAAGGTCGGGTCTTCGATGAAGTCGTTCGGCAGATCCTCGATACCCCGGGCGAACCGGACCGCCTCCTCGACGCTGAGCGCCCCGTTGGGGTCGTAGCGGAACCGGTCGCCCGGAAACGCTTCAGCCAGCGCCCGGTAACACTCCAGCTCGTAATCCGGGCTGAAGACACCGCCTTTGACCTTGTGCACCCGGAACCCGTGTGCTCGGCGCAGCCTGCTCGCATGCTCCACCAGTTGCTCGGCCGTGCGTACCTCGCCGTCGCCGTCGGCGCTCGGATACCGGAAGAACAGGTAACTCGCGAACTCGACCCGGTCCCGCACTCGCCCGCCGAGCAGATCGTGCACCGGCACGCCCAGGTGCTGACCCTGCAGATCCAGGCAGGCGAACTCGATCGCCGCCAGCAGCTGGGTGCGGTTGTTGTACAGGCTCGCCGTCGGGTTGGCCAGCATGAATCGCAGCGCCTCGGTTCGCGCCGGATCGTGCCCGACCAGGTAGTCGCGCAGCGCTCGCACCGCCGCCTCCGCGCTTTCACCTCCGCCGCCCATCTCGCCGAGGCCCACGAGCCCGTTGTCGGTCTCCACTTCGACCAGGGTCCGGACGAACCGTCCCCAGTGTGCTCCGTTGCTGTGCCGCAGCGGGGCCTGCAACGGCACCGTGACGGTGGTCGCCCGGACATCGGTGATCCGCATCGTCGCTTCTTCCTCCGGCCCTACTGCGGCAACGCGACGCTGAGCGCCGCCGTCAAGCCGCCGTCGACCCGCAGTTCGGTGCCGGTGACGAAACCGGCCTCAGGTCCGGCGAGATAGGCGATCGCCTGCGCCACCTCGGCGGATGTGGCGACCCGGCCGATCGGGTGTGACCGGCCCCAGTCGGCGACAAGCTGATCCGGTGAGCGGCCGTCGTCCGCGAATCGCTCCGCCGCCCAGCGGAGCATCGGCGTATCCACCGAGCCAGGGCAGACGGTATTCACCCGGATGCCCTCCGCCGCGTGATCCACAGCCATCGCCTTGACGAGCGCCACCAGCGCTCCCTTGCTCGCGGCATACGCGGCGACACCACTCTGCACGGCGAACGCCTGCACGGACGCGACGACCACGATCGCACCGCCGCCACGACGGCGCAGCAGCGGCACGAACTCGCGGCACGCCGCGAAGACGCCACGGACGTTGACGTCCATGACCTCGTCGTAGAGCTCCTTGCTGGTCTGGTCGACGGTGCCGTACCGCTGCACGCCGGCCGCGCAGACCAGCACATCCGCACCCCCGTGCCGACCGGCGATCCGCTCCGCGACCGCCGCCATCTGCTCGTCGTCGCTGACGTCCACCGCCTCGCTCTCCACCCGCAGTCCTTCGGCGGCCCCGGCCTGGACCAACCGCTCCAGCGCATCCGCGTTCCGATCCAGCGCGACCACCGTGTCGCCGCCGCGCGCCAGGTGCAGCACGGCGGCCTCTCCGATTCCGGCCGCGCCTCCGGTCACAGCCACCACGCGTCCGGTGTCATGCGTCGGGCTCATCACTCACTCCATCTACTCGTCGGGTGCCAGGTGGTCGTCTGTCTAGAACTGTCCGAGGGCGAGACCCCGGGAGAAGATTCGCTGCGTGGCGAGGAACAGCAGCACGGTGGGGATGGACACCAGCAGACCGCCCGCCAGCACCACCGGCATCGCCGAGCCGCCGTAGGTGCTCTGCAGGCTGGTCAACGCCGGCATGATCGGGCGCACGTCGTCGGACTGGCTCAGAGTCAGGCCGAGCAGCAGGTCGTTCCAGATGAAGGTCGCCTGCAGGATGAAGATCGCCACCAGGGCGCTGCCGGACATCGGCAGATAGATCCGCCAGAAGATCCGCCACGTCGTCGCGCCGTCCATCACCGCCGCCTCGAATACGTGATGGGCGATGCCGCTGAAGAAGTTCCGCATCACGAACGCGGAGAACGGCACGCTGATCACCGAGTACACCAGGATCAGCCCCAGTCTGGTGTCGTACAGACCTGCGTCGGCGTAGCCGACGAACAGCGGCATCAGGATCATCTGGATCGGGAAGACCGTTCCGCCGAAGACGAAGACGAACCACCAGAAGCCGTGCCGCAGGCGCAGCGCGACGATGGCGAATCCGACACCGGCTCCGATCAGCACGCCGATCAGCGGACCGGTGAGGCTGTAGATGGCGGTGCTCAGCACGGTCACGCTCAAGTCCGCTCGTTCCCACGCGTCTCGCATGTTGTCGAGCAACGCACCACCGAAGGCGGGCTTCCACACCTCAGCCGACGAATAGTCGGCGGGAAGCTTGGCGGCGTTCACGATCAGCAGGTACACCGGCGCCAGCCAGAGCAGGCCGAGCACACCGAGGACGATCGGCCGGATTGCCTTGGTCATCGGGGTCACCTCCTACAGTGCCTTGCGCTCGGACAGCTGCCGGCGCAGGTAGGCGATGGACGCCGTCAGCGTCACCACGGTCAGGAACACCGACACCGCGCCACCGAGGCCGTACCGGCTGTCCACGAACGTCTCCCGGTACATCGTGATCGCCAGAGTCTCCGAGGACCGGCCCGGCCCGCCCTGGGTCATCACCCAGACCACGTCGAATGTCTTCAGGCTGGCCACGATGGACAGACCGACGACGACGGTGGTCAGCGGCCGCAGCATCGGCCACAGGATGCTGCGGAACAGCCGCCAGCCGGACGCGCCGTCCACCCGCGCGGCCTCCACCGGCTCCTTCGGAATCGACTGCAGCCCGATGACGAACAGCAGCGCGTTCACCCCGGAGGCCTGCCACGCCGCGGCGAGGATCATGACGAACGTGTTCAGCGGAGCATCGAGCAACCATCGTGAGTCGGCGCCGGGCACACCGACCGTGTCGAGTGCCTGGCTCAGCGCCCCGCCGCTCTGCAGGATGAAGCTCCAGATGACGCCGACGGCGACGCCGGAGATCGCGTACGGGATGAGGAACGGAAGCCGGAACCACGCCCCGAACCGCATGTTGTATGTCAACACGGCGATCAGCAGGCCGAATCCGACCGGAACGATGATCGTGCCGGCCACCCACAGCGCGGTGTTCCGCAGCGAGGTCAGCAGTGCCGGGTCGGAGAACATGGCCTGGTAGTTGTCCAACCCGGCCCACTCCGGGGAGCCGAGTCCGTTGTACCTGGTGAAGCTGAGGAACGTCGTCCACAGGAACGGCAGATACAGCAGGACCGCGACGATCAGCACGCCAGGGGCGGTGAAGCCCCACGCCGACCACCGGTACGGGCGCGGCCCGCCGGAGCCGGACCCGCGTCCGGTTCCGGCGGGTGCCTCCTGCTGGGCGAACGTCGCTGTCACTGGTTGGCCCAGTGCGCTTCCGCTTCGGCCTGGATCGCCTCCAGGTGCGGCATCGGATCACCCGGATTCGTCACGAATGCGCCGAACTCGTCGAGGGCGACGGTCAGCACCGATGGCGGCGTGGCCTCGAAGTACCGCTCGATCAATCGGACGTCGTCACTGCCGGCCTGCTCGCCCAGGTCGGCCAGGCGTTCGTCGTTGACCTCGGCGCCCGGGTTGAACGAGACGTCGCCGCGGGCGTCCGCCCAGGCAGACTGCGCGTCGGCGGTGACCCACCAGTCGAAGTAGTTCAAGGCCTCCGCTCGATCGTCGGCTTCCTCCGCGGCACAGAGCGGCCCGGACTCCACGATCAGCGACGTCTGCTCCAGGGACGGGTCGACGTTCGGGATCACGAACAGGTCGTAGTCCTCGCCGGAGACCATCCCGAGTTCGTTCAGCGCGCCGGTGAAGAAGGTTCCGAAGTTCAGCATCGCGACGTCGCCGTTGTTCAGCAGCACCTGCGGGTCGTCCGCGGCGCCGGGATCGCTGAAGTATCCCGCCTCCATCATCTCCCGCCACTGCTCCATGGCCGCCACCACGCCGGGGTCGGTGTAGCTCGCCTCGCCGGTGGCCAGTGCCTCGTACAGGTCGGGATCCGACCCGGCGAGCAGCGTCTGGAACCAGACGAACGAGAACAGGATGTTCGTCTGATAGAAGGCCGGAACCCCCTCGGCAGCGAGGGTATCGGCGATGTTGATCAGGTCGTCCCAGGTCTGCGGCGGCTGCAGGCCGTGCTCGTCGAAGACGTGCGTGTTGTAGTACATGACCCAGTAGGACACGTGCAGCGGAACGCAGTACTGCTCGCCGTCGTAGGTGTAGTACTGCTCGAGGTCGGCCGGGATGTCGCCGTTGCTGATCGCCTCGGACCATATCTCACTGGTCGGCGCCACGAGACCCTCGTCTACCAGCTCGCCCAGTTTGTCGCCGGTGTGCCAGGTGAACAGGGTCGGCTTCTCATCGGTGCGGAAGGACTGCTTGATGAACGCGGTGTACGCGTCCGAGTCGGAGTACCCGGTGAAGTCGAGATCGAAGCCGATCTCATCCTCGGACACCTCGCTGACGCGATCGAACTGGGGCTCCCAAGCGGCCTTGTCGGTGTAGAAGCTGAGCGTCCCGCTCGACTCCACCGATTCCTCGCCGCCGCCGGCTCCGCCCCCACCGCTGGTGTTGTCGCCGTCGTCGTCACTGTCGTCGCCACACGCTGTGAGCAGCAGCGCGCCGGCAGCCACCGATGCGATCGCGAACTTTGTGCTGGTTTTCATGACACCACCTCGTTGTGTGTTGACGTCTGTGGTTATGGGTCGTCGCGGCCGGTCCGCGACCGCCGGGCCGAGCCTCGATGTGTCGGCGCGGCACCGAACCCGGAACGCAACCGACCGCCGTCCGACGCCGCGGGCACGCCGGTTGCGCGGGTCGTGCGCGTAGGTGCCTAGTCGCGCCCTAGTCGGATAAGCGCCGCCGGACAATCTGGATGACGTTGTCCAGGTGCTCCGCCATGGCCCGTCGAGCGGCCTGAGCGTCGCCCTCTTCGATGAGCTCGGTGATCTGCCGATGCTCGGTGAAGTCACGTTCCTGATCTCCGTGCAGGCGAAGGATCTCGAGTTGCTCCTCCGCATGGACGAAGACAATGGAGTCGATCACCTCGGCGAGGATGGTGTTTCCACCTGCCGCCGCGATCGCCCGGTGAAAGTTGAGATTGACCAGCCAGAGTTGCTCGTCACCCTCGGCGATGCACCGCTGCGCCTCATCGAGGGTGCTGCGCATCGACCCGACGCCCCGTGGATCCCGGACGGTGGCGGCCAGCGCGGCGATCGGCGGCTCGATCTGCAGCCGCGCTTCCAGCAGCTCGATGAGTACGCCGCCGGTCGGCTTCGGCGACAGCGGGTTGGGCAGCACCATCCGCCGGACGTTGTCTCCCACGTACACGCCGGACCCGTGCCGGAGGAGCACACCGCCCATAGCCTCCAGCCGGCGCAGCGCCTCGCGCATGGTGGGCACGGCGACCTGAAAGCGTTCCGCCAGGGCTTTGACCGAGTCCAGCTGGTCACCGGGCTGCAACGACTCTCGGTGGATCATCGCCGCGACCGCCGTGGCCAGGTCGTTCGACAGATTGCGGCGCTCCGGCTGACCGGGACCGAAAGTCGTTTCGGACGGATACATATAGTGATCTAATCACCTGACGTATCCGCCGTCGAGGCCTGTAACCAAACCGAGACGCTGCCGACCCCGTCGCGCCCTGCCCGCAGACGTTGACCGGCTGCGGGACGGGGAGCAGCATTCAGGGAGGGGGAAGAAGGCTGACCCCCGCGGCGGCCGATGACTTTCCGCCGCGAATCGTGTCTACCCGGCGAGTGATGTTCCGTGCCTGGCGGGACGCGCGCACATAGCTACGCACGAGACGGTCATTCAAGGAGGAACGGTGCCAGAGTCAAGCAGCGATCTCGCGGTCGAAACCTCGGGGCTGGTCAAACATTTCGGCGAGACCCGAGCCGTAGACGGCGTCGACCTCCGCATCGCCACCGGCACGGTCTTCGGCGTTCTGGGACCGAACGGAGCCGGCAAGACCACGACTGTACGGATGCTGGCCACGTTGCTGCTTCCGGATGCCGGCACGGCACGAGTGCTAGGACACGACGTCGTGGCCGAAGCAGACGCCGTGCGCAGCCGGGTCAGCCTCACCGGTCAGTACGCCTCGGTCGACGAGGACCTGACCGGTCTGGAGAACCTCATCCTGCTGGCACGGCTGATCGGGTTCTCCAAGGCGGGCTCGCGGGCGCGGGCAACCGAACTGCTCACCGCCTTCGGCCTGGAAGACGCCGCCGACCGCCAGGTCAAGAAATATTCCGGGGGCATGCGGCGGCGGATCGATATCGCAGCGAGCATCCTCGCGACACCAGACGTGCTCTTTCTGGACGAGCCGACCACCGGGCTGGACCCGCGCAGCCGCAACCAGGTGTGGGACATCATCCGGGTGCTGGTAGCCGGTGGCACGACCGTCGTGCTGACGACGCAGTACCTGGACGAGGCCGACCAGCTCGCCGACAGGATCGCGGTCATCGACCGCGGCACGGTGATCGCCGAGGGCACGAGCGGTGAACTGAAGGCATCCGTGGGCTCCGGCGCTGTCCATATCCGGCTACGCGATGCCGCACAACGGCCCGAAGCCGAGCGTCTGCTGACTCAGCGGTTGGGAAGCGACGTCTATCTGGAACATGACCCGGTGGCGCTCACGGCCCGCTCCGACGACGCAGGACGCGTCTCGGCGGCGATCTCCGACCTCGCCGCGTCCGGCATCACGGTTGCCGAGTTCTCACTCGGGCAGCCGAGCCTGGACGAAGTGTTCCTGGCGCTCACCGGCCATCCCGCCGAAGACCACGACGATGAGACCGAGGAAGCCGCATAATGTCCACCGATTCGACCTCGACCCGCCCGGCGACCCGAACGTCGGCGATCGACGAACACCTCCTGGCGGCACTGGCCACCAGAGAGCGCCCGGTCCGGCCGAACCCGGCCCGGGTCTCGCTGACGTTCGGCTGGCGGGCGCTGCTGAAGATCAAACACGTTCCTGAGCAGCTGTTCGACGTCACGATGTTCCCGATCATGTTCACCCTGATGTTCACCTACCTGTTCGGGGGTGCGCTGGCCGGTTCGCCGCGCGAGTACATCCAGGACCTGCTGCCCGGGATTCTGGTGCTCACGGTGGCGATGATCACCATGTACACCGGCCTGGGGATCAACAAAGACATCAACAAGGGCGTCTTCGACCGGTTCCGGTCGCTGCCGATCTGGCGGCCCGCCGTGCTGGTCGGTGCGCTGTTCGGGGATGTGCTGCGCTACACCCTGGCGTCGCTGATCGTCATCGGCCTGGGACTGCTGATCGGTTTCCGGCCGGACGGGGGAGCGCTGGGCGTCATCGCGGCCGTGGCGCTGCTGCTGGTCTTCGCGTTCAGCCTGTCGTGGGTCTGGACGGCGCTGGGCTTCCTCATGCGCACGGAGGAGTCGCTGATGGCGGTGAGCATGATGATTCTGTTCCCGCTGACATTCATCAGCAACGTCTTCGTCGATCCGGCGACGATGCCCGGTTGGCTGCAGGCCTTCGTCGACGTCAATCCGATCACACACCTATCCTCCGCGTCGCGGGGCCTGATGCACGGTGACGTGGACGCGTCCCAGGTCGGGTGGGTCCTGATCGCGTGTGTCGTCTTCATCGCCGTCTTCGGGCCACTGACGATGCGCCTGTTCCGCCGGAAGCAGTGACGGCGCGGCACAGAGCTCCCACGCGGACCTCATCCGAATCGCGCCACCCCGCTTCAGGTGGCACGACAGACCACACAGTCTGGCGAACACCGGTCTACAGTCACACAACAGTGATGACGGCGGTGGGTTCAGACCACGTGGTCTGCTGGCCCGGCAGTCCTGCTTCACACGACCATTCCCACGACCGGCTCGTGCGGGCGGTCGTGGGAATAGCAGCCGCCCAAGACAGGGTTGTGCGCGCGGTCGTGTGATTCACGCCCGCTGAACTCCGGGTTTCTGCGGCCGTGCGACCCGTCGTGCGCAGAATGACCGCGTAGAGCGGCCAGAACGACCACGACCGGGCACACGACGCCGCGAACTGGCCGGAACTCACACAGCTGAGCACACGACACGGCCGGTCCCAGGGTCGACTGGCCCGAGCCGCAGCCGTCATGCACCCCCACGCCGGGGCGGGGGCCGCTAACTCCGGGCGGTGACCCCCACACAGAATGAAACGGACCCTGCTGACGCTTCATCAGCAGGGTCCGTCCTCCTTCGAGTGCGCGAGGGGGGAGTTGAACCCCCACGTCCTTTCGGACACACGGACCTGAACCGTGCGCGTCTGCCTATTCCGCCACCCGCGCGCGCTGCAACCGACCATAACCTGTCAGGGCGGGCTGCGGCAAAAAGCTTAACACGTACCCGCCGGTCAGCGAATCTCAGCCGAAGGCTCACAATAGGTCTGGTGCGCACGTGAGTGGCGCCTCGGCGGGAACAATCCGGTCACCCGTCGCTACCATCGTGGCACAAGAGACGTCGTTGACGCTCGTGAGGGGAAGGAGGTGGCCATGGGCGTACTTCAGAAGTTCGAGCGACGGCTGGAGAGCCTCGTCCAGGGTGCGTTCACGAAAGCGTTCCGGTCAGAGGTTCAGCCGGTGGAGATCGCCGCTGCGATCCAGCGTGAGCTCGACAACAACGCCCAGATCGTCACCCGGCAACGGTCCCTGGTGCCCAATGCCTTCATCATCGACCTGGGCCCCAGCGACCATGACCGTCTCGGTCCGTACACCGAGACCCTGTCGAACGAGCTCGTCGATATGGCCAAGGAACACGCCGAGCTGCAGCACTACGCGTTTACGGGGCCGGTGTCGGTGGCCTTTGAGCGCCACGAGGACCTCCGCACCGGTGACTTCCGCGTGCGCAGCCAGGTTCGCGCTGGCGTGGACCGGGCGCCGCAGTATGCGCCGCCACAGGCGCCACAGGCGCAGAGCGCCGGCTACCTGGTCATCAACGGCACCCAGCATCCGTTGGTCCCGCCGGGCGTGGTGATCGGGCGTGGCAGCGAGAGCGACATCCGGATCGACGATCCCGGTATCTCCAGGCGTCACGTGGAGATCCGTGTCTACCAGAACGGCCCGGATTTCCAGTTGGTCGCCGTTGATCTAGGCTCCACAAACGGTACGGTGATCGATGGTGCCCGCGTGCCGCAGGCCACAGTCACCGATGGTTCCCAGATCACACTTGGATCGACCGTTGTTTATGTGCACAGATGGAGGTGAGGGGTGTCTGAGCTAACCCTGACGGTTATCAGGCTCGGCTTCCTCGCCGTACTCTGGCTCCTTGTGCTCTCGGTCACGTCAGCGATGCGGGCGGACCTGTTCGGCGTTAGACCACCGAAGCCGCCGAAACAGTCCCGCGCCGCAGCTCGTCAGTCGAAACAGCCGAAGGCGGGCAAGGGCCTGCCCTCCAGGGTCGTCATCGTCGAAGGTCCAGACACGGGTCGCTCCGTCCCTCTGCACGGAGCGCCGGTCACCTTCGGCAGGGGCGACGACTGCACGCTTCCCCTGGCCGATGAGTACATCTCCACGCAGCACGCTCGCCTGAGGTTCCACGAGGGACAGTGGTACGTGGAAGACCTCGGGTCGACGAACGGCACTTACGTCGGCCACGAGCGGCTCACCCGCAGCACGCCGGTCAACGTCAAGAGCAGGTTCCGCCTCGGCAAGACCGTAGTAGAGCTGCGGAAGTAGGCTGGCGATGCCGTTGATGTTGCGCTACGTTGCCCGCTCCGATGTCGGACTGATCCGGGAGGGCAACGAGGACTCCGGGTATGCCGGTCCGCGACTTCTGGCAGTCGCCGACGGCATGGGCGGCCACGCGGCCGGCGAGGTCGCGAGCCAGGCCGCCATTGAAGAGCTCATCGCGGTTGAGGACACGCTCGACGACGACGATCCGCGGGCCGCGCTCAGTTCTGCGATTCAAGCCGCGAACAACCGTATCCGGCAGCTCATCGCGGACGATCCGGCCCGGGAGGGCATGGGGACGACCGTCACCGCATTGCTGTGGACAGGTTCCGCACTGTGCATGGGTCACATCGGCGACTCCCGCGCGTATCTCCTGCGCGACGGCGCCATCACGCAACTCTCCCACGATCACACCTTCGTGCAGTCGCTCGTCGACGAGGGCCGCATCTCGCTCGAGGAAGCGGGCGTCCATCCCGCCAGGTCACTCATTCTCAAGGCGCTCCAAGGGCAGGGGCCGGTCGAACCTGACCTCGAGATGATCGACATCGTGCCGGGGGACCGGCTTCTGGTCTGCAGCGACGGGCTCTCCGGTGTGGTCTCCGACGACACGCTGGCCGAAACCCTGGCGTCGGTGGATCAGCTGGATGCCGCCGCAGATGAGCTCATCCGGCTCGCCTTGTCCGGGGGTGCGCCGGACAACGTCACGCTGATCGTCGCCGACGTGGTCGAGACAGCGATCGCCCCGTCACCCGACGACACCGCGGAGTCGTACCTGGTCGGAGCCGCCGCGGGCGACCACGCTCCGCAACCGGAACGTCCACACCGCCGCCGCCCCGCCGCCGCGCTTCGCGTTCTGCTCGGCGGCGAGGAGAAGCCGGCCGACCCGGAGGAACTCGAGGCTCTGCGGTACGCACCACGGCCGCCACGGAAGTATCGCTGGGTCCGGCCCGTGGTGCTCCTGCTGATCGTCGCTCTGGCCGCGTGGGGCGGCCTGGCGCTGGCGAACGACTGGGTGCGGTCGCAGTACTACGTCGGGCAGAACTCGGGTGAGGTCGCCATCTTCCAAGGTGTCAGCCAGGAGATCGGGTTCATCAGCCTGTCCAGGCTGCACGAGATTCCCGACGGCCTGCCCGTTGACGCACTGCCTGGCATCTATCAAGACCAGGTCGAAGGGACAATCACCGCGGACAGCATCGAGGACGCCAAGGAGATCGTCTCGACGTTGCGCCGGCAGGCGTGCCGGGCCGCCGGCGCGCTGGAGCCCGAGCCCGATCCGGATCCGACCGACACGCCGGACCCGACCGACAGGCCGGATCCCACCGGCACGCCGGATCCCACCGGAAGCCCGAACCCGGGCGCCAGTCGGAGCCCGAATGCCGCGAACCCTGGCCCCACAGCCACACAGAGTCCGAACACGAACACCGACGCGGCCGGGACCGGAGCGGCAGCAGGCACTCCTGCGCCGACTGGGACCCAGAATGACAACCCGCGACGCGGCCAGCCATCCGGCACGGTGGAGCCGAACCCGAACACCAGCACGCCCGCCGGTGAAACCGATACGGACGATTCCACGTCAGAAGACGGATGGGTCTCGACCGATGGTCGTCTGGATTGCACGGGGGTACGCTGAGTGAGCCTGAATCAGCGCCTGCCGCGGAGCGAGGCCACCGATGATGAGGCGGTGGTGCCGCGCCGGGGCCGCGGCACCGAGTTGCTGCTACTGATCTTCGCGGTCGGTATCTCTACCTTCGCCTACGTCAACGTCGATCTCGGCGCGCTCGGCGAGGTACCCGCCGACGCCATGGCGTATCTAGGCGGCTTCTTCGTCGTCTCCTGTGTCGCTCACATCGTGATCCGGATCCGAGCGCCATACGCCGATCCCGTGATTCTGCCGATCGTGGTGACGCTATGTGGACTCGGTCTGGCGATGATTCACCGCCTCGACCTGGCCGATGACTCCTCCCACGCGACGACGCAGCTCACCTGGATGCTGGTCGGCGTCGCCCTGTTCATCACCGTGCTCTTCCTGATCCGAGACCACCGGATTCTGGCACGCTATCCCTACCTCATGGGTCTCACCGGCCTGGTCTTGCTCATCCTTCCGTTGATGCCGATCATCGGGCACTCGATCCGGGGCGCCCAGATCTGGATCCGGGTCGGAGGGATGAGCTTCCAGCCCAATGAGGCCGCGAAGATCGTACTCACCATCGCTTTCGCCGGATTCCTGGTGCAGACCAGGGATGCGCTTGCGCTGGCCGGCCGACGTTTCCTCGGCGTCGACCTACCGCGCGCCCGCGACCTCGGGCCGATCCTCATCGTCTGGCTTACCGCGCTCGGGATCCTCACGGTGCAGAACGACGTGGGCCCGTCGGTGCTGCTGTTCGGTAGCTTTGTGCTGCTCATTTACATCGCCACCGAGCGGATCTCCTGGATCATCCTCGGCCTGATGCTCATCGGCTTCGGCATCTATGCCGCCTACAACGTGGTATCGCACGTGCGCCAGCGGTTCGACCTCTGGCTCGACCCATTCATCGACCCCACGGGCCAGCTCGCCCAGTCGCTGTTCGGCCTCGCCTACGGCGGGACCATCGGCACCGGGCTCGGCCAGGGCCACCCGGACATGATCCCGATCGCGGAGAGCGACTTCATCGGCGCTGCGCTGGGTGAGGAGCTGGGCCTCGCCGGATTGACCGCCATCATCCTTCTCTACGCGTTGCTGGTCTCACGTGGCCTGCGTGCCTCCCTGGTGCTGCGTGACCCGTTCGGCAAGCTGCTCGCCGCGGGTCTGGCGACCGGCCTGTTGCTTCAGGTCTTCGTCGTCCTCGGCGGCGTCACGCGACTCATCCCGATGTCCGGTCTGACCACGCCGTTCCTGGCTCTTGGCGGGTCGTCGCTGGTGATGAACTGGGTGCTCGTCGCGCTGCTGATCCGGCTCTCCGACGCTGCCCGCAGGCCGGCGCCCACGGATAAGCCCACCTTCACCGACGACGCCGTGACCCAAGTGGTGAGAGTGCCATGAACTCGCCGATCAGACGTGTCTCCGCAGGCTGCCTGCTGCTCGTGCTGGCACTGCTAGTCAATATCACCTACATTCAGGCATTCCAGGCCGACGAGCTGAACTCTCGCGGGGACAACCGACGAGTGATCATCGACGAGTACGCCCGGGAACGAGGACCGATCCTCACCCGCGACGATGAGCCGATCGCGATCTCTGAGGAAGTCGGTGGAGACTTCCAGTTCCTCCGCAACTACCCGGAGGCCACTTTGTATGCGCCGGTGACCGGCTACTACTCGTACCAGTACCAGCGCTCGGCCCTCGAGCGGGCCCAGAACGACATCCTGTCCGGCGACGACGACCGGCTGTTCGTCCGTCGTCTGATCGATCTCGTCACCGGTGAGGAGCCCAAGGGCGGTGCGGTCAAGACGACGATCGACTCGGAGGCGCAGCGCGCCGCCTACGACGGCCTGGAGGGATACAAGGGCGCCGTCGTGGCTCTGGACGTTCAGACCGGTGAGATTCTGACCATGGCCAGCACGCCGTCGTACGACCCGAATCCACTGGCCAGCCACTCGTTCAGCGAGCAGAACGAATACTGGCAGACTCTCAAGGACGACGAGGACAAGCCGGACCTGAATCGGGCGATCGCCCAGACCCTGCCGCCCGGCTCAGTATTCAAGCTGGTCACAGCCGCGGCGGCGATCGAGTCCGGGGACTACGACGCCGAGTCTGTCATTCCGGGCCCAGCCGAGTATCCGCTCCCGCTGACCGACCGTACGCTGGGCAACCAGAGCGGCCAGGCATGCGGCAGCGATGACGAAACCACGCTGACCAATGCCTTGCGGATCTCCTGCAACACCGCCTTCGCCTATCTCGGCGACGAGCTCGGTGACGACGTGCTGCGGGATCAAGCCGAACGGTTCGGCTTCAACGCGCAGCCGCTCACCGAAGACGAGATGAACGCCGCCACCAGCAGGTTCCCCGATGACCCGGATGAGCCACAGACGGTCCTCTCGGCCATCGGTCAGTACGACGTCCGGGTGACTCCGCTGCAGATCGCCATGGTCTCGGCCGCCATCGCCAACGACGGCGTGCTGATGGATCCGTACATCGTCCGGGAGGTGCTCGCCCCCGACCTCGTCTCCACCATCGAACAGACCGAACCCGAGGAACTCTCCCGTGCGGTGTCGCCGGATACCGCGCAGCAGTTGACTGAGATGATGGTCGAGGTAGTCGAGAACGGAACCGGAACGAACGCGCAGATCTCGGGGATCGAGGTCGCAGGGAAGACGGGCACCGCTCAGAGCGACCCGGATCGCCCGCCGTATGCGTGGTTCACGTCGTTCGCGCCTGCGGACGACCCGAGAGTAGCCGTCGCGGTGGTCATCGAGGAAGCACCGGACACCGCCCGCGACGACATCGGCGGCGGTGCGCTCGCCGCGCCGATCGCCAGAGCCGTGATGGAGGCGGTGTTGGGAGCATGAGAATGCGATGGGCCCGTCGTCCGTGTCTCATCTATCGAACAGATGTCACGGACCGCGCGGCGATGAGCATGCTAGTGCCGGTAGCGTTCCCGAGCGCGACGAATATGTGAGAAAGGGCCAACGATGAGCGAGCTGCAACTCCTCGGCGATCGCTATGAGCTCGGCGAGGTTATCGGCCGTGGCGGCATGGCCGAGGTACGGCGGGGGCGGGATACCCGTCTCGGCCGTATCGTCGCGCTCAAGATGCTCCGGGTGGACCACTCCACGGACGCGACGTTCCAGGCGCGGTTCCGGCGGGAGGCCCAGTCCGCGGCGTCCCTGAACCATCGCAACATCGTCGCGGTCTACGACACCGGCGAGGACATGATCGATGGCCATCGCATCCCGTACATCGTGATGGAGTACGTCGAGGGTCAGACGCTGCGCGAGATGGTCCGCGACCAGGTGCGGTTCCTGCCCGAACGGTCCATCGAGGTGCTCAGCGCCACCCTCGACGCACTCGACTACAGCCACCGCGCCGGCATCGTGCATCGGGACATCAAGCCGGGCAACATCATGATCACGACGACCGGCGAGGTCAAGGTGATGGACTTCGGGATCGCACGATCCCTGGCCGACACCGGCATGGCCCTGACCCAGACCGCCGCAGTGGTCGGCACGGCCCAGTACATCTCGCCGGAGCAGGCACGTGGCGAACAGGCCGACGCGCGCAGCGACCTGTACGCCTGCGGGTGCGTGCTGTACGAATTGCTCACCGGCCGCCCTCCGTTCATCGGCGAGTCGCTGGTGTCGGTCGCCGTCTCACACGTGCGCGAGTACGCCACGCCACCGTCCGCGCTCGACCCGTCGATCCCTCCAGAGCTGGACGCCATCGTCATGAAGGCACTGGCCAAAGGTCGGGACGAGCGCTACCAGAGTGCCTACGAGATGCGTGCCGACCTGCAGCGAGCTGCGGCCGGTCTGCCGGTGGCCGCCTACGCCGACACATCCGCCGCGACGCAGCTCATGGCCGGTGGCGCACCCGTCTACGACGAGACCCAGGTGGCCGGCGAGGACACCTTGGAAGGCGACGAGATCGACGAGGACGACGAGGCGAAGGGGGTCAGCTGGTGGGCTGTGGCACTCGGCTCCCTCGCTGTGCTGGCCATAGCCGGCCTGGTCGGTTTCCTCATCTTCCGCAACTCGGGCGGACCACCGATGGTGACCGTTCCGTCGTTGACCGGGGAGACCCGCGAGGTCGCCGAAGAGATGTTGACCGACCGAGGACTCGTTCCGGCCATCGACTCCCAGGAGACCAACGACGCGGATCAGGTCGGCACGGTGCTCAGCCAGGACCCGCCGCCGAACGAGCAACTGGAGGAGGGATCGACGGTCACCATCGCCGTCGGCGTGGAGCCGGACATGGTGATCGTCCCGTCGGTGGTCGGCCGGACTCAGGAAGAGGCCGAGGCGATGATCCAAGAGGAAGGATTGAACGTCGGCAACGTCAGCCGGGAAGACAGCGATCGTCCCGAGGGTGAGGTGCTGGAGACCGATCCCGAAGGCGGAGCATCTGTGGAACCGGATAGCACCGTGAACCTGACGGTCTCTACCGGCGTTCAGGAGATCGAGGTCCCCGGCCTGGTGGGCGAGTCGCGCGAGTCAGCAGAGGCGGAGTTGGATCGCCGCGGCCTGAACGTCCAGGTCATCACCGAGCCCGCAGATGCCCCGGAGGGCCAGGTCTTCCGGCAGAGCCCGGAAGAGGGTTCTTCGATCGACGAGGGCGGCACCGTCATCATCTGGGTTGCCGAGCAGCCGGAAGATCAAGGAGACGGCAACGAGGGCGGCGACGGGAACGGCGACGGAAACGGGAACGGCAACGGTAACGACGGCGGAGACAACGGCGGCGGCGGTGATCAAGGTGACGATACCGGCACCGACGAGGGCACCGACAACGGTGGCGGAGACGACACCGGCACCGACGAAGGCACCGACAACGGTGGCGGAGACGACACCGGCACCGACGAAGGCACCGACAACGGTGGCGGGGAAGGTGCCGACGACGGTGGAGGCGAAGGCAGCGAGTCGGATTGGAACAGCCAGACACCGACGCCCTAGCGGCGCCAGGACCGGCGTCGGGCACACATAGTGAGAAGAAACCGGGGTGGTAGCTGGATTGCCCAGCTACCACCCCGGTGTCGTACGTACGTCAGCCTCAGCGCCGTCCGATATGCCTGAGGTCGCCAGGGTCGGTGTTACCGAGAGACCACAGGCGCAAGTCCGGCCGACTGCGTCACGGCGTCGGGGTCGCCGCACACCGCGAGCCAGTTGGCTAGCATCCGATGGCCGCCCTCGGTCAGCACTGACTCAGGATGGAACTGCACGCCTTCCACGGCGAGCTGTCGGTGCCGTGCACCCATCACCACACCGTTCTGCGTCCACGCGGTCACCTCGAGCTCGGTGGGCACGGTATGCGGCTCGATGGCGAGCGAGTGGTATCGGGTCGCGGTCAGTGGAGTGTCGAGACCGTCGAACGCGCCGGCGCCGGCGTGATGCACCTCGCTGGTCTTACCATGCAGCAGCTCCGGCGCGCGGTCCACTTTGGCCCCGAAAGCCACGCCGATCGCCTGCAGCCCCAGACACACACCGAAGATGGGCACCGTGCCGGCGTGTTCCCGGATGAGCTCCACGCAGACGCCGGCTCGCTCCGGGGTCCCCGGGCCGGGCGAGAGGAGCACACCGTCAAAACCTTCGATGCCGGGCACGTCATCGTTTCGCCGAACCTCACATTCGGCGCCGAGCTGCTGAAGGTACTGGACGATGTTGAAGACGAAGCTGTCGTAGTTGTCGACAACCAGGATCCTGGACGTCACGACTCCGACCTCGACAGTCGCGACCCTTCGTATGCCGGCATAGTGATCAGGTCCTCCATTTCCACCTCATAGCCCAGCCCGTACGCATCGGCGGCGGCACGGAACCACTCCACAGCTTCAGACCGCTCGAGCGCGTCGAGCATGGCGTCGGTGTCACCGATGGCCGAGATCGTGTAGGGCGGAGAGTATTGCTTGCCTTCCAGCTGCAACACCGGACCGACACACCGGACCGTACTCGTGTTGCCGATGCGCTGGTCCATGACCATCATCGCGTCGGCACCACCGGCCCACAGCGCATTCATCACGGCCTCGAGGTCCTGCTGATGGATGATGTAATCCTCCACGTGCGTACCCGGGGCCAAATCCTGCTCGGGGGTGTCGGCCTGCGGCGAGTCGTCGAGCGTCACGGTGATGCCGCTACCCTCGACGGAACCGAGCGCGGCGGTGGTCTGGAGCTCCTCGAGCTGCTGCTGGATCTCTTTCGTCTCGTTATCGCCCAGTTGCTCGGTGAGCTCGTCGATCTCCGACCTCAGGTTCTCCGCATCGGCGATCAGTTCTTCGACGCGTCGTTCCTCCGCGCGGACGAGGTCCGGCATCTCCAGGACCTCGCTACCGCGTAGGTCGGTACCTCCAGAGGTCTTCGCGGTGATGACCAGGAGCGCACCGCATGCCGCGAGAACCACGGGCGCCAGCATCTTCCAGCCGCGCGCAGGTGCAGACTCTGGCACTGCAAGGACCTCCCCTGGGACGATGATAGAGAGTGGAGCAATGAACTACTACGCTATCCGAGCGTCTTGATTTCATGGAAACGCACTGTCACCATCCGCTTCACCTGAGAGGAACCCACCGTGCCGAGTCTGCGCCGCCGCAAGAAGGATGACTCCGTGGCCCCAGAGCGCCGCGACAACACGGCTTCTGGCCGTTGGGTGGTCCCGACCATGCTGACCCTGCTCATCCTGGGTTTGGTCTGGATCGTGGTGTACTACCTGCTCCGTGAGGAGATCGGGTTCATGGAAACGCTGGGCGGCTGGAACCTGGTGATCGGTATGGGCTTGATCACCGGTGGTTTCATCACCGCCACCCAGTGGAAATAGCCTGCGGCTCAACCCACCCAGGACCGCCCCGTCCCCATGCTGTGCCCGTGCCGCACAGCATGGGGACGTTTGCGTTGGGGACAACGTCAACCGTCATCGACGATTATCCTCGATCAAGCACCCTGTCCGAGCATCGTTACCGACATGACCTGCGAAAACAAGGTTGTCCACAGACTATTACACACCTGTGATTACACGCTTGTAGTTCGTCCCCAGTGGGGATAACCCCTGTGGATAACTCGTACCGTTTGAACTCCTCGCGCGCTACGCCACCGTCGCGATGATGGTCCCCGCAATCGCTGCCCCAACGACGGCGCAACCGAGTATCGACCACATCAGCCGGTGTTCACGCGGAGCGTGCGCGTAGAACAAGGACACGAGTCCTCCGGCGACCAGGCCGCCGAGATGCGCACGCCAGTCGATTCCCGAGGCGGTGAACCCGATCACCACGTTGATGCCCAGGATCGCGACCACCGCGCTGACGTCCCGCCCCAGCCGCCTCATGACGACGAAGAGGGCACCCATGAGGCCGAAGACCGCCCCGGATGCGCCCAGGGACATCGTGTAGTCGCCGGCGCCGAGCAGCGACACGGCGGAACCGCCCAGGGCGGACAGCACGTACAGCGCGATGAACCGCCAGCGACCCAGCACTGGTTCCAAGGCGCTGCCCAGGATCCACAGTGCCAGCATGTTCATGCCGATGTGCCACCACGCGTCATGCATGAAGGCAGCCGTGAGCAGCCGGTACCACTGCCCGTCCACCACGCCGAACGTCAGTGCGTCACCGGACACGCCTTTGATGAGGGCGAATCGGGCACTGAGGTCGGTCGATCCAACCTGCGCCGCGTATTGCGCATAGATGGAATTGACCACAGAACCGCTGCTGTAGACCATGCCGAACAACCAGAGCGCGACGTTGATCCCCACCAGACTCTTGGTGATCACGTCTCCGTGCTGACGTATCTGTCCGCCCAGGACGGTCCGCGGTTCGCGACCCGTCTTCGAACCCTGCTGGATGCACTCCGGACATTGGAACCCCACAGGGGCTGCCGTCATGCACTCCGGGCAGATGAACCGGTGACACCGCGAGCATCGGATATAGGTCTCGCGATCCGTATGCCGGTAGCAGACCGGCACCGCGGCACCGTCCTGTGGCGGATGATCGGCGCGACCAGACCCAGTCATACGTCCGTGACTTCAGCTACGGACGATCGAGACCGAGTTGACCACGACCGGCTCCTGCGGCCGATCGAGACGGTCGGTGGGCACCGCGGCGATGGTGTCCACTACCTGTCGGCCGGCGGTGTCCGCCACCTCACCGAAGATGGTGTGTTTCCGGTTCAGGTGAGGCTGTGGGCCAACGGTGATGAAGAACTGCGAACCGTTCGTGTTCGGCCCCGCGTTCGCCATCGCCAGCAGGTATGGACGGTCGAAGACGAGTTCCGGATGGAACTCGTCGGCGAAGTCGTAGCCAGGGCCACCACGGCCGTTGCCCAGCGGATCCCCGCCCTGAATCATGAAACCCTGAATGACCCGGTGGAAGACCGTCCCGTCATAGAGCTTCTCCGAACTCTTCTGCCCGGTTTCCGGGTGCACCCACTCTCGGGTGCCCTCGGCAAGTTCCACAAAGTTACGCACGGTCTTCGGCGCGTGATTGGGTAACAGGTTCAGCGTGATGTCGCCGTGGTTGGTGTGCAGGATGGCTTGGAGGTCGTTGGCCACAGTGTGCCTTTCCGAATTGGTTGGTCCGATTACCCCTCATCTTCCCACGGAGAGCCTCTGGTAGGCATAGGGTCGGATACAAGGCATGATCTATGAAGGGTCTGAGAAGGTACGAGGTTGTACGGACGGGGCAGCAGATGGAACAGACAAGCCTCCCGGCACCGATCGAGCCAGGGGGCGGAAACTGACATGGAACCATCGGGCGTCGCTCCCTACCGGGAACGGGCTGCCGTGGACACGGCCGGCCCGGAATCCGGTACGGATGCGCCCGTGCGGCCTCTGAAGGGCCAGGAAGAACAATCAACGAGGAGGCCCGTCTTGCGGAAGATGCTCGGCAAGAGACGGAAGAAACACCCTGAGGAAGCGGTCACGGACGTCCGCGAGGCCGCTGTTCATGCACGTGAGGCCGCGCGCAAGGCCGGCAAGCGAGCTCGCGACGCCGCCTCGCCCGCGCTCAGCTCGGCCCGCGAGCGGGTCACACCGGTGGTGGAATCGGCCGCCGAACGTGTGGGTCCGACGGTCGAAGCCGCCCGCGCCAAGGTCGGCCCGAAGGCGTCGCAGGCCAAAGACTCGCTCATGAATGACGTCGTGCCCAAGATGGCCGAATCGCTGGCGGGAGCAGCAGACAGGCTCTCGGAGAGGGCACATGATCTCTCCGAGCGTGCCGCAGACATCGCCGAGGAGCCGAAGCGCAGACGGCGCAAGAAGCGACGCCGCACGGTCATGCTGGTGCTCGGCGGTTTCGCGGCCGCTGGAGCGGCGGTTGCCGGCGTCCTGCGCCGGCGTAGCGCCGAGGAGCAATGGACCACGTACGACCCCGCGACGGGTCCCTGGGCGCCGGCTCCCGAGCCGAGCGACAAGCCATCCGAGGCCGAGGGTGACGCGAAGCCGGAGTCGAAGACGGCCGGCGCGGCGACCACGGCTGGTGCGGGGACTGAGACGGACTCCGCAACCGGCCAGAAGGACAAGGAAGGCGAGGCTCAGGCCGAGCCGGCCAAGAAGAGCACCGCCAAGAAGACGACCGCGAAGAAGACTACGGCCAAGAAGAGCACCGCCGCGAAGTCGAACAGCAGCGGCGAGAGCAACAGCCAGGCCACGCTCGACAGTCAGAACTGAGACCTGGCGAATTTCGAGCGGTACGGCCCCGAACGTGGGCCCCGGGCAGGACGCTCGGGGCCCACGTTGCTTGTGCGGACCTCACGAGCGTATACGCACCGCTGGCACGCCCTCCCCGCCCGGAAATCTCGGTTGATCAGGGCCGTCGGCGTTCCGGGATCTCCGGTCACGTGTTCGACCGTCAGGAGGGTGGCGATGCGCCACGTCACCACTGGCACGGGGATGGCACGCACGCCAAGGATCTGGACTTCGGATCTTGACGTTCGTGCTGGTGGAGACGAGGGGATTTGAACCCCTAACCCCCGCCTTGCAAAGGCGGTGCTCTGCCAATTGAGCTACGCCCCCGGGAACGGCTCGACCGCTGATCCGCGCATCGAGCCTTGACAAGAATAGCGCGTCTTCGCTCCGAGGCCGAATCCGTCACCCCACACGCTGGGCTTGGGACTGTCACGACAGTGACGAGGCACACCTTCCGGTGACAACTCCACCCGCAGGCCAATGTCACGCGTGCGGGCGGCGCTGCCACCGGAGTGCGATCAGGCCACCATCGGAGAGAACGCCACGGTGGTCATGCCTTGTCAGCGGGTGGCACCGGATCTGTCGCTTCGGCCCACAAGTCACGTTCCTCCTGACCTGACTGATAACGCTTATATCCGACATAACCGGCAATAGCGACCAGCGCCGTAAACACGAGCTTCTTCTTGGACACGTTGGTCCGCCTCCAGACGTATTACTGAACTCACGGCGAGGCTAACCTATGGGTCTGCACGGCGCCTAGCCGATTCGATGGAGTGCCGCCGTCTGTCCTGACCGCGTGCGGTCGGAACGGCGCAGCGCCTATTCCTCTACCTCTGCCACGGCCTCGTCACGCGTCATCGGGTTGTGCTTCACCCACTCCGCGGTCTCTTCGTGAGCTCGGTCGATGTACTGGCTCAGGCGCTCGGGGTGCACTCGCCATTGCCCACGACCACCCATCTTCATGGCCGGCAGTTCTCCACTGCGGACGAGTGCGTACACCTGTGCGGAAGAGGCGTTCAAGAGCTCAGCGACGTCGGCAAGAGTCAGTAGCTTCTGTTCCATGACATCAGCTTATGTCCTCCACCACGTAGATGTGGAAGCGTGTCGGCGCTGCCATCCTCAGACTTTCGTTCAGCCGTCGCCACAGATCTCCGCGCGGGTGACCAGCGCACCGACAACGTTCGTGGTGCACGGATCCACGGCCACGTAGGGCGTCGCAACCCGCCCTCCACCGATGCGAGTAGTTGTGCCCTCAATTAGAACATGCTCGTTTCAAGTTCGTTGCAAGCGGCGTCTTGACTACACAAGCTCATCACGGAGATAGTGATAAGTAAACGTGAATGTAGTGAGGAGAGTTTGAAGTCTGGCGAACCGGCGCCGTCATCCTTGTCCTGCCATTCATTGACTATCACACCGTACGCTGGACCCTGTTCATCCTCGGACCAGCAGCACACATCGTACTTGCGAGTGAGTCCATGTCAGTATCGCCCGCGTAGCGCGGGCGTCCTTCGGCTTCCGAGGGGGCATCATGCAGGTTGAGGAGCGAAGGTTCGGCGATCACGTCGCCTACGCGGACCACGTTCATGGCGTCGGGCTGTTCGTGGAGGCGCCGGAGTCATTCATCAAATGGTGGGAAGATGCGATCGATTGGCAGCAAGAGGCGGGCTGGCAGATTGTCGAGCGCCCGCAGCAAGACGGGTTCAAGATCGCTGGACGGACCAAAGACGGGAAGGTGGCATTCTTGATGACCCGTAACGATATGAAGAGATCAGATATCGACAAAGATGCACTCAAAACGCTCGCGCGCAGCATCGGTGTGCGACTGACGCTTTGACGTGGGAGGTCCACAGTGGAGGAGGGACCAGACCTCACGGACGCCGTAGAGCGCGCCATGGAGCTGGGGCACGATATCGCCTGGTCTCCGGTCGTCGACGAGTTCGAGATGCTGCACGCATGGGTGTGCGGCAACTGTGGCGGGGCCATGATCGAAGGACTGGCAGGCACGACGGACGGACTCAGTGATCCCTGTCCCAAGCCCACATGCCTGCACTACTGGCAGTCTCACCAGGATTCGCATATCTGCGACCTGCCACGCGGACACGACGGTGAGCACCGCATGACCGGGCGACGGCGGCGTCGATAGGCAGAGCTCCCGGCCGAACGACTGGCATTCACACCGCGAGGATGCACACTGGCCCCCGCCTGATACGGCCGGCGTGCAAGGGCGGGCGAAGGCTGCAAGGCCCGGGAAATGCGACTGAGCTGGATAAACGAACGGTGGGCCTAACTGGACTTGAACCAGTGACCTCTTCCTTATCAGGGAAGCGCTCTAACCGTCTGAGCTATAGGCCCGTGCACTCAGCTGCGACCAGAAGACTACCGCATCGGTACCGGCCGGCCCAAACCGGCCGGTACCGCATCGCATGGCCGGCTCAGTCGTCCTCGGCCAGGGTGAGCTCCAGGCCGCCCAGCAAGCTCGCGGACAGGTTGTACAAGAAAGCACCCAGCGTCGCCAATGCCGTGATGAGCACCACGTTGACGACACCGATGAGGGTCGTGAAGCCCAGAACCCGAGAGAGTGCGACATAGTCGTTGATGTTGATGCCCTCGCTGGTGCTGGACTGGGTGAAGTCGAGCACCAATTCGCTGACCGACTCGAAGACGCCAGCGGCGTCCAGGACCGACCAGAGCACCGCCACCGCCACGAAGAGGGCAATCCCCAGCGCCACAGATAACAGGAAGGCAGACTTCATGACCGACCAGGGATCGACCCGGACCAGCCGCAGGCGTGCCTTGCGGACTCGCGGCGGTCGGCGCGTGCCGCTGCTGCGCTGCTGGGCGGTCCCTCCGGCGTCGACCGATGGCCGCTCTGGGCTCTGCTGGTAAGCATCGGCGCGGGCCGACGGACGCGCATCGAGGCTGACCTGCGTGTCCTCCGTCGGACGGGAAGCCGGCGGCGCGGCCGGCGCGGCCATCGCTTGCGGTGGTGCCTGCGGCGGCTGAGCCTGTGCCTGAGCGGACGGCGGCGGCACGGGTTCCGGCCGCGGACCACGGGCCGGACCGGACGGCTTCGGGGCCTTCCGCGAGTGTGCCTGGGCCGCCTCGGCTGCCTGCACAACCGCCGGCGGCGCTACCGGTGGAGGCGGCGAGCTGGATGGCTGTGCCGGACCCGGCTGCTGCCGATTGGCAGACTGTTGCTGCGGGCCGGCTCCACCCGGAGGCGGTGCTGGTGGCGGCTGGACAGGGCCCGAGTCTGATCCAGGCTCGGGCCGCGTCTGGCGCCGCCCTTTCGTGGCCGAGCGAGCGGCGGCCGCGCCTCGAGGCCCCGCTTGCGGGCCGTTCGAAGGCGATGGCCGCCGCGCCTGAACGGCGGGATCTGGCGCGTTCCCGTTGCCGGAAGCGCCGCCCGACGATTCCGTGGCGCCGTCGCCGGCCTGCTCACGCTCCTCTTCAGCTGTGGGACGTCCGGCCCTTCCGGAACTCGTCACAAGCCATCACCTTCCGAGTTGCTATCAGTATCCGGGGTTTCGGATTCATCGACCGCATCATCGTCCTCCTCCTCGGCACTGTGCGCAATCGCCACGACCGCATCATCGGCGCCCAGCGAGACGAACTTGACACCCATGGTGTCACGTCCCTTCGCCGGAACGTCCGCCACCGAGCTCCGCGTGACGCCACCCGAAGCGCGGATGGCCAGGACGTCATCGCTGTCGCCGACGACCAGAGCGCCCACCAGAGAACCTCGATCCTCGTTGATCTTCATTGCCTTGATGCCGAGTCCACCCCGGCCCTGTACCCGATACTCCTCCACAACGGTCCGTTTTGCGAACCCACCATCTGTGACGGTGAAGACATACGATTCGGTTCCATCGCGGACCACGGACATCGAGAGCAACTCGTCGTTCTCACGGAATTTCATGCCGACGACGCCGCCGGTGGGCCGGCCCATCGGACGTAGCTGTTCGTCGTTGGCAGTGAACCGGAGCGCTTGCGCCTTCTTGGAGACCAGGAGGATGTCGTCGTCGGCGCTGGCGAGCTCGGCGCCGATCAACTCGTCGTCGTCGCGCCGGAAGGTCAGCGCGATGACGCCGCCCGACCGGTTCGAGTCGTACTCCGACAGACGCGTCTTCTTCACCATGCCGTGCCGGGTGGCGAGCACCAGGTAAGGCGCCTGCTCGTAGTCGCGCAGCGTCATGACCCGGGCGATCTTCTCATCCGGCTGGAACGCCAGCAGGTTCGCGACATGCTGACCCTTGGAGTCACGCGCCATCTCCGGCAACTCGTAGGCCTTGGCCCGGTACACGCGGCCGCGGTTGGTGAAGAAGAGCACCCAGTGGTGCGTCGTCGTGACGAAGAACTGGTCGACGACGTCGTCCTCACGCAGCTGGGCGCCACGAACGCCCTTGCCGCCACGCTTCTGCACGCGGTAGAGGTCCGACTTGGTGCGCTTGGCATAGCCGCCGCGGGTGATGGTGACCACGACCGGTTCCTCGGTGATGAGGTCCTCAGCCGTCAGGTCGCCCTCGCCTGGGATGATGGCCGTGCGTCGCTCGTCGCCGTACTTCTCGACGATCTCAGCCAGCTCGTCCCGGATGATCTGATGCTTGCGAACGTCGGACGCGAGGATGTCCTCCAGGTCCGCGATGTCCGTCACCAATCCGTCATGCTCGGCCTGCAGCTCGTCACGGGACAGCGCAGTCAGCCGTCGCAACTGCATGTCGAGGATGGCGGTGGCCTGAATCTCGTCGATATCGAGCAGCTGCATCAGGCCGGTCCGTGCCTCGTCCACGTCGGCCGACCTGCGGATCAGGGCGATGACTTCGTCGATCGCATCGATCGCCTTGAGCAGGCCGCGGACGATGTGCAGCCGTTCCCGCTTCTTCCGGAGCCGGAACTCGGTCCTGCGCCGGATCACCTCGACCTGATGCGTCACCCAATGCCGGACGAACGCATCGAGCGAGAGCGTCCGCGGCACGCCGTCCACCAGGGCGACCATGTTGCAGCCGAAGGTGTCCTGCAGCTGTGTGTGTTTGTAGAGGTTGTTCCGGACCACCGTCGCCACCGCGTCGCGCTTCAACACGACGACGAGTCGCATACCGGTCCGCGACGACGAGTCGTCCCGCAGGTCGGCGATGCCCGGGACCTTTCCGGAGTCCGCGAGCTCGGCGATCTTCCGGGTCAGGGCGTCGGGGTTCACCTGATACGGCAGCTCGCTGATGACCAGGCACGTCCGGCCGCGGTTGTCTTCCTCGACCTCGACGACGGCGCGCATCGTGACCGAGCCCCGGCCCGTGCGATACGCCTGCTCGATTCCGCTGGTCCCGACGATCAGTCCGTTGGTCGGAAAGTCGGGACCCTTGATCCGTTCCAGGAGCGCCTCGAGCAACTCCTCGCTACTCGCGTCCGGATGCTCGAGGTACCAATCCACCCCGGCCGCGACCTCGCGGAGGTTGTGCGGCGGGATGTTCGTCGCCATCCCCACGGCGATTCCGCCGGAACCGTTGACCAGGAGGTTGGGGAACCGGCTCGGCAAGACGTCCGGCTCGGCCCCACGCCCGTCGTAGTTCGGCGAGAAGTCGACTGTGTCCTCTTCGATATCCCTGACCATCTCCATGGCCAGCGGCGCCATCCGGCACTCGGTGTTATGACTCACCAGACCGTCGGTGACGAACGCGTGGTCGTCGGTGTCTACCCGCACGCTGAACACGTCGCGGACACCGGCGTCCTCGACGGAGACGACCTCTGCGTAGTAGAAGCGACCGTCAAGGAGTGGCTCGACGACGGCGAACGCTTCGTCCGTCAACCTGTCCATGATGTCGGTGCGTTCCCACCGATCGATGCGGTCGACATTGTGGTACTTCAGCCACTGATGATCGGCTGCGCTCCGAGCCGCCTCCGGACGTCGCAGGAACTCGGCCACAAACGGGACATGATCGCCGCTGCGGCCCCGAGCCGGATAAGGCAAGCCCTGCAGGATGTCCCGGAGCTTGGCCTGCTTCGCGCCGAGGAAGCCCACACGGCGGGCGAAGAGTTCAGCATCTCGGCGGTTACCGATGACCACCTTGATCTCGCCCGAGTCATAGGCGCACAGGCTGGAGACGACACCGAACTCCAACAGCAGTTGCTGAACCTCACGAGCCAGTTTCCTGCTGCGTGTGGAGTAACTGATCTGTACCGAATGGCGCGGCAGACTGGAGGCCGATCCATCACCCTCGAACAACGACTGCAGGAAGAGCTGCTTGACCGACGCCGTCGCACGCCAGACGAACTCCGGCACACTCTTGTCGGCACTTCGCTGTCCGACCATGTCGCCCAGGACGCTGCTCCGCAGTGCCGACAGGTCCTGAACGTCGAGCTCGTGCAGGACAGATCCGGAAGCGATCTCTCGCTGGTACACATAGTGTGGCCCGCCGACGACCGAATCGTACGCGTCGACAACTGTCTTGAAATACTCCGCGTCGACGTTGCTGAACCCGGCCCGCTTCTCCGAGACGAAGCTCTCACTCACAAAGGCGCCGGCCAGTACCGCAGCATCGTGCGCGTCGCGGCCAGGCAGCTCGTGCTCGGGGATCTCGGTGCGCGAGGCGACGACGTAGTCGCCCGGCTGGATCTCCTCCAGGAGCTTCCACAGAAGCGTGGGTACCCCACCCACGGAGACCAGGCAGAGCACGGGATGGTTATACGTCCCAGTGAGTTCGAACCCGTTCCTCGTCCGAAGCCGTTTGGTCGGATGTGCGCCAGAGTGGAAAAACTTCGTCGCACGGACGAGTTCTCCGCTGCGGCCGGCAAGCTTGAGTTCGATGTCATGCTCAGAGTTAGCCGCAGCGTCGGGTACGACGTCGGCGATCCGGACCGAGCCCGACCCGACCGTACGGATCCGCGTGTCACCGACGACGCAGTAGCGCATCGCGGCTTGGCGGTCGTCTCCGCGCGATCCGAAGTTCCCCTGACCCTGCACCAGCAGGTAACGCATCGACCACCACTGACCGAGACGCACCAAGGTGTCGTAGATCGCAGAGTCACCGTGCGGATGGTAATTGCCCATCACGTCGCCGACGACGCGGGAACACTTGGAGAATCCGCGGTCGGGTCGGTAGCCACCGTCGAACATCGCGTACAGCACACGGCGATGCACGGGTTTGAGGCCGTCACGAACGTCAGGCAACGCGCGGCCGACGATGACCGTCATGGCGTAGTCGAGATAGCTCCGCTGCATCTCGACCTGAAGGTCGACAGGCTCGATTCTGCTGCCACCGAATCCTTCGGCGGTGCTGATGTCGTCAGTCACTAGCGATTCCTCTAAATGTCCAGGAAGCGGACGTCGCGGGCGTTACGTTGGATGAACTTGCGGCGGCTTTCGACGTCCTCACCCATCAGGGTGCTGAAGACCTCGTCCGCCTGCGCGGCGTCGTCGAGGGTCACTTGCAGGAGCAGGCGCTGGTCGGGGTCCATGGTGGTGTCCCACAGCTCGTCGTCGTTCATCTCACCGAGACCCTTGTATCGCTGCATGCCGTCGTCCTTGGGCAGCCGCTTGCCGGCCTCCCGGCCAGCGGCGATCAGCGCATCCCGTTCCCTGTCGGAGTATGCGTACTCGTGCGGGACGTCGCGGCCGACCCACTTCAGCTTGTACAGCGGTGGCTGTGCCAGGAAGACGTAACCCTGTTCCACGACCGGACGCATGAACCGGAACAGCAGCGTCAGCAAAAGGGTGCGGATGTGCTGGCCGTCCACGTCGGCGTCGGCCATCAACACGATCTTGTGATAGCGCAGCCGGTTGATGTCGAAGTCCTCGTGCACACCGGTACCGAGGGCGTTGATGATCGCCTGTACCTCTTGATTCTGCAGGATCCGGTCGATCCGCGCCTTCTCGACGTTCAGGATCTTCCCGCGGATCGGCAGGATGGCCTGAATCTTCGGATCCCGGCCCTGCTTGGCCGGCCCGCCGGCGGAATCACCCTCGACGATGAAGAGTTCGCACTCTTCAGGATTGGTGGACTGGCAGTCCGCCAGCTTGCCCGGCAGACCCGCGCCACCCATCAGCCCCTTCCGGCTGCGCGCCGCATCACGCGCCTTGCGCGCAGCGACACGTGCGACCGCCGCGCTCTGCGCCTTGCGGGCGATCAGCTTGCCCTCGGTCGGGTTCTTCTCGAACCAGTAGCCCATCTGCTCGTTGAAGATGCGCTGCACGAAGCTCTTCGCCTCGGTGTTGCCGAGCTTGGTCTTGGTCTGTCCCTCGAACTGCGGCTCGGCCAGCTTGATGCTGATGATCGCCGTCAGCCCTTCACGGACGTCGTCGCCGGTGAGGTTCGGATCCTTCTCCTTGAGCACGCCCCAGTCCCGGGCGAACTTGTTCAGCAGATACGTCAGCGCCGCACGGAACCCTTCCTCGTGCGTGCCGCCCTCGTGCGTGTTGATCGCGTTCGCGAACGTGTGCACCGATTCGGTGAACTGGTCGTTCCACTGCAGCGCCATCTCGAGGCTCATCGCTTGTCCGTCACCGTTCTCCGCCTCGGCCTCGAACGCGATGACGCTGCTGTGGATCGGTGACTTGGACGAGTTCAGATACTTGACATAGTCGATCAGACCGTCGGCGTAGGTGTACCGGACCTCACGAGGCTCACTGGTCTCGTCGGTCGCGACGTCTTCCTCGGCTCCCTCGTCGCGGCCTTCCGGCCGCTCATCTCGCAGACCGATGGTCAGTCCCTTGTTCAGGAACGCCATCTCTCGGAACCGGTTGGCCAGGGTCTCGAAGGAGTACGTGGTCGTTTCGAAGATCTCGTCGCTGGCCCAGAACGTGATGGTCGTACCCGTACGGTCGGTAGCCTCGTGCCGCTGCAGCGGGGCCTCCGGTTCGCCTCGGAGGTAGGTCTGCGTCCAGCGATATCCATCGCGGAACACCTCGACGTCGAGCCGGGAGGACAGCGCGTTGACCACCGAGACACCGACGCCGTGCAGGCCGCCGGAGACCTTGTAGCCTCCGCCACCGAACTTCCCGCCGGCGTGCAACTGGGTCAGCACCAGCTCCACTGCGGGCTTCTTCTCGATGGGATGCTCGGCCACGGGGATACCGCGGCCGTTGTCCACGACCCGCACACCTCCGTCGGCGAGCAAGGTGATGTCGATGGTGTCACAGATGCCGGCCATAGCCTCGTCGACCGAGTTGTCCACGACCTCGTAGACGAGGTGGTGGAGGCCTCGTTCACCGGTGGAACCGATGTACATGCCGGGCCGCTTACGAACGGCCTCAAGCCCCTCGAGGACAGTGATGTCGCTAGCATCGTAGGACGTGATGTCGTCCGTCACGAACAGGGACCTCCAGCTGAAATGTGCACAAGGAAGCCCGCTCACCTGTAGGCCGCGTACAGGCCCCAGGAGACCGAGCGGCCTATTGGACGCCTCAAGTCTACCCTGTGATCGCACCAGGATGGTGCTTCAACGGCCCAGAAATGCCGTTTGGGGGCTACAGATCGCGCCCGGTTAATCCCCATACCCGAGGAGCCCTCCCGGTGACGCGAGTGCGGCGCAGATCGGCGCCGACGCCCTCGCCGCGGCCGACCACCGCTCACCGGTGCCGGCGGTCCGCTAGCCGTAGGTGTCTCGGGGGCCTCGTCCGCGCACGCTCAGCGGCCCCTTCGTCCAGCTGCGAGCCTGCGGACCAAGCACATTGACCCTGGTCAACGTCCCGTGCCCGATCTCGGTATTGATCTTGCGGACAAGTTCCGCCGCCAGCAGCCGGACCTGCGTCGCCCACGCCGTGGAGTCGGCACGGACCGTCAAGACCGTGTCGTCGTAGCTCTCCGGCCGCACATGCTCGGCGACCTCAGGCCCCACGAGTTCCTCCCAGCGCGCGATCACACCGTGCACGGACAGATCTTCGTCCCAGCCGTGCTCATTGGAGAGCCGCTCCACGGCGGCGCCCAACGGTTGCGGATCACGCTCATCGGCACCCGGCCCGCTCCATCCTGTTCCGGCGGCCGAGCGCGGGTTCGACGCCGACTTGCGACCTAGGCGGGGGCGTTGCCGTGACACCCGGATGCGACCACCGGCTTTGGCACGGGCCAGCAGTGCCTTCGCCAGGTCCACCCCGTCCGGATCCCACCCTCCCGCATCCCGGGCGGCCGGATCCACAGCAGCAGGGTCCACACCGTCAGCGTTCCGGTCTTCGGGGCGGTCGCCACCGTCGTCGCTCATGACACTCTCCTGACGTCGCCGCCCAGCACGTCCACCCGCGCACCGGTCAACGTCTCCGGCACGTCGGCCGCCACGGCCGCGGTCACGAGCACCTGCTCGGCCGGCGACACCAGCTCCGCGAGCCGCTGCCGACGCCCCGTGTCGAGTTCGGCGAAGACGTCGTCGAGGACCAGGACCGGATCACTGCCGATGGTCCGCAGCAACTCGTATGACGCCAGCCGCAGCGCCAGCGCGAACGACCACGACTCGCCATGACTGGCGTATCCCTTGGCCGGCATCGGTCCCAGGCCCAGCACCAGATCGTCCCGATGCGGACCGACCAGCGACACACCGCGCTCGATCTCGTCCCGGCGTGCCCGTCCGGTCGCCTCGACCATCGCCTCGGCCAGCGCCGATCGGTCCGGCGTCAGTTCGACGTCCGGCCCCAGCGACGACTTGTAGTCCAGCCTGGCGTCGATGTTATTGGTGCCCGACCCGGTGGCCGCGACGGACTCGTACGCCTTAGCCACCAGCGGCCGGATCGCGTCGATCAGCTCGAGCCGTGCGGCCAGCAGCTCGGCCCCCGCCTGCGCCAGGTGGGTGTCCCACACGTCCAGCGTCCCGAGATTCGGTTCGGATCCGCCGCCCTTGCCCCGGCTCGCTCTCATCGCCGCACCGGCCGATTTGAGCAACGCGTTGCGTTGCTTCAGCACACGCTCGTAATCCGACCGGACGCCCGCGTACCGCGGCGCCCGCGCAACCAAGAGCTCATCCATGAACCGGCGGCGATCCGAAGGATCACCCTTCACCAAGGCGAGATCTTCGGGCGCGAACAACACCGTCCGCAGCGTGCCGAGGATGTCTCGAGGGCGCTTCACGGCGGAGCGGTTCAGCCGGGCTCGATTCGTCTTACCCGGTGTGATCTCGATCTCCACCAGCGCGGGCCTGCTCTGCGGGTCGGTACTGGGTGCGACGCTGGCGCGCACGACGGAACGTTCCGCGCCGACCCGCACCAGCGGACCGTCGTTCGAGACCCGGTGGCTGCCCAACGTCGCCAGATAACCGACCGCCTCCACCAGGTTCGTCTTGCCCTGCCCGTTCGGACCGATGAAGGCCGTCACGCCACTGTCGAGCGGCAGCTCGACCGCCGGATAGGAGCGGAAGTCGACGAGCGACAGGTGCGTCACATGCATGGGACGCGTTCAGCCGTCTTGACCGGTCGCTCCCGGCGCCTCCCCGGGAGCCTGTCGAGTGGCATGGCCACCGAACTCCTGGCGTAACGCGGCCACCGCACGCATCGCCGGCGAATCCTCCTGACGCGAGGCGAACCGAGCGAACAGCGCGGCGGTCATGACGGGAGCGGGTACCGCGTGGTCGATCGCCTCCTGCACGGTCCACCGTCCCTCGCCGGAGTCTTCGACGTAGCCGACGAGTTTCTGCAGATCAGGGTCGTCCTCGAGGGCGCTGACCAGGAGATCGAGCAGCCACGACCGCACGACCGTTCCGCGTGACCACGCTTTGAGCACTCCCGGCACATCGTCGACGACCTCGGCGGCCTCGAGCAGCTCATAGCCTTCGGCGTAGGCCTGCATCAGCCCATACTCGATCCCGTTGTGGACCATCTTCGCGTAATGGCCGGCCCCCACACCGCCGGCGTGCACGAAACCTTCGCTCCGTGGCCCTTCCGGACGCAGCGCGTCGAAGATCGGCAACAGGCGCTCGACGTGCTCGGCGTCTCCGCCCACCATCAGGCCGTAACCGTTCTCCTTGCCCCACACACCGCCGGAGACGCCGCAATCGACGTAACCGATCCCGTTCTCGGCCAGCAGCCTGGCATGCTCGGCGTCGTCGGTGTACCGAGAATTGCCACCCTCGACAACCACGTCGCCCGCACTCAGCAGCTCTGCCAGCTGGGCGATGGTGTCACGAGTCGGGTCTCCGGACGGCACCATGACCCACACCGCTCGCGGCGCGGACAGTCGGTCGACCATCTCCGCGAGGCTGTCGACGTCGCGACCCTCCGGATCCAGGGCATAGCCGAACACCGTATGGCCGGACGCCCGAAGGCGATCTCGCATGTTGCCGCCCATGCGTCCCAGCCCGATAAGACCTAGTTCCACGTCTCCACTCTTTCACGCATGCCGTCAACGCACGACTGATGGCCAGGTACCCCGCCCCAGTGTGACGCACACCCGCACGCCGCGGTCCGGGAACCCAGCGGCTGCACGCCCATCACCGACGCGTCGTCCGCTCGTCTGCGGCGCCCGCAAACGACCGCGGCGGCAGACGTCAGCTGGAGAGCCGGATCGGCATCGCCAGGTAGCGGTACCCGCTGTTCGGCTCCGCCTCGAGGCTCTCGATCCCCTCGACGACCACGGGCTTGAGTGGCGTGTCGGTGAAGGACATGTGCACGAACGGCGTTCCGAGCGCCTGCAAGCCGTCCAGCAAGTAGTTCGGGTTGAACCCGGTGGCGATGGCAGGGCCGTCCACGTGCGCCTGCAGCGCTTCCGATGCCTGGGCGTCGTCGCCGCTGCCTGCCTCGAGGACCACCTGGCCGTCGTCGAAGGCAAGCCTGATCGGCGTGTTCCGCTCGGCGACCAGGGCCACCCGCTTGACCGAGTCGATCAGCGAGGCGATCTCGACCTTCGCGACCGTGGCGATCTCGGCGGGGAACAGCCGGCGATAGTTGGGTACCCACTCGCCGTCGATCAGCCTGCTGGTGGTGTGCCGGCCGCCGGCCGCGAGCCCGATCAGGCTGTCGTCCGTCTCGCTGCCGAGAGCGAGCGTGACCTCACCCGTCGAGGCGAGTGTCTTCGCTGCGTCGACCAGAGTCCGTGCGGGGACAAGGGCCACGGCGGACAGATCGGGGCGGACCGGATTCCAGGTCAGTTCGCGCACCGCGAGCCGATACCGGTCGGTGGCGCCGAGGGTGACGGTCTCACCCTCGATCTCGATGCGGATGCCGGTGAGCGTGGGAAGCATGTCGTCACGCCCAGCTGCGACCGCGACCTGGCTGATGGCCTCGGCGAAGACGGTCCCGTCGACGGTACCGGATGCGGCCGGCAGCGCGGGCAGTTCCGGGTACTCTTCGACGGGCAGCGTCACCAGAGTAAACCGTGCGTTTCCGCACGTGATGACGACCTTCGAGCCGTCGGCGGTGAACTCCACCGGCTTGGCCGGCAACGAGCGGGCAATGTCCGCCAGCAGTTTTCCGGAGACCAGGACGGTCCCAGGATCGGCGACCTCGGCCGGTACCGAGACCTTCCCGGAAACCTCGTAATCGAACGACGAGAAGGCGACTTCTCCATCGGAGGCGTCCAGCCGGAGCCCGGCCAATACCGGAACCGTGGGCCGGTTGGGCAGGGTGCGAGCCGCCCAGGCGACCGCCTCGGCCAAGATGTCACGTTCGAGCCGAAACTTCACGGGTCTCACCGTCCTCCCCGCGGGACGAACCCGGCGGATGTGCTGTACGTCAGGTCTGAACTGTCAGTGTCAAGCCCCGTCATCCTTGCACGGAGGTCCGACACGTCACCCACATGGTCTCTCCTCGTGGCTGGGTACGCACAGCCCGCATGGCCGGGGCGGCCCGGAGTTTGTGGTTCTTTGTGATTCATAGATGTACTCGTCTTATCCGTAGCGGGGGTGGAAAATGTGGATAACTCGAGACATCGCAGGTGAACCCGTCTCTGATTATCCACTCCGGTTGTGCGCGGAAATCTGGATGCTGGTGGACGGTGAAGCGTCGTCCACGGGACCACAGTCGGCGTCCACCGATCGTCCACCGCACCCGTGGACAGTCCACAGAGCTATCCACAGCCTGTGTGGAAAGAGCTGTTCGCGTGGTCGTGTGCATGGCTCAGGCCTGCCGGGCTTGCTGCTTGATCCGGTTGGTCAGCTCGGTGACCTGGTTGAAGACGCTGCGCCGTTCGGCCATCAGGGTCCGGATCTTGCGTTGCGCGTGCATCACTGTGGTGTGGTCCCGGCCGCCGAACTGTTGACCGATCTTCGGCAGCGAGAGGTCGGTCAGTTCACGACAGAGGTACATGGCGATCTGTCGGGCGGTGACCAGAACCCGGCTCCGGCTGGTGCCTTGGAGGTCGTCGATGGTGAGACCGAAGTAGCCGGCTGTCTGCGCCATGATGGTGGCCGCGGTGATCTCTGGTCCCGTATCCATGTCGACGAGATCGCGCAGGACGACCTCGGCGAGGTTCTGATCGACCGGCTGGCGGTTCAGACTGGCGAATGCGGTGACCCGGATGAGCGCGCCCTCGAGCTCGCGGATGTTGGTGACGACCCGGCTCGCGATGTACTCCAGGACGTCTGAGGGAACGTTCAGGCTGTCCTGCGCCGCCTTCTTGGACAGGATGGCGATCCGCGTCTCCAGGTCTGGCGGCTGGACGTCGCAGATCAGACCCCATTCGAAGCGGTTGCGGAGGCGATCCTCGAGGGCGGAGAGCTGTTTCGGCGGTCGATCCGATGTGATGACGATCTGCTTGCTGGCGTTGTGCAGCGTATTGAACGTATGAAAGAACTCCTCTTGGGTCTGGATCTTTCCCTCGAGGAACTGGATGTCGTCGATCAGCAGCACGTCGACGTCGCGGTAGCGGCGTTGGAAGGCGGATGCCTTGTCGTCGCGGATGGAATTGATGAAGTCGTTGGTGAACTCTTCGGAACTGACATACCGGACCCGGGTCCCGGGATACATGTCGCGCGCGTAGTGCCCGATCGCGTGCAGCAAGTGCGTCTTCCCGAGTCCGGACTCCCCGTAGACGAGCAGGGGGTTGTACGCCTTGCCCGGCGCTTCGGCCACCGCGACGGCGGCGGCGTGCGCGAATCGATTGCTGGAGCCGATGACGAACGAGTCAAAGGTGTATCGAGAGTTCAGATGCGGGCCTTCGTCCGCTTTGGGTGTTCCGGCGGTGGACGGCGCCGGAACGGGTGCGGCCTCGTTTCGCTGTACAGCCGACGGCACCCGCTCGTCGTCCAGGAGGGGTTGCCGGGGACGGGGCGGTGCGGCATTGCCCTCGAACGCGTCGACGGAGGGCTGGTCGTCCGGGGCGTGGGTCGGTGACACTCGGCTCTCGGACACATGCTCGGGCGTAGGGGACACACTGATCGCGAGCGAGATCGACATACCGAGGACGTCACTGAGCGCTTCCACGAGCGGATTCCGCAGGCGCTGCTCCACCTGGGCTCGGGTGAAGTCATTGGGGACTGCGATCACGGCAGTGCCTTCGACGAGCGTCACCGGCCTCGTTTGCGTGAGAAAGGCGCGCTGCTGCGGGCCGATCTGCTCACTGTGTTCCAACACAGCGAGCGCCTTGGCCCACGCGACGTTGAAGTCGCTAGCCGGCTGCTCGGTCACGTCATACTCCAAACTGGCGACACGACGGACGCCGCCCCCGTAACATGTTGTCCACATCGTCCTCCACAACCTGTGGAAGACACCAGCGACATGTGGAAAGTACCAAGATTCCGTACCTGAGCTGCATCGAGGCCCCGGACGAAGATCGTTTCATGGCCCCTTCCCGCATGCTGTCGAACACGTGACGGTAACAACATGCGGCCCGGCATTCAACCGATGTCCACAGGTTTGGCGCTGGTATGTCGGCGTGTCGCTATCCTGCCACGGGGCGCACGAGTGAGAGGCTGTTCGGTTGCCTTGCGTACGTTACGCCAACCGCGGCGTTTGACCTTGGGTGCCGCGTGCGCGTACCGTTGTTTGGTCCGGCGAGGACTCTGTTTAGCGTGCCCAAGGCTGGTATGCCGACGACGCGTGGGTGTCGGTCGCCGGACACGAATCCATTCCGTATGCAAGCAGACAGCCTGTCTCAACGATCGTCAGGAGCCCGGACGTGAAGCGCACCTTCCAGCCGAACAACCGCCGTCGTGCCAGGACCCACGGCTTCCGGCTGCGCATGCGCACCCGCGCCGGCCGAGCCATTCTGGGTGCTCGCCGCCGTAAGGGCCGCGCCAAGCTGTCGGCCTGAGCGTTGACGGCCCGCTGGATACGAGGGTGCTGAAGGCTGAGCACCGGCTTCGACGGTCGCAAGACTTCACGTCGACTGTCCGTCGGGGCGCGGCGGCGCGTCGGGATTCGCTGGTCGTGCACGCACATGTGCCCAACGACCACGGACCGGCGAAGGTCGGCTTCGTTGTGGGGCGGGCGGTAGGAGGCGCCGTGGTGAGGAACACGGTGCGCCGGCGACTGCGGCACCTTGTCGCCTGCCGGGTCACCGAGTTGCCCGATGGTTCGACGGTGGTGGTGCGTGCGCTGCCCGATGCCGGTCGAGTCTCGAGGGAGACCTTGGCCGCAGATCTGCGTGGCGCGCTCGGCACGGCCGTGCGGCGTGCTCGGAGTCGTTAGATGACCCGGCTGCTGATATCGATCGTGAAGCTGTACCGGCTGGTGGTGAGTCCGCTCTACGGGCAGACGTGCCGGTATTACCCGTCCTGTTCGGCCTATGCGCTGGGGTCTCTCGAGGCGCACGGCGCCGTGCGAGGCGGGTGGCTGGCGTTGCGTCGATTGGGCCGATGTCATCCTTGGTGCGAAGGCGGGGTCGACTTGGTCCCCACGCGGGCGAACTATCGATGGTGGGGCCGTGCCGACGGCACGGACGGCGAGGACGACACGCCTGCGACGATCGAAGGCAACGCTCGGCCGACGTCCGGGCACGTTCAGGGCGGACAGTTCGGTTCGCACGACCTCATAGGAGCTTGAGCACCAGTGGATACCATTCTCGCGCCGTTGCTGTGGCTGGTCAGCTGGATCATGATCGGCTGGCACTGGCTCTTCGCAGAGCTGATCGGGATCGATCACGACGGCGTGAACTGGGCGTTGTCGATCATTGGGCTCGTCGTCGTCATCCGCATTCTGTTGATCCCGCTCTTCGTGCGGCAGATCCGGTCGCAGCGGAAGATGCAGTTGTTGCAGCCGCAACTACGTGAGCTACAGAAGAAGTACAAGGGCGATCGTGAGCGTCTCCAGCAGGAGATGATGAAGCTCTACAAGGAGACGGGCACCAACCCATTCGCCTCGTGCCTTCCGATCCTGCTCCAGGCACCGTTCCTGTTCTCGCTGTTCCGCGTGCTGGACGGCATCGCGAAAGACCATCCTCGAGGTGCGTTCCAGGATCACCAGGAGCTCTTCGAGTCGGCCGGCCGCGCGAAGATTTTCGGTGCCGAGCTTGCCGAATCGTTTCTGACGACGGATGTTCTCAATACGCGCATCATGGCCGCGATCATGGTGATCGGCATGGTGGCCTCGCAGTACATCACACAGCTGCAGATCATGCGGAAGAACATGCCGAAGGAGTCCCTGGAGGGACCGTTCGCCCAGCAGCAGAAGATCTTGTTGTACGTCCTGCCGTTGGTGTTCCTGTTCTCCGGCGTCTATTTCCCGCTGGGCACGGTGTTGTACTGGTTGACATCGAACATCTGGACCATGGGTCAGCAGCTATACGTGATTCGCCGCATGCCTGCTCCGGGTAGCGAAGCGGAGAAGGTGGCGCAGCGTCGCAAGGCGGAGAAGGCGCGACGCAAGGGTCTGACGGTGGCGGAGCCGGAGGAGCCAGAGGTGCAGCCCGGCCAGCAGAACGGATCCACGGGCGAGATCCGGCGCCAGCAGCCGAAGCGTACAAGCCGGGCGGAGCGGAAGAAGAAGCGTTGAGACGTGCTGTCGCCGCTAGGGGCGCGGGCATACGGATGAGGTTGTTGAGGAGTCGATTGTGAGCGATCGGGAAACGGGCGGGACCGTGGTGTCGGAGGGCGATGGCACCGAGGTACCGAGCGTCAGCCAGCTTGAGCATGAGGGTGACGTGGCCGCGGACTACCTCGAGGCATTGCTCGACATCGCCGATCTTGATGGCGACATTGACATGGACGTGGAGAACGATCGTGCGGTCGTGTCGATCGTCGGCGATGGCCTGGACCCGTTGATCGGCTCGGACGGCGAAGTGCTGGAGGCGCTCCAGGAGCTGACTCGGTTGGCGGTGTGGCGCGAGACCGGCATGCGGACCCGACTGATGCTGGATGTCGGTGGATTCCGTGCCCGGCGGCGTTCTGAGCTCGTTGAGCTGGCGAAGCGGGCGGTGGAGGCGGTGCGTTCCACGGGCGAGCCCGAGTCACTGGGCGCTATGACGCCGTTCGAGCGGAAGGTCGTGCACGACGCGGTAGCCGAGGCCGGCTTGCGCAGTGAGTCTGAAGGCGTGGAGCCTCGTCGGTACGTGGTGGTTCTGCCGGCGTGATGATGGCAAGAGCCGTGCTCGGTTTCACGTGAAACTCGAATGGGAGCCGCCGGATGGCGCGGCCACGGTCTTCGGGCCCCGACTCCAGGTAGCCCGTCGGTATGTCGAGTGGCTCGGGACGGCCGGGATCGAACGAGGGTTGGTGGGGCCGCGGGAAGCGGACCGCCTCTGGGAACGACATGTACTCAACTGTGCCGTCGTCGGTGACCTCATTGATGAGGGCGAGCGCGTGTGTGACGTCGGCTCCGGGGCCGGGTTGCCTGGTGTGGCCCTGGCGATCGCGCGCCCGGATCTCGACGTCGTGCTTCTTGAGCCGATGCAGCGACGGGTGGACTTCCTCGAAGAGACGGTAGAGCGGCTGGGGCTCCCCGGAGTCACCGTGGTGCGGGGACGAGGAGGCGAGTTCCGGCCGGATGTGCCGTTCGACGTGACGACGGCCCGTGCCGTGGCCAAAATGGGACGGTTGGCGGAATGGAGTGCGGGACTCCTCCGGCCCGGCGGGCGACTGTTGGCGCTTAAGGGAGAGTCCGTGTACGAGGAGCTTCGACGCGAAGCCAAGGTGTTGAGGCGACACGGCATGTCGTCTTGGACCGTGGAATCGGTCGGAGGAGACGTAGTCAGTCCGGCTACCGTTGTGGCTGTGGTGATGAACGACGGTCGGAGCGGCCCATAGGGTAGCGGAACTGTCGGGAAGGACGCCCTGAGAGTATGTGTTCCGTGGTGCGTAGCCTTGGTTGGCCACAGATCGAACGGCCGGCGCCAGGGCCGGGGGACGGACCAGTGGGGTGGCTTGTGCAGAACAGGACACCGGAAGATCCAGAGTCGGCACGACCTCCGAAGGATGAATCGGTGAACACTGAGGATCTGAACACCCGGTTTGGTGCGTCGATTGACGAGCGGCCGTCGATCGACCTGAGTGATGGAGAGCCGGCGAACGCGTTCGCCGGCAATGACACTCCCATCGCTCAACAGGCGGCGGCTGCGCTCGTCGCCGCCGGTAAGAGCCGCATGCCGATGCCGAAGCCGGATTCGCCGAGAATACTGGTGGTCGCGAACCAGAAGGGCGGCGTCGGGAAGACGACGACGGCTGTGAATCTGGCCGCGGCGATGGCGATGGGGGGCCTTAAGGTGCTCGTCATCGATCTGGACCCGCAGGGTAATGCGTCGACGGCTCTGGGAGTGGATCATCACGCGGAGATTCCGAGCGTCTACGACGTGCTGATCGAAGGCATGCCGATGGCCGACGTGGTGCAGCAGGTCGAGGGCTTCGAGAATCTCTGGTGTATACCGGCCACCATCGACCTGGCGGGCTCGGAGATCGAACTTGTGTCGTTGGAGAGCCGCGAAGCGAGATTGCGGCGCGCTCTCGAGGATCACGTGAAGAACGAACCCGGCAACTATGATTATGTGTTCATCGATTGCCCTCCGTCGCTGGGATTGCTGACGGTGAACGCCCTCGTGGGCGGCAATGAGGTGCTGATTCCGATCCAGTGCGAGTACTACGCACTTGAAGGGCTGAGCCAGCTACTCAAGAACATCGACCTGGTGCGGGCGCATCTGAATCCAGAGCTGGCCGTCTCCACCATCGCGCTGACGATGTACGACGGACGTACCAGGCTGGCATCACAGGTCGCTGACGAGGTCCGGCGATACTTCGGGGATACTGTACTGAGCACTGCGGTTCCGCGATCGGTCCGGATCAGTGAGGCTCCGAGCTACGGTCAGACGGTGATGACGTACGACCCGGCTTCGAGTGGTGCGCTCTCGTACCTGGAGGCGGCGCGCGAGATCGCCAATCGTGGTGTGGGTATCCAATCGACGGGGGACGAAGGGCAGGCATGAGCGAACGACGGCGAGGTCTGGGGCGCGGCCTCGGGGCCCTGATTCCGACGGCACCTGCGGACGAAGGGCCGGGCACGCCATCTGCGACCGAAGCCTTCGTCGCAGATTCGACCGTCGCGGCCTGGGGAAACGGGGGATCGGCACCTGCGGGTGGGCGTGTTTCACGTGAAACCGAGGAAGCGGCGGCGGCCAGCGGGCCCGATGACCTGGTGCCGGTCGAGGGTGCGACTTTCGCCGAAGTCCCGGTTGATGCAATCACGCCCAACCCCCGGCAGCCTCGGCAGGAGTTCGAGCAAGAGGCCTTGGATGAGCTGGCGTACTCGATCAAAGAGATCGGGCTGCTGCAGCCGATCGTGGTGCGACATCTCGGTGACGAACGCTACGAACTCGTCATGGGCGAGCGACGGTGGCGGGCGTCGCAGAGCGTGGGCCTCGAAACGATCCCCGCGATCGTGCGGTCGACGTCCGACGACGAGATGCTCCGAGATGCGCTGCTGGAGAATCTGCATCGAAGCCAGCTCAACCCGTTGGAAGAGGCAGCGGCCTATCAGCAACTGTTGGATGACTTCTCGTGCACTCATGATGAGCTCGCGGACCGCATCGGACGTAGCCGCCCGCAGATCTCCAATACGCTGCGCCTATTGAAGCTACCGCCACTGGTGCAGCGTCGGGTGGCAGCCGGCATCCTGTCGGCCGGTCACGCGCGTGCGCTACTCGGGCTAGAAGATGGTGCCGCGCAGGAGCGGCTCGCACAACGGATCGTGGCGGAAGGCCTCAGTGTGCGGAGTGTCGAAGAGATCGTCGCCATTGGTGACGGCGACGGCGAATCGGCGCAGCGACGGAAGAAGCGCAATCAGAAGCCGGTGGCGCCGAGACTCAATGACATCGCAAGCGCACTGTCGGAGCGGCTCGATACACGGGTGAAGGTCGATCTGGGCCGTAGCAAGGGTAAGGTCACCATCGAGTTCGCCAGTATTGACGACCTGGAACGTATCGTGACGACAATCGACCCCGGCATGAGGCCGGGCGACTGAGCCGTCACCGGAATCCGCGCCGGTTTCACGTGAAACGGGATCTCGCACCACGGAATCGCACCGTGCACCGTCAGCCACTCCCTCCGGCAGGCCCGATCACACCCGGGGCGACTACCGCGGCAACGCCGGAAACTCCCGATCGAGCCGCTGTGTGCCAGAACCACGCCCGACCGATCATGGGATTCGAGAAACAGGAACCCAGCCAGGACAGCGATGGACCGTTGCGGCCGCCGCTGGTGATACGGAAGGCCGCGACAGTCCAGCACGGGCCCGAAGGAGCCGTTGGACGGGGCCACCGACTGGAGCCCACAGGTTGGCTGGCGTCAACCGCGGCCCACAGGCGGGATAACGTCCCGCCTCATCGCCGAAGTCGGGACATCAACCCGAACAGCAGGCGGAAAGTCGAGCGGCAGGACACGCCACTGATCCCAGCACATGCCGCCGGAGAACAGCACCGGTAGTCGGACAGGTGGGCCCCCTTTGAGGTGACCAGGAGGCTAATCCGGACAGTGGCCTACGCAGAGTCGAACACGCTCAGACGCTCGCTCAATGAACCTGCTCGCCCAGTGGACCTCGGCGCATGCTGGTTCAGCGTGGCCAGCTATCCGGGCGACGCGTTGTATCTAGGCTTCCGCGTGCCGTTTCACCGCGGCCGCCAGCAGATCGCGCGCGAGCTCGCCTAGGCCTATACCGGCTGCACGCACCGACTGAGGTAGCAGCGAGGTCTCCGTCATACCCGGAGCGACATTCACATCGAGCAGCCATGGCGTGCCGCTACTGTCCACGATCATGTCGGTACGCGAGACGTCCCTGAGCCCGAGCGTTCGATGTGCACGCACAGCCGCCTGTGCGACGTCGTCAGCGACTGCCGAGGGAAGCCGAGCTGGCACGAAATACTCGGTGGTGCCCGCGGTGTAGCGAGCGTGGTAGTCATAGGTGCCGGACTCCGCCACGATCTCCACTGCAGGCAGCGCTACCGGCCCGTCTCCAGTGTCCACCACGGAGACGGATACCTCAGAACCTTCGATCTTACGTTCGATCATGGCCGAGTCACCATAGGCAAAGCACTCGACCATAGCAGATGGAAGATCGGCGGCGTCGTTGACCAAGGACGAGCCCAGGGCCGAGCCGCCCCGGGACGGCTTGACCACCAGGGGCAGTCCGATGCGGCCGACGAGTGCGTCGAGCAGGGCGGCCGCGCCCAGCTCACGAAACGTGGACTGGGAGAGCACCACACCGGGCGGCGTGTTGAGCCCGGCCTTTTCGAGCAGACCCTTGGAGATCGGCTTGTCGAAGGTCTGCCGGCAGCTGCCCGCAGGTGATCCCACGTACGGCAGGTCCAGCAGGGTAAGGATCTGCTGGATCGCACCGTCCTCACCTTGGACGCCGTGTAGGAGCGGGAAGACGGCCGCGGGTGGGTCGTTCCGTAGCGTAACGATCAGGTCGGCGTCGGCATCCCGCTGGGACACGTCGACGCCGACCTCGCGAAGCGATTCGGCGACACGACGTCCGGACCTCAGCGAGACGTCACGCTCATGCGAGAGTCCCCCTGCGAGTACCAGAACATGACCGAGATCACTCATCCGGACGCCTTCCTTACCTGGAACATTCACGACATGACCGCCCTGTGTGCCCCTGACAGCCCGGCCCGGGGATCAGGCCTGGTCGGGAGCAGGCGCATCGAGCCCGGGACGTTGCGACGCCCCGGCGGCACCGAACGCTGCGCGGAGCTCCATCTCCTGCTCGATCACCTGTGCCAGCCGTCGCACACCCTCACGGATCCTGTCTGGAGTGGGGTAACAGAACGACAGTCGCATCGAACGGCTTCCGAAACCGTCCGCATAGAAGGCGGTGCCGGGTACGTATGCCACCCGGTTGGTGACCGCGCGCGGCAGCATGGCCTTCGTGTCCAGGCCGGCCGGCAAGGTGAGCCACACGTAGAATCCGCCGCGCGGACGTGTCCAGTGAGCACCTGCGGGCATCAGATCATCGAGCGCACCGAGCATGGCATCGCACCGCTCTCGGTAGAGCTCGCGGAACGCCTTGACCTGGCCTCTCCAGTCGTGGCCGGACAAGTACTCCGAGACCGCGAGCTGAGAGAAGGCAGGGGGGCACAGGACGCTGCTCTCCGCGGCGAGCACCAGCTTCTCCCGAACAGCGTGCGGAGCGAGCGTCCAGCCGACCCGGAAACCAGGTGCGAAGGTCTTCGAGAACGAACCGAGGTAGATGACACCCTCCGGGTCGTCGGCCCGCATGGCCCTGGGTACATCGCCGTCGAAGCCGAGCAGCCCGTACGGATCGTCCTCCACGATCAGCACACCCGCATCCTGGCAGATGCCCAGAATCTCCTGTCGCCGCTGTGCGGTCAACGTGACACCGGCCGGATTGTGGTAGTTCGGGATGGTGTAGAGGAACTTGATCGTCCGTCCGCTCGCCTGCACGGTGGCGATGGCCTGGCGTACCCGCTCCGGGACGAGCCCGTCGTCGTCCATCTCTACGTGTACAACGTCGGCCTGGTATGAGCGGAACGTACTCAGAGCGCCGACATACGAAGGAGCCTCGGCCAGGATCACGTCGCCCGGGTCGATGAAGATGCGGGTGATGAGGTCCAGCGCCTGCTGAGATCCGACCGTCACGGTCACGTCGTCCGGGTGGCCGTGGACACCGACCGGCCGCATCACGTCGCAGATCTGTTCGCGCAGCTGAGGATCGCCTTGCCCGGAGCCGTACTGCAGCGCCGTCGTGCCCCGCTTCTCGATCAGTTCGCTCAACAGCGAACCCACCACATCCAGCGGCAAACCGGAGATGTTCGGCATGCCGCCGGCGAGCGAGACCACCTCGGGGCGGGAGGCGACGGCGAAGAGTGAGCGGACCTCCGAAGCCGTCATCCCATGCGTACGCGTGGCATATCGGTCGACATACGAGTCAAGCTTTGAACCGGTAGAGGAGACTGCTGCAGCAGTATTCCTCCGTTGAGCGTCGGGATACTGCCCCATGTCACACCTCCACCTTCTTGGATCATCGGCGTACCCGGACCGTCCGGATACAGGTCAGCCAACCTCTAACGATGCCCTATAACGCTCGGTTTCGCACCCCGCCACCCCCGAATACCCGCATCCTGAGACGCCACTGCATGTCCGTTCCCTGCGGCTTGCCGGCGCGTTTCACGTGACCAGGCCGCCTCAGTAGTCCGGCGGCCCTAGCCGGGCACGGGCTTGGTCTCCGTCACCGACACCGGTTTGCCGAGGAAGACCGATCACCCTCTGCCCAACCGCGACGAACGCCTGTTCAACATCATGTCGTTCACCAGCTGTATCGAATCCGACCGCCAGAACCTCAACCGTGCCGTGTGAGAACCAGCCGCCGGGCCCTGGCCCGTGTGACCTGCCGTGTGCATCCAGACCGCTCAGAGTGCCATCAGGCGAGTCGTGCCACGAGCCGTGCTGCCTTCTGCCGCCGTCAGCGGCTCAAATCCCCACGACGCGACTCACGGCACCCGAGACCGGTTGATCCCCGCACGACCGTTCACACGACCCGATGGCTTGGCCCAGCCGAGACCGAACCGGGGTCGCAGACGGGCTGGGGAACTCTTCGACCGATCTTCGGTCGGCGGCAGGTTGACGTCACCAGTCACGGAAGCCGCCCGCCGACCGCGTGAGAGGGAGAAGAGTTGCCCAGCCCACCCAACGTCACCAGCCGCGTCTGTCGGCACAGCGCACAGTGGGGCTCGTATGACGGCACGTGTGGAGGACCCCGCAACCCGAACGAGGCAGCGCAGGGAGCCGGCGCACTACGCCTGGGCGAGATCCCGAAGATGAAGCACACCCGTCGGAGCATCCTCGCCCGACGGCAGGTAGACCCGTTGTACCGCCACGACGATGGCCTCGGCGATGACGTCACGGAACTCCGGATCCGACAGTCTGGCGGCGTCCCGCTCGTTCGTGATGTATCCGAGTTCCACCCGCACGGCCGCCATCGTGGTGTGACGGAGCAGGTCCCACGTTTTCGCATGGGTGCGGCAGTCCACCAGGTCGGTACGGGCCACGATCTCGCGCTGGATCAGACCGGCGAACTGCTCTCCGATGGCACTCGTCGTACCCGGGCGATCACCGCCGTAGTAGAACGTCGCCACACCGGACGCTTCTGGATTCGGGTGTGCGTCGACGTGCAGGGAGACCATGAGGTTGGCCCCCGTCTCGTTGGCGAACTTCGCGCGGCCGCGTTCGTCTAGCTCGACGTCGGAACCGGGGCCGCGGGTCAGATAGGCCTCCACACCGGTGGCTGCCAGCCGACCTTCGATCCGGGCCGCCAGGTCCTCGACGACCGTGGCCTCCTCCAGGCCGTACCCGGTGTTTCCGACGTCGTGTCCACCGTGGCCGGGGTCGATCACTACGACCTTCCCCGGCAGCCGTTTGCCCTGCCGACGCAGCAGCTCCGACGCGCGCAGGCTGTCCGGCCGGCCCCCGGTGACCAGCGGGGCGAGCCGGCCCAGCGCCTTGAACGTGCTCGGGCCGCAGGTTCCGTCCGGGTTCAAGCCGACGTTGCGCTGGAGCTCGCGTACCGCATCGCCGGTGCGCGAGCCGAACACACCGTCCACCTGTCCGACGTCGAAACCGAGCTCACACAGACGGCGCTGTAGTGCCATCACGTCGTCACCCACCTGTGGGTTGGCGACGACATATGACAGCAGTCGATCACCCAGCCGCCATCGTGCCTCGTCAAGCACTCGGTACGTCGTCGCGTCGACGACTCCAGTGACGGTCAGGCCGCGCTCTTGCTGGAACTGACGGATGGCCCGGTCCACGTCTTCGTCGAAGACGTCTGGACCGGGCGCCGTGTCGTCAAGTAGCCGAAGCAACGTCAGCTTGGTACGGATCTCGGAGATCGCTGGCCCGGTGTCGCCCAACCGGTAGCGGACTGCTGTCATTGCCTCACCCTGTCAGTCCGAGTCGACGGACCTCTAGCCTACGTAGTCGGCGAGCTCGTTCAGCAGAAGCTGCTTCGGCTTGGCGCCGATGATCTGCTTCACGACCTCTCCACCAGAGTAGACGTGCAGGGCCGGGATCGAGGTCACCCGGTTCGACGCGGCAGTGGCCGGGTTCTCGTCGATGTTGAGCTTGACGATCTCGAGCTTGTCCTGGGAGTTGGCGATCTCCTCGAGAACCGGAGCGATCATCTGGCAGGGGCGGCACCACTCTGCCCAGAAGTCGACCAGCACCGGCTTCTCGCTCTTCAGGACCTTCTCTTCGAAGTCAGCATCGGTGACATGCTGGATGGTGCCCATGGATAACTCCTCAATGTGGTTGGTGCAGTATGCCCGTGTGGAAGGCGGACATCCGTGGGAGAGTTCAGCTCACGGTTTCGGTGGTCTGCGGAGCCGTGGTCGCCTTCAGCTCGCTGAGGTAGCGCTCCGCGTCGAGCGCGGCCTGGCAACCGGTGCCGGCAGCGGTGATCGCCTGCCGGTAGATGTGATCGACCAAGTCGCCTGCTGCGAAGACGCCGGTCACGTTCGTGCGCGTGGTGGGTGCCTCGACCTTGACGTACCCGGCGTCGTCCAGGTCGATCTGGCCCTTGACCAGCTCCGAGCGGGGATCGTGACCGATCGCCACGAACAGGCCGGAGACGTCCAGCTTCCGTTCCTCGCCGGTGTTCGTGTCCCGCAGCCGCAACCCGGTGACATTCTCCTCGCCGAGGACGTCGGCCACCTCGGTGTTCCAGACGAACTCGATCTTCTCGTCGGCGAACGCGCGCTCCTGCATCACCTTCGACGCGCGGAGCTGGTCACGGCGGTGGATCAGGTAGACCTTGCTGGCGAACCTGGTCAGGAAGGTGGCCTCCTCGACCGCCGAGTCACCGCCGCCGACGACGGCGATCTCCTGGTCGCGGAAGAAGAACCCGTCGCAGGTGGCACACCATGACACTCCGTGGCCGGAGAGCCGCTTCTCGTTCTCCAAGCCCAGCTCACGGTAGCCGGAGCCCATGGCGAGGATCACGGCATGCGCGCGATACTCGTTGCCTTCGCTGTCCTTGACGACCTTGACCGGACCGGAGAGGTCCACGTGGACGGCGTCTCGGGTGACGATCTCCGAACCGAACCGCTCGGCCTGGGCCCGCATCTCCTCCATCAGTTCGGGGCCCATGATGCCGTTCCGGAAACCCGGGTAGTTCTCGACTTCGGTGGTGTTCATCAACGCACCACCCCAGCTGACCTCACCCTCGATCAGGACAGGTTCGAGACGAGCGCGAGCCGCGTACACGGCGGCGGTGTAACCAGCCGGACCGGAACCGATGATGACGACGTTTCGAGTGTCGGTCACGTTTCGTGCCCTTTCGAGGATGCTCGTGATGACTCCACCAGGCCCAACGGATCCTGGGCTCTCGGAATTCCCACCCTACTAGTTCAGCCGCGGCCTCCTCCGCCACCAGGGCGCGGAACCGCGTCACTCCTGCGGCAGGGGAACCGCGACGTCCGGCGTCTCACCGCCGACACTGGATTCACAGTCGCCGACGACCCAGCCGGTCAGCTGATCGCTCTCCAGCACGACGAGGACATCGCCGTCGAATTCCGTGCTGCCGACGAGGTCGGAGCCCTGGGCATCGGCGAGGCCCTGCCCACATCCGGGCTGTACCTGTTCACGGGAGTTCCAGACATCCAGGATCGTCCGCTCGAGCAGGTTCTCACCGAGCGGCCCCGGCTCGGCCACCCCGGGTCCGTCCCCGGGCGCGTTCTCCTCGTTCTCCGTATCCTCGCCGCCGGCTTCATCGTCGGTGTCGGCACCGCGGTCGTCGGTATCGAACTCCCGATCGGCGGCACCGCTGCTGGTGGCCATCTCGGGCGGCGAATCGTCGTTGATCAGTGTGTACCCGAAGAACCCGATGAACGCGGTGGCGGCGGCAGCGGCCACCGCGATCGGCAGCCTGCGCCGGAACCACCCGACCGGGCCGGCGGCGCCACTGGCGCCACTCGCGCCCGCATCGGCCGCCCGTGCCTCCTGTTCTGCCCGCTCGCGAGCGGCAGTGGCCACAATGGCTTCCTCATTCAGCGCGGCCGCGATACGTGCGGTGACGTGAGCGGGCATCGGGACCCGATCCGGCGTGGTGCGCAACAGCCGCGTCACTTCGGTCAGCTGGTCCAGCACCGACTGGCACGACGGGCAGCCGCGGACGTGTTCGGACACCGTGGACGTGCCGTCCTCGAGAACGCCTTCGGCCAGTTCAGCCAGGACGTACTCAGGAGGATGCCGGTCGGCAGCGCTCACCGACGCTCACCTCCTTGCTCGTTGGCGGTCTCAGGTGAGACGTGGCTGCCGCGAGGTTGGTTCCCTGCGCCGCTGCGAGATTCTTCAGCTGACAACAACGGCACCAGCCGGGCCCTCGCCCGGGCGCAGCGGCTCTTGATCGTTCCGGCCGGAAGCCCGAGCATCTCGGCCACCTCAGCCACGCGGTAGCCCTCCATGTCCACGAGCACCAGCGGAACCCGTTGCTCGTCCGGAAGCGACGCCAGCGCCGTCTCGACGTCCAATCGGACCGCCGTGCGCTCGGCCGGGTCCGGACCCGGGTCCAGTGCTGCGGTCACGGCGGGTGACTCGGTGCCGTCGAACGGGGTGGGGTCTGCCGGCCGCGCCGCGGTGTGCCGGACCCGGTCCAGGCAGGCGTTGACGACGATGCGGTGCAGCCAGGTGGTCACAGCGGATTCGGAGCGGAAGGAGGATGCTCGGCGAAAGGCGTTCACGAGGGCGTCCTGCAGTGCGTCCGCAGCCTCGTCCGGGTTCCCCAGGGTCCGCAGCGCGACCGCCCAGAGCCGGTCCTGATGCCGGCGGACCAGTTCACCGAAGGCGTCGTGCTCGCCGCGTGTGTGGCGCTTCAGGAGTTCGTCGTCGGACTCCTGGTACGCGGCGGGGTCGCCGGTCACTTAAGAACCTCCCTCTGTGCCCAAGACGGTCACCTCGGTCACACCACTTCGGTAGTTGCCCTCGTACGGTGGCAGCCGGGTGAACCACACCAACAGATAGCGGCTCGTGACGGCCTCATCAAGTGTATGGGTCAGCTCGTCGCCGACATCCTCGGCACGGTGTATCAGCTCCCAGTCGTCGATATTGTCCGGCGGCGCCGACGCGCCCTCCTCGGCGACGCGGAATTCGACGTCAGCGCCGGCGTTCAGCACCATGAGCTGAATCTCGGTGATGCCCTGCTCGTCGCCGATGTCGACGTACAACCCGACGCCCTCCTTCTGATCCTCCAACGGGGAGTAATAGGTCAGTGTCGGCCAGGCCGTGCCGGTATCACCGTCGATGGCGTCGCCGACGGCAGTAGGACTCTCCGGTGTGCTCCCGAACGGGTCGAAGTAGTCGGCGGCGGCCAGCTCCAACGGAGTCGGTTCGATCTCCTCGTCCGGCTCCGGACTGCCGGTGGACGGGTCGGTGGTGGCGTCCTCGGTGGGGAGGACGCGGTCGGACGGACTGTCGTCGTCGGAGTCGAACGCGCTCAGCATGAGCTGCAGGCCGAGCAGCGTGGCTCCGACGAGCAGCAGCGCCGCACCGATGACACCGAGGAAGCGATTGAGCCGGCTCGTCCGGCGCCGGTCCCGCCTCGATGTGCCCGGCGGGACGCCCGCCCCGGACATCGTCGCCAGATAGGAGCCGTTCACCTCGTCGGCGCGGGCGCCGTTGGGCGCCGCCGACGGCGCGGGATGCTGTGCGGGTACGACGAACTCGTCGGTCCGCGGGCCGGCACCGAGTTCGGCGGCGATCTGGAGCGGTGAACTCAGCGGCACGGTGTGGTGCCGGCGAGCGTTGCCCACGGCGCGGTCCGTGATGACGTCCAATGCGGTGGGGATACCCGGGCGGATCTGCCGCGCCGACGGCAGCTTGCCGTCCATCCGCGGTGCGGGATGCAGACCGCTGTCCGGCACGTTCGTCGGCCAGTGCGCGGTCAGGCAGGCGTATAGCACGCCGCCGACGCCGGCCGCGTCCAGCGCCACCGGGTCGGTGACGGGGCTGCCTGCGCCATCCAGATACACCTCGGCGGGGCCGTGCAGGACCGCCTCGGTCTCCAGGCCGGCGATCTTGATCGAACCTTCGGCGGTCAGGAACACCAGGCTCGGCACCAGGTGCCGGTGGAACAGCCGTTGGGCGTGCGCGGTGGCCAACGCGTCGGCCACCTCTCGGCCGATCGCCGAAGCGTGTTGCGTGTGGAACGGGCCGTCGCCCAGCAGCGTGGAGAGGTCCCGGCCGGGTGTCCACTCGCGCACCATGTACGAAACGCCGTCGGAACCGATGTCGAGAACCCGCAGGAACCGCGGATCCTCGATGGTGGAAGCCCTACGGGCCGCGACGACGAACTGCTCGGCACGGGGATCACCGTCGTCGAGGGTCTGAATGAAGACCGGACGTTGCAGGACGTCATCGAATCCATGCCACGAGCGAACGCCGGCGGAATCGTCCAGCAGGCGCTCCACGCGATACCTGCCGGCCAGCAGCTGAGCCCGGCCGGACGTCTGGGCGGCGTTCCCGGTGACCGGCCTGAGCGGGAGCTCCGGCTGCGTGTCGACGCTGAGGTGGTCCGCCCGCTGTGCGCGCTTGATGCCGGCGTTGGGATCGACGGGACGGCGCATGTGCCCCGTCATGGTGCTGGTGACGCTGGGCACCCCGTGCATCGTGGCACCGTGCATGGTCTCGTCGAGGAAGAACTCGACGGTCACGTCCGGGTCGAAGGCCGGCTGACGGAAGATGCTCAACGTGCCGGTCTCGACGATCGGCGACGGATGCTCGGCTGTCTCTTCCAGCGCTTGCTCGTCGACCGGCTCGGGTGCGGTGTCGGCCTCCATCCGTGCCGTACCTCCGCGGAGGCGGGCCAGCACCATCGCGACCGCACGCCGTACCTCCGCGATGCGCATCGCGTAGGCCAGCGCCACGATGACGAGCGATCCGATCGTGCCGGCGACGATGAGGTCGCCCAGATGCGTCAGCATCGACGGCAGCGGATCCAGCAGTCCGAGCTGGGACCAGCCCTGCCAGACCAGCCACGCGACGGTGCTGCCGATGGCCGTGGGGATCAGTATCCGCACGACGTGCTGGACCAGCGGCGCCAGCGCGATGCGACCGATGCGCTGTTGCAGCCGGATGACGCTGACCGTGGCGCCGGCGACGTAGGCGGCGCTGTATCCGGCGGCCAAGGTCATCGTCACGACGTCGGGGCTGGGAGAGACGAAGGTGATGCCCAGCGCCCAGACCACCATGATCGCAGCGATCCACACCTGGGTGAAGAACGGCGTCTTGGTGTCTTGCAGGGCGTAGAAGCCGCGCAGGGAGAGGTAATGCACCGTGAAGGCGAGCAACCCCGGCATCAGCGCGATGAGGGTGCGCGCGAGCATGTCCGTCTGCCCGCGGGCGGAACCGTAGTCGAAGATCATCGCGGTCAGCGGGTAGGCCAGCACCGCCGTCAAGGCGCCGAGCGGGATGATGATCGCCAGGCAGGCGCGGATCGCCGATACCAGCCTGTCCCGGACCTGGTCGAGATAACCGTCGGCCGCGAGGTCGGATAGACGCGGAAGCAGCGCCGTGGCCAAGGAGACGGTGATCACCGAATGCGGCACCATCATGATCAGCATCGCGTTCGCGTATACGGTGTAACCCGCTCCGTCGTCGCCGGCCGCGCTGGCGCTGGTGGCGACGTTGACGAAGAACACGTACGCGACCTGGTTGACGATGACGAACCCGAAGGTCCACATGCCGAGCTTCACCGGCTCGGCCAGCCCCTGTCCCTTCCAGTCGGTACGGAACCGCAGCGAGAAGCCGGTCTGACGCAGCACCGGCAGCAGGACGAGCGCCTGTGCCGCCACGCCGGCCGTGGAACCGAGGCCCAGCAGGAGCGTCTCCGATGAACTGAACGTCTCCGGCGACTTGGTGCCGAAGACGACGAGGTAGACACCGAATACGGCGATCGCCACGACGTTGTTCAGGATCGGCGACCACATCATCGGCCCGAACCGGCCCTTGGCGTTGAGGATCTGGCCGATCAGGACATACAGCCCGTAGAAGAAGATCTGTGGCAGGCAGAACCGGGCGAACGTGACCATATTGTCGAAGAACGGTCGCATGTCCGGCTCGAGGTACCTGGAGTCGACGATCGCCCGCAGGATCAGCGGGGCCGCCAGCACCGCGATCGCCGTCGCTGCGGCGAGCACCGTGACCGCGAGGCTGAACAGTCGTTGGGAGTATGCCTCACCCCCGTCGGCGTCGTTCTTGATCGCGCGCACCAGGACGGGGACCAGCACCGAGTTGAGGATGCCGCCGCCGACCAGGATGTACAGCATGTTCGGGATGACGTTGGGCACGTTGAACACGTCCGCCGTCAGCGTCAGCCCGAGTGCGGCGGCGATGATGGCCGCCCGGCCGAATCCGGTCACCCTCGAGACGACGGTGCCGGCCGCCATGATCGCGCTCGACCCGAGCAGGCTCGCCTTCCTCGGGTTGGGCGGCTCTGCGTCGGCGGCCGGCGTGCCGGGTGCCCGGCTCATGGGGTGACCTCCCCAGGTCTGGGCGGCATCCGCCGGCGCCGCCCGTCGCGCAGTACGCCGGATCCGACGACGCGCTGCGTCGAACCGACGACCGGTTGCCCGTCGGTGCTCGCCGTGAGCCGGCCCGCGTCCACCGTGTCGCCGGCCGCGTCTGCCGTGTCGCCGGCCGCATCCGGCCTGTCGTCCGGCGGATCGGCCGCATCCGAGTCCTCTGAGCGCCGTCGCCGGAGCATCGTCCGTAGCACCGACCCGCCGAAGAGAAGCACGGCACCGCCGATGATGAACCACCCGACCGTTCCGTAGTCGGTCGCGTTCACCACGGTCCTGGAGGCGATCCCGAGTGGGGAACCGTCCTTGGTGACGAGCTGAACCGTGATCGGCACCCTCCCGTTGGTGACGGCCTCCGCCTGGACTTGGATGGTCTGCCGGGAGCCCGCTTCGACCCGCTGTTCCTCGACCTCACCGACCCGGAGCCGGTCCGGGTTCGCGGCATGGATATCGAGCTTGACCGTCACGGGCTGGTCGAGGTCGTTGCTGACGGTGAGCGGGAAGACTCCGGTGCGGCTGGAGAGGGTGACCGACTCCGGTACGGTCACGTGCACCTCGTCGAACGGATCGGTGAGTTCCTCGATGATCTCGCCGGCATAGTCCGCGCCGGCGGCCGGATCGTCCCGCCATCCCTCCGACGCCGAACGGACGGTCGCTCGTCCAAGCGACTCGCTCAACCCTGGCGCCGGGTCGGCCAGCAGTTCGACGTAGTCCTCTGCGGCGGTCTCCAACTCCCCGGTGGCGGAGGCATTCTCGCCGGGCAGCGCATTCGTGCTGTCGTCCGGCACAGGGGCGACGGTTGCCGGGGCGGCGGGCCGGTCGAGATCGTCCACGGTGGTGGGCGTCACCCACGGCAGCGACGTCCAGGTGTCGATCACGGCCGAGGCGACCGCCGGTTCGGGTGTCCAGCGTGCCGGGGGAGCGACGATCAGCGGCTGCGGTGACTGATCCAGGGCCTGCGCCTCGAGCGCCACCATGGCGGTCTCGGCGGCCCAGCGCTGCTGCAGCTCCAGCGCTCCGGCCTGTGCGTTCGGAGCGGTGTAGGCATCGGCCAGCACGGCGTCCAGCCCTGGATCGGTGACGACCGCGTCCAGGGCGGCGTCGGCGGCCTGGATCTCAGCGAGGGGGTGCTCCGGATGGGGAGATACCGCGTTGCCGGAGAGGATGACGGTCCGCACGCCGGCGTCGGCGAGCGTGGCCAGTGTCCGGTCGTCCGCCACACCGCCGCCCGGCCACGCGACCCCGGTCCGGACGTCACGCATCGTACGAGCGGCTTCGGTGGTCAACTCCGCCGCCGCGCTGGTGATGCGAGACGCCAGTGGCGGATCGGCGGCGACCAGTGAGCCGGTGTCCGGCCTGGCGTATGGCAGCAGCAGAGCTGTGTTGTCCCCTCTGGCGTCGTTGAACGCGGAGCGCCAAGAGCCGGCAAGTTCGGATGCTTCATCTGTTGAGGTGTCGGCGGATTCGCTCTCCACCTCGGCGCCCGCGGACATCGCCTCGACCGTGTCCAGCACGTCCGGGTCGACCAGCCAGCTCACCGGGCTGTCTCCGGCCGCATCGACCACCGAATGCAGGGCGCCACCAGGGCGTAGCCGGCCCGCGAGAGCGTCGTTGACCAGGGTGCCGTCGGGGGTGAGCGAGGGTGTCGCCTCTACCGGCCAGATCAGCGAGACCTGCACCGGATCCGGCGTCTCACCGTCGGGCATCCACGGGATGACGGTCCGCACCGTGTCGAGATCGGTGCGCTCCCCGGTGGTGAGGGTGCCACGCACGTCGACACCGATGACGTAGACCCCGGCGAGACCGAAGCCGAGCTGCTCGGTGTCGTCGAAGGTAAGCCGGAACTCTTGCCGCTCGCCTGGATCCAGACGTTCGGCGACCACCTGGTAAGGATCGCTGCGGCGGTAGCCCCAGCGTAGCGACGTGTCGCTGGCGACCTGGCGGATCTCCTCCCTGGTCTCCAGCTGCACGTTGCTCCACCGCGGAAGCACCTGGACGTTCGTCAGTGGCTCGTCGCCGGTGTTCTCCACCACGCCGGCCAGGGTCAGCTCGTCGTCCGGTCCGAGCACGGAAGGCGTGACGGTATGCAGGTAACTGGTGACTCCCGCGCCCGCATCCTGATCTTGGGGTCCATCGGCAGCCGTGGCGGGCACCGGCAAGATCATCGTCACCACTGCGAGCACGGCGGTGGTCACTAATATCCGGCCGAGCATAGACCCAGGGTATCGGGGTTCTGCTTTGATCGCGGCACGTCGTACGCTCGAGCCTCGTGACCGACTCGTTTGATCCCGACAAGACTCTGTCCGCTGCACAACGGCACGCGGTCCGCCAGCTCCTGCGTATCGCGCCCGTAGTGGACGAACTCGGCGAGAGATTCACCGCGGCCGGACAGGAGCTTGCCCTGGTCGGAGGCTCCGTCCGGGACGCACTGCTGGATCGGCTCGGTCAAGATCTGGACTTCACCACATCGGCGCGACCGGAACAGACCAAGCGCCTGCTGTCCGGTTGGGCCGAGAGCGTGTGGGATGTCGGCGAGGCGTATGGCACGATCGGCGCCAGCAAGGCCGGCTTCCAGATCGAGGTCACCACGTACCGATCTGACGTGTATGACAGGGCCAGCCGGAAGCCGCAGGTGGCATACGGGGAGACCATCTCCGACGATCTCGTCCGGCGGGACTTCACGATCAACGCCATGGCGCTGCGACTGCCCAGCCGCGAGTTCGTGGACCCGCATGGTGGGCTGCCCGATCTGGGCCGGAAGGTGATCCGTACGCCGGGCACGCCGGAGACGTCCTTCTCGGATGACCCGCTGCGGATGATGCGGGCGGCCCGGTTCGCCGCACAGCTGGGCTTCCAGGTGGCGCCCGAGGTGATCGACGCGATGCGTCGGATGGCCGACCGACTGGACATCATCTCGGCCGAGCGGATCCGGGACGAACTCACCAAACTGCTGCTGTCCGACGACCCGCGTGCGGGGCTGACCCTCCTGGTCGACACCGGCCTCGCCGACCGGATGCTGCCGGAGCTGCCGGCGCTGCGGCTCGAGATCGACGAGCACCATCGGCACAAGGACGTGTACGAGCACTCGTTGACCGTCCTGGAGCAGGCGATCGAGTTGGAGGACCGGCTTCCCGACGGTGGCCCCGATCTGACCATCCGGCTCGCCGCCTTGCTGCACGACATCGGTAAGCCGAAGACGCGCAAGTTCGAGCCCGGCGGCGGCGTGAGCTTCCACCACCATGACGTGGTCGGCGCGAAGATGGCCCGCAAGCGGTTGACCAAGCTACGCTTCCCGTCTGCGACCGTCGACGCGGTGTCCAAGCTGACCGAACTCCACCTGCGTTTCCACGGCTACGGCACCGGGCAGTGGACCGACTCGGCGGTCCGCCGTTACATCCGTGACGCGGGCGACCTGCTCGATCATCTGCACGTGCTGACCCGTTCCGATTGCACGACGCGCAACCCCCGCAAGGCGAAGGCGCTGCAGCGCTCCTACGACAGCCTGGAGGAACGCATCGAGCAGCTCGCGGAACAGGAGGAGCTGCAGAAGATCCGGCCCGACCTCGACGGTAATCAGATCATGGCGATCCTCGGTCTGACCCCGGGCCCGGTGGTGGGGCGCGCTTACAAGCACATGCTGGACATCCGCATGGACCGAGGGCCGCTCTCCGAGGAGGAGGCCACGGCCGAGTTGCTCAAGTGGTGGGCCGAGCAGCCGGAGGCGGCCGGCTGAACTCCTGGACACGCCGCCGCCTGCTACCGCCTTGAGCCGGCCCGAGCCACACCGGAACTCCCGAGTCTCGGCGGGGTCCCAAGCATGAAGACGAGATTGGTGGCTTCTGACGCCACAAACTCGCTTTTCATCGACTGCCGTGCCGGGATCTGAGCCACCACCGGGTCCTTGGGGTGCTCGGCGGGGCGTGCGAGCCGGAGTGCGGAGCAGCACCAAGCCTCCTTGGGGTCGTGCGCCGACGACACCAAGCTTCCATGCAACCCCTCCGGCGACACCATGGCTCCTTGGAGCACTCTTCCAGCGACTCCGAGGAAGCATAGTGCTGTGCACGGTGGGCCAAGAACGGGGCAGCAGACCCGGTGCGAGGAGGGCCAAGAACTCCGACAGTCGCGTACGGTACTCACGCGGCGGCAGGCCCGATGCGACGTCGTGTGCCACGAGTTCTGATAGTCGCGCACGGAAGACGCGTCGGGAGTGGGGATCGAGATTCTCCGGCAGCGGCGCTTTGGACGACGGCGCGACGCGGCGTAACACCGACGGGTGCCGCCGCCGTCGGACCAGCCGCAGAGGAGAACTCGACCCCACCCACCAAGCCAGGCGCCGAGTCGGCCTTGCTCGACGTCCACATCAGGCGCTCGGCAGCGCCGCTCGACGGCCACACATCCTGATCGGCAGCGGCGCCGCTCGACGCCGCGTATCTGGCGACGACGCTCAGGTGTGCTGCTGTTGCACCATGCTCATAGCGTGCTCGACGAGTGTCACCAGCACCGTCTTGACCGACTCACGGTCGCGCGCGTCGGTCACCAGGAACGGTACCTCGGGGCCGAGCTGCAGCGCTTCCCGGACCTCTTCGGCTGTGTGCTGCTGCACGCCGTCGAAGGCGTTGAGGGCGATCAAGAACGGAATCCCGCGCTGCTCGACGTAGTCCACGGCGCCGAAGCAGTCGGCCAGTCGCCGGGTGTCCACCAGGACCACGGCACCGATGGCACCACGGGTGATGTCGTCCCACATGAACCAGAAGCGGTTCTGTCCCGGCGTGCCGAACAGGTACAGCACCAGGTCTTCGGCGAGGGTGATCCGGCCGAAGTCCATGGCCACCGTGGTGGTGCGCTTCTCCGGCAGCATCGACAGGTCGTCGACGTTGGTCGACGCGTCCGTCATGAGGGCCTCGGTCCGCAACGGCTCGATCTCGCTGACCGAACCGACGAACGTCGTCTTGCCGACGCCGAATCCGCCCGCGACGACGATCTTGACTGACAGGGCGTCCTGAGACGCCTGTGTCCCCCTGGACATCTCAGAGTCGACGGAGGCCATCCCTCACCCTTTCCAGCACACTCAGATCGCGAGCCGGTTCCACCGACCCATGGAATGCCGCGTGCGGATCCGCGACGCGGGTGAGGCCCTCTGCCTCAAGATCGGCGACAAGCACCCTAGCAACGCCCAGCGGCGTGGAGACGAGGGAGGCAATCTCGGCGACGGATCGCGGCGCGTGGCACAGCCGCAGAATACGGTCACGCTCCGGTTCCGGGTCGATGCCATGGTTACGCCCGGCGTCGGTGGTGGAGACCAATGCCTCGATGGCGATGTCCTGGACAGGACGGGTTCGGCCGCGGGTCGCAAGATAGGGGCGTATGCGGCCAGAGTCAGGTATCGGCATGGTCTTCCCCGTGTTCTCGTGCACTCACGTCGGCCGGCTCCCCGAGCTATCCCTCACCCCGCGTCACCCCACGCGAGCGGCAGGGTTGAGTGCCGCACCGACCCGTTCCACCAGCAACGCCATCTCGTAACCCACCTGACCGAGATCGCAGCCGGCCGCGGCGAGCACCGCGAGATGCGCACCGGATCCGACCGCCATGACCAGCAAGAAGCCGTCGGCCATCTCCACCAACGTCTGCTGGACTTCCCCGGCGTTGAGGATCATCGAGGCACCCACGGTCAAGCTCGCGAGGCCGGACACGACGGCGGCGAGTTGCTCTCCGCGCTCCTGGGGGAGTCCCGAGGAGCCGGCGAGATGCAGACCATCGGCGGACACCACCACACCGTGCGCGACGCCGGTCGTGCGTTGGACGAAACGATCGAGGAGCCAATTGAGCTCATCGTTCGTAGAGTTCGTCACTGCTTGCTCCTCTCGGGGTCACTGGGACGCTTGGGAACCCAGCCACCGGTCTCCTGACGACCGCGACCAACACCGCGCTGCAGACTTGCAAGAGTGGATGATACGGAGTCCGCGCTCTTGCGCTGAGGCGAGGGTCGCTGGCTCGCCTCAGCCGCGGCCGGATCATCGATCGAACCTGGTATCAGCGATGCTCCACGACGGCGCACCGGGAGTCCGGACGCGCTCATGCTGGCTGCCGGCGCCTGGGTGGCGGGATCGGGCACGGGCGGCGCACCGAAGTCTGGCTGCGGCTGCTGCTGGCCACCACCGACCGGCATCGCCCCAGGAGTATCCGGCTGTGGAACGCTCGCCGGCGGTGGCGCCGCGCTCGGAGAGGGGGGTGCTGCGTTCGGCGGCGTCGGCGTGCCGGCGGCCCATCCGGACCCGGACCCGGGGACGGCCGGACGGCCCGTGCTGGGGCGAGCGCGCCGGCCAGGGGGCTCCGTAGAGCGCTGGTTCCAGCGCGCGTTCGCAGCTTCTTCGGCGGACCGCAGCACCTCCGCGGCCCGTCGCCACCCGGCGTCGGCCGGGCTGGACCAGTCCGCTCCCTGGTCGCTGAACCATGCCGAGCGGACCGATTCGAAAATGGGCGAGTCACTGGTGTCGGTCGGGCTCGTCGGGCCGAACGTGTTCTCCCCGGTGAAGTCGGGCAGGTCGTGGCTGCTGCTGCCGTAACCGGGCAACGGCTCGGTGACGCGTTCGGTCGAGGATGCCGAAGAAGACGACGAAGCCGGGGACGTCGACGAGGACGACAACGGTTCGAACGAGGGCCAGCTCCCCGAGCCGTACCCGCCGGCAGATTCCGCCGGCGGCTGGCCGGCTCCCTGACTGCTCGCGCTCGGTGTCGTCGGCGCCGGCGCAGGCGGCTGTTGCTGCGGCTGCTCGAACTGTCGGGAGGCACTGCTCGGCGGCAGCCACGGATTGGGTGTGTGCAGCAGGTCCTCGGCGGGATCCTTGACCGGTTCGCTCTCGTTGTCCAGCGGGGAGTGGATGAGGTTCGCCGGGATATCGACCTGTGCGACGGTCCCACCGCCGGAGCCGGCCTCGAGGCGCACGCCGATACCGTGCTTGGCCGCGAGCCGGGCGACGACGTACAGACCGAGCGTCCGTGACGTGGCCACGTCGATGTCGCTGACGTTGGAGAGCCGCGCGTTGAGCTCTTGGAGCTGGTCTTCTGGAATGCCTAGGCCAGCGTCCGTCACCGAGATCCGCAGGCCGCCACCGAGCAACGGCTGGCTGGTCACGCGTACGGGGGTGGAGGGCGCAGAGAACTCGGTCGCGTTGTCGATCAACTCGGCGAGCATGTGCGCGATGTCGTCGACAGCGGTCGACGAGACCAGGTCCGTCGGCATGACGCCGAACTTCACCCGCGGGTACTGCTCCACCTCGCCGACGGCGGTACGGACGACGTCCAGGACCGGTGCGGACGCGGTCTGCGTCCGCATCTCCTCGACGCCGGCCAGGACCAGCAGGCTCTCGGCGTGCCGGCGAACGCGAGTCGCCATGTGGTCGATACGGAACAGCGTGCTGAGCTGATCCGGGTCACGTTCCCGCTGCTCCAGGCTCTCCAACTCGCCGAGTTGCCGGTCGACCAGGGACTGGGTCCGGCGGGACAGGTTGACCACGATGGTGTCCAGGTTCTGTCGCAACAACGCCTGGTCTCCGGCCACCCGGACGGCCATCGCGTGCACTTCGTTGAACGCCCGTGCGACCTCACCGATCTCGTCCTTGCCCTCGGCCTTGATGACCTCGCCGGATTCCGTCGACTTGAGGGCGGCCGCCGGGCCGTCCTGGCGGATGCGCTCGACCGCTTCGGGCAGATCCTTGCTCGACGTCTGCTGCGCGGCGGCGCGAAGCCGGCGCAGCGGTCCGACGATGGAGCGGGCGACGACGACGGCGAGGAAGACCGTGAGCGCCAGCACGATGAGCACCGCGATGGCGCTGAACACGGCGGTGGCGCGCGCATTGCTGCTGGTCGCCGACGCACTGTCGACGACGGCGGAGGCGGCCTCACCCTCGACGCCGCGCATGATCTCCAGGCGTTCGGTGGCGCTGGAGAACCATTGTTCGTGGCTGGCGTCGACGGTCTCGCCTTCGCGGATCTGCGTGATGGTCTCGGCGGTGAGTTCATCTCCGCCGCCCAGCTCGCTGGAGGTGGCGCCGGCGGCGCTCTCGTCGTTGAAGCCGGCGAGGAAACGCCCGACCAGCAGGTCCTGCTCGCCTCGGTAGGACGCGACGCTCGCGGTCAGCGAGGACGTGGGCTCCTCGTCCGGGGTGAGGTTGTAGGTCACCAGGCCGCGTTCCATCGACGCGGACTCGACTGCCTGGCTGATGTTGTCCAGCCGGTTGATCAGCCGCGCGGTATCGCCGTCGTTGACCACCGAACTGGAGGCGGTCACGATGCCTCGCACCGCCTCGGCAAGGTCGTGGTAGCTCGCGGCGCCACCGGCGTCGAACTCCGGGTCACCGCTGTCCCGCTGCTCCCGGTAGGTGGCGAGGTTGTCGCTTTCGGCCTCCAGCGCCGCAACGGCCGACTCGGTGGCCGGGTCGGCGTCGCGGACCACATTGAGGCGGCCCTCGAGATCGGACAGCGCGGCGTCGGTGGCGTTACGGGCTTCGCCGACGGCGGACTGCCCGGTGGCGTCCGCCTCGTAGAGGGCGGTGATGTCCCGCTCGTCCTGGATCCTGTGCAGCACTTCGGTGGCCGCGACGCCGACCTCGGCGAGCTCTTCCACCTCGCCGGCCGCCGACGCGTCGTCCAAGGCATTCTTGAAGAAGAGGGCGCCGAGGACCAGAGTGCCCACCAGCGGCACCAAGACGAGTGCGGCGACCCGGGAGCGGACGCTTCGATCGTGTAGCAGCGAGTGCCACATCGAGGTGCGCGAACCCTCCTCCGACGCGGCCTCGTCGGCTGGAGCGGCACTCGCGCTGGCGTTGTGTGCCGCGCGTGCTCGATTCGAGGTGCTGCTCGCACCGCGGTTTGCTCGCGCGGTCCGCGTCATCGAAACGTTCCTCCTTGGTCTGGCGTCCCGGGGCCGGCATGCGTACTCACGCAGGTCCACCTGTCCGGGTTGCGCTGCTGGGTCGCTAACGTTCCGCCGGGCGGCCTCGTTCCTGGGCCGGCCTTGTTCACGTCAGCTCCTTCCGCGCGGGTGCCCTCTCACCGCCGACCGTTCTTTGGCGACAGGACGCGGGACAGTAGACGACGCTGGCTGGCCCGCCCCTGTTCTGTCAATAGAAGGCCGATATGCCGGACAATCGAATGGTAGTCGAGTGGGCCGAATGTTCGATGGTGGAGATGGCCCAAATGCCCAACTTTGTGACGTAGGACATTGGCGACGGTCTCTGCCACAGCCCGCCTCGGACGCTCGGTCACCCCCAAGAAACGATCATGTCCACCAGGTTCTCTGTGCTGCTCACCCGGCGAAACCAGGGGTAGCACGCGGAAGAACCTAGTGGACATGATCATCCCGGTCCAGCCGGAGACGGCACCGGTGTGCGGCGGATCCGGCTGCGGAAGGCCGGGCCGGCACCGCCGTCGACGATGCCACCCGGCCCCGACCGGTACCGCTTTAGCGCTCTACTTCACCAGCGATGAACTTCTCGACCAGGTCGTGGGCGACGCTGTCGTAGTACTGCTCCGGCGGCGACTTCATGAAGTACGACGACGCCGAGAGGATCGGACCACCCACGCCGCGGTCCTTGGCGATCTTGGCCGCGCGGATGGCGTCGATGACGATGCCCGCCGAGTTCGGGGAGTCCCACACCTCGAGCTTGTACTCCAGGCTGACCGGCGCGTCCCCGAAGTTGCGGCCCTCCAGCCGGATGAACGCCCACTTGCGGTCGTCGAGCCACGCCACGTAATCGGACGGGCCGATGTGTACGTTGCGCTCTTCGAGACCGTTGGCCAGCTGGGAGGTGACGGACTGCGTCTTGGAGATCTTCTTGGACTCCAGCCGGTCCCGTTCCAGCATGTTCTTGAAGTCCATGTTGCCGCCGACGTTCAGCTGATACGTGCGGTCGACGGTCACGCCCCGGTCTTCGAAGAGCTTCGCCAGCACGCGGTGCGTGATCGTCGCGCCGATCTGCGACTTGATGTCGTCGCCGATGATCGGCACACCGGCCGCGGAGAACCTGTCCGCCCACTCCTGGGTGCCGGCGATGAAGACCGGGAGGCAGTTGACGAAGGCGACGCCGGCGTCGATGGCGCACTGGGCGTAGTACTTGGCCGCCTCCTCGGAGCCGACGGGCAGGTAGCAGACCAGGACGTCCGCCTGGGTGGCCCGTAGGGTCTCCACCACGTCCACCGGATCCTGGTCGGACTCGGTGATGGTCTCGCGGTAGTACTTGCCGAGCCCGTCGAGCGTCGGGCCGCGCTGTACGTTGACGCCGGTCGGCGGAACGTCACACAGCTTGATGGTGTTGTTCTCGCTCGCCACCAGTGCGTCAGCGAGATCCTGGCCGACCTTCTTCGCGTCCACGTCGAACGCGGCGACGAACTCGATGTCGCTGATGTGGTAGTCGCCGAACTGGACGTGCATCAAGCCGGGGATCTTGGTCGCGGCGTCGGCATCGCGGTAGTAATGGATCCCTTGGACAAGCGAGGTGGCGCAGTTGCCCACGCCGACGATAGCTACACGAAGCGAGCCCATGAGCTCCTCTTCCTTTCTCATTCGCTGGGATCCGCCGGCGTCGAGCCGGAAGAGCCCAGGCGGGGTCGACTGCCCCGCGGGTGATCATCTTGTGGCCCGTTGGTGCGCTGTTCGGCGCTGATGAGCCCGTCCAGCCACCTGACTTCACGTTCGACCGACTCCAGACCGTGCCGTTGCAGCTCGAGCGTGTACGCGTCGAGCCGCTCCCGGGTACGAGACAGCGCCGAGCGGAACTGCTCGAGCCGCTCCTGTAGCCGGGAGCGACGGCCGAGAAGGATACGCATGCGTGTCTCGGCGTCCGCCCGGCTGAAGAAGGCGAAGTGCACGCCGAACTGTTCGTCGTCCCAGGACGACGGCCCCGCTTCATTGAGGAGCTCGGCAAAGCGTTCTTTGCCGTCCGGCGTGAGTTTGTAGACGATCCGTCCTCGACGACTGGCGCGTGACATCGTTGCCTCGTCAACGGCCTCGTCCTCGGTCAGATGACCGCGGCGCACCATCTCCTTGAGCGTGGGATAGAGCGTGCCGTAGGAGAACGCGCGACCCCAGCCCAGCAGGGAGTTCACCCGTTTACGCAGCTCGTATCCGTGCATCGGGGCGTCATGAAGCAAGCCGAGAACGGCCAGCTCCAACGCTTCGGCACGTTTTCCCACGAGAACGCTCCCTGCCAACAGTGACAACTTGATGTATCGAACGGATACATCGCTACTATATCTCGAGCCGTCACTCGCCGGGCATCATCGGCCGTGCTGTTCGACAAGATCCACAAAATGGCAGGGAGCGACGTAGGCTCTGCCTTGGTCCGGACGCCGCAACGGCGCGGCGACGGTCCCGCTCCGACCCCCCGATGCGAGGCACCGAAGAGACAGTGGCACCCGAAGGACACAGACCCCAAGGCGGCCGTGCCGAGGCACGGCGACGCTATGCGGCCAGCGGCAACGGACAGCGCGGTAAGGGCGCTCGTGCCAAGGGCGGCGGCCGGAGCAAGTCGCGCTGGCGTAAGTTCCTGGGCATCAAGGCGCTCGCCCTCTACTTCCTCGGCTTCATGTTCCTGGGCGTGCTCGGCATCGGGATCGTCTACGCGATGACCGACATTCCGAGGCCGAACGACTTCGCGCGTTCCGAGGCGACCATCGTCTACTGGAGTGACGGGGAGACCGAGCTCGGGCGGTTCAGCGAGTACAACCGGGAGAGCGTGGACCTGTCGCAGATCCCGCAGCACGTGCGGGACGCGGTGATCGCCGCGGAGGACCGCAGCTTCTACAGCAACAGCGGTTTCGACCCGGCGGGCATTGCCCGCGCCGGCCTGAACTTCGTGCGCGAAGGCGGCTCGATCTCGGGTGGCGGCTCGACGATCACCCAGCAGTACGTGAAGAACTACTACCTGACCCAGGACCAGACCTGGAGCCGGAAGCTCAACGAGCTGTTCGTCTCGATCAAGATCGACCAGCAACGCGAGAAGGACGACATTCTCGCCTCGTACCTCAACACGATCTGGTTCGGCCGCGACCTCTACGGGGTGCAGACGGCCTCGAAGTCCTACTTCGGCAAGCCGGTCAGTGAGCTGAGCGTGGCCGAGGGCGCCGCTCTCGCCTCCATCCTCCGTTCACCGCACCGCTACGACCCCACGATCGAGGGCAACGAGGAGCGCTTCGCGCAGCGTTTCCAGTACGTATTGGACGGCATGACGGCGATCGGCGCGCTGGACGCACAGACCGCGGCCGAGACCGAATTGCCGGAGGTGCTTCCCGAGCAGCGGACCAACAGGTACTCCGGTCCGAACGGTTACCTGATGCAGCAGGTGGAGGAGGAGCTGCTCGCGGCCGGCCTGGACGAGGCGGAGATCCGGAACGGCGGGTTGCGGATTGTCACCACGTTCGACAAGGAGGCCCAGGAGGCGGCGGTCAAGGCCGTTGAAGAGGAACGCCCGACGGAGAACGCCGACGAGGTGCGCATCGGCCTGGCCGCGGTGCGACCCGGCGACGGCGCCGTCGTGGCTATGTACGGCGGCCCGGACGCGGTGGAGCATCCCTTCAACGACGCCCTGGACGGAAAGCAGCAGGTGGGATCGACGGCGAAGCCGTTCACGCTGGCGGCCGCGCTGGAGGACGGAGCGACGCTGGAGAGCGAGTTCTGGGGGGACACACCGTTCGACGACCCGGAGCTCGGCCCGCCGGTGAGAAACCTGGGCGATGCCGACTACGGTGAGGAAGTCGATCTTCTGCAGTCCATGGAACGGTCGATCAACACGGCGTTCGTCGATCTCGCCATGCAGATGGGACCCGCCAAGGTGGTCGACGCGATGGTCCGCGCCGGGTTCCCGGAGGACGCGCAGGATCTGGAAGCCAACCCGCGGGTCACGCTCGGTCAGGCCAAGGCGTCGACCGTCGAGCTGGCGGAGACCTACGCGACGCTGGCCGCTGGCGGCCGGCACACCGACTGGTACACGGTGAGCAAGGTGACCGACCGGGGCGGCAACGTGCTGCACTCGGTCGATCCGGAGCCGAAGATGGTCTTCGAACCGGACGTCGTGGCGGACGTGACGTACGCGATGACGCAGGTGGTGGAGGGCGACAACGGCACCGGGAAGGCGGCGCAGGAGCTGGACCGCCCGTCCGCCGGCAAGACCGGGACACATGAGGATCTCACCGCCTGGTACGCCGGCTTCACGCCCCAGCTGGCTACCGCGGTGTCGTTCATCAACGGTGAAGGAGAGACCGCGGGAACCAAGTCGCTCGACGGCGTCGGGGGGCAGGAGAAATTCCGCGCCGGCGGTTATCCCGCCCGGGTCTGGACGGCGTTCATGAAGGCCGCGTTGGACGGGGAGGAGGTCATCGAGTTCCCCGAGCGCACCGACCCGGAGGAGCCGGAGCCGACCGAGACCCCGTCTCCGGACATCCCCGAGCCCACCCGTCGCCCAGATCCCGACCACGGTGATGAGACCGGCAACGGTGACAACGGCAACGCCAACGGTAACCAGAACGGCGACGAGTCCGGTGACGACGGCGGCGACGGTACGGACGGTGGCGACGAGTCCGGTGACGACGGCGGCGACGGCGGGGACAGCGGTGACGGCGGTGACGGTACGGACGGTGGCGATGAGTCCGGTGACGACGGCGGTCCGTGGGGCGGTGACGAGTCCGGCGACGACGGTGGCGACGGTACGGACGGCGGCGATGAGTCCGGTGACGACGGCGGTCCGTGGGGCGGTGACGAGTCCGGCGACGACGGTGGCGACGAGTCCGGTGATGACGGCACGGACGGTGGCGACGGCAGCCCGAACGGCAATCAGAACGGCAACGACGGTGGCGGTGACGACGGCGACGAGGGCGGCGACGAGGGGTGGAACTGACGGGCGGTGCATCGCTCCGGCCGTGCGGGCGGGTCGCGGGGGCCGGGTATGGCGGCGCGGTCACGCCCGGCTGAGCGCCGACGGAGCCGTTGCGGCACCATAGGCGGGTGACGTCGTCGCCAGTCCTGCCGAGTCGGGATGATCCGGTTGCGGCCGCCGCCAGCGAATGGGTCGGTGGACCCGCTGGGCGGCGTGCCGTCCCGGGGCGCCGGTGGTGGAATCCGTTGCGCATCGCGCTCGCCGTCGGGTGCGTGGCGCTCGCGCTCGGAGTGCTCGCCGACAAGCCGTGTCACGACCGGTCCTGGGAGTCGCGAGAGGACCGGGCGGTCTGGACGTCGTTGTGTTATTCGGACGTGCCCTTCCTCTACCGGGAACGAGGCCTGGCGGATGGCGACGTCGTATACCGCGACACGCTGCTGGAGTACCCGGTGCTCACCGGTGGGGTGATGCAGACGACGGCGTACGGCGCTCAGGCGCTGCAGGGCATGGTGAATCCGGACCCGCCGGATCGGGCGATCGCCGAATCGGTCCGGTTCTACGAGATCACGGCCGTGTTGATGGCGGTAGCGGCACTGGTGACGATCGTCGCCACGGGGCGGACGGCGCCGAGCCGGCCCTGGGATGCGCTTCTCGTCGCGGCGTCACCGTTGTTGCTGTTCAGCGCTGCGATCAATTGGGACCTGCTGGCCGTCGCGTTGACCAGTGTCGCGATCCTGGCCTGGACCAGAGAGAGACCCGGCTGGGCCGGCGTGCTGATCGGCGCCGGCGTAGCCGTCAAGATCTATCCGGTGCTGCTGCTCGGCGTGTTCTTTCTCGTCGCGCTGCGTGCTCCGGAGCGGGCGGTGGCGTTCCGCCGGTTTGTGCTGGCGACCGTGGCGGCGGCGACGACCTGGGCGGTCGTCAATGTACCGGTCGCCCTGTGGGCAGGCGACGGATGGCGCTACTTCTTCACGTTCAACATCGACCGGGGCGCCGACTTCGGCTCCATCTGGTATGCCCTTCAGCTGCTGGCGCCCGACCTGCTGCGGAACGACATCGACCGGCTGGTGCTCGGCGCCGGGCTGATCATGCTCGGTGTGGTCGTGGTGATCGCGATGCTGGCGGCGGAACCGCCGCGGATGACCCAGCTCGCGTTCCTCGCGGTGGCCGCGTTCCTGCTCGTCAATAAGGTGTGGTCGCCGCAGTACACGCTGTGGTTGTTGCCGCTGGCGGTGCTGGCTCGGCCGCGGTGGCGCGAGCTGGTCATTTGGCAGGTGGCCGAGGTGCTGTACTTTGCTGCGGTCTGGCTGTACCTGGCCGGTTTCTTCGATCCGGAGAACCCGGTAATCTCCGGCGACGTCTATGCCTGGTCGATCCTGCTCCGCGTCGGCGCGCTGGTGTGGCTCTGCGCCTTGGTCTGCCGCGACATCCTGCGGCCTGAGCATGACCCGGTGCGGGCTTCGATCCCGAGTGGAGGGCTGACCGCGGCATGAGCGTGGACCGTCCTCGCCAGCGGCATCTGGCCGGTGGTACGACACCGGAGCGCGGGCCCCGGGATCGACTGGAGCAGTTGCTGGGCCCCGTCGGACGGGACGCCATCGGTGTGTGGTTGCTCAGCCGGGTGTCGATGTGGATCCTGGCCGTGGCCGCCGGGTGGCTGTTCGTGACGGACGGCAACGACGTCATACCTTGGCTGGAGCGGTGGCAGCGGTGGGACTTCGTCCACTTCAGCGGCATCGCCACGCACGGGTACGGGGGCGAACCCACCGGCGTTCCGAACGTGGCCTTCTTCCCCGGCCTGCCCGCCCTGCTGTGGCTCGGCAGCCAACTGGGTCTCGCGCACGTCACCACCGGGCTCTTGGTGTCCCTGGCGGCGGGGGCGGTAGCGGCGGTCGCCCTCGGCCGGCTCGGTGCTCTTGAGGGCGGTGCTGCCGCAGGCCGGCTGACCGTCGTGGCATGGGTATGCTCCCCGGCGGCGGTGTTCCTCGCCGCGCCGTACACCGAAGCGCTGTTTCTGGCGTGTGCGTTCCCCGCGTGGCTGGCTGCACGACGGGGCAACTGGCTGGCGGCGGGTGCGCTCACCGCGCTCGCCTGCACGGTGCGGGTGAGTGGGATCTTTCTCGCGGCGGCCCTGTGCGTGCAGTGGCTGGTGACGAGGTTCGAGACGAGCGATCGGCGGCGGTGGAGCTGGTCCGGCTTCGGCTGGCTGTTCCTCCCGGCGCTGCCGCTCGCGGGTTGGATGCTGTACCTACGGAATCTCACCGGCGACTGGCTCGCCTGGTTGCGTGCGCAAGAACAGGAGTGGAATCGGGAATTCACCTGGCCGTGGGATGCGTGGAGTAACACCTGGCAGGCCGCGTTCGGCGGCACGCAATCGCCGGGTTTCGCCTGGATGTTCGGCGCCGAGTTGGTGGCGTTGGTGGTCGGGCTGGCGCTCACGGCCGCCTTGCTGTGGTGGCGGCGCTGGGGCGAGGCGACCTGGGTCGGGCTTCAGGTGACCGCGTTCGCCACGTCGTACTGGTTCTTCTCGGTGCCCCGGGCCACCCTGCTCTGGTGGCCGCTGTGGGTCGGGATCGGTGTGCTGGCCGCCCGTCGTCGCTGGGTGTTGTGGACGTACGTCCTGATCAGTGCTCCGCTGATGGGTGTCTGGGCCGTCACGTACCTGACCGGCCGCTGGGCCGGCTGACACAAACCTCTGGCGGGATCGTGGTTAGGGGTTGGTGCCGGCGAGCAGGATACGGGCTTGCTCCGTGCGACCACCGCGGGCCACGAGGTCGTAGTGCGTGGCGACCAGACCACGCGTCGAGGTGAAGGTCTTCCGGCCGCCGCCGAACGCATGCGCGGCGAAGCCGAACCCGGCGCCCCAGATCGTCCCGATGACGGCTCCCACAACCGTCATCGCCAACCAGGTGAATCCGGGCGAGAACAACCCCATCACCAGGCCGAGCACCGCGCCCATGCCTGCTCCGCTGAACGCTCCGTTCGCGGCCGCGCGCAGCTTGTTCGCCGGTCCGGTGACACGTTCGACGAGCCTGAGATCGGAACCGATGATGTCCAGATGCTCGATCGGAAATCCCTCGGCGTTGAGCCGGTTCACCGCGTCCTGCGCCTCGTCGTAGTTCGAATAGGTCGCCACGGTGTTCCAGGCAGCCTTGATCGGGTCGAACTGCGGCAGGTCCGCATGTGTCATCGTGCCTCTCCCTTATCCAGGACGTCACGGACAATCATCGCGTCCCCTCGTTAACCGTGTCTGTGCGGTGGCTGTGAATTCGCTTAAAGATCCGCTTGCCGGTGGCCCGCGTCATTGCGTGACCTTCTTCTCACGAGACGTCCCGCGGCCGCGCGGAGTTCCGCGCCGGCTGTGAACGCTCAACCGGCGTCCACCACGGTATCGACTCCGACCGGTTCGGCGGCGTCGACTCCGACCGGCTCCGGAGCATCGACTACACCTCCGCTGTTCCTGCGGGATCTGCACGGTTGTACCTGTTGTACCCGGATGACGTCGGACCGAACCACGCAGTTCGGCGTACCGCGGTTATGGCGCTCCCAACGCGCCCTTGACCACCTGACCGTTCTGCACCACGAGTGCGACGTTGGCCGGATCGGCGAGCACACCGATGTCCTGAAGCGGATCGCCATCGCACGCGACCAGGTCGGCCAGCATCCCGGCTTGGACCGTGCCGAGCCGATCCGCGACTCCGAGCAGGGTGGCAGCGTGCAACGTGCCGGCGCTGATCGCGGCCATCGGTGTCATGCCCACCTCCACCAGTTGTGCCAGCTCAGTGAGGTTGGTGCCGTGGACGGAGATCCCCGCATCCGTTCCCATGGCCACTCGTACGCCGCGGCGGATCGCCTCCGAGACGCACGCGAACGCCCGCTCCTCCATCGCTCGCTTGGCGTTGTAGGCCTCGATCGGCAGCAGATGCTTGCGTTCGTGGTATCCGACGAACGTGGAGAGCGTCGGCACCAGGTACGTACCACGCTCCAGCATCAGGTCGATTCCCTGATCGTCCACCAGGTATCCGTGCTCGATGCTGGAGACGCCGCCGCGTACCGCGTTGCGGATGCCGGCCGCACCCTGCGCGTGGGCGGCAACGGGACGACCGCCGTGCCGGCCCGCCTCGTCGGCGATCGCCGCGATCTCCTCCACGGTGAGGCCCTCGTCGTCCGGCGTGTCGGAGGGACTGGAAACGCCGCCGGTGGCGCAGACCTTGATGACGTCGGCGCCGTCCCGCATCAGCCGGCGAGCACCGATGCGTGCTTCGGCGACGGTGTCCACGATCTCCGCCGCGGATCCGGGGAGTTCGTGCAGGTTCACGCCGGTGGGCAGCCGGAAGTCCGCATGTCCTCCGGTGTGGCTCATGATCCGCACGGCCACCTGTAGCCGGGGAGCCCGCAGCAGGCCGCGCGCCTGCGCGGAACGGAAGCCCGCGTCCAGGCCGCCGAGGTCACGAACGCTGGTGACGCCGGCGTCGAGGGTGCGCTGGGCACGCTCGGCCACCTCGAATGCCCACAGGCTCCGATGGATGTCGAGGTTGTTCAGCACCAGCTTCGACGCGTCCTGGTACCCGAGGTGCACGTGGCTGTCGATGAACCCGGGCAGCAGCGTCCGCCCCGCCAGGTCGACCATGCGGTGGGCCGGTGGGAGCTCCGGCGCACCGGGTGCGGGTCCGGCGTAGGTAATGGTGTCGTCCTCGACGACCACCGTCGCATCGTCGATCGGGGACTGCCCGGTGCCGTCGATGAGACGGGCGTGCACGTATGCGGTCGGGGTGGTGATGGCAGAGACGTTGCCGGTCATCAGCTCTCTCTTCGACGTCGACGAATCATGCTGGAGCTCACAGGTGGATACCCATTCCCGGGCCTACCGGCGTGCCGGTGACGAAGAACACCGCCAGGACGGCGATCCACAGGATCAGGAACACGAGGCTGAACGGGAGCGCTCGGGAGATGACTGTACCGAGGCCGGCTCGCGGCTCGTAGGCGCGCAAGAACCCGAGGATGATCACCATGTACGGGTTCAACGGGCTGAGGCCGTTGGTCGACGAGTCGCCGATCCGGAACGCCGCCTGAATGAAGCCGGGTTCGTAGCCGAGCAGCGCGAACATCGGGACGAACACGGCGGCGAACAGCGCCCACTGCGCCGAGCCGGAGATCACGAAGACGTTGATGACCGCCGCGAGCAGGACGAAGGCGACGATCGCGCCGAACCCGGTGAAGTGCGCGCGCTGCAGAAGGTCGGCGCCGGTGACGGCTAGCCACGACGAGAGCCCGCTCCAGTTGAACAGTGCGAGGAACTGCGCCATCACGAACGCCACCACCACGAATCCGGACATGTCCTTGACGGCGCCGGTCATCATGGTCGCCAGGCTCGAACCTCCCCGCACGGTGCGCACCCGGATGCCGTAGACGATCGCCGGCACAATCAGGGATAAGAAGACGAGAAAGACCACCGAATCGAGGAGCGGTGAGGAGGGCAGGAAGCTGCCGTCCTCGGCCCGCATCGGTGCCCCGGAGGGCAGGGTCAACGCCAGCACGCCGAATGCGGTCGCCAGGAAGGCGACCCCGGCCCAGCGCAGGCCGCTCCGCTCGTCGTCGGTGAGTTCGGTGTGGCCGAGATCGGACCCGTCGGACAGCGCAGCGGCGTCGTTCCCGTTGCCGGTGTCGTCGTGATCGTTGTCGCGGTCGTCCCGGTCCCGGTCGTCATTCCATTCCCGATCGCCGTTCCGGTTCCGGTGGCCGCGGCCGTCCGCTGGAGCGGCGGCACTCTCCGGGTTGTCGGCCGTCGTCGTTCTGGGCACCTGCTTACGTATGAGCGACGGCTCCAGGACTCGATCGATCAGGAAGCCGGTGACGGCGCCGAGGAGGAGGGCGATGGTGGCCATCAGGAAGTAGTTCGATACCGGAGTGACGGCGGTACCGGGATTGCCGAGTGACTCGGCTGCCGATGTGGTGATGCCGCTGAGCAGCGCGTCGGCGCTGGTGATGAACGGGCTGCAGCTGTAGCCGGCGGTGACGGCGGCGAACGAGCCGAGCAGCCCGGCCACCGGATGCCGGCCGGCCGCGGCGAAGACCATCGCCGCGAGCGGCGGCAGTGCCACCATGGCCGCGTCGCTCATGATGTTCCCGGCGACCGAGATGACACCGACCACGTACGGCAGCGCCCATCGCGGTGCACGCCCGAACGCCCGTCGCACCATCGCCGCGAGAAGTCCGGTCCGCTGCGCCACGCCGACGGCGAGCAGGATGGTCAGCACGACCCCGAGGGGCGGGAACCCGATGAAGTTGTCGACCAGATTGGTGGTCAGCCAGGTGAAGCCGTCCGCGGTGAAGAACCCTCTGATGGGCGTGGGCTCCTCGGCGTCGGGAACCTCGACGACCAGATCGAGTGCGGCCATGATGCTCGATGCCACGGCGACGACGCCGAAGAGCAGGAGGAACAGTGAGAACGGATCGGGGAGCCGATTTCCGACCCGCTCGATGCCGTCGAGCAGCCGTGCGCCCCGGCCCGGAGTCGTGGCCGTCGGAGGTGCTTCCGTGGTCATTGGTCACCTCTTTCGCAGCTGTGGCGTGCCGGCGCGGTGAGAGCCGGCTGGCGTTGAACGGCGACCCTACGGACGGCGTGTATATTCGAGGCGCTGACGCTGAGAATCGCCAGAAGTGCGGATGAGAATGCAGGATTCGAACGTCATCGGTGAACTTGACCTGGAGATCACGAACGCGCTCCAGCTGGCTCCCCGGGTGTCCTGGACCGATCTGGGGCATGTCCTCAACGCGGAACCGACGACCCTGGCCAGGCGGTGGCAACGGTTGCTGGACGACGGCGTCGCTCGCATCACGGTGGTGCCCGGCCGGCACACGGTCACCGAGCTGCTCTCGGCGTATGTCGACCTCAGATGTGCCAACGGGGCGGTCACCGAGGTCGCCCGGATTCTCACCGACCATCCCGAAGTGCTCAGCATCCACCACACGGCCGGGTCCGCACAGCTGATGATCGTGCTGAGCGGCGGGCCACGGCTTCCGGACTACCTGTTGACCCGGCTGGGTGGTATTCCGGGGATCCTCGAATACGCCGTGCACATCGTGCCCGACCTGCTGTTCGAGACGCATCGGTGGCACGCGCGCGCGTTGACCGCGGACCAGCAGGCGCGGCTACGGGAGCTGAATGCGATCGGGGGCACCGTGTCCGCGGGGCGGCGGCCGCGTACCGAGGTCGATCAGCAGATCATCGCCAAGCTCTGCATGAACGGCCGGGCGAGCCAGCAGGAGTTGGGCGCCGCCGTCGGCCTCAGCGCACCGGCCGTGGCGCGCCGGTTGCGGCGACTGCTGCGGGATGGCGTGATCCGGTTGCGGTGTGACGTCGCCCGGCCACGGCTGGGGCTGCCGAGCGCGGCGTTTCTCCGCGGCATGGTGGATCCGCGGGAACTGAGCGCGGCCCAGCAGCGGCTCGGCGACCGGGTTCCGGAATTGCGCCTGATCACCGCCCTGGCCGGCTCGTCCAATGCGCAGCTCTCGGTCTGGTTGCGCTCCGCGGCCGACCTGTTCCGGGTGGAGGAGCGGCTGAATCGGGAGCTGCCGAGCTTGACGGTCAAGGATCGCGTTCTGGTGCTGCGGACGATGAAGCTCATGGGACACGTCTTCGACGACTCGCAACGGTACGTGCGCACCGTGCCGCTGCGGATCGGCTGAGTGGAGCGAGGCCCTCCCCGGCCTACGCCTACTCCCAGCTGATCCGGTCGAAGTTCGTGGTGGTGAAGCGGACCTCCACATCGAGCTCATCACCCGGGGACGGCGGTGTGAGGTCATCCGGGAGCCAGATCATCGAGCATTGCATGTGCGGCGGTTCGGCGAACCAGCGTTGCTTGCCGGCCATGCGGAAGGGGGAGAGGGCGCGGCCGGTCGCTTCCAGACCGCCCTTGGCGGCCGTGACGAGCCGCTGGCGGAGACTGGTGATCGGCGACGGTGCCTCGAGCGCGACGCCGTGTGCGGTCCCACCACCGACCACCACCAGCCAGCCGTTGCGTCGCGCGCCCCGTTGCCGGTAGCCGTAGCGATCTCCGCGCTGCACCCGGTGCAGGTCCAGGACGGTGCCGCGCGCACTCAGCGCACCCCGGTCGCCCAGCCACAAGGCCGATCCGACGCGCAGTCTGACCTCGGCGTTGATCTCTCGCCCCAGGGCGGACGCGGCCTGAGGGGTGAGGTGGCTGACCCAGAGCGTACGGGCGGCCGAGCTGGGCATGGCGTCCAGCGCCAAAGTGCCCAGCCGCCGCGCCTGATCGGCCTGGCTACCGTTCAGCGGCAGGTGCAGCGCGATCCCCTCGAACCGGACACGGTCCACCGCTCCCACGATCTCGCCGAGCTGCTCCACGCCGACGCCGTGGCGGCGCATGCTGGTCAGGACCTCCACGACGACGCGCGGCCGATCGCTGCGTTCGGCCAGCGCGCGCAGATCCTCGACGCGGGAGACCGTGTGGATGACCTGTTCGTCGTCGGTGGGCACGTCCAGCCATGGCCGCCACGGTGAGAGCACCAGCAGATCGCCGGAGAAATCCGGGCGGACGTCGGCGATCTCTTCATACGTGCCGACCGCGAGCGTGCCGGCTCCGAGCGCAGCCGTTTCCGCGGCCAGGGTGGCGTTGCCGAATCCGTAGCCGTTGCCCTTGGCCACCGGGACGATCGTGGTCCCTTCCGGCTCCGCGTAGCGCTTCAGGTGCTGGCGCCAGCGGGCCGCGTCGACGTGCAGGGTAAGCGCCATGTGGTCCTCAGCTCCGGCGTTTCATGTACAGATCGAAAGCGTGGTACAGGACACGGGAGATCGGCAGATCCCACTCGCCCACGTACTCCACGGCATGCCCCCCGGTGCCCAGCTTGAACCGGATCAGCCCGGCATGCGGATCGGACTCATCCAGTGTGTCCGTGATGCCGCGCAGATCGTAGATGTCACAACCGTCTTCCAGCGCGTCCTGGATCATCCGCCACTGCACGGCGTTGGAACCGCGGAACTCGCGCTTCTCGGTCGACGACGCCCCGTACGAGTACCACGCGTGGGCGCCGACCCTGGCCATGGTGGTGGCCGCGATCAGGTCTCCTTCGTGGTGGGCGAGGTAGAGCCGGAGACGGTCCGGCGCCTCCGCGGTCATCGCCTCCCACATGCCGGTGAAGTAGCTCATCGGCCGCGGAGCGAAGCCATCGCGCTGCGCGGTCTCGGCGTAGAGCCGATAGAAGTCCGGAAGATCGTCGGTGGTGCCGAGGCTCACGACGACACCCGACTTGTCCGCCTTCTTGATGTTGCGCCGCCACAGCTGATTGAAACCGCGCAAGACGTCGTCCTCGGTGCGGTCCCGCAACGACATCTGGAACACGTAGCGAGGCTGACCGGCACCGAAGCCCGACTCGTCGGCCGGGGCGCGCCAGCCCGCGTCGGCGAGCTGCCGGGTGATAGCGGCACCGACCTCCGTGGTCTCATCGGCCGGAACCTCGCGCAGACGCGTGACCGACGTGTCGGCGAGTGCGGTCTTCAACGTCGCATTGCTCCAGACGCGCGTCGTGACGAGAGGCCCCATCCGCAGGCCGAAAGCGCCGAACGCCTTCACATGCGCGACCAGCGGATCCAGCCAGCGCTTCAGGTCACCGGCCTTGGCGGTGGACTCCCAGTCGATGGCGGGGCCCTCCGGGAGGTAGGCCAGGTAACGGCGGAGCTTGGGCGCCTGCCGGTAGAGGATGAGTCCACAGCCGACGAGCTCGTCGCCGTCGAACCAGCCGACGGACTCCGCCTTCCAGTCTCGCTTGACCTGCGCCCACGCCGGCGTCTGCAGGAAGCTGACCGAGGGTCGCGCGGCTATCGCGGCGAGGTGTTCGTCGCGTGAGATCGGCCGGACGGTGAGTTCGGAGCTGTATGTCACGGACGATCAGGCTACCTGCCGTGCAGATAATCGCGTAGTGCGGTGAGGTCGTCTCCTTCGCCGGATTTCGCTCCGGGCGTCTCCAGGATGACGGGGGCGTCGGCCGCCCGCACGACGTCGGCGATGGGGGCCAGGCCGATGGTGCCTTCACCCAGGTTGGCGTGCCGGTCCGCGCCGGAGTCGAACTCGTCCCGGCTGTCGTTCGCATGGACCAGGTCGATGCGGCCCGTGATGGCCATGATCTTGTCCACGACGTCGGCGAGATCCAGCCCGGCCGCGAAGGCGTGGCAGGTGTCGAGGCAGAAGCCGAGGCCGTGCTCGGCGACGGCGTCCCAGACCCGGGCGATGCGATCCAGCTTCCGAGCCATGGCCGCGTCGCCGCCGGCGGTGTTCTCGATGAAGACCGGGATCTTCGCGTCCAGGCGCTCCGCGCACTTGCGCCAGTTGTCGACGCCGACCTCGGGATCGTCTCCCTTGAGCACGTGACCGCCGTGGATGACCAAGCCCTTGGCGCCGATCTCGGCGGCGAGGTCCACCTGCTGTTGCAGGAGCTTGCGGCTCGGTATCCGGATGCGGTTGTTGGTAGTGGCGACGTTGAGTACGTAGGGCGCGTGCACGTAGAGGTCGATGTCGGCGTCGGCGGCAGCCTTACGCAGGGCTTCGGCCCCGCCGGGATAGGCCACCGTGGGCGCCTTCCAGCCCTGCGGATCGCCGAGGAAGAACTGGACGGCGTTCGCCTTGCGCGCCTGGGCGCCGGCGATGGGGTCGTCCTTGGCGACGTGTGCTCCGATACGTAACTCGACCATGGACACGACGCTATCGCGGGCGACCGACATTCGAGCGATGTACTCCGCTGTTACGCCGACGTGGCAGGGACTGCTTTTCCTCTGCTTCGTTCGTATCCTGGCCGTTCCACTGGTACGCTTGCTCGCGGCTTGGTTGCGTGGCTAGGTGTGAGCCTATGATCGGCACCGTCACACGGCGGTTCACTCATATGCGGTTCGCACGCGCACCTTAGCCGTGACGTCATAGCCCTCCTGCCACGGAGAGACCGTGGCCGTGAAGACCACAGGAGGTGATCCGGCAATGCGTCATTACGAGGTCATGGTGATCCTGGACCCCGAGTCCGAGGAGCGCACCGTAGCCCCGACCCTCGAGGAGTACCTCGGCGTCGTCCGCGAGGCCGGTGGCTCGGTCGAGAAAGTCGACATCTGGGGCCGCCGTAAGCTCGCCTACGAGATCAACAAGAAGAACGAGGGCATCTACGCGGTGCTCGACGTGACCTGTGAGGCCGAGACCATCGCCGAGCTCGATCGCCAGCTCGGGCTGTCCGAATCGGTGCTGCGCACCAAGGTCGTCCGGCCAGAGGCGAACTGATTCGAGCTTGGGGCCTTCTCGCGGGCCTCCGCACGAACAACCCGACCATAGGGAGCCATCCATGGCAGGCGAGACCATCATCACCATCGTCGGTAACCTGACCGACGACCCCGAGCTGCGCTTCACACCCAGCGGTGCCGCGGTCGCGAACTTCACGATCGCGTCCACGCCACGCACGTTCAACCGGCAGACGAACACCTGGGAGGACGGCGAAGCGCTGTTCATGCGCTGCTCCGCGTGGCGCCAGGCGGCGGAGAACATCGCGGAGTCGCTGCAGCGCGGCATGCGCGTCGTGGCCCAGGGCCGGCTGCGGCAGCGATCGTTCGAGACACAGGACGGTCAGAAGCGCACGGTGGTGGAGATGGAGGTCGACGAGATCGGCCCGAGCCTGCGCTTCGCCACGGCGAAGGTCACCCGCACCCAGCGCCAAGGCGGCGGTGGCGGCTTCGGCGGCGGAGCTCCGCAGCAGGGCGGCGGGAGCGACCCGTGGGCCACGTCCGCTCCGGCGGGTGCGCCGACCGGGCCGGCTCCCAACGACCCCTGGGCGGGCGGCGGTGGCGCGGCCGAAGAGCCGCCGTTCTAGGCACCCATATCTGATTCATCCATGTGACCACCCCATCCCGGTCCGCCGCGTCGGCGGTGACCGGGCTCTTCGAAGGAGAGCACCACGATGGCTACCCCTCCGGTGCGCAAGCCGAAGAAGAAGGTTTGCGCATTCTGCAAGGAAGATGTCGACTACGTCGACTACAAGGACACGAACCTGCTGCGGAAGTACATCTCCGACCGCGGCAAGATCCGTGCCCGCCGAGTCAGCGGCAACTGCACACGTCACCAGCGTGATGTTGCCGTCGCTATCAAGAATGCCCGCGAGGTGGCGCTGCTTCCGTACACCTCGACGGCGCGCTGAGGAAGGCTGGTTGACATGAAGCTCATCCTGACTCAGGAGGTTTCCGGCCTCGGTGCCGCTGGCGACGTCGTCGAGGTCAAGGGCGGCTACGGCCGCAACTACCTGATCCCGCAGGGCTACGCCATGGCGTGGACCAAGGGCGCACAGAAGGAGATCGACGCGATCCGGCGGGCTCGGTCCAGCCGCGAGATCGCCGACCTGGACACGGCCCGCGAGGTGAAGGCCAAGCTCGAGGAGTCTGCGATCCGGCTGTCTGCCAAGGCGGGCGACACCGGCCGTCTGTTCGGTGCGATCACCCCGGCCGACATCGTCTCCGCCGTGACCGCGGCCGGTGGTCCGGCCGTCGACAAGCGGCGGATCGAGGTCGGCAAGCCGATCAAGACGATCGGTGAGCACCGGGTCACGGTCCGGCTGCACCCCGAGGTCACCGCCGACGTCCGGCTGAACGTCGTCGGTTCCTGACCCCGCGCCCGCGCCCTAAATGATCATGTGAAGTAGGTTTTCTCGTGCCGTACCAGGTCTGTATGCATGGTGGTGCACGAGAAAACCTACCAAACATGATCATTTAGGTGTCAGGAGCGGCGGAAAATTCGGACGAGGACACGGAGCGCGAGGATCGCGCTGATGACCAGCAGGTTGTAACCGATGAGCTCGTGTAGGCCGATGTCCGTGGTGACCGCCGGGCCGCCGCCTAGACCGAGCAGGATGACCGCCATGATGCCGGTGGTGGCCGCGATGAAGGCCACCAGAGTTTCGTGCAACAGGCCGGTGATGACCGCCCGATCGCGCTCGTCGGCGAGCAACCGTACATTCACCCCGAGCCGGCCGTGTTCGGCGGCGTTCGCAATCCGCTCGACCCGGCGCGGGAGTCTCCGCAGCACGGGGACGAGCCGGGCCAACTCGTCGGTTGCGGACTGTTTGAGTTGTTCCGGTCCGAGCTGTTCGGCCATGTAGTCGCTGGCCAGCGCGCGAGTCTCGGTGATCAGGTTGAACCCCGGGGCTACCGTGCTGAGCGTCCCCTCCGCGGTGGCAAGCGTCCGGAAGACCGCTGCCACCTCTGGTGGGATCGACAAGCCGTGGTCGGCGACGATGCGGAACAGATCGCCGAACATGCGCGCACTCGGCGTACCCGCCCCGCTGACGTGCCGGGCCAGGAACCGCCCGAGGTCACGCTCTAGCCGCTGTTCGTCGATCTCATCCGGTCGGGGTACCAGCTCGAGCAGCGCGTCGCTGACCGCGAGCGGATCACCACTGTCGACGCCGAGCAGCAACCGTTGCAGGGCCTCCCGAAGCGAGCCGTCGAGCCGCCCGACCGAGCCGAAGTCCAACAGGCCGAGCCGTCCGTCGTCCAGTAGCAGCACATTGCCGCCGTGTGGGTCGGCGTGGAACACACCGGCGTCGATGATCTGGTGGAATAGGACGCTCAGCAGTGAGCGGGCGATGTCGGCCCGAGATAGGCCGAGCCGTTCGATCTCCGGTCCTGCCGCGTTCAACGGAGTGCCCCGCAGCCGTTCCATGACCAGCACGCGCTCGGTGGTGAGCTGCGCGTGGACGCGGGGAAGCCGTACGCCGGTGCCCGCCGGGTGCGCCTCGGCGACGGCGACGATGTTGTCGGCCTCGACGCGATAGTCCAGCTCCTCCCGGATCGCGGCGGCTAGGCCGTCGGCCAGGGTGGACAGCCCCATGCCGCGTGCCCAGTCGGTGCCGCTCTCCAAACGCGTGGCGAGCCGGGCGGCGATGTCCAGGTCGCGTTCGACGACGGGCCGGATCCCTGGCCGCTGCACCTTCACCACGACCTCGTCGCCGGAGTGCAGACGGGCGACGTGCACCTGGCCCACCGACGCGGCCGCCAGAGGCGTCGGATCGATGTCGGCGAAGATCTCGGTGGCGGGTGCACCGAGCTCGTGGCGCAGCACGGCCTCCACCTCCGGCCAGGGCACCGGCTCGGCGTCGTCCTGCAGGCTGGCCAGCTCGGCGACGATCTCGGACGGCAGCATGTCCCGCCGGGTTGCCATTATCTGGCCCATCTTGACGAACGTGACACCGCCTCGGTTCAGGGTGGCGGTGAGCGCACGTCCGAGTTGGGCACGACCGCTGGGTACGGCCAGAGCGCGGCGTCGGCCACCCCGGATATAAGGACCCAGGCCGTGCCGGACCGCGATGCCGACGATCTGCCAGTAACGACGGGCCCGCTTGAACCGGGCGCGCAGGCCGCGGCCCCACACCCGCGCCGGCGGGATCGAGCCGAGCGGCGCGAAGGCTTCTATGACGACGATGAACGCCATGGACGCGAGCACGATGCAGACGAGCGAGAGCAGGAAGAACCAGAACGTCGTCCCGTCGAAGTCGATCTGCGGGTCTGGATCGTCGGGCGGGGGCGCGAACGGACCGAGAATCCCGATCATGATGAACGGGCCGACGATCAGTGCGAATATCCCGGCCAGCAGCAACCGGACCGCGCCCAGCCGGATACCGAGCAGGCGCTGCGCCGCCATGCCCACGATCAGCGCCATGACGAAGCCGAAGATCAGTACCGTGGGCAGAGCGAGCACGTGCATGAGCGAGCAGTCCCCCGTTTGCGTGGCGGTGTGGCGGTGTGGCGGTGGGGCCGCGAGGGTGAGAGGGCGGTGATGACGGGCTGGCATCAGCAATGCCGCCGACAGGCCACCGCTCATCATCATCGCAGCGTGTTTGTGTCCGTCGACAGTGTGGCAGCTCGTGCGTGTCCCGCGACGGCGACATACAGGAGTGCCGGGGTTTTCTCCATCCAAGGGGATGCAGGATTGCCGGGGAGAGAGGGCTCCATCCGGCGATGTCCGCGATGACCGCCATGGGTGGCCTCAGCGGACGGCGCCGGTGACCGCCCAGGTGCCGCTGCGTTCGCGCAGCTCCAGCGTGATCAGGCGGGCGAGCGTCCATACCCCGATGGCCAGCCACAGCGCTACGATCCCGGTGGTCCCGGACAGGTCGAGCAGCATCACGGCGAGCGCCGCGGGCAGGAAGATCACGACCGAGACGACCGAAGCCCAGGCCAGATAGCGACCGTCGCCGGCGCCGATCAGCACACCGTCCAGGACGAACACCCATCCGGCCAGCGGCTGGAGCACCGCCGCCACGATCAGCGCGGCGACGAGCAGTGATCGTACCTCGGGGTCCTCGGTGAAGATCCGGGCGTAGACGGAACCGACCGCGAGCACGGCCACGGTCAGGCCGAAGCCACACAACACGCCCCACTGCACCATGCGGCGTGTGATCGAGCGGGCTTCCGCCACGTCGTCGGCTCCAAGCGACCGGCCGACGAGAGCCTGGGCGGCGATGGCGATGGCGTCCAGGATCAGCGCGAGCAGCGTCCACGTGGTGAACGCAACCTGATGCGCGGCCAGTTCGGCCGTGCCCAGCCTGGTGGCGACGACGGTGGTGAAGATCAGTGCGACGCGCATGGCGGCGGTACGGATGAGCAGGGGCACGCCGGCACCGAAGGAACGACGGACGCCGCGCCAATGCGGTCGGACGGACACGGCGTGCCGGCGTGCGGCCCGGGTGACCACCATGATGAACACCGTGGCCATCGCGGTCTGGGCGATGACGGTGCCGATGGCCGAACCGGCGATGCCCCAACCCAGGCCGTGCACGAGGACGATGTTGAGTACGACGTTCCCGGCGGCTCCGCTCGCCGCCACGTACAGCGGCGTTCGGGTGTCTTGCAGGCCGCGGAGGACCCCGGTGGCGGCCAGCACCAGCAGCATGGACGGGATGCCGAGGAGACTGATGCGCAGGTATGTCTCGGCGTGGCCGGCGACGCCGGGCTCCGGCCCGAACCAGTCGACCACCCATGGCGTGAGCGGCCACCCGACGGCGAGCGTTCCGGCGCCGATCAGGATGGCCAGCCAGCAGCCGTCGATGCCCGATCGCAATGCACCCGGAAGGTCGTTCGCGCCCAGCATCCGGGCGACGGCCGCCGTGGTGCCGTAGGCGAGGAAGATCGAGACGTTGACGAGCGTGGACAGGACGGTCGCGGCGATGCCCAAGCCGGCCAGTTGCGGCGTGCCGAGGCGGCCGACGATGGCCGAGTCGGCGAGCAAGAAGAGCGGCTCGGCGATGAGGGCACCCAGGGCCGGTAGCGCGAGGCGGAGGATTTCGCTGTCCGCCGGATGACGCCGCAGCGCCTGCGGCCTTCGCGGCCGGCGCGGCCGGCGTGGCCGGCGTGGCCTGCGCGGCCTGAGTCCGCCGGGCACGGGGCTGGGGTCGGGTGTGGACATGGCAGTAGTGACGGTATGTGTCGGTACTGACAGCCGTGGATGATGTCTCGGATCATGAGATGGTTGCCTGTGGATATTCGTCCACAGGCGGTGGAGGGCGTTGGCGCTGGTGAGTGGGGGGTGTGGGGGGCGGGCGGGGACATATCGGGCGCCTTGTCCCCAGGGTTGTCCACACCTGGGGATGATCGTTTCCGCAGCCGACCTGCGGCTCGCGTGCGGCTGTCCACACGCCGTGCACAGGCCTGTGTGTGTCGGGCTTGGATTGGTGCGGCGACGGCCCTACGGTCTCAGTGGCGAGCGATGTACGAGGAGACGGGTCAGTGCGGCGATCAGCGACCGACGGCAAGTGTCAGTGGCAGCTGTTAGAACAGATGTATGAGTTGATCGCTGCGAAGGGGGTGCTCGGTGAGCGTCACTGAACTTCCGAACCGTGATGATGCTCCGGTCGAGGGCTATGGCCTGACCCCGCCTCAGGACGTCGCTGCGGAGCAGTCGGTTCTCGGCGCCATGTTGCTGTCCAAGGACGCGGTCGCCGACGTCGTCGAGATCTTGCGCGGCGTGGACTTCTACCGCCCCGCGCATGAGATGGTCTACGAAGCCATCCTCGATCTCTATGGTCGCGGTGAGCCGGCGGATGCCGTCACGGTCGCCGCCGCGCTGCAGAAGAGCGGTGAACTCGGTCGCGTCGGTGGCGCCCCTTACCTGCACACTCTCGTCTCCTCCGTGCCGTCGGCCGCGAACGCCGGCTACTACGCCAACATCGTTCGCGAGCGGGCGATCCTGCGTCGGCTGGTCGAGGCGGGTACCCGGATCACACAGATGGGGTACACGGCGGATGGCGATGCCGATGAGATCGCCGACCGTGCTCAAGCTGAGGTCTATTCGGTCACCGAACGTCGCGCCGCGGAGGACTACGCACCGCTCTCCGACATCATGGAGGGCGCTCTCGACGAGATCGAGGCGATCGGCTCGCGCGGCGGGGAGATGGTCGGGGTGCCGACGGGCTTCGCGGACCTCGACACGCTGACCAATGGCCTGCATCCCGGACAGATGATCATCGTCGCTGCCCGACCTGCCGTCGGCAAGGCGCTGGCGTTGGACACGCCGTTGCCGACTCCCACCGGCTGGACCACCATGGGTGAGGTCCAGGTCGGTGACATGTTGATCGGCGCCGACGGCAAGCCGACTCGCGTGGTCGCGGCAACGGAGGTGATGGAGGGCCGTCCTTGTTACGAGGTCGAGTTCTCCGACGGCTCGGTCATCGTCGCCGACGCCGAACATCAGTGGGCTATAACATCACGTGCTAGCCGACGAGCTGCGTCCGAGCGGCGCAAGCCGCGCTGCTACTACCCGCAAGACGCGATAGAGCGCGTCTGTGCGGCTGCCCACATGGCTGAGGCAGAGGATCACAGGAACGTCACCACCAAAGATCTAGTCGCGGAGGTAGGCGGTGAGCTTCGTAACGCCATTCAGCAGGCCGTTGCGAATTGCGGTGCCGTAGCCCGGGAGGTCCGGAAGGTCTCCGGGCCGAAGCGCGCCTACCTCGGGTCCGCTCCGGTCTACTCAAGAGAGAGATCGTTGGGGGTACTCGCCGATCGAGTGTCCCGTCCCATCGGGAGTTCACAGGCCGCTCAGCACCAAGCTGTAGTCACCACTGAACAGATCGCAGAGACCCTTCGTTGCAGCTCTGCAGATCGGCGACTCGATTACGCGGTGGAACTTGCGAAACCGTTCGACCTTCCTGAGCGCGATCTCCTGCTGCCGCCTTACACGTTAGGAGTTTGGCTTGGCGACGGGCATAGTGCTCAGGCTCGGTTCACCTCCGACGATCCCGAGATTGCTGACGAGATCAGAAACGAGGGCCTGCGCGTCGAAGAACACGGCAGGCGGCTCTACTCACTTCACTTGCCCGAGACGCCGGTTGCGGAACGAAGCTGCGTCGTGTGCGGCACGACTTTCGTGCCCGCAACGTCTCAGGTTCGGACGTGCGGGAAGTCGTGCGGTGGACGAGCTCGGCTCGTATCAGAACCGGTACCTCCACCTTCCTGCCCGGACTGTGGTCGGCGGTCTTCAGGGCTTCGGCGTTGTCAGTCGTGCCATCTTCGTCACGGCAGCGTGACGGGGATCTTGAAGACGCTCGGCGTAATGGGAGACAAGCGAATACCGACGGAATATCTCCGGGCATCTGTCGCTCAACGTCGCGCATTGTTGGCTGGCTTGCTTGACACTGACGGATATATCGACCGCGGGGGCGTTGTACAGTTCGCGGTAACGAACAGAAGGCTCGCTGAGGATGTGCGTGAGCTGGTGCATTCTCTTGGCTACCGGAGCCGCATGACGACGAAGAGGGTCAAGGGGCGGTCTGAGGCGTCGTCTACGTCGTACTGCGTCACCTTTACCCCCCGTGATCCGGTCTTTCGGTTGCGTCGAAAGCTGGAACGTCAGCGGTTGGGTGAAGGGCCTTCGGCGCGGACCATCGTCGACGTCCGGCCGATTCAGTCGGTGCCGGTTCGGTGTGTCCAGGTCGATGCGGACGATCACCTATACCTTGCGGGGCCGTCATGCATACCCACACATAACTCGACGATCGGGTTGGATATCGCCCGTGCGGCGTCGATCAAGAACCAGCTCACATCGGTGATCTTCTCGCTGGAGATGAGCCGGAACGAGATCACGATGCGGTTGCTCTCGGCCGAGGGGAAGGTCCCGCTGCACCATATGCGAGCCGGTCAGATGAGTGACGACGACTGGAACCGGATCGCGCGCTGCACCGGCGAGGTCTCGAGTGCCCCGTTGTTCATCGACGACTCGCCGAACATGACCATGATGGAGATCCGAGCCAAGTGCCGGCGGCTCAAGCAACGCCACGATCTGCGGCTGGTCATCGTCGACTATCTCCAGCTGATGACGAGCGGGAAGAAGGTGGAGAGCCGGCAGCAAGAGGTCTCGGAGTTCTCCCGGTCGCTGAAGCTGCTGGCCAAGGAGCTAGAGGTTCCCGTCGTGGCGATCTGTCAGCTGAACCGTGGCCCAGAGCAGAGAACGGACAAGAAGCCCATGTTGTCCGACCTTCGCGAGTCGGGCAGCTTGGAGCAGGATGCCGACATGGTCATCCTGCTCCACCGGGAGGACGCGTACGAGAAGGAGTCTCCCCGAGCCGGGGAGGCGGACTTCATCGTCGCCAAGCACCGTAACGGTCCGACGGCAACCATCACCGTCGCCTTCCAGGGCCACTACAGCCGGTTCGTCGATATGGCTCAGTAGCGCTGCAGGGCGTCAGCGAAATTCGTCGACATGCGCGGCGACCCACTCGGCGAAAGTGGTACCGGGACGACCCATGACGTTCTCGAACGTGGCCGAGACGGGCTGCGGACTCGTGGCCAGCTCGGCTGTGCCGTCGACGTACCACGCCGCGTACTCACCCATTGCGGGTGTCAGCTGCTCGACCGCCTCATCACGGCCGACCCGGAGAACGGGGACGTCCCGCCCGAGCGCGGCGGCGATCCGGTCGATCAGCTCTCGACGGCTGAGCGTCTCCGGACCTGTGAGCAGGTACGACTGTCCTTCATGGTTCTCGCCGAGGAGGCAGGTGGCGGCGATTCTCGCCACGTCGTCCATGGCGATCGGCGCATTGGCGGCATCCGGGTAGGCATCGCGGACCATTCCGGTTCTGCGGACCTGCTCGGCCCAGACAGTGCTGTTCTCCATGAACTCACCTGGCCAGAGATGGGTCCAGCTCGCACCCGACTCCTCGACCGCTTTGGCGACCGAGTACCACCAGCTCTCTTCCGGCCCGGACAGGTCGACGATATGCCGCACGCCCGCCTGGGCGGCGAGCGCGGCGGCCGCGGCCGCCGTCTCCGGTGCTGGGGCCAGGTACATCCGGTCCACGCCGTGGAGGGCAGGTGGCAGGCTCTCCGGTCGGCCGACATATCCCTCAACCACGTGCACTGAGGCCGGAAGTGCGGCCTTGGTGGGGTTGGTGGTGAGGGCTCGGACGTCGTCGGCTCCGGCCGCCAGGAGCTGATCGACGACGCGCCGGCCCACGCTGCCTGTCGCGCCGGTGACAAGAATCGCCATAACAATAGCGTACGACGTACGCGTCTCTGCGTCCAGTGTACGCACTTCATCCCCGGTCTTCGCACGACGACTGTCCAGACGCCGCTGCGTCGTGTGCCACACACGCGAGGTGATTGACCAGGGCGCGCGAGGTCAGTCGGAGAAGATGTAGCGGTCGACGAACTCGTTGCGGAAGACGCCGGCGGGATCGTACGAGCGGGCGAGGTCCCGGAAGTCGTCGAGGCGCGGGTACCGCGAGCGCACGGCCTCAGGCGGCATCGTGAACACCTTGCCCCAATGCGGGACGACGTCGAACTCGGCGAGTGCGTGCTCGATCTCAGGCAACACCGCCTGTACGGCAGCCGCATCCTTGATCCAGGTGAAGTGGAAGCCGACCATATCGCGCTGATAGCAAGGGCTGAGCCAGATGCCGTCGGCAGCGATGGTGCGGATCTCCGAGACCTGGAGCACCGGAGCGAACCGTTGCCGGATCCGGTCCAATGCCCGGATGGCAGCGAGCGCGTCGGAGCGGGCGACAAAATACTCAGACTGCAGCTCCTCGCCGGCGCTGGGAGTGAAATCCAGCCGGAAGTGCGGCAGGCGCTCGTGCCATGGTCCCGCCACGCCCAGCTGCTGCGTGCAGTACTCCGGCGGCATGCCCGGCAATGGATGTCGCTGCTCTTCGGCTCGCGTGGCGCCGAACCAGGAGGGACCACCGGACCATTCGTCATGGTCGGTCCGGTGCTTCACCCAGATGTGATCGATGCTCGATGCTTGCCAACGGGTGAACAGGCTCACGCTGTAGGCACCGGAGAGGATCTCGTCGAGGTGGTCGTCTAGAGCGTCGACTGGCAGGTCGTCGTAGACGATCTGCTGGACCTGGTAGGTCGGCTCGATGGACAGTGTCATTCCCACCACGACACCGAGTGCGCCCAATGCCACTACCGTGCCGCTGAATCCGTCGTCGTCGGCGCCCACGGTGACCAGGTCGCCGTCCGTGGTGACGATGTCGACGGACGAGACGGCGGTGGCGAGGTTGCCGTTGGTGGGCCCGGAACCGTGCGTCGCGGTTGCGCAGGAGCCGGCGACCGAGATGTGCGGGAGCGAACCGAGGTTGTGTAGCGCGTAGCCGGCGGCGTGCAGTTGCTGGCTCAGTTCGCCGTATCGCACGCCGGCCGGTACGGTCACAGACGCAGTGTGAGCGTTAACAGCCACGTCCCCGGGCAGGTCGGACAGCGAGACCAGGTCCCCGTCCGTGTCCGCGATCGAGTTGAACGAGTGGCCGCTGCCCAGCACACGCATCCGGCTGCTGCGCGCTACCAGCTTGCGGAGCTCCTCAATCGACGCCGGACGCTGGACATGTTCCACGTGGAACGTCAGATTCCCGGCCCAGTTGGTCGGTCGTTGGCTCATGCGTGTCCTTCTCTCGGCGGTCGCGGTGCGTGCGGTCCGGAATGGTCGTCCTTCCAGTATCGCCGCATGCCGATGGGCTCGAACCGGGACCCTGGCGGCTCAGCGCCGCCGGACACGTCACGGCGCTGTTCGGGGTCGAACCGCTCGGGCGGCTGCTGCAATCCGCGCCGCCGCCCGAGCGATGGTTCGTTCACCAGGCTGGATCCAGCTGAGTCCAACTACGCAGGCTGAGGTCGTCGAGATCGTTCACCTGCAGCCCGTCGTACCACAGCGTGTAGAGGGAGTCGCCGATGACCATCGAGCGCAGAACCGGCTCCCACAGGTACTCCTCGAATTCCGCATCCGTTGCCTGCCTCTGGCCGCCGTGCCGGATGATGCCCTGCTCGGTGACCGTGTCGCCGTCGAGGGTCACCACCAGCGCCCCGCCCGGTTCCATCACGTATCCGGCGCCGTCGTCTTCCACGGTCTCGAAACCGGAGATCGGCACCACCACCTGGCTGGTCTCAGGCCAGAACAGGAAGGCATGCGGATTGACCTCGACGTCGCTCCATGCCCCCTCGACCACGTGACCGTCGAGCTTGCGCGGATCCGACGGATCGCTGACGTCGAACAGCGAGACCTGCGTGCCGACGGCTTGGCCCTCCGACGTCGCCTCCTGGCCGACGCCCAGCAACCGCCCGTCGTCGACGCCGTGCAGATAGGAGGAGTAGCCGGTGATCTTCAGCTCGCCCTCCACCGACGGGTTCGCCGGATCGGAAAGGTCGAGTACATACAGCGGGTCGATCTGCCGGAAGGTGACCACGTAGGCGGTGTCGCCGAAGTACCGGACAGCGTAGATGTCCTCGCCCTTGCCGAGGCCGCCCACCTCTCCGGCCTGTACCAGCTCGTCTCCCTGCTCGGTCAGCGTGATCAGCTGGCTCTCGCTACGACGGTCGTCGCCCACGCGCGTCGTCGTCGCCACACGCAGGACGCCCTCGTGCTCCGACATCGCGTACGGTCCGATGATGCCCCCGTCTACCTCACCGGAGGCTCGGTAGCGGGCCGGTTCGTCACCGCCGATGTCGAACGAGTGGATACCCGTGCTTTCCACCATTGGCCAACCCGGCGCGATGTCGACAGCAGCGTCGTCCATCGGCGCGACCTCATCCGGCGTACCCCAGTTCGCGGTGGCCACGTACAGCTGATCGGCGCTGGCGTAAACGGTCTCGCCGCTGCTGAGCACGGCCACCGCGTCGCCGTCGGTCAGCTCGTCCAATCCGAGGGTGAGCACGCTGATCACCGAGAAGCCGGCGAACTCCGGCGGCCGGTTCAGATCGCCGCACTGCACCAGCAGTCCGCTGGACTCCTCCCCGCCGGCGTCCAGCCGGTAGGACGGCAGCCAGTCCTCGATGGTCGAGTCGGCGACGATGTCCCGGTTCCGTTCGATCAACTCGTCCTCGTCGCGGTTCCAGTCCTTCTCGTCCATCGGAAAGACCAGCCCGGGTTGGGAACTGGTGACCAGGCGCACCGTGCCGTCGACCATCCGTGCATCGAGGTAGTCGCCGTCGATCTCCAGCGTGGAGGCGATGGAAGGGCTGGCGGGATCCGACAGATCCACCAGGTGGACGGTCGTGGTGGATCGTTCCCAACCCATGTCCGAGTACGCGGCGTCGGCGGCCATGGGCATCCAGCCGCGGACGAAGACCACGGCGCGATCGCCCGCCAGGAGCAACTCGGCATCCGCGTAATCGTCACTGAGCTGCAGACTGCCGATCTCCTGCGGCTGATCGCCGCTGGTATCGATGACCCGGAGTTCGGAACCGACCGTCGTGACTATCCGGCGACCGTCGGTCTTCACGATGTCCGGCTCGTCGACACCCTTCTCCTGAACGTTGGTGGTGGAATACGAAGATCCACCCGAGTCGTCGGAGCCGGCCGCGCTGTCGTCGCCGTCCGCGGCGACCGCCCGATCTTCTGCGGCACCTTCCTCCTCGAGGACATCGACGCCGTACCACGAGTCGTGTAGCCCCCAGGGGCCGATGCGCTCGTCCGCCTCGCGTTTCAGGTGGTCGAGCGCGTCCGAGCAGTCCCCGAAGGAGACCAGGCCGGACGCCGCTGCTTCGTCGGCGGGCAGCACGTTGACCGCGACCAGCGCACTGGCAGCGACGCCACATCCGAGAAGAATGCCGGTGTATTTCCGCATATCACTTCGACGCCTTCCCCCCGATTTCGGTTGCCACCCCCGACACCCCGCCTAAATGATCATGTTTGGTAGGTCTTCTCGTGCTCTACCATGTCTGCAGACCTGTTGAGGCACGAGAAAACCCACTTCACATGATCATTTAGGCCGGGGCGCGTGTCAGGTGGAGTGGCGCATGCTGCGGATGCCGACCAGCAGTCCGAGGGCCGCGAGGAAGGCCGCGGCGCCTGCGCCCTGGAGGACGCCTGCCGCGGCGATCTCGCCGTTGAACAGCAGCCGGCAGGCGTCCACGACATACGTCAGCGGGTTGATGTCGCCCAGCGTCCGAAGCCAGCCCGGCCCGTTGTCCAGCGGCAGCAGGATCCCGGCGAGCAGCAGGAACGGGAACAACAGAGTCTGCTGGATCGTCCAGAACAGCCAGTCCTGATCCTTCGACGCCAGCGCCAGGCTGTACGACAGCGCGCCGATGCCGACGGCCATCACGGCCAGAATCAGGACGGCCAGCGCCGCGCCCGCCAGGTGCAGCTCGAATCCGAACGGCATGCAGACGGCCACGATGATCACCGTCTGCATGACCATCGGCACGATCTCCTTCAGCGCTCGACCGATCAGCAGCGCCGACCGGCGCAACGGCGTGACCAGCATCCGCTCGTGTGAACCCGTCTGCAGTTCGAACAACAGGTTCGAGCCCGTGAATGCCCCGCTGAACAGGCAGGACATGACCACGATCCCCGGCACGAACCATTGCAGCGCAGAACCTTCGCCGGTGCCCGGGAAGTCGGAGAGCAACGGCCCGAACAACCCGAGGAAGACCAGCGGCTGCACCATGGTGAAGACCACCGAGAACGGGTTGCGCAACACCGGAAGGAGTTCCCGCACGAAGACGGTGCCGGTGTCGTGCAACAGGGAGGGGCGTCGCCGATTCGGGCCTGCGGTGCCGGTGAGCGCGGTGTTCGTCTCGCGTGCCGCGACTGTGGTGCTCATGCTGCGATCTCCTGGTTCTGTGTGGTCCGTCCGTCAGCGTCGGCGGCGGCGCGGGCACCGCCGTCAGCACCGCCGTCAGCGCCGGCGTCTGCCGGCTCGGCGCCGCCTTCGCGCAGGCTGCGGCCGGTGAGGTTGAGAAAGACATCGTCCATGGTCGGCCGGGCGACCTCGGCACCGGTGACGGTGACCCCGTCGTTCGCGAGATCCACCAACAACCCGGGCAGCAGCTGTGGCGCGCCGAGTACGCGGATCTCCACGCTCGTGCCGCTCTGGGTGACCTCGGCTCCTGCTGACCGTCGGGCCCGGTCGGCCACCCGCCGTGCGTCGTCCGTGTGGCCGGCCGTCAACGTGATCCGGTCACCGGCATGGTCACGCTTGAGCTGGGTGGGCGAGTCGTCGGCGATGACCCGACCATGGTCGACGACGATCACACGTTCCGCCATCGAATCGGCTTCGTCGAGATAATGAGTGGTCAGCACGACCGTGGTTCCGTACTCGGTGTGCAGGTTGAGGATCTGCTCCTGCAGATTGGCCCGGTTCTGTGGATCCAGCCCGGTCGACGGCTCGTCGAGGAAGAGCAGGTCGGGGGCGTGAATCAGACCCATCGCGATGTCCAGCCGACGACGCTGCCCGCCGGAGAGCGTGGACACCGTGCGGTCGGCCACGGTCTCGAGGCCGAGGGCACTGATCAGCTCGTCCGCTCGTGCTCTGGCCGCCTTACGGCCCATGCCGTAGCACCGGCCCTGGATGACCAGCTCATCGCGCCCGCGCTGGGTGTGCCCGGCGCCGTTGCCCTGGCCGATGTAGCCGATCCGGTGGCGTACCGCTGCCTGCTCGCGCACGACGTCGTGCCCGGCGACCTCCGCCGTGCCCGAGGTCGGCGGCAGCAGCGTGGTCAGCATCCGTAGCGTCGTCGACTTGCCTGCACCGTTCGGGCCCAGCAGAGCCACGAGCTCACCACGCCGCACATGCAGGTCGATGCCGCGAACCGCCTCGACGGTTTCCTTCTTGACCGTGAAATGCCTGGTCAGTCCCTTGGTTTGGATCATTGTGGCGTCCATGGAGACCACGCTATGGTTCATTCAGGCCACTTTCTGACCTGAATGTGAGCGAGTCTGGATTCATGGCGAACACGAGCTCCCGGATGCTGCGGCTACTCTCCCTCCTGCAGACGCATCGATACTGGCCAGGAGGCGAGCTGGCCGAGCGGCTCGAGGTCAGCGAACGCACGCTGCGGCGCGACATCGACCGGCTGCGTGAGCTCGGCTATCCGATCGACGCAAGCCGCGGCGTGGCCGGCGGGTATCAGCTGCAGGCCGGTGCGGCGTTGCCGCCGCTACTGCTGGACGATGACGAGGCGGTGGCGATCGCCGTCGGACTGACCACGGCCGCGGGCGGTGCCGTCAGCGGCATCGAGGAGACGTCGGTGCGGGCGCTGGCGAAGGTCGTTCAGGTCATGCCGCCGAAGCTGCGACGGCGGGTGGATGCACTGCAATCCGCGACCACGCCGGCAGTGTGGGGCAGCGGGCCGACGGTCGACGCGGAGGCTCTCGCCGTCATCGCGTTGACCTGCCGAGACCGCGAGCGGCTGCGTTTCCGGTACACCACCCGTTCCGGTGATGAGGCATCCCGCCTGGTGGAGCCGCACCAGCTGGTCTCACTCGGCCGTCGCTGGTACCTCGTCGCGTGGGATGTCGGCCGGGACGACTGGCGCACATTCCGGATCGACCGGCTGATGGACCCGTTCCCCACCGGGGTGCGGTTCGCACCGCGCGACCTGCCCGCCGAGGACGCGGCCGCTTTCGTCCGCGACAGCCTCGCATCGATCCCCACGCGATACCAGGTCGAGGTGGTGGTGCACGCCAAGGATGCCGAGCTGGCGGATTTCGTCCGGCAATGGGGGACGGTGGAAGCGATCGACGACGCGTCGTGCCGCCTGTCGATGAGCGTCGACGACCTCTGGTGGCCTGCGCTGGTCCTGGGCGCACTGGGTGCGGAGTTCGACGTCGTCAGCCCGCCCGAGCTGACCGGCTACCTGCACGCCATGGGTGTGCTCTTCGTCCGATCCACGGCCGGTTGAGCCGTCGACGGATGTGGGACGCACGGAGCACGCCGGGCATCGCAGAGGTCGCGGAGCGGCCCGGGGAGCCCTGGCGTGCGGGACGTTAGGGTCGGGCCTATGGAGACGAGGACTTTGGGACGTACCGGTCGTGACGTGGGCGTCGTCGGGTTCGGCGCCTGGCAGATCGGCGGCAGCTGGGGCGACGTCAGCGACGACGACGCGAGGGCGACCCTGAACGCCGCCGTCGACGCCGGGGTGACGCTGATCGACACGGCGGACGTCTACGGCGACGGCCGGAGCGAGCGGTTCGTCGGTGAACTGCTCCGGGACCGGCCCGAGGCCGGACTGACCGTGGCGACGAAGATGGGCCGGCGTGCCGACCCGCACACCGCCGACGCCTACACCGTGGACGCGTTCCGGGCGTGGAACGACCGAAGCCGGGAGAATCTCGGCGTCGACACTGTCGACCTGGTTCAACTGCACTGCCCGCCTGCCGAGGTGTACTCACGAGACCGGGTCTTCGATGCGCTGGACACGATGGTGCAGGAGAAGCGGATACGCGCCTATGGCGTCAGCGTCGAGACGTGTGACGAGGCGCTGGCCGCGCTGCGCCGTCCGGGTGTCGCGACGATACAGATCATCCTCAACTGCTTCCGGCAGAAGCCGCTTGATGAGGTACTGCCGGCGGCGGCCGAGGCCGGGGTGGGCATCATCGCCCGTGTTCCGCTGGCCAGCGGCCTGCTGTCCGGCAAGTACGACGAGGCCACGGTCTTCGCGGAGGACGATCATCGTACCTTCAACCGGCAGGGTGAGGCGTTCGACGTGGGTGAGACATTCGCCGGGGTGCCCTTCTCCGACGGCGTCGCTGCCGCGCGCGAGCTGGCCGATCTGACCCCCGAGCACGCCGGCACCGCCCAGCTGGCGTTGCGGTGGATCATCGACCAGCCGGGTGTGTCGGTGGTGATTCCGGGTGCCCGTACGCCGGACCAGGCTCGGGCGAACGCGGCAGCCGCGGCGCTGTCACCGCTCGATGCGCAGACCACGGAGGCGATCCGGAGGATCTACGACGCACGCATCCGTCCGCTGGTGCACGAGCGCTGGTAAGAGCCGTGCCGTCCGGTGGTGGCCGTCGGATGGTGGCCGTCCGGGTAGCGGCAGCCACGCATGATTGATTGGTTCTGGCTCCGGTGGGTATCGATGACGTTGTCGGGGGGCAACGTCGCCCCCCGGCTACGCACCGACGACATGCGATTGGGGGCGCCATTCATGATCGTCTTAGGTGTCATCCTGTTATTGATCGGCTGGTTGGTGGATCTCGGGCTGCTCGTCACGATCGGTACGATCGTGCTCGTCATCGGGCTCGTGCTGTTCGTTCTCGGTGCCGTCGGCCGCCCGGTCGGCGGACGCCGGTTCTATTGGTAGCGCCGCCGGCGCGTCCACCAGGTTGCGTCCTGCACCGCGTGCGTCTGAGCACCCGGGGTGCAGGACGCAATGCAGTGCGGTACGTCAGATGGCGAGCGGGCGGTCGGACGGTGCGACCGGAGCCGGAAGACTCGTCGTTCCGGTCAGGTACCGGTCGACGGCCGCCGCGGCGGCGCGACCCTCTGCGATCGCCCACACGATGAGCGACTGTCCACGTCCGGCGTCGCCGGTGACGAACACCCCGTCTCGCCCGGCGCGATAGTCCTCATCACGGCGGAAGGCACCACGCTCATCCACCTCGATCCCCAGCTGCTCGACCAAACCGCTGTCCGGTTCGGGCCCGGAGAAGCCGAGCGCCAGTAAGACGAGATCGGCGGGGACCACTCGTTCGGTTCCGGGCTGCGGACGGCGGGCCTCGGGTTCCACACCCACCAGGCGCAGCGCCGTGACGTGGCCGCGCTCGTCTCCGTCGAAACGTAGCGTCGACGCCGAGAAGACGCGCACGTCACCGTCCGGACCGGGGAGCGGAACGCCGGAATCGGGCCAGCCTCCGCCGCTGCGCCGAGCCATTTCGCGCGCTTCTTCGTGCGCCGGGGAGACCCGGTAGACCTTCGGATAGGTCGGCCAAGGCTCATGTGGGGCTCGGTCGGCGCCCGGCAGCGGGTTGATGTCCAGCTGCACGATGGAGGCCGCGCCCTGCCGGACCGCGGTGCCGAGGCAGTCCGCCCCGGTATCCCCGCCACCGACGATCACCACATTCCTGCCGGCGGCGTCGATCGGCGAATGGCCGCCGAACTCCCCCTCACAGGCGCGGTTGGCCAGTGGAAGATAGACCATCGCTTGGTGGATGCCCTCGAGTTCTCGCCCCGGTACCGGCAGCTCGCGCCACGCAGTCGCCCCGACGGCGACCACCACGGCGTCGTAGCCGCGCCGGAGTTGCCGCGCGTCGATGTTTCTCCCGACGTCGATACCGGTGCGAAACCTGGTGCCTTCGCTGCGCATCTGCTCGATACGCCGATCGATGTGGTGCTTCTCCATCTTGAATTCCGGGATCCCGTACCGCATGAGGCCGCCGACGCGGCCGTCCCGCTCGAACACGGTCACGGTGTGGCCGATCCGGGTGAGCTGCTGCGCACAGGCCAGGCCGGCCGGGCCGGAACCGATCACCGCCACGGTCTTGCCCGACATACGTTCCGGTATCACCGGCTCCACGTAGCCGCGCTCCCACCCCTGGTCGGCGATGGACATCTCGACGTTCTTGATGGTCACGGCGGGCTGGTCGATGGCAAGGACACAGGCCGGCTCGCACGGCGCCGGGCACAGTCGCCCGGTGAACTCGGGGAAGTTGTTGGTCGCGTGCAGGCGTTCGCTTGCCGCCTCCCAGTCGTCCCGATAGACCAGGTCGTTCCAGTCGGGGATCAGATTGCCCAGCGGGCAACCGCTGTGGCAGAAGGGCACTCCGCAATCCATGCATCGACCAGCTTGGGCGTTGATGATGGGAAGCAGGCTCTGTCCGTCGTAGACCTCGTTCCAGTCTTGGACGCGCTCCGCGACGGGACGGCGCGAACACTCCTGCCGAGGCGTGGTGAGAAAGCCCCTGGGGTCGGCCATGGCAATGACTCCTGCATGACGGCGGCCCTGATGGCGCTGGTCGATGTACGTTGCCACCCTATGTCGCGGATCGGCAACCGGAACAGTACGGAATTCTCACATCGAGCCAGCCCTGCCGGATCGGCGGTTTGGGGCAGGATAGAGAAATGGAGCGTGGTGACGCGGTGGAGGACTTCGAGCTGCCGGATCAGGACGGAAATCTCCGGCGGTTGAGCACGATGCTGGCGGCCGGGCCGGTGGTGCTCTTCTTCTATCCGGCTGCCATGTCCAAGGGATGTACGGCGGAGGTCTGCCGCTTCCGCGATCTGAACGCGGAGTTCGCTGCGGTGGGCGCGCAGCCGGTCGGCGTCAGCGCCGATTCGGTGGACGAGCAGCAACGGTTCGCGGCGGGGAACGACGTGCCGTTCCCGCTGCTCAGCGACCCCGATCGGAAGGTTGCCGCACAGTTCGGCGTGCGCCGGCGGTTCGGACCGATCCCGGTGAAGCGCCACACGTTCGTGATCGGCACGGACGCGCGGGTGGTGGACGTGGTCCGCAGCGAGTTCAGCATGGACATCCACGCCGATCGTGCCCTCGAGGTCCTTGGACAGAACGCCTGACGACCCTGGCGACGACGTCGACCTGACGCTGCTTGGTCCGGTGGCTGCGGCCGCCGGGCGGCGCGGACGTTCCCGCCCCGCCCGGCAACGTATCGATCAGGTCGACCAGTACCAGCTCTGAGCCCCGTATGCGTACTCGACCCGGCTGTCCACGTGGGTATGTGTCGAGTATCGGATGATGCCGCTGAATCCGCTGGTCTTGCTGTACGAGATGACCTGCGACACCGAGCGGTTGGAGATCCTGATGTCGGCCGCGATGCCGTACATGTGCTGGCTGTTCGAGGCGCCGCCGACGTTGGCGTTGTGACTGACGCTGCGGAAGCCCGAGTTGATGATGCAGGCGTTGTTCCCGCCCTTGCGCCGCACGGCCTCGAGCTTGTACATCAGGCGTCGTACGTTCTCCTTCACCGTGGACGAGCCGACCTTGCCACCGCTGAAGCCGCTGCCGTCCTTCGAGTGGAATTCGCTGAACGCGAAGTGGCGGGTCGAGCCGTCGGACGACTCGAGCCAGTTCAGCTGGGCCTGCGTCTCGCTGCCGACGACGCCGTTGACGGTCAGGCCGTATGCGGACTGGAACCGCCGCACCGCGCCTTCGGTGGCCGGTCCGAACTGTCCGTCGATGGCGATGTAGGTCTGCGATGCACTGCTCGCGGCCCAGCCGGCGACGCGGATCTGGAGCTCGCGGACATCGGCACCGCTGTCGCCGTTGCGCAGTGTCCGAGTCCAGTTGTAGGCATGCGCGGCGGGTGTGTAGAGCAGGGAGCCCGCGGTCACGGCTCCCACTGCCACTGCCGCCTGCGAGATGGCGCGACGTCGGCTGATCGAGTGGTCGGAGTCGGGTTGACGAGTCACGATGTGCCTCCCGGGTGATTGACCTTCGACGCGAGGGATCTGCCCCTCCGAGGTCGCAACAGCATGACAGAAATTAGACCAATTGTCGCTACTTTCAGTCGAATTTTCGTTGAACTGCTGTCATGTGCGGGAAAATCTACTGCGCAGCGCAGGATAGTGTGCCTCTTTGCCCGAACAACGCGGGCCTTGGGTGGGAGCCGCTTAGACCACTCTGCGCGCGAGCCGGCCCGTGACGGTGCCCCGTGAACGACGACGGCGGGTCCGCACCTCCTCGGTGCGGACCCGCCGTGGGGTCGTCCGGCGCGGCGGCGCCCCGCCGTGGGCGTGCCGATGACTCAGCGCTGATCGTCAGGCGACTCTGGCGGTTGCTGCGGTTCGCCGGACTCGGTAGGCTGCGGCGCCGCCGGTGGGCTCGGCGGCGCGGCCGGTGGGGTGCTGGGCGATGCCGCAGGGGGTTGCTGGGATCCGGGTTGTTCACCGGATGGCGGCTGGCTCGCGGGCGGCGTACCCGGCTGAGCAGCCGGCGGCTGACCGGCCGGCGGCTGACCGGCGGGCGGCTGCCCCGGCTGTCCCCCATACGGGGCCGCCTGCGGGTACCCACCGGGTGGCGGAGGTGCGTCGGCGCCTGCGGGCGGAGGGAACTGACCCGGCGCCGCAGCCGTGGCGGGCTCGCCGCCGCTCCCCTTCCGGGACAGTGCGAACAACAGGCCTATCAGCCCGGCCAGGACGACACCTCCGATGACGAACCACAGCCAGGTCGGGAAGCCGCCGCCGGCCCCTCCGGAGTCCTTCGCTCGCGCCTCGAACTGGGTGTTGTCGCCGATCTGGGGACGCCAGGTCACGGTCGTGCCGTCCAGCTCACCGTTGTGCTCCAGCACCTCACCGGGGAAGGTGATGGCGATCCGGATGTCGAAGTCGACGTTCTCCATCATGCCCGGCGGGACGTCTTCGAGCTCGCCGGTGTCATCGGTCATATCCATGTTGCCGCTGACGACGAACTCCTCACCCTCCCGGACGATGCTGAACTCCGGGCTGTTGAAGTCGTCCAGGGGTGCTTGGTCATAGCTGATCTGCTGCCCCCGGTACTCGCCGTCGTCGTACTCCTCGACCTCGGCGTATTCGGGGATCTCGTCGCCCTCCGGGCCGGCCATGAAGTCGTCGAAACCCTCGAAGATCTCGTCGGGATCCTCGCCCATCATCCCGGCCATGTCGAGGAAGTCCTGACTGAAGGCCATGACGATGGTCCCCGAGACGGTGTCCTCGCCGTCGTCGGCGTTGATCTCCATGTCAAGATCGATCTTCATACACGAGGTGAGGGCCACAGCCAGTCCCGCCGCCCCGAGAGCACGCAGCACACGTGTTGTCTTCATGGGCGCACAGCTTGTCACAGCGGCACCGATTTCACCATTCGAGCGGGCATCTCGCCGACACTCGTGCTGCGCGACGTTCCAGGAGGCCACGGGCGTGACCTCGATCCCCAGTTCGTTATGCCCGGGCTTGACGTGTTGCTTGACTGTCACCTGCCGGTGCCGATCCGTTGACTCTGGGCAGACGACTGAGCCGGCGGTCGAGGGACGAAAGTCCCGAAACTCGGACACATGCACTGTGTGGCGGGGGACCATTGGGGGTAGCGGACGAGGACCGCCGCAACGATGCTCGTCAGAGAGACTGACAGCGACCGAGCGAGGAGCCTGCGTGATGCTGAGGAAGACCACACGCACGAACAACCACATCGACGACGAGACACTCGACCGCATCGACGCCTGGTGGCGGGCGGCGAACTACCTCTCGGTAGGCCAGATCTACCTGCTGGACAACCCCTTGCTGCGCGAACCACTCAGCGCCGAGCACATCAAGCCGCGGCTGCTCGGCCACTGGGGGACCTGTCCCGGACTGAACTTCATCTACGCTCACCTCAACCGGACGATCGTCGAGCGGGACGCGGACATGATCTACATCTGCGGTCCCGGCCACGGCGGACCGGCCATGGTCGCCGCATCCTGGTTGGAGGGGACGTACAGCGAGGTGTACTCGCACGTCGGAGAGGACGAGGACGGTCTGCGGGCGCTGTTCCGGCAGTTCTCGTTCCCGGGCGGGGTACCCAGCCACGTCGCCCCGGAGACGCCGGGTTCGATCCACGAAGGCGGCGAGCTCGGCTACGCCCTCTCACACGCGTACGGCGCCGCGTTGGACAATCCCGATCTCGTGGTGGCCGCCGTCATCGGGGACGGCGAGGCCGAGACCGGACCGTTGGCCACCTCCTGGCACAGCAACAAGTTCATCAACCCGGCCACCGACGGGGCCGTCCTGCCGATCCTTCACCTGAACGGCTACAAGATCGCCAACCCCGCCCTGCTGGCACGGATTCCACGAGAGGAGCTGGAGTCCCTGCTGATCGGGTACGGGCACAAGCCGTACTGGTTCGAGGCGGGATTCGACGACGAGAAGCCACACGACGTGCATCGACGCTTCGCCGCACTCCTGGACGACATTCTGGACGAGATCACCACGCTCCAGCGCGAGGCGCGCGAAGGTACCTCCACCACGCGCCCGAACTGGCCGATGATCGTGTTCAAGACACCCAAGGGCTGGACCGGCCCGCAGACCGTGGATGGTCTGCCGGTGGAGAACACCTGGCGGTCGCACCAGGTCCCGATGGGCGGCGTCCGCGGTAACGATGAGTACACCGCCCTGCTCGAGTCGTGGATGCGCTCGTACCGGCCCGAGGAACTGTTCGACTCCGCCGGCGCGCTTCGGGCGGAGATCGCCAGGCTCAACCCGGCCGGAACGCGGCGCATGAGCGCCAATCCGCACGCCAACGGGGGCGTGCTCAGCCGCGATCTCAAACTCCCGGACTTCCGTGACTATGCGGTGGACGTGCCCGAACCCGGTGGGGTGAACGCCGAAGCCACCCGGGTGCTGGGTGGCTGGCTCGGAGACGTCGTGCGGGCCAACCCGGCCAACTTCCGGATCTTCGGCCCGGACGAGACGATCTCCAACCGGCTGAAGGCCACCGTCGACGCCGGCGGCAAGGCCTGGAACGCGGAGATGCTGCCGACGGATGAGCACCTGTCGGTGGACGGGCGCGTCATCGAGATGCTCTCCGAGCACCAGTGCCAAGGCTGGCTGGAGGGGTACCTGCTGACCGGCCGGCACGGCATCTTCAACAGCTACGAGGCGTTCATCCACATCGTCGACGCGATGTTCAACCAACACGCCAAGTGGCTGAAGGTCACGCGGCACATCCCGTGGCGGGCGCCGATCCCGTCGCTGAACTACCTGCTCTCCTCGCACGTGTGGCGGCAGGATCACAACGGCTTCTCACATCAGGACCCAGGCTTCATCGACCATGTGGTGAACAAGAAGGCCGATATCATCCGGGTCTACCTGCCACCGGACGCGAACACGCTGCTGTCCACCTACGATCACTGCCTGCGCAGCCACGACTACGTCAACGTGGTGGTGTCCGGCAAGCAGGAGCAGCCGCAATGGCTCAGCGTCGACGATGCGATCGCGCACTGCACCCGCGGCATCGGCATCTGGGAGTGGGCGAGCACCGACGGCGGCAACGTCGATCCGGACGTCGTGCTGGGTTGCGCCGGCGACGTACCCACCGTGGAGACGCTGGCCGCTGTCGAACTGCTGTTGAAGTACTTCCCCGACCTCAAGATCCGGGTGGTGAACGTCGTCGACCTGATGCGACTGCAGGACTCCAAGGAACACCCGCACGGGTTGCCCGATTCCGAGTTCGACGCGTTGTTCACCACCGACCGCCCGGTGATCTTCGCCTATCACGGCTATCCGTGGCTGATCCACCGGCTGACGTATCGGCGTACCAACCACGGGAACATCCACGTGCGCGGGTACAAGGAGGAAGGAACGACGACGACGCCGTTCGACATGGTGATGCTGAACGACCTCGACCGGTATCACCTGGTCATCGACGCCATCGACCGAGTGCCGCGGCTCGGCCGGCGGGCCGCCGGGGTGCGGCAGGACATGGTCGACGCACGGCTGCGCGCCCGCCAGTACACGCGTGAGTACGGTGAGGACATCCCGGCCGTCCGCGATTGGGTGTGGCCGGGCCTGCCGACCAGCACCGGGTAGCTGCGCGGCCCGCCCGCCGACCGTCGTGGGACCATAGTCCGGGGCGGGACACGGTCAGCGGACGAGGAACGGGGCGCGTTGCAGGGCGTTTTCGAGGGATTCGGCGTCATCGCCGTGGTCATCGCGCTCGGCTACGCGCTCGGTCGCGGCGGCATCGTCGACCGGGAGGCTCAGGTCGTCCTCTCCCGGGTGGTCTTCGCCGTCGGGATCCCGACCCTGCTGTTCGTCACGCTGTCCGCCGCCGACGTGGGCACCGTCTTCTCCGCGGCGATGGTCGCGATCGGCGGCGCGGTCTTCGTGGCCGCGCTCGGCTACGCGGTGATCGCCCGGTGGCTCTGGCATCGCCCGGTCGGCACGGTGACGATCGGCACCCTGTCGAGCAGTTACGTGAACGCGGGCAACCTCGGCATACCGATCGCCGTCTATGTGCTGGGCGACGGCTCGTACGTCGCTCCGGTCATGCTGTTGCAGCTGGTGGTGATGGCCCCGGCCGCGTTCGCCGTGTTGGACACGGTGCGAGCCGGGCAACGCCCGCCCTGGCGCTCGGTGCTGCTGCGTCCGGTGGCCAACCCGGTCACCCTGGCGTCGCTGCTGGGTGTCGCCGTCGCGTCCACCGGTGTCGAGGTGCCGAACGTGGTGCAGCGCCCGGCAGAGCTGGTGGCCGGCATGGCGGTCCCGATCGCGCTGATCGTTTATGGTGCGTCGCTGCGCGGCGCCCCGTTGCCCGGGGCGGGCGGCTCGGCGCGGGACGTCGTGCTGATCGCGTCGCTCAAGCTGCTCGTCCAACCGGTGGCGGCGTACCTCATCGGCCGGTTTGTGCTGGATCTCGACGACGCCTGGCTGCTTGCCGTGACCGTGACGGCGGCTCTGCCGACGGCCCAGAACATCTTCGTCTACGCGGTGCGCTATCAGACCGGGATCGCGCTCGCCCGGGATGCGATCTTCGTCACGACCATGCTCTCCGGCGCTTCCATCCTGGTGATCGCGGCGCTGCTCGCCTGAATCCGACGGCGCTGACGAACTCGGCGGCTCATTGCTCGTCGGATCCTTGCGCCAGGGTGAGCGAGAACTCGACCAGTCCTTCGTCCTCGACCTGAACGAAGCCGAGGTTCGGCGCATCGATCTCGAAGTCGGCGAAGGTGATCGGGATCGATCCGACCACCTGGACGGTCTCGCCGGAGAGCTGCATCTGCAGGTCGACGGCGACCTCGCGAGTGACGTCGCGGACCGTCAGCTCCCCGCCGGCGGTGAGCTCGACCGGACCGCCCGCGGTCTCCAGCTCGTCCACCGGCACCGCATCGGTCAAGGTGAACGTCGAGGTCGGGAAGTCGTCGGTGTTCATGATCGCGCCACGGAACTGCCCGTCGCGGCTGTCGCTGTCCGTGGTCACGGTGGTCATGTCGACGACGATCTCCGCGGCGGTGGCCGTACCGTCGGCCACGGTGACTTCTCCGGTGACGTCGCCGGTCCGGCCGACGACCGTGTTGTCCAAGCCGTTCAGGACCTCATCCACGCGGTATCCGGCCTCCGACCCCGTGGCCACCGTCCAGGTCCCGTCCAGCACCAGTCCATCGGGCGGCGGTGCCGGCTCGTCGTCGGAGGCGTCGAGGGCGAACTCCTCCGGTGCATCGTCTTGGATCACGTTGATGTAGAACCAGGTCCCGCCGAGCACCAGCGCCGTCAGGCCGACGAGGCTGCCGAAGGCGATGATCAACCTACGCCTGAACTTCGACGACGCACGCATCGATCACTCCTGTGGATGTGGGTACGGTCGCAACCGGTCGGTTGTGTGTCTTCACATGTCCTACGACGAGTGGTGCCGGATGGATTCCGATGCCGACCGTTTCCGGGGATATTCTCAGCCATTGTTCAGAATGAGCTCGGGCAACGCACCGCGTTGCCCGAGCCACGTACCGCTATGTCGAGGGATTCGTCCGCCGGGTGCGGCCTATCCAGGACATGACACCTGCCGCGGTCATGACGGCTCCCAGCGACAGTGCCGCACCCGCGTGCAGCCAGGTCATCACCATCGGGCTGTGGTCGGTCTGCGGCAGCATGTCGTAGAAGTCCAGGGCGAACCCGGTGGAGAGCATGCCCGCCAGGCCGACCACCGCCAGCAACGCACCCGGAACCAGCGCCGCCGTCGGTGCCCAGTAGGCGCAGATGAGCGCCCCGGCCAGTACGACAGCGCCGGTGAGAGTCATCGCCACCGCCGTCCCGTCGGTGTTCTCGCCGTACATCATGGTCGACAGCCGGATGCGGTCGGCGCCGGCGGTGATGAATCCGAGGGCGAGCACGGTGGCGCCCACGCCGACTATCGCACCGATGATGTCGAGCAGTGCCGTGGGTGCCCCGGTGCTACGGCCGTGATACCCACCCGGCGGACCATAGTCGACCTGGCCATACGGGGTTCCCGCCGTACCGTAGCCCGTGCTCGCGGGCATCCGGCCCGCCGGACCTTGCTCCGCGCCCTGGGCGCGCGCGTCCGGGCGCTGGTAGGGGTTGTAGGGCTCGTGTGGTGGCGTCGTCATGATCTCAGCGTGCCGTGTGGCCGGCCCAGCCGCCAACAGGGCGGCGAAAATCGCGCGCTACAGCTGGGAGATCAACCAGCCGGCCACGACCGCGAGATACCCGATCGTCAGCGCCGCCAGCGCGATGACGGTGACCGTCTGGTGTCGCTGGGGCGGTTGCCTGAACATGCCACACCACTCGTCCGTCCGTTGAGTTCGGTGTCCCGAACTTTCCACTTCGTGATCCCATATTGACACACCTGCCGATCGGTTGCCAGGGACCACAACGAAGCACGAGCCGAGAACCACACAGACCCGGGTCCCGGCGGTCCGTACCGCCAGGCCCGGGTCCGGAAAGGACTCCAAGCGCGTGTGGGAACTACTGCGGAGTGATGAGTCCGCTCGTCTTGGACTTGGCGGACGCGAACCGCTCGGCCACGTCTCCCCAGTTGACGATGTTCCAGAACGCCGCGACGTAGTCCGGCTTGACGTTCTTGTACTGCAGGTAGAACGCGTGCTCCCACATGTCCAGCATCAGCAGCGGTACCGTGCCCACGGCGAGGTTGCCCTGGTGGTCGTAGAGCTGCTCGATCACCAGGCGCTGGCCGATGCTCTCCCACGCCAGGATCGACCAGCCCGAGCCCTGGATGCCCAGCGCCGCGGCGGTGAAGTGGGCGCGGAAGCCGTCGAAGGACCCGAAGAACTCATCGATCGCGGCACCGAGCTCACCATCCGGCTTGTCGCCGCCCTCCGGCGACATGTTGTTCCAGAAGACGGTGTGGTTGACGTGCCCGGCGAGGTTGAACGCGAGGTTCTTCTGCAGCTGGTTGACCGTGTCGAGCTTGTTCGCCGCACGTGCCTCCTCCAGCTGCTCCAGGGCCGAGTTGGTGCCGTTGACGTAGGTCTGGTGGTGCTTGGAGTGGTGCAGCTCCATGATCTGGCCGGCGATGTGCGGCTCCAGCGCACCGTAGTCGTACGGCAGGTCGGGAAGGGAGTACGTAGCCATGCGTGTGTCCTCTCATCGGTGAGCGTGCCTACATCATGCTCATTGCCAAACCTACGCCTGCTTATTCCTTCGCCACGCAAGAGGTTCGGTGATTATGGACTACGTCACGTGTCCGGCTCGTCGATGGTGATCGGTACCGCCCGGAACACATCCGGAGTGTCCCGGAGCACGCTGAGCTTCGGGTCGGGCACCGCCACATGCCGGCTCACCAGGAGGCCGTGCAGCGGCGACAGCCGCGCGTCGGCGAGCACGCGTGTGGCGGCGCCGCGGTCGCCGCCGGTGACGACGGCATCCAGGGTGGCGGCGTGCGGCATCAGCACCCGCACGGCCACATCGGCGGCCGCCTGGTACGCCTCGCGCGCCTGCTTCTCCCGACGCCGGGCGAAGCGCTGCTGCGACTGTCCGCCGGCGGCGCTGCGCCCTTGAACATGGCGCGAGCCGACCTTGGACGCGACGAGCTCCCGCCCGACGAACACGCCGGCCGCGTGCCCGCCTTTGCGCACGAGCAGCACGCCGACGCGGCGATCCTGCCACGCGTGCGCCAACAGCCCGCCGTATGCGGCGTCGGGGTCGACGTCCAGCGGCGGAAACGGTACGTCGCAGCGCGCCTGCGCTCCGTCCTCGGCGTCGACGATGACGGAGTCGGCCGTGGCGCGGTACTCCACCGCGCCGTGCCGGTCGGCGAAGCCGGCTAGCCATCGTTCCAGCCGTTCCGGGGCGACCGCGATCCTCTTGGTCGGCATCCTGCGAGCATGCCGGACACGATCGGCGGGATGCCATTCAGGGTGTCACGCGGGTGCGGCCCCGTGCCGCGCGGAGCTGGCTACAGGCGAGTGACCTTCGGGTTGGGAAGGCTGATCGTCTGGGTCCCGGCGCCGAAATCGACGTAGACCTTGTTGTCCTTGCCGAGCCCGACGACCCGGCCGAGGCCGAAGCGGTCGTGGGTCAGAAGGTCATCGACAGAGAATTTCTCGACCGGCTGCTGCGAGATGGGTTGGAAGGGGCTGGACGGCAGAACTCGCCGGTTGGTGGTGCTAGGGGTCATACGGGTCAGTCTTGCGCACGTGGAGCACGTTGTGTAGCCCTCGTCACAAAGTTTGCACCCGATCTTTACTTTTGCTGGTCGCCGGCAGCGGGCCGGCGGGCCGACATGCGAACTGGTGAGTGATGAGTATGGTGGCGAAGACGGCGGCCGTGGTGGCGACGACGCCGAGCGCGCTCCCGGTGTACGCCTCGAGCAGGTCACTGCGATTGGTTACCGTATCGGTCCTGGTCAACGCGTCGCTGGTGCTCTGCAGGGCAGACGCCGAGAGCAGACCCGAGATGAAGCCGGCGACCAGCATCAGCCCTCCCACGACCGTGGTGGGCACGATCGCGGAGTCAGGCGGCCGGACGGTCTCCGGGCTGCCGAGTGCGGTGACGAACATGGTGAGCCCGGCCCAGGCCATGACGACGGTCAACGCCGCGACCACGTCCGAGGGGCGGTGCCACCCGCCGACCATGGTGGCGACACCGGTCGCCGCGGTGTAACCGGCGGCGAGCACCGCCACGGTGGGGCGGGTGTGCCGGGGGACCACGAGTAGCAGGGCGGCGGCGACGCTGGCGGCCACCGTTGTATGCCCACTGGGGAGCGAGTTGTCGATCGCCCCGGCGGTATCGGCCAGATCGGGCCGGTCCAGAACGACGTACTTGAGGAACTGCGTGGTGATGTTCGCGCCGCCGACCAGGATCGTCACCTGCAGAGCCAGCAGCCAGCGCCGCCGGATCAGCGCGATGACCGCGGCCGCGCCCAGTACCACCACGATGAACGGGATCGACACGATCTCCAATACCGGCTCGGCAACCCGCCACAGTGTGGTGTGCCCGATCTCCGAGCCGCGGAAGGCAGTGTCGTCGATGCGCTGGCCGACGCTGGTGCCGACGAAGTACCGCCACGTCAACCAGGTCCCGACGACGCCGGCAGCGCACATGAGGAGCCCGAGGACGGCGCTGCCCGCGCGCGGGGTGGAACTGTGCATCCTTCGAGATTAAGCGCCGACGAGCGGATTCCGCCCCGACACGACGATGACATGCGTCCCACCGAGCCACTCATGCCGGCTCGATGCCGGCCACCGGATGTTTCGCACCGGGCCGGCATGGCGTGTGAAGGGTGTGCCCGCTCCCTACGCCATGCCGGCCCGGACTGATCCGACCGACGCCGGTGTCAGTTGCGCAGCGCCTCGATCATCAGGTCGCCGGCGTCCGGTGCCGGCGGGTCGTCGTCGGTGACGCGTCGGCGGCGACGAAGCAGCGGCACGAGGGTGACCGCCAGGCCGGCGAGAGCGATGAGCGTCACCAGGATCAGTCCCGGCCGGAACTGATCGAGCGCCTCTTGTGCCGTGTGTTCGCCGGCGCCCTCGCTTCCGTTGGTCACCAGCGCGGTGGTGACCGCCAGCACCAGCGCGGCGCCCACCTGCATCGAGGTCTGCACCAAGCCTGCGGCAAGCCCCTGCTCGTGGTCCGCGACCCCTGCCGTGGCCTGCACGTTGATCGAGGGGAAACCGAGGGCGAAGCCGGTGCCGAGCAACAGCACGCTGGGCAGGATCACGGCGACGTAGTTCGGGTCCGGTTCGATCCGGAACAGGAACAGGAGGTAACCCAGGCTCAGCGCCGCGAGCGCGACGATGATCAGCCGAGGAGTGCCCAGGCGGGCGATCATCCGGTCCGCGCTGGGCGCCGTGAGCACCACCAGCATGCCGGCCGGGAGCAGCGCCATCGCCATACCCAAGGCCGACCAGCCGAGCACGTCCTGCAGGTACAGGGTCAGCATGAACTGGAAGCTCAGGTATGAGCCGAACAGCGCGATGATGGCGATACTCGCCCGCACGATGTGACCGATGCGGAGGATGCCCAGCCGCACCAGCGGATTCGCGACGCGCTGCTCGACGACGACGAAGGTGGTCAGCAATGCGGCGGCGAGCGCGAACGAGGCCAGTGTGCCCGGATGGGTCCATCCCAGCTCCGGTGCGGAGACGACGGTGTAGACGAGTAGGAGCATGCCTCCGGTCAGGGTGACGGCCCCCGCGATGTCGTAGCCGCCGGTGGCCGCCGGGCGATCACGGGGGATCAACGCAATGCCGGCGATGAGTGCGGCGACGGCGATCGGGACCGGTGCGAGGAAGGTCCAGCGCCAGCCGATGCCGGTCATCAGGCCGCCGACGATCAGACCGGACGAGAAGCCGCTGGCGCCGAAGACCGTGTAGATGGAGAGCGCCTTGTTGCGGGCGGCCCCTTCGGCGAACGTGGTGGTGATGATCGACAGCCCGGTCGGAGCTGTGAACGCGGCGCTGATCCCCTTGATCAGACGGGTGATGATCAGCAGCGGGCCGTTGCTGACCAGCCCACCGAGCAGGGAGGCGATGGCGAAGACGGCGAGGGCGATCAGGAAGACCTTGCGCCGGCCGAGCAGGTCGGCGGTGCGGCCGCCGAGCAGCAACAGCCCGCCGAACCCGAGGACGTAGCCGCTGACGATCCATTGCAGGGTCGAGGTCGACAGCTCCAGTTCGGCGCCGATGGACGGCAGTGCGACGCCGACCATCGAGACGTCGAGGCCGTCCAGGAAGAGGACGAGGCAGAGAACGGCGAGGATCCCCCAGAGCCGCGGGGTCCAACGCTGCGCGTCCGGTGCTGCGCCGGACGCGGGTGGTAGTGCGGTAGAAGTCACGCTCGGAGACACTACATGCATGTGCATTGAATGCACAAGCATAAAATGTGCTCGCATTGTTCTTCGCTCGGTGTTACCATGCGGTTCGTGGTCCAGACACAGGAGCGCCAACTCGTGTCCCGCTGGCGCGAGCTGCTCACCAGCTACAACGAGATCGCGTGTGCGCTGGATCGGGACCTGCAGGCACAGCACGGCATCGGCCGTAGCGAGTTCGAGGTGCTCGATCGGCTCGTCGAGTCCGGCCAGGAGAAACTCCGCATGCATGATCTCGCCGGCGGCATGTACCTGAGCCAGAGTGCGCTCTCCCGCGCGGTCGCCCGGCTGGAACGCGACGGTTTCGTGGAGCGATCCATGTGCATGGATGACCGCCGGGCGATCTTCATCAAGCCGACCGCGCGGGGCCGGGAGCTGCACACCAAGGCTCGTGACACCCACCGGACGGTACTCGCCGAGTTCCTTGCCGACTGACGTGGCCGGCTCCATCCCGACGAGTACCGTGCGCGTCGGCGTCCGATGATCAGCGCGCCGCGGCGACGCTCTCAGACTCGGTGGACGACGGCGCGTCGTCGGTCTCCCGCAGTCCGAACCGGGCGTGCAGGCGGCGCAGCGGTGCGGGTGCCCACCACGTGGACCGGCCGCAGATCTTCATCATCGCCGGCAGCATCGCGCCCCGGATCAGCGTGGCGTCCAGCAGGACCGCGAGCGGCAACCCGATGCCGAACGCCTTCATCAGCGTGATCTCGGAGAACAGGAACGCCAGGAAGACGATCGAGATCAGCACTGCGGCCGCGGTGACGATCCGCCCGATCCGCTCCAGGCCCTCCGCGACGGCCGCCGTGCCGTCACCGGTCCGTTCATACTCCTCTCGAATCCGGGAGAGCATGAAGACCTGGTAGTCCATCGCCAGCCCGAACGCGACGGCGAACAGCATCACGGGCACCGTCCCGGCCAGACTCCCCGTGACCGTGAACCCGCCCAGCAGCCCGGTCAGGTTGCCCTCCTGGAAGATCCACACCAAGGCGCCGAACGTCGCGGTCAGACTCAGTCCGCTGAGCAACAACGCCAGGAACGGAAGGACCACGCTGCCGGTCAGCAGGAACAGCAGCACCACCATGCAGATCGCGAGCGCCGCCATACTATACGGCAGCCAGCTGGTCAGCGCGTCGTTGCCGTCGACGGTCACCGCGGGCAGGCCGCCGACCAGGACGTCGGACGGCGCCGGCGTCGCACGGACGGTCTCCACCAGGTCCTGAGCGGCCTGGGAATCGCCGGCCAGCGGCACCACGTGCAGATACCGGGCGCCGTCGGCGGCGAAACGCTGGTGCGCCGGCCCGGCCGGGGCAATCTGCTCACCCCCCGCGTAACTGCCGGTGACGGTGTCGACCCGGGCGACGTGGTCCAGCTGCGAGACCTGAGTCGCGTAACCGGCGATCTCCTCGTCGGTAACCTCGGCGTCTTCGGTGACGACGACCTGAAGCGCGTTCTGCTCCCCGGAGCCGAACTCGGCGCGGATCGTCTCCGAGACCTGCCGCGACTGGGCGGTCTCGGGCATCGTCCGCTCGTCCACCTCACCCAGGTTGAGGTTGAGGAACGGCGCGCCGAGGACGAGCAAGAACGCGGCCACGAGCGTCGCGATCGGGATCGGCCGGCGCATCACCAGCGTCGCGATCCGGTGCCACATGCCGGACTCCGCCGTGTCCTGTTCCACCACCCCGGCCGGCCTCCGCCGCCGTCGTCCGGTCCGCTCGAGCCGACGGCCGAGCAGGGCGAACGTCGCCGGTAGCACGGTGAGTGCTGCCGCGCCCGCCAGCAGGGCGGTGGCCATGCCGGCGTAGCTGACCGAACGCAGCGCATCCAGCGGGAACCAGACCAGCGCCGAGAGCGCGATGGCGACCGTGACCGCGGAGAAGATCACGGTGCGTCCGGCGGTTCGCATGGTGGTCTCGATCGCCGCCGCCACCGGCCGGCCGCGTCGCAGTTCCTCCCGATACCGGTTGACCATCAGCAGGCTGTAATCGATCGCCAGACCGAGCCCGAGGAGCGTGACCACGTTCACCGCGAGCACGGCCAGATCGGTTACCTCCGCCAGGACCCACATGACGCCCATGCCGACAAGCACGGTGACCATGGCCACGGCAAGCGGCAACATGGCGGCGACGATGCTGCCGAAGATCAGCACCAGCGCGATCAGCGTCACCGGAAAGACGATCAGCTCCGCCTTGATCACGTCCCGTTCGCTCTGCTCGGTCAGCTCGTGTTCGAACATGGCGTAGCCGCCGATCGTCACGGTCAGTCCGTCCTGCTCGCCGCCGTAGCTGGGGATGAGCTCGGTCAGCGTCGCGTCGACCTCATTGGGGTCGCCTTCGATTCCGGCGAGGATCAGGGCCTTGTCGCCGTCGTCGTTGCGCAGCGACTCCTGCCCCGTGGCCCAATACGAGACCACGTCGGAGACGCCGGGCTCCGCGGCCAGGCGCTCGGTCAGCTCGGCACCGGCGTCGACGGCACCCGGATCGTCCACCCCGCGAGGCGCACTCACGAGCAGGACGAGGTTAGGCTGATCCTGTCCGAAGGTCTCCTCGAGGATGTCGCTGACCTCGCCTGACTCCGCATTCGGATCGGTCCAGCCGCCGGCGGAGAGCTTGCTGAACAGGGTCGCGCCCGATGAGCCCGCGACCAGCGCGAGGAGCGCCGCGGTGATCAGGACCGCGCGTCTGTGCCGGAGGGCGAGGCCGGCGAGCCTGGCGACCCCGCTGGTTCGGTGAGGGGTGGCTGTAGTCGTCATGCACCCAAGAGCCGTCTCGGATGCCAGAGTGTGACACTCGGACGTCGTCGTGCGGCAGATGTCACACATCTCGCGGCCGCGGCGTCCTTGTTCACGAAGCATCGGCGCGTTCCGATGAGGAGTGGACCGGACAATGGAGGAGAAGACGATGGACCACGAGGCCGCGGATGCCGGGTACCCGACGGACGACTCGCCGGGCGCGTCGTTCGATGCGGCGACGGCCGTCTTCGCCCAGCACCGGGAGCTGCTGTTCTCGATCGCCTATAACATCCTCGGCACCGTCGCGGACACCGAGGACGTGCTGCAGGAGACCTGGCTGTCCTGGGCAGCGGCGGATCGGTCGACCGTGGGCAACGTGCGTGCGTACCTGGTGCGCATCGCCGTCAACCAGGCGATGTCGCGGCTGCGCCGGGTGCAGCGCAACCGGGAGACGTATGTCGGGCCGTGGCTGCCCGAGCCGCTCGTCACCGATACGGACGCCGCCGAAGGAGCGCTGCGAGCGGAGTCCGTCTCGCTGGCGCTGATGGTGGTCCTGGAGACGCTGACACCGCTGGAGCGAGCCGTCTTCGTGCTGCATGAGGCGTTCGGGTACGGCCACAACGAGATCGCGAAGATTCTGGACCGTTCGCCGGCGGCGGTGCGGCAGCTGGCGCACCGCGCCCGCGAGCACGTCGAGGCCCGGCGTCCGCGGACGGCCGTCGATCCGGAGGCACGCAAGGCGGTGACGGAACGGTTCATCGCCGCCGCGGCCGGCGGAGACCTGAACGCGTTGCTGGACGTACTCGCACCGGATGTGGCGATGTGGACCGATGCCGGGGGCAAGACCAAGGCCGCGCGGCAGGTCGTCACCGGGCGGGACAAGGTGGCGCGCCTGCTGACCTCGGACAAGATCCACCGGGAGCTGGAGGGACTCACGGTGCGGTCCGTGCTGGTCAACGGCGAGCCCGCGCTCGCCATGTATACCGGCGACCGGATGTACGCGATCGGCGTCGTGGACGTCAGCGACGACGGTGCGCACGTCAGCGGCATCTACGGCATCCTCAACCCGGACAAGCTCGAGTCGATCGCCGAAAGCATGCACCGGCGTGGGGTCTGAGACGTCCCGGGACGCCTGTACCGAGCCTGGAGCTCAGGAGGCGAGCCAGCCGCCGTCGACCGACAGTACGTGGCCGTTGACGTAACCGGCCGCCTCGCTCGCGAGGAAGACCGCGGGACCGACCATGTCCTCCGGCGTGGCCCAGCGTCCGGCGGGAATGCGCGTGCTGATCTCCGCCAGCCGCGTGTGGTCGTCCCTGATCCCGGTGGTGTTGGCGGTCACGACGTATCCCGGCGCGAGAGCGTTGACGTTCACTCCTCGACCCGACCACTCGTTCGCCAGCGCCCGAGTCAGCCCGACGACGGCGTGTTTGCTCGCCGTGTAGGCCGGCACGTTGCGGCCGCCCTGGAACGACAACATGGAAGCGACCGTGATGATGCGGCCGGTCTCGCGGCGCAACATGTGGGTCCCGAACGCGCGGCTGAGCACCCACGCCGCGTCGAGATTGACGGTGAGCACACGCCGCCACTCCGACAGGGGCACGTTCTCGGCCGGGCCGCGGGCGATGACGCCGGCATTGTTCACCAGCACATCGACGGTGCGGGTCGAAGCGAGTTCACCGGCGACGGCAGCCGCGTTATCGAGGTCCGTCAGATCCGCGACGACGGACTCGGCAGAGCCGCCGCCGTCGACGATCTCCGCCGCGACCTCCGTGACCCCCTCCGTGCGTCCCCAGGCGATGACGTGGGCGCCCGCCTCGGCGTAGCCGCGCGCGATCGCTCGCCCGATCCCCGAGCGGGCTCCGGTGACGACGGCGGTCCGGCCGTCGAGACGGAACGCAGCGGTCATCGAAGCTCCGCGATGCCGACGGCGTCCATGTCGTCGAAGGCCTGATTCTCGCCGGCCATCGCCCAGACGAATGAGTAGGCGCTTGTTCCCGCACCCGAGTGCACAGACCAGGGTGGGCTGATCACCGCCTGCCCATCGGCGACGATCAGGGTGCGCAGCTCATCGGGACGTCCGCACAGATGCATCACCCGGTCCGCGTCACCGAGACCGGTGTAGAGATAGACCTCCGTGCGCCGATCGTGGGTGTGCGGCGGCATCGTGTTCCACACGCTGCCGCCCTCAAGCGTGGTGATGCCGAGCACGAGGCGGTCCGACGCCACCCCGCCGGCATGCACGTACCGTCGCAACGACCGTAGGTTCGCCGACCCCGCCTCGCCCAGGTGCAGGGTCTCGGCCTCTGCGGCCGGCGCGAGCGCCGTGGGATATCGGGTGCTGGCCGGCGCCGACACCAGATAGAAGCGAGCGGCGTCTCCGGCCAACTCCACGGACTCGGTCCCCACGCCCACGTAGAGCACGTCGTGATGGCCGAGCTTGTACCGAACGCCGTCGGCGGTGACGGTGCCGGCTTCGGCGCTCAGGTTCACCACGGCGAGCTCCCGCCGAGCGCAGAACGTCTGCGTACGCAACTCGTCCGGAGCGGTCAGGGTGAGCGGCGCGTCGTCGGGTACGGCGCCCCCGACGACGATCCGGTCGTCGTGCGTCAGGACGAGGCGGATCGCGCCGGGCACGAAGAGGTCGTCGACCAGGAAGCGTGCGCGCAGCGCCTCCGCGTCGAGAAGGGAGGCGTCGTCGGGGTGGGTGGAGTGGCGGATGTCCATCGAGTGTCTCTCTCCTCAGTGCGTCGGTGCCGGGGCTGAGCTGACGGGCGCGGTCAGGGCCAGCCCGAATCCCGGCAGGTCGGGTACGTCGATCGCACCCTCCGAGAGACGGTAGGCGTCGGTGTCCACCCCTTCGGTCGTCCCCGGCACTCCCTCCACGGTGATGACTCCGCCGAGGCCCACCGCCATGGTGGCGGCGTAGAGCGTCTTCAACGGCATGCCCCAGGCGTGTGGCGACGCGGCGACGCCGAGCTCCTGGAGCGTCGGCATGATTCTTCGCCACGCGGTCAGCCCGTAGTCGATGACATCCATGAGCAGGACGTCGATCAGCCCCGCCTCGGCGAGCTCGATCAGCTGCGCCTCGTCGGGCCGATACTCGCCGTCCGCCACGAGGGTGCGGCTGCCTGACGACGCCAGGTAGTCGCGAAGCAGGGTGAGACCGGCCGTCTCCTCGTGGAACGGCTCTTCCACCCAGAACAGGTCGCAGTCCTCCACGGCACGCAGATAACGCACGGTGTCAGCGGGGCTGAAGCCGTTGTTCGCATCCACCAGGAGGCGCGCGCCGGGATACGCCTCCCGGACCGCGCGGGTCACCTCCACGTCGCGGGCGAAGCCTGCCTCCGGATCCATCCACCGGTTGCCCCGCCCGATCTTCAGCTTGAACGCGCGGAAGCCGGCGGCCCAATCGGAGGCGCAGTTCGCGAGCACCGCGTCGATACCGCGCGGAGCATCGTCCGGATCGAGGTCGTCGAAGTAGATCGCTCCCGAGTAGCAGGTGACGGGGCCGTCTCCGGCGTCACCGAGCAGTGTGTGCACCGGCGTACCGAGGATGGTTCCGGCGAGGTCATGCAGGGCGAAGTCGAGGGGGAGAGCAGGTAGGTGCACGACGCCGGCGGCCGGGTCGAACAGATCGCTCACAGGCATGCCGATGACGGCGCCGCAGTCGTCGACGGAGCCCCGGATGACGCCCCACCCGCTGGCGCCGGCGTCGGTGCGGACAACGGCGACGGTGGAGTCGAACCCCGAGCCGTGGCTGGGGAGCCGAGCGTTGCGGCCCACCGTGCGTGGGTAGCGCGTCGTGATCCGGGCGGTCTCGATCGTGGCGATGCGGTGGTCGGCAAGCATGGGTCTCCAGTGCGGTATCAGGGCGCGCCGAGGTCTCGGGACAGGGCGCGGACCGTGGACAGGACTGCGGTCACGATGGCGTCGTGTTTGGCGAGAATGCGATCGGTGGGGCCTCCCACGCTGATGGCTGCGGCCGGTGCGCCGCTGTGGTCGAGAACCGCTGCGGCGACGCACCTGACCTCGGGCTCCAGCTCGCGGTCGTCGATGGCGAAGCCGCGTTGGCGGGTCGCATCGAGCTCGGCGCGCAGCCTCTCCGGGTCGGTGATCGTCGACGGCGTCACCGGGCGCAGCTCGAGCCGGTCGATGACGGCGTCGCGCTCGCTGTCCGGGAGCGCGGCCAGGTACGCCTTGCCGAGTGCGGTGCAGTGCAGCGGGCGGTGGCTGCCGGGCCTGGCCGTCATCGTGACGACGCTGGGGCCCACCTCCTGGAGGACGTACACGACGTCGTCGCCCTCGATAATGGCGAGGAACGCGGTTTCCGCCACCTCGGCGACGAGATCGCGCAGCCGCCTGGCGGCGAGATCGTAGAGGTCGATGTTGCCGAGCGCGCGAAGACCGAGCCGGATGGCGTTGCCGCCCAGCCGGATCCCGCCGCCGTCCTGTTGCTCGGAGAGGAACCCCCGGTCCCGAAGCTGCGAGACGAGCCGGTAGGCGGCGCTGCGCGAGATGCCGAGCTCCGCGGCGATCTCGCCCACGCTGACTCGTCCGTGCTCGGCGACGAACTCGAGGATCGTGAGGCCACGGGCCAGGGTTCCGGACGTGGTTTCAGGGCTGGATGTGTTGCGCGGGCTCATGCCCGCCATCCTCCCAGAAGCTCCCGCCCGCGCAGCGGCCGTGACCAGCGTCATCCCTTGAGCCCCGAGCGCGATACGCCGGCGATGATGTACCGCTGACAGAATGCGTAGACGAGCAGCACCGGCACGCTCGCGAGTACGGCCCCGGCCATGATCGCCGGATAGTCGGTCGCGTAGGAGCCCTGGAGCGTCGCCAGCCCGGCCGGCAGGGTCAGGTTCTCCGGGTTGAACAGCACATACAGCGGCCACAGGAAGTCGTTCCAGCTGGTGAGGAAGGACAGCACCGCCAGCGTCGCCAGGGGCGGCTTGGAGAGCGGGACGACGATGCGCCAGAACGTCTGCCAGCGATTGGCGCCGTCGACCACGGCCGCCTCCTCGAGCTCCGGCGGGAGGGAGAGGAAGAACTGGCGCAAGAAGAACACCCCGAACGCCGACGCCGCGCTCGGCACGACGAGCGCCCACATCGTGTCGAGCCAGCCGACGGCGTCCACGATGAGGTAGTTCGGCATGAGGAACACGAAACCGGGCACGAAGAGCGTGCTCACGATCAGTCCGAACGCCACGTTCTTGCCGCGGAAGTCCATGCGCGCCAGGGCGTAGGCGGCAAGCGATGCGGTCAGCAGCACGAGCGCCGTGGTCGCGATACCGACAAGGACGCTGTTCAGGAGCCAGCGCAGGACCGGCGCCTGAGCATCTCTGAAGAGGGTGGTGTAACCCTCGGTCGAGAATGTGGGTGGGATCCATTCCGGCGGGAGTGCCGTGGCATCGCCCCGGGTCTTGAACGAGGTGGAGATCATCCACAAGATCGGCGCGAAGAAGATCACGGACAGTGCGAACAGCACGACGTAGAACGGGCCGCGGCGCCATCGGACGCCATTGCGGCGGTGCCGCGGCCTGCTCGTGGCGCTGTCGGTCGGGGCGGTGTGCGCGTGCCGGGGTGTAGTCGTCGTCATGTCAGTTCTTCTCCTGCCGGCGGAAGAGGAAGAAGTTCAGCGTGCTGATGCCGATGAGCAGCAGGGCGAGCACATAGCTCATCGCCGCCGCCCGGCCCATCCGGAACTGTTCGAGTCCGGTCTCCGCGATGACCATGATGGCCGTGCGCGTTTCGTTGTTGGGCGCACCATTCGTCAGCATGTACGCCTGGCCGAACATGTTGGCCGAGGCGAGGATCGTGATGGTGAGCACGAACAACAGCACCGGCCGCAGGCTGGGCAGCGTCACGTGCCAGAACTCGTGTCGGCGGCCCGCTCCGTCCACCCGTGCGGCTTCGTAGAGCGTGGTGTCGATGCCCTGCAGGCCGGCGAGGTAGATGACGGTGTTGAAGCCCAGCGTCCACCACACGGTCACCCCGACGAGTGAGACCCAGACCCACGGCGTCGCCGTCAGCCACGGGATGACCTCGTCGACACCGAGTCGGGAGAGGTAGTGGTTGACGAGCCCGACGTTCGCGTTGAGCAGGTACTGCCAGAGCAGGCCGATGACACTGACGCCGAGGACGTACGGGGCGAAGTAGACGGCGCGGAAGAAGGTGCGCCCGCGGAAGGTGCGGTTCAACAAGAGCGCGAGTCCCAGTGGGATGGTCACGAGGAAGGGGACGGAGAAGAGCACGAACAGGCCCGTCGCCCGCATGGACTGCCAGAACTCACTCGCGACGAAACTGGTCGGGTCGAACAGTTCGGTGTAGTTGCCGAGCCCGACCCATGGCCGCTCGGGAAGGAAGAAGTCCCAGTTGTGCAGGCTGATCCAGATGCCGTAGACGGCTGGGACAAGCACGAAGACACCGAAGACCGCCATGAACGGCGCGAGAAACAGGTACGGAGTCAGTGGCTTGCCGGCGCGACCCCTGACCGTGCGGGTGTGCATCCCGGCAGGGACGGCGGCGGGGTGTCGTGCGTCGACTGAGCCGTGGCGGGTGGCGGTCATGTCATCACCTCCGCGTACTTCTGCTTGTTCTCCGCGAGGAGGGATTCCGCCTGCCGGGCGGCGTCGTCCAGGGCCTGTTGTGGATCGGCGTTGAGCAGGAGAACGTCGCTGATCGCGGGGTAGAGGATGGTCGACTGCACCTCGAAGATTCCGGGGATGAGCGGATAGAACCGGACGTCGGAGAGCGCCTGTGCGACGGAGGACTGTGCGGGAAGCTCGGAGAATTCGGGGCTGTCCACGGCGTCCTGGCGAGCGGGTACGGGGCCGGCGTCCGCCCATTTGACGGAGTTCGCGCTGATCCACGACAGGAACGTGTAGGTCGCCGAGAGGCGGGCGGCGTCGAACTCGTGTTGTCGCATGATGACGAACTGGTGAGAACCGGCGAACGACGCCGGCGCGGCGCCGATCGTGGGCAGCGGGACGACGCCCCAGTCGAGATCCTCGACGGCGGAGAAGTCGTTGATCAGCGCTCCCGGGCCACCCCACATGAACGCGTTGAGGTCGTTCTTGAAGGCGACGTTGGCGTCACCGCCGTTCACGTTGCGAGGGCTCTGCCCGGTGACGATGCGTTCGCGCTGCCAGGTGAGGGCCTCCACTGCCTCCGGGCCGTTGAAGAGCGCCCGGCCGCCGTCGGCGTCGTAGAGATCTCCGCCCATCTGCCATTGGAGACTGTCGAAGCCGCGGCCGACCCCTTGCGGGTCAACGGCCGGGAGCCAGTGGCCGGCGACGCCGTTCTCGGCGAGGGCCTCGAGCGCTTCTTCGTAGCTGACGCGGTCGCGGGGTGGGTCGTCGGGGTCGAGTCCGGCGTGGGCGAGAACACGCCGGTTGTAGAAGAGGCTGTCTGGCCAGACATCGAGCGGAATCGAGAAGCGGCGGCCATTGAAGATGCCCGAGCGCCAGACCGTCTCGGCGAAGCCGGCCTCGGTCAGACCGAGGCGGTCGGCGACCTCGTCGAGCGGGATGATGACGCCGCGCGCCGCGTTCGTCGCGACGTGGAAGTTCTGCATGAGCCCGATATCCGGGGCCAGCCCACTGGCGACGGCGGCGGGGAACTTCCGGTAGAACGCGTCCCACGGCATGGCGAACATCTGGACGGTAATGTTCGGGCGCTGCTCGCTGAACTCCCTGAGCAGTTCGCGCATCATGGCGCCGTCCGCCCCGGTGAGTCCGTTCCAGAACCGTAGCGTCAGCGGTGGGCCGTCGTAGCTGTCGGAGGCAGACGGAGGATCGGCGGCCGAGAGGTCGGGGCCGGCGCAGGCGGAGAGCGGGGCGGCTGCCCCGGCCGCGAGAGCGGCGCCGAGCCGGAGGAAGGTGCGTCTGGAGGGTGGTTTTCCGTTGGCGTGCATTGCATCGACTCCTGTGTCGATCAATGGGACGGTGACCCGATGAATGGGATCGTAACAGGAGTGGCGGCCGCCGTACAGTGCCCGCGTGCGGGCATCTCGGAGTACTCCAGGTGCGGGAGCGCCTCGGCCAGCCCGACCGCGGTGCCAAAAGTTTACCAGTAGTGGTAAACTTTTGGCGGAGGTGGATGGGATGGCTGGCAAGATCCAGGCGCAGCTATGGGATGTTGCTCTCGATCAATATGGCTACGTCACCAGCCGTGATGCCCGCGCGCTCGACATCAACGTCGTCGAACTGGGGAAGCTGGCACACCGTGGCCAGTTGGAGAAAGTCGGGCACGGCGTCTACCGCTTTCCGAGGTACCCAGTCACACAACTCGATCCCTACATGCTCGCAACGCTGTGGGCAGGCGGGCATGGAGTCCTCAGCCACGAGACAATTCTCGACCTTTACGAACTCGGCGACGTGAACCCTGCGAAGATCCATATGACCATTCCGCGCGGTCACCGTCTCCGAAGGCGCGGTGGCGAGCTCTACGTTATCCACTCAGCAGATCTCGATGCTGACCAGATCGGATGGTTCGAGGGCATACCAGCAGTCACGCCGTCAACCGCAATTGAGCAAACAATTCACGTGACACCTTCCCATCTTGCTCGTCAGGCTGTGCACAAGGCTCATGATCGGGGTCTGATCGACACGGAAGCGCGCGACCGCTTCCTCCACCAACTGGAGGCAGCCACATGACTGACCGGCTCTTCGCGACACTGCCCGACCGCGGCAAGACGCCGAGTACCAAGCGGGCGCTTGACACCTGGATTCAACAGGCACAGAAGGCCACGGATATGGCTTCGCGCCGCCTCGGCTGGATCGTTGCTTCTTCAATCGTCATTGCGGCGCTTCAGCGCGCACACCACGAAGATGGCAACGCATGCTTCCTGCTTAAGGGCGGCGCATACATGGAGCACAAGCTCGGCCTCAGGGCACGATCGACCAAGGACATCGATACCCTGTTCCGAGGCGACTTCGATGAGTTTCTCAGTCGGCTAGATGAGGTATTTCAGGAGCCGTGGGGAACGATCCAGCTCGAGCGGACAGCCGTTGACGTCATCGACAACGCCAAACGCGTTGTCAAACCTCGCCGTTTCAGCGTGAAGCTTCTGCTTCGTGGCGCAGTATGGCGCAGCGTTGATGTGGAAGTCGCCCCAGACGAGGGGCGCGCGGGTCAAGAAGTGGAGTGTCTTCCCGCCCCTGAACTCCACCATTTCGGTCTGCCCTCGCCGAGTGCATTCACCGGAATCGTCCTTGACTACCAGGTCGCACAGAAGCTCCACGCCTGCACCGATCCACACGACCCGCCGTTTCACCTGAACGAGCGTGCACGCGACGTTGTCGACCTGATCCTCATTCGCGACGCCTTCTACCCTCCAGAGGCTGACCTCTCTGTCCTACATGCCGCTTGCTTGCACATCTTCAAAACCCGCGCGGATGACGCCACACGCCTCGGCAACATCCCGATCCGCGCATGGCCACCGACTGTTGTCGCACACGCCCCGTGGGAAGCCAGCTTTCCGATCCATGCCGAACAGGTGGGGATGACCATGGGATTGGGTGAGGCTGTGGAAGAGCTCAACCACTGGATTGAACGTATCGACGCCTCAGTCAACTCGCTGGCCGTAAGGGTGTGAAATGACGGGAGAGCTGGTCGAGGAATCGGCTCATGGTGGGTTCGTCGCGGACCGCGATGCGCATCCAGTCCGGCCCGAGGCCGGGGAAGGTATCACCTCGTCGCACGGCCCAGCCCGCGTCGCGGAGGCTCCGTCTGAGTTCGTCTCCACGGGGGAACCTGACCAGGAGGAATGGCGCGCGAGCATGAGGCACGACCGCGCCGCCGAGTTGCCGGAGACGCTCGGCGACCCAGCGCCGGACCGGCTCGTCGACGACGGCGAGCCGCTCGGCCTGGTCGAGCGCCGCGCGTTCCATGCATGCGCGCATGGCCTCGACGGCCAGACTCGACACCGACCAGGGCGGCTGCACGGAGCGGAACCGCTCGACGAGTTCTGCCGGCCCCAGAAGATAACCAGCGCGGATCCCGGCCAGCCCCCAGGTCTTGGTCAGACTCCGCAGCACCACCAGCCCCGGGACGTCGCACCGCCCGGCCAGCGACTCGGTCTCGCCCGGTACCGCGTCCATGAACGCCTCGTCGACGACGAGTACCCGGCCCGGTCGCGCGAGCGGCTCGATGGTGGCCGCGGGGTGCAACACGGACGTGGGGTTGGTCGGGTTCCCGATGACCACCAGGTCGGCGTCGTCCGGCACGGATGTGGCGTCGAACGTGAATCCGTCGTCGGAGCTGAGGACGGTACGGCTGACGGCGTGCCCGGCCGCGGTCAGCGCGACCTCTGGTTCGGTGAACTGCGGATGCACGACGACGGGCCGCCGCACCTCGACACCTGGCCGCAGTCCACGTGCGATCAAGGTGAACGCCTCAGCACCGCCGGCGGTCGGCAGCACCTCGTCGAGAGATCGGCCATGTCGGGCGGAGATCGCCTCGGTGGCCGCCCGGGCGTCCGGGTAAGCGGCCACATCGTCGAGTGCGGCGGACAGCCGTCGGCGCAACCACTGCGGCGGCATCCCGGCCCGGACGTTGACCGCGAGGTCGATCAGTCCCGGCGCGGCGTCGGCGTCGCCGTGGTGGTTGAGGTCGAAGGTGTCGGAACCGTCAGTGCATGCACGAGTCATCACCGTGGTCACCACTCGATCCCGCGTTGGCCCTTCTGGCCGGTGTCCATGGGGTGCTTCACCTTGGTGGTCTCCAGTACCAGGTCCGCGGCCTCGACCAGGGTGGGAGGAGCGTTGCGGCCGGTGATGATCACGTGTTGGTGGCCGGGCCGGGTGCGCAACGTCTCCACCACTTCGTCCACGTCCACCCAGCCCCAGTGGAGGGGGTAGGTGAATTCGTCCAGCACGTAGAGCGTGTGCCGTTCGGCGGCGAGCCGGGAGGCGATCTCCCGCCATCCCTCGGCAGCGGCCGCCGCGTGGTCCTGCTCGGTGCCCTTCTTCCGGGACCAGGACCAACCCTCGCCCATCTTGTGCCACTCGACCGGCCCGCCCTCACCGGTCTCGGCGTGCAGCCTGCCGAGCGCGCGGAACGCCGTCTCCTCGCCGACGCGCCACTTCGCCGACTTGACGAACTGGAACACACCGATGTCCCAGCCCTGGTTCCAGCCGCGCAGCGCCGTGCCGAACGCGGCCGTCGACTTCCCCTTCATTTCGCCCGTGTGCACGATCACCAGCGGGCGGTTGCGGCGCTGGCGAGTGGTGAGGCCGTCATGCGGCACGACGGCCGGCTGTCCCTGCGGCATGGTTACGCTGCTCCCTTCACCCGATGATCATGAACACTTCCCGTGCTATGTGAACGGTTAGTGTTCATGATCATGGAAAGGTCGGGTAGGTGCTGGGCGTTGAGGTGGGCAGCGAGCGATTCGGCCAGTCCCAGCCGGACGAACCCGGTCTCGCAGTCCACCACGACGGCCGTTCCCCGCCTCCGATACAACTCGCGGGCGAGCGACGCCGCTGCGGTGCGCGAACGCGCCACGGCATCAGCGCCGGCAGTAGCCCGCCCGTCGGTGACGACCACCACCAGCGGCCGCCGACGCGGATCCCGCACCGCCTCCACAGCAACGACGCGCGCCGTCTCAGCCAGCCCTTCCGCCAGCGGGGTACGTCCACCGGTCGGCAGCGATTCCAGCCGGGCGGCGGCCGTCTCCACGCTGGACGTGGGCGGTAGGGCCAGCTCGGCATCGCCTGCGCGGAAGGTGACCAGACCGACCTTGTCCCGGCGCTGGTAGGCATCGAGGAGCAGGGACAGGATCCCCGCCTTCACCTCGCGCATCCGCTGCCGTGCCCCCATGGAGCCGGATGCGTCGACGCAGAACAGCACCAGGTTGCCTTCGCGCCCTTCACGGACCGCGAGCCGCAGGTCCTCGTGGCGCAGCCGGACCCTCGGGCGGCGCCTGCACGGCGGCGGATCGTCCGTGATCGCCGGCGCGTCGTGGTCTGCCAGGCGCGAGGGAGCGTGGTCTGTATCCTGGCGGTGCCGCTGGTGAGGTGCGGCGGCCAGCAACGTGGCTACCAGATGCGGGCTTCCGGACTCGCCCACCTGCGGATGTCGCGCTCCGATCGTCCGGCCGTTGCCGGTGATCGCTTTGGACCGACGCCCCTGGGCGCCCGCGCCCTGCCCGGCGACGGTGAGCAACCGTGCCTGGTACGGGGAGCCGGCGCCCTGGATGTCGCCGTTGCCCGCTCGTCCGCCGGTCGGGGACGTGTCCTCCTCGCTGCCGGCACCGGAGGAGGTGGTGGCAGCCGCGCGGGTCGCCGCGGCGTCGTCGCCCGGCCCGGAACCGGGCTCCCCGTCGGGCGGCCCACCCGGGCCCGCGTCCGGTCCGCCACCCGGGCCCGGATCGTTGGGTCCGGGATCGTCGGGTCGGGGATCCTCTGGCCCTCGACCGTCCGGCCCGGGATCGTCCGGCTCTCGACCACCGGGCTCCGGACCGTCCGGCCCGGGACCGTCGTCGGGGGCGGTGTCCCGCAGCACCTGTTCCAGCTCCTCCTCGTCGACCCCGGGAGCGTCGAACGGGTTCCGCCGCCGGCGGTGCGGAAGCGCCAGCCGGGCCGCGGCGCGGACGTCCTCGGTCTCGACCATCGTCCGCCCGGACCAGGCCGCGTGTGCGATCGCCGTCTGCGCAGTGATCAGGTCCGCGCGCATCCCGTCGACCTCGAACGCGGCGCAGACCTCGGTGATCTGCTGGAGTGCCGCGTCGGTGAGGACTACGTCGCCGAGCCGGTTCCGCGCCGCCGCGATCTCGGCGGACAGCCGACGCTCGCTGTCGGCGTACTGTGCGGCGAAACCGGCGGGGTCCGCCTCGTAGGCGAGCCGGGAGCGGACGACGTCGGCCCGGACCGCCGGATCCCGGCTCGCGGTCACCTCCACGGTGAGTCCGAACCGGTCGAGCAGCTGTGGCCGCAGCTCGCCTTCCTCGGGGTTCATGGTGCCGACCATGACGAACCGCGACGCGTGCGAGACGGAGACATGCTCCCGCTCGACCGTCACCGTGCCCATGGCCGCCGCGTCCAGCAACGCATCCACCAGATGGTCGTGGAGGAGGTTCACCTCGTCCACGTACAGGATGCCGCGGTGGGCGGCGGCCAGCAGCCCGGGCTCGTAGGCGGTCACGCCGTCCGACAACGCCCGTTCCAGGTGGATGGAGCCGAGCACCCGGTCCTCCGACGCCCCGACGGGCAGCTCGACGAGCCGGGCCGGACGGCTGAGCGCGTCGTCGGCGTCTGTGTGCGGCCCGTCCGGGCAGTCCGGATCCGGGTTCTTCGGAGCGCACGAGAACCGGCAGCCGGCTACGACGTCAACCGGCGGCAGCAGACCCGCGAGCGCGCGCACCATGGTCGACTTGGCGGTGCCTTTCTCACCTCGAACCAGCACTCCGCCGGTGGAGGGTGAGACCGCGGAGAGGATCAGCGCCAGGCGCAGGTCCTCCATGCCGACGACGGCCGTGAACGGAAACCGGGAGCTCATGCGTTCTCCTGGGGGGTCGACATCATGGAAGCATGGTGTTGTTCGGGCGGCACCGTGGAGGCTTGGTGCCGCTGCCCTGTTGGCACCGTGGAGGCTTGGTGTTGTTCGGGCGGCCGCATGGAGGCTTGGTGCCGCTGCCCCGGTGGCTCCACGGAAGCGTGGTGCTCCTCGACAGGTGTCTCGTGCGGTGCGGAACGGCGGCTTCGAGGCGTACACAGATCTTCGACGACGCGGCCGCCGGCCAGGTGGTCGTCGACGATGCGCCGGACGGCGTCGGCGTCGACGGACGTGTACCAGACGTCGTCGGGCTGAACGACGACGATCGGCCCGAGATTGCACGGCACCAGGCAGCCGGTGTTCGTCACCAGGACGTCGTCGTATCCCACCGGACCGTCCCGCAGGCAGGCGCCGAGCGCGTCGGCCACCGCCGGACTGCCGTGCGACGAGCAGCGCGGACCGCGGCAGACGAGCACATGATGGCGGTGCTCGCCGAGATCGGACCAGCTCGGACTGCGGAACGACTCCGGAGACTCAGTGACCGCCCGGCTCGGGCCGTCCACCACCGCGCACAACGCCTGCACCAGCTCGGCCGTCTGGCTGACGGGAGCAGCGATCCGGACGTCGGGGACGGCGCCGCGGGCGCCGGCCACCCGTGCCGCCCCCCGCTCGCGCCAATGGGCGATGGCCTTCGCGGTCCACGTCTCCAGATAACGGTCGCGAGGGATCTGCACCGGCACCACCAGCACGTGGTCAGCGCCTGAGTCGAGGCAGCCATCGAGGGCGTCGTGCAGCGAGCGCTCGCCGTGATCGAGCATGGCGGTGTCTATCCGTACGTCTAGGTGTAGCTGTGCGTTCAGGCGTTCCGCCAGCCTGCTCGCCAGGTCTCCGAGGGCCCGCTCGGCAGACGGCGCCCCGAGTGCTCGCCCGACCAGCACGATCTCCCGGCTCATCCGAGATCACCCCCGGCCGGCGGGTGGAAGGTCAGCAACGGCCGCCCGGTCACCGGGTGCGTCCCCACGTCGGCGTGCACGTCGTAGACATCCCGGAGCAGCTCCGGGGTGAGTACCTCGGCGGCGGTACCGCTCGCTTCGACCCGTCCGTCACGCAGCACCACCAGGTGGTCGCAGTACATCGCCGCCAGGTTCAGGTCGTGCAGGGCGGCCAGGGTCGTCAGGTTCGCCCGCTGCACCAGAGAGAGCAGCGAGAGAGCGTGCGCGATGTCGAGATGGTTCGTCGGCTCGTCCAGGACCAGCAGCGACGGTTGCTGCGTGATCGCCCGAGCGAGCTGGACGCGTTGTTGCTCGCCGCCGGAGAGCGTCCCCCACTTCCGGTCGGCGAAGTCGGCCATGCGCACCTGACGCAGGGCATCCAGCGCCAGCGCCCGGTCATGCTCCGAGTCGCTCTGCAACGCCGACCGGTACGGGGTGCGGCCCAGCAGGACGACGTCGAGCACGGTCACGTCCAGATCCGTGCCCGCGTGCTGTTCCACCACCGCGAGCCGACGGGCCAGCTCGCGTCGGCGGAGGCCGGCGAGATCGGTGCCGTCGAGATGGACGACGCCCCGGTCCGGGGTGGACAGCCGGGCGACGGCGCGCAGGAGCGTCGTCTTGCCGGATCCGTTCGGGCCGAGCAGGCCGGTGATCTTGCCGAACGGCGCCCGCAGGTCGATGCCGTCGACGATGAGTGTGCCCTTCGCCGACCAGCTGATCTCATGCACGTTGAGGCCGGTGGGCGCCTGGGCGGAGGTGATCGTCATGCGCGCACCTGCCGCTTCTTCAGGATCCAGATGAACGCCGGCACGCCGAGGATCGCGGTGACCACCCCGACCGGGAGTTCGCGGGGGTCGAAGGCGGTCCGCGCGACCGTGTCCACCCAGAGCAGGAACGCGCCGCCGAGCACACACGACAACGGGAGCACCAGCCGGTGATCCGGCCCGACCAGGAATCGGACGGCATGCGGCAGCAACAGCCCGACGAACCCGATCGCACCGCTGACCGCCACCAGCACCCCGGTGAGCAGCGCGCACGCGACCAGCAGCACCCAGCGCACCCGATTGACGTCGATGCCGAGCGACGCCGCCGCGTCGTCGCCGAAGGCGAACGCGTTCAGCGCGCGGGCGTGCCACAGGCACAGCAAGAGGGCCAGTACGAGGACGACAGCAGCGATCCGCAACGATGACCACCGCGACGCCGCCAGCGAACCGGACAGCCAGAACTGCACGTCCTGGGTGGCGTGCGGATCCGCCACCCACAGGATCACGAACGTGGTCAGCGCGCCGCACAGTTGCCCGATGGCGATCCCGGCCAGGATCATCCGTACCGGTGTCAGGGTGCCGGAACGCTGGCCGAAGACGAGCACCAACACGAACGCGAGCAGCGCCCCGGCGAAGGCACCGGCGGAGACTCCGACCAGGCCGGACCCGAATCCGGCCACGATCACCAGCACTGCGCCGGTCGACGCGCCGGAGGAGATGCCCAGCAGGTAGGGGTCGGCCATCGGGTTGCGGGTCAGCGTCTGCATGATGGCGCCGACGACGGCGAGGCCCGCGCCGACAACGACGGCGTTCACCGCCCGGGGCAGCCGCATCTCCCAGATCACGTCGGCCCGGATGTCGCTCGGCTGCTGCGCGCCCAGCCCGACCGCGTCGATCTGAAGGAAGGACAGGTTGAGCCGGTCGGTCAGCACGGTCCAGACCTCGCGCACAGTGATGTCCGCCTGGCCGAGCACCACGGCCACCAACACCGACGCGAGCAGAAGCACGGCCGAACCGAGGACGATCCCGCCGCTGGAGAGGGCGCGCAACGACGGACGGCCGCCGCTGCGTGGAGGGCTCGGGCGTGTCGGCCCGCCGGAGCCCTGTACGCCGGAGCCCTGTACGCCGGAGCCCCGTAGGACGGAGCCGGATGCGGCATGGCCGCCCGTGGTCTCGGCGGCTGCGTTACTCACCCTCCTCACCTGCCTCGGCGGCGGCTTGGGCCAGGGTCTCGATGGCGTCGACGGTCTGGATTCCGGGCGTCGTCATCGCGAACGGCAGCGTCACCAGGGCGTCGTTCCGCACCGCGCGGAGTTGGCTGAGCGTCGGGTCAGAGGTGATGAACTCGAGCTTCTCGGCGGCGTCGCCGTCGCCGAAGTCAGCGATCACGATCATGTCCGGATCCCGCTCGACCACCTGCTCCCAGTTCGCGTCCGCCCAATGGCCGGGAAGGTCGTCGAAGATGTTCTGGAAGCCGAGCGCGTCGATGATCATGCCGGGTGCACCGCAGCAGGCGCCGACGAACGGCGTGTCGGTGCGCATGTCCCACCAGTAGACGGTCCGGGCCGGCAGCCCGTCCAGCGACGCCAGCGTCTGGTCGAGCTGCTCGCGCTGGTCGGCCACGAGTCGGTCGGCCTCGTCGCCGACGCCGAAGATGCGGCCGATCTCGGTGATCTCGGACCAGATGTCCTCGACGGAGATCGGCTCGTGCTCATCCCGGTTCTCACAGCGACCTTCGGATAGGTAGGTCGGGACACCCAGATCGGCGAAGGTCTCCCGGCTGCCGACGCCGTCATCGCGGAACGCGCTGGGGTAGGCGGCGTAGACGAAGTCGGGCTCGGTGTCGACCAACGCTTCGAAGCTCGGGTAGTCCTTCTCCACCAGGACGTCGACGGCGGCGAAATCGTCAGCCACCTCGGCGGCGACCGTGTCGTCCGGCGCACCGGCCACTGCCGCCACCCGGTCGCGCAGACCCAGCGCCAGCAGAATCTCCGTCGCCGGCTTGTTCAGGGTCACGACGCGCTGCGGCGGTTCGTGGAGGGTGACCTCGATGCCGCAGTTGTCGATGGTCAGCGGCCATTCGTCGGCGCCGACCGGATCTGAGGCCGGCTGCCCGCCGCCGTCTGCGGACGCGTCCTTCGTGCGGGAGCCGGCGTCGTCGCCCGCGGAACCGCATCCGGCCACGGACAGCGCCGTGATCAGCCCCAACGCGGTGAGTCCGGGGAAGGTCGCGCGGTGGCCTGACGTGTGGGGTCGGTCACTCACTGCAGACCCTCCACCCCGGTGATCAGGTCTGCCACAGCACGGACGTTGCGCACGCCCGGTGTGGTCGCGGAGAAGGGCACCTCGACGAACCGGCCGTCGGCGACGGCCGGAAGCTCACGGGCGCCGGGCGTGGACTCGATGGTGTCCCGTTTCTCCTCCGCGGTGCTCCACTCCGCGTCGACCAGGACGATCACGTCGGGGTCGCGCTCGGCGACCTGCTCCCAGCTGACGTCGGCCCAGTTGCCCTCGATGTCGGCGAAGACGTTCTGCAGACCGGCGGCGTTCATGATCATCCCGGGTGCGCCGCAGCACGCTCCCACACTGGGCGCGTCCGTCCCGCCGTCCCACCACATGACCGTGGTGGAGGACATGTCGTCCGCCGCGGCGACCGCCTCCGCGAGGTCGGAACGCTGCTGCTCGACCAGCGCGGCCGCTTGGTCGGTGGCACCGAAGATCGCACCGATGTCCTGGATCTCTTGCCAGACCGTCTCGATCTCCAGCGGTTCGTCCGGCGCCTTGTCCGGGCAGGCGGCGGGCGACAGGTAGGTGGAGACGCCCAGCTCGTGCAGTTCAGCCCGATCGCCGGCGGCGTCAGGTTGGAACGCGCTCGGGTAGGCGCCGTAGACCGCGTCCGGCTCTGCGTCGAGTAGCGCCTCCTGCGATGGATACGCCTCGCTCAGCACCGGGACGGTCGCGTAGGCGTCGGCGAACTGTGGCAGGACCGCATCGTCGAGGTAGGCGGTGCCGGCCATCCGGTCCTCGAGCCCGAGCGCGAGCATCACCTCGGTGGCGGACTGGTTCATGGTCACCGCGCGTTGTGGAGGCGCGTCGACGGTGACCTGCAGGCCGCAGTTGTCGATGATCACCGGCCCGGACGCGGTTGACGTGGCGTCCGACGTCCCGGCCGGGCTGGAGTCGCCGCTCGCCGTCGCCGCTCCGGTGGGCGTTGCGTCTGCGGCGGTCGTCGCCTCGTCGTCGGTCGCGGCGTTCCCGCAGGCGGCAAGCGTGGCCAGCGCCACGGTACCGGCGAGGGCAGCACCGCGCCGCATGGACCTCGGCGATGAGGGGGAGTCGGCGCTGTGGCCGGATCGAGCGGAACGTTGCGGACGCGCCTGGGTATGCGCAGGTGTGGTCATTGAAGACCGCCTTCCATCACCTCGTGGAATCGCAGCTTGCAGTGCCGTGGCCGGTCTCCTGGCTGACGGGTACGTCGTCCGGCCTGCCTTCCCAGGCGGCGCGTGCGCTGCCCAGTGACTCCCCTTGCAGGGGAACGGCCGGGGACTTCCCGATCACAGTGGCGAGGGCCGCTCCGGTTTCACACCGGCTTCCCGTGCACCACGGCAGGCACCACTGTACCGGTGCGAGCCGGTGTCCCGCAGAGTGCGGGTGGCGGCCGCGGCGAACCGGCGGGCCAGCTGCGGGTGGCCCGCCCAATGTGTGTGCAGGTACGAGGCGTGCAGGAGCGGACCGGCGAAGCCCTCGTGGTCGCCGCCCCACGCCCACGCGGCCGGACGCCCGTGGCGTGGCGTCACCTGGGTGCGATGGAACTCGTGCCCGGTGACGGCCGCACCGGACGGGGCGAGGACGTTGTCGCCTGCGGCCGCCGCCGTGCGGTAGCCCAGCGTGCGCCGCTCCGTCATCCGGGCGGACGCCTGTAGCACGCCGGTCATGGGCTGTCCGTCGAGTTCGCGGCAGAGGTAGGTCAGGCCGGCGCACTCGGCGACGATCGGCAGCCGCCCGGCACTGGCGGCGACGGCGCGGCGCAGCGGGTCGTTCGAGGCCAGCGGCTCGGCGTGCACTTCCGGGAAGCCGCCGCCGAAGTACAGCCCCGAACACCCGTCGGGAAGCGCGGCCTCGGTCAGCGGGTCGATGTCCACGACGTCCGCACCTGCGGCCTGGAGCAGTTCGACGTTCTCGGTGTACCGGAAGGTGAACGCCTGCCCGGCCGCCATCGCGACCACCGCCCGCCCCGCCCTGTGCGGTACGACGGTTGCCGCACCGGCTGGTCCGTCGACGTCACGGACGGCCTCCAGATCTTTCCGGACGAGAGGAACCGGATCCGGTGAGGAGAGAGCAACCGGATCCGGTGAGGCGAGAGCCCGAGCCGGATCCCACGGCTCCGCGTGTAGTGCCGGAGCGGTGCGGGCGGCCCGGATGACGGCGTCCAGATCCACACCTTCGGTGATCCATGCCCGGAGCCGGCCGAGCATCTCCGCCGCTTGCCGACCGCGTTCGCCGGCCGGGATCAGACCGAGGTGCCGGCTTGGTGTCTCGATGCCCGGCGACCGGCGCAGGACCCCCAGCACCGGAACGCCGGTGGTCCGCAGCGCGGCGGTGATCTCCGCCGCGTGCCGTTCGGTGCCGACCTTGTTCAGGATGACACCGGCCAGCGTGACGTCCGGGTCGAAGGTGGCGAATCCGTGGACTACCGCGGCGACGCTGCGGCTGGCGGCACTCGCGTCGACGACCAGCACGACCGGCGTGCGGGTGAGCCTGGCCACGTGGGCGGTGGACGCGAAGCCGTCGGTGCCCAGCGCCCCGTCGAACAGGCCCATGACGCCTTCGATGACGGCGACGTCCGCGGACCGGCGGCCAGGAGCGGCGCCCGCCCCGTGCAGCAGCAGCGGAACGATGCGCTCCTCGCCCTGCAGGTGCGGATCGAGGTTCCGGGGAGGGCGGCTGGTGGCCAGTGCGTGGTAGCTCGGATCGATGTAGTCCGGCCCGACCTTGTGACCGGAGACCTCCAGGCCGCGGTCTCGCAGCGCGGCCATCAGCCCGGATGCGACCGTGGTCTTGCCCTGGCCGGATGCCGGCGCAGCGATCACCAGTCGGGGGAGCGCGTGCGCCATCGACCCCTCCTTCCTGCGAACCACGTTGTGCAGGACGGTACGCGACTTCGGCTACGGTGTGGGACCGTGAGCCAGCCAGCCGTATCCGAACCAGCGCCTCCCGGACGGATCACCGTCGTCGGCATCGGCGCAGATGGCTGGGCTGGTCTGACCGAGTCGGCCCGCGCCGCCATCGAAGGGGCGGACGTGCTGGTGGGTGGCGAACGTCACCTTGCCATGGTGCCCACCGACGATGTGAGAAAGGTCTCCTGGCCGAAGCCGTTCCGCGATGGCCTGCGGGAGCTGTTCACGGCGCATCGAGGGCGGTGCGTCGTCGTCCTGGCGAGCGGAGACCCACTGGTCAGCGGGGTTGGGACGACGTTGCTGGAGGTGTTCGGCCGGGACGCGGTGCGTATCCTGCCCGCGGTGTCGTCGGTGGCGCTCGCCCGTGCCCGGATGGGATGGGCGGCCGAACAGACCGATGTGGTGAGCGTCGTCGGACGGAACGTGCACCGGGTGAGCCGAGTCTTGGCACCCGGGCAGCGGATCCTCGTCCTCAGCGCGGACGCCGCCACGCCCGCCGAACTCTGCGCCCTGCTGGTCGAGCGCGGGTACGGTCGCAGCGCGGTCACCGTCCTGGAGAATCTCGGCGGAGACGGTGAACGCACCGTGGCCGGGGTTGCCGCCGGCTGGGCGGAGCCACCGGGCGCGGCGCTGAACGTCGTCGCTGTGGAGTGTCGGATCGAGTCCGACGTGTCCCCGCTGGCGACGGTCCCCGGCCTTGAAGATGACGCATTCGAGCACGACGGCCAGCTCACCAAGCGTGATCTTCGTGCCGCTTGTCTGGCCAGGCTGGTGCCGCTGCCCGGCCGGCTGCTGTGGGACGTCGGCGCAGGATCGGGCAGCGTCGCCATTGAATGGATGCGCGTGCATCCCGCCAACCGTGCCGTGGCGCTCGAGGCCGATCCGGAGCGTGCGGAGCGCATCCGTCGCAACGCGGAGCGGCTCGGCGTCCCGGACCTGCGCGTGGTGGTCGGTTCGGCGCCCGGGATGCTGGGTGACCTACCCGGACCGCCGGATGCGGTGTTCCTGGGCGGTGCCGTCAGCAAACCCGGTGTCCTGGACGGGTGTGTCGCCGCGCTCGCGCCCGGCGGGCGGCTCGTCGCACACGGTGTGACGGTGCAGGCCGAGTCCGCCCTGACCGGTGCCTACGCCACACACGGCGGGGAGCTGACCCGGCACTCGATCGAACGGGCGGCGCCGCTGGGTGGGTTCACCGGGTGGACACCGGCGCGGACCGTGACCCAATGGAGCTACTGCCGGGCGCGCGACGACGGCGTCGCACCGCACGGATCCGCCGCCGCGCCCCGCGATGTGGCCTGATGGCTTGATGGCCGGACAAGGAGAGAATTCGTGACCGTCTACTTCATCGGTGCCGGCCCCGGCGCCGCCGACCTGATCACCGTGCGCGGACGCGACCTGCTCGCCCGTTGCCAGGTGTGCCTGTACCCGGGGAGCCTTACCCCCACCGAGTTGCTCGACCACTGCCCGGACGGTGCCCGGCTGGTGGACACCGCCGATCTCACTCTGGATCAGATCATCGATGAGCAGGTCGCCGCGCACCGGCGGGGCGCGGACGTGGCTCGTCTCACCTCCGGCGACCCCTCCGTGTACAGCGCGGTCGCGGAGCAGATGCGCCGGCTGGACGCCGCCGGTGTCCCGTACGAGGTGGTGCCGGGCGTGCCGGCGTTCGCGGCTGCGGCGGCGGTGCTGAAGCGCGAGCTGACCGTGCCGACCGTCGGCCAGAGTGTGGTTCTCACCCGGGCGCAGGCGCGATCCACGTCGATGCCGGAGGGGGAGAAGCTGGCCGCCTTCGCGGCGACCGGCACCACGCTGGCGTTGCACCTCGCGGTCAACCGGATCGAACAGGTCGTCGAGGAGCTGCTGCCGTATTACGGGGCGGACTGCCCGGCGGCCGTGGTCGCGCTGGCTTCTCAGCCCGGTGAGCAGGTGGTCCGTGGGACCGTGGGCGACCTGGTCGGGATGGTCCGGGACGCGGGCATCACGCGCGCGGCGACGATCTTCGTCGGCCCGGTGCTGGCGGCGGAGGGTTTCCCGGACAGCTTCCTCTACTCCGCGGGACGCGACCGGTCCAAGCAGCCGACCCCACTGTGACCCCTCGCCCGCCCATGATCATGAACACTTACCGTTCACATAGCACGGTAAGTGTTCATGATCATGGGGTAGGGCGGTGTTCAGGCGCGGCCGACGACGGTCCCGGCGCGGTCCACCACGACGACGTCGACCGTTACGGGCGCATCGCCCAGCACCTCCGAAGCCGTGTCTCGTGCGCGCCGTGCCACCAGCGTGCCGAGGTCGATCCCGGCGGTCTGGGCGAGCTCCAGCGCGTGGATCGCCGTGTTGGCGTGGCCGATCGAGCTGGCGAGATCCGGGCTGCCGGCCGCCGTCACCATCTCGGCGAGCAGCGCGAAGTCCACCTGGGACCGCTTGGAGTGCAGGTCCAGGAAACCGGCGGCCAGCTTGGACAGCTTGGCGAAGCCGCCGGCGACGGTCAGCCGCGGGATCGGATGCCGCCGCAGGTACTTCAACACGGCGCCGGCGAAATCCCCCATGTCCAGCAAGGCACTGTCCGGGAGCTGGTACATCTCCTGGACGACGCGCTCCGACGTGCTGCCGGTCGCGGCCGCGACGTGCACATGGCCCATCGCGCGGGCGACGTCCACGCCGCGCCGGATGCTGTCGATCCACGCCGAACACGAGTACGGTACGACGACGCCGGTGGTGCCGAGGACGGAGAGCCCGCCGACGATCCCGAGCCGCGGGTTCCAGGTCTGACGGGCCATCTCCTCGCCGTGCGGAATCGAGATCTCCACGACGACGTCGCCGCTGCCGCCGTGTTCGCCGGCGACCCGTCCGATGGCCTCCCGGATCAGTTGCCGCGGGACCGGGTTGATCGCCGGTTCGCCGACGTCCAGGGGCAGGCCCGGGCGGGTGACCGTGCCGACGCCGTCGCCCGCGCGGAAGGCGACGCCGCTGCCGGGCCGGCCGGCACGGACCGTGGCGACGATGAGCGCGCCGTGGGTGACGTCCGGGTCGTCGCCGGCGTCCTTGACCACGCCGGCGCTGGCCACGCCGTCGTCGAGCCGCTCGGTGGCGAGGGAGAAATACGGCCGCCGGCCCTTCGGCAGCCGGACTTCCACCGGGTCGGGGAACTCGCCGGTCAGCAGTGCGGTGTAGGCGGCGGTGGCCGCGGCCGTCGCGCAGGCGCCCGTCGTCCAGCCGTAGCGCAGCCCTTCGGTGGTTCGCTCGGTGGTCACACTGTCGTCCCTGCTGTTCCCACGTACCCGAACGGTACGCCATGACCGAGCGGCCAAGCGAAACCGTGCTGGTGCTGGGCGGAACCTCCGAAGCCCGTGCGTTGGCGGCGGAGCTGGAACGTTGCGGCGTCCGGGCGGTCTCGTCGCTGGCCGGCCGCGTCACGGAGCCGCGGCTGCCGACCGGGGAGGTCCGGATCGGTGGATTCGGCGGTCCAGAGGGCCTGGCGGCATGGCTGGGCCGGGAAGGCGTCGCCGCGGTGGTCGACGCGACACATCCGTTCGCTGAACGCATCGGTGCCTCGGCCGCGAGCGCGTCCGCCGCCACCGGGGTGCCGCTGCTCCGGCTGGAACGGCCCGGATGGCGGGCCGGGCGGGGGGACGACTGGCGGTGGGTGGACTCGCTGGAGGACGCCGCCGGCATGCTCCCCGCGTTGGGAGAACGGGTGTTCCTCACCACCGGACGGCAGGGGTTGCCGGCATTCGCTCCCGTCACGGACGTCTGGTTTCTCATCCGGTGTGTCGACCGGCCGGATCCGCCGCTGCCACCGAACGCGGAGGTGCTGCTGGATCGCGGCCCGTACACGGTCGACACAGAGCGGACGCTGATGCGTACGCGCGGGATCGACGTGCTGGTGACTAAGGACAGCGGCGGCAGATACACCGAGGCCAAGCTCACCGCGGCACGCGAGCTCGGCTGTCCGGTCGTCGTGGTCCGGCGGCCGCGACGTCCGGTGGTGACCACGGTCGGCACCGTCGCCGACGCGCTGGCGTGGGTGCAGTCGGTGCTGCGCCACGACGACGGGATGGCACGTTGAGCGTCGGCCCATGGCACGTTGAGCGCCTGCCATGAGGCGCGGAATGTTCCGTTTATGGAGGCACCAGGCGTGCCATGCCAATAGATCCGGATAAGGAAACAAGGGTGATGAGGGATGACGGGTACAGATCTCGGGGCGAACGGCACGGGGCTGGCGCCTGAACTCGAGGCGTTCTACCGGGTGCTGCAGCGGCGCCGAGACGTCCGCGGTGAGTTCACCGGCGAGCCGATCGGTGCGGACATGCTGGAGCGGGTGCTCGGGGCGGCGCACTCGGCCCCCAGCGTCGGGCTGAGTCAGCCGTGGGATTTCGTGCTGGTGCGGGACCGTGAGACTCGGGAGCGGTTCCAGGAGCACGTGTCCGGGGAGCGGAAGGTCTTCGCGGATACCCTGACCGGTGACCAGGCCAAGCTGTTCAGCAAGATCAAGATCGAGGGCATTCTCGAATCGAGCCTCGGTGTGGTCGTCACCTACGATCCCTCCCGAGGTTCACCGGCGGTGCTGGGCAGGCATGCGATCGCCGACGCCGGCCTGTATTCGGTGTGCTTGGCGATCCAGAACCTGTGGCTGGCTGCGACGGCCGAGGGTCTGGGCGTCGGCTGGGTCAGCTTCTATCGGGAGGAGTTCCTGGCTTCTCTGCTCGGGTTGCCCGAGGGCATCCGCCCGGTGGCGTGGCTATGTCTCGGGTCGGTCAGCGAGTTGGCGACGACGCCGGATCTGGAACGACACGGCTGGCGCCGCCGGCGACCGCTCGCGGATGCGGTACGCCACGAACACTGGTGAGCTGTGTGTCGCGCGACGTACTTCGCCGTGCCCTACACCGCTGCTGTGGGCGAACCCGCGCGACGACGATGACCGGTATCCCCAGCGGTGGACACTCGATCAGCGCGTCCGACGACGGTCGGTGATCCCTGTCACGCGTGCTCGCCGGCACGATGAGGGCGCTCAGTGTTCGAGTTCGCGCTGTTCGCCGTCGTGCGCCGCACGGAGTTCCTCCCGGGTGGGTTTCTGGACCACATCCCCGAAATAGAACCGCGAGATGCGGGCGCGGCGGCGTTCGGCTCGATGGCGCGGGTTGGGGATGCCGTTCGTGTCGGTGGGCGGTCCCGGCTCGAGCGGGACCTGGCGCTCGTGCGCGGTCAGCGCGTAGGCGCGTGCGTGGCTGAGCGGGAGGTGGCGTTCGGTGAACTCACCGTCGGGGCTGACGATGACCATGCCCGATTCCCGTCCGTGCAGGACCTTCTCGCGGTCGCGGCGCTGCAGGCCGAGACAGATGCGTTTGGTGATCCAGAACGCGAGCGGTGGCCCGAGGATGATGCTGACCTGCAGGAACCGGGACACCCAGTTGACCGGGATGTGCAGCACGGTGGCGAAGAAGTCGTTGCCGCCGGCGATCCAGAGCAGGACGTAGAAGACGATGAAGCCGACTCCGAGGCCGGTGCGGACGGGGACGTTGCGGGGCCGGTCGAGGATGTGGTGTTCCCGGGTGTCCCCGGTGAGCTTCTGTTCGATCCACGGATAGGCGGCCAGCGCGGTGACGATGAGCCCCGGGAGCACGACGGCCGGAATCAGGACGCTGAGCACCAGCTCCGAGCCGAAGACGTCGATCTTCCAGGCCGGCATCACACGCAGCGCGCCGTCGAGGAATCCGACGTACCAGTCCGGCTGGGTGCCGGCGCTCACCGACGCCGGGTCGTAGGGGCCCCAGAGCCACACCGGGTTGACCTGAATGGTGGCGGCCATCAGGAAGACGAAGCCCCACACGATGAACATGAACCCGCCGGCCTTGGCCGTGTACACCGGGAAGAACGGGTAGCCCACGACGTTCTTCTCGGTCCGTCCCGGCCCGGCCCAGTGGGTGTGCTTCTGATACCAGAGCAGCATCAAGTGCAGGACGAACAGCGCCAGGATCAGACCGGGAATGAGGAGGATGTGGAAGGCGTAGAACCGGGAGATGATGTCCTCGCCCGGGAACTCGCCTCCGAAGATGAACGAGGACAGGTACGTCCCCACAATCGGGATCGCCAGGATCCCGCCCTCGATGATCCGCAGACCCGTTCCGGACAACAGATCGTCCGGCAGGGAGTAGCCGAAGAAGCCGTTGGTGATCCCCAGAACCAGCAATGACAGCCCCACCAGCCAGTTGAGTTCGCGCGGTTTGCGGAACGAACCGGTGAAGAAGTGCCGCAGCATGTGAACCGACATGGCGGCGATGAAGATCAGCGTGCTCCAGTGGTGCACCTGCCGCATCAGCAGGCCGCCGCGGACCTCGTAGGACAGTTCGAGCGTGGACGCGTAGGCCTCGGAGATGACCATGCCGCGCAGCGGCACATAGGCACCCTCATAGGTGACGTGCGCCATGGATGGTTTGAACCAGAACGTGAGGAAGACCCCGGACAACAGGATCAGAAGCAGACTCCACATGGCGATCTCGCCGAGCAGGAAGGACCAGTGGTCCGGGAAGACTTTGCGCAGGTTGCGCTTCAGCCAGTTGCTCGCGGTGATCCGCTCGTCGATGAAGTTGACCAGTTTCCCGGCCTGTCTCATGGCCGGGTTCGCACTGGTGCCGGCTGGGTCCTGTGTCGTGGTGCTCATCGGCGTGTTCAGCGCTCCCGTAGTGCGCGACGTCCCGTCATGAACAAGACGTCGCAGGGCGCGAGAATGTGACATCGCCGGGTGTGTGCGCCGACGCGCACATGAGCACGCCGGTCCGTGAGCCGGTCGGAGTCCGACCGGAACAGCTCAGCCGTACGTGCGCGGTGTCCAGACCGTGCGCACGCCGTCGGAGCGTTCCGAGACACGAGTCTGGGACGAGCCGACAATCAGCAGGCAACGCATGTCGACCGTGTCCGCGTCGAACTCACCGAGCGTGCTGACCAGGACCGATTCCTCTGATCCGCCGACGTCGCGGGCGATGACGACGGGGGTGTGAGGTGCGCGATGCCGCAGCAGCGTGTCCCGAGCGCGTTGCAGCTGCTCGCGGCGGCTACGGGACGCCGGGTTGTACAGCGCCAACACCAAGTCTGCGGCCGCCGCGGCGTCGAGGCGTCGTTCGATGATCTCCCACGGCTTGAGCCGGTCGGACAGCGACATCACGCAATAGTCATGGCCGAGTGGGGCGCCGACGCGCGACGCCGCCGCCTGCGCGGCGGTGAGCCCGGGGACGACGCGGACGGAGACGCCGTTCCAGCGCGGATCGTCGGCCTGCTCGAGCACCGCCGACGCCATCGCGAAGACGCCGGGGTCCCCGGACGAGACGACCGCCACGCGGGCGCCGGCCTGCGCCAGTTCGAGAGCCTGCAACGCCCGGTCGGCCTCCACCCGGTTGCCCGAACTGTGCCGCTGCTGGCCGGATCGGACCGGAACACGCGAAACGTACGGACCGTAGCCGACGATGTGCTCGGCCGCGGCGACTTCGCGCTCGGCCTCCGGAGTGAGCCATTCCGGGCCGGCCGGCCCGAGTCCGATCACGACGACCTCTCCGTGCGCGGGTGCGGCCGCCGCCCGGGTTGTTGCATCGTCGCGAGAAACGGTGCTGTCGAGCGCGCCACCTGTGTTGTTGGTCGTGTGCGTTCCGCCGTCGGCCGCGTCGGCCGCGTCGGCGGTGTCGTGCCCGTCCGGCGACGTGTCGGCGGTCGTGGCGGTGCGCGACGTGTAGGCCGGACTCGGCACCACGGCGAGCGAGAAGTACGGCACCGATTCGGGGTCGACGTCGGCCAGCCGCTCCACCCGCTGACCGCCCCAGGTGGCCCGCTCGACGTAGTACGCCTCGTCCAGGCGTCCCGCCTCGGCCAGGGCGTCACGCACCGAGTGGAACGTCCTGCCCAGCTTGAGGATGGCGGCGGCGTCCGTCTCCGCCAGCCGCATCGCCAGTTGCGGCCCGGGCAGCGTGCCGGGAAGCACCGTCAGCGCCTCCTCGTGCTGGACAAGCGGCCTGCCCAGCTCGGCCGCCGCGGCGGTCATCGAGGTGATACCCGGCACGGCGGTCGCCTCATAACGCCCGCAGAGCCGTTCGTGCATGTGCATGTAGGAGCCGTAGAAGAACGGATCGCCGGCGCACAGCAGCGCCACGTCGCGGCCCGCATCGAGATGCTCGGCCAGACGCTTGGCGGCGTGTTCGTAGAACTCCGCGATGGCTCCGTCGTAGCCGCCCGGATGCTGGGTGCCCTCAGTGGTGACCGGGTAGACCAGCGCCTCCTCGACCTGCCCGTCCCGCAGGTAGGGTTCGGCGATCGAGCGGGCGATGCTGCGGCCGTGCCGGGCGCTGTGGTAGGCGATGACATCCGCCTCACCGATCAGCCGGGCGGCCTTCACCGTCACCAGATCCGGATCGCCTGGTCCGAGGCCGATGCCCCACAGCCGGCCCGTGCCCGCGTGTGCGTCCGTCATTCCTTCTCCTGGGCGATCGCGTTCAGGGCGGCGGAGGCGATGGCGCTGCCGCCGCGGCGGCCGTGCACGGTCAGGTACGGTGCGGGTGCTCGCGCGGCCAGCTCCTCCTTGGACTCGGCGGCACCGATGAAACCGACCGGGACTCCGACGATGGCCGCCGGCGCGCCGACCCCTTCGTCCACGAGCTCGAGCAACCGGAACAGCGCCGTGGGTGCGTTGCCGATCGCCACCACGGAGCCCGGCAGCCGATCCCGCCACAGCTCCACGGCCGCGGCGCTGCGCGTGTTGCCGGTCTCGGCGGCCAGGCCGGGCACGCTCGGCTCATTGAGCGTGCAGATGACCTCGTTGTCGGCCGGTAGCCGGCTGCGCGTCACCCCGCTGGCGATCATCTGCGCGTCGGTGAGGATCGGTGCCCCGCCGCGGAGGGCCGTCCGGCCGGCGGCCACGACGTCATCGGTGTAGGCGACGTCGTCGACGAGATCGACCATGCCGCAGGCGTGGATCATCCGCACGACCGTTGTCGCGACATCGGCGGGCAGATGCGCGAGGTCGGCCTCGGCGCGGATGGTCGCGAAGGAGCGGCGGTAGATCTCCGCACCGTCCCGGATGTAATCGACCGTGCTCGGGTCAGCCGACATCGTGGTCTCCCTGCTGGGCGTGTGGCCCGTGGTGCTTGTGGTACGCGGCGCCGATCGTCGTCGCCAGTGCGTCTGCCGTCGTCGGCGTGCCGTCCACCGTGTAGCCGTCGCCGGTGGCGACGACGTCGATGTGGTGCAGTCTGGGTTGTCCGCAGCGCCGAGCACAGCCGGCGACGTGCACGGCGACGCCGGCCGGCAGGCGGGGCAAGGCGGCGCGGGTGTCGTGGCGCACGTCCGCGTGCGAAGAGGCGCACCCCGGGCTGCCGACACACGCCGTCACTCCGGTGGATGGATCGGCATCGTCGAGCCGGAGGCCGGAGGCACGAAGGTTCCGAGTGACGTCGTCGATGCGAGCGGGCGGAATCGACGGAACGACGACGGATCGCCACGGTGTGATGACGATGCCCGCGGGCGCCGTTCCGGCGAGGACGTGTAGCTGCTCCGCATTGAGGGTGCCGAACAGCGCGCCCGCGACGACGGCGCACGCACGATCGTGATCATGACGGATCACACCGGCCGGCGTCGCTCCACCGGCGCCGAGCCGGGCACGGTCCGGGGTGCCGCGTTCGACCGGCGCGCCGTCGTCGATGATCGCGGCGGCGACACGCTCGGCGGCGTGGTCAAGCTCACGCAGGTGCCATGCGCCGCTGCCGTCCAGGGCGCGGAGCCGGAGGAAAGCGAGCGCGGCGCGCACCAGCACGTCGGCCACGCGGGCCGCGGGAACGCGCACGTCGGTGACCTCGCCAGCCAGCAGCAGCGTGCCCGCGGTGGCGTCGTCGTCGATGACGGTCGTGCGGGCGTCGTCGGTGTCCGCGCGCCAGCCGACATCGATGCCGTCGACCGGCAGGTCGCCGCGGCCGTCGTCGATGCCGAACTGGAAGCGCCCGGAGAGGGTGGCGAGCTCGGGTTCGGCGCGAATGGCGTGGTCGAGCTCGATGACCAGCGGTGCGACGTCGAGTGTGCCGCCCGCGATGCCGGTCAGGGGCGACGCCAGGATGTTGCGTACACGCTCGTGCGTCGCCGACGGCAGCAGACCGGCGTCGCCCAGCCGGCTGGCCAGCGCCGCCGGATCGGTGACGGCGCGTAGCTGCAGGTTGGCACGCGAGGTCAAATGGATGCGTCCGTCGCCCAACTCCTGGGCACACGCGGCGAGTACCTGAACCTGGTGTGCGGTGAGCCGGCCGCCTGGGATGCGGATCCGGGCGAGCGGGCCGTCGTTCGCCTGATGGGTGGCGAGGGTGCCTGGACACGCGTCGGCACGATCGCGCACAGTCCCGGACATCGGACCGCCTTCCATCACCTCGTGGAATCGCAGCTTGCAGTGCCGTGGCCGGTCTCCTGGCTGACGGGTACGTCGTCCGGCCTGCCTTCCCAGGCGGCGCGTGCGCTGCCCAGTGACTCCCCTTGCAGGGGAACGGCCGGGGACTTCCCGATCACAGTGGCGAGGGCCGCTCCGGTTTCACACCGGCTTCCCGTGCACCACGGCAGGCACCACTGTACCGGGCGCTCGGACCGAGCCTTGCGGCCGACCGTCGGGCGGGCGTCTCCGACGGCACCGGGCCCGATCGGCGGCGAGGCTCGGGATCAAAGCAATCTCTGCTGGCAGCAGGCACGTACTACAAGTATCCGGATCATCGCGGACGCGCGGTGCATGCGCGTCCCTGGCGCCTGTGGGAGGTCCATATGCATCGCCGAACGCGAACCGCCGCCGCCCTCTGCAGTGCCGCCGCGTTGGCGGTTCTGGGTGCGTGCGGCACCGACGACAACGGCGACGGCGACGGCAGCGGGGATGGTGACGTCGCCACCGGCGGCGACGCCGGCCGCGTCGAGCTGTCGGACACCTCGCTCGGTGAGATCCTGGTCGACGGCGAGGGCCGGACGCTGTACCTGTTCACCCCGGACTCTCCCGGTGAGAGCACCTGTATCGACGAATGCCTGGACATCTGGCCTCCGCTGGAGGGCGACGTCGAGGCCGGCGAAGGCGTGAACGAGGAACTGCTGGGCACCATCGAACGAGACGACGGGACGGTCCAGGCGACGTACGGTGACTGGCCGCTGTACTACTACGCCGAGGACGCCGATGCGGGCGACATCGAGGGGCAGGGTGTCAACGACGTCTGGTACGTCATCGACGCCGATGGAGAAGCCGTGCAGGGCGAAGTCGAGCAGGACGACCAGGACTCCGGATACTGAAGATCCGGGTCCGGATCCGGACACTGAGCCGTCGGACACCCGGCCCGTCGGCCCCGTCCGGGAATGTCGTCGGCGCGTGCACCCGTGCCGAGTGTTGCCGATGACGGTGCGGCAGGATGGCAGGTGTGATCGACCTGGCTGATGTTCGCGCCGCCCGCACCCGCATCGATGGCCGTGTCCGCCGCACGCCGGTGCTGGAGGCAGACCCGGAGCCGTTCCCGCCGATCTCGCGGTTGTGGTTCAAGCTCGAGCAGCTTCAGCACACGGGCTCGTTCAAGGCACGCGGCGCGTTCAACCGGATCCGCGCCGCGCTCGAATCGTCGGCACCGGCCGCTTCCGGTGAAGCGGGACCACCGGTGAGCGGCGTCGTGGCGGCGTCCGGCGGTAACGCCGGCCTGGCGGTCGCGTTCGCGGCAGCGGCGCATGGACTTCCGGCTGAGGTGTTCGTGCCGGAGACCGCGCCGCCGGTGAAGGTGAAGAAGCTGCGTGACCTCGGCGCCGACGTCGTCCAGGTCGGCACCAAGTACGCCGACGCCTACGAGGCGGCCCAGGCGCGGGTGTCCGAGACCGGCGCACTGTTCTGCCACGCCTACGATCAGCCGGAGATCTGTGCCGGGCAAGGAACGCTCGGACTCGAGCTGCTGGAGCAGACCGGCTCCGAGGTGGACACGATCATCGTGGCTGTGGGCGGCGGTGGTCTGATGGCCGGCGTGGCGACGGCGGTCGAAGGCCGCGCCCACGTCGTCGGGGCGGAGCCGTCTCTGGCACCGACGCTGCATTCTGCACTGGCGGCAGGAGGCCCGGTCGACGTCGACGTGGCCGGCGTCGCGGCTGACTCACTCGGCGCCACCCGGCTCGGTGAGATCGCCTATGCCGTGAGTACGCGCGCCGACGTGGCGTCGGTGCTCGTCGATGACGCCGACATCGAGCAGGCCCGGAACTTCGCGTGGCACCAGTACCGTCTGGTCGTCGAGCATGGTCCCGCCACCGCCCTCGCGGCGCTGCTGTCCGGTGCGTACCGGCCGGCGGACGGCGAACGTGTCGCCGTGGTGCTGTCCGGTGCGAACACGGATCCTTCCACCCTGAGGTGACGCCGCTGTCACGTCGCAGTGTGTTCTAGCCCTCGAGGTCGCCTTCCGTCTCCAGGACGGCCTGCTGGAGCGCCTCCATCGCCTCCGCGGACGGCTCGGCCCACAGGCCGCGCTGGGCGGCTTCGAGCAGGCGCTCCGCCATGCCCTTGCGGGCCCACGGGTTCGAGCGGCGGAAGAACTCGGCGACCTCCGGGTTCCGGACGTACTCGTCGGTGAGCTTCTCGTACATCCAGTCCTCGACGACGCCGGCCGTCGCGTCGTAGCCGAAGATGTAGTCGACGGTGGCGGCCATCTCGAATGCGCCCTTGTACCCGTGCCGCTGCATCGCGGCGATCCACTTCGGGTTGACGACGCGCGCCCGGAAGACCCGTGCCGTCTCCTCCGAGAGCGACCGGGTCTTGACGTGCTCGGTCACGGCGGAGTCGCCGATATACGCCGCCGGCGCGTTGCCGGTGAGCTGGCGGACCATCGCCACCATGCCGCCGTGATACTGGTAATAGTCGTCCGAGTCGAGGATGTCGTGCTCGCGCGTGTCCTGGTTCTTCACCGCCACCTGGATCCGGGAGAACGCCTTCTCCATGTCCGCCCGTGCCTCGACGCCGTCCAGACCCCGACCGTAGGCATAACCGCCCCACACCGCGTAGACCTCGGCGAGGTCGGCGTCGGTGCGCCAGTTCCGCGCGTCCACCAGGGGCAGCATCCCGGCCCCGTACGCACCCGGCCTGGACCCGAAGATGCGTGCGGTGGCGTGCCGCGCGTCCGAGCCGGCCGCCAGGTCCTCGACGACGTGCGCGCGCAGGTGGTTGACGGCGCCGTCGTCGGCGAGCTCGGCGACGGTCCGGACGGCGTCGTCGATCACGCCGATGACGTGCGGGAACGCCTCGCGGAAGAACCCGGAGATGCGGACTGTCACGTCGACGCGCGGCCGGGGCTCCCCGTCGAGCAACAGCTCGTCGGCCGGAACCACCTCGAAACCGGTGACCCGGCGGGACGCGTCGTCCCATACCGGTCGGACACCCAGCAGCCAGAGCACTTCGGCGATGTCGTCGCCCTGGGTGCGCATCGCCGCCGTGCCCCACACCGTGAGTCCGACGGACGTCGGGAACGCGCCGGTCTCGGCCTTGTGCCGGCGCAGCAGTGAGTCGCCGAGCGCGACCCCGACGTCCCAGGCGTTGCGCGACGGGATCGCTTTCGGGTCGACGGCGTACATGTTGCGGCCGGTCGGCAGTACGTTGACCAGTCCGCGGGTGGGCGAGCCGGACGGGCCAGGGGCGATGTAGCGGCCGTCCAGCGCGCGAACGGAGTTGCTGATCTCGTCCGTGGTCCGCGCCAGCCGGGGGACCAGCTGCTCGGCGCCGAACCGCAACACGTCCGCGACCTCGGCGACGTCATCGCGCAGGATGTCGGCGACGACGCTCTTCGCCTCCTCCGGTCGCCATTCGCGTCGGGCGTGCTCCTCCACCAGACCGCGGGCGACGACCTCCAGCAGATCGACGACGTCCGACGCGGTCAGCCTGATCGCTACCGGCGGCGACGCCACGCCGCCGTCGTCCCGTCCTGCGACGTGAGCGTCTGGTGCATCCGGTGCGTCCGGTCCGTCCGGCGCCTCGGGTGTGTCGGGTGCGTTGGATGCGCCAGTGCGCGGGAGGTCGGTGATCTCCAGGAGCGTCCGCAGCGCCGGGGTGTCCGCGACGGCGGCACCCGGCTCGGCCAGCAGTGCCTGCTCGTCGAGGTCGGCCCAGGCGGCGATCGCGCCGCGCAGCCCGCGATGCGCCGTCTCACCCCCGAACACCTGGCGCGCCCGCAGCACTGCCAGCACGTCGTTGACCAGTTCGTCGCCTTCCGGCGCACGGCCCAGAACGTGCAGCCCGTCGCGGATCTGGACGTCCTTGATCTCGCACAGGTAGCCGTCGATGTGCAGGACGAAGTCGTCGAATTCGTCCTCGCCGGGCATCTGTTCGGTGTGCAGGTCATGGTGGAGCTGCGCCTGTGTGACCAGCTCCCAGATCTGCGTCCGAACCGTCGGCGCCTTGGCCGGGTCCAGCTCTGCAACGGTCGCGTACTCGTCGAGGAGTTGCTCCAGCTTGGCCAGATCACCGTAGGTGTCGGCGCGCGCCATCGGCGGGATCATGTGGTCGATCAGGACGGCGTGGGCGCGCCGCTTCGCCTGAGTGCCTTCGCCGGGGTCGTTCACGATGAACGGGTAGATCAGCGGCAGATCCCCCAGCACCGCGTCCGGCGCGGAATCGTCGGACAGGCCGAGCCCTTTGCCCGGCAGCCACTCCAGCGTGCCGTGTTTGCCCAGGTGGACCACGGCATCGGCGCCGAATCCGCCGCGGGCGGGCGGTTCCTGCAGCCACCGGTACGCGGCGACGTAGTGGTGCGACGGCGCGAGGTTCGGATCGTGGTAGATGGCCACCGGGTTCTCCCCGAAGCCGCGTGGCGGCTGGATCATCAGCACCACGTTGCCGAAGACCAGCCCGGCGACGGCGATCGCCGGCTCGTCGCCGGTCGTGTCGACGTAGAGTTCGCCGGGCGGGTCACCCCAGGCCTCGACGATGCCGTTGCGCAGCGATGCCGGCAGTGTGGAGAACCACTCGGCGTAGGTCGACGCCGGGATGCTGGCGGCGGCGTCGGCCAGCTGCTCCTCGGTGAGCCACTCGACGTCGTGTCCGCCGGCGGCGATGAGGCGGTGCACCAGGGCGTCACCGGGCGGGAGGTCCGAGCCGTCGTCGGCCGCGCCACGCCCGAGTGCGTCGAGGTCGAGATCGCCGATGTCGTACCCGGCGTCACGCAGCGTGCGCAGCAGCTCGACGGCGCTGGCCGGAGTGTCCAGTCCGACGGCGTTGCCCACCCGGGCGTGCTTGGTCGGATAGTTGGACAGCACCAGCGCGATCCGCTTCTCCGCGTTCGGGATCCGGCCGAGCCGGGCCTTCTTGACCGCGATCCCGGCGAGGCGCCGTGCCCGCTCCGCGTCGGCGACGTAGCGCGGGACGCCGTCGGCTCCGGTCTCCTTGAACGAGAACGGCACACCGATGATCCGGCCGTCGAACTCGGGCAGGGCGATCTGCGTCGCCGCGTCCATCGGGTTCATCGCACCGTCGCTGGCTTCCCAGGCATCGCGCGCGCTGGTCAACGTCAGGCCTTGCAGGACCGTGATGCCGAGGTCGTCGAAGAGCGCGGTGCTCCACACGTCGTCGTTCTCGCCGGCGGCGGCGTTTCCGGCGACGAGGCCGCCGCTGGCCAGCACGGTGGTGATGAGCACGTCGGCGCGCCCGAGAAGCTCCCGCAGCTCGGCGTACTCGTCGCGGTTGGTGCCGCGCAGCGTGTCGGTGAAGATCGGCAGTGGCCTGCCGCCGGCGTCGGCGATCTGCTCGCAGAGGACGTCGATGAACGCGGTGTTCCCGGAGAGTTCGTGTGAGCGGTAGAACACGATCCCGACGACGGGCCCGCCGTCGCCGCGATTCTTGTCACCGGTCAGGGGCTCGGCGTCGGCTGTCCCGGCCGGGACGTGGATGCCGAAGAGGGGCTGTTCGGCGGGGGGCTCGAACGCGTCGCCGGTCAGGAGCAGGGTGTCGCAGAGGAACGCCGCGAGCTGTGCGAGGTTGGCGGGTCCGGCGGCGACCAGGTAGCGGTGCGTCTGGGTGGCGATGCCGCTGGGTACGGTGGACAGCTCGTGCAGTCGTGCGTCGGGGCTGGACTCGCCGCTGACGACGACGGTCGGCACCCCGGACGCGCGCATCGCGTCCAGCCCGTCGGGCCACGCCTCCCGGCCGCCCAGCAGCCGCACCACCGCGATGTCGACGTCTTCGAGAAGGGCAGGAAGCTCATCGGCCGAGGTTCGTGCCGGATTGGCCACCGTCCATCGCTCGTCAGCGCGGATGGCGGTGAGCAGGTCGGTGTCGGCGGTGGACAGCAGCAGCAGGCGTGGCTGGCTCATGGCGTCCTCTCTCAGGTGTCTCCCGCACCCGGATCGGTGGACGACGCCAGTCAGTCTCCTGGCTCCCGGATCGACGCCGGCCCTCAGCCTTCCCAGGCCAACGAGGCCCAGTGGCTCACCTAAGGACCGGCTCCCCGGTCACAGTCGCGGGACGGCCCCGGCCTTGGACGTGGTTACGCCCGCACCGGTGTTCCTGACGTGACGTCGGATGGTCGTCCCCGATCCTATCGGCCCGAGGAGCCACCGGCGCCGCCCGCATCACGCCGTCGCGCCAGCGGCCATCGAGTTGAGTCCTGTGCGGTGCGTGCCCGGCGGATGTCATTCACCCGACCGGGCACGCACCGCGTCGATCACAGGCGGGCCAGGTGATCGAGCGGGAACGGTGGTCTCGCCAGCGGCTTGATCGCCAACGTGAACAGCACGAGAGCGTTGTCGTCACCGGCGATCCGGTTGGTGTGCAGCTCCTGGCACCGGGTACATCGGTGGATCACCGACCACTCGCCGTCGTAGCGGGTGGTGATGGCGATCGGCTCCATCCGGGCACCGCACTCGGCGCTGCGGTCGCCAGGTTTGTCGTCGACGTGCCGACTCCACAAGCAGGTGGGGCAATGGTTGCGGTGGGCTGTGCCCGGCGCGTCCGTGGAGACGTCGAGCTTGCAGTTCAGACAGCGGAAGGACGGGGCACGGCGACTACGCCGTGGTCCGGTGGTGGTTCTGGACACGGGGCTCCTTGAGGTGTGCACGACTGTGGTCTGGTCGCGCAGCGCACACTCATAGCTCACCGTCCCGTGTCTACGACCACGTCGGTCGTGGCCCGTCGTCGTCATTCAACCCTGCCGCCGCCGGTGCGGCAATCGAATTTCTCCAGCGCTGCGTCCTGCATGTCGAGGCCCGCACGCCCTGCGGAGGAGGTCAGTGTGCTGCGGGCGGTGCTAGCCGAGCCGCTCGGGGCGTTCCAGGTACCTGTCATGGTCGGGTGGGGCGAAGCCGAACTTCGCGTAGAGGCTGTGTCCGTCCACGGTGTGCAGCATCCAGCGGAAGTTGACCCCCGGTCCGTCTTCGATCATGGCGGCGACCAGAGCCTTGCCCGCTCCCCGGCCGCGGTGCGCCGATTCGACGAAGACGTCGGCCAGGTACGCCAGCGATACGCCATCGGACAGGGCGCGTGCGAATCCCACCATGCTGCCGGTTTCCTGGTGGTACGCCCCGACGACGCGCCATGCGCCGTCGATCTGCCGCTCGACGATGTCGCGGTCGCGCCAGCGGCCCCAGTACGCGTCCTCGGAGAGGAACCGCCAAACGACGTCGCGATCGATCCGGGCCGCGTCGTCGTCGAACTCGTACCCTTGGGCGGAACGAATCACGCTCATCCCGTCATCATGTCACCGGCGGATGACGCGCGAGGCGCTTAGGGTCAGGGCATGGATCATGAGCCGATGCGACGAGTTGCTGAGTTCCGCGAGGTGTTCGACGGTGAAGCCAAGGCCGAACGCCCTGAACTGGCGGAACACCGTCGGACGCTACTGGTCGAAGAAGCGCACGAAGCTGCCGAAGCCCTCACCAACCTCGCAAAGGCCCTGCACATCGGCGACGACCCGCGCACTGCATACAAGGCAGTAGCGAAGGAACTGGCCGACGTCCTCTATGTGACCTACGGTGCCGCAGATGCGCTGGGGATCGACCTACCGGCCGTCTTCGTCGAGGTCCATCGGTCCAACATGAGCAAGCTTGACGCGGACGGCCGGGTTCTCCGCCGAGCCGACGGCAAGGTACTCAAGGGCCCCAACTACCAACCGCCGATCCTCGATGACCTCGTCGAGTGGCCGCCGACCGGTTCCTAAGCGCTTCCCGCGGCTGCGCGCCACGCTCAACCCTAGGCTGGGGCGTGCACGGTCGCCCGGGAGACGATCGTATACAGTCTCGGGGGCCGGTCTAACTGACGAAAAGTTGACTTATCTGACGTAAAATATCGTTAGATGAGCACTATTCGACGGATACTTGCGGACCATGGGTACGTGGAGGCGAACAGTGGCGCTTGTATTCTCAGGCGACCGACCTCCAGCGGTGCTGTCCCGCCAGGTTGGCAACGGCAAGTTGAGGCGGCTTGCGCAGGGCGTTTACACCGACGATGTGCGTTCAGCGCCGGAGCGCGTCGTCGCTCGAGAATGGCGGGCCATCGTCGCTCGTGTGATGCCTGGGGCGGTGATAGTGGACCGATCGGCACTGGCTGCGGGTCCGGGCGACGGTTGGTTGTTCGTCGATCACGAGCGTGTGCGTCCGCTCGGGCTGCCCGGCCTCACGGTGGTGCCGCGACGCGGTCCTGGGCCGTTGTCCTCGGACGTGCCGCTCGGCGACGGACTGTGGCTGTCGTCGGAGGGCCGCGCATTGGTGGACAATCTCGGCCCGTCGCGGAGCCGAGGAGCACGACCCCCACGGACGCTGTCCACACGTGAGCTCCATGATTGGATCGCACGGCTGGTGTCGGCTCGCCGTCCCGAGCAGATCGAGAGAATCGTCGAGCAGGCAAAGGAAGCTGCCGACGCGATCGGTCGCGTTCACCGCGTCGGCGAGGTCCGGAAGCTCATCGCGGCGGCCGACGGGGGAGCGACCGTGACTACGGAATCGCCGGCGTTGAGCGCTGCGCAGGCCGGTCGCGGCTACGACGTCGTCCGCGTCAGCCAACTGGAGATGCTGGCCGACCATCTGACCTCTCGCCCGCCGCGACCTCGACCGGTCACCGGAGAGCACGTGGCCCGCCAGCGCTTTCTGCCCTTCTACGAGGCGTACTTCTCGAACTTCATCGAAGGCACGGAGTTCACGGTCGACGAGGCCGCCATGATCGCTCTGCAGGGCCAGGATCTTCCGTCGCGGCCGGCTGACGCTCATGACATGCGGGGCACATATGAGCTGGTGGTCGACGATGCCGAGATGACACGCGAACTCAGGTCGGTGGACGAGTATCTTGACGCGCTGAGGGAACGTCACGCCCGGATCATGGGCGGCCGACCGGATGTTCGGCCGGGTGAGTGGAAAGATCGGCGCAATCAGGCTGGGGCGACCGTGTTCGTCGAGCCTGCGCTGGTGACAGGGACCTTGGCGGCCGGGCGGGAGATCGTCGGACGGCTGGATGACCCGTTCGCTCGGGCGCTCTACGCCGTATATCTCATCGGGATCGTCCATCCCTTCGATGACGGAAACGGCCGGCTGGCGCGCGTGATGATGAACAACGAACTGGTCGCCGCGGGGGAATGTCGGATCATCGTACCCACCGTGTTCCGGTACGAGTATCTGGCAGCTTTGGGCGCGATGTCGGATGGCGGCTATCCGCAAGCCCTGATCAGCGTGCTTGACTTCGCTCAGCGGTACACGTACCAGATCGACTTCTCGACGGTCGGCACGGCGCACGAGATGTTGGAAAGGACGCATGCCTTCACCGACCCGCAGATCGCGTCGGAGCAAGGCATCCGTCTGACACTGCCGTCGTCGTTGCCACGCACCGAGAATTAGTGCGGCGTGGAAAGCCGCAGGCGGTGTCGGTGTCAGCCAGGCGCGACGCGGATCTCCGGGGCGTGGTGGACGGGGAAGTTGACCGACCGGGCGATAAAGCACTTGGCGTTGGCGTCCTCATGCACGGCCTGCGCCTTGTCGACCATGGACGCGTCGGCGACCGTGACGACGGGTCGGAGCGTGACGTCGGCGAACTGACCGGCGCCGTCGCGTTCCAGCTCCATGGTGCCGATGGGCGTGTCCACATACTCGGTGACGACGACGCCCGCGACGGAGGCAAGGTGGAGGTACCACAGCATGTGGCACTGCGACAACGACGCGACCAGCAGCTCCTCCGGATTCCATCGCTCCGGGTCGCCGCGGAACGACGGGTCGGCGGAACCGGCGATGCTGGTGTCGTTGCCCTCGGCGCGTATCTCATGCTGCCGGCCGTACGCGCGGTAACTCGACGTGCCCGTTCCCTGGTTACCCGTCCACTCGACGACGAGCTCGTAGGTGTGCGTTCCCACCATGCATCTCCTCCGTTTTCGTGGTGATCCATACCGTACATCTCCGGTCGACTCGTGGTGGTGAGTAGGCGATGAACGTTGGCTATGACGCCGTGGACTGTGCCGATTGTCTCGCGATGCTCGGTGGTGACGAATCGTGAGCGATGATCCCGACTTCTGCACGGTCAGCTTCTCGTTACCGAACGGTGGCTGAAACGAGCTGAGAAGCATGCAGAACTGATCTTGCCGGCTGCCGGTTTCTCCGGAACACTGCTACTGGCCAACGACAGCAGTCGTCGGCTGGCGAAGTTGCTTGAGGGGAACAGCTATGAGCGAACGTATGCACGAGCGTTGGCCGTGGGTGGTAGGTATCGTTGCCGCGCTGTTCGCGGGATTCGGCATTGGTGTGGCCGTCCAGCCCGAACCTGAGCCGGAAATCATCAATGAAACGGTTACGGAAACCGAGACGGTTGTTGAGTACGATACTCCGCAAGAATGTGAGATGGCGCTTGATGCTGCGTTTGAGCTGATCGACGCATTCCGTGATCTGTGGAGCGTCACTAGTCCCGTGCTGGACGAGCCATACGACGCTCAGAACAATGAACGGCTCAACGACGAGCTGGACAGGTTCAGCGAATCACTGGATGTTCTCACTCCACGGTGGCACGACTACGCGTCACAGTGCGATCCACGATACGACTACTGAATCGCCGGTCCGTAATCAACTACTGGGAGGGAAGACCCAATGACCGAACAGCCACAGGAGGAACCGAAATACAACCGCTTCGTCAGTGACGAAGCGGCCAAGCCCGTGATGGGTACGCCGCGATGGCCGGAACAGCCGGAAAATCGGTCCACTGACTCGCTGCCCGTGAATCCGTGGTTGACGGCGATGAGCATCGTTGGAATCGGAGCGTTCATCATCGGTTTGGTCTTGTGGATTCAAGGGTCTGAATCGGACTCATTCTTGGACGGCTCAGCGTCAGACTTGCAGATGATGATCTGGGGTCAGGCGTTGGTATGGCTGGGCGTCGGCCTGCTCGTGGCGACGATGGCATCAGCCGCGATTTGCTGGCAGATCCGTCAGCGGAATAGCTGACGTGCCTGGGGTGGCTCGATAGCGAGAGGGTCACATCATGATTCGACAGCGCCCCTCTTATTCCACCCGCCTACGCCGCTGTCAGGGCCATGGACGCGCACGTGATCGTGGACAGCTTCGAAGCTACCTGAAGGCTGTGTACGGAGTCCAGCGCGTCAAACAACCCCCCGCGCTCTCAGCCGGGAGAGGGCCGCCAGGCTGTCCGGCGTGAACGGCCACACGTCCAGCTTGGTCTCGAGCTCGTCGATCGGCACGAACGCGTGCCAGGCAACCTCCTCGGCCTGCGGATCGACCGCACCGATGCAGCGCACCTCATAGACCGCCGCCCAGGCGGCGTACTGCGCATCCTCGTACAGGAACCGGAGCAGCGGCGTGGGCGCCGGAAGTCCGGACACACCGAGTTCCTCTTCGGCTTCGCGGTGCGCGGCGTCGTCGTAGGTCTCGCCGGCGCGCACGACGCCGCCGACGAACATGTCGTAGTGAGACGGGAAGACGAGCTTGGAGGCCGTGCGGCGGTGCACGAAGATGGCGCCGTTTCCGTCGCGTACCAGGACGAACGTCGAACGGTGCCGCAGCCGGCGAGCGTAGACATCGGCTCGCCGGGCTTGATCGATGACCCGGTCGGCTTCGTCGACGACGTCGAGCAGCTCGTCCTCTGGTCGTTCAGGGAGCACGCCTCCATCCAACCAGCACGCTGCGGTGCTCTAGCTGCGAGGGCGGCGGGCATAGGCGGCCAGAAAGGTGCTGACGCCCTGTTCGGCATGGCGGCGCAGTTCCGGAGCTGGTGGTATCGCCGAATCACCCAGCAGCATCGCCTGGTTGAGCGGTGCGGACATGACGAGCCAATTGAACTGCGTCGCGGCCAGGTGCGGATCTTCGGTGTCAAGGAGACCGCGGTCGGTGAACTCCTTGAACGCTGCGGCCAGAGCCGCGATCGCGCGTTGAGGCCCATGGTCATGCAGTGCCTTGGCGAGTTCCGGGAAGCGGCTGACTTCGCCGATGACGAGCCGACGCAGTTGCATGATCCGAGGTGTCAGCACGACGGTGAGTTGCCGGAGCGCGTATTCGACCAGGTAATCGGAGAGTTGGTCGATGTCGGCGATCTCCGGCTGGTCATGGCGGTGGACGGTATCGCCGGCCGCGTTCGTCATCGTGGTGACGATCTCGATGAATAGGGCGTCTTTGCTGCCGAAGTGCTTGTAGACGGTCTGCTTGGAGACGTGGGACATCGCGGCGATCTCGTCCATGTTGGTGCCGAGGTAGCCGCGCGTGAGGAACACGTCCTCGGCTGCCGCGAGGATCGCTCGTCGCTTGCCGGCCGAGCGGTCGGGCATATCGGCGTCCGTTGTGGTGCGGGGTTCGACCACGGTGCTTCATCCCTCTTCGACGTCCGGATGTGCCGCGCGAGTCGGCATGCGCAGCATTGACGTTCAGTACTGTACAGTCTAGTCTCATACGCGAGTACTGGACGGTCTAGTTCTATTCCAAGGAGCACCGCTATGCACCTGCAATTCGCCGAGCTTCCGGTCTTCGACCAGGACCGTGCCAAGAGCTTCTACACCGAGAAGCTTGGCTGCCGTGTGGTCTTCGATGAGCCGATGGGTGACGACGGATGGCGATGGATCGAGGTCGGCTTCGCAGACGCACGGACCACTCTGCACTTCGTGCCGCGTCCGGATGACAAACCATCGCCGGAGCCGGTGCTGGCGCTGGTCGATGACGACGTCGAGGGCACGATAGCAGCGCTGAAGGCCAAGAACGTGGAGATCGTCGCGGAGCCGCACCGGCCACCGTGGGATCCGAACCGCGTCGGCGCGGCCTTTCGGGACAGCGAGGGCAACGAGATCGCCGTCACCAGCGGTTGATCGTCGGTCACCGCTCAACGTCCAACACATACGGAAAGGAACACTATGGCCCTCCCAGCGCAGGCGTCCGTCCTGCACCTGCCCGGTGTCCGCCTTCACTATGAGGTCAGGGGTGCGGGGCCGCTGCTGGTGGTCATTCCTGGCGGACCGCAGGATGCCGGGGTCTTCGCGGATCTGGCCCGCCATCTCGCCGACCGCTACACCGTCGTCGCCTATGACCCACGCGGAAACTCGCGCAGCGTGCTCGACGGAGAACCGCTGGATCAACGGGTCGAGCAACATGCCGACGACGCCGCACAGCTGATCGACGCGCTGGATGCCGGGCCGGCACACGTCTTCGGGACCAGCGGAGGAGCACAGATAGCGCTCGACCTGTCCGCCCGCTATCCCGACAAGGTGCGGACGGTCGTGGCCCACGAGCCGCCCTGCGTGATGATGCTCGAGGATCCGTCGGAGGCGCTGACGCACGGACGCGACGTCTACGACACCTACCGGCGCGACGGGGTCGAGGCGGCCATGCAGAAGTTCTTCGCCGACAACGCGTTGGACGGCGGCGGACAGCCCGACGACGCCTTCGACGACGAGGCTCGGCCCGACGTCGCAGCCGAACCGGCCGCCCCGAGCCCGGAGGAGCTGGAGACGTTCGAACGGGTCAGCGGCAACTTCGAGTACTTCCTGGCACACGGCATGATTCCGCTGTCGACGTACGAGCCCGACGTCGGGACGCTGCGCGACGACGCCCGGGTCACGGTCGCGATCGGTGAGCTGTCCGCCGGCCTGCCCATCGAGGAGATGGGGCTCGCGCTGGCCAAGCGACTCGACCGGGAGCCAGTGCTCTTTCCCGGCGACCACGTCGGCTTCGGCGCACACGCTGAGGCCTTCGCGGCGGCGCTGCACGGCGTGCTCGACCGACGGTGAGAACCAGGAACGAGCATGCATTGTGGTCGCTGGAGTGACCGGAGTGCATGCTCGCTCCCGGGAAAGTGTAGGACGGATCAGCCGTCGGTGACCTTACGGGCGGCGAGTTCGCCGAACGTGGCCATCGTCGCGTTCGAGCGTGCTCCATCATCCGTCACACGCTTGTCCACCAGCACCGCCTGCCCGATGAACGGCTCCAGGATGCCGGACATGCGGATCGGCGCGGCGATGATCAGCTGGAATCCGAACTCGTCGAACGCGGCCAGCGCCTGCTGGCTGAACGCTTCGTCGGACTTGCTGAACGCCTCGTCGAGCATCAGCGGCGCGAAGTGCGGCCGCCCATCCGAGTCGGGGTCGGCAAGGTTATAGCTCAGCGCCGCCGCCAGGCAGAACGCGACCAGCTTCTCCTGCTCGCCGCCCGAATTCGACGCCGTGTTCCGGTACGTGGCGACGACGTTCTCCTCCGCGTCGCTCTCCACGCCATAGAAGAAGTAGCTGGTGCGGACGTCCAGCACGCTGGTCCGCCACCGGCGCGATTCGGCGTCGTCGCCGGTGAACCGGGTCATCAGCTCACGCACCCGGCGGAACTGAGCGAGCAGCTTCTCCGGATCGCGCCGCGCCGCCGGTGCGTCGCGGAGCAGCGCATCGACCTTGCGGCGGAACTCCTTGACCTCGGCCGGCGGGTTGGCTTTGTAGGCGATCTGCAGGTGCGTGCCCGGGTTGAACTCGACCCGGGACAGCCCGGTGTTCACCATGGCGATCCGGTTCTCGATCTCCCCGGCCGCGTTCTCCACCGCACGCTGCAGCACGCTGATCGATGGGACCATGTCCTCGCTGATCATCTGCTGGAAGCGGCCCATCGCATGCGGCAGGCGCCGACGCACGATGTCGGCGTGGAGCGCTGCGAAGTCGGCGCCGGAGCGGTCGACGTCGCCGGTGGCGTCCGGCGCCGAATCGGGCCACTCCTCGATGAACCGGTCGATGGCCGACTTCACCCGAGCGTGGGCGTACCGGCGCTCGGCCTCGGCGGCATCTCGGCGACGCTCGAGCTCCTTGCGGAACGCGACCCGCAGCTGGGTGAAGTTCTCCGGGGTGACCGGGGCCTCGACTCCGGCGAACACCTCGTCGAGATAGCTTCGGTGTTCCTCGTTCTCCAGCGTGTGCGGTTTGGCGGACTCCCGCTCGTACGTCTCCACCAGCGTGTTCTGCCGGACGCTGTTGGCACTGAGCTTGTTGCGCAGTTCGGAGCAGGCGTCTGACACGGACTGCCAGCGTTCCTCGGCCGCGGCGCGCTCTTCCTCGATCCGCTGGAGGTCGACGTTGTCCGCCTTCAGCTGCTCGATACGTTCCGCGTACGACGCGGCCGCCGCCGCGCTGGTCCAATGGTCGAGTTGCGACCAGCCGGTGTAGTTCGCCAGCTGTGTCGCGGCGTCGACCACCGCCTCCAGCTCGCGATGGCGGCGATCCAGGTCGTCCGCGTCGGCGCGGGTGCGCTCCTCGGCGGCGGCCAGGGCGCTGACCTCGCTTTCCAATGCGGCCAGCTTGGCCGTGACGCTGCCGCCCAGAATGAACGAGGCCGGGTTGGCGGTCTCCGACCGGTCATCCTTGCGGTAGTGGCTGCCGGGCAGCTTCACGGTCCCGCGCAGGGTCACCGCCATCCGGTGCTGCTCCAGCTCCTCGGCGCTCTCCACGCAGGCGTGGTCGAACCGGTCGGCCAGCTGTTCGGCCAGCCACGGACCGCACGGATGATCCCAGTCGACGGTCAGCTTGGCGGCCAGCGTCTCCCGCCCCGGCGTGGCCGGCGCACCCGAGACGGCCGTCACCACGCTGTACTCGACGACGCCGCGCATGTCGTTGCCGTCGATGAAGGCCTGCACGGCTTTCTGATGCCGCTTCGGCACCAGCAGCCGCAGGCCGAACGAGCGCAGCACCTTCTCCGCCGCCGGGCGCCACCGCTCCTCCCCGTCGGCGATGTCGATCAGCTCGGCGGCATACGGCAATTCGGCCACCGGAACACCGGCGCCGTCGGCGATCAGCTCCCGCCGCCGCGCCGCATGGTTCGGAATCAGCGACTCGGTGGACCGCAGCGTGGTCAGCTCGGCCGCCTTGGCCTGGTGCTGCTTGCGCGCGTCCCCGGCCGCGGCGAAGATCGCATGCCGCTGCGGCTCCAGCTCCTGCTGGTCGGCGCGGGCCTGCTCCAGCACCTGAGGCAGCCGTTCCCGCAGAGCGGCGAACTCTTCTTCGGTTGCCGGCGTGGCCTCGCCGAGCCGATCCACGAGCGCGCTGTAGGTGCGGTAGGTACGCTCGCGCGACGCCGCCTCGCTGTTGGCGGCCTCCAGCCGCAGTTTCAGGTCCTCCAGGGCCTGCCCTTCGCGGCGCAGCTGCTCGTCGAGCGAGACGTAGGCCGCCTTGGCCTCCTCGTACTGCCGATCGCGCTCCCCGAGGTCGGTGTCGAGCGCCTTCTTTTCCCGCTCCAGCTCGTCCAGGGCGTCCTGCAAGGCATGGACGTGTGCGCCGCGCAGGTAGGTCTCCATCGCCTCACCCAGCAGCGTCTCGGCGAGGCTGTGGGTGCGGCCGGACACACGGTACGTCTCCCAGTTCGGCGGCAGGTCGCGCAGCACGCGTTCCTGTGCGTGGGCGCGACGGGCCGTCTCGTACGCCTCGTTGAGCGGGGTGAACGCGTCGAGCATCTTCTGCGCGGCGCCGAACGTCTCCGGTTCGTCCAGCATGTTGCCGCGGATGAACAGGTTCAGGTCGCCGACGTTCTTCATCGCCTTCGCCTTGCCGAGCAAGGACAGCGCGGTCTTGGATCCGCCGAGACCGATGCGTTTGGTCAGTTCCCGCATGTACGCGGTCTGGCTCTCCGGATAGTGCGCCGGGTACGTGGCCTTCAGCCAGCGGGTGTCGAAGTTGCGCTGCGCCCACTCCTCCATCAGTTTGAGGTTGAAGTGGCCGTGGTGCAACTGGTGCATGGTCTTCAGCGACGACCCGTCGGTCTCCGCCCCGGTGAACCACTTCACGACGACGGCCGTGGTGATCGAGTCGACGCCGTCCGCGTAGGTGGCGGCGATCGCCGACCAGGTGGGTTTGCCGCCGCGCAGGTAACGCACCTGAGACTGCGCGTGCTCGTCGTTCGTCTCCGACCAGGCACCGCGGACGTAGTCGGCGACGCTGCGGGTGGCCTGCTTGGCGCCCCGGACGTTCAGGTCCGCCGAGGCGTTGAACCGCTGGTCATGGGTGGGGAGCAGCACCGCCGAGTGGGCGTCCATCAGCGATGACTTGCCCGAGCCCGACGGCCCGGTGAACAGGACGCCCCGCTCGTCGATGGGGAAGTCCTTGTAGCCGCTGAACGTGCCCCAGTTGATCACCTGCAGCCGGATCAGCCGGAACTGGCCCAGGTAGATCGTGCGGGCTCCGACATCGGTGCCGGTCATCGCCCGTCGCCCCCTTCGTCGTCGCCGGTTTCGTCGTCGTCGGCGAATCCGTCGGCGGTGGTGAGTCCGTCGGCGTCAGCGAATCCGTCGTCGCCGTTCGTCGCGGAGCCCGGCTCGTCGTCGGGTGCAACGTCACCGAACGGGACGTCGCTGATCGGCGCGTCGTCGTCGGCCGGTGCCTCACCGCGAGCGATGGCCTGGTAGCGCCGGGTGAGTGCTTCCACTCGCTCCGCGGTCAGCAGCGACGTGATCACCCCGTAGACAAGGTAGCGGTCGGTGCCCTTGACCGGCTTGATGATGGCGGCGTCGTCCAGCGATTTGATCGCGGCGACCACCTTCTTCTGGAACGCCGCCTCGTCCGTGTCATCGGCGCGCTTGTACGCCATCATGTGGTCGATCATGTCCGCCGTCTCCACCACCGGGTTGTCCGGCGACGCCAGATACTGCTGATAGAGATAGAGCGCCAAGGTGCTGGCTGCCAGGCTGAGCGTCTTGGCGCGCAGAATCGTGCGGCTGTGCGGGCTCGGGTCGTCGGCCTGGCGGGTGAAGGCGTACCGGTGCTCATGGTTGATCTCGAGCAGCAGACCCAGCTCGGACAGACGGCTGCGTAGCTTCTTCTCGTGCTGCAGCATCACCGCCCAGTGCCGGCCGCTGCCCGAGATGTGCGGAGCGGCGACCAGCTCCTGCAGCGTCCAGCACACCTCGGGTGGCAGCTCGCTGGTGTCGCCGTCGAACCGGGGCTCGTGATCGCCGGCGCCGACGCGCGTACCGGGGGTGTCTTCGGCGCTCTCGTCGAAGACCTCCGTCGGGTCCAGAGTGGCCGCCGGGATCGCACTCTCCTCCGAGAACAACCCGTCGGCGTCGGCGGGGATGATGTCGGTGGCGTCTGGTGTCTCAGGCATCGACGGTGTCTTCCACGAGGCTGGCTTCGAGCAACAGCGGCTGCTTGCTCAGGGTGCGGTGGTGCTCGACGGCGATCGTCGAGTCGGGGACGGGTTCGGCGAACGTGATGGCCGGCAGGGTGATCTCCCGGGCGCCATGGCTGGTGTAGGCGACCGTAGTCACCCGGACCTCGGGGTCGACGTCGCCATGGCGGGTGGCCAGGGACCACAGGCCGATCACGTCGCCGGTGCGCGGCCGGTCGATGCGCTCGAGCACGTGCGGCAGCGTCGCCCGCCCTGCGTCGTCGGCGACCGCGTCCAACGCTGCGTTCACCGCCGAGCGCAGAGCCGCCCAGTCGATGGATTCCTGCCCGACGAGCGAGGCCGGGTCGACGGTGAACTCATCGGCGCCGTCGGCGAGCGAGTCGGGCGGGTCACCCGCCCCCTCGGAGAGCCGCAGCCGCCCGACGGACGACGTGTCCGCACCGCTCATCGGGACGGCGAAGCCGATGTCCCGGCCGCCGTGCGTGTGCTGGAACGCCTCGGCCGCGGCTGCCTGTGCCTCGCTGACCAGCGTGCGCATGCTGCGGTAGTGCAATGCGTCGCCGCCGCGGACGAAGTTGTTCATCCGGCGGAACGCCACGGCGCGAGCGTCCTCGACCTCCTGCACCCGGTTCCACATCGCGTCGATGAACCCGGACAGCGACTCGGCGATGTCCGGCGGCAGCGAGTGGACGTGCGAGATGACCTCCGCGATGTCGGACTCCAGCTGTGCGCGCTGCGACGGTGTGGCGATCAGGGTGGCGAACGCGCGGAACGCCTGTCCCTCGGCCGACTCCGAGATGACGTCATGGCCCTCGAACATCCGATCCAGCGACTCGGCGAACGCGGCCGGGTCGTCGGCCAGGCTCTGCCGGATCAGTGAGGTGGTGTTGGCCTGCATCTGCTCCCCGTAGCGGGCGATGTCCGACGGGATCCTCTCGGTCAGCTGGGTCAGGGCGGTGACCTTGTCCACCAGTTCGCGCTGGTCCACGGCCGGGGCCTCGCCACTGTCCAGCGCTTCGCGCTGCGCGACCAACATGGCGATCTGCTCGTCCAGCGCCTGCCGGCGGGCCTGTGGATCCGGATTGGCATCGGAGGCGATCTGGCGCATCTCGGCCATCACCATCGAGAGCGCGGACTCGGTGGCCAGCGAGGTCTGTCGGCGCAGGTTCCGCATCTGCCGGACCGCCTGGCTGGCGCCGGAGGTCAGCTGGTAGCGCTCCAGCCGCGTCTCCGGGTCGATGCTCCGATGCACCCACCCCTTCTTCGTCCACCGCGTGAGCAGGGCGTCCGCGTCCGGCGCGGGCCCGAAGACGGGATCGTCATCGGAAGGTACATAGCTGCGCAACGGCCCGGCGAGGTCTGCCTCGATCCTTCCGGTCAGGGTCTCCCCGTCGACGATCTGCCCGTCGCCCAGGTGCGCCGCCATCAGCGCCAGGTGGAGGAGCGCGTCGTTCGAGCGCAGCAGGGACATCGTCACGTCGGCGGCGGCGTTGGCGCGGAACTCGTGCCACAGGTGCTCGGCGCTCCGGTCAGTCCCCCTCACGCTGGGACACGATAATCCATCACCCGCTCCACACACGATTCGAACGCGCATCCCCGACGTCCGGCCTCGGACACGCCGACTTCTTGAGTCTGGGTAGCGTTTGGCGTGCTTCAGCGGGCTCCAAGCGTCACGTACGCTCAGGAAGCGAGAGGTGACACCGGTTAGATCCAGCCGTGGCGTCGGGCGATCTGCACCGCTTCGTGCCGATTCGCTGCACCCAGCTTCTGGCCGGCGGAGGAAAGATGGTTGCGCACGGTGCCCGGAGCGAGCGCCAACCGGGCGGCGATCTCCTCCACTGGGGTTCCGTCGGCTGCCACCTCCAGGATGTCCGCCTCGCGGGCGGAGAGCGGGCTGTCACCCGCGCTGATCGCATCCGCGGCCAAGTCCGGGTCGATGTAGCGGCCCCCGCCGTGTACGGTGCGCACCACATCCGCCATCTTCTCCGCCGGCACCGTCTTGGGCAGGAAGCCGCGCACCCCGGTGCTCAACGCCCGACGCAGGTGGCCCGGACGGCCGTGGCCGGTGACGATGATCACCTGGCACTCCGGCACCTCGGTGCGCAGAGCCTCCGCGACGGCGATCCCGTCCAGCCCCGGCATCTGCAGGTCGAGAACGGCGACGTCCGGGCGGTGCTTGCGTGCCATCGCCAGCGCCTCGTCGCCCGATGCCGCCTCTGCGACCAGCGCCAGGTCGTCTTCCAGCGCCAGCAGCGCCGCCAGCGCGCCGCGGATCAGGTGCTCGTCGTCGGCGAGCATGAACCGGATGGTCATGGCTGCTCCTGCTCATCCACCGGGAGCGTCGTGGTCAGCCGGTAGGTACCGTCCGGCCGGGTCCCGGCACCCAGCGTCCCGCCGGCGGCCTGGACGCGTTCGCGCAGGCCGACGAGGCCGTTGCCGGGCGCGCCGGCGGAGCTGTCGCGTACGCGGTCGTTCTCCATGGTGAGCATGACGGTACCGCCGTCGCGGCCGAGCGTGATGACGCAGCGCGTGGCGTCGCTGTGCCGGAGGACGTTCGTCGTGCCCTCGCGCACCACCCAGGCCAGCGTCGACTGCACGTCCGGCGGCAGATGCTCGGCGGCACCCGTGATGGTGCACCGCACGCCGGCGGCCTCCAGGACCGCGCGCGAGCCCGCCAACTCGGTGTCCAGATCGGTGGCGCGATAGCCGCGGACCACGTCGCGCACCTCCTTCAGCGAACTCTCCGCGAGCCGTCGGACCTCCTCCGCCTGACGCGCCGCTTCGTCCGGGTCGCGCTCGATCAGCTTGCCCGTGAGCTGGCTCTTCAGGGCTACCACGGACAGGTTGCGGCCGAGCACGTCATGCAGATCCCGGGCGAAACGCAGCCGTTCCTCGGCGACGGCGAGCCGGGCCTCCGTCTCCCGTGATCGATCCAGCTCCCACAGGACCTTGGAGATCCACACGAACGTCGGAAAGGTCGATGCGAAGAACGCTGCGACGAAGGCCCAGATGACGGCGACGGTCGGCGCGGCCCCACCACTCGGCACGTGCCCGCCCGTCCAGCCGATGCCGAGCAGAGCGGCGAGACCCGCGAGAGCCAGCCACCGGCCGTCGCGGGCGGGCATCCCCGCGGCGAGCGGACCGCCGTAGAAGACCAACAGCACCGCGAGCGCCATATAGCCGAGATCCGGCGTGTCCGGGTCGGAGAGCTCCAGATACTCCCGCCACACCTGGACCATCGCCACTCCGGCGAGCGTGACCACCCCGGCGACGACGCGCAGCAGGTCTGGCCGGGGAGCGGCCCCGAGGCGGTACCGCATGCTCGCGCGCAGCAACAGGAGGCAGGCGATCGCGTGCAGCGCGCTCAGTCCGAGCATGGAGATCAAGACGTGTGACGGGGCGTCCACGGAGACTTGCCCGATGAGTGCGAGGGCGAGGACCGGCTCGATGACGATCAAGCCGTACATGCTGACCCGGTTGTACAGATCGACCCGACGTGGACCGCTACGCGTGAACTCCATGCCGTCAGTCCTCGATCCGTTGTGCACTGCGCTGGACATTATGCCTGTGGCCCCGTCCTGATGCCTGCGGAACCGGCATCGGGGCGGTCAGGTTCGCGGTTCCCAGCGGAACCAGCGCCGCACGGCGTACACGCCGAGGTAGATCCAGACCAGCAGTACGGCCGATGGGGCCAGGGCCTCACTGAACGTCCCGGTGAAATCGGCAGCAGCAGCGGTCCCGTCCGTTCCCTCCAGCCCCAGCTGGATCAACTCGACGACGGGCGTCAGCGGCAACAGCCGAGCGGCGTCGCCCAGCATGTCCGGGTAGGTGTCCAACGGAACCATCATCCCGGACAGCACCATCGAGACCAGAACCAGCGGAAGCGTGCTCACCTGCGCCGACTCGACGGTGCGGGTGAATGCGGTGCTGGCCGCTGCGAGCAGGACGAAGACGGCAGCCCCACCGAGAACGCCCACCACGACGAGGATCGGGTTGACCGGCACGCCCAGATCCAGCAGCGCGGCGGACGCCACGGCCACCAAGATCACCTGAACCATGCCGATCAACAGGGCGGGAACCGCGGTTCCGGCGAGGATCTCGAAGTCCGTCGCCTCGCTCGTGCGCAGACGTTTCAGCACCAGTTCCTCGCGACGAGCGACGTAGGACGAGACCAGGTTGTAGTAGACCACGAACAGCAGCACGAAGCCGGTCATGGCGACGGTGATGAACGAGCCGAGTTCCATCCGTTCGCCGACGGCGTCGTCGGAGGTGGCGTAGGTGAAGACCACGAGGAGTGCCGGCATGGCCAACGCGGTCACCATGGCCATCGTGTTCCGGGTCAGAAGACGCACTTCGGCGCGGCTCATCGCACGGATCCGCCGGCCGGCGGCGCGGACGGCGGCGAAGGCGCTGGAGCTGGGGCTGGGAGTGGGGGTCGAGGTGGGGGTGTGGCTCTGGTTCGGGGTGGTCATGCGGTGATCTCCTCGCGGTGCTCGCCGGATGCCACGGCGAGAAAGGCCTGCTCCAGGGATCCGGATCGGACGTTCAGACCGGTGAGTGCGATGCCGCGCTCGTTGGCCCAGCCGAGCAGGTCGGTCAAGGTCTGCTGGACCTCGTCCGTGTGCACGGTGACGCGCCGGCCGGTGGTGTGGAACTGGGCGTTCAGCGGCGGCAACTGCACGCGCGGGGAGACGGCGCCGTCGTCCGCACGGAGCAGGGCGTCGTCGAGCTCGAACGAGATCCGCGCCGGGTGGGCGGCCGCGATCTCGGCGGCGGTGCCGCTCGTGACGATCCGGCCCGCGTCCATGATGGCGATCCGGTCGGCCAGTTCCTCGGCCTCCTCCAGATAGTGCGTGGTCAGCACGATGGTGGTGCCGTCGTCGAGCAGGCCGCGGATGAGCTCCCAGGCGGCCCGCCGGCTCTGCGGATCGAGCCCCGTGGTCGGCTCGTCGAGGAAGAGCACGTCCGGGCGTCCCATCAGGGCCAACGCCAGGTCCAGGCGTCGTCGTTCGCCTCCGGAGAGGGCACGGATCTTCACGTCCGTGCGGGAGCCGAGGTCTACCACCTCCAGCGCCTCGGAGATCGGGCGGTGGTCGGCCATCATCCCGGCCCACATCATGGCCATCTCCGCCACGGTCAGGTCGGAGGGGAAACCGCCCTCCTGCAGCATGATCCCGATCCGCGGACGGACGTCGGCCCGGTCGATGTACGGGTCCCTGCCGAGCACGGCCACCGAGCCCGCACCTGCAGGAGCGAGCCCTTCGATCATTTCGAGCGTGGAGGTCTTGCCGGCCCCGTTGGTGCCGAGAAGTGCGAACAGCTCGCCCTTGTGAACCGTGAAGGACACGCCGCGCACCGCCTCGAAACCGTCGTCGGTGCCGCCGTAGCGCCGACGCAACCCGTCGACGTCGATGATGGTCTCTGTCATACGTCCACGATCGCCCGGCGACCCAGCGTTCGACCGTTGACCACGTCACCGGATCGCGTGGGTCCTTCAGGAGTGCACCGTGACATGCGTCATGGGTCGGAAGACGCGGAGCATGCCGACAGCCACGTAAACCAGGTGCGTCGGGGGCCAGGCCCGGGGTACCGTCGTGGGCATGGCACACCACCAGCATCTGACGACGACGCCGGGCACTCTGACCCGGCGTGGCTGCGGTGTGACCTGACGTTTCTCTCACCCACGAGCCCAGGGGCCAGAGGTCCCGAGGTTCCGTTGAGGCGGGCCGTCGTGGGTCTGGTCTTCGGGCTCCATACCTGCGAAGGAGCCCACCATCATGTCGATCGACCACCGCGAGCTGGGCCGCTCGCTTGACCTGTTCGCCACCCACCCCGATGTCGGTTCAGGGTTGCCACTGTGGCTGCCGGACGGCGCCGTCATCCGTGCGGAGCTGGAGAGGTTCGCCGCCGAGCAGGCGGCCCGTGCCGGTAGCCAGCACGTCTACACCCCGGTGCTGGCCAAACGTGCGCTGTTCGAGCGCTCCGGCCACTGGGGCAAGTTCGCCGACGACATGTTCCCGCCGATGCGCGTCGGCGGTGAGGAATTCGTCCTGCGGCCGGCCAACTGCCCGCACCATGCCCTGGTCTACGCGTCGCAGCAGCGCAGCTACCGAGACCTGCCGGTACGCCTGTCCGAGCTTGCCCCGATGTTCCGCAGCGAGCTGTCCGGGGTATTGGGCGGGCTGTCCCGGGTACGTCAGATCAACCTGGACGACACCCACGTCTTCTGCGCGCCGGAGCAGATCGCCGACGAAGTCGAGTCGGCGCTGCGCCAGATCCGTCACGTCTACGACGTGCTCGGCATCGAGGTCGCCTACCTGCGGCTGTCGCGCCGCGGCGAGGCAGGGAAGTATCTGGGAGACGCGGCGCTGTGGGAGCGCTGCGAGGAGATGCTGCGGGACGCGCTGGCGGCCGTCGGCGCCGAGTACGTCGAAGCCCCGGGTGAGGCCGCCTTCTACGGGCCGAAGATCGACATCGAGGTAAGGGACTCGGCTGGGCGGGAGGAGTCGCTGTCGACCGTCCAGCTCGACTTCAACCAACCTGAGCGATTCGATCTACGCTATGTGGCCGCCGACGGAAGCAGCCGACAGCCGGTGATGATCCATCGTGGGGTCATGTCGGCGATGGAGCGGCTGGTCGCGCACCTGATCGAGCTGTACGACGGGGCGTTCCCGGTCTGGCTGGCGCCGGTGCAGCTGGCGATTCTTCCGGTCGGAGAGGCGCATGCGGCCGTCGCGGGGAAGATCTACGACGACGCGGTGGCGGCGGGGCTGCGGGCTGACGTCGTCGGCGCCGAGGCCACCGTTGCGCAGCGGATCCGGCGGGCACATGAGCGGCGGGTGCCGTACGTCGCGGTGGTGGGTGATCGCGAGGTCGACGCCGGCCAGGTGGCGTTGCGGCTACGCGATGGGCGGCGACGCAACAATGTGGATATCGGGGTGCTGCTGGGCGAGCTCAGCCGGGTCAGCCGCGAGCGCTCACGCGACCTCGGGTTCTCCGGCTGACTGGGCGGCGCCTGTCAGGCGTCGCGACACTCCGCGGCCAGGTCGCGGTAGCCCGATTCCTCGAGCGCGCGCTGCGCCGAGTCCACGGCTTCGGACGCGGTGGCCCAGTCGCGCTCGATCGCGTCGGCCGTCGGGGAGCGGTCAGCCGGTGGAGGGCCTGACGAGCGGAAGGCCGTCGGGAACACCGCTCTCGATGAGCGTGAGCAGGGCGGCCGTGTCCAGGTGCTGCGCGACGGCGTCGGCGAGGTGGTCCAGCATCAGCTCGCGCTGGGCGGCGAATCCGGGTGCCGCCGCCGACGGCCGCCAGCCGTGACCGATCGTTTCGGCGACCTCGGTCAGCCAGGCACGGCGGAACCCGTCGTTCTCGAACGCACCGTGCCAGGTGGTTCCCCACACACTGCCGGCCCGGAAGCCGTCGAGGAACTCCTCATAGGATCCGGTGGAGTGTGCGCTCCCGCCCACACGTGGACGGAGGCCATCAGCGTCGGCGCGTGTCATGCGCGCCGGGTCGTCGTGGAGCGTGGCGATGCCGTGGTGGATCTCGTAGGCGTGCACGTCGTGGCCGCGCCATGACCCGAGCGGACGGCCGAGCATCTTGGCGGCGCCGAACGTCACCTCGGTGGGGAGTAGCCCGAGCCCATCCACGGTCTGTCCCGACTCGATGGGGTCGACGATGCGCTGGGCGAGCATCTGGTAGCCGCCGCAGATGCCGAGAACCGGGCGTCCGCCGTCCGCACGTGCGGCGACGGCATGGTCCAGCCCGCGTCGTCGCATCCAGTCCAGGTCGGCCACGGTGGCGCGGCTTCCGGGAAGGACCACCAGGTCGGCCGCGGCGACGACGTCGGGATCGGCCGTCAGCGTCACGGTCACGCCGGGTTCGCACGCCAGCGCGTCGACGTCGGTGGCGTTGGACACTCGCGGAAACCGCACCACGGCGACGGACAGGGTCTGCCTCGAGCCGTTGCGTCCGGCGGGGTGTGCGCCGTGACCCGCACACTGCGGGTCGTCGCCGTGGGCACCGGCCGCCCAGCCGCCGACGGCGAGTGCGTCCTCGGAGTCGATCCACACCCCGTCCAGCCACGGCAGCACGCCGAGCACCGGACGCCCGGTCAGCTCCGCGATCCGGTCCAGCCCGGGGCGGAGCACGTCGACGTCGCCGCGGAATTTGTTGACCACGAAGCCGACGAGAAGCCGTTGGTCCGCCGGCTCCAGCAGTGCGAGCGTGCCGTACATGGCGGCCAGCGAGCCGCCGCGGTCGACGTCGGCGACGACCACCACGGGCAGGTCCGCGTGCCTGGCCAGGCCCATGTTGACGTAGTCGCCCGCGCGGAGGTTGATCTCCGCCGGGCTGCCCGCGCCCTCACAGATGACCGCGTCGAACCGGCTGCGCAGGTCGGCCAGCGCCTCGAACGCGGCCTCGGCGAGCACCTGCCGGCCGCCCGCGTACTGGCCGGCACGGAGCGTCCCGTACGGCCGGCCGCGCAGCACGATGTGCGATGTGCGGTCGCTGCCCGGCTTGAGCAGCACCGGGTTCATCGCAGCCTCCGGCACCACTCCGGCCGCCATCGCCTGCACCCACTGCGCCCGGCCGATCTCCGAGCCGTCCGGGCACACCATCGAGTTGTTCGACATGTTCTGCGCCTTGTAGGGCGCCACGCGCACGCCTTGGCGGGCGAGCCAACGGCAGATGCCTGCGGTCACCAGGCTCTTCCCGGCGTCCGACGTGGTCCCGGCCACCAGCAGACCACCCCGGCGCGCGTTCATCGACGCCTCCCGTTCCTCATGGCTGCCTGCCGACGCCTCCCGCGAAGCTGCGGCATGGTGTGTTGAGTGCTCGCCCATGGTGCGGTGGTTGCTCGTCGGCGTGTCCGTTTTGTCTGGATCGTGGCGTCACTCAGCGCACCATGCGCGAGCCGGTCTCGACGGCGAACGAGCGTGCCGACCGCAAGCCTGGCCGCGACGACCGTGGCCAGGGTGCCGACCTGCACGGCGCGGGAGAGCCGCACCGCTCGTGGGATGTCCTCCACTGTGGTCTCAGGGCCGGAGCCGAGCAGTGGCCGCTCGTCGACCCCGTACGGGTAAACCGTCCGTCCACCGAGCCGTCGGCCGAGCGCACCGGCGAATGCCGCCTCCACCACGCCGGCATTCGGGCTCGGATGCCGACGGGCGTCGTCGCGCCACGCGCGCAGGGCATCGGCGGGACGGCCGCCGACGAGCGGTGCCGACGCGGCGGTCAGCAGGCCGGAGAGGCGGGCGGGCAGGAGATTGGCGGCGTCGTCCAGCCGCGCCGAGGCCCAGCCGAAGTTGCGATGACGTGCACTCTTGTGGCCGACCATCGCGTCCAGCGTGTTGACCGCGCGGTATGCGACCAGGCCGGGGAGTCCGCCGACGGCACCCCACACGAGCGGGGCGACCACGGCGTCGGATGTGTTCTCGGCGACGGATTCCACCGTGGCGCGGGCCAGCCCGTCGGCGTCGAGGCTCGCCGGGTCACGTCCGCACAGGTGCGGCAGCCGGCGTCGGGCAGCGTCGATGTCGCCGTCGTCGAGCGATCGGCCGAGGAGCGCGGCCTCCCGGGTCAGGCTCTTGCCGCCGAGGACTGCCCAGGTGGCGGCGCCGACCGTCGTCGTTCGGATCAGTGGGCGCACGGGAGCCGAGCCGGGTCGGCGGCTGCCGCCGGCGCACATCCGGTCCAGGAGTGCGGCCGCGAGCGCCGGCGCACCGACTGCGACACCCGTGTAGAGGGCGCCGCGTACCTTCGAGTCCGTCCACCAGCGGCGTTCAAGGCGGTCGGCCACGTGTCCGAAGCCGGCCACGGGATGCCCGCGGCGTGGGTCTCCGACGATCGCGTCGGCGATCGCACCGGCGGCCAGGCCGGTCGTCGTCGCCCAGGTCACTGTTCTCCTGTCGGGTCGGGTCCGTTGGGGGTCGCCGTCGCCAGCGCACCACCAGGGTTTCTCGTGCCGTACCACCTCTGCAGGCCTGTTGGGGCACGAAGAAACCTACTTCACATGATCATTTAGGCCGGGGGTTTTGGGGTGGGGTGGTGGGATGTGGCATTGTTCCATCTTGGTGGGCGATGTCGTGCCGGCGCCCGGCGGGGGTCGGCGAGGACACGTTCACCGAGGTCTTCCGCGTTCGGGGAAAGCCGGTCCGAGTCCGGCGCTGTCCCGCAACCGTAGACCGCCCGCGTGCTCGACGATGCGGGTGGTGAGCCGGAACGCCCGGCGTGGAAGCGGCTCGAAGCTCGTCGAGGACTGCGGGTGGGCCGGGAGGGACCACGTGCACATCGGTGCCCCTTTCCGTCTTGACTTCACAAGTCCGCTGGCCGGAAGGGAAGTGGTGTCGATGGAGAAGGTCCTGGTGCTGGGCGGCGCGCGTTCGGGGAAGTCGACGTTCGCCGAGAACTGGGTGCGTTCGCTCGCCGAGCCGGGCGTGGTCACCTACGTCGCGACCTCCCGGCCGGCCCCCGACGACGCGGAATGGGCCGAACGCATCCGCCGGCACCGGGAGCGGCGCCCGGCGTCCTGGCAGACGCGCGAGACCACCGACGTCGCCGCCGTGCTCCGCGCCGCGACCGGCACGGTGATCGTCGACTGCCTGACCCTGTGGTTGACCACGGTGCTCGACGACGCGGGTGCCTGGGATGACGACGACGCTGTGGCCGGCCCCGCAGCCGGTGCGGCCGATGCCGACGCCGGTGCGGCCGCTGCCCTGGATCCGGCGGTGGAGGTCGCGGTCGACGCGGCGGTCGCGGAGCTCGTGGACGCGTGGCGCTCGTCGTCGGCGACGATCGTGGCGGTGAGCAACGAGGTGGGCTGGAGCGTCGTCCCCGCGACCCCGTCCGGCCGGCTCTTCCGAGACCTGCTCGGCACGCTCAACCAGCGATTCGCCGCGGAAGCGGACCGCGCTGTGCTGTGTGTCGCCGGCCGGGCGCTGGAATTGCCGGGGCGGACGCCGTGGCCGGACGCGGCGTCGGGGCACGCGGCGGCGACCGTGGTGGACGGTGGCCAGACGGGTGCCGGGCGGGCCGAAGCGACGCCGGGGACACCGGCGCCGATCGATCGAGACGTCGAACGGCACGCCCGCGAGAAGGTCGATGGCCTGGCCAAACCGCCCGGCTCGCTGGGCCGGCTGGAGGAGATCGGCATCTGGCTCGCCGCCCGGCAGGGCACATACCCGCCACGCACACCGTCCCGCATCGGCGTGACGGTCATCGGGGGCGACCATGGCGTGGCCACGCAGGCGTCGGCATATCCACCGGCGGTGACCGGGGCGATGGTCCGCACCGTGCACGCCGGACGTGCCGGGATCAGCGCGCTGGCGGCCGCGCACGGCGCCACGGTCCGCGTCCGCGACCTGGGTGTCGACGCGGAACTGGAGGATCTCCCGGCCGAGATCACCGAGCACAAGGTATGCCGCGGAACCGGGCGGATCGACTCCGAGGACGCGCTGACGATCGACCAGGCGCGGGCGGCTATCGCGGCGGGGCGTGCGCTGGCCGCCGAGGAGCTGGCCACGGATGGTCGGGCCGCCGAGGAGCTGCGCGCACCGGGACGTCCGGCGGCAGACCTGCTCGTCGTCGGGGACCTCGGGATCGGCAACACCACCGTCGCCGCGACGTTGATCGGTGCGATCACCGGCCTGGACGCGCGGAAGGTCACCGGCCGCGGCACCGGCGTCGATGACGCCGGCCTGGCACGCAAGACGGCGATCGTGGCGGCCGCGATCGAGCGGGCGACGGCGGTCCGCGACGATCCGGAAGCGCTGCTGGCGACGGTCGGCGGTGCGGACTTCGGCGCGATGGCGGGGTTCCTCGCCGCGGCGGCCGAGCACGGCGTGCCGGTGCTGCTGGATGGCGTCGTCGTGACGGCGGCCGCGCTGGTCGCGGAGTTGATCACGCCAGGCGCCGCCGCGTGGTGGCTGGCCGGGCATCGCTCCGTCGAACCCGCGCACGACGCCGCGCTCGACCGTCTGGGCCTGGAGCCGATCGTCGATCTGCGGATGCGGCTGGGCGAAGGCACGGGCGCGCTGGCGGCGCTGCCCACGGTGCGGTCGGCGGTGGCGATCTGCACCGGTATGGCCGCCCTGAACGACCTCGACCTTGGCTGAAACCGGCCGGTCGCCGACGCTCATACGAACGAGTCGGGCCAGACGGCCGACATTACCGGTAATGGCTTGCGCGGTGCTGATACGTCAGTAAATATCGGCGTGTGGTGGGTGCTCCCATGGAGGGGGTGCGTGCGGCGGTCCTTGGTTCGAAACTGCGAGTGCCTCGCACGCCGGGAGTGGCTGTCCACCGAAGTCGGCTCTTGCGGGCCATGGCGGCCGAAGAGGCCCAGGGCTCCGCCGTCTTCGTGCTCTCCGCACCGCCCGGTGCCGGCAAGACGATGCTGATGACGCAGCGCTGCCAGGAGTTCGATGCTCGCGGTATCCCGGTGGCGTGGCTCTCACTCGATACCGAGGACAATGACCCGTACACCTTGTGGTCCGGCGTCCTCGCGGCGTGCGCGGCGGCGGTCGGCAGTCGGCAACGGCAGGTGCAGCGCGCACTCGCCTCGATGCGTCCGCTCGGCGGCGAGGTCGACAAGGGCTTTCTGCGCACCTTCTATGCGGCGATCGAACCACTGCCGGACGGGTTGCTGCTGGTCCTGGACGATCTGCACGAGGTGGTGTCCCACTCCGCGTTGGCCGGACTCGGGCGGCTGCTCAAGACGTTGCCGCGCGGGCTGAGGGTCATGCTCGGCTGCCGGCGAGATCCCGCCCTGCCGATCCCGCGGATGATCCTGGATGGATCCGCGACGGAGATCCGGGCTGCCGACTTGGCCTTCGCCGATGACGAGGCGCGGGAGCTGCTTCAGGGCCACGGCATCCAGCTGGCCGACGATGACCTCGCCATGCTGCTGGAGCGGACGGAAGGCTGGGCGGCAGGCCTGAGGCTGGCGACACTGTCGCTCGCTCAACGAGAAGACAAGCGCGGCTACATCGCGACCTTCGCCGGTGAGGACCGTCCGGTCAGTGACTACCTGGTATCCGAGGTGCTGGCGCAGCAGCCGGCCGACATCGAGGCGTTCCTGCTCGACACGGCCGTGGCTGAGTGGTTGCTCCCGGAACTGGCCGGAGCCCTGTCGGGCCGTCCCGATGCGGGCGCCGTACTGCGCCGGCTCACCCGGGACAACATCCTGGTGACCGGGCAAGACGTCGCCGCCAGGTCATACCGCTACCATGCGTTGCTGCGCAGCTATCTCCTGGCGGAGCTCGACCGGCGAGACGTGACGGCGCGGCCCCGGCTGCACCGGGTGGCGGCGGACTGGTTCGCCCACCACGACATGCCGTCGATGGCGCTCGACCATGCCGTCGACGCCGAGGACTGGGATCTGGTGGCAGAGCTGCTGGACCGCGAAGGGTTGCGGTTGCTGATGGCGGGCGAGGGCGCGAGCCTGACATCGAAGCTCGACATGCTGCCGGCGGAGGTGCTGGCTCGGCCTGTGGTGGGGCTGCTCGCCGTGATCTGCGCCGCGCAGAGCGGAGATCTGGCTCGTGCCGGAGATCACTTCGACACGGTCGGCCGCGATCCATACCGGCACGCCGACGCGCGGCTGCGCAGACTTCACATGGCCGCCGTCCTCTGCGAAGCACGGCTGCGTGGGGTGCGCACACCCGCGGTGATGGACGCTCTCAACACGATCAGTGCGCCCATGGACGGCGTGCGTGACCGGCCGTTGGAGCTGTTCGCGCTGGCCAATAGCGGCATGCTCCGGACGTCGATGGGTGACGTCGATAGGGCGGAGGCCGATCTCTCCGCCGCGCTGGGGTTGGCCCGTGAGCTCGGCTGCGACTTCCTGGCGCTGGACTGCCTGGCGCATCTGGCCGGGAGCGCCGCGAGCCGACAGGACTTCGGGACCGCATCCGCATGGTCGGCTGAGGCCTTGAAGCTCGCCGCGGACCGTGGCTGGCGTTCGTCCAGCCGGATGTTGCCTGCGTACCTGGTGGCAGCCTGGGCGGCCTGGCAGATGCACGACATGGCCGCAGCCGCGGAGTACCTCGCGCTCGCGGCGGCGATCGACGCCGACGTGGAGCCGGAGGTGGTGTTCGCCACCAGGCTGTTGCGGGCGTTCGTGGAGTTCGTGGAGTCCCAGGATCGCCGCGCCGTCCTGACCCGGCTGAGGTCGATGTGGGCGGACGCCGAGCCGACGTGGCTCGCCCCGTTCGCCGTCTGTTCCTACTGCCTGACCGAGGTTCAGATGGCGCTGGCGATCGCGGACTCAGGATGGGCGGCGCAGGCCGCGGCGCGAGCGAGGCGCCTGGTCGGGAAGAGGGGCGATGTCCTGGTGATGGACGCGTTGATCCACGCACACAACGGTGCGGAAGGGCCGGCCCGGCAGGCGCTCGCATCCGTGCTCGCGGGCGAGGCACCCTGCCAGGTACGCAGTTCGGAGATCGCGGCCTGGCTCTTGGAGGCTCAGATCGCCGATGGGAGCGGCCAGCCCGCGCGTGCCTACGAGGCCTTGCGGCGTTCGATCGACCTGGCCGCGCCGGGCCGCGCCATCCGCGACGTGGCCAGCGCGTCGGATCGGGTGCGCGCACTGTTGATCCACAATCTGGGTCGCTTCGGGGGCCACGACGGCTTCGTCGCGGAGGTTCTCGACGTGACGCACCGCGCCGTCGGCGGAGCTGACGCGACGGGCGGGGCGGCCCGAGACACCCTGACCGCACGCGAGCTGGAACTCCTGCGGGACCTACCGTCGATGCTGACGCTGGAGGAGATCGCGAGCGCACGCGTGGTCAGTGTGAACACGGTGAAGTCACACCTACGAGCGCTGTACAGAAAGCTGGGCGTGAACAGCCGGCGAGAGGCGGTCGAGTGCGGGCGAGGGCTGGGACTGCTGTAGCGCGTCGCCACGGCCGGCATTTCTCACCCCTTTCGGGTGGTGACCGCTGACCGTGGCGACGGCAGTCTGGTTACCGGCGCTATGCCCCATCGCGCCACCATCCGGCCACTCCCACCATGGTCTGCGTGGTGGGAGTGGTCGTGGCCGGGGCAAGAGGGTGCGCATTCACGGGGGAGCGCACCTTCTTGCCTTCGGCGAGGACCATGGCGACACGCATGGTGCCGCACCGGCCCGATTACGGTGGGTCCGTGCGATGGACGGCATTCCGGCATGAGTGACCCGTGGCGACTGGCGGTCGGGACCTTGACGACCGTCCCCGTGCGAGCACCGACCCAGGTGACGCGGCGGACGGCGGGGGCGGCGATGTTGCTCGCGCCCGTGGCCGGGCTGCTGCTGGCGGTGCCTGCCGGCGTCGTCCTGTGGGCCGCGCTGGCGTTGGGTCTCGGTTCCGTGGTGGCCGCCGCGCTGGCGGTCGCGGCGTTACGGCTCGGCGACCGCGCCCTGCACCTGGATGGGCTGGCTGACACCGCCGACGGCTTGGCCGCGTCGTATGACCGGGAACGTGCGCTCGCGGTGATGCGAACCGGCGACGTGGGGCCGGCCGGAGCGGTCGCACTGGTGCTGGCGCTGCTGGTGCAGGTCGGGGCCGCTGCCCGGCTGGCCGAGCTGACCGTCGGCGCGGACGGCCCGGCAGCCGCCGCGGGTGCCCTTGACGGCGGCACCGTCGGCGCCGCGGTGACCGTGATGGCCGGCGTCGTCGTCTCTCGCGCGATGCTGGCGGTGGCATGCCTGCGAGGCGTGCCTTCGGCCCGGCCGGACGGGCTGGGCGCGGCGATGGCCGGGTCGGTGCGGTGGGCGGCAGCCCTGGTGATGCTCACGGCTGTCGCGGGCGTCCTGGCTGGGGTGCTGGCCGTGCTGCCGGACGCTGCACCGTGGTGGTCGGCACCGTCGGCGGTGGCGGCAGCCGTGCTGGTGACCGCCGTCGTCCTGCGTCGATGTGTCCGGCGGATCGGCGGCATGACCGGTGACGTCCTGGGCGCCGTCGTGGAGGTGTCGCTCGCCGCGGCGTTGGTCGCGTTCGCGGCTGCCGCGGCGTCCTGACGTGCCGGTTCAGGCTCTCGACAGCAGTTCTGTGCGGAGATCGGGCGGCAGCTTCTCCGTCGCGTGGCGGAGCGTCACCCGGCTGACCGCGTCCGTGTGTGCACGCAGGAAGTCGACGAGCCGGTCCTGGTCGACCCGGCCGACCTCTCGTAGGGCGGTGCCGACTGACTTGTGGATCAACTCCTCCGGGTCCTGCAAGAGGATCTCGGCGATGCGCAGGGCGTCGTCGATCTCGCCGTGCCGCACGAACCAGAACGTCGCCGTGATGGCGGTGCGCCGTTCCCACACGTCGGATGAGCGGGCGAGCACGTACAACGGGTCGCGTGGCTTGTCGAGCAGGTACCAGCCGACGACGCGTGGGGCGGCGCGGTCCACGAAGTCCCAGCTGTCGATCCGGTCGTGCCGGCGCATGTACATCTCGTAGAGCGCACGGCGGTCGTCGTCGGTGATTCCCTTGCGGCGCGCCTTGAAGTCCAGGATGCTCATCGCACCCATCCGCGCTTCGTAGTACGGCGAGTCGAGCAGCTTGTCGACCTCGGTCAGCGGCATCGCGGTGAACCGGGCGGCCGTGTCGAAGGTGTGCTTCATCCGGACACCGATGACGTTGGTGCCGTCGTCGCCGCGGTAGTGCCGACGGATCTTCTCGCGTTCTTGGTCGGACTGCAGCCCTCGGAGAGTCTCGAGGAACGCCTGTGCGGTCAACTCCATCACCAGAGCATCTCACCGGCGGATCAGAGCGTCTCACCGGATGCGAATCTGAGCATCGCGCCCGACTCGGCGAGCGGTCCGGCGTCCCTGATCCTCGCCGAATGACGGGCTCACGACGGCCGGTCCGCCCCAGGACCGAGTTCAGCGAGGACGTCGGTGTGCACGCTCAACGCGTCGCCGTCGAACAGCACGAACCGGATGCGTTCCACCGATCGGAGGGTGGGTGCGACGTCCAGTACCGTTCGCATCGCGATCTCCGTCGCCGCGCGCAGCGGATAACCGAAGGCGCCGGTGGAGATGGCCGGGAACGCCACGGACCGCACCTCGTGCTCGTCGGCGATCCGCAGCGCTTCGCGGTAACAGCTGGCCAGCAGCTCGTCGCTGGGTTCGTCGACGCCGTAGACGGGGCCGAGGCAGTGCAGCACGTGCGGGTTCGGGAGATTGTGACCGCCGGTGATCACACACTGCCCGGGTCGGATCGGGGCGAACGGCCGGCACTCCTCCGCCAAGCCGGGGCCGGCGGCGCGGTGGATGGCGCCGGCGACTCCGCCCCCCGGCAGCAGCTGCGCATTCGCGGCGTTGGTGACCGCGTCGATGTCCGTCTGCTTGGTGATGTCGCCGCGGGTCAGTTCGATCGTCACGCCGCCGACGCGGTACTCGTGCATCGATGTCATCGGACCACCGCGCCGGCCGTCGTCATCTGGGACAGGGCGCGCTCGCCGTCGCCGGGTTGAAGGTCGACCGGGCGGGTGGCGTCGGCGATGACCGTCGACGCAAAGCCGAGCCGTTGCGCGTCCAGCACCGTCTCCTTGACGCAGACGTCCTGCGCCAATCCCACCACCACGACCTGGTTCACCTGCCGGGCATGGAGGATGCCCTCGAGCTCGGTGCGCGCTTCGGCGCCGCTCTCCGGGTCGCGGACACTGAAGCCCGAGTACCCGTCCTCTCCGCCGGTGCCCTTGCGAACCACCGGGCCGTCGACGACACGCAGCGCGGGATGCAGCTGCGCACCCCAGGTGTCGCGGACGCAGTGCGTCGGCCAGGTCCCGCCGTCCTTCTCGAAATGCGGCGTGGACGGCGGATGCCAGTCCTGGGTGTAGACGACGAGTGCGCCCGCCTGCGTGGCGGCGTCGATCTCCCGATTGATCGCCTCGATGGCTTCGTCGCCGCCGGAGACGTACAGGTTGCCGTCCGGATCGGCGAAGTCGTTCTGCACATCGACGACGACTAACGCGGTTTGCGAGTCATAGGTCATCGCATCGGTCATGATCGCCCCTCTACGCCAAGAATGGTCGCTCTCCTGCCAGTAGACCTCTGGAACGGTCCTGGGTTCAACGAGAAAATGCGGCATGACCGAGTCAGACGACATGGGCTCGGTGACGAGCGACGAACGACGGCGGCCAGCCGATCGAACAGCGGATGTCGGAGCGGGCCGTCGTCGACGATCTCCGTCAACGGCGGCCCGCCTTGTCCCAATAGAAGGTGGGTCCCCTTACCCGCCCTCACCGTAGTTCACCAGGTCGACACGTGGTAGTGATCGATCATCAGTGCGCGGTCCACATGTGCGCGATGCGCGGGCTGCACAATGCACGGCGCCGGCCCGTCCGACCTCCTGCTAAGGATGCTGTTGATGGCAGCGGTGGATGGGTTGTGTCCGCTCCGTGGTGACCTTCGGTTACCGACTTATCCACCTTCAGCGTGCTGTGCTACTCGACCAGATCCGCGTTCCAGTTCACCTCCTGCATCCGCGTATCAAGGGCGCGCAACTCTGCGGCCACTCTGTCCGCCTCATGACGCAGTTCCCGGACATCAACCGCGGACACCATTTTGATCTCGGAACGCATCCAACGGTCGACACGCGCGACGCCGGAATCGGCGAGCTCCGAACGGAAGGCACGGCGCTTGCGCAGCACGTCCCGCTTGGCCAGAGCGTCCGTCATGGTGATTCCGGGCTCGACCTCAGTGACCAGGTTCGTGGCATTGATCTGCCGGATCAGCTTCTCGAGTTCGTCTGCTACGCGATCGGACTCAGCGAGCAACTCGCGAGCGTCCTCGGCCGGCTCTTCGCCCTCCTGGAAGCGGGCGGACTGCGTCGCTCGCTTCTGCAACTCGTTGAACCTCGTGGTCAGTTCGGCCCGCCGCGCGAGCGCCTCAGCAAGCTTCATCTTCCTTCACCTCCCTTCCTTGCTTGCCGACTGGATTCACCCTTGCATGGGCAGAACCATGAGATCAAACGGGTTTTCATCCGTGAAGATGTGGTAGCGCCAGTACGCTGCTCACTGCTCTCGTGTGCGTGATGACGCGGTGTATAGTGGCCGATATCTCTGCTTGCTTGCGTTCTACTGTGGCCAGGCGGGGGCGGTGACCGTGGCCGTGAGAGCGTCGAGGAACGCCTGGACGGGGAGCGGCGGGGGCGGCTTGCCGTAGGTGAGGGCCAGTACCCGTCGTCGGTCGTCCGGGATACGGTCGATCCGCACGTCCGGGTGACGGTTGGCCAGCAGGGCCAGACCGGGCAGCGTGGTGACGCCGATGCCGGCGGCGACCAGCGCCTGCGCCGCGACGTAGTCATCGGTCTCGAACTCGATGGTCGGCGTGAATCCGGAGTGCTCACAGGCGCGGAGGAGGTGGGCGCGGCAGCGCTCGCACCCGGCGATCCAGCGCTCGTCGGCGTAGGTCGCCAGCGTCCACGACGGCCCGGACCAACGTCGGCCGGCCGGCGTCACGATGTAGAGCGGCTCGTCCAGCAGCACGGTCGCGGTGGTGGCGGACGCCGCCGGCACGTCGGGGTCGGGGTGTTCGAAGACGAGCGCCACGTCGACGTCGCCGTTGCGGAGTGCGGCTAGGGACTCAGGCGGTTCGCTCTCGGTGAGCGCCAGCTCCAGCTGTGGGTGGTTCCGGGCGAACTCCGCCGCTGCCGGCGGTACCAGCGTGGCGAGCGCCGAGGGGAAAGCGGCGAGCCGGACGCGTCCGGTCTGCAACCCGGCGTGAGCGGCCAGTTCGGCGCGGGCGGACTCGACCCGCCCGAGGATCTCCTCCGCGCGGGCGACGAGCATCCGGCCGGCCTCCGTGAGCCGTATCCCGCGTCCGACGCGCTGTACCAGCGGAACCCCGGCCTCCGCCTCCAACCTGGCCAGGTGGTGGCTGACCGACGGCTGTGCGTAGTGGAGCGCGTCCGCGGCGGCGGTGACCGAGCCCTCACGTGCGACCGTGACGAGCACTCGGAGCCGGTTGAGATCCACAACCGAATCATAGACAACATCGATGGTTAGTGAGAAAAGCTGTATTAGACCTATCTATCTCTGGCTGCCAGCATGGAGACATGTCTGCTCCTTCCATCGGTGATGTGTTCCGGGCCCGTCGTGTGCTCGGCGGCCTGCTGCCGCCGACGCCGACGTGGAGCTATTCGGCGCTGAGCGCCACGCTTGGCGCCGATGTGCTGGTGAAGCACGAGAACGTGCAGCCCACCGGCGCATTCAAGGTGCGGGGCGGGCTCAATCTGCTGGCTGGGATGTCGCTCGAAGATCGACAGCGGGGGATCGTCGGGTACTCCACCGGCAACCATGCCCAGTCGCTCGCCTACGCGGCCGGGCACACCGGCGTCTCCTGCACCATCGTGATGCCGGAGAATCCCAACCCGGTGAAGGCGGCGGCGGTGCGTGCTCGCGGCGCCGAGGTGGTCGAGCACGGGCAGAACCTGGACGGCGCCTGCGAGTTCGCCGCCAAGCTCGCGGCGGAGAGCGGGGCCCGTCTGGTCAGTGCCGGCGACGAGCCCGCGCTCGTCGCCGGTGTGGGCACCGCCTACCTGGAACTGTTCGAGCAGGCACCGGACGTGGACGTGGTGGTCGTGCCGGTCGGCGGCGGCAGTGGCGCGGCGGCCGCCTGCGTCGTCGCGGCCGCGGTCGCTCCGGGGTGCGAGATCGTGGCCGTGCAGGCGGCGGCGTCGCCGGCCGCGCATGACTCGTGGCGCAGCGGGAAGGTGGTCACGCGGCCGAACCGGAGTGTGGCCGAAGGGCTGGCGACGGGGACCGGGTTCGAGCTGACGCAGGGCCTGATGCGGGATCATCTCAGCGATTTCCTGCTCGTCGACGACGACACCATCGCCGAGGCGCAGTGGATCATGCTGCGCGACGCGCACACCCTCACCGAGGGCGCGGGCGCGGCGTCCGTGGCGGCGCTGCTGGCCCATCCGGAGCGGTTCGCCGGCAAGCGCGTCGCCGTCATGTGCACCGGCGCGAACGCCAGTGAATCGGAACTTCGCGCGGTCACCAGGCTCCCGGCAGCGCAGGCAGCCTGACGCGGACGTTCCGTGCGGGTGGAGCGGGCTGACCGTACGGGTGGAGCGGGCGACCGTGCGGGTGGAGCGGGCGACCGTGCGGGTGCAGCGGGCGACCGTGCGGGTGCAGCGGGCGACCGGACAGGAGATCGCTGCCTTCCTCGACCGGGCCTGACGATTCCTCGGCGTCTGGGGCGGCGAAGCCCAAACGTATTCCTGCCGCGCGATCCGTCTGGCGGGGATTGTGAGCCCGGCCGTGGAAGTTCTGGCCGGTCAGATGGGGGTCGTGTGCCCGGCCGTGGGAGTTTGGTCGGTCCGGCGGGGGTCGTGTGCCCGGCCGTGGGAGTTCTGGCCGATCTCAGCGGTCACGTGGCACACGACCGGTCGCACGGCTGACAGAACCTGCCCAAAGGCGGCGCAAGTTCACACGGCCGGGCACACGACCGTGCCTGAACCGGCCTAGACGCACACGACAACCCGCACGAGACGGTTGTGTTCCGCGTCGTGTGAGAAATAGCCGCCTCACGGCCCGACCGTGCAGTCTGTCGTGCGGTAAGGAGCGGTCAGCCTGCGATGACCGCAGCCAGCCTCAACTGATCACGGCGTTTCGCCGGTCCGCGCTATCGCATGGTAAGCGGGGCGGAGCAGATCGGCCAGCCGTGTGCCGCGGACGCTGACGTCGACGGCCGGTGCTTGGTGGAGTACGGCATCGGGCGGTGTGGACGTGGCGGTCCGGTGTGGGACCGCAGCTTGGTAGGAGAAAAACGAACCGAGGCAGTCCGCCAGTGAGGCGGCGCCGTCGGTGCTGTCGTCGCCGGCCACGGATGCGCCGCCCGAACGGAGATCGCTGAGCGTGCCCAGGAGTTCGTCACGGTTCCGGCCGCGCCACGCGAGGATGGTGAACGGATCGTCGTCGAAAGACTCCGCGAGCAGGTAGAACACCGCGGCGATGTGCTTGCAGGGCCCGTCGGGATCAGGGCACGTGCAGTCCATGCTCAGATCGCTTGAGCCGGCCGGGAAGAGCGACAGCCCGACAGCGGTGAACACGTCCTCGATGTCGTCCGGCATCTCACCGGCCAGCAGCTTCGCCGTGTACCAGGCGTTGTCGACGAGCGCGCCCGCCACCTGGCCCCAGTCGGCATCGTCGAACGGCGTCAACCCGATCCGGACGCGGTACGGCCGAACCCGGCTGCCCTGGACGGATGCGGTGACCGTGCCCGCTCCGAGCTCCATCTCGATCACCTGGCCGTTGCGGGCGTAGGTCCGTCCGCGCTGCAGCCTGCCACCGACGACGATCGTCTGCAGCACCTCGATGAACCGCTCCGACCACCACTTCTGGGCGATGGCGCCACGCTTGCTGCGCGCCTTGAGGCCATCCTTAACCGGTAAGGGCTTGGACGGCGGGAACCAGCTACTCACCGACGGCCTCCTCGGACAGCGCGAACACCTCACGCAGCGCGCCGGTGGACAACTCGGTCAGCCAGCGCTCGCCGTCGCTGATCACCAGGTCGGTGAGGGCCTTCTTCTGCTCGATCATGTCGTCGATCTTCTCTTCGAGGGTGCCGGTGCAGATGAACTTGTGCACCTCGACGTTGCGCCTCTGCCCGATCCGGAACGCCCGGTCGGTGGCCTGGTCCTCCACGGCTGGGTTCCACCAGCGGTCCAGATGGATCACGTGGCTGGCCGCGGTGAGGTTCAGCCCGGTGCCGCCGGCCTTCAAGGACAGCAGGAAGACCGACGGGCCGTCGTCGGACTGGAACCTGGCGACCATCTCGTCGCGGCGCTTCCTGGGCGTACCACCGTGCAGGTAGAGCAGGTCCTGGTTGAACCGGGCGGCGAGGTGCGGCATGAGCATCTCGGCGAACTCGGTGAATTGGGTGAAGCACAGCACCTTGTCGCCTTCGGCGAGGATCTCGTCGAGGATCTCCTCCAGCCGCAACACCTTGCCGGACCGCTTACCCATCGGCGACCGATCGTGCAGCAGCTGCGCCGGGTGGTTGCAGACCTGCTTGAGCTTGGCCATGGTCGCCAGCACGTTGCCGCGGCGCTCGATGCCCTCGGAGTTCTCGATCTTCTCCATCATGTCGTCGACCACCGACTGATATAGCGAACCCTGCTCGGTGGTCAGCCGACAGTACTGTTTGATCTCGATCTTCTCCGGCAGGTCCTGGATGATCCGCTTGTCGGTCTTCAGCCGGCGCAGGATGTATGGGCGGGTGATGGTGCGCAGCCGCTCCGCGGGTTCGGTCTGGCCGTACCGCTCAACCGGAATCGCATACCGGGCACGGAACTCCTCGCTGCTGCCCAGCATGCCTGGATTCAGGAAGTCCATGATCGACCACAGTTCGCTGAGCCGGTTCTCCATCGGCGTGCCGGTCAGGGCCACCCGGTGCCGTGCGTCGAGCCGCCGGACCGCGCGGGCGGCCTGCGAGTGGCGGTTCTTGATCGCCTGTGCCTCGTCCACGACGACCCGGTCCCACCGGTGCTCGGCCAGCTCGTCGAGGTCCCGGGCGACGGTGGTGTACGTCGTGATGACGATGTCCGTGTCGGCGAGGCGGACATCGAGGTCGGCTCCCCGGAGACGCTCACGTCCGTGGTGCGCGTACAGGCGCAGCGCGGGCGCGAACTTGGCTGCCTCTCGCTGCCAGTTGCCTACCAGCGACATCGTGCAGACCAGCAGTGTGGGCCGGACGTCGTCGGTTGATGCAGAGCGCCGCGACAGCTCCAGCGAGAGCAACTGGATCGTCTTGCCCAGCCCCATGTCGTCGGCGAGGCAGGCGCCGAGGCCGAGATCGGAGAGGAACGCCAGCCAGGACAACCCGCGCCGCTGGTAGTCGCGCAGCGTCGCATGTAGACCGCCGGGTGGCGGCGCCGGCTCCAGCGTCTGGTCAGCCCTCCCCGTCAGCAGCTCACCGAGCGTGCCGTCCGCCTGGATAGAGGTGACCGGCAGCGGCGTGTCGAGGCCGGTTGCGTCCGTGGTGGCCAGCGCGATGACGTCGCCGGCGGTCTTCTCGTCGCCGGATTCGCGCCGCAGGAACTCCAGCCCGCGCCTGAGCTGCTCATGGTCGACGGTCACCCACGTGCCGCGAAGCCGGACCAAGGGCGCCTTGGTAGCGGCGAGTGCGGCGAGCTCGTCCTCGGTGAGTTCCTCGTCGCCGATGGCCAGCTTCCATTCGAATTGGCACAGCGCCTCCCGGCTCATCCCGCCGGCACGTTCGGCCTGGTCGGAGGCCGTGCCGGTCGGACGAGTGCCGGCTCTTCCGACGAGCCCGAGCTTGCGGCGGGGGTTCCACCACGACGGCAGCTGAACACCGAAGCCTGCCTGGTCAAGGAGGCCGGCCTTGGTGGCGAGGAAATCATGGGTGCCCTCGGTGTCCAGTTCGAGTGCGGTCGGCCTGGCCTGCCGCAGTGCGTCGCCGATCGCCGGATAGATCGCGCTGGCGCGCCCGAGTTCGGCCAGAAGCAGTTCGTCCGGGCGGTTCAGCCACCGGCGAAGCTCCCCACCGGATGTCCACACCTGCTCGGCCGGAACCAGGAGGCTGGGATCCTCCACCGACTGCAGCAGAAACTCCAGCCGCCATCGGCCGTCGTCGTCGACCTCAGCCAGCCGGAAAGCCGCCCGGGCGGGCCCGAGCTGCCCGCTGCCGAAGCCTGCCCATGGCGCCAGCAGCCGCTCGAGCTCGGCGATCTGGTCGGTATCGGCATCGAACCGTCCATCCGGAGTGGTCAGGGCGGTCAGCCAGGATTCCACCACCGGGGCGCGTTTCGGGCGACGTCCTCGTCGGGCCGGGACCAGATCGATCGGAGACATTCGCTGGGATGACAGACGTCGCCGCACCGCGGCGTCGACCAGGGCATGCAGCGCATCCGTGGCGAGGTCCGTCGGTTTCTGACCGCGGGTGTCCGCCGCGTGGTCGGTCTCAGCCCGGCAGACCGGCGGCATCGCGGCGACGAGGTCGTGCACGGCGGCGGCGTCTGGGCCCTGCAGAACGGCGCGCCACCGTGCCACGTGCTGTGCGGGTTCCGCGCCGGGACGTTCCTGATGTCCGGCGTCGAACGTCGGAAGCAGCTGGCCTCGATCGGTCAGCTCGCGTGCGAACGCCGCCAGCTCGGAGAGGAACCGCACGGACGCGCCGTAGCGGGCAGTCTCGGCCGGCTCGTCGACGACATCGAACGCGGCCGCGGGATCGACCTCCAGGATCGGCACCGTCCATGCCGCGAGTGCTGGATCATGTCGGGGCTCCGGGCGCGGCGCCACCCGGACCAGTTCCGGGGAGTCCAGCGGCGACGTCGACAGGGACGGCAGTAAGAGTATGGCGCTGCTGGGCTTGCCCGGATGGAGGTCGGCGAGCTGGTCTGCCGGCACCGCGAAGGGATGGGGCCGCGCCCGGCGAACCGCCTGACTTCGACTGGTGACCTTGAGCTCGGAGTCCTCCGCCCACAGGCACATGGCGCGCCGACGGCTCGACCAGAAGCCGTGTACAGCAAACATGCGACGAGCCCTCCACCCGCGATCTGCCTGGCACGCTGCCGTCGCAGTCGCGCCGTCGGACCTTTCGGTTCGGTCGCCAGCAACCCTACCGAGGCGTGGCATCCCCCGGACGCCGTGTTCCGCTGTACGACGTCGCGCCGCGTGCGTAGCGCTGTGCCAGGTCGACGTAGGCGCGCGCGTTGGCGCGTATGCCGTCCAGCTCGTTCTCGTTGAGCTCGCGGCGGATCTTGGCGGGCACGCCGGCGACGAGCGACCCCTCCGGTATCTCGGTTCCCTCCAGCACCACCGCTCCTGCCGCGATCAGCGAACCGGATCCGATCCGGGCGTGGTTCATCACGGTGGCACCCATCCCCACCAGCACGTCGTCGCCGATAGCGCAGCCGTGCAGTACGGCCCGATGCCCGACGGACACTCCGCGGCCGAGTGTCAGCCCGACGCCTGGATCGGTGTGCAGCACGCATCCGTCTTGGATGTTGCTTTGCGGCCCAATCGTCATCGAGTCCCCGTCGCCGCGCAGCACCGCGCCGTACCAAACGCTGACATCCTCGGCCAGTGTCACGTCGCCGACGAGCGTCGCGTTGTCGGTCACCCAGCAGCCGTCCGCGACGGTCGGCGCGATGCCGTCGAACTCGATGATGCTCACGTTGCAGACTCCTCTCTTCGATGCGTTCCGTAGCTCGGCGCGGACCCGAGAACCGTGCGATACCAGCGCCGCGCCGTTCCGCCCCGTATATCCGCGATCTCGGAGCGGCTGAGCCCGATCCGGGCCAATGTCTCGATCAGGCCGTTCCACGCGTCCGCGTAGTTCTGTCGGAGCAGCACCACCGGCCAGTTGCTGGCGAGCATGAGCCGGGACGGTCCGAACTGCTCGACCGCGCACTGGACATAGGGGGCGAGCGCGTGCGGGTTCCAGCCGCCCCATGCGGTCAGCACGTCGATGCCGACGGAGACCTTCATGGCGACGTTCGGACAGGACGCAAGTGCCCGCACCGACGACGCCCACGGTTCCCACCCGCCCGCCTCCACCGGCGGCCGTCCCAGATGATCGACGACGACCCGCAGCTGCGGAACCTGCCGCGCCGCGGCCACTACGACGGCCGACTGCGCGGCGGTCACGGGGACGACATCCCAACTCAGCCCAAGGTCGGCCAGCATCCGCAGAGCCTGCAGCGCTGGCGGTTCGGTCAGCCAGTCCAGGCGCTCGCGACCTACCAGGCAACGTACGCCGCGGAGCCGCGGGACGATCCTGACCATCCGGTCGATCTCGGCCGCGGCTGCCCGCGGGTCCCGCAGCGGGGCCCAGCCGACGACGCCGGCGATGAACGAGGTGGTGGCTGCGTACGCCGCTAGCCGATCGTTCTCCTCCGCGGAGTCGACGCTCTGGATGAGGATGGTCGCGTCCACGCCGGCCTCCGACATCGGACCGGCCAAGTCCGACGGCTCGTAGTCGGCGGCGATCGCGCCATGGTCGGCGGTCCGCCAGGTCTGCTCCTGTAACTGAAGGCGCCAGAAGTGCTGGTGTGCGTCGATGACCGGCGGTGCGCCACCGGTCAACGGCGTGGTGACGTCGTCGTCCCGCACCACCTTCACCTGCCCCGCCATGTGGGCCGGCGACGCTCGAGAAATGCCTGTACCCCCTCGGTGAAGTCGGCGCTGGCATAGACCTCGCGCACGACGTCGTCGGTGCCGACCTGGGAAATGGGCGCGTGCAGCCGACGATCGACCTCCTTCAGGGCCGCGAGCGTCATCGGTGCGCAGCCGGCGATCCGCTGGACGGTATCCGCGACTACGGTGTCTAATTCGGCAGGCGCGATCACCTGGTGCACCAGGCCGGCGGCGGCCGCGTCGGCGGCGCTCAGCAGGGTGGCGGTCAGTAACATCGCCATGGTGGTGGAACGGCCCAGCCGAGATTGGAGCTGTGCCATGACCTCGCCGGTCAGACAGTTGCCTAAAGTGCGGCCGATCGGCACACCGAAGGTGGCGTCGTCGGAGGCCAGCACGACGTCGCAGCTCGCCGCGATCGCCAGCCCGGCGCCGACGGCCGGCCCGTCGACCACGGCCACGACGGGTACGCGGACCGACATCAACGTGTGCAGGACCGCCCCGACCCGGCGCTCGTACGCGACCCCGTCGTCCCCCGAGGTGAAGTCGGCGAACTGCTGCACGTCGGTGCCGGCGGCGAACCCGTCGCCGGACGCGCCGCGCACCGTCACGACGCGGACCGTGCCGTCGTCATTCACCGAACGCAAGATCTCGTCGAGCGATTCGTACATACGCCACGTGAGGGCGTTGCGCCGCCCCGGGTTGGAGAGGACGACGTGTACCGCGTGGCCGTCCCGGTCCGCGATCACCTCAGCCATCGACGTCTCCCGCTGCGCTATGCGCGCGGCCTGCGCTGCCCTGCGCGCCGGCGTCCATCCCGTGGCCGTGACTCGATGGCCGACGGCTCTGCGGTCCGGGTTCGTCCGTCCATTCGGCGAACACCTCGTCGGCATGCTCGCCGAGCAGTGGCGGTGGCCGGCGGATGGTGGCCGGCGTCGCGCCCATCCGGACCGGGGAGCCGAGTACCTTCACTCGCCCCTCGACCGGATGCTCGACCTCTTGGACCAGGCCACGCGCCTGCACGTGCGGGTCTTCGTCGAGGACGTACCGGTAGTCGTGGATCGGCCCGGCCGGCACGCTCGCGTCGAGCAGGATCTCCACCCATTCGTCGGCGTCCCGGTCGGTGAGCCGCGCCTCGAGCACGGCGGCCAGTATGTCCCGGTTCTCCATGCGACCAGTGTTCTCGGCGAATCGCGCGTCGTCGATGAGATCCTCTAGATCGAGCGCCCGGCACAGCCGCTCCCACAGCCGCTGGTTGTTGGCACCCACGGTGATGTAGCCGTCCCGGGTGCGTAGTGCCTGGTACGGCGCGGACATCCGGTTCGCCGATCCGAGCGGTTGCGGCACCCGTCCGGTGGCCCACCACTCGGTGGACTCCCACACGGACATCGCGATCGCCGCCTCGAACAGGCTGGTCTCGACTCGCTGTCCGATCCCCGTCACCAGCCGGGCGCTGTAGGCGGCGGTGATCGCGTACGCGCAGAACAGTCCGGCGCCCAGGTCACCGATCGGCAGGCCGCATTTGATGGGCGTGCCGCCGGGCTCCCCGGTGATGCTCATGACGCCGGACATGGCCTGGGCGATGAGGTCGTAGCCGGGGCGGTCGGCGTAGGGGCCGGTCTGTCCGAACCCGGAGATGCTCGCGTAGATCAGTCCGGGATTGTGCTCGGCGAGTGTCTCGTAGCCGACGCCGAGCCGGTCGGCGACGCCGGGCCGGAAGTTCTCCACGACGACGTCGGCCGCTGCGGCCAGCCGGTAGAACGACTCCCGATCCGCCGGATTCTTCAGGTCCAGGCAGACACTGCGCTTGTTCCGGTTGAGCGCCAAGAACGCCCGGCTGTCCTCTCCGTTCACCGGGTACCCCCACGAGCGGCGGGTCTGGTCGCCTGCATCGGGGTGTTCGATCTTCACCACGTCGGCGCCGAGGTCGGCGAGGAGCATGGTGCAGAACGGTCCCGCCATGACCTGTGTCAGATCCAGGACACGCATCCCGCCCAGGGCAGTGGACGCAGCCTGCGTGCCCTCGGCGTCACCGGCGGCTGTCTGTTCGGTCACGTCATCGGCCTCCAAGTTCCTCGGAAGCCCATGATCATCAACGGTTGGCCGTATCCGCGCCGGTTCAACGGTTGATGATCATGGGCGTGGTGGGTGGGTGGGTCAGCCCAGGCCGGCGTTGGCCTCGGCGAAGAAGTCGTCCACGGCTTGCTCGATGCTCTTGCGGCCGAACGCGATCTCCTCGTACGCGCGGGTGAACGCCGCCTCGAACGTGGCCTGGTATCCGGGCGGGTAGATGATCACCGGCGGCGACATGCCGACGATCTGCTCGTAGACCTCGAGTTCGTGGCGTTTCAGTTCCGGCAGCTCGGGGTTGTCGATCTGCTGCTGTAGGTGGTCGGCGTTGGTGACGGCACCGTTCGAGGACGAGAACACCTCCGCACCTTCGTCGTCGTTGATCCAGAAGTCCACGAACGCGGCCGCCGTGGAGACGTTGTCGCAGCTGGCCGGGATGGAGAAGCCGGAGGTGATCAGCACGTTGCCGGATCCGGCCGGCCCGGACGGCAGGGGTACGGTCACCAGCTGCTGGCCCGTGTCCTGCCCGTCCATCGTGTCTTGCGCCGGTGTCAGGTAGTTCCCCGGTTGGACGTCCGCCATGACCGCACCTTGCGCGACGTAGCTCTGTTCGGACGCGGACGGCTCCTCCGCCCATTGGTCGGCAGTATTGGTCACGCCGGATTCACGTAACTCCTCCCATTCGGTCCAGAAGTCGACCAGTAGCTCGCGCGGAAAGCCGATCTGACCATCGGCGAACATCTCCTCACCGTGTGCCTGCACATAGGCGATGAGGTAGTTCGGTCGTCCGCCGCCGACGTTCGCCGCGGCGACGTCGTCCGGTAGGTCATCCTGGGCCTCGGCCAGCCAGTCGAAGAAGTACTCCCAGTCATAGCCGTCCGGCGGCACGCCGGCCCCGGTCTCCTCGGCTAGCGTCTGGTTCACCATCAGTGCGTCATACGCCGCGCCGTAGGGCACCATGTACAGCTCGCCGTCCGGGCCGCGTCCACTGTCGAGAACGTCGTCCGGGATGGTACTGACGTCGATCGCGCCGGACTCGACCATCGGATCGAGGGGGAGCAGCAGGTTGCGCGAGGCGAAGTCATTCAGCTGGCGAGCCTGCGTCTGCGTGACACACGGCATGTTTCCCCCCGACGCTTGGACGTTGAGCCGGTCCCAGTAGTCACCCCAGTCCGCCGATTCGCGGCTGACCGAGACATCCGGGTTGGCCTCCTCGAACAGGTCGGCGACGGCGTTGGTCACCTCGTTGCGGGCGCCGCCGCCCCACCAGGCGAAGACGATGTCGCCTTGAACCTCGCCGGTGCCGTCGTGGGTGTCCTGACCGTCGCCGGTCTCGCCGGTGGCCGAGGTGCCGCCGCACCCGGCTGTGACCAGGACGGCGGCTGCGGTGATGCTCGCGCCCGCCAGGAACCGCCGGCGCCCGATGTATCTGGTCATCGTGCATTCCTCCTGCAGTGGTTGCGTCATTGCATGGCTGTGGGGTGCGGTGTCACGTCTTGGGATGACGCGTCACGTCGTCATGGGTGTGGCATCGCCTCCTCGTTCGCGTGCTGAGGCGTCGCATCGGCGTCACTTCAGGCCGCTGGTCGCGATGCCCTCGACGAGCAGGCGTTGTGTGACCAGGAAGAAGCCGACGATCGGCGCGATGGACAGCGTCGCCATCGCCAGCAGGGGACCGAATGCCGACTGGCCCGTGGCGTCGACGAAGTTGTTCAAGCCCTGGGCGACCGTCCACATGTCCGGGCGGCTCAGATACAGCAGCGGCCCGAGGAAGTCGTTCCAGGTGAAAATGAAGGTGAACATCGCCACGGTGCCCATCGCCGGCAATGACAGCGGCACGATGATGCGGCGGAAGATGCCCCAGTACCCGCATCCGTCGATCCGCGCGGCGTCATCCATTTCGCGCGGTAATACCCGGATGAACTGCACCATCAGGAAAATGAAGAACGCATCCGTGGCGAGGAACTTCGGTATGACGAGCGGCAGGATGGTGTTGATCCACTGCAGCTCACTGAACATGATGTACTGCGGCACGAGCGTGACGTGGTACGGGAGCAGCAGGGTCCCCAGCATGATCGCGAACAGGACCCGTTTGAACGGGAAATCCAGTCGTGCGAAGGCGTATGCGGCGAGCATGCAGGCCACCACGTTCCCGACGACGGACAGCCCGGTGATCACCAGCGAGTTGAGGAAGTACCGGGAGAAACTGAACTGTCCGCTGGTCCATCCCTCGGTGTAGTTGTCCAGGGTGAAGTTCGACGGCCAGATCCCCAGCGTGGTGAAGACCTCGTTGTTCGGCCGGAAGGACGCACCGACCATCCAGAACAGCGGGTACAGCATGATCGCGATTACGGTCAGCAACATCGCGTGACGGACGACCGCGCGGCCGAGCGGGCTCCGGACCGGCGTGCGGCCGAAACGCAGCCGGGGGGCCCGTGGCGGTGTGCGGGTGGCGGGGGTGTACGTGGCACGGCTCATCGTTCGTCTCCGTAGAAAACCCAGTAGCGGGCGGACGCGAACAGCAGGGCGGTTCCGATTCCGAGTGCGACCACCAATACCCACGCCATCGCCGAGGCGTAGCCCATCTCCAGCCGGGTGAAGCCCTGCTCGTACAGATAGAGCGTGTAGAAGAGCGTCGAGTTGGCGGGGCCGCCCGTGCCCTCGCTGATCACATACGCGGGAGTGAACGCCTGGAACGCGTTAACCGTGGTCAGGAGTATGTTGAAAAAGATCAGCGGAGTGAGCATCGGCAGCGTGATGCTCCGGAACTGGCGGATCTTCCCGGCTCCGTCCACGGCGGCCGCCTGGTAATACTCCGTGGGGATCTGTCTCAAGCCCGCCAGGAAGATGATCATCGTCGCGCCGAACGTCCAGATGTTGAGGACGATCAGCGTGTACAGCGCGGTGTCCGGGCTGCCGATCCAGCTGCCCATGTGGATACCGATCCGGTCCAGCACCGCGTTGACGGCGCCCTGATCCCCGAATACCTGCCGCCACAGGATCGCGATCGCGACGCTGGAGCCGAGCAGTGACGGCAGGTAGTACGCCGCACGATAGGCGGAGAGCAGGCGGAAGCCTTTGTTCAGCGCGAGCGCGACGGCCAGTGAGACGATCAGCACGCCAGGGACGCTGAACAGGACATATGTCAGCGTGACGCCAACGGAGGCGATCCAGCGTGGGTCACTGAACAGCTGGGCGAAGTTGTCGAACCCGACCCATCGTGGCGCGGTCAGCAGGTCGTAATCGGTAAAGGACAGGTAGAGCGACGCCACCATTGGGCCGATGGTGAGGAACAGCAGGCCGGCCAGCCAAGGTGAGAGGAACAGGTAGCCGGCGACGGCCTCGCCGGGCGCTCGCCGTCGCTGTCGCCGTCGGTGACTCAGCGACGGCGTGGCCTGGTCCGACGTGCTGGCCCGGGCACGGGTTGAGTCCGTGATCGACATGCCTACTCCTTTCGGTATCTGTCCGGGCCGTCGCTCCCGGCGATCGTCGGGCCGCGCGGTTGCGCCGACGAGCGCGCGTGCACTTCGACGCGATCCGCCATCACGTCGGAGAGGAGGGTGGCAAGGGGCAGGTCCAGCCCTGCCCCTCGTGCCGCCTGCAGAATTTCCACCAGGTCCTTGCGCCATGGCCGGTCCTCGACCCGGGTTCCGCCACGGTCATAGGCCGCGGCGACGCGGTCGAAGAATCCCCAGCTGCGTGCCGCCCAGGAGTCTCCCGTGCTGGTCGCTGTGGCGTCGAGGATCGCCCGTTCCCCGACGCCGTAGGCGGTGGCAAGGTCCAGCGCTTCGTGTACACCGAGCAGCGAGGCGAACATCATCAGCTGGTTGGCGAGTTTGGTCGCGGCGCCGGCGCCTGGAGGACCGAGGTGGTGGATCTCCGAGGCGACGGTGTCCAGCAACGGCCGGGCTCGCGCGAGGTGTTCGAGTTCGGCGCCCGCCATCAGCGTGAGCTCGCCGCGGAGCGCGCGCTCGTCGCCGCCGCTGACCGGTGCGTCGAGGAACGCGATCTCGCGCTCGGCGGCGAGTCCGGCCAGTCGTCGGGCGCTGGACGGTAGCACCGTACTGTGCACGATGACGGACGAGCCGGGTGCCAGGCCTGTCAGGAGTCCACCGTCTACGAGCACACTCTCGACGGCCGCGTCGTGGGAGACGGCGATCGACACCGCGTCGCAGCCGTGCAGGTCGAGCGGGCCGGAGGCCGCCGTGGCCCCGTCGGCGAGCACCGGCTCGACCTTCGACGGCACAGCGTCGAGTACGGTGACCGACCAGCCGCCGGCACACAGCGCGCGCGCCATCGGCTGGCCGAGATTGCCGAGACCGACGAACCCGATGTGCGCGCGGCCCGGATCGAGCACCGACGTCATGGTCAGCGGACCGTGTCGTCGAGCGGCCAGCCGAGCTTCTCGTAGAGCTTGCGCCGACCGGCCTTGTCGTTCTCCAGCTCTTGGCGGGCGTAGCGGGCGACGGTCTCGGCGTGCTCGACGGGCACCGCGATGACGCCGTCCCCGTCGGCGACCACGACGTCGCCCGGACGGATCAGCACGCCGCCGATATTCACCGGAACCTGCGTGGTGTCGAACTCGACGCGGCCTTGCACCATCTTCTGCACTCGCAACCGGCAGAACGTGGGGACGCGCTGGTGAACACACTCGTCCCGGTCGCGGACACCGCCACTGGTGACGACACCGGTGGCGCCGGCCGCGTACCACTCCAGCGAGTTGTTCGATCCGACCTCGCCGACGTCCAGGCCGGCGGACTCGATGACGACCATCTCGCCTGCCTGGAGGTTGTCGGTCAGCGGCCGGGAGCTGTAGAGCTCGCGGTACCAGTAGTTGTAGGCCCAGTCGGTGTAATCCTCGGGTGGCATCGACGGCACCGACTTCTCGGAGGGCTTCATCCGGACGGTGTGTGCGACTCCGACCGCGTACGCGCCCTGGAAGAGCGGCGCGATGTCGGGTGAGACCGTGCCTTTGTGGTGCAGGCCCACCCAGTCCATGCCGTCGCGTACGTCCGCGACGCGCAGCCCTTCGAACAGCGCGACCAGTTCCTTCGTCGTCATGTGCAGCCCCTTCCTGGCTGGGATCGCCGAAACCCACGGCGTGTTTCGGTGCCGTTAGGCGTGGTGTTGGACTATTGTCTACAATAGTTTGTATGCTGTGGCAAGGGTTGATCTGAAAACGATCTGCGGGATGATCATCCCTAGGGCCGGTCGTGCGGGAATGGGCCGACCGGATCGTGCGGGATGGTCCGCGGCGACAGCCAGGGACGCGCGGCTCATATGAGGCGTGGGCATGGATGAGAAAGGTGGACCATGGTGTCGGGGATGAGTCAGGTGGATGATGCAACCGGTTTGGGCCGGTTGGAGCCGAAGAGTCTGGTGCAACTCGCCGCGGACGCCGTGCGGAAGAAGATTCTCGCGGGCGACCTCGAGCCGGGCGAACGGCTGATCGAGGAGCGGCTGACGAAGGAACTCGGCATCAGCCGGCCCCCGTTGCGGGAAGCGCTGCGCCTGCTGCAGCAGGAAGGGCTCGTCGTCAACCAACCGCGGCGCGGTTCCACCGTGGTGGAGCTGACCAGCGAAGACGTGTACGAGATCCTGACTCTGCGGTCCGGGCTGGAACGGATGGCGGTGGAACTCGGCGTGCCGGTTCAAGACCCGGCACGGCTGGAAGTGTGCCGGCAGGCACTGGCACGGATGCGGGCGTGCGCACAGGCAGAGGATCGCGGTGGCCTGGTGGAGGCGGGCTATGCCTTCCACGCGTCGATCGTCGCGCTGGCCGGTCACGGTCGCCTGAGCGCCATGTACAACTCGCTGTACCAGCAACTCCTCCTTTGCATGGCCCGCAATCTCTACGTCCGGGAACGGTTCTACGAGGACCTGGAGACGCACGTCGACCGTCACCAGGAGCTTCTCGACGTCGTGGAGAGGGGCGACCCGAAAGCGGTGCTCGAGGCGCTGGCCGCACACGGCGAGCGTTCCTTCTCGTCCATGTGACCGGCTGCCCGGAGATTCGGCCAATGAGCGAACGTGCCCGAACGGTCCTGATCACCGACTGCGACATGGGGGAAGCGACATTCGAGCGCGCCGTGCTCGAACCGGCGGGCTTCGACGTGGTGCACGAGAGGTGCCGGACCGAGGACGAGATCATCGACGCGGCCCGAGCCACCGGCGCGTGCGCCCTCTTGGTGCAGTACGGTCCGATCACCCGTGGCGTTCTGGAATCCTGCCCCGACGTGCGGGTGGTGGCGCGGTACGGCGTGGGCATGGACAACGTCGACGTCGACGCAGCGGCCGAGCTCGGCGTCGAAGCCCGCAATGTGCGCGGGTACGGTTCGGCCGAAGTCGCTGACCAGGCGATGGCGTTGCTGTTGCCGCTGCTCCGCCGGGTGCCGGCCTGGTCGCAGCCGGTGCGTGCGGGTGAATGGCCGGTCCGCGGCGACGTGCCCGACCCGCGCGAGCTGCTGACGTGCGCACTTGGGCTATTCGGATTCGGCGCCGTCGCCCAGGCGGTGGCGGCCCGGGCGAAGGCCTTCGGCATGACCGTGGTCGCGCACGATCCGTATGTCGACGGGTCGGCAGCCGGGGAGGCCGGTGTCGAGATGGTGAGCTGGGACGATCTGTGGGAACGCAGTGACGCGGTCAGCGTGCACGCCCCGCTGACCGAGAAGACGCGGGGGACGGTCGACCGGCGTGTCCTCGCATCGCTCGGACCGGACGGGATCCTGGTCAACACGGCGCGCGCGGGGCTGGTCGACCGCCCGTCGCTCGAACGTGCGCTGGATGCGGGTGACGTGACCGGGGTCGGGCTGGACGTGTGGTGGGAGGAACCGGCGCACCCGGATGATCCGCTGCTGGCCGACCCGCGCGTGCTGACGACGCCTCACGTAGCGTGGATCTCGCCCGGTTCAGTGCAGCGGCTACGGACGGCGGCAGCACAGATCGCGCGTAACGTCCTGCAGAAGGAGCGTGGGAACGCTCACAATGCGGGGCACAACACGGTGGCAGGTTGATCTTCACGGAACGGAGACGGACGCGATGAGCTCGCTGGTACAGGTCGAACTTGATGGTGAACGGGTGTGGGCGGTCCAGCGTGACGGTCGGCTCTCCCGGCTGGGCGTGTCGCTTGCGGAGCTACTCGCGCTGCCGTTCGACGATGCCCGTCGTCGGTGCGAGGACGCGACGGAGGCCAGCGACGCGCTCGACGGGGCCCGCCGGTTGCCCCCGGTGGACCGGCAGGAGGTCTGGGCGTCCGGGGTGACGTACCTGCGCAGCCGCCAGGGAAGGGTCGAGGAATCCGGCCACGCGGACGTCTACGACCGGGTGTACGACGCGGACCGGCCGGAGCTGTTCCTCAAGTCCACGCCCGAGCGCGTCGTCACCGATGGCGAGGCGGTCGGGATCCGCGCCGACTCGGGCTGGGACGCCCCCGAGGCCGAGCTGGGCTTGGTGCTGAACAGCTCGGGTGAGATCTTCGGCTACGTCGTCGGCAACGACATGAGCAGCCGGTCTATCGAGGGCGACAACCCGCTGTACCTGCCGCAGGCCAAGGTGTACGAGCGTGCCTGCGCGCTCGGCACGGAGATCGTGCCGGTGTGGGAGGCCGGGGACGGCCCGTTCGACATCTCGCTGCGGATCGAGCGCGGCGGGGAGGTCGTGTTCAGCGGCAAGACCTCGACGGACCAGATGCGCCGGCAGCTACCCGAGCTGGCCGGCTGGCTGTTCCGGGCGCTGGAGCATCCCGTCGGCGCCGTCCTGCTCACCGGTACGGGCATCGTGCCGGAACGGGACTTCACCCTGGCCGAGGGCGACGTCGTCACGATCGACATCGCCGGCGTCGGCACCCTGACCAACCCCGTCACCGTCGTCGGCACCCGATGATCATGAACAGTAACCGTCCTATGTGCACGGTTACTGTTCATGATCATGGGGGTTTACTCGTACATCGGGGACTGGCCGAGTGACGACCAGTGCTCGTTGAGCCGGTTCAGCTCCTCCATGTGCTCGTCGCTGATCTCGAAGTCGAAGACGTCCAGGTTCTCGGCCAGGTGCGCCGGGTCGTTCGCCTTCGGGATCGGCACCACGCCGAGCTGCAGGTCCCAGCGGATCAGCAGTTGTGCCGGGGTCTTGTCGTAGCTCGCCGCGATCTCGTTCAGCCGGCGGTCGTCGAGACGCTCGGTCCGGGTGAGCGGGCTGTAGGCCTGGATCACGATCTCCCGGTCGCGGCAATAGTCGAGCATGTGGGAGTTCCAGCCGAACGGTGTCCACTCGATCTGATTCACGGCCGGGACCTCGCCGCTGGCATCGACGAGCTCTTCGAGCTGGTCCACGGAGTAGTTGCTCACACCGATGTCCCGCGTCAGCCCGTCCTCGCGTGCCCGGATGAGGCCTTCCCAGAGCTCATGGCCCGGCGAGCGCCCCGGCGGCCGGTGGATGAGCATGAGATCGACGTAGTCGAGGTCGAGCTCGTCAAGGTCGCGGACGGTGCCGTCGTACGCATCCTCGTTCTCCTCGACCTTGGTGACGATGTACACGTCCTCGGGCCGGGTACCGCTGCGGTGCATCGCCTCGCCGATAGCGGGTTGGGTGCCGTAGTCCACCGCGGTGTCGATCATCGGATAGTCCATCTCCAGCGCCTGCTGGACGGTACCGGTGGTGTCCTTGGTGAGCTGCCAGGTGCCCAGTCCGATGACCGGCATCTGGCTGCCCGTACGCAACGGGACGGTCGAGCGGACGTCCATGCTTCTCTCCTGCCGTGGCGGAGTGGGGTGGGGACACGTTCCGTTGTTGCCATCGGCCGCCGATCCAAACGGGGTGTCCGGCCCGCGGTCCTACAGTGGAGGCGTGGGGCGACTCGATATCGCGGAGTGCCGTCGGCGGGTGACGACGAGCCGAGTGGCGCGCCTGGCCACCACCGGAGCCGACCAGCGTCCGCACCTGGTGCCGGTGACCTTCGCGCTCGACGAGGAGCGGCTCGTCGTCGGGATCGACCAGAAGCCGAAGTCCACGATGAAGCTGCGACGGCTGCGCAACATCGCGGAGAATCCGCAGGTCGCCGTCCTCTGTGATGAGTACGACGAGGACTGGACACAGTTGTGGTGGGTCCGGATGGACGGGCGCGCCGCAGTCGTCGAGGACGGGCCGGTGCGCGAGCACGCCATACAGCTGCTCGTCGCCAAGTACCCGCAGTACTCCGACGACGCCGCGCCGCGCGGCCCGGTGATCGTCGTCGACGTCGAACGCTGGTCCGGCTGGGCGTATGCGGCCTAGCGCCGGCCGGCCTGGGGCGCGCCGCCGCTGCGTACGGCAGTGACCACGACGACCGTCTCGTGCACCGTGAAGCTCCCGCCTCTCCTGTCGACGGCCGCGCCCACGGAGGCGAGCACGGCCGTGACCGCGTCCGCGGGGAGCCGGGTCAATGCGCCGGACGTGGGAAGCGCGTCCAGCCACTGCTCCCGGGTGTAGACCCGTTCCTGGTCGAACCGCCATTGCTCAGGCTCGTCGAATGATCCTGCCTCGCGGATGCCGTCGGCTGCGGTGGTGAACAGCGCCTGGTAACCGTCCAGTGCGTTCGACCCGGCATCGAGGGTGAACGGTGCGTCCGGCGCTGCCTGCCGGTACGCCGTGGCGAAGGCCGCGACCACGTCGGTGGGCGGTTGGGCGACGTGCCAGAACGCCGCGATCCGGCCGCCCGGCCGGAGTACGTCCGCCGCCTTGCGCGCGCCCGATACCGGATCCACCCAGTGCCATGCGGTCCCGGAGATGACCACGTCGAACGTCCTGCCGGCGGTTTCCCAGGCCTCGAACGTGGCCACCTCGGTCTGCACGCCGCCGCGCCGGGCGAAGTCAGCCATCCGCGCGTCGGGTTCGATGCCGAGCACGCGGCAACCGGCTGCCTGGAATTGGCGGGCCTCGATGCCGGTGCCGGATCCGACGTCGAGCACGTCCGAACCGGGACTGGCGGCGACGATCCGCGTGACCATGGCGTCCGGATAGCGGGGCCGGGCGCGGTCATAGCGTTCGACGTCCACGCCGAACGACTCGGCTATCTGCCGTGCTTGATGGGGCTGAGGATCAGGTGCGGGCCGGGAGGCTTGCTCCCGCTGTTCCGGGCTAGTGGGCATGTGCCCACTATGAGTGGGCGTATGCCCACTCGTCAAGCGCGGCGGTACGATGCGCAGATGACGCGAGAGGAGGCCACGTGCCGACGGGGGTAGCCATGCGCGACGCCCGCCGGCAGCTGTTCGATGCCGCGGAGCGCGTTCTGCTCCGAGACGGTCCCACCGCGTTGACCAGCCGAGCGGTCACCACCGAAGCGGGCTGCGCCAAAGGTGTGCTGCACCGGCACTTCAGCGACTTCGACGATTTCCTCGCCGCGATGGTGCTGGACCGCGTCACCTGCATCGAGCGCCAGTCCGAGGCGCTGCACGACGCCTCCGGGGCCGGCACCGTCGCCGGCAACCTTGCCGATGCGCTCGTCGTTCTCTTCGACTCGGTCGCGGTGTCGATCGTCGGCCTGGTCACCTTCCGGGACGGGCTGCGCGCTCGGCTGCGTCAGGTTCGGCCGACCGGTGTACCGGTGCTCGCCGAAGCCACGGACATGATCGCCATGTACCTGAGGGCCGAGCAGGATCAGGGACGCGTGGCGGCGGACGCCGACGTCGACACGCTGGCGCCGACGCTGATCGGGGCAGTGCACCTCCAGTTCGCCGACCGGGAGAGCGGCCCGCCGGACACCGAGGCGGTGCGGAACGTGGTCGCCACCGTACTCGCGGGAGCGTTACCACACTGACGGTGCGTGCGCCTGCTACGTTGATCAACGTGATGCCTGCGCTGTCCCGCCGAGCGCTGTACGCGCTCGCCACGAATGCACGATTCGAGTCGGCGGTCCGGTCGAACCGGGTCACCGAAGACCTCGCGTACACGGCGGCACGTCGATACGTGGCCGGTCGCACCCTCGACGAGGCGCTGAAGACCGTCCAGCGGCTCGTCGACGCCGGCTTCAGCGTCAGCCTCGACCTGTTCGGCGAGGCCAATGACGAGGACGGCGTGCAGCGCGTCGTCGCCGGATACCGCGACGCCGCTGCGGCGCTTCAAGCGGTGAGCGGGGACGTATGCCTGGAGATCGTTCCGTCCAACCTCGGCCTTGACCTTGGCGTGGACTCCTGCCGCCGGCACGTCGAGCAGCTGCTGGAAGTGCTGCCCGCCGGGTCACGGCTGGAGATCAGTGCCGAGGAGCACTGGCGCACGCCCGCCATCATGGACCTGACTCTGGCCCTCGCCGAGGCGGGTGCACCGGTTCTGGCGACGGTACAGGCCAACCTGCGCCGCAGCTCCGGCGACGTCGATCGGCTCCTGGCGGCACAGGTGCCGATCCGTCTGGTGAAGGGCGCATACCTGGAGCAGACCGACGTCGCCTACCCGTGGGGAGAGCAGACCGACACCGCCTACATACGGCTGGCTCACCAAGCCGGCGCAGCGGGCGGCGACGTGGTCGTGGCCACCCATGACCCGGTCATCCGGGAGGCGCTGCTGGCCGCCCTCCCCAGCGCCTCCGTGGAGATGCTGCTCGGCGTCCGGGAGGACGACGCGCGCGCCCTGATCGGCCGCGGCGTTCCGGTGCGCATCTACGCGCCGTACGGTGAGCAGTGGTTCCGCTACTGGATGCGCCGGGTGGCCGAGGCCCAAGGCGGCTGAGGTGCGGCGCCGCGTTCCGGGTCGGCCGCGAGCGTGCGGAAAGCGCGCTTGAACATGCTCCTGACCACGAGCGGGTGGAGCCGCCACACCAGCGCCATGTAGAGGCGGCCGCGGCGATTGTGCACGGTGACCACGGTGGAGAGCGTCACGGCGTGGTCCTCGGTCAGGATCGATGCGCGGAAGTCGAGATGACCGGCGTCGGTTCCGAGCAGGATCTCGTCGCCGTCGCGGTCCACCGTGTCGAAGGCGGTCCGATCGCCCTGCTCGATGCCCACGAGTCGGACCAGCTGGTTGCGGAGCAGCAGTGCCGCACCCACCCAACGCGGCGGATCCCGGAAGATCGCATCCGCCCAGACGGCAGGATCGCGGGGCATGCCCGGGAGCATCGGCAGCTGCCACGCATCTTCGAGCATGACCTCGGCCAGTGCCGCGCGAGCGAGACGGGCGTCGGCGGGGATCGGAACGGCCGTCGGCTTCGGGAACTCGAGAAACCGGCGCAGGAACCTGACCCAGGGCGACCAGCGCGCCGGCTGCCGTACAGTGCCGGTGGCGGCGCGCTCTGCGTTGTCCAGCAGGTCTTCCAGGACGGCGTCGTGTGCCCAGCGAACGGCCAGCGGGACCAAGACGCGCATCGCACCGCGCGGCTGCGCGTCGAGGACGTGACGCACGGTGCAGCGTTGATCGTCGAGAGGTTCGACGGACAACTCGTGGTAACCCTCGATGCCGCCCTCCGGGTGGAATGCGAAGCGTACCCGCCGGCCGGGTTCGTACTCGGTGACCCAGTAACGGATCGGGCCGTGACCGCCGTCCGCACCGACTTGAACCGGCCGGTCCAGCCGCATCGGCACCCACGCGGGCGATGGCCAGAGGCGATCGCCGTCCTGGCCGATCCCGTCGAGGAACGGACCGACCACCGCGGCCGGGGCGTCGATGGTGCGCACGTGGATGTTCCGCATCGTGATCCTCTCCCGCGTGACTGCCGAAGGTCTGACCTGCTCTACGACTCCGTACGGTGGCGTATGGTGCTGCTCCATACGGTACCGTACGGTGAGTGAATACGGAATCGACGAGGGCCGGCGCAGCAGGACGAGGGGGGACTCGTCGGCGATTGTCGGGGGATGACTGGGCACGCGCGGCGCTCACGGCGATCGGCGAAGGCGGCCTGGGCGCGGTCGCGGTGGAGCCGCTCGCAGCCCGGTTGGGCACCACCAAGGGCAGCTTCTACTGGCATTTCGCCAACCGGGAGGCGCTGATCGAGGCGGCGCTGAAGCTCTGGGAACACGAGCACACCGAGTCACTGATCAGCCGCATCGAGGCGGACTCCGATCCTTCAGCACGGCTGCGTCAGCTGTTTGCCCTGGTCGTCGGCTACAGCCGTAACGACAGCATCGAGGTGGCGCTGCTGGCTACAGCCGACCATCCGCTCGTTGCCCCGGTGATGCGACGAGTAACCGAGCGCCGGGTGAGCTACGTCGCGTCCCTCTTCGAGGAACTGGCCGTTCCGCCTGCCGAGGCCCGTCGCCGCGCGCTGCTGGCGGTCAGCGTCTATCTGGGCCACATACAGTTCGCCCACGCCGCACCGGACACGTTGCCGACCGACCCGGACGAGTGGCGCCTCCACATCGAGGAGATGAGCGACACGCTGCTCCCCAAACCGGGACAGACACGGTGATGGGATGCGAGTTCAGGGCGCTATAACGCCCTGAACTCGCATCCCATCCGTCTATGCGGCCTGGTAGGCCGCCTCGATCTCCGCGAGCAAACCGGCAGGATCTTGACGGATCCGCTGCGGCGTCACCGGCAGCACCCGCCAGCCGAGCCTCGCATACTCGGCGCGCCGGCGTTCCGTCCTGCCGGGCGCGTCCCCGAACCCGTGGAACGATCGCGAGTCGACCTCGATCACCAACCTCGCCTCGGGCCAGCATGCGTCCGGGTAGATGCCGCGCGCACCGGGCAACGGACGATTCCACAGCGGCTCCGGGAGGATGGAGCTGGTCCGGATGAGATCTCGCAGCTCGCACTCCGGAGCAGATCGGCACCCGATGTCCAGGTCGTCGAGAACGCGGCGCGCAAGCGCGGTGTGTCGACGCCCGGCTTGATCGAGCGCACGACGTAGCCCGTCCACGGTGCAGGCGTCGCGCTGCACCGCCTCGCACATCAAGGCGCGGACGTTCCGCAGAGCATCGGCGGCGTGGGAACGGCCGCCACGGCAGGCTGGACACCCGTCGTCGTGGGCGCACGTCGCAGACCAGCCGGCCGGTAGCAGGCGGGGCCTGGTGATCGTGTCGACAACGGCGAGGGCGGTCGGCAGCATCGGGATCACCCCAGGGCGTGCCGTCCCCGCGAGTCCATCGGGCGCCTGGTACGACATCGCTATGGAGACCCCCAGGTCGCCGGCTGCCTCGGTATCGATCCAGGAATCGTGGTCGAGGTCCGCGCGAGCATGCCGTGTCACGACGACGAAGCCGTTCGAGCCGACGCGGCGGCGCTGTGGCACCGAGACCAGGATGAGCTCGCTCCGAGCCGGCCCATACCGCAGCCCGTGCATCCAGCATGCCCATGCTCCCGTGATAGCGGCATCGGGACCCGCGTGCAGGATGGCGGCTCGTAGCCGGTGGATGTCACCCAGCGGCCCGGTGAACGTCGCATACACGGCACGTACGACGCGTCGCCATCGACCGCCCGGCCGGGTGGCGTGTTTCCACGCGTCGAGGGACATGCCGGCCGCGAGCGCCTGCTGCCGGGTGACGAGCCCATCCTGGCGGCGGATGACGTGCAGGAGCAGCTCCGGAACCATGGTCGAACAGTGTGCTCATCGCTGCCTCGCTCCGCCAGGCTGAGTGCGTCGGTGTGGATAACTCAGCAGAACTGGCGGCAAGTCTCACTCATTGAGATACGTTGTGGATAACCGGGCACGGGGCTCGCCCGGGTTCGCCTATGTGCCCGGACACGCCGCAGATGAGATGCGTGTTTAGGGCGCTATGACGCACCAAACTCGTATCTCATTGAGGACGGAGCGTGCTCGACGAGGCGGCAGAGCGTGTTGATGCCCTGCAGTTGGCCGACGCCGGCGGCCGGTGCCGTGAGCAGGGCCGGGCTTCCCACCAGGATCGCCAGCGAACGGGCACGGGAGACCGCCACGTTCAACCGGTTCCGGTTCGCCACGAAGTCGATGCCGCGCGGCGCCTCCTCGGCTGAGGATGTGGTCAGCGAGACGATGACGACCGGCGCTTCCTGGCCCTGGAACTTGTCCACGGTTCCGACCCGGGCGCGGCCGTCGAGCCGGTTGATCAGCTGACCCACCTGGGCGTTGTACGGGGCGACGACGAGGATATCGTCCGGCCCCAGCGGCGACGTCTGACCGTCCGCGTCGATCCAGGGGCGCCCGACCAGCCGGTCGACGAGACCCTCGACGACGTCCACCTCCGCATCGCTGCGGACGGAACAACCGGTGTGCTGGACCGGATACCACCTGATGCCGGCACCAGTGAGCGGATCGTCGGCCGCCGTGGCCGCCATGGCCGCCGGTTCCAGGAACCCGTCCGGGGACTCGCCCACATCGAAGAGGGATAGCTGAGCGGTGTCTGCCGACGTGTCGCGCGCCGGAGCGGGAGCCGGATGCGCCGGATCTGGCCGTGCCGGATGTGGCTGGACCGGCTCCTCCGGCGACGCGACGTCGACGCCCACCACCTGGTTCTCCAGGCCGCCGCGGGCGTGCAAGAGGCCGTCGTAGGAGAGCTCGGAGATCGGCGCACAGACGGCGGGATGCATCCGCCACGTGACATCCAGGAACAGGCCGCGGTCCGGCGGCACCGTGTCGTGCTCGCCCAGCACGTGCTCGAGTGCGGACACGCCCGCGCCTTCCGGATGGATGCCCTTGCTGGGCTGGGCGAGCTGACGTGGGTCACCGAGCAGGATGAGCGAGTCCGCGGCGGCTGCGGCGGCGACGGTGTTGGCCAGCGAGAACTGTCCGGCTTCGTCGACGACGAGGGCGTCCACACGCACCTTCTCGCGTGCGAACAGCCACGCGGTTCCGGCCACGAGATTGATCGAGCCGTCGGCGAGCGACGCTTCGATCTCGTCGTTCGAGGCCACCACGGTGACGCGATCGTGCCTGCTGCCGTTGCTCTCGTCGGCCTTCTGGGCGGCACGTACGACGGGGCGTGCGGTGCTGTCGGCGGCCATGACCGCGTCCAGGAGATTGGTGATCGCGCGGTGGCTCAGCGCCGTGATCCCCACGGTCTTGCCGGACCGCAGGAGCTGGATGATCGCATGCGACCCGGCGTACGTCTTCCCCGCTCCGGGCGGCCCCTGCACGGGCAACGCTCCGGTCAGCGCCGGCGCCGCCCGGCACAGCGCGTCCGCTCCAGGCTCTGGTCCCGGCCCCGGACGGCTGCCGGTGGCAGTGGCGACGGCAGTGCCAGTGGTGGTGGCAGCGGTGGCGGTGGCGGAGACGAGGCGTAGCGGCACGTCGTCGGGGAGTCGTGGCGGCAGGCCGAGGAGAAGATCACGGATACCGCGATACGGTCCGTCGGCTTCGATGCCTTGCTCCGCCACCCAGATGCCGACCCTGCGCAACGCCTTCTCCAGCGTCTTCGTCGGCACCGGGCCGGACGGCAGCAACCCGTCCGGATGTGCGTCTTTCCGATCGAGCGAGCGCTTGAGTTCGATCTGTCCGAGGTCGGGGTCGAGCCGTACGACGGTGCTGGTCCCGCCGTCGGCGTCGGCATGCTCCACCTGTTCGCCGATGCGCATCCGGCATTCCTGCGGTGGCATCTGGTAGCGCCACACCCCGGAGCGCTTCTCGGTGCGGACGAGCTCCGGCGAGTGCAGGCCGCCGATGGTAGCCGGGTCCTCCACCAGCTCGTCCAAGCTGAGCATGCGGGTCCGGAAGTACTCCCACCACTCGGCGCGATTCTCCCGCCGGTGCCATTCGAGGAGGTTGACCAGCAGAACGCTGGCCTGCTGGGTCGCCGTGCGGGCGTCGGGATCGTCCGGCACACCGTCGAGCAACCGGGCCTCGATCGCCTCCAGCTCGGGGTCGCGCTCGGCGAGGTGCTGTTCCGGCCCGGTGCCCAGGTCCCCTGGCCGGAGCATGGGACCGGTGACGGCGATCAGCTCGTCTCGACGCTGCTCCAGCCAGTCCCGCAGCCGTCGCGTGCTGACGCAGTCGTCCCGGTTGTAGGCCTCGATGGCGTCGAGGATGGATTGGTCTCGCTCAATGAGCCACCGCTCGTATTCGACGATGCTGGACCCGGCGTCCTTGACCGACGCGCCGGTGCGCGCGTCGGGATCGTAGAACTGCTCCAGCGCCTTGATCGAATAGGACTCGGTCCCGATGCGCAGGCCCTGCCGGACGACGGCGTACAGGTCGACGAGACGCTCGCCGCGGAGCAACGCGTCCACCTCGTCCACCCGGGTGGAGTAACGCTGAGAGAGCGTCTTCAGTCGGCTCGGCTCGTACGGGGCGTAGTGGTACACGTGCATACCCGGGTGCTGCTCCCAGGTCTGCATGATGTGGTCGACGACGTGTTCGAACGCGCGTCGCTCGGCGTCGGCATCGTGAGCCCACCAGGCGGTGAAGGCGTCCCGGGCGTCCGAGATGCCCCACAGGTATTCGATGCCGTGATCGCCGAAGAAGGGGTCGCCCTCCAGGTCCAGGAACAGGTCGCCGTCGTCCGGCTCCGGCAGCATGGCCAGGCCGCGTCCCGGCTCCGGAGGGGTGATCAGGTCGTATGGCGGCACCTGCTGGGCGCGCGCACCGACCTGCAACCGGGCCTGCGCCGCCAGCCTGCGTCTGGTGGCGGCCCCGATGCCGGTGATGGCCGCCAGCGCGTCGTCGTCGGTGGCGGCGAGCTCTTCCACTGTGGTGACGCCGGCGTCGTGGAAGGCGTCGCGCTGGTCGCGGCGGAGGAACGGAACGAGGACGAGGTCGTCGTCGGCGCGCCACTGCTCCTCGCAGGTATCCGCCCACGGACAGATGGCACAATGCGCGATCCGGACCGGGTACGTGTCCGGCGGGTCCGCCAGCCACGTCTCGAACTCGCGCATCGCGTGGCGGGTGTATGCGGCGACGTCGACGTACGGGACGCTGACGCTTTCCGAGGTGCCCAGGATGACAGTGAGCGTTTCGGGCGGGACGCCCTGCAGCTGTTCCAGCCGCTGGGCGTAGACGGCCATCTGCAGCAGAGCGGACGCCTTGACGTGCTTGGCGAGTTTGGTGTCGGCGATGTCATAGGACCATGCGCCGAGGTGACTCGGGCGGGCGTCGTTGCGGATCAGGAAGTCGGCGTGGCCGCGCCAGCGTCCGTCGTAGAAAGTGGCCTGGAAGATGCGGTCGGCGCCGTCCTTCATCGCGGCGACGGTGAGCTCCTCGGCCTCGGCCGGACCTGACCCGCGGGGAATCTCTACGACGCGGTGCGCCGCCGACATCTCCGCCAGCACGGCCGCCTCGTGTGCGTCGCCGCGGGTGCGAACCACCTGCGCACTGGCGTCGTCATTGTGGGGGCGTGGCCGTCGGCCCTCGGCGACATCGCGGTTGAGCGTGGTGAGATGCGGGCACTCGAGGTGCGCCACGAGGTCCGTCGGGCTGAGCACGAGATGCTCCGTGCCGGCGAGGTACATGGCTACCACCCCCTTGACGAGGTCAAGCATGCATCATGCCACTGACACAACTCGCCGTCGGCACACGGCTCAACCCGCCTTTGCAATGCACACATATACGCATCATGTCGAGCGTGGAGCCCGCTGCACGCGTATATGTGTGCATTGCAAAGGCGGGTCGAGGGTGGGAGGTTCACGGCGAATACGCCTCGATCGGGGCCGTGGAGTGAGGGTCGGGTGGGAGGCCGTTCAGTGCGGCCGCACCTTGCTGGCGCCGGCATGGAAGCCGAAAGTTTCACGATAGTTCCATGTGAACGCGCACGTCAGACGGTTGCGCACAGTTTCGTCACCCTTGCTGTAGTGACGGTGAGCGGCGTCGTCCGTACCGTGTCGGCCATGATCACTCGTCACCGCCGCCAAGCGATCTTGGCTAGTATGGCCCTGGTGGGAGCCACACTCGTAGTACCGATCGGCGCGGCCCAGGCGCAGGACACACTGCGCGGGGCGGCCGACGCTCAAGGCCTGCGGATGGGAGCCGCAGTCGCCAACGGCCCATTGTCCAGCGATGCACAGTACCGGAACATTCTCGGAACCGAGTTCAACTCGGTCACGGCCGAGAATTCGATGAAATGGGAGTCGCTGCAGCCGAGCCAAGGCCAGTTCACCTTCTCCCAGGGTGACGCGATCGTCGACTTCGCACAGGCCAACAACCAGGCCGTCTACGGACACACACTGGTCTGGCACAACCAGACTCCGAGTTGGGTGCAGAACCTCTCGGGTCAGCAGCTCGACGACGCCATGCAGACGCACATCACCACGGTCTTGGACCACTACGAAGGCCAGGTGGAGGCCTGGGACGTCGCCAACGAGGTGATCGACGACGGCGCCAACCTGCGCAACTCCTTCTGGCTGCAGGGACTTGGCGAGGGCTACATCGCCGACGCCTTCCGATACGCCGACGCCGCCGACCCGAACGCCAAGCTCTACATCAACGACTACAACATCGACGGCATCAACGCGAAGAGCAACGCCTACTACGACCTTGTCTCCGGGTTGCTCAACCAGGGCGTCCCGATCGACGGCATCGGCCTGCAAGCACACATGATCCTCGGTCAGGTACCCAGCTCACTGGAGGACAACATCCGCCGGTTCGCGCAGCTCGGGCTGGAGGTCCGCATCACCGAGCTGGACATCCGCATGGACCTGCCGGTGACCCAGGCCAAGCTGGAACAGCAACGCCAGGACTACGCCGCCGTTGTCGACGCCTGCATGTCGGTCGACGGCTGCGTCGGCGTCACGACCTGGGGTTTCACCGACGCCCACTCGTGGGTTCCGGATCAGTTCGGCGGCCAGGGTGCGGCGCTGCCGTTCGACGAGAACTACAACAAGAAGCCGGCGTACTACGGCATCCTGGACACGCTCGACGGCGGGACGCCGAACGACACGACGCCGCCCACCCAGCCGGGCGCCCCCCAGATATCCGACGTGACCTCGAACTCTGCCTCGCTGACCTGGTCCGCGTCGAGCGACTCCGGGGGAAGTGGGCTCGCCGGGTACTCCGTGTACCGGGAGCAGTCCGGCAACGACCAGCTGCTCGCGTCGCCCTCGACCAACTCGGTGACATTGACCGGCCTGGACCCGCAGACCCAGTACAGCGTCTATGTGGTCGCCCGGGACGGCGCGGGGAACACGTCCAGCCCGTCCACCGCCGCGAGCTTCACGACCCAGGAAGGGCCGGGCGGCGGTGGCGCGTGCGACGTGGAGTACACGGCCAACAACTGGGGCGGCAGCGAGGGTTTCACCGCCTCGGTGACCATCACCAACACGGGATCCAGCCAGCTCAACGGCTGGACGCTCGGGTTCACCTTCCCCGGTGACCAGAGTGTCCGGGAAGGCTGGTCGGCGACCTGGTCGCAGAGTGGCGCCGACGTGACGGCCGAGAGCATCGGCTGGAACGACGCGCTCGCTCCGGGCGGATCCACCACCGTCGGCTTCAACGGCACGTATTCAGGTAGCAACCCCGAACCGACGGAGTTCACGCTCAACGGCGAGCCGTGCTCGGTGAGCTAGCCGGGACCGGACGCTGGGGCGGCGGATCGTCGTACCTGCCCAGCCCAGCACTGCCTCGGCCAACGGGAGGCGGGACGCCGGGAGCCCCGCCTCCCGTATGGGCGTCCCGCGACCGTGCCGTTGCTGAGGGAAGCGATGATTTCCGCCCAGCGCGCGTGTCCGTATATACGACGACGGGCGCCGAAGCCCCGGGAACGCGGCCCGCGTGGAACAGGAGACGTCACCGCGTTGTTGAGGTTCGGCAAGCGTCGAGGTAACGGTTGGCCGACGTCAGGGGGGCGTGCCATGTACTACCTGATCGCACCCGCGCCGATGCGATGGCGCGGACTGACGCTGGAAGTAGCCGGCGGTGATGTCGTCTTCGGGGTAGAAGGATTCGATCGCGAGCTCGGAGACGGTGACGTCGGTGGGGGTACCGAACACGGTGGTCATACTGAACAGTGAGATCACGCCTTCCGCGGTGCGCAGACGCATCGGCACCACCAGCGCCGGCGGCGTGGCGGTACCGGTGCCCACCTGCGATGCGGGTGCGGACGGTGCGGGTGCGGAGTAGCCGCGGAGTTCGGTGAGCAATTGCTCCAGGTGTGGGTCGGCGGTTGCGTCGCAGTCTTGCCGGAGCCGGGTCAGGATGTGCGTGCTCCACTCCGTCAGGTTGACGATGCGCGGCGCCATCCCTTGCGGATGCAGCGTCAGCCGCAGCACGTTGACGGGCGGTTCCAGCAGGAAATCCGCAGATCCGGCAGTGAGCAGGTCAATCGCGTCGTTGGCGGCCACCAGGTTCCATTGCCGGTCGACGACGACGGCCGGATACGGTGTGTGCGCGTCAAGGATGCGGTTGATCGCGTCGTTGACGACGGCCAGCGACGGCTCGGTCAGCGGGCGCTGCGTATACGCCGGCGCGAACCCGGCGCGTAGCAACATGGCGTTCCGGTCCCTAAGAGGGACGTCCAGGCATTCCGTGAGCCGCAGGATCATCGACGCGGTCGGAGTCGACCGACCCGTCTCGATGAAGCTGATGTGCCGCGTGGACACCTCGGCTCGCGCGGACAGCTCGAGCTGCGTGAGTCGCCGTCGTTCGCGCCACGCACGCAACGCCTGGCCGACGGCGGCGGCCGCGTGCGCGGTGGGGTTCGTGGACCGTGTGACGGTCATCGGGTCCCTCCCGGCATGACGTCAGAGGTAATCGACCGGCCGCAACTCCGCGGTGAGGATGGACCTGTCGATGCGCACGGAATGATCGAGAGGACGACTACATGGATAACCGAAACGACGGCCGGCCGGCGCGGGCATACGCGATCGCGCACCTCGGTGAGGTGCGGATGGGTGAGGAGATCGTTTCCTATCTGCGCGGCATCGACGCGACGCTCGCGCCGTTCGGGGGCCGGTTCATCGTGCACGGCGGTGCGCCGACGGTGCTGGAAGGCACGTGGTCGGGCGATCTGGTCATGATCGAGTTCCCGGATCGCGACAGCGCCCTGGCCTGGTACGAGTCGGAGGCTTACCAGAGGATCCTGCCGCTGCGGACGCGCAATGCGAGCGGGCCGGTGATCGTGATGGAAGGCGTCGGGGCGGATCACGTCGCCACGGATATCCTCTCGTCCTAGCCTCGGCGCGGACATCATCCGCGCCGCCGCAACCCGGCAAGGGCGGTCGCCAGTACGGCGTCCGCGTAGGCGTGGGTGAGCGGTCCACTCCGCGTCATCCATCGGTTCATGATCGGACCGAAGATCATTTCCACCGCCACGTCCAGGTCGGCTTCCGGGTCCAGCTCTCCGGCGAGCTGGGCTCGGTGCAGCCGAGCCTTCTTCGCCTGATGCAGTGGCCGTTCCAAGCGCTCGCCGTACTCGGCCGCGAGCTGGGCGTCCTCGACGATCGCAACCGTGAGTGAGCGCATCGGGCGGTCGTAGTGAGGGTCGTTCAGCTCGTCGACGGTGGCGTGCAGGACGGCGCGCAGGTCGGTCTCGAGGTCGCCGGTGTCTGGGAGTTGCAGATCGCCGTCGTCGCCCTGGCTCCAGGTCAGAACCGCGTCCAGCACGACGGCCGCCTTGGAGGGCCACCACCGGTAGATGGTCTGTTTTCCGACGCCGGCGCGCGCGGCGATCGCTTCGATGCTCAGCCGCGAGTACGGGAGTTCCCCGGCGAGTTCGACGGCAGCGGACACGATGGCCTGGTGCGACGTGGGACTCCGGCGAGGTCCTTGGGAGTGGCTTGGCGAGGAGTTCTGGGCGGGCATGGGGACATCGTAGCCGTCTGAGACGAGACGGTTCGTCTTGACTATGCGGCTCCCATCATGGATAGTCGACTCATGCGAGACGGACCGTCTCGTCTCACGATTTGGAGGAATCGCTCATGATCATCGCATCCGGACCGCGGGTATGGCTCATCACCGGTGCCAGTCATGGCCTCGGCTTGGCGTTCGCGCAGGCCGCGCTCGACGCCGGTGACCGCGTGGTCGCCGTCTCGCGAACCATGGACGAGGCGTCGGAGCTGTTCCCCGGCTCGCAGGACCGCGTTCTCCCGCTCGCCGTCGACGTCACCGACCGGGCAGCGGTGTTCACCGCGGTGGACAAAGCCGTCGCTCAGTTCGGCCGGCTCGATGTGGTGGTCAACAACGCCGGAAACATGTGGCTCGGCGCGATCGAGGAATTCACCGAGACCGAGGCCCGAGCACAGATGGAAGTGAACCTGTTCGGGGCGCTCTGGGTCAGTCAGGCGGTGGTGCCGCAGCTCAGGCGTCAAGGCTCCGGCCACATCATCCAGGTCTCCAGCATCGCCGGCCTGGGCGGCTTCTCGACCACTGGGATGTACAGCGCCAGCAAGTTCGCCCTCGAAGGCATGAGTGAAGCGCTCGCCGCGGAAGTGAAGCGGTTCGGTATTTCGCTGACGATCGTCCAACCCGGCGGCTACTGGACCGATCTGTACACGTCGATGCAGACCACCTCCCCGAACGCCGCCTACTCCGAGATGCGGAAAGAGCTTGAACAGCAGTTCAGCGAAGGTAGCGTGGACAGCCCGCCCGAGTTGGCGGCGCGGGCGATCATGACGCTGGTCGACAGTGACGATCCTCCGCTGCGCCTGCTGCTGGGCAGCATGGTCTACGACGTCGCGTTCGACGTGACGAAGCAGCGCATGGCGACCTGGGCGCGGTGGGAGCAGGTCAGCCGGGCCGCTGAACGTGCGATTCCGCAGCCATGACCCGGGCCGCGACTGTTCACGGCGTGGTGACCACCTGTCCGGCCCAGGAGAGTCCGCCGCCGAAGCTGAACAGCAGCACCGGCGACCCGCTGGGAAGGTCGCCGCGCTCCACCAGCTTGGCCAGCGCCAGCGGGACGGATGCCGCCGATGTGTTGCCGGAATCCACGACGTCGCGTGCGACGACGGCCTGGTCGGCGTCGAGCTGCCGGACCAGCGCTTCGATGATGCGCAGGTTCGCCTGGTGGGTGACGATGCCGCCCAGATCCGCCGGCGTGATCCCGGCGCGCGCACAGGCCTCGCGGGCGATGGGCGCCAGCTCGGTGGTCGCCCACCGGTAGACCGACTGTCCCTCCTGCTGGAAGCGGGGACGCCAGTCGTCGTTGATGCGGACCGTCTGCGCGCGGGTGGGATCAGATCCCCAGACCACTGGGCCGATTCCACCCTCGTCCGACGCCAGGGAGATGATCGCCGCACCGGCGCCGTCGCCGAGCAGGACGCACGTCGACCGGTCGGTCCAGTCCGTCACGTCGCTCATCTTCTCCGCGCCGATCACCAGGGCATGTTGTGCCGCGCCGGCCCGGACCGAATGGTCGGCCGTTGCCAGCGCCGTGCAGAACCCGGCACACCCGTTGTTGAGGTCGAAACACACCGCCGCCGGAATGCCGAGCGTGCCGGCGACCTGGGCCGCGTTGCTCGGACACCGGTCCATGGCCGAGCAGGTGGCGACGACCACCATGCCGATCTCGTCCGGCTGCAGGCCGGCCGAGGACAGCGCCTTCTCCGCCGCAGCGGACGCCATGTCGGCGACCGTCTGATCGCGAGCGATGTGCCGAGTGGCGATGCCGGTGCGTTGACGTATCCAGGCGTCATTGGTGTCCACCATGGTCGCGAGATCGTCATTGGTCAGGACGTGCTCGGGCTGATAGTGGCCCAGCGCTGCGATACGGGTCTGCGACACGATGGCTCCTCGACGGTCGGCAACACCTCGAACCTATAGCGCCCGACTGCGGTGGGCCTAGTGTGGCGTGTCGTTAGTTACTGAATGGTTGGTTTCTGGGACCATGTCGTATGGCGAATCGTCCTGCTCCTGCATTGGCGCTGCGAGATAGTGATCGTGATGAGTTGGTCCGGTTGACTCGCTCGACGGCGGTGCGTGCTGGGCTGGCTCTGCGCGCGCGGATTGTGCTGGCGGCTGCGCGCGGGGAAGCTAACGAGCACATCGCCCAGAGCGTGGG